>NZ_SJXJ01000026.1 GCF_004337695.1 Tenacibaculum sp. M341
TCTAATTCTATCATATCTTTGCTTAGTACTTGGTACATAGGGTTGTGTTTTTATGTTTCGCAACACAAATATCTACAACCCTTAATTTTTTCTCAAAAAAAGTCAAGATGACTTCAATAATAACATTTTGTTTATATCATTTTCTAGTTCTTTTGTTTCTCTCAATTCAGAAAAAGATTCAACAATGAGACTATAAGTATCATCTAAGCCAGAACAAAAATCCCAAAACTGATTTTCAACCCATCCTTCATTATTTTGTTCTAAAGGTTTTCCTTTCCCCATAGTTTTATCCCAAAAGTTTTCTTTATGAGGATTATAAGGGAAAACAATTCTAGCTTCAGCTTTTTCTTGAGGGAATCTTGAGTAAAAAAATGTATACCAATTAAGAATTTGTTCAACAAATTTAGAATAAGCTCCAATATTCGGTTGTACAGTTTTTGTGTCAAAGAAATAATTTATTCCATCTTTTTTTAACCAAATATCAACTCCAAAACCTTTTGGTGCAGATTCAAATGCTGTGATAGGTCTAACAAGAAAAACTTTACATACTCGTTTAATTTCTTCATGACTAGATACTGCATTGTAGATACCATTGTTTCTTTTTCGTTCTTCAATAATGTTTTGAAGAGTATTACTTAAATTTGCAGGCATATTAACAGGACTTTCAAGATTTTTATTAATAATTTGAAATCCATTCTCTTTAGCTAAAGCTTTAGCAAGAGGTTCCCACAAAGTGGTTCCTAAAGAAGTTTCTAATCCTCCAACAATTGATCTAATTTTCCTTTCTTTAGGAATAATTAAATCTAAAATTTGAAATTTAGGTTTTTTATTTAATGATTTTTGAGCAAAATCAATGATACTTCGTTTTACAGTATCTTTTATAATTTCTTTAGCTTTTTCTTTGGTTAACATAAGAGTGTTTTACTTTACCAAAAATAAAAGATTTAATTACAACTGGCTATAATATGTATTTAAAAAATTAATAATAGCGTATCCCATTTCTTCTCCTAAGTTGCAAGGTACAGCATTTCCTATTTGTTTATACTGTTGTGAAACAGATCCCATAAACTTCCAATTGTCTGGAAATGTTTGAATTCTGGCATATTCACGAACTGTAAAGGGACGAGTCTCTTCAGGATGACATCTTTCCGTTTGTTTTTGAGCAGGACTACAAGTTAAAGTTAAGCTGGGTTCATCCCAACCAATCCTTCGAGCAATTCCAGTTTTTCCGCCTCCTAAATAGAAACTTTTTCCCATGTATTCTTTTTGAATATCTAAAGGTAAATTTCTCCAATAACCTTTTTGTGGTACTAAATCTAATACGGCTTTTTTATGATCAGGGTATTTAGCTCCTGGTGAAGTAGGAACATCACAATCATAGAGTTCTCCTTTTTTAAGAGCATCAATCAAGTTATATATTTTATTATGTGGTTTAGGGTATTTAAATTTTATATTGATATCTTTTCTAACACCTACTAGAAAAAGTCTTTCTCGCTTTTGAGGAACTTTATAATTTACAGCTTTTAAAACTTCAACAGGAACAACATTGTAGCCAATTTCATCTAAAATAGATGTCATACCTTTAATTGTCTTTCCTTTATCATGAGATAGTAATCCTTTTACATTTTCACCAATACAGATTAAAGGGTTTATTTCTTGAACAGCTCTTGCAAATTCAAAAAAAAGAGTTCCTCTAGCATCTTTTAAACCTAATTTTTTTCCTGCATAACTAAAAGCTTGACAAGGAAAACCACCAGTAACTATATCTACTTGATTCTGATATTCAGAAAAATTAAAAGATTTAATATCCCCTTCTAATACATTCCATTGAGGTCTATTTTCTCTTAATGTTTGACAAGCCCATTTGTCAATTTCATTTAAAGCAACACATTTTATACCTGCATTTTCCATACCAACTGCTAAGCCACCTGCACCAGCAAATAATTCTACAGCACTAAATTCTCTAATAGGAATTACCGAATTATCTATTGTATCTTCATAATCAATAGATAACTGTTTCAATAACTTATTAACTTGTTCTTTTTTATAGATTCTATATTGACTAATTGGTTCTCTAACAGCTTTAAATTTTCCATCTCTATCCCAACGTCGTAATGTTTCTTTACTTTTACCTAAAATTTCTGATACTTCATTTAAAGAATAATAATCTTTTGTAACCATATTACATAACCTTATACAATGGTTACAAATATAAATTACTTTTATTAGTAATTTTATCTTTTTTGAAAAATTTTATATAAACTCTTTTTTTATTATTTCAAATGATCTAACACATCATAAATATTTGGTTTTATACTCAATTTATATGATATAGATAATAGTTTTTTTAAAACAGATGCTTTATTACAATTTACTTAAACTGTAAAGATTACTACATTAAATATGAAAAAATAATTAAAAGCGTATTACTACTTCTTCACTAACATACGTTTAATTTCGTTTAATTTCATAAGAGCTTCAATAGGGGTAAGTGTATCAATATTGGTAGCTAAAATTTCATCACGAAGTTCTTCTAATAACGGATCATCTAACTGAAAAAAGCTCATTTGTAAGTCGTCATTTTGAACATCGTTTAAGGTGTCTTTAACTTCTTTATGTGAGTTATTTTCTTCAAGCTTTTTAAGAATCTTATTTGCCTTTCTAATTACTACATTTGGCATACCAGCTAATTTAGCCACATGAATACCAAAACTATGATTACTACCACCAGCAACTAACTTTCTTAAAAAGATAATACTATCCTTTAATTCTTTTACAGATACATTAAAGTTTTTAATACGCTCAAACGTACCCGTCATTTCATTTAATTCATGATAATGCGTAGCAAACAATGTTTTAGCCTTAGAAGGATGTTCGTGTAAATATTCAGCAATAGCCCAAGCAATAGAAATACCATCGTAGGTAGAAGTACCACGACCAATTTCATCTAATAAAACCAAACTACGTTCAGAAATATTATTTAAAATAGAAGCAGTTTCATTCATTTCTACCATAAAAGTAGATTCACCCATTGAAATATTATCACTAGCACCAACACGTGTAAAAATCTTATCTACAATCCCCAAACGAGCTTCATCAGCAGGAACAAAACTTCCCATTTGTGCCAATAAAACAATTAAGGCAGTTTGACGTAAAATGGCCGATTTACCCGACATGTTTGGCCCGGTAATCATTATTATTTGCTGTTCGTTTCTATTTAAAAGCACATCATTAGCAATATATTCATCGCCAATAGCCAATTGTTTTTCAATTACAGGATGACGACCATTTTTAATGTCAATATCAGTAGTTTCATCAATCAACGGACGAACATAATTGTTCTCTTTGGCCAAGTTTGCAAACGATAATAAACAATCTAATTGAGCAATTAACTGTGCATTACTTTGTACATCTTGTACATATTGAATAGTAAACTGAATCAATTCAGCAAACAATTCAGCTTCTAACAACTGAATTTTATCTTCAGCACCTAAAATTTTAGCTTCGTATTCTTTTAGTTCCTCAGTAATATAACGTTCAGCATTTACTAGGGTTTGTTTACGAATCCAATCTTCTGGTACTTTATCTTTATGCGTATTTCGTACTTCAATATAATATCCAAATACATTATTAAAGGCAATTTTTAAACTCGGAATTCCAGTTCGTTCGGTTTCACGAGCCAACATACCATCTAAATATTCTTTACCAGAATTGGCAATGTTTCTTAGCTCATCTAATTCTTCAGAAACACCATTAGCAATTGCATTTCCTTTGTTAATATTTACAGGAGCATCGTCAAATAAAGTAGTAGTAATTTTATCAATTAATTCATTACAATCTTTAATTAACGACCCTATCATTTTAACCGTTGCATTTTTAGTGCTTTCTGCGGCTTTTTTAATAGGATGAATGGCTTTTAACGAGTTTTTTAGTAATACTACTTCTCTTGGAGAAACTTTACCCGTAGCTACTTTAGAAATCAATCGTTCTAAATCAGAAATTTGTTTTAATTGATAAGTAATTGTATCAAAAAAATCTTCGTTATCAATTAAAAACTGTACTTGTTCTTGACGTTGTTGTATGGGCTTTAAATCTTTTAAAGGAAGTGCCAACCAACGCTTTAATAAACGACCACCCATTGGTGAAATCGTTTTGTCAATTACATTTAATAACGATACTGAGTTAACTGAGTTTCCTCCGTATAATTCTAAATTCTTTACCGTAAAACGATCCATCCAAACATATAAATCTTCAGCTATTCTACTTATAGATTGTATATGTTCTAATTTATTGTGTTGTGTTTCTGATAAGTAGTACATAATAGCACCACCTGCCACAATACCTTGTGTTAACTCTTCAACACCAAAACCTTGTAATGTTTTTACTTTAAAATGACCAATTAATGTTTCATAACCGTAATCTTTTTGAAATACCCAATCTTCTAAATAAAAGGTATGAAAACGATTATTAAAGGCTTCTAAAAATTGTTGTTTGTATTGTTTTTGAACCAACACTTCACTTGGAGCAAAGTTTTGTAACAACTTATCAATATAAGAAACATCTCCTTGGGCAATTAAAAATTCTCCAGTAGATACATCTAAAAAAGAAATTCCTAATTGATGTTTTTTATCAAAATGAACAGCCGCTAAAAAGTTATTGGTTTTAGATTGTAGTACTTCATCGTTTAAAGATACTCCAGGTGTTACCAATTCTGTAACACCACGTTTTACAATCTTTTTGGTCATTTTAGGATCTTCTAACTGATCGCAAATAGCAACTCTATGACCCGCTTTTACTAACTTAGGTAAATACGTATTTAACGAGTGATGCGGAAAACCAGCCAAAGCAGTTTCACTTTCGCTACCAGCACCACGCTTGGTTAATACAATACCCAAAACTTCAGATGCTTTTACAGCATCTTCACCAAAAGTTTCATAAAAATCACCCACTCTAAAAAGCAACATTGCATCAGGGTATTTAGCTTTAATACCATTGTATTGTTGCATTAACGGAGTTACTTTTTTTGCTTTCGTTTTTGCCAAGGATATGGATTTTTAAGTTAGTTTTGCGAAGATAGAAAATAGTCGGTTCAATTATCAATTATCAGTAAACATTTATCAACTGTTAATTACAGATAAGTATAGTACAAATACCATATTAACCTGATTTTTTTTGATTAAAAATATTATTTTCAATGGTTTAATATTTGTCTGATCGAGCGCAGTCGAGATCTTTAGCAGTTAGCCCATTAAAATGAGTATTTTGGAATTAAGATATTAAAGGTTCGAGTACTTTTAAAATATAGTTTACTGATAATTGATCACCGATAATTGATAAATGATCATTGTTTATTGATCACTGATAGTTGAAATATGAGAAAACTTAGAAATAGCGAATTAGGTAGAATTTCTGTTGATGAATTTAAAGAAGCAAACAAAACACCTTTAATTGTGGTGCTAGATAATATTCGTAGTTTAAATAATATTGGGTCGGTATTTAGAACTTCGGATGCTTTTTTAATAGAAAAGATTTATTTGTGCGGAATTACAGCTACTCCGCCTAACAAAGAAATTCATAAAACAGCTTTAGGATCTACAGATTCTGTAGATTGGGAATATGTTGAGGATACTTTAGCATTGGTAGAAAAATTAAAGGCTGAAAATGTAAAGGTTTTGTCTATTGAACAGGCTGATAACAGTACAATGTTAGATGTTTTTACCCCTGAAAAAGGTAAAAAGCATGCAGTGGTTTTTGGTAATGAGGTAAAAGGTGTTCAGCAAGAAGTAGTAACTATTTCTGATAACTGTATTGAAATTCCACAATTAGGAACCAAACATTCCTTAAACATTTCAGTAAGCTGTGGTGTAGTATTATGGGATTTATTCTGTAAAATGAAATAATACTTCAGTTTACATTTATATAAAAACAAAAAAGCTAGTATTTACTAGCTTTTTTGTTTTATGATTATTTTTTATAAGTAACAGATTCAAAAGAATAATCTTGAAATCTTAAGGTTTTATCTACATGATCATACCAAAATATCAATCCATTAGGATTTCTTATGTTATCATGAAATGGATAACCTTCTTCTGAAGGTGTTATTGAATTGAATTTGATACCAGCTGTGGTGTAATCGTAATTAAATGTATAATCTACATTATTGTATGATTCAAAACTTTGAATTGTAAAATCTTTTTTAATAACCAGTTTGTTTCTTACAGCTCTATCATAGCTTTGAAATAAATCAAAATTTAAAAAGTTCCATTCACCAACCAAAGCTCTAAGATCATACATATATACTGTATGAAAAAAACTAGGAACATCACCTGCATAAAAAATGATAATATTAGAAGAGTCTACATTTAAATCAGCTGGTTTCCAGTTACTCAATACTTTATCTTCTGTGTAAATATCAACAAAATAACTTTGATATCTTGTTATTCCTTCAGAAACAGCAATTTTTCCAGAAGCATCTAAATTTCCAGAAAAAATAGGATTAGTTTCGTTAAAATAGTCCTCTTTATTAGTGTACACTTTTACTTTAAAATCATTAAAGGTATATTCATCTTTATATTCTTCAGGAATACTATCAATTTCAATATTGATATGACCAACAGTACTTTCTTCGCTAGAACAACTTAAAAGAATGATAAATAGTAAAAAAGGGATAATTTTTTTCATATGAATTTGAATTTTTAAAATTTTTGCGAAAATAAATTTTTTATCCTGTTTTACAAATTATTAGCTTTTGATAAACAAGTGTTTGATGTTTTAAAGTTGAAAAAGAAGAGAAAAATCACCCTTTTTGGGTGAGAAGGAGCATTTAAAAAATTAGTTTATTTGGCACACTAACCAAACTTATACTTAAAATATTAAGTAAACTTGAAAGCGATTGATTGTATTTAATTGCAGAATTAAATTTTAAATTGAATTAACGCATATAATGTTTGTGATAATTTTTACCCCACAACACAATTATCGTTAAATAAATTTTAATCAGATTGTTTAGAAAGTAATTTCAGTTAAAGTCTTGAAATACGTTTATATAATGAAATCATAATTTTTAAACTTTTTAGACACCCTCATTTAATATTTAAGTTACACTTTTCATAGAGCACGGATAACATTTTTGTTATTCGTGTTTTTTGTTTTTGTGGTTAAAAGATTGATATTTTTTCTTAAAAAACATATTTTAGCTTATGATGATATCACAATAAATAGATAAAAAAGACAGTTTTTACGTGTTAAATAGTGTAATGAGTTTACGAATAATAGTTATAATCTCCCTAATTAATATATTTTCTTCTAATTCTCAAGAACAAGATAGTTTATATTATAATGTAGATAAAAAGTTAGATACTATAGCAAGCGATACAGCAAAAGCCAAGTTTTTAATAGCTTCAGCCGATTATTTTTTAGATAGAAAAGTAGATCAGGCAGAAGAGTATTACAACAGAGCAATGCAATTGTTAGATGATGCTAATTTAGCTGAGATAGCTCATGTAGAAAAAAAATTAGGAAGAGTAAACAGAAAAAGAGGAGATTATAGCAAAAGTTTATCACACTCAATAGCATCTAAAAAATTGTACGAAAAGTTAAAAGATACTGTGAATGTTGCTATTACTCATATAGATATTGGAATTATATACCGATTTATTGGAGAGTATAGAAAATCGATAGATAATTATCAAAAATCTGTGAATTTAGCCGCTAGTTGTAATGACAGTATTGTTATTGGTAGAGCTTTAAACATGATGGGAGGATCTTATAAGTATATAGATAAAATAGATTCATCATTAATTGTTTATAATAAAGCAAAAGAAATATTTGAATCAAAAGGAGATAAAGTTAGATTAAATGAAGTAAATAGTAATGTTGCGGTATTATACATGAGAGAGAAGAATTATGAAAAAGCATTACCAATCCATTTAAAAACATTAAAAAGTTTAAAAGAAATAAATTACAAACAAAATATATGTATTACTCATAACAACATAGCTATAGGGTATTTTCACCTTAAAGACTATGATAAATCTTTACAACACTCAGATTCTTCTATTACAATTGCCAAAGTAGAAGGTTATAAAAAAGAACTAGCCTCTTCCTACAGAATTAAGAGTGGTAATTACAGAAGAAAGAAAGATTATAAAAAAGCAGACCTTAATTACATTACCTTTAAAAGATATTCAGATTCTGTTTTTACGTTAAAAAAGCAAAAAGAAATTAAAAGTTTAGAGTTAAAAAATCAGTTAGAAATACAAAAGAAAGAGTTGAAAGCGGTAAGCGACAGAAAACAATTAAAAACCAAATTATACATTGTGTTGGTTTGTATTGTATTATTATTTCTACTTGTTATAAGTTTTTATAAACGAAGAGAATATAAATATCAAGTTAAAATAACGGAAGATAATTTTGAGAAAGAAAAGCTTAAAAAAGAAGTATTGGTAGAAAAAGTAAAATCTGCCGAATCTGAGTTAAAGTTTTTAATTGCAGATAATAATATGCGATTAGAATTTATTAAACAATTATCGCAACAAATTTCTGAAGATAAAGAAACGTCAAGTTCTAAGGTGGTACAAAACTATGCTAATGGATTATTACTTAAACTAAGGCAACAAATAAGTATAGAAAACAAGAACTCTTTAATTCAAGAAAAAATAGAAGAGATAAATCAAGGATTTAACACTAAAATAATTCAGTTATATCCTGGTTTAACCAAAACAGAAAGAGAAATTTGTTCGCTACTTCGTTTAGATTTATCTATTAAAGAAATAGCCTCAATTAGAAATTCATCAACAGACTCTATAAAAGCAACACGTTACAGAATTAGAAAAAAAATGGAAATACCTAAAAGTATTGGTATCGAGAGTTTTGTTCAAGGGCTGTAAATAATTGAAAGGTAACACGCCTTTTCGAGGAAGTATGACGAAGGAATCTTTTGGTTTTAGAAAAAGGGATTTTAGAAATAAGACAATCGTTTTATCGATGAACAGATTACTTCACTCCACTGCGTTTCGTTCGTAATGACATTTTACAAACCATAACCGACCTATTGATAAAAACTTTCAAAAATCAAGGCAGCAGCGTTGGAAGAGAGATAAAAAGCTGTTTGAGCGGTAGCGAGTTCTTTTTATCTGTGGCTGGTAGTGCCGTAGTATTTTTTAAGTTTTCATCATACGTCTTGATTTTTGCTACTTTGCATCAAGGCAAAGGAGAAGAGGTTTTTTAGAGAAAAAATAAACAATCGTTTTATTAAAAAACAGATTACTTCACTTCACTGCGTTCCGTTCGTAAAGAGGATTTTACTAACCATAACCGACCTATTGATAAAAACTTTTAAAAATCAAGGCAGCAGCGATGGAAGAGAGATAAAAAGCTGTTTGAGCGGTAGCGAGTTCTTTTTATCTGTGGCTGGTAGTGCCGTAGTATTTTTCAGTTTTAATCATACGTCTTGATTTTTGCTACTTTGCATCAAGGCAAAGGAGAGGAGATTTAGAAAAAATAAACAATTGTTTTATCGATGAACAGATTACTTCACTCCACTGCGTTCCGTTCGTAAAGACGATTTTACAAACCATAACCGACCTATTGATAAAAACTTTCAAAAATCAAGGCAGCAGCGATGGAAGAGAGATAAAAAGCTGTTTGAGCGGTAGCGAGTTCTTTTTATCTGTGGCTGGTAGTGCCGTAGTATTTTTCAGTTTTCATCATACGTCTTGATTTTTGCTACTTTGCATCAAGGCAAAGGAGAGGAGTTTTTAAATAAAAACAATCGTTTTATCGATGAACAGATTACTTCACTCCACTGCGTTCCGTTCGTAAAGACGATTTTACTAACCATAATCGACCTACTGATAAAAACTTTCAAAAATCAAGGCAGCAGCGTTGGAAGAGAGATAAAAAGCTGTTTGAGCGGTAGCGAGTTCTTTTTATCTGTGGCTGATGTTGCCGTAGTATTTTTTAGTTTTCATCATAAGTCTTGATTTTTGCTACTTTGCATCAAGGCAAAGGAGAGGAGGTAGAGAAAAAATAAACAATCGTTTTATCGATGAAGAGATTACTTCACTTCACTGCGTTCCGTTCGTAAAGACGATTTTACTTACCATAACCGACCTACTGATAAAAACTTTTAAAAATCAAGGTAGCAGCGATGGAAGAGAGATAAAAAGCTGTTTGAGCGTAAGCGAGTTCTTTTTATCTGTGGCTGGTAGTGCCGTAGTATTTTTCAGTTTTCATCATACGTCTTGATTTTTGCTACTTTGCATCAAGGCAAAGGAGAGGAGTTTTTATAAAAAAATAAATAATTGTTTTATCGATGAACAGATTACTTCACTCCACTACGTTCCATTCCTAATGACGATTTTAAGAAGAAAAAAGCTAATAATTAACAAGCACTATACCATATTTGCACTACAAAACAGAGCAATTTCACTTAAATTAACAAATACCAACCTTATTTATACAAATTTTTAATAAGAGTTTGTGTTTTGATAGCTAATATTTTAGCAGTAAAAACAAGCTATAAACCTTAACAAACCTAATAAATATTAACAGAAACTTGATATTTAATCACTTTAAAAAGTTAATATTTGTGTTTTACTAATAAAAAAGCTAAATTTAAAAAGTTTAATTTTAGTACTAACATTAAAATATAAAATTATGAAGATGACAACTACACAAAACAACAAAGAATTGCTTATGAAATTTCCTGGTGGAGGTGGAGCTGAAGGTATTGACGGTACTGGAGGTGATGGAGGAAGTGGAGATGGTGATAAATAAGCGTTATCATAAACTTAATAAAATATAAAGCCATTATTTATATAAGTAGTGGCTTTTTAATTTATGTATAAACTCAAACAACTACTTTTTTTATTTATACTTCCATCCTTTTTATATTGTCAAATGGGGGACAGTGAAACTTTAATTAAAGAAAAATTAATTGAAGATGGAAGAAAAGCATTTTTTGAGAAAAAGAGATTAAAATTAAAAAAGATTACTTTTAAGATAGATTCTATCTTTAATATATCCCAAGATTCATTATTATTAGCTAAATATTATCATTTTAGAGCTTTGCAATGTAAACTTAGTTATCAGAATGATAGTGCTTTTTATTATTATCATCAGTCAAAGAATATTTCTAAAAAAACGAATGATAGCCTACCTGTTGGCAGGCGTTTGTTAAGTTTAGCTGTTTTACAAAGAAATGCAAAGGATTATCTAGGTAGCGAAATAAGTTCTATAGAAGCTTTAGAATATTTAGAACCGAAAAAAACGAAAGAACCGAAAGAATTGTATAAATATCTTAATAGTGTATATAACAATTTAGGTTTGATTTCTAACGAACTAAGTCAAAAAGAGGATGCTATTAGATTTTATAACAAGGCTCTTGAAATTAATAAACTAAATAAAAATGATGAAGGTTATCTTTATACTATAAATAATATTGGTTTATTTTATCAAAAAATTAATAAAAACAAGATAGCAATAGAATATTTTAATAAAGGATTAAGTTTTGATAGTTTATCGTTTAAATATCCTAGAAATTATGTTTTATTGTTAGAGAATTTAGCCGCAAGTAAGTTTCTATTAGGAAAGAGGGAAGGTGTAATTATTAGCTATGAAAAAGTATTAAAGATTAAAAAAAGAATAAAAGATAATTGGGGTTTAAGCACTACACATGTTAATCTGTGTGATTACCATAAAAGGTTTAAAAATTTTTCTAAAGCTAAGTATCATGCAAACGAAGCATTAAAGTATGCTAAGCTAACTCATAATAACCAGCGTTGGTTAGAAGCTTTACAATTATTATCAGATTTAACTACTGGAAAAGAATCTAAAACATACTTACAAGAATACATTACTTTAAATGATAGTTTAGTTCAACAAGAGCGTCAATTAAAAAACCAGTTTGCTAAAATTAGATACGAAACTGGTAAAAAAGAAAAAGAAAATGCCTTTTTAAAAACAGAAAACGAGAAGAAAGAAGCAGAAATAGCATACCAAAAACAACAAACAACTATTGGTTGGTTAGGTGCTGCTGTTAGTATACTATTATTTTTTATAAGTGTATCTTTTTTTACATTCCGTAGAAAAAAAATATTATACCAAGCACAATTACAAAAAGCGCAAGTTAGAGAACGAGAACGAAGAAGAATTGCAAAATCGTTACACGATGAGGTTGCTGGTGATTTACGATTGTTACACACACGATTAGAAAAATCGCAAATGATAGAGGAAGCACAAAAATTGGATATGGTAAAAGAAAATGTAAGAAACTTATCACATCAATTAAGTAGCATTAGTTTTAAAAAGGTAAACTTTATAGATCAGATGATTAATTTGGTGAGTGATTATTTTGCTCCTGGATTTGTGATAAAAATTCATAACATAAAAGATATAGATTGGTCTAAAACCAACAGGTATATAAAAAGACTTTTGTATTTAAGTACTAGGGAAAGCATACAAAACTGCAAAAAGTATGCAGAGGCATCAAAAGTTGATATTAATTTTTCTGTACGTAAAAAATATGTATTTTTGAGCATTAGTGATAACGGAGTAGGTTTTGATATAAACACTTGTAAGAAAGGTATTGGTTTACAAAACATGCAAGAGAGAGTAGAGGAACTAAACGGTACACTAGCTATAAAAAGTGAATTAGGAAAAGGAACTAAAATAGAAATTCAAGTCCCTTTAAATGCCAAATAAAACAAAAATATTGATAGTTGATGACCATCAACTAATTATTGAAGGAATATTATCATATTTAAAACATATTGATAATTTAGAAATCGAGACAACTAATTCTTGCGATGACGCTTTCGCAAAAATTAAAGTTGCACAAACTGATGTTCCTTTTCAGATTTTATTTACGGATTTAAGCTTTGATAATATTGATGAAACCTCTAAAATAGATGGTGGAGAAAGCTTAATAAAGTTAATAAGAAAAGAAGAGATACCTATTAAAGTAGGTGTAATTACAGGACATTCTGAAACCAACAGAATTTTTAATGTAATTAGAAATTTAGAGCCTAGTGCTTATTTACTAAAAGGAAAGTGTAATACCAACGAGTTAAATTTTGCTATTCAAAAAATGTTGACAGACGAGGTATACTATACGCACGAAATTCATCAAAAATTATTAAAAAGAGCTCTTATAGAAATTCAAATGGATGAGGTTGCGATTCAAATTTTAAAAGAATTACCAAATCATCCAAAAATTAGTAACCTAGAAGGAGTTATTAAGAAAGATGATGGAAGTTTACTTAAAATAAGAACTATAGAAAGTAAATTAGCAAAGTTAAGAACTGATTTACAGGCTAATAATAATACAGATTTAGTACTGAAAGCAAAGGAAATGGGTGTTTTAGACTAGTGAAAAATAGTTAAAAAAACTCACCTTGCGGAAATCCACATTTTAAATAACGGAAAACCCCTTTTTGATTTGTTAGCATACAAATACATTTGTATCAAATCAACAAAGTAAGTCATTTGGGGGAATGATTTCGAAAGAAGATTTATACCTGACCTATTAAGCATAATTGTTTAATAGGTTTTTTTGTTTTTGTAATTAATGTGAGTTCGGTGAAGTTTTATCTTTAAAATGAGATTTTCGTTATTAAATTAACAGATTACTTCTTCACTTCACTACGTTTCGTTCATCGTAATGACAAAATTCACTAATTTAACGTGAATCTCGTTTAAGAGTAAAAGTGTCACTTCGAGTGAAATTATTTGTAATGGAATTCAACATAATTTTGTATCGAGAAGCTTTCGTAATACGAATTGTTCTCGATACAATTTTTTATTACGTTTTACTTCATAAAAAATCACTCGAACTGACATGGGTTTCTTATCCAAGGTTCACGTTAATTTACATTCTTAATCCAACTCACATTAATTAGTATAAAGGAACGTAAACATTTTACTATTAAAAAGTAAGTATTTCGCTTTACTTTATAAAAAACATTAGAACCAATTTGTACGAAATAATAAAATTGAAAGAATATTAGTTATTCTCTAGTGTTTAGATATTTTAATGTTAATTTATTTTAAATTTTACAATAAAAATATTAATACTTTGAATAAAATTTAGTAATTTAACTTAAAATGATATTTTAAATATTTTTTTTGCATAAATCCACATTTAAAAGTGCGGATATCCCTTTTTTTATTCTGTAAATGAAGGGTACCTTTGTAACATCATTTAATCGATAAACAAACGATTAAGGGAAGAATTACTAAGAAAGATTAAAAAGAAACGAAATAGCCTATTAAATACTCTTATTTAATGGGTTTTTTCACATAATTACATAATGTTTAAATACAGTGTAATTATATTATACGATTTAGGTCATATAATTTCTCATTTGTCAGTTCGAGTGATTTTTTTAAGTGTATGCAAGATGATGTAGATTTTAATTTATTATATGTATAAGAACATATCGAATATCAAAAACATCTCATAGTATCATTGTTATATAGTACACAGCAAAAGATTTTACTCGAAGTGGCAATTAAGGTGTTATTTACAAGCATTATTGAGTTTAAAAGGCTTTTAAACGAAGATAGCTTGCAAAGTAAGTTGAGAGGTTTTTATTAAAATTGCTAATAATAACAAGGATCTCGACTGCGCTCGACCTGACAAAAGCATTGATCATTATTGTTAGTTGGCAGTATGCAGTAGTTTGTAATACTAAAAAATATATAACCCTGTCTCCTTGAGCATTATTGAGTTTAAAAACTTTTAAACGAAGATACCTTACAAAGTAAGTCGAGAAGTTGTTTAAAGTTATGAATACAGTTTATACAATGTATTAAAATTATGATCTTTTAATTTTAGAATTACAGAATATTATTAGAAATTCAAAATAGTAAGATCTCGACTGCGCTCGATCTGACAAGAGCATTGATAATTAATTTATGTTGTGTATTAGTTAGCAGTATGCAGTAGTTTGTAATACTAAAAAATATATAACCCTTGTCTCCTTGAGCATTATTGAGTTTAAAAGCTTTTAAACGAAGATACCTTACAAAGTAAGTCGAGAAGTTGTTTAAAGTTATGAATACAGTTTATACAATGTATTAAAATTATGATCTTTTAATTTTAGGATTATAGAATATTATTAGAAATTCAAAATAGTAAGATCTCGACTGCGCTCGACCTGACAAAAGCATTGATCATTATTGTTAGTTAGCGGTATGCAGTGATTTAATTTACAGTATTAAAAAGGAATTCTCTCTGTCTCTTCGAGCATTATTGAGTTTAAAAACTTTTAAACGAAGATACCTTACAAAGTAAGTCGAGAAGTTGTTTAAAGTTATGAATACAGTTTATACAATGTATTAAAATTATGATCTTTTAATTTTAGAATTACAGAATATTATTAGAAATTCAAAATAGTAAGATCTCGACTGCGCTCGATCTGACAAGAGCATTGATAATTAACGTGAGTTTGATTTAAGAATGCATTTTTAAACATGTAAATTAATAAATTATGTCATTACGATGAACGAAACATAGTGAAGTGAAGAAGTAATCTGTTAATTGGTCTCAAATTAGGGTCTAAAACCCTGCAATTTTATTGCAGCACTTTCAGTAGTGTAAAAAATTAAGTTCTCTTATGTATTGAAAAGTTTTTAGGAGAGAGCTTTTTTGAGCGATAGTTGAATTGAGATAATTATATATTAGAATAAACAAAGGGACTTTCAGTCCCTAGTTAAAACAAACCTCTGTACTTTCAGTGCAGAGTGATTTAGTTAATAACGAAAATCTCGTTTTAAAGACAAAGATTGCTTCATCCGTTGCACTTCTTCGCAAAGACTTCTTTATTTACAAGTAATGAAAGGTAAAACTACATCGAACTCATGTTAATTATTGTTAGTTGTTAGTATGCAGTAATTTAGTTAACGTATTATTGATTAATCTCGACTGCACTCGATATGACAGTAAAATATTATTTTTAAGATTTTGTAGTGTTCTAAACAAAAATCAGTTAAATTGCTATTAAAAGCTTCAAAAAGACTTAAAAAGTTTATTCTTCCAATTTTCTCATTCTATTATTTCTGTTTACAAAAGGTTTAATTTTATTTAACGTATTTATAATCAATAGTTAAATTTTGTATTGAGTTTTGGGTTAAAAATGTTAAAACATGTGCTTTTTGCATAAAACCGCATAAAAAATTGCGGAAAACCCCTTTTATGAAATGTGACTTTGTATTACATTTGTAATGTGATCATCCAACACAATTAAGAAAAGGGTGAAAACATTTTAGGGGATTATATGACCTTCTAAGTGAATAACTTAGAAGGTTTTTTTATGTTTTTATGTTAATGAAATTTGTAATATAAAATCAACTTTATAGTTATACATCTTATAAGTCTTTTGCATTTTATAGATTTTTAATAGTATAATTTGTGGAAAATATCTTTTTTGAAAACTTAATTTTTATTAACTTTACGATGTGATCATCCGACACAATCTAAGAAAAGGGTGAAAACATTTTAAGGGATTATATGACCTTCTAAGTGGATAACTTAGAAGGTTTTTTTGTATAAAAACACTACTAATTAGCCATCTCAAACGTTTTAGAGCGCTATTTTATATAAAGAAACTTCTATTATTTACCATTGTTAACTACGGAAATTTACAGTATAATTTGCGGAAAACCATTTTTAACAAACATTGCTTTTACTATACATTTGTACCGTAATCATCCAAGCACAAGTTAAGAAAAGGGTGAAAACATTTTAGGGGATTATTTAACCTTCCAGGTATTTACTTGGAAGGTTTTTTTATGTTCTTAAAAATAGTTGTTCTTTTTTCATATTAATAGAACTAATTCTTTCCGCAATCTTTTTTAGTTATTCGTTACTTACGGAAAATTACAGTATAATTTGCGGAAATCCCTTTTTGTAAAGAAGATGTTTGACATACCTTTGTAGTGTGATCATCCAAAGCACAACATGAACAACAAGGGTGAAAACATTTTAGGGGATTATAGAGCCTTCTAGGTATTTACTTGGAAGGTTTTTTTATGTCTTTACTTTATATGTTGTATTTAAAAAACACTATTACTTACGGAAAATTACAGTATAATATGCGGAAATCCCTTTGTATAAAAGGGAAAACCTAAACTATATTTGTAGTGTTATTATTAACAAAAATTTTAGGGATTATTTAAAAATTAACAGAATGGGAAAATTATTACTAATTAAAATCAGAAGAGCAGTTAGAAACTTTTTATATGCGCTTCAAGAGTGTGGTAAAGCAGCTAGTTACGCTTTACAGAACTAGAAAAACTTAACTAACTAAACTTTAAGGCTGTCAATTATTTGGCAGTCTTTTTTTTGTCTGTTTGTTTTTTTAGGGTAGGGTATTTAGAAGATGGTATGTATTAAGTACAGAAGACTGTTTAACACATTAAATAGAAAAACATGGGAACGATGACAATGAGAGATTTATTAAAAGAACTAACGAAATTGATGAAAACTGCTATTAACAAATTAGCGGATTGGGGTGAAGCGGCAAGTTATGCAATACATCATTAACTATTTATAAATTAATTGATTAAAAAATTACATTTAAAAGTAGGGTTAAATTAATAACAGCTGTATTAAAAGTAGAAAACAATAAAAAATAGAAAACATGGGGATGTTACAAATTAAAAGATTAGGAGAGGAATTAACAAGATTGATGAAAATAGTTGTTGATAAGTTATCTGACTGGGGATCAGCGGCAAGTTATGCTATTCATCATTAAAGAAAAATTAACTTTTTATAAGTAGGGTTAAACTAATTATAGTTGTATTAAAAGTAGAAAATAACAAAAAAATAGAAAACATGGGGATGTTACTAATTAAAGGATTACTAAGAGAGTTACAAAGATTAATGAAATTAGCAATTAACAAGTTGTCAGATTGGGGAAGCGCGGCAAGTTTTGCTATTCATCATTAAAGTTAGGTAAAGTTGATTTATACCGTAGGGTATTTTTGTTTTCAATTGTTTTATAAATAGAATTACATACAAAACATATAGTATAAATTGAATTAAATTAAAAAGTTGCTATGTATTGCTAAAAAAGACTTTGTATGGGGGGAACTACTAGGTATAAACTAAACTACAAAAATGTTGTTTTATTAGGGGAAAACAACAAGTTACATACGCTAATAGTTCACAAAAGCTGATTCATAGATGAATCAGCTTTTTTTGTTTAAAAGTAGGGTTTTTGATTGTTAAAATGTACTACACAAAACGATGTACACTTAAAAATAGAATAACAATGAGAAAAAATATTACTTTACTTTTACTCTTAATTTGTAGTTATGTAAATGCTCAGAATACTGAAACAATAGCTGAGATAGAAGGAGCTAGTGAGCTTTTAATAATAGGAGATTATTTATATGTAGCAGAAGCTAGTTCTGTTGCTAGTGATAATAAAATTTTAAAAGTAGATGTAACAACTACTTCTGCAAAACCTGTAGAGGTTGTAAAAGGTGTAAAAGCACCTAGAGGGCTGGCATATAAAGGAGGTTATTTATACATAGCAGAATCTAGTGCTAATAAAATTTCTAAAGTAGATTTAACAGCAACAACGCCAACTTTAATAGATGTGGTTACCGGTTTAGATAGCCCGAGAGGAATGGTTTTTAAAGGAAATGATCTTTATTTTGCTGAATACGGTTCTGGTAAAATTTTAAAAGTAGATGTTACTTCAGCTACACCAACTTCTATAGAAGTTGTTTCAGGGTTAGATGGTCCTTCTGGAATTGTTTTTAAAGGAAATGATCTTTATATAACTCAATTGATAGGAGCAACTACAGTTGTAAAAATAGATGTTACAACTACAGCGCCTTCATCTTTAACAGTATCTCCTAAGTTAAGAAGCCCTTTTAAATTAGCATTTAAAGGCGATGAGCTTTTTGTAACAGAGTATTTTGGATCAAGAGTTTTAAAGTTGAATATAAATTCTAGTACTCCATCAGTAACAGATGTAGTTACCGGAGTAACTTTTCCTAAAGGGATTACATTTAAAGGCGATGATTTGTTTGTTACAGAAATAGTATTACTAAATACTGATAAGGTTTTAAAGACTAGTTTATCAACAACATTATCTACCACTGATGTTGATTTTAAAAAAGAGGAATTTAAATTCTATCCAAACCCAACAACAGATTTTATTACCATTTCAGGTATAAATACTTCTGAAAAATATGAGATTTACAATGCAATTGGTTCAACAGTAAAAAAAGGATTTGTATCAGATAAAGAAAAAATAGACATTCAAAATCTATCAGAAGGTTTTTACTTTTTAAAAGTAGCAAGCAATAAAACAAAAAAAATAATAAAAAAATAAAAAACAGCGTAGGGTATTTTTCTTTTCAATTGTATTATAAGCAGATACTACATATATAAAACGAATTAATGGAGTATGATGGTGCAGTTAAAAAAATTATTGGGGAACTAACTATTTTATTAAAGAGTAATAACAAGCTGTCTAATTGGGGTAAGACAGCAAGTTATATTATATACGGTTAGTTAGTTAAGGCTGATTCTTAGTTTTTAAGAGTCAGCTTTTTTATTTAAAAGCATTTAAGCCTGTAATATCTAAGCCAGTAATTAATAAATGAATATCATGAGTACCTTCGTAGGTAACTACACTTTCTAAATTCATAGAATGTCTCATAATAGAATAATCACCAGAAATTCCCATAGCACCTAAAATTTGTCTTGCTTCTCTGGCAATATTTAATGCCATATCAACATTGTTTCTTTTTGCCATAGAAATTTGAGCAGAAGTCGCTTTTCCTTCATTTTTTAAAACACCCAATCTCCAAACAAGTAATTGTGCTTTAGTAATTTCGGTAATCATTTCAGCTAACTTTTTTTGCTGAAGTTGAAATTGTGCAATAGGTTTTCCAAACTGAGTACGCTCTTTAGCATATCTTAAAGCGGTATCATAACAATCCATTGCAGCACCAATGGCTCCCCAAGAGATACCATATCGTGCATGATCTAAGCATTTTAAAGGAGCACCTAACCCTGATTTATTAGGTAATAAATTTTCTTTTGGAACTTTTACATTGTCAAAAATTAGCTCACCAGTAATAGAAGCTCTTAACGACCATTTGTTTTTAGTTTCAGGAGTAGAAAAACCTTCCATACCACGCTCTACAATTAAACCATGAATTCTACCTTCTTCGTTTTTAGCCCAAACTACGGCAACATCACAGATAGGTGAATTGGAAATCCACATTTTGGCGCCGTTTAAAAGATAATGATCGCCCATATCTTTAAATTTAGTTTCCATTCCTCCAGGATTAGATCCGTGATTAGGCTCTGTTAAACCAAAACTTCCAATCCATTCTCCAGAAGCCAATTTTGGTAAATATTTTTTACGCTGTTCTTCAGAACCATAATTATAAATAGGTCCCATTACTAATGAAGTTTGTACAGATGCAGTAGAACGAATACCACTATCTCCACGTTCCATTTCTTGCATAATTAAACCATATGAAATTTGATCTAATCCAGCACCACCATATTCAGTAGGAATGTACGATCCGAAAGCGCCAACTTCTGCCAAACCTTTAACTAGTTGTGTAGGAAACTCTGATTTTTGGGCATACTCTTCTATAATTGGAGATAGGTTTCTTTTTACCCAAGTTCTTGCTGTATTTCTAACAAGTTTATGCTCTTCGGTTAGTAAATCATCGATTGCATAATAATCAGGAGCCTCAAATAAATCAGGTTTCATAAAAAATGTTTTTTTCAAAAGTAATAAATAGTATTAAGTATTTAGTACTGAGTACTGAGATTCTGTACCTAAATAAAGTTGACCGTTTTTAAGCTATTTTTATCATTATTACTCAAATTTTGGAAAATAATTTTGCTTAAAAACAATCTCAATACTCAGTACTCACTATTTAATGCTGAATACTTAACTGTAGCTTTCTTAATACTAATTTGTTTATGTATGTTTGTATTGATGAAACTAACATTAGGAAAGAAGGAGCGTTTAAAAAGTAGGAAGTTAATTGAAAAACTATATACTGAAGGTACATCTATAAAGGTTTATCCTTTACGAATGGTTTATTTACAGGTAGATCATACTTCAAAATTTCCTGTTCAGTTTGGGGTTTCTGTACCCAAAAGAAACTTTAAAAAAGCTGTTGATAGAAACAGAATAAAGCGATTGCTTAGAGAAGCCTATCGTTTACAAAAAGAAATGGTGTATACAGAAGTTGAAAAACCTCATATATTCATGATTTCTTATCTTGCAAAAGAGGAGTGGAAATATGCAGATTTAGAATATAAAATGCGTAAATTACTTACATTATTTATTGAAAAAACTTCAGAAGATGAGAAATAAAAAAATAATTATAGGATTAGTAGTTGTTGTTAGTGTTTTTTCTCTTTCATTTCAATCTCGTTTTTTTGAGATTGCTAAACAAATTGAAATTTATAATAACCTATATAAAACATTAAATATAAATTATATAGATGAAATAAATCCGGGTGATATTACTACCAAGGCAATTAACAATACGTTGCAAAATTTAGATCCTTACACACGTTTTTACAACGAACAACAAGTTGAGAATGCTAAAATTAGAAGAGAAGGAGAATATGGAGGTATTGGCGTTTCTTCTTGGTATGTAGATGAAGGAATTATGATAAGATCTATAAAAGAAGGATATCCAGCAGATAAAGCAGGTTTAAAATCTGGAGATGTTATTACTGTAGTGAATGATGAATCTTTAGAAGGTTTAGAAAGAGATCAATTATCGCAAGTATTGAAAGGAATACCAGGAAAAGAAATAACATTAAAAGTAAATAGAGGAGAAGAAAATTTAAGTTTTACAATTAAACTTGATAAAATAATAGATAACCCTGTGCCGTTTTTTGATATGATTAATGAAGAAACGGGATATGTAATTTTAACAAGATTTACGGTAAGAAAATCTACTGATGGATTGAAAAAAGCTATTGATAGTTTGAAAGAAAGAGGAATGAAAAAGCTAGTTTTTGATTTAAGAAGTAATCCAGGAGGATCTTTATTTGATGCTGTAAATATTACTAATTTATTTATTCCTTCAGGAAGAAAAGTAGTAGATACAAGAGGAAAATTAAAGAAAAACTCAAGAACGTATTTAACCACTAAAGAGCCTTTAGATGAACAAATGCCTGTGGTTGTTTTAATTAATGGAAGATCAGCGTCGGCATCTGAAATTGTATCTGGAGCTTTACAAGATTATGATAGAGCGGTAGTTTTAGGAGAACGTTCTTTTGGTAAAGGTTTAGTACAACGTTATTTTGATTTAACGTATGGTACACAAATGAAAGCAACTATTTCTAAATATTATACACCAAGTGGAAGATGTATTCAAGAATTAGATTACGCTAATAGAGATTGGAAAACAGGAAAAGTTCCTAAGTTTTCTGATGGTACTGTAAGTGAATTTAAAACTGAAAATGGAAGAACAGTGTATGATGGAGGAGGAGTAACACCAGATGTTAAAATAAAAATTTCAGAAAAAACGAAAGCAACCGAGAAGCTTTTAGAATCGAAAGCTATTTTTAACTTTGCAGTTGATTATGCTCGAAAAAATAAGATAACATCATTAGAATCTTTTTCTTTTTCAGATTTTCAAGCGTTTAAAAATTATTTGAAATCGAAAGATACTACGTTTGTTACCAAACAAGAGAGATTATTTAAAAGAGCATATAAATCAGTAAAAAAAGAAGAAACAATTTCTTCAGAATACAAACAATTAACCGACAAGTTAACTGATTTTAAAATTAAAGAGGTAGAGAAAAATAAAGATATCGTATTGTCAAAAATTCAAGACGAAATACTTGAACATTCTTTTTACAAAAAAGGAGTATATCAACATCATTTAAAGCACGATCCAACGATTAAACAAGCAGTTGATATACTAAACAATACATCAAAGTATAATAAAATATTAGGAAAATAAATAAATGACTAAAATATATAAAGAACGTACCAGAGCCCAAGAATCTACTAATGCAATTGAAAGATTATACATTTCAATGCGCCATTTGTTTAGTAGAGGTTTTTACAAGCCAATGGGAGTATCTGGTGAAACCTTAAGAAAATCGTTATTACAGCTTAGACCAGAAATTTATGGATCTATTGCAGAAGATAAAATTGAGTTAAATGGTCTTACATATGTAATTGAGCGTTTACCAGAAGGTATAGAAGAGTGTCAGTTTATTAACTTAACAGCTGACGAAGGGTATAGAAACTCTCACTTTAAAGCAATTGTTCCACCAAAAAGAAGGAGAAATTGTTACCGAATAGATAAAGATCAAATGAATATCGAAATTACCAGAGGAAGATCTGATATTTACGATATTCTAACGCACCTTACTTTTTTATTTATTGAATCTCACAAAATAAAAGAAAGAGTGTTGATAAGTGACGGTAAAAAAGTAACTAGAGAGTGGCAAAACTTAGAGGATACTGTGTTACACAATAAAACATTATCTGATAAAGAAAAAGATGTATTAGTTGTTCACTTAGGTAGTATACTTGGTAGAACTTATGATGAGGTGTATCAATCTTACAATACATTTTCTACAACAGAAAATCCAAACCGTTTTTTCCACTTAATTTACTGGTTAGGTAAGTTAGCTATTAATGAAGAATTATATGATCATAAAAGATCTATTCGATTTAGTTCAGTACTTTCTGAAGAAATTGGTCGTCATTATCATGGAGAAGAATGGGCAAATGATATTAAGAAAACATTATTAGAAAACTCGTTATTAGATAGACCAATTCATATAATTAGTGCCAATATGCATAGTGTTTTGAACAGTATGTATGCAGAGAAAGCATTGCCTACAGAAGCTAAAAATCAAGAAGGTTTTGGGTTGTATGAGTTATTAAGTAATAGTGATAGTAAACCGTTACAAACAAAGGTTAAAAACTATGCTTCAGAAAATGGATTAATCTATCTAAAGGATGTATCGGGTACCAATATCAATGTACAAGTAATTGATACTGCTAAAATAGATTTTGAAGGTACAAGTTTTACAGCACCAACTAAAAAGGAAGATGCAGCTGTAATTATTGTTATGGATTATGCATTTGGAGAGCAGGCTTATGAAACAATGGATGAGCTTTTAAAACCATATAAGACAGACAAAGAAACAATTCATTTAAATGTAGATTCTGTATCTATTATGGGTAAAGCAGGAATTTTAGAAGGAGGAAAAGGAGATATTATGATTCCTTCTGCACATGTTTTTGAAGGAACAGCTGATAACTATCCATTTAAAAACGAACTTAAAAAAGAAGACTTAGAAGGTTTTGGTGTTCAGGTTTTTGACGGTACAATGGTAACTGTTTTAGGAACATCTTTACAAAATAAAGATTTACTTAAATTTTTCCATGATTCCACGTGGAACGTTATTGGTTTAGAAATGGAAGGTGCTCATTATCAGAAAGCAATACAATCTGCATCTGGAATTAGAGGTAACATTAGTGATAAAGTAAAAGTACGTTATGCTTATTATGCATCTGATAATCCGTTAGAAACAGGAGCAACTTTAGCTTCTGGAGGATTAGGAATGAGTGGTGTAACTCCAACGTATGCTATTACTTTAAAAATACTAGAACAAATTTTAAAATAAAAAGAGTCCATGTCTAATAAGGTAAATGAAAATGAAGAAGTTGATTTAGGATCTTTATTTATAATAATAGGTAGAGGATTTACAAAATTAGTCAACTTTTTTGGTCGTATTTTTAAAGGAATTTTTGATTTTATAATTCAAAGTTTACTCTTTGTAAGAGAAAATAGTATTAAGCTAATGATAGCAACTGTAGTTGGTGCTATTTTAGGTATAACTTTAGAAGTTAAATCTCCTTCAAAATACGAATCGAGTTTATTTTTAAAGCCAAACTTTAAAAGTTCTAGACAGTTGTATAACAATGTTGAGTTTTACAATGATTTGGTAAAGCAAAAGAATACGAATTTGCTAGCTTCTATTTTTAAAATATCAAATGAAGAGGCTGCATCTTTAAAAAGGTTCACTATCGATCCTGTAGTTAATGAAAATGATATTTTAACTTCATATGACGATTTATTACAGTCAATAGACACAACAACTGTAAAGGATTATTCATACACTAAGTTTCAAAATTCATTTACCAAGTTTGATTATAAGGTTCATAAAGTTTCTGTAACTACCACTCAGAATGACGTTTTTATGAAATTAAGCAACGCTATAATTTCATCTATAATTAATAACGATTACTTTAAAAATTTAAAGAAAATCAACAAGCAAAATTTGTTACGTACAGATTCGTTGTTAAGAAAAAACTTACAACAAGCAGATTCTTTGCATTATGTATATAAAAAAGTAATGCTAAAAGAAGCACAAACAGCACAATCTGGAACAAACATTAATTTGAGCGAAACGAAGGCTGAAAAAGTTAAAGAACTCGATCTTTTTACTACGAATATAGAGTTAAACAAGAGTTTGGTTGATGTGAATAACGATTTATCAGAAACTTCTGAAGTGATTAATATTGTTTCAAATTTTCAACCAGTAGGACATCAAATTAAAGAGATTAATAGAAATAAAGGGTTTCAATTTGCTGTGGCAAGCTTTTTATTAATGATTGTCTTTTTACTGTTATTAAAATTAAATCGTTTTTTAAATACTTACAAAAAAGTACAGTAGTTTATGAAGATAGAAGAAACGTATTTAAAAGGTTGTTTTATAATAGAACCTAAAGTATTTGGAGACCATAGAGGATACTTTTTTGAGAGTTTTAACGAGCATAAGTTTAAACAAGAAACCAATATAGATATTCGTTTTGTACAAGATAATCAAGCATTTTCTAATAGAGGTGTATTAAGAGGTTTACATTTTCAAAAAGCGGAGTTTGCTCAAGCAAAATTAGTACGTGTTATTAAAGGTAGAGTATTAGATGTTGCAGTTGATTTACGTCCAGAATCTGATACTTACGGAAAGTATTTTTCTATAGTTTTATCTGAAGAAAATAAAAAACAATTGTTTGTGCCAAGAGGTTTTGCGCACGGATATTCTGTTTTAGAAGATGAGACTATTTTTACATATAAGTGTGATAATTTTTATCATCCAGAAGCAGAAGGAGGAGTTATGTATAATGATGCTGATTTAGGTATTGATTGGATGCTTAATGATGATGAAATTCAGTTGTCTGAAAAAGATACAGTATTACCGCTACTAAAAGATTTGAAATAATAAGAACACTAATATGAAGAAAGTCGCTTTAATTACTGGAATAACAGGTCAGGACGGAGCTTATTTAGCAGAGTTCTTATTAGAAAAAGGATATGAAGTTCACGGAATAAAAAGAAGAGCTTCTAGTTTTAATACACAACGTATAGATCATTTATATCAAGATCCGCATGTAGAAGATAGAACACTTATTTTGCATTATGGAGATATGACTGATGGTACCAATTTAATTAGAATTTTACAAGAGGTGCAACCAGATGAGGTGTATAATTTGGCAGCAATGAGTCATGTACACGTATCTTTTCAAACACCAGAATATACTGCAAATGTTGATGGTTTAGGAACTCTTCGATTATTAGAAGCAATTAGAATTTTAAAGCTTGAGGGAAAAACTAAAATTTATCAAGCCTCTACTTCTGAATTATATGGAAAGGTACAAGAAGTACCTCAAACAGAAACAACACCATTTTATCCAAGAAGTCCATATGGAGTAGCAAAAATGTATGCTTTTTGGATTACTGTAAATTATAGAGAAGCCTATAATATTTTTGCGTGTAACGGAATTTTATTTAATCATGAATCTCCTATTAGAGGAGAAACATTTGTAACTCGAAAAATTACCAGAGCAGTATCTAAAATTGCTTATGGTTTACAAGATAAGTTGTACTTAGGTAATTTAAATGCTCAAAGAGATTGGGGGCATGCGAAAGATTATGTAAGAATGATGTGGATGATTTTACAAGCAGATCAACCTGAAGATTGGGTAATTGCAACTGGTAAAACTACCACGGTAAGAGACTTTGTAAAAATGGCTTTTAATGAAATTGGAGTTACATTAGAGTTTACAGGATCGGGTAAACAAGAGATAGGAAAGGTAAAATCTATTACTAATACTAAGTTCAATTTAGAAGTAGGTAAAACTGTGGTTTGTATTGATCCGCATTATTACAGACCTACTGAAGTAGATTTGTTAATAGGAGATGCTTCTAAAGCTAAAAATAAGTTGGGTTGGACACCAGAGTATACGCTTGAACAGATGATACAAGAGATGATGAATAGCGATTTAAAATTAATGGAAAGAGAGACATATTTACAAAAAGGAGGTCATGATATTTTAAATAGTTATGAATAAATCATCTAAAATATATGTTGCAGGTCATAGAGGTTTAGTAGGGAGTGCTATTGTAAAAAATTTACAACAAAAAGGATTTACCAATATTATTACTAAGACACATAGTGAACTTGATTTAACGAATCAAGAAGCAACTAAGGTGTTTTTTGAAGAAACAAATCCTGATTATGTTTTTTTAGCGGCTGCTAAAGTAGGTGGTATTGTAGCAAATAATACATACAGAGCCGATTTTATATATAGTAACTTAATGATTCAGAATAATGTAATTCATCAAAGTTACTTAAGTGGTGTTAAAAAACTATTGTTTTTAGGTAGTACTTGTATTTATCCTAAAAATGCAGCTCAACCGTTAAAAGAAAATTCATTATTAACAAATGAATTAGAGTATACTAATGAGCCGTATGCTATTGCTAAAATAGCAGGAATAAAAATGTGTGAAAGTTACAATTTACAATACGAAACGAATTTTATTTCTGTAATGCCGACTAATTTGTATGGTCCTAATGATAATTTCGATTTAGAAAAATCTCACGTTTTACCAGCTTTAATCAGAAAAATTCATTTAGCGAAGTTATTAGAAGAAGGAAAAGAAGCTGCCGTTATTAAAGATTTAGAAGTTGAAAATTTTGAAGAAGCTCAAGCAATTTTATCAAAGTTTGGAGTTTCATCAAAAGGTGTAGAAGTATGGGGATCAGGAAAACCAATGCGAGAGTTTTTATGGAGCGAAGATATGGCGGATGCCTGTGTTCATATTATGGAAAAAATCGACTTTAAAGATGTTATAGAAGGTGTTAAAGAAATTAAAAACACTCATATAAATATTGGTACAGGTAAAGATATTTCTATTAAAAATTTAGCAGAGCTTATAAAAAAAGAAGTAGGGTTTAAAGGGGCGTTTATTTTTAATACAGATAAGCCAGATGGTACTTTGAGAAAAGTAACAGATGTATCTAAATTGCATAGTTTAAATTGGAAAAATAAAGTTGACTTAGAAGAAGGAATTAGCAGAATGTATCAATGGTATTTGAAAAAATAATTGATGAATTTTGTTTTAAATAAAAAATATTATGTTTTGTTTGAACAAGGAATTATGAGCTTGATGAATTTTGGTTTAATATTCTTGTTATCAAAACTAATAACCCCAATTTTATTTAAGAATTTTTTCTTAGAATATTCTGTAATAATTATTTTAACCTTAATCACCTCTACATTTTCTAATCAACCATTACAAATATTTTTAAGTAAGAAAGATAACAACATCGATTATATTAAAAAGGTAATTGGTATCAATATAAGTCTGCTGTTTTTTCTTATGTTTTTTGTGTTTTTTGCAGGAAAAATCTATTATGATTTTTTACTAGATGACATATTTCCAATTTTTGTACTTAGCCTTGTAATCTCCATATATGATCTTATAAGAAGGTTTAGCTTTGTTTACTTTCAAAACAACTTTTTAATTAATGTATTTTCAACATTTTCTGTAGTTTGCTGCTTTTTAGTTCTTTTAATTATAAACTATTATTATGGAGTTATTAGTAGTGTTGGGGAAATTTTTTGGTTTTTAATTTCAGCACATTTAATAGGAATAGTTTTTTTCTTACTTTTTAAAAGTAAGGAACTAAAAAAACTATTTGCAGAAGATAGGAGTAAAGCTACAACTAGTATTTTTAAAATAGTTGAAAAACACAAAAGTTATTCATTATGGCTTGTATTTGGAATTATATTTTTTTGGAATTATACTCAAGGAATATACTTTATAGCAGAAAAATATGTTCAGGTTGATGATTTTAATGTAGTAAGAGTTTCTCAAAATTTGGTAGGAGTTTTATCTGTTTTCTTCGTGACATTTGAAAATGTAATGTTAACAAAAACAGCTTTAATTTTTGATGGAACTAAATTTTTAGAAATAAAGAAGTTTGTAAAAAAAATAATCAAACAGAACGTATTAAAACTAATAGGATTGGTGTTAGTTTCAGGTTTAATTGTTGGTGTTATTTACAAGTTTTATTATGGTAATAATGAATCTTATTTAAGTAGAATGTACTACTTACTTTACTTTTTTATATACCAATTCATTTTTGGGGTATCAAGAATTTTTGTAGTAGCTGTAAAAGCTATGAATCAAACAAAGTTTATTTTTTACAGTCATTTAATAACATCTATTTTTACAACAATATTAGGAGTGTTGTTTTTAAAAGAATTTAATAATGGAAACACATTAGCAATGATAATTCTTACTTCAATTCTTACATTTTCAGTCGTTGTATTTATTTTTTATAATAAGTTTTTAAATAAAAAATTAAGTTTAAATGGAGAAAGCTAAAAAGGTTTTAATAATAAATGCTTACTCATTTCGTAATAGGGGAGATTCAGGCATTATTGTAGCAATGATTGATAGCATTAGAAAAGCTTACAGTAATGTTGAAATATCTGTAATGTCTCAATTTCATGAACAAAACAGAGAGTATTACAAAACGTTTAATGTTAAGTCTGTTCCTCCAGTTTGGGATATAATCAACGAAAAAAGCTTTATAAAAAAGTATATAACTGGATTCAAAAAGAGGTTATTTTATAAAAGTCAATCTACAGAAGAAATAGACAAAGCCGACTTAGTTTTATCTGCTGGTGGAGGGTATTTATATTCTTCTAGAATAGGACCTATGGGGGTTGGATTTTTAAATGTTTTGTATCATTTATGGATATCTAAAAAGAGAGGAAAAAAAGTAATTTTATTTCCTCAGAGTGTAGGTCCATTAAACTATTCTTTGGATAAGTTTTTACTAAAAAAGGTATTTAATAAGTTAGATTACTTTTTTAGTAGAGAACATATTACTACGGAACTGTTAGAGGATTTAAACCTAAAGTTAAAAGTAGAAGAAGTACCTGATATTGCTTTTTCATTAAACCCTGAACCATCCAAAGAAATTGATGAGAAGTTAGATTCATCTAATTCTTTATCTATAGGAATTACAGTATTAGATTGGAGGTTTGCTCATAAAGGAAGTACTACTGACGATACAGATAATTATCTTTCTAAAATAGCAAATGCAATTAGTTCTTTCAGAAAAGATCATAAAGAGAAAGTAAAAGTCTATATATTTCCTCAGGTAACAGTAAACACAAATGATGGTGATGTAGCGGTATCAGAAGAGCTTAAAAATAAAATATCAGAAAACGTAGAGGTATTTTATTTAGATAAAATAAACGACCCTAAAAAGTTGATTTATTTATATTCTAAAATGGATCTTTTTATAGGAAGTAGAATGCATTCTGCAATATTTGCTTTAGCAGGTAATGTACCTACAATTGCGTTGGCATATCAATATAAAACAAAAGGAACTTTTAATCTGATAAATTTAAAAGATTACGTATTGGATATTAGAACTTTTAATGAGCAAGATTTAGCAGAAAAGATAAACTATTTACTAAGCGCTAATACCGAGGCTAAAAATATAATAAAGAACGAGGTTGCTGTTATTAAGTCTAACATTCATCAATCAATACATAGCATACTTCAATAACAATTCATTTGGCTAAAAAAAACAAAAAATATTGGTTCATTATTGCCTATTTAATTGTCGAAATTATTTTAAAGGTAGTACTATCATATACAGATATTAATGGTTTTGCTGTAGCGCCTTATATGAGGTTAGGAATTATATTTTTTACAGTAGTTTATTTTTTAGTTGATGTTTTAAATATAAAGTTTGATTTAACAACAAGAGTTGATAAAGTTTCTTCAAATAGCTTGTTTGTTTATGGTTGGTTTGTTTTTTCTGTGTTTTCTATAATTATAGGAATTATTAATAGAAATCCAACCTTATATGTTATAACAGACTTTATTTACCTCTTCTTAGGAGCATTATTGTATTACATTACAGAAATAGATACGAATTATAAAAGTCATCTTTTTTCTATAAAATCAATGTCTAACATGACATTGTTAATGGCAGTTATTTGTATTATTTCAGGAGTAAATCCGCCTGCTATTTTATTAATAATCATAGTCATTATTATTTATCTTAATTTATTACGAAAAAGAATTTTACAAGCATTAATTCTATTGGTACCCTATATGATTTTAGTAGTTGTTACCAATAGAACGCAATTGATAGTTTTTCTTTTAATGATTTTGATTTTATTTTTAAAAAGAACAAGAAAACATCTTTCATTAAAAACGGTAGTTCTAAGTGGTGCAAGTCTTATTTTTTTAGTGTTTTTGTTGAAGAATCAATTACTAGATTTTGTGCTTCTGTTTATTGATAAAAACAGTAATTTAGGTTTTCGTATCTATCAAGTTTCAGTAATTTTTAATGAAGGAATAGATTTTAATAATCCATTTTTTGTGTCAATTTCTCAAAGAATTGTCGAGTGTCAGGTTGTTATCAGTCAATGGACAAGTAGCATTGGTAGCTTTATTTTTGGCTTGGGTTCAGGAGCAACAATTGATGGAAGTGTTTTTTATAGTGATAAATCGGTTTTAAGTTCAGCATTATTAGGTTCAGATAAAATTCATAACATACATTTGCTTCCATTTGCAATGATATTTAGATACGGATTAATAGGGCTTTTGCTATTTTTGGTACTAATAAAAATCGTATATAAATCATTTGTTTGTGTGTTGAATGAGACCAAAAACATGGTCATTATTTTTTGGAATTTATTTGTGATTTTTTGGTTCTTTTTCTCTATCCCTGCGGCTTCTTTTTTATGGAGTATGCCTTTGTTTTGGATCAGCTTATCAATAATTAAAAACAATACTAATGAAGAAAAAAGTGTATAATATTATCATTGCTATTCTTGCTATATTTCCTATTTTACCTTTTAAAATTAAGGGATTAAGTGTTGTTTTATTTTTAATTCTTTCTCTAATTAGTTTAAGAAAAAGAGACTTAAAAATGAAAGGGATATTTTTTTTAAATGCTTGTTTGTTTGTCATGTATGCATTAAGTATATCATATTCAGAAAATATAAGTGATGCATTTAAAATTTTAGAAACAAAACTATCATTATTAATTTTTCCTTTGAGTTTTGTTTTATTATCTGCTAACTCAAATGCTGTTTCTTCAGTATTAAAATTTGAAGAACCTTTAAAAAAATTATTTCTTCTGTCTTCTTTTGTTTTATGTGTTATAATTTTCATTGTTTCATTACAGTACGGAAATTATTACGAGCAAAAGATTGCCTTACAGCCATTTTTAGATAATTTAAATACAGGGTTTTATTGGTTAGTTGATCATCCTATTTACTTATCAATTTATATATCAATAGCGCTTTTAATTCTAATTCATCTTTATACAAATGCAAATAGAAATACTAAAATAGCATTACTAATAATAGGTCTTTTTAAACTCTTTATATTACTCTTATTATCAAGGAAAGGTGTAATAATTGCGTTTTCATTATCAGCAAGTGTATATGTTTTTTTAAAACAAAGAAAAAAGACAAACATTATACTGATAATAACTACGATTCTTTTAGTATCAATACCTATGGTAAATAAGTTTATGCCTGATACAACTAAAAGATTCCAAGAAATGTTTGATAGTAAAAGTTATAAAAAAGAAGTAGATCCTCATTCTTCAACAAGTATTAGATATGCTATTTATACATGCGCATTAGAGAAAATTTCAGATTCTTGGCTAGTTGGATATGGATTGGGTGATGTTAAGTCCGAATTAGATTCCTGTTATGGAAACATTTCAAGTCATTTACTAGAGATTAATTACAATTCACATAATCAATATTTAGATGTGTTATTAACTGTTGGTTTAATAGGCTTCATTCTTTTCTTAATATCATTATTTATCAATTTAAGAATATGCTTTACTAATAAAGATTATTTCGCTTTTTGTTTAATTTTGATGTTTATGATCTTTATGATCACTGAAAATATTTTAGACAGACAAAATGGAGTTATTTTATTTGCTTTTTTTATCAATTTTTTCTTTTTCAAAAACATAAATGAAAGTAGATTAAAACCAACACAAGAAAGCAATTTAAGTAAACGATATAATTAATAATGAAAAGGATATTAATAATAGGACCTTTTCCAGATCCTATATCTGGTGTATCATTAGCAAATAAAGTTGTTAAAAATGTACTTGACACATCTAATGAGTATAAAACAACAATTGTGAATACATCTTATCCTTACTTTGATGAGCATGTAGGTAAATTTTCGATAAAAAAACTCCTGTTTTTTCTAAAAACGAATAGTAGTTTTTTTAAAATTTTTAATGCAGATATAGTTTACATAACACCTGGGCAAACTTTTTTTGGAATAGTAAAATATTCAGTATTCATTCTCTTATCAAAACTTTTAAGAAAGGAGCTTATCATACATGTTCATGGTAATTATCTAGGATATTGTTATTCGCAATTAAAAGGAATAAAAAGAAAAATGTTTTATGCCTTGGTATCCCAGTTTTCTAAAGGAATAGTACTTTCAAAGTTGTTGAGAAACAACTTAACACCTTTTTTAGATGAGGATAAAATTTATGAATTGCCTAATTTTGCTGAAGATTATCTTTTAAAAGATGAAAACAATAAATTACTTACCAATAATGATAAATTACAAATTGTTTTTTTAAGTAATTTAATGCTCGAAAAAGGGATATTAGTTTTATTAGACGCTTTAAAATATCTTGAAGATCAGAATATTCGTTACGAAGCAAGAATAGCAGGTAATATTGATACTACTATTGAAAAAGAAATTCTTGATAACATAAAGAATTTAAAAAACACTAGTTATATAGGAGTTGTTAAGGGAAATGAAAAGAAGGATTTATTAAGTTGGAGTAACACATTTATTTTACCAACTTATTATAAGATGGAAGGACAACCAATTTCAATTTTAGAAGCATTGGCAACTGAAAATTTAATTATTACAACAGCACATGCTGGTATTTTAGACATTATTACTAACAAAGAACACGGTTTTTTAGTTGAAAAAAGAAATGTTGAGAGTTTACAGGTTGTATTAACAGAGTTGTCTAATAATTTAACATTAGTACATTCTATAAGAAGAAAAAATAAAGAGTATTTTAAAAATAACTTTACAATTAATCAGTTTAAAAGTAGAATCATAAAAATATTAAATGCCTAACTATCAAAATTTATCTGAATTTAAACTCCCCAAAAATTTTAGAGGTAGAAATGCATTTGTAGTACAACTATGGTGGTTAGTACAAACATTGTTTTTTAACACATCTCCACAAGTATTTTATGGATGGAGGCGCTTTTTATTACGTCTTTTTGGAGCCAAAATTGGAAAAAAAGTAATTATAAGACCTTCAGTAAAAACTACCTATCCATGGAAAGTTTCTATTGGTGATTATTCTTGGATTGGAGACGATGTTGTGTTGTATAGTTTAGGTGAAATAGAAATAGGTAACAATGTGGTTGTATCTCAAAAGAGTTATTTATGTACAGGATCTCATGATTATTTAACCAAAAGCTTTCCTATTTTTGCTAAGAAGATAACTATTGAAGATGAATGTTGGATAGCAACCGATGTATTTGTAGCACCAGGAATCACCATTAAAAATGGTACCGTGGTAGGATCTAGAAGTAGTGTTTACAAAGATTTACCAGCTAATAAAGTATGTGTAGGAAACCCTGCAAAAGTAATAAGAGATAGAAAAGTTGAAAAGTAAAAATATATTAGTAATATCTCCGTTTTTTTTTCCCGAACCAATATCTACAGGAAAATTTAATACTAATTTAGTGAATTCCTTAAAAGATAAAGGACACAGAGTTACTGTACTTTGTTTTCATCCTTTTTATCCTGAATGGAAAACAAAAGTTAGCAATGATACTCTTGATGGAGTAACAATAATTAGAGGAGGTAAAAGTATTTTTTATCCTAAAATAGCAATTTTAAGAAGGATTGTTTTAGAGTTAAGTTTTCTTTTTTTTGTTCTTAGAAAAATAGCAAAGCATCAAAAAAACAAGGATATAATATTACCTGTTTTTCCTCCTAGTTTTGCCTTTTTTGGAATTTTATTTTTTTTGAATAAAAAGATCAGAAAAGTAGGGATGGTTCATGATTTACAAGAAATTTATTCTTCTAATAAAAAGGGAATTTTAAATAAAATCATTAGTTTTTTCATTAACAAAATTGAAAATAAATGTTATTCGAGTTGCGATAAGCTTATTTTTTTATCTGAAGAAATGAAAGAGCAGGCAAGAAGTTTATACGATTTAGAAAAAACAACCATAGAAGTACAATACCCTTTTATAACAATAACAGATAAGATTTCTAATGATTTAGGAAATGTTTTAAATCCTGAAAATATAAATATTGTTTATTCAGGAGCTTTAGGAGAAAAACAAAATCCAGAAGAGTTATATGATTTCTTTAAGTATGCATTAGATACAATAGATATTGATAATATTTTTTTTCATATTTTTTCACAAGGAGCTGATTTTCAAAAATTAAAAGAAAAAAATAGTAATAGAAAAATTAAGTTTCATAATTTAGTTAAAAAGGAAAATCTTGAAGAACTTTATAAAAGAAGTGATATTCAAATAATTCCACAATTACCTAATACATCCAAAGGTTCTTTACCATCTAAATTACCAAACTTATTAATTTCAGGATGCAAAATATTGGTAATAACAGATAAAAATAGCGAGATAGAAAAGCTTTTTAAAAATAATAATTTGGAAAAGGCAATACATTCGTGGAATCAAGATACAATATTAGCATCTTTAAAAAGTTTGATAACTTTGAAGACAGATAAAAATCATCAATCTACCATAGCCAAGAAGTTGTTTACAATAGACCAGATGGTAGAAAAGATTATTAATTGTACACTCAATTGAAAAAAAGATATTCAACATACATCCCCTATCTATTGTTGATAATAGATTTGTTTTTAATTAATTTATCTTTAATTATTCTTAAAGATAAAGAGTATTTAATTACTGAGTTTTTAGTGTATATTAATTTATTTTGGATAGTTTCTTCTTTAATAACAAGTTTTTACAAAATTTACCGACATCATAACTATTTTAAAATTTTATCATTACTAGTTGGACAATTACTACTTTTTATGTTGGGTTTTTTTACTTTTTTTAGTTTGTTTAGGGAAGGAGATGTAGTACATAATCAAACAAAAGTCTTAGTAACAATCATTGTAACAATTAGTATTACTCATATTATATTCTTTTACCTATTAAAAAAATACAGAAGCTATGGAAAAAACTATAGGAAGGTAGTTGTTTTAGGGTTTGATGAATCTACAGTTGAACTTACAGACATGTTTAAAAACGATAAAGAATTAGGATATCAGTTTTTAGGTTTTTTCTCAGATAAAAAAAACGATACAGCTAATTTTTTAGGATCGTTAAAACAATATGAAAATTATGTTTTAAATAATAATGTTGATGAAATTTATTGCTCTTTAACAGAATTAAAAAACAAACAAATAAAAAAGATAAAAAAGTTTGCCATTCGTCATAAGAGAAAGGTAAAATTAATTCCTAATGCTAACGAATTATACAATAAGAATACAGTAACAGAGTTTTATGGAGATTCTTTAGTGGTTTTAAACGTAAAACAACTCCCTTTTGAACTTATTGAAAACCGAATTATAAAGAGAATATTTGATGTGTTCTTTTCTATACTAGTATGTGTTTTTATAATTTCTTGGTTGTATCCTATTTTATGGATTTTAATAAAATTAGAATCTAAAGGACCAGTTATTTTTAAGCAAGAGAGAGAAGGATTTAATGGAAAAAAGTTTGTTTGTTATAAGTTTAGATCGATGCGAATAAATGCAGAAGCTAACCAAGTTCATACAACTAAAAATGATCAAAGAATAACTAAAACAGGAGCGTTTATAAGGAAAACAAGTATTGATGAAATTCCTCAGTTTTTTAATGTTTTATTTGGGAGTATGAGTGTTGTTGGACCTCGACCTCATTTAGAAAGTTTAGCTTTAGAATATCAAAAAGATGTTGATAATTATTTAGAAAGATATGCAGTAAAACCTGGTATTACAGGGTTAGCGCAGATTAGTGGTTATAGAGGTGAAATTAGAAAAAAATCAGATATTAAAAACAGGGTACGATTAGACATATTCTATATCGAAAATTGGTCTTTTTTATTAGATATAAAAATAATTATAAACACAATACTTAACGTTTTTAAGGGAGATGAAAATGCTTACTAATGAAAGCTAAAATAAAATTATCAGCCACAATTGTTCTATATAATCAAGATAAGAAAGAGCTTAAAAAAGCAATTAATTCTTTTTTAAATATCAAATTGATTAAACATTTATTTATTGTTGATAATTCATCTTTTCCTAATATTGATGTTTCAGAGTTTCAAACAAATGAGATAAGTTATATTTCTACAAGAAAGAACTTAGGTTTTTCTAAAGCAAATAACCATACTATTAATAGAATAAAAGGTTTTTCTGATTATCATCTTGTTTTAAATCCTGATGTTTTTTTTGAAGAGAATATTGTTGAAGAACTTATAAAAAGATTAAGAGAAGAAGAGGATGTTTCTTTAATAACTCCTAAAGTTGTATTTCCAAATGGAGACAATCAATACAATATCCGTAAATATCCGTCAGCTTTTGATTTAATTATTAGAAAGCTTCATGTTTTTAAAGGTAGAATTCATAAACAAGAATATAGAGATAGAGATTTATCAAAACCATTATATCCAGAAGCCATTCATGGGTGTTTTATGTTGTTTAAAACCGAAGACTTTGTGAGTTTAGGAGGGTTTGACGAACGTTACTTTTTATACATGGAAGACATTGATATTTGCAGAAAAATAGATGCCATTGGTAAAAAGAAGTTGTATTACCCTAATGTAGCAGTAACTCATGTGTTAAAACAAGGATCCTCAAAGAGTTTTAAGCTATTATTATATCATTTAAGCTCCGCAATTAAGTACTTTTTAAAGTGGAGAAGGTACAATTAACAATTATCATTTATCAGTGATCAATGTTTTCATACAGCTTTCCAAGTAAAATAAATGATAATTGATCACGGACAACTGATCACTGAAATATCAGATATATCCTAATTGAATAGCTTTTTTTACCAAGCCAGCATTTGTTTTTACCTGTAGTTTTAAAAAGATATTTTTCTTATGAGTTTCAACAGTATGTCTACTTAAAAATAACTTAGCAGCAATTTCTTCAACAGTATGTTCTTCAGTAATTAAAATAATAATTTCACGCTCTCTTTTAGTAACAATATTTTTTGAAAAAGCAAAAGTAGAGGCATCTGAAATATCATCATAAAAATAAGAAGTTTCATTATAAACAATACTTTTAATAGCTTCAATTACTATAGATATATCAGTATCTTTCAGTAAATAACCATCATAAAACTTATGTTCATAATGTAAAGGTTGAAACATACTAATAACAAGAGTTTTTAATGAAAGATTCAATTTTTTTACCTGTTTAATAAATTCGATACCATTTACATCAGGCATAGAAATATCAGTTATAATTAAATCTACATTCGTTGATTTCTTTATAAATGTAAGAGCTTCTTTAGGATTGGTAAAAGTAGCAACCACCTCTACAAAAGAGTAAATTGTTAAGGAGGCTTTTAAACCATTTAAAAACAATAAATGATCATCAACTAAAACAATATTAATTTTATCCATGATCTTTAGGTATTTTTATCAATATACTAGTCCCTCTTTGTAAAACACTATCTACTTCAAACGTCCCATGAAGTGTTTTAACCCTTTCTTTAATATTTTGTAAACCAATTCCATTAGCAGTATTAGTTGTATCAAACCCAGTTCCATTATCTTCAACAATCAATGTAATATCTTCAGAAATAGTAATAGAAAGCTCCACAGAACTAGCTTTAGCATACTTATATATGTTGTTTATTAATTCTTGAATAGTTCTGTATAAAAACACCTTTTGATCGGTAGTTATTTTTTGAATAGCTGTTTCAGGAAAAAGAGAGATTTCTATTGAAAAATGATTTTTATAACGTTGTTGTAACGTTTGTAACAAATGTGTTAATGGTTGCTGAATACTAAAATTTGAGCTTAAACTATGTGATAATAAGCGAACTTCTTTAGAAATATCAGTGATATTTTGAAGTAATTCGTTTGTTGCTTCCGTTGATTGTAATGAAGTTACAAAATGTTTAACACCAGAAAGCTGTCCTCCAATACCATCATGTAGTTCCATAGCAATTCTATTTTTCTCTTTCTCTTCACCAGCAACATAACCTTCAATATGTTTTAACTTCTGATCTTGCTCCAATTGTGCTTTTTCTTGTAAGAATAATTGCTGTTCTTGTTTTTGAATTATTTTTTGCGATTTAATTCGGTTTCTATAAATAAAAACGAGCAATAATAAAATAGAACCAATTAAACCACTAATACCGTAGATTAACTTTTTTTGTTTCGCTTCAAGTACTTTTTCTTTTTCTAAAAAAGCAATTTGATCATTTTTTTTAGCAAAATCATATTCAGTTTGTAATTTTTCAAAAGTTCTGTTTTTATCAATCGTAAATAAGCTGTCTTGTAATTCAATGTACTTTTCTTGATATTCAAAACCCTCTTCAAATTGCTTGTTATGCCATAAAGCTCCTGATAATAACCAATATAAGTGAGCTTTTTGACGATTGTCAACATATTTTCCGTAATCATTAATAGCTATTAAGTATTTTTTTACAGCTTCAGTATAATTTTCTTGATGTTCATAGTATATTGCTTTAGACGCATTTATAAAATGTAATCCCTTATAATCATGCAAGTGTAGAGCTATTTGTTCTGCTTTATCTAAGTGTTGAAAAGCTTCTTTAAATTGTTTTTGAACAACTAATATATCAGCGAGGTTACTATGTACAATTCTTTTTAAATAATTGTTTTTTGAATCTTTTAAGTAAAACAGCGATTTTTTATAGTAATAAATACTACTATCCTTATTCTTTAAAAGATGAATTCCCCCAATATTATTATGTATAGAAGCAATAATATCAGAATTATCAGTATCAATTTTTTTTAGAAGAGAGTGTAATAATGTAAAAGCTTTTTTCTCATTTTTTGTACTCTTAAATAAGATGGCTTTATTTATTTGAAACTTATAGAAGTTGTCAGTATAGTTTTTGTTTTTTAATGTTTTTAAACCTGTCTCTATTAATTCTAAACATTTATCGTAGTTATTTTTTCTTCGATTTATTTTAGAAAGTAATAAAATGCTTAAAGATTTTAAAGAAACATCATTTATCTCAAGTTTCAAACATTTATTAATTGTTTCTTCAGCTTCTTTAATTTTATCTTTTTTGTATTGAATTGAAGCTAAATTATAGTAAGCTATAGGTAATAGGCTACTTTCTTTTTGTTTTTCTGATAAAAACACTGCTTGTTTAGCATATTTATGAGCTTTAGTAAAGTTTTCATTTTTAAGTACTTCGAAGTTTTTTAAAGCTTCTAAAATTCTTGTTTTTTCTTGAGAAAAAAGAACAGAGCACCAACAAACAAAAACAACTAAATAGCATTTTTTTAATATCAATTTTTTAAGATTTAGGTTATTATAATAACAAAAATACCATAAATATGGTATTTCTTTGTGTTTATAATAACAGCAAATTTGTAATATACAATGAGAACGAAAAAAATTATTTTAACAACTGTGCTCTTATATGGCTTACATGTTAAAGCACAAGAACAAAAAGACTGGGTTTGTGGAGATCCAGTAGTAGGGGAAGTTAATAATGTTCATTTTAGAAATTGTGATAAAGATATTCTAATTACAACAACAAAGAATGAAGGAGAAAAAGAAACAGTTATAGGGGGAGTTATAGAAACTACTAAGAGAATAATAATTAAACCTGAGCCAGGAGGAAGAGTAAAGATTATTGCAGGAATAAAGCATGTTCATACCAAAAAAGAAGACCACAGCCATAGAGGAATTGCACATAGAGGAACCAAAATAGGTAGTAATAGTGGAGGGCAAAGTGCAGAAAGAATATTGTTGATTGAAAGAATGGATGACTCTTTCGAATTATTTCCAAATCCAGTTAAAGATCAATTAAACATAAGTATTGAAGAAGAGATTCTTTACTACAAAATAACAGACAGTTTCGGATTCATTTATTTAGAGGGAGAAAATAATTATAACAAGATTATAAAAACAGATCTGCTAACAAAAGGAGTCTATAATTTAACAATTCAAACAAAAACTAAAATAAAAACAAAAACATTTTATAAAAACTAAAAATAAATCAATTATGAAAAAAGTAATTTTAACAGCTGTCATACTAATAAACTCAATGGATTTCTTTGGTCAAAACACCTTTCCTCTAAACGGAAACGTAGGTATTGGAACTTCAAATCCGCAAGAAAAGTTACAAATTGGAAATACTGGTTTTACTTTTCATGACGGCGGACATAAAGTACTAACTTTTAACCCTAATACTACTAATCAAGGGGCAATAAGATATGACGTAACTAATAAGAGATTTACTTTTGAAACAGTTGTGAATGGAGCCTTAGTTCCTCATTTTCATATTAATAATAATAAAAATGTAATAGTGAATGGTAAATTAGGAATAGGAACAGGTAATCCTTTTAGTAAACTAGATATTTTATCTAATGATTTTTTAATTACACGATTTAAAAGACAAGGATCAGGTGGTGGAATAGGTAGTGAATATGTAAATGGTAATGGAAAATCTTGGAGAGTTGCAGTAGGAGGAAATAATACTTTTAGTATTTACAAAGGGACTGATTCTTTTGGTAATGGTTTTATTATTAATGAAGAAGGAAATATAGGTATAGGAACAGTAAACCCTGATAGTAAACTAACTGTAAAAGGACAAATACACTGTGAAGAAATATTAGTAGATTTAGAAGTACCAGCAGATTACGTATTTCAAAAGTACTATACGGGTAACTCTACTTTAAAAGAAGATTATAAAATGCCAACTTTAGAAGAGGTTGAGGCATTTACAAAAGAAAATCATCATTTACCAAATGTACCATCAGCTAAAAAAATGCAAGAAGAAGGAGTAGAGTTAAAGGAAATGACCAATTTATTACTTCAAAAAATAGAAGAGCTTACCTTATATACAATAGAACAAGAAAAACGTATAAAATTGTTAGAAGAGGAATTGAAATCTAAAAAGTAATTAGCTTTTAATTCATAATAAACCACACCTTTTGTGTGTGGTTTACTTAAAAAGTATTATTAAGAAATACTAAATCAACCAAATAAATTTAAAAAAAAATATGAATGTATTAGAAAAAAAATTACTGATACTAGTCTTTTTTACAGCTAGTTTATTCAGTTATGCTCAGTTTATTTTTCCTAATTCAACTGTTACATCTGTTCGTAAAGGAACTACTTTTTCAAAAGTAGTATCAATACAAGGAGGAAATGCTGAATATATATGGCAAATATCAGGAGGTAATGGTTTTGAACTAGATATAAATAGAGTAAGTGGTAGATTATTACCAAATCAAACAACAAGTATAATTGTATCAGATTTTAATAATTACAATACTAGTTTTACAAAAGATTATACATTAAATTTTATTTTTACAGATGTAAAAACGAATAACGTATTCTTTAGATCTTTTTATATTTCAGTTTATTATTTTGTAGGATGCGAAGATAATTTAACAATAATTACTGATGTTAGTTCTGGTACAACTGATAATAAATCTACAAGAGTTAGTATTATAGCCAAAAACACTATTGATAATGGAGGGAATGCTAAATATGATGCGGGTGAAAGAATACGTTTAATACCTGGATTTAAAGTTGAAAGAGGAGGTAAATTAAAAGGATTTATAGAAGGATGTTCAACTTCATCAAATAGAGAAATATTAGTTTCAGAAGCCAAATTACCAGTTGAAGAAACAATACAAATGAAAGAAATTTCAAAGGTTAATAACGAAGCTATTTTACCTTATCCAAACCCATTCAACAACCAAATAAAAATTAATACAGAAAAAGAAATAGTAAGTTGGTCTATCTACAACTTATCGAATAGAAAAATTAAAACAGGTAATGAAAAAGAAATAAACACAAGCGATATATTAAAAGGTATTTACACATTGCATATTGCACTTAAATCAGGGGAGGTTGTAAAGAAAAAGATCATTAAAAATTAATGAGATATTTTTGAGGGGATTACATTCTTAATTAAATAGTAGTATTTTTTAATATTGATTTAAAACCACAACAAATTTTTTGTTGTGGTTTTTATAGTTTTGAATGTTTATAGTTTTGTTTTTTAGTATGTTATTTGTGATTTAAGTGTTAGGGATAACATAGTTAAAGAAACTAAAACAACATATAAAATTGATTGCTAATTGAAATTATCTTCTTTAAAAAGCGTAATTTTGGTAAAAACAGATTCAGAACAAATGACAACAACTAGACCTAACGGAAGTTTATATACAAGAATAGAGAATAAAGTAGCAATTGTAGAATTTGGTCATCCAGCAAGTAATTCATTCCCAAGTGAGTTATTGGGTCGATTAGAGAAAGAACTTTATAAACTTTCTGATAATGATGAAGTGGCTGTTATTCTTTTAAAATCTGAAGGAGAAAGAGCTTTTTGTGCTGGTGCTTCTTTTGATGAACTTATAGCTATAGATAATTTAGAAGATGGAAAAGCATTTTTCTCTGGTTTTGCAAATGTTATCAATGCTATGCGTAAATGTAACAAACTAATTGTTGGTAGCGTACAAGGTAAAACTGTTGGTGGAGGAGTAGGATTAGTTGCAGCTTGTGATTATGCTTTAGCAACAGAAGCAGCTTCTATAAAATTATCAGAATTAACTATTGGTATTGGACCTTTTGTAATAGCACCTGCTGTAGAAAGAAAAATAGGAGTAGCTGGTTTAGCTGATTTAACTATAGATGCTAAAAGTTGGAAGAATGCGTATTGGGGAAAAGAAAAAGGTTTATACGCTCGTGTATTTGAAACCATTTCTGAATTAGAAAAAGAGGTGGAAATTCTTACTGAAAATTTAGCAACATACAATCCAGAAGCATTGTTAGAAATGAAAAAGGCACTTTGGAAAGGTACAGAGCACTGGGATACTTTATTAATTGAAAGAGCTGAAACTTCAGGAAAATTAGTGCTTTCTGAATTCACTAAAAATGCATTGGCAAAATTTAAAAAGTGATAGAACTAGTTCGTACCAATTCTCAGAATAATGATTTCATAGCATTAGTTAAAAAGTTAGATTCCTTTCTAGCAATTACTGATGGTGATGATCATGATTTTTATAACCAGTTTAATGGGCTAGAAGCTATAAAATATGTAGTAGTAGCGTATAATAATAATGAAGCTGTTGGTTGTGGTGCTATTAAAAAGTTTAATGATACTACCATGGAGGTTAAAAGAATGTTTACTGATGAAAAGGCTAGGGGTAAAGGAGTAGCATCTAAAATATTGTTAGAGTTAGAAAAGTGGACTTCTGAATTAGATTTTAAAAAATGTATTTTAGAAACGGGCATAAGACAAGTAGAAGCAATTGGTTTATATAAAAAGAATAATTATAAAATTATTGAAAATTACGGTCAGTATGCTGGTATAGAAGAAAGTGTTTGTTTTGGGAAAAAAATAAAATAAAGATGTTTTTGTATCAAGAAGTAAGAAAAGATTATGTGTATAATACAGCATATGAACTAGGTAAATGGACAGCACAAAACAAAGTTTTAGCATTCATATTATTAATTTTACTACTTAGTTTGTTGGTATTCATAATATCAAAAATGATCAAATCTTTAAGATCTAATTAGTAGAATTCGTACTTTTGGCAAAAAATAAAACGAAATATCATGGGAGGAGATTTTTTATTTCTTGCTTTAGCCTTAGGTGTAGCAGTTGTATATTTTTTTAATAAGTACAGAAATAACAAAAAATTTAAGAGATAGTGAGTAATATTAGAATAACAAAACTGTTTAGTTTTGAAACTGGTCATGCTTTACATGGGTACGATGGGAAGTGTAAAAATATACACGGACACAGTTATCAATTATCGGTTACAGTAATTGGTAAGCCTATTAGTGATTCTAATGACCCTAAATATGGGATGGTGATTGATTTTGGAGATCTTAAAAAAATTGTTAAAGATGAGGTAGTAGATGTATTAGATCATGCAACTCTTTTTAATAAGAATACACCTCATTTAGAGTTAGCTAAAGAATTACAAAGCAGAGGTATGAAGGTTATTTTAACCGATTATCAACCTACAAGTGAGATGATGGTGATTGATTTTGCTGAAAAAATTAAAAAGAGATTGCCAAAAGAAATGCAATTACATTCGTTGAGACTTCAAGAAACAAATACTTGTTTTGCAGAATGGTTTGCTAGTGACAATTAAAATAAAAAGAAAGAATATGAAATTATTAAGATCAATTATTTTAGTATTCACTTTTGCGGCTTTTGTAAGCTGTGGTAGTGATGATAATGAAGTACCTGTTTTTCCATTAAGTGCAGAAAACATTGCTGCTAATTATAAAATGACAAATTTAGAAGTTGTTGAAGAGCAGTACACAATAGTACAATCAACAGATGTTTTAGTTTCTAAAGCAACTACAACTGCTGATACATACCAAGTAGATTTAATTTTATTAGCCAATAGAACTTTTACTATGGAAGGTGAGTACAGATCTACGTATACTGAAACAATTACTGGTAATGCACCTACTACAGAAGTTGAAATAGAAACTGTTGATGGCGGTGGTAACTATACTATTGATGTTGTAAATAAAGAGCTTACGCTTACTTTTGCAGATCTTTCAACTTTCCAAGGAAGATATAAAATTGATTCTTTCACTGAAAATACATTAGTACTATCTAGAAAAGAAGAAGTTATTATTGGTAGTGAGAAAACAACAATAGATGTAAAAATTAGCTTCGACAGAAACTAATAAATTTATAAAAAAGCTGGCTAATAGCCAGCTTTTTTATTTTCCATTAAAAGTATTCATTGTGTTAGATAAACCTGCGGTAATAAAAGAGGTGATAGCATTTACACTTGTTGGTATTCGTTCTATCAATTCGCTTTCTTCCTCATTACTCCATTTACCTAAAACAAAATCTACTTGTCGTCCTTTATTATAATTAGCACCTACACCAAACCTAAATCTCGGATATGAACTAGTATTCAGTTTATCCTGAATATCTTTCAATCCATTATGTCCTCCAGCACTTCCTTTTCCTTTGATGCGTATTTTACCAAAATCAATATTTAAATCATCAGTAATTATAAGTGTATTTTCTATTAAAATATTTTCTTTTTTCATCCAGTATAAAACAGCTTTACCACTTAAGTTCATATAGGTGTTTGGTTTTAAAACAAACACTGTTTTACCTTTTACTTTAAGTTTTGCAAGGTCTCCTAGTTTTTCTGTAGAAAAAGATTCCTCATTTTCTTTAACAAAAGCATCTACTACTTTAAAACCAATATTGTGTCTAGTATTGTCATACTTTTCACCAATATTACCTAATCCTACAATTAAAAACTTCTTCATACGATCTTTTATTGTTTCTGTTTTTTTACCAAAAAATTTCTTAAAAAATAAAGACAATTGCATACCTCTTATTTTATAGTTACAAAGCTACAAATAATCCCACGTATCCATAAATTTATATTTAAAAAAGGATTTAACATTGATTATATAGTATTAAACCTATAAAAACTACACTTCAACGATTAAATTAAATGAAAACTAGATTGTTGTAGTATCTTTATAGTGTAAACAAGAAGTAAACGAAATAGGTTTAGGTTGTAGCTCGGGGGGGCTAGCCATAGGCAATTAAAAAAGAAGTCTTTAAAACAGGGCTTCTTTTTTATTTATAAAATAATAAGATTTAATTTATCTGAATAAATATCGCATTACAAGAATAAAAATTCCTACAATACTTGCCAAAGAGGAGGTTATCAAAGCTATTAAAACAGAATCATTTAACTCAAAATTTATAGCTTTAGAAAAACCAGCACCAATAATTATAAGTAAAACAAATGATGTAAACACACTTAAAAAAATAAAAGTTCTGTAAGCATATTTTTTACGCTCTTCTCTATCTTGAATTCTATCAGACACTTCTTGCCTGCTTAAGGCAATATTTGTATCAAGATCATTAGCGGCTAAAGGATGCTTTTCAACTTCCTCTAATAGTTCGTCAAGTTCAGAATTAGGCACTCTTTAAATGATTCCTTAAGTTAACAACAAATTGATCGTAGTATCTTTTGATAAGTTTATTATCAATAGTCATATTCTTCCCATATTCATAAGTTAAACTCCAAGGAGTACCCGCTCTGTGAGTTAGATCAACTAAATCAAGAGGAGTCATATCTTTATATAAATTCCAAGTTAACTTAACAATTTTCTTATCATCTTCATTAGTAAGTGTAGGTTCAGATAAGTTATCCCAATTACCTCCGTCAAGTACTATTGATTTTGAAGTAATAGGTTTTGATTTGTAGTGTTTGAACTCATGATAAATACTAGGTACAACAGGACCATACTTCCAAGCTTCAATCTTATCATCTTTAAATATTGGTCTATTTAAAAGTGATAAAGATAAACCTTGAGCAATATACATCAACTTAACCAACTTCATGTTAGTTAATTCGACAGAGTGTTTGCTGCATAAATTAATAAATTCATTTGCAACTGATCCAGCGGTTCCCATAAAATCTCGTTCTTATTTCTGTAAAAATATATACAATTTTTGTTTTTTCAAAGAAAAATGACTGCAAACTTAGGTTTTTTAATCTTAAAATCAAAGTGTTATTGTTGCTTTTGGTTAAATCTTATTTTTTTTAGTTAAAAATTGAAATACTCTGATTGTTTAATGATTAAAAATGAAAAGAATGGATATTTTTGCGATTTAACTATTGATACCAAGATGATGAACTGGGAACAATTACTCTCTTTAAAAAGGCATGGAGATACCCAAAAAAGAGAGAGGGCTTTACAAGATGAAACTCGTTTAGGGTTTGAAGTAGATTTTGATCGAATTATTTTTTCAGCTGCTTTTAGAAGTTTACAAGATAAAACACAAGTAATTCCGCTATCAAAAACAGATTTTGTACATACTCGTTTAACACATAGTTTAGAAGTTTCAGTTGTAGGAAGAACCTTAGGTAGAAGGGTAGGTAAAGCATTGTTAGAAAAGCATGCTAATTTGAGAGCGCTTGGATATACATTTAATGATTTTGGAGCCATAGTTGCAGCTGCATCAGTCATGCATGATATTGGTAATCCACCATTTGGGCATTCAGGAGAGAAAGCCATAGGTGAGTATTTTAAAACAGGTAGTGGGCTTAAGTATAAAGATCAGTTATCAGAAAAGGAATATCAAGATCTGATTGATTTTGAAGGAAATGCTAATGGTTTTAAAATAATGACAGAAGATAGAGAAGGAATTCCTGGAGGATTAAGACTATCTTATGCAACATTAGGAGCCTTCATCAAATATCCTAAAGAAAGTTTACCAAAGAAACCAACTAGTGATATTTCTGATAAAAAATATGGTTTTTTTCAATCTAATAAAGAAGCTTTTTTAGATATCGCCAATGAATTAGGAATGCTTAGAAAAAATGGAGATGACATTGCTTTTTATCGTCATCCGTTAGCTTATTTAGTAGAAGCTGCTGATGATATCTGTTACACAATTATTGATTTTGAAGATGGAATTAATCTTGGTCTAATAGATGAAAGTTATGCTTTAGAGTATATGTCTAAGCTGGTAACTGGAATAAACAGAGAAAAGTATTACTCTTTAAAACACAAAAAAGACCGAACGGGTTATTTAAGAGCTATAGCTATCAATACTTTAGTAGGAGAAGCTGTTGAAATCTTTTTAGAGAACGAAGAGGCTATTTTACAGGGTGAATTTGATAAGTCTTTACTAGATAAATGTAAGTTTGAAGCACAAATTAACGACATATTAAAAATATGTATTGATAAAATTTACAAAAGTAAAGAGGTGATAGAAAAGGAAGTAGCTGGTTATAAAATTATAGCTGACTTATTAGATGTTTTTGTAACTGCTTTAAACAACAAACATAATGGAGAGTTATCAAATTATGATAAGTTAGTACTTCACTTACTTCCAGAAGAGTATCAATTAGAGAGTAAAGATGCATATAGCAGAATTATGCAAATATGCAGTTATGTTGCGAGCTTATCTGATGGATTTGCGATACGTTTACATAAGAAAATTAAAGGGAATATCATTTAATAAGATGATATAAAGTAAATTATATTGCATTTACCAAACATAAAAATATAGACATAATGACTAAAAGTAGAAAACTAGTTGTAGTACTATCCGGAGCTTTATTAGTTTCGGTTTGTGGTACATTACTGCTGAAGGATAAAGAAAAAAGTAAAGCTGAAGAGTTAAGAGAAAGTCATGCTAAATTTTTAAAAGATCATCCTTATCAGAAAAGATCAAGGTTATCTAAAAAAGAAAGAAAAAAATTAGGAATACCACCAAACGCCTATTTTGAACAAAAATATTTAAGTGAAATAAATCCTGCTACAGGGAAAACTCACAAAGAGAATGTTTATGACTTACAAGAAAAATTAGCAAGTCAAAATGCATCAAGAAGATCTCCAGGAGATGGAACAGATAATGATTGGGAAGAGAGAGGTCCTAATAATGTAGGAGGAAGAACTAGAGCTATCATATTTGATCCTAATGATGCTACTAATGAAACTGTTTTCGCAGGAGGAGTTAGTGGTGGTTTATGGAGAAATACAAATATTTCTAATGCAAACTCTGAGTGGGAATTAATAGGAATTCCTGAAAACATTTCTGTATCGTCTATTGCTGTAGATCCTAATAATAGTAACATTTTTTACGTTGGAACAGGAGAATCTTACACAGGAGGAGATGCTAACGGTAATGGTTTATGGAAATCAATAGATGGAGGAAATAAATGGACAAAAGTATTCGGAGGAATTACAGGACCGTCTTTCTTTCAAGCAAATTCAACAGTTACTGTAAGTTCACCTGTTTCAATTGCTGGAGATTATGGATCTATATTAACAACTTCTTTTGGAGGAGATTTGTCAACTCCTTTAAATGGTGATATAGTGTTAGTAAATGATGGAGATGGAGCAACAGAAGATGGTTGCCAAGCAATCACAAATAATGTTTCAGGTAGTATAGCTGTAATAGATAGAGGTTCTTGTAGCTTTACAGCCAAAGTATTAAATGCTCAAAATGCAGGGGCAATTGGAGTAATAATGGTTAATAATGTTTCAACACCTCCAATTAATATGGCAGGTACAAATACTACAATTACAATACCTGCAGTAATGATTAGTAAATCAGATGGTAATGTTTTAAAAACAGCTCTATCAGGTGGCAGTACAGTAAATGTAACATTAACAGAAGAAGATGTAGATGTAAGTGGTACAATTTTACCTGGAGTACAAAATATCAATGATATTTTAATAAGAAATAATGCAGGAACTTCTGAAGTATATGTAGCTGTAGGACATACATATGAACGTAGAGGAGCATTATTAGGAGGAGATAGTGCAGGAGTATACAAATCGACAGATGGTGTAAATTTTACAAAGTTAAATTTACCTAAAACTACTGGTGGTACTGAATTTGATCCTAATAACATCGAAGTAGCTGCTGATAACTCAGTATTAATAAGTACAAATTCAAACTCTTCATCTCAAGGAGGTGGAACTATTTTACATTCAACTGATGGTGTAACATTTACATCTAGAGCAATAATTACTAATGGATTAAGAACAGAAATAACTTTATCATCAACAAATCCAAATATTGGATACGCATTAGTACAAATTAATGATGATGATAATCCAGTAAAAATATTTAGAACAACTGATCAATTTCAAAATTTAACGGAGGTATCTTTACCAAATGACGTTGATACTGCTATTGATGCGAGCGATTTTACAAGAGGACAATCATCTTATGATCTAGTAATCAAGGTTGATCCTAGTGACGATAATACAGTTTTTACTGGAGGTATAGATTTATTTAGATCAACTGATGGAGGTTCAAATTGGAATCAAATATCTAAGTGGTCTAATAATAATGATTTAGCTTTTCTTAGAGTATCATTAGTTCATGCAGATCAACATGGTATCGCCTTTGCGAATAATGATTCTTCTATAATGCTTTTTTCTAATGATGGTGGAGTTTATTATTCAAGTGACTCAGGAACAGTTATTGGAGGGAGAAAGAGAAATTATAATACACTTCAGTTTTACACGGTAGGTGTTGCACCTACTACAGCTTTTACAGGAGGAGATTATTTCTTAGCAGGAGCTCAAGATAACGGAACACAATTAATTTCGCTAGGCACAGCAGGCATAAATAGTAGTACTAAAGCTGCAGATGGAGATGGAGCATATAGTTTTTTTGATACAGATGGAACTGATAGATATTATATTACAAATTATGTATACAATAGAGATATAGAGTTGTATAATTATGATTCTGATGAACTTATATCTATAAATAGAGAATCTACTAGTAACGGTAACTTTATCAATCCGGAAGAATTAGATTCTAATCTTGATATTTTATATTCAAATTATTCAAATGCTTCAGGATCTATTATTAGAAGATATGCTAATATTTTAGATGCTTCTGCTATTACTAAGACAAATCTTACTAATGCTTTATTAGATGCGGCGCCTTCAGCAATGAAAGTATCTCCTTATACAACAGGTAGTAGTTATTTATTAGCTGGTTTAAGTAATGGTAAGTTGTTAGAAATTAGTAATGCAAATTCAGCAGCTATATCATGGAGAGATATTACAGGAAGTGAGTTTGTTGGATCTATTTCTGATGTAGAATTTGGAAGAAACCAAAATGAAATCTTTGTAACTATGCATAACTACGGGGTTGTAAGTATATGGTATACAGTTGACGGTGGTGATTCTTGGTTAAATAAAGAAGGAAATTTCCCAGATATTCCAGTTAAATCAATTTTACAGAATCCTTTAAATCATAGAGAGGTAATTATTGGTACTGAATTAGGTGTTTGGAAAACAGATGATTTTGGTATTTCTTCTCCTAACTGGGTTCAGTCATTTAACGGAATGAGCAACGTTACTGTAACAGATATGGATTTAAGAGATGATAATACTATTTTCGTTTCTACTTATGGTAGAGGTGTATTCTCTGGAAAATTCACAGTTTCTGCAACAGCTTCTGTAGAAGAAGTTACTAAAGGTGAAGAAGCTTTTACAGTATTCCCTACTGTTTCTAAAGGTGAGTTCACTGTTTTTGCTAAGAGTGAAGTTGGAGATATGAAAATGAGAATCTACAACATTTCTGGAAGCGAAGTGTATACAAGTAATCTTGATTTTGCTAAAGATGAAAATCAGAAAGTATCGGTAAACTTAAGTTCTGGTATTTACTTAGTTCAAATGACTGATTCAAACAATAAGAAGTCTTCAAAGAAGATTGTTATTGAGTAATTATATCAATAGTCTCTATTTTTGATTGACTAGTCCTAAATAACCGTTACAGTTATTTATTGATTAAATATATTAAACATCATCTAAAGCTATAGCTTTAGATGATGTTTTTTTTCGATATGATTTTATTTTCAATTTGTTTTGT
>NZ_SJXJ01000027.1 GCF_004337695.1 Tenacibaculum sp. M341
AAAAACTTCTAATATTTTGTCGTAATTTGCTCGAAAGTTGTGCATAAATTAATTGTTGTGGTGACATTAATTTAAGGCTTATTAGCTGTAAGCACAACTTTTATCTAAATGCACAACGGGTAATAATAGTTTTATTCCTTTAAAAGCTCAGATTTAATTAAAAAGACATGAGTATAATTTTTATTTTGAATGTGTAATAATACTATAACTTACAACAGATACAAAAACAATACTTAACCAAAATATAATTCCTAGAATTTTAGCCTTTTCTGCTTGTTTTAGTTTTTTGTCAAAGCCATGTTTTTTGAATCGTTCCATTTCAGATTCAGTAAAATGATCGTCTCTCCATTGATGATATGGTGTAAAGAAAGGAAGAAAGAAAAAAGAAAACCATTCTTCATTTGTAAGTGGAGTTTCTTTTCTTTTTTGTTGAAACTCTATAAACTTAAAGTATTCATTTTCAATTATTTTTTTTTCATCATTAGTAATGTTTCTAGATTCAAATTCCGCTTTAGCTTTCCTAATTTTAGATTTATCTAGACTATTTTTTATAACATTAAATAACTCTACGTTAGAATATTGAGAAATGTCTTTTTTGATCATGTTAATTTTTTCTTTTTCAAAATAGCAACAAATTAAATATTTATGAAGTTACTTTTTATCTTATTTCTTGATTATAAATTTTTAATAAGAATTCTTCAAAACTATCAGTTACAAAATGATAATCGAATGTTTCTTCTTTTGTTTTTTGTTTTAAATAAATTTTATTTGGATTCTTTTGATCAAATACAAAATCAATAAACTTTTTGTTCTGCGGAATTGATAGGTGCCCGAATAATAAATAGCCTTTATTATCCAAAATAGGTTCATCAAAAACCTCTTGATCTCCAAATACTATTCCACTATTATTAAAACCAAACAATGTAAAATCTTCATCAGTTTGGTCATTAAAATATGATAAACCCGAATACGTTTTAAGAAATTCTATATAAATTTTATTTTTTGTTAAAAAAGGAAATTCCTCAATAAAGGATGTGATTTTTATTTCTTCCTCTTTAGAAAAATCAATAGTGTTATTGATACAATTTGAAAATTTGGAGCTAAACTTTTTTATTAATTGATTCATTTCAAATAAAATTACTTATAAATGATAGAGAAATTACACTAATTATTGAGCGTTTTTTTTACTATTTAATACAATTGATACAAAGATGAATATAAGTAAGCAAATAACAATAAAACTGTCGCCAATCGTAGCATAAATGGTTTTTGTACCTTTAGTAGGTAATTGTGTAATCATAGTTTTGTTGTTTTCATCAAAATGATCCATTTCACTAATTACTTTACCAGTGTAGTCTGTACCTATTGATAAACCATGACTTGTTTGTCTGATAAAGTTAAAACCTTGTTCTATAGCTCTGTATTTAGTCATATCAGTATGTAAAGGATCAATTTCTTTATAATCGTTACTTGGAGACAATAAAATATCAGCACCTTTGGTTTGTTTTAAAAAATTAGGAAAATCTAAATCAAAACAAATAGCACTAGAAATAGTTCCGTATTCAGTAGCTATTTTTGGAATTGGAGTAGATTTGTTGTTGCTAATAGGTTCTTCTGCCCCAGGAACAGAAATACCTTTCCAATAATCAATAACCATTTTGCCTTTTTTATTAAACATTACAAATTTGTTTTCTAAAAACTTAGCATTGCTAGGATCTATAATTGCTAAACCTAGCCCTAAATATATTTGCTGATCAATGGCTATTTTACTAGCTTTTTCATAGAGTTTGTTTTCATCTTCTTTTAAAATAATACTATTGCCCTCTGCCCAAAAAACAATTTTTGCTCCAGCTTGTGCTTCTGCGATGCTTCTGTCAAAAAGATACTGATTTAATCGATTCGTGTTTTTTTGAGTAACTGCTTTTATATCGTTTTTAACTTCATTATTGTTTAAGCCTTGAATATCAATCATAAAATTTAAACTATCTAATGATGAGATAGAAGCTATTTTAACGGTTGAAGTATTTGATTTCTTAAAATGAATTCTTTGTACTCCGAAAATTAAGGTAGTCGCTAACACAAGTACATAAGCAATAACTCCTCTTTTTACATTTGACCATTCGTTTTTTTGTTCATGTACCCAATTACAAACAGCAGCAAACCATGTGATTAAAAAAGTAATATATCCTAATCCAAATACTGAAACAGATTGTATTAATGAAAGCTGTGATTGCTGAGTGTAAGCCATGTGACCCCAAGTACCATACAAATTAAATTGACAGTATGCATATTCTACAATAACAGCAGTTGTAGGGAATATAAGTGTGCTTAAAAAAGAGTTTCGTTTTTTAGAAAAAAATGAATCTACTAAATATGGAATTGCAGCAAGTGAACTATAAATTAGTGCTATAACTACTGATATTGTAACAGGTAAAAAAGGAACAACATCAAAACCGATGTAGTAACTAATAGCAATAGCTACTAAGGCAAATATATATCCTTGCCATCGGTTTAATTTTCTAACTCCAAAAAGAAGCATTGAAGTTGATATCCATATGACAAAAAAAGAGGAATATTGTCCGTTTGAAAATATCATTAAAGTTAATAGAGTAACTAAGAAAAGCGCTTTTTTAAGAATATTGTTTTTCATTTTTATTGATGAGTTAAATTAATGTTGATGCAATTTCACATTATTTTAACCCGTTTCTTAGCCTATTCTATTGAAGCGTCGTTTGGAGGTGTTGAATTGTTATTTTTGAGTTACAAATTATGAGATATCTTGATTTATAAGTTCAGTTAACCAAGAATTAAAGATGTCATTATCTAAAACTGAGTCTACAATGATTGAGTCGATTTTTTCATTAGAAACTTTACTATCATATAAGTATATTTCAAATTTTTGCTCCTCATTTATAGTCATATCAATGCTAATATTATAATTACCATCATGTAAACGAGCTCTGGTTAGTTTAAGAAAATAAAGAGATTGACCAGCCCTTAATTTAGAGTTATATCCTTCCTTGATAAATTCATCAATAAGGTCTAACATTAATTTAAATTGAGGGTTTGTGATTCCTGTAAAATAAGACTTTACATCTATCCATGATTTTTCAAAATCTTTTTTTATTTTATCTGTATACTTCATTTTTATAAAGGAAAGCCTTTCTTAAAAAATTATCTATAAGCGATTAACTTTAAACAACTATTATTGTTTTCTATTAAAAATTGACCCATTTCATTAATTATTTTCTCAATATCATTTATGTTTTGAAAGATTGTTTTTTGAGCTCCTTTGATAAGATTCCCATGAATGTATTTCTTATCTTGAATTTTATATTCTTTAGGGAATTCAATCCATTCTACTTCTTTGTAAAAAATAGGTTCTTCAAAAAATGGTTTATAGTCTGATGTTCCATATAAATATGTGTCATAAATTTTATCAGAATAAATCAACTTATAACGGATGTATGTTTTTTCAATACTGTAAGTTATAGTATCAATCAGTTTTTCCCATTTGGCATTATTCATAAAAGAAGATGAAAATCTATCTTTTATAAATAAATCTATTTGATCAATTTTTACAGGTCTTTCAAAGTTCATAAAGAGTAGGTTCAGAGAAATTTTAAAGTTAAGATTTATTCTCCTATAATAAACCTTTCATAAATAACATCAATTTCTAAACGTTTCCAGCTAGTAGTACTAAAATCATAATATTCTTTAGAGATCGATATTTTTAGATGGTTTTTATCAATAATTTCTAAATCACTCATAATAAAAACTTCTTTATCACTTCTTACATTATCTATATACAGTTTTTCTGTGTAGTTTTTCTTTTCGAGTAAAAATGAATTATTCTCAAATTTGAAAAAGGTTCCATACCCATATTTAACAAAGCCAGTAACAAAACCTTCAGGATTGTGATCATAGTCGAATGTTATATTGGTTTTAGGAAATCCAAAAGAAATAAGTTTACTTTTATTAGTTTGATATTCATGAGGTCTTATTTCTAAATCATTAAAACCAAAAGCAGGTATTTGATCGACTAATTCATTTGTTAGAATACCATTATTATTTATATCAATAGCGATGTTTGATTTGAATGAAACTGTAGTGTAATGTCCTGTGTATTGTTTTAACGTATCATCAATAATTTCATTTTCACTACAGTTACCTAAAAGGAGTGTAAACATTACACCTAAGATAGGTATAAGAACTTTTTTCATAATTATTTTATTTAGGTTAATTAATTATTGCATGATATAATTGATAAGGGAAATTATAGTCAGTTTTTATTTTATGAATCTCTTAATCTAATTTGTAGCCATCAAGTTTGTCCCATATACTCCAAAGTGTATTTAGTAATTCTTCATTGCTAGGTTCAACATGAGTATTAACTATTAAAACTCTTCCTTGTTTGTTATGAGCATTAAAAAAGAATAGAGAAATTAAGCCAAAATCACCTCCAGTATGACCAAAATTGCCAGCTTCGGTTTTTCCCATAAATAAACCTTCATCATAATGAACAGATAAAGCCGGATTTTCTTTTTTAAATTGATCAACAGATGCTATAAAATCTGTGCTTCCAAATAGCTGTAGATAATTCTCTTTCTTTAATAATTCACCTTTTCCAAATTGACCTTTTATCAATTCATTTAAAAGTAATCCTAAATCGTGAGAAGAAGTATAAAGACCACCGTCAGGATATGCCTGAAGTCTGTACACAGGAACTTCAGTATTACCATAATAAAGGTTTGAAGTTTTGGTAGTATCTACAGTTTCATACGACCAACCTGAAGAGGTCATTTTTAGAGGATCAAAAATATATTTTTTAGTAAAGTTAGGAAATGTTTCACCAGTTGCTCTTTCTAATACATAAGCAGCCAATGCAGCACCAACGTTTGTATAATTGAATTTAGTTCCTGGTTTTTCATTCGTAAATACTTTTTCTGAATAGGATTGACTCTCTTTTAAAAGTATCTTTTTTAGAAAATCAGACATAGAAGTATGAGTGTTAGAAGGTTTAAAAACTTCTTTCATTATATCTATACCATTAAATCCATTATCTTCTTTAAGTACATAAGTGTTTTCATCATAAAAATCCGTGTCAGCAATAGAAGAGGTATGATTTGCTAATTGACGAATAGTGATTTTTTCTTCAGGGAAATTAGGATTCGTTACATCGAAATCTAGATATTGATTAATAGGATCGTCTAAATTTAGTTTACCCAATTCTTGTGCTTTTAATAACGATAATCCAATAAACATTTTTGATACCGACCCAACTTTTTGAAGTGTATTTGAACTGTATACTTTTTTATTGGTAATATCTGAAAATCCAAACCCTTTTTCATACACTATTTTTTCTTCATTAGCTATAGCAACAGAAAAACCATGAATTATTCCTTTTTTAGAAATTTCATTTAATTCATTAGTAAGAGATTGAAATTTATCTTCTTTTTGTTCTTGTTGTTTGCACGAAACAAACAATACTGACATACAAATAAGTAGTAGTTTTTTCATAGAATTATTTTGGTTTTTAATAGGTGTTAAATATATTATTTTTTTATTTAAAAAAACAATTTATAAATAGGGGAGGAAGAGAAGAGTTAGTAAAGTTATCAATATAGTTTATTTACTTATTTGAAGTATTCTAATAGCACCTTGAATAACTAATATAAATACAATGCTGCCTATAATTAAATCTGGTTTATTTGAATCAAACCCGTTAACTAATATAGCAGCAACAATCACTCCTAAATTTATAATAACATCATTAGAAGTAAAAATCATGCTAGCTTTCATATGAGCTTCTTCATTATTTTTTGATTTTTGCAAAATAAAAAGACAAATTCCATTAGCTATTAGGGCAAGAATAGAAACCACTATCATAGTTGTGAAATCGGGGAATTTTTCAGCATTTAAAAACCTTCTTATTACTTCAATAAACCCTAAAATTGCTAGAGTAATTTGAAAATATCCAGCAATTTCAGCTATTCTCTTCTTTTTTATTAAGGATCCTCCAACAGCAAACAAGCTAATCCCGTATACAAAAGTGTCAGCAAGCATATCTAATCCATCAGCAATCAATCCCATTGATTTGGATATGATTCCTGTTGTTATTTCTACAATAAAAAAAGTAAAATTAATTATTAATACAGTCCATAGTAATTTTCTTTGATTTTGATCGTCATTAAATTCAGTTTGATTCGTATGCTCAGTAGTAATTTTTTTACCTCCCAAATTCAATTCAGTAATATATTTTTCAATAAGATCAATTTCATCTGTATGAAAAACAGTTAGTTTTCTATTAGGTATGTCAAAATGTAAATTAGCAATACTGGAAATTTCATCTAATTTCATTCTAATTAAATTTTCTTCAGAAGGACAATCCATTTTTGTAATTTCAAATATTGTTTTATTCATTTGTTAATTATAGCTTACAATAGTTGTAAAAATAAGTTATTCAGATAAAAAAAAAACGAATTGTTTACTTGATAACTAAGTTTTAAATTATAAAAATGAAGGAGTTAATTTCTAATTTTTCTTTTGTAAACGATTAAAAGTAAGCATTAAGAAAAACAAAGAAATAACTTCAAAAAATACACGTAAGCAATGCCAGAAAGCCCATTTTTTTAATTCAGAAGTTAATTGAGGAGTTTCTAAAATGGTATTGTAAAACTGATGATTTATATTTTTAAAATATCCATAAAACATTACAATAATTAAAATAGCAAATAGAGTAGAAGCTGTAGCATATTTTAAAGCTTTAGATTTTTTATAAAAGCAGTAAATGGTAACAGTTATAGGAACAATTACAGCAATAATGGTTAAAACAGTATAAAATTTGCCTATTGTGGGTCCGAATTTAGTGTAATATTCATGAAACTCTGTATTTGATAACGTTTGCCAATACGGAACCAATAAAAAGCCTTCGGTAATTTGGCTACCTAAAAAAATAGAAAAAACAGCAATTAAAGTAAAATATAAGATTCGATTCATTTTGAATTAAAATTTAATATTCAAAATTCATCATAGACATGTTCATATGCATTTACATATGTCAAAAAAATTAAGGATTACTCATTTTTCTTCGTATTCTACTCAATTGAGTAGGAGAGATGCCTAAATAAGAAGCAATATGGTATTGCGGAACAATTGTTTCTATAGTTGGAAACTTTTCTTGCATAATTAAGTACCTTTTGTTAGCATCTAATAAAGCCATTTCAATTTCTTTCTGTTCTTTTTCTAAAAAGTAATGTTCTGCAATTTTTCTTCCCAATCGTTCTAAATCGTGATATTTACTGTAAAGTTTTTCAATATCACTAAAATTAGCAACTAAAATTTCACAGTCAGTTAATGCTTGTTGCGCTATTTTATTTGGTTGTTTGGTAACTAAAGAAGAGTAAGCTCCAATAATAGAAGAGTCTGTAAAAAATTGTTTGGTGTACTCTTTACCTTTTTCATTTAAGAAAAAAGCTCTGATAATTCCTTTTTTTAAGAATCCTATTTGTTTAGCATATTCTCCTTCTTTAACAAAAAAGTCTTTTTTATGTAATTGTACAGGTCTAAAAAGTTGTTGTAATTCTTTGATAGTTTTATCCTCAAGAGGGCTGATTTTTTGAATATAGGTTAGCAATTCTTGCATTTTAATTTGATTTTAAAGGTTATTTATTGCCACTCAACAAAATCAGTATATTTTTTATGTTGATACTTATTAAAAGCTCGAATTTTAGTGTACTTCATAGTTGTAATATTTAATTCCCATATTGCCGAAATATCACTCCAAGGATCTGTTACAAACTCAACTAAATTTTCATCTTTTAATCTGATGTCATAAATCCAATTAATATTGTTGTTTCTGAGTTTATGATCAACCTCTTTTTTCCAAACTGTTATGTGATCACCTCCAATTATAGCCCAATCATTATTACTACTAATAAAACCACAATTCGGAGTTCCATAAAAATCATCATTTATTAATTGATTTCCAAATTGATCTATTAAATATGCTTCTTCTTGCTCGTAAACAATCTGTAGTACATCAGTTTTAAATAGGATATTGAAGTTTTTCATAAAGTTTATTTTCTGCAAAAAGTAAAAATTAAGAAACAGTAATGTTAAAACTTTATGATTCTGTTTCATTATAAAAAAAGATTGCTTTATTTTCAGATATTCCAATATCTAAAATATCATATACATATTCAATTCCTTTTAGTTCTTCTTTATGAGTGAAATTGCCATTTTTTCTAGAGTCTTTCCAATCATTAAAAAACGAAGGACTTTTGAAAATATTAATTAAACCATAATCTAATTTTTTTAGTTCCTCTACAGACCACCAACCAACTACAAGGTCGTTAGATAAAGATTGGGAAGGCAGTGTTTCATTATTTACAGCGGATTCAACATGTAATCGATTCCACAAAGAAGCTGTTTCTTGATTACATTTTTGATTCACTAGTTTTGTACTGTTTTCATACTTCCATTTATTCATCATTGGTCCACGTAATTCGTATAATTTTTTACCATCACCATGATCACAATAAGAACCTAAATAAATAGCTAAAAGTTCATCAAAAAGTGCTTGATTGATGTTTTTGTTAAAGTTTTGATTTTTAGAAAGGTGTTTAATGGCTTCGGTATTAATTTCTTGTCCCATAGAAAGTAAACCTACTTCTTTTAATTCAGAAGTATTCCAATCTGATAAAACCCAATTTCTAAAATTAGAATAATCTGCTAAAAAATTTTCTTTTAGTGATTTATCATTTTTAGCAGTAAAAAAAACGATTCTAGCTCCCATTTTTATAGTTATTGAATTTTAGTGTAAAAGCTTTTATCATTTGTTTTTAGGAAACTCAGTAGATAGTTTCATTTTATAAAAATAATAGGTAACTATCTACTAAGTTCATTAGTCTACGATACCACACATTGACCAGTTATTCTATCACAATGAATCGGAACTAAAGTATCTCCAATTTTAAGATGGCATTCTCTGTCATCTTTACATCTATAATATGATCCACCATTAATAGATAATTGTTGTTCTTTTTTTAGAACTTTTCCTAAATTTTTGATTGTTTTCATAATAAATAAAATTAAAATTAATTTTTTGTTTTTTAAATATTTATTGCCTACTAAGGCTTTGGTTTTTATTTGTTGAGTTAAGAAACTATTATAGTTTTCTTATTTAACTGTTTACGTAATTTAGATAACTAGATTATTCATTTTCACAATTAGAAATAATTGCATTATGTGAATTATCAAATTTGATATTTACTTATCTGTTAAATAAGTAAATATTAATCTAAATCACTTTGTTTATTTAGAAAAGTTACACATGTGGTTAAAAGCAAATGGTTAACTATTCTTTTAATTGGTTTAAGATTTGTAAATTTAAAAGGGTGTTTTCAATTTTTAATAATTTTTCTTTTTCATGGTGTTTTTATTAGCAATTAATATTCTTTTTTATTGTTGTTTTTGTTGTATAACACCGTTTGTGTTATGATATCTCAAATGTAGAAAATCTTTTTGCTTTGCATGTTTAAATTTTTCTTAAAAAATAATCAATGCTTATTTTTTTCTCTCATGATTCAGTTTTTATTCTTTTTTTTAAAGATGATTTACTTTATCTAAGAATAGATTAACAGTTTGATTATTAGGGCTAATTTTGTGAGCGATTTCAAATTTTTTTTTGGCTTTTTCAAAATCATTCATTTTTAAATAGCATTCACCAATAGAGAACTCTGCAAGCATACTGTTTGGATTTTGTTTTAATGAGAATTCAAAATCTACAATGGCTTCTTTAAAAAGACCTAAATCCATTTTACAGAAAGCTCTATTGTCAATTGCTTCAAAGAATTGAGGGAATAAATCAATTGCTTTTGAGTATTCATCGATAGCTTCTAAATGCTTTTTCTCGTTGGTTAACTCATATGCGGTTTTATAATAATTATTAGCGATCGAAATATAGAATTCAGGTGATTGAGTTTGTTTTAAATATTCATGATAGCCAATTAAATCAGATGATTTAACAGGTTTGTTAGTTATAAATATTGGGTTCTCAAATCCGTTTTGATCAATTGGAGCGTGGTAGTTGAAAACTTTTAAAGAGTCAATTTCTGTTATACTCGGAGTTTTATTTAGTGGAGCGTAGGTTAATACATGATAACAATTATTATTAGTTTCATGAACTAATAATTTGTATACAAAATATTTACCATTAATTTTACAATAAAAAATGTCACCTTCTAAAAGATCTCTTTTGTTTTCTGAAGATTTACTGGTATTTGAAAATAATTTTTTTAGTATGCTCATAGAGTTTTAATTTGTTGTTCCTTTTTCTGTATTAAGAATTCCGATGTAATTGTAAATTTAATAAAACATCTTTTAATCTATAAAATTGATATCAAGAGATGTATCTGAAAGAAAATATTGCCAGAGAGGTAGTAATGCTAAAATAAATAAAGTTATAGAAAGAGAGATTCCTACAATACTCATTATAAAACTCCTTTTAAAAGATTTGATACTTTTAATTAAGCTGATAAAACCAATACCTACAGCAATTAACTTTTTTGTAATTAGGCTAGTAAATATTGTAACATCTAAATCAGCAATATCGTGTGTTTCGATTAAATATGAATGAATTAATTCAGAGGTTCGATAATTAAACCAAATCACAAATAAAATTCCTATGAGCGATAGTACTATAGATGATATTCCTTTTTTCATTTGAATTACTTTTCAAAAACATATAACCAAATACAGTTGTATTTAGTTTTGATGTATGATTTTATTATGTTTTAATAAAAAATAAAAGCAATAGGAGGATTAAAGACTATTTCTTCATCTTTTTTCAGACTTAAATTTATAAAAAAAGTAGTAACAGAAATATGCGTTTACACTTAAAGTTTTATACTAAATAATCAGTTTGTTAAGTTGTTTGTGTTTTATAATTAGTTACATTTCGTTTTCAAGCAAATAAAAATAATTTTTAAGTCCATAAGAGAATTTACCAGGATAAGAACCTAAAGTTTTGAATTCCTTTTTTAATATTTCTATTAAATCTTGTTTAATATCTTTTCCTTCTATTTTAGCACAGTTTAGTTTTACCCAATGAATCTTAGAAGAATTAGGGAAATCTTCAATTGCTTTAGCTAAATTTGGATCATCATATCTATTCTTATCGGCTAATCCTATAAAGTAACTAATAGCGAATTTTTCACTTTTATATTCATTCCATCCTTTTTTATCAGTTTGTTCAGAAACATGTCCGGTTGAAACAGATTCAAGGTAAGCGTATATATTTAAAAGCTCTTCATCTTTATGCTTGTCTGCTAATTCAATAATTTCTTTTCCTCGTTTTTTAAAGAATTCTTCTTCTGTTAATAATTTATTTAAGAATGAAATTCTTAATAAATCAGATGCTATTTTTCCATTAAAAGGTATTTGGTTGTTATTTAAAATTAATTTTGAGTCTATTAATACTTTTTTGATTGAATCCTTGGAATCCAGTTCTTTTACTTTCTTATAAGTAGATAATTGAAGATATTCTAAGCTTTCTGAACCAAAAATATTTTTAATAGTTTTCAAATCTTTAGCTAAAAAATATTTTTGAATGTTACTATTCCACCAGTCCCATTCCCAGTTCATATCTAAGAATATTAATTCATATGCACTTTTAGAATCTTTTAATTTTACTTTAGAAATTAAGTCAGAACGTTTTTTAATTTGATCGGTTCGTCCATGAATGATATAAATAGCTTTATCAATTCCTGTATGATTTTCAGAGTGATTTGCTTTTTTCCAGTGTTCGATAGCTTTTTTATAATTCCCTAAATTTAAATAACATTCACTTAACCAAACATCAATTCTGTAATCAGATTCTTTAATTTTTTTATAAATTTTGTAATGCTTAATTGCATTTTTATAGTCTTTAATTCTATGACTTTCAATAGCAAATTCTAAATTAAAACTCAATTCATTTGGTTGTTTTTGAATAGCTTTTTTATGTAATTCATAAGATTTAATGGGATCTATATTATACAATACATCGCCTATTAGATATTGGTGATATTCATTATTAGCTTTAGAAATTAAGTTATTTACACAATCGTCAGAATCTTTATTAATTAAACAATCAGAAAAGAAATAATTGAAGTCTTGTTTTAGTTCAGCTTGATATTTCTTGATTAACTCTTTTTTATGATTTATTTGAGCGTGAGAGTTTAAAAGAGCTAAACTGAAAATTATACAGTTAATAGTTTTAATCATTTTTTTATTCAATAATAGATTCAACAATCGTTTTTGCTTTTTGATAGGTTATTCCGTTTTTTTGATCAATTGTTAATTGATGATTTTCTTCCATAATTTGTATTTCAGGAATAATTCTTGGTTCTTGTTAAATTGCAATAGACTTTATGTTTATAGTGTTTTCATAAGTTGTAATTTAATTTTGAATCCAACCAAAATATGGTCCGAAATCTTTACGATTTTCATTATTCCAAGAATCGATTCTAATTTTGAAGTTTTCAGGACTTATAGAAGTCCAAATGTCAAAAATATAAGTCCTCATCAAAATCAAGTATTGGTATTGTTACACGACCTTTGTGAAAAAAGTGAGTTTTATCTATTACACACAAATTTTTTTCAAGTTCTACACGTTCATCTATTTCATTTGGAGGAATAGAATAATAATAGTGTGGAAAATCAGAACTAAAACATAAAGGAATTCCTTTGTATGTTGTTTTACAATCATCACACTTTAAACTTGTTTTATTCTTTTTCTTAAATATTTTTAATAATCTCATTAGTCATTTTTCAGTTCCATATGTAAAATAGGATAAGGTTTTCCTGAAGAATCTAATTCAGAGCGCCCTACAATTGTAAAACCACAATGCTCATAAAAACCTACAGCTTGCTCATTTTGTTTATTAACATCAACTTTAGTAACATTTAAATTATTAATAGAGTAAGTTAAAAGTTCCTTACCTATTTTTTTACCTCTGTATTCAGGAGCAATAAACAACATTTCTAAATTCTGTTCAGCAACACCAATAAATCCTACTATTTTATTATCGTTATTCCTTATACATCTCAATTCAGCAACATCTAAATAAGTATTTAAAATCAGTGGTTTAAAATATTCAATGTCTTCCTCTTTTAAAAAGTGATGAGTTGCTCTAACAGAAGCTTCCCAAACATTAACTACTTCTTTATATTCAGTTTTATCTATAGTATCTATTTTTTGTCTCATGCTCGTTTTGGTGCTAAATTAATACTTAGCACCAATAATATGTATTTATATGAAAAATTAAAAAACTATGAAACAAAGAAACTAATTAATCAAAAACTCCTTTAAATCATTATAAGAACTGATTAATAACGATTTTTTCTCCTTTTTAATCAATTCTTGAATATCGGCAGGAATATCAATTTTTTGATTCAAAGTATTTTCTACTACATCTAAAAACTTTACAGGATGTGCTGTTTCTAAAAATACACCATATTCATCAGCTTGTAACTCATACTTTTCCAAACCTAAATACCCAACAGCTCCATGTGGATCTGCTATATATGTTGAGTTTTTATAAATTCTAGTCATGGCTTCTTTAGTATCAGTGTCAGAAAAAGAAAAAGAAGAAAAACCAGTTTTTAAATTTGCAAAATCATTATTAAATAATTGTTGAATACGAATAAAGTTACTCGGATTTCCTACATCCATGGCGTTAGAAATTGTAGGTTGAGATGATTTTGGTTCATACTTACCATCTTTCATAAATTGCGGAACCGTATCATTCACATTTGTAGCAGCTACAAAGTGTTTAATAGGTAATCCAAGTTTTTGAGCCATCATACCTGCACAAATATTTCCGAAGTTTCCGCTAGGTACCGAAAAAACAATGTCTTTGTGTTGCTTGTATAATTGTTTGTAAGCAAAAAAGTAATAAAACATTTGTGGCAACCAACGAGCAACATTAATAGAATTGGCAGAGGTTAGTTGACGTTCTATCCCAGCATCTAAAAAAGCAGTTTTTACCATGTCTTGGCAATCATCAAAAACACCATTAACTTCTAAAGCAGTAATATTTTTACCTAAAGTAGTCAATTGTTTTTCTTGAATGTCACTCACTTTTCCACTCGGATATAAAATCACCACATCAACACCATTCACACCTAAAAAACCATTGGCAACTGCACCACCAGTATCACCTGAAGTTGCTACTAAAACAGTTACTTTATTTGTGTTATTTTGATTAAAATACCCAAGACAACGTGCCATAAAACGAGCACCAACATCTTTAAAGGCTAGGGTAGGACCATGAAATAATTCTAAGGTTCCGATGTTATCTTCAACACTTACCACAGGAAATTCAAAAGAAATAGTTTCAGCTACAATTTTTTGTAAAACATCTTTCGGAATTTCATCACCTACAAATTGTTCAATGGCTTTAAAAGCAATTTCTTCATTAGAATACTGATCAATATTCTCAATAAAATCTTTTGATAAAGGAGTAATATTCTCTGGAAAATATAAACCTCTATCAGGAGCCAATCCGTTTATTACTGCTCCTTTAAAAGAAACGTTTGGGGCGTTATGGTTAAGACTATAATAATTCATAGTTAATTGCTTTCTAATGTTTTTATTCCTTGTGTGTTGATTTTTGATACGTGTATCTCGTAGTTAATAGTGGTGTTTTTAAAACAGTTTTCCATGGCTTTGCCTACTTTTTCGGCTATTTCCTTTCCTTTTGATAAGGCGTAAATTGAAGGACCAGAACCTGAAATTCCACAACCTAAAGCACCTGCTTGTAGGCTAGCTTCTTTGGTTTCATTAAAATTAGGAATAAGACTCGCTCTGTAAGGTTCTGCAAATTCATCATGTAATGATCGTCCAATTAACTCATAATCAGAAGTAAACAAACCACTAATAAGTCCGCCCATATTTCCGGTTTGTTTGATAGCCTTTTTAAGTTCAATACTTTTGGGCATTACACCACGAGCTTCTGATGTTTTTATTGCTACCTGCGGATGAATAACTGTTGCGTATAAATTATCTGGTGCATTAATAGAAATAATATCTAAAGGTTCATAACTTCTAATTAACGTAAAATTTCCTAATAAAACAGGCGCTACATTATCAGCATGCCAAGCTTTACTAGCCAATTCTTCACCTTTCATGGCAAACGGAACTAATTCTTCGTTTGAAAGAGGTTTACCAAGTAATTCATTCATAGCAAAAACAGTTCCAGAAGCACTGGCAGCACTACTACCAATACCGCTACCAGGTTTAATTTTTTTATGAATTTCAATTTCAAAACCACAGTCAGGTTGTAAGTGTTCAAACAAGCTAAGAGCAGCCACACCAGCAACATTGTTTTCGGGTTCATAAGGTAAATCATGCCCAGTAATTTTGGTAATGGTAATTTTTTTGTCTTTGGTTTTTCTAACCACCATTTCATCACCAACAGTATCTAAACACAATCCCAATACATCAAATCCACAAGAGATATTTGCTACAGTAGCAGGAGAAAATATTTTTATTTCGTTCATTTTGTTCATTTCTTTTGAAGTATTCAAGAAATCAATTAAATTCTTCTAACTTCTAACTTCTAACTTCTAACTTCTAACTTTAATTATTTCCAACCCTAATTACATCAGCAAAAATACCAGAGGCAGTAACATCTGCACCAGCACCAGCCCCTTTAATTTGAAGTGGTTGCACAGGATATCTATCAGTAAAAAATAATACAATATTGTCACTTCCTTCTAAATTATAAAAAGGATGATCTTGCGGAATATGTTGCAAACCTACCTTGGCTTTTCCATCAGAAAATTCAGCTACATATTTTAGTTTACAATTACTGCTATTTGCTTCGGAATATATTTTTTGAAAATGCGATTCAAATTTTGTTAAGCTAGCATAAAAATCATCATTATTAGTCGTTTTTAAACTCTCTTCAGGTAAAAATGAATTGTTTTCAATATCAGATAATTCTAGTTCGTAACCACTTTCACGAGCTAAAATCAGAATTTTTCGAGCTACATCTACACCACTCAAATCAATTTTAGGATCAGGCTCAGTATATCCTTCTTTTTGAGCTTGTAAAACCACATCGTGAAAAGAAGTTGATTCATTAAAATTATTGAAAACAAAGTTTAAACTTCCTGATAAAACAGCTTGTATTTTTTGTACTCTGTCACCAGAAGTGATTAAGTTTTTCAAAGTGTCAATAATTGGCAATCCAGCACCCACATTGGTTTCAAATAAAAACGGAGCATTGTACTTTTTAGAAATACTTTTCAATAACCTATAATTTTCAAGTTTAGAAGCGCAGGCTATTTTATTACAAGTAACTACTGCAATATTATTTTCTAAATAATGCGCGTACATTTCAGAAACAGCTTCATTGGCAGTATTATCAACAAAAACACTGTTTCTTAAGTTTAGTTCTTTTGTTTTGTTTAAGAATTTATCTAGAGATGTTTCAGTTCCTTGGTTTAATAATAATTCTTTCCAGTTTGTCAGATCAATTCCACTTTCATCAAAGTACATTTTTGTAGAATTAGAAAGTCCAACTACTCTAATATTTAATTTTAAGTGATTCTGCAAATATTCTTGCTGTTGTAACAACTGAGCTAAAAAACGATTACCTACATTACCAACTCCTGTAACAAATAAATTAAGTTGCTTGTTGTTATCTCCAAAAAACTGTTCATGCAAGGTGTTTAATGCTTTTTTAGCATCAGAATTTTTAATAACTGCTGAAATATTTTTTTCTGAAGCACCTTGTGCAATAGCTCTAATATTTACGTTGTTACTACCTAAAGTACTAAACATTTTACCACTTAAACCTTGATGATTTTTCATGTTATCACCAACTAAAGCAATAATACTTAACTCGTTTTCAACAGTAATCGGATCTATTTTCTTTTGTTGAATTTCATCAGCAAACTTTTTAGAAATACAAGCCACTGCTTTTTCTGCATCTTCTTCTAAAACTCCTACACAGATAGTATGTTCTGACGAAGCCTGCGTAATTAAAATAATATTAATATCGTCATCGGCTAAGGCTTTAAATAAACGCTTAGAAACTCCAGAAATACCAACCATACCGCTACCTTCAATGGTAAGTAAAGAAATATGTTCAACGTAACTAATTCCTTTTACTGGGGTTGCAATATCGGTTTGAGAAGTAATAAAAGTACCTTCATCATTCGGATTAAAAGTATTTTTAATAACAATAGGAATCTTTTTTTCTCGCACAGGTTGAATGGTAGGCGGATAAATCACTTTGGCACCAAAATGCGACATTTCCATTGCTTCCTGATATGAAATCTGATAGATTGGTTTAGCCTGTTTTACAACCGAAGGATTGGCAGTATACATACCACTAACGTCTGTCCAAATTTGTAGTTCATCAGCATCAACAGCAGCAGCATAAATAGAAGCACTGTAATCAGAACCGCCTCTACCTAAAGTAGTTGTTTGTCCGTTATAACATTTAGCAATAAACCCAGGTAAAACTACTACTTGATGTTCATTGTCGTTAAAATAATTGATACAATTTGTATAAGTATTTACAAAATCTACTTGTGCCTTTAAATAATTATTATCGGTAATAATTAGTTCTTGACTATCTTTAAAAGTAGCATCAAAATGCTCTTTGGCAGCTTCAGAAATAATGTAAGAAGATAAACGTTCTCCAAAACTACTAATAATAGCTTTTGCTTTAGGAGTTAACTCTTCTAATAAATAACAACCTTTATATAATGTTTTTAGTTGTTTAAAAAGAGTAGTTGTTTTTTCTTTAACACTATCAGAGTTTTTATTAATTAATTGTTCAATAGTGTCAAAATGATGCTTTTCTACTGATTCTAATATTTGTAAATAGCTTTCATCTTTCTTTTTAGCTAATTGAGCACTTTTAATTAGTTGATCAGTTGTTTTTCCAAAAGCTGATACCACTACTGCTACTTTATCTTCTTGAGAGTTTTCTTTTACAATTTGTAAAACTCTTTGTATGTTCTGATGATCTTGAACAGATGTGCCTCCGAATTTTAAGACTTTCATTGTTATAAATAATTGATAATTGAAATGAGATAATTGATTCGAAAAGTTAGACTTTTCAAATTTTTGAAAATAGTAGTTTAATTATATGTAAATGCACAACCCCTAAAGGGTTGTAATAATTGTAGAAATAGTGGTGTACACAAAAGTGAACGTAGTTGCTACGTTTGTGTAAGTGTTGATATTTGTGTTATTGTTTTCCACTGAGGTAAATGTACTATTTATTTTATAACAAAAAATATTTTTTAGGTTTTATTTATTGTAATTATTTAAAAAAAGAACAAATCTTAAAACTATAACGTTTTCTTTGTGAATATGATTTTTAAAACGTGAAATGTTGTGAAAAAATCATATTTCGTAATTTAAAATATTTAGCCTAAACAATTTTTTCTGAATCAATTCGTTTGAGATGTGTGAATTATGAATATATTTACAAATATTAAATTCCCAAAAACAAAATATTTATGAGAAAACTGGTTTTAGGTTTGGTGTTATTAGCATCGGTATCTGTATCTGCACAAATTGAATTAGTAGAAACAGAACAAAGTGAAGTTGTAGGTAAGATAAGTTATGTTTATCTTGAGAAAATTGGAGATAATGAATACAATTTCTTTTATAAAAATATCAATGCTATTGGGCATGAATATGTAAACTTTAGTTTTAAAAACTTAGACAATGATTTGGATAAGCTTTACCAAATTTTAATGAAAGGTTTTGAAGATGTTCCTAGAGATCCATTAAAAATGAAAGCAAATGGAGAAATTGTATGGTTAAAGTATAGTAGAGAAGATGGAGAAGCGTTTTTACAAATCCAACAAACAGAAGGAGACGGAAGTTCTGAAAATGCTGTAAAAGTATCACGCTTATTAACAAAAGAAGATATTACGCAATTATTCAAAAAATAAAAATGAAAAATCCAGAATTTAATTCTGGATTTTTTTTGCTATATAAATAAAGGTATAGCAACGTTTTAAAGAATAAGGATGTTTACTTAACCCGTTGTATTTTAATAAATTCTTTAAAAAATATACTTTTATTAAAAACACAAAAAACAGGTTCGTTTTTTGTGTTTTTTTATGTTATTTTTAAATTAATTCTAGATTTAGATTGAATTTACTAAAATAAAGTCGCCTGAATTTATTACTTTTGCAATCGAATTAAATCAAATATCACTATGGCAAGATTTGAGTTAAAACTTCCGAAAATGGGAGAGAGTGTTGCAGAAGCAACAATTACTTCATGGTTAAAAGAGGTAGGAGATACAGTAGAGATGGATGATACTGTTGTAGAAGTAGCAACAGATAAAGTAGATAGTGAAGTACCAAGTGAAGTAGAAGGAAAGCTTGTAGAAATTTTATTCGAAAAAGATGCAGTGGTTCAGGTTGGTCAAACAATCGCCATTATAGAAACAGAAGGAGAAGAAGTAGCAGCTGCTAGTGCAACTAGCGAAACAGCAGTTGTTTCTGAAGAAGTAGTAAAAGAAGTAGAAACTGTTATTAACAAAGCAGAAGAAGTTGTAGCAAGTCCTATTGATACTTCAAATAGCGATCGTTTTTATTCGCCATTAGTAAAGAGCATTGCTCAAAAAGAAAACATTTCAGTAGCTGAATTAGATGCTATTTCTGGTACAGGTAAAGAAGGTAGAGTAACAAAGAAAGATATTTTAGCTTATTTAGAAAACAGAACAAGCCAACCAAAACAAGCTACACCAGCAATTCAGTTTGATATAGAAAAGCCTAAGAAAGTTGTAGAAACGCCACCAGTTTCTATGAGTGGAGAGGATGAAATTATTGAAATGAGTAGAATGGGGAAACTTATTTCTAAGCACATGGTTGATTCTGTGCAAACATCTGCACATGTTCAATCTTTTATAGAAGTAGATGTTACTAATATAGTAAAGTGGAGAAATAAAGTTAAGAATGCTTTCTTACAAAGAGAAGGAGAAAAGTTAACGTTTACGCCTATTTTTATGCAGGCAGTTGCGCAAACTATAAAAAAGCATCCAATGATTAATATTTCTGTTAGTGGTGATAAAATCATTAAGAGAGGAAATATTAACCTAGGTATGGCAGCAGCTTTACCAGATGGTAACTTAATTGTTCCTGTAATTAAAAATGCAGATGAATTAAGTTTAGTTGGTATGACTAAAAAAGTAAATGATTTAGCAACTCGTTCTAGAGCTAATAAATTAAAACCAGACGAAATTCAAGGAGGTACATATACAGTAACAAATGTTGGTAGTTTCGGAAGTATTACTGGTACACCTATAATAAACCAACCTCAAGTAGCAATTTTAGCTTTAGGAGCAATTGTTAAAAAACCAGCAGTAATTGAAACTCCTGATGGTGATTTAATCGGAATTCGTCATAAAATGATGATCTCTCATTCATACGATCACAGAGTGGTAAATGGAGCTTTAGGAGGTATGTTTATAAAAACATTTAAAGATATTGTTGAAGCTTGGGATGCAAATCAAGATTTCTAATAAAATCAATATAATATTAAAAGTGGAGTTAATTTTAGCTCCACTTTTTTTATATACATTTGCATCAGTTTAAAGTAAATATAAAAATGAAAAAAATACTAGTTGCTTTATTGTTGTTAGTTACAACAATAAGCTTTTCTCAAGAAAAAGTTTTATTACGTTATAAGTATAACAAAGGAGAGACCTATCAAATTAAAATGAAGATGTTTAATGATATGGGGAACTCAAATTCTATTGCTATGAATTTTGTAATGAAGCAAGAAATTAAAGATGAAGTTGGCGGGGTGTATTCAGCAGAAGCAACCATTCAAAAAATTGTAGCAGATATGAAACAATCTGGAATGGTAATTAATTACGATTCAAGTAAAAAAGAAGAAGAGCTTGGTCAAATGGAAAAGATGATGAAGCCACAAATGGACGAAGCTTTAAAAACGGTTATTTTTATTAAAGCAGATGAATTAGGTAATGTATTAGAAACTAAAATAACACCAAGTTCACCAACAACAAACGGCATTGGTAATCAAACAAACATAGTTTATCCAAAAGAGGCAGTAAAGGTAGGAGATACTTGGAATGCTACTAAAAATGAAAATGGACTAGAGTTTAACTTTACATACAAAGTGGTAGCAATCTCAGCTACAAATGTAGATTTAGATGTTAATGGAACTTTAGCAGGACTTGGTAAAGGTGATATTAGTGGTAAAATGAAGTTAGATGTGAGCAACGGAATGCCTATAACTTCTAACTTAACAATGAATATGGAAGTGAGTGGTATGAAAATGTCTACTAAAATAGATGTTGAAACTACAAAGATGTAGTTGAACCGACCATAATAAATACAAGAAGCAACATTTAAACTTATTGAGTTTAGGTGTTGCTTTTTTACTTTTATAATTTGATGTATTTTTGATTTAATTGTAAAACAATTACTAAATGAAAAAAACGTTAGCTTTAATTTTATTAGGAATTTTTCTATTGGCAAGCATATATTATGCTGTAATTTATTATGTGCCTTATAGTGAAGGAGTTCGTTCTGGAGAACTGATAAAATTTAGTAGAAAAGGAATTATGTTTAAAACATGGGAAGGAGAAATAAGTCAAGGTATTTCAGGAGCTCAAATTTTTAAGTTTTCTGTAGAAGACGGTCAAAAGGAAGCTATTAAAAATTTACAAGACTTTCAAGGTCGTTATGTTAAGTTAACTTATACAGAGCGTTTTGGAAAGTTCTTTTGGTTAGGAGATACAAAATATTTTATATTAAAGGTAGAGGAAGATAGTTCTCCTCATTTTAGTGGATTAAGACAGAAGAAAGATGAATAATACATTTAAACACGTAGAAGATACAAGGTTAACTATTTCGGAATTAATGTTGCCTTCGCATGCAAACTTTAGTGGAAAAATTCACGGAGGATATATTTTAAATTTAATGGATCAAATAGCATTTGCTTGTGCATCTAAACACTCCGGAACTTATTGTGTAACAGCATCAGTAGATACTGTAGATTTTTTGAATCCTATTGAAGTAGGGGAGTTGGTTACGCTAAAATCTTCTATCAATTATGTTGGGCGCACTTCAATGGTAGTGGGAATCAGAGTGGAATCACAGAATATTCAAACAGGAAAAGTAAATCATTGTAATTCTTCATATTTTACAATGGTAGCTAAAAATGAAGAAGGAAAAAGTATGCCTGTTCCTGGTTTAATTGTTAACAGCGATTTAGAAGTAAGGAGATTTTTAAAAGCTGTTAAACGTATTGAAATGAAGAAAAATAGGCAAGATGAGTTTGATAGTGATGACTTTATGCCTGATAATTATTTAAATGATTTACAAAACTATAATGTGAAGATTGAATTATAACAATAATTCATTCTTTTTTGTTAAAAACTTTGGAAATTACTTTGAGTCTGTTAATTTTTTATGAATAGGATCATATTTGATGACAATTCTTGAAAAAAAATAGAGTTTGAGTAATTTTTTTTTATTTTTTGTTTTAGTTTATGTTGTTGTTAATCAGCGGGTAGTGTTGGGTAACTAAAAAAAATACTATAAATTAGAAAAAAGTTAGTTAGTAAACATATTTCTATTTGATTTCATTTCTTTACATTTGACATAATTAACCGAATGTTCAAAATGAATCATGAAGAAATTTATCACATTTCTTGTATTCTTTATGTTTTTTAAAGTTTTTTCTCAAGAAGGAACTTTGTCTGGTACTATTATAGATGCAACTACTAAAGAACCAATCTCTTATGTAACTATTACTTGTAAAGACACAAGTAATAAAGTTATTACAGGAATTATAACTGATAAAAAGGGTAAGTTTTTAATATCTAAATTACCATTAGCAAAATTACATGTTAGTTTTAAGTTTATAGGTTACGAAACTATCAACAAAACAATAACTCTTTCTGAAGAAGAGCCAAAGCTTGCATTTGGAGTTTTATTTTTAAAAGAAAGTGATACCAAGTTAGATGAAGTAGAAGTTAACGCAGAGACTACCACAACAGTAACTCAAAAAATAGATAGAAAAATAATTAATATAGGAAATGATTTATCAGCCTCTGGTACCAATGCTTTACAGATGCTTCAAAATATTCCTACTTTAGATGTTGATCCTGCTGCTGGGATTGTCAGTATGCGTGGAGATAGTAATGTTACTGTGTTAATAGATGGTAAACCCTCTAATTTAGACAATGCTCAATTGCTAAGACAAATACGTTCTAATAATGTAAAACAAGTTGAGTTAATTACAAATCCGTCAGCTAAATATAGCCCAGAAGGAATGAGCGGACTTATAAATTTAGTATTGAAAAAGAATACTCAAATAGGGTTTAATGGTAGTGTAACTTTAGGGGTAGAAAGAGGTAAACATACGAGACCCGATTTTTTAATTGAAGCAAATTACAAAACAGGAAACATAAATTTTTATGGAGATTATAATTTTTACTTTGGAGATTATGCGACTGTTTTTTCTTACGATAGAAAAGATATTGATTTCTTTCAAAATTTAGATTTCTTATCAAAAACTCCAAATAATCATACTTTTAGGTTTGGAGCCGATATCGATTTAGGTAAAAGTGATGTATTATCATTTTATAGAACACAGCGTTTTAGTGATGTTAATTTTACTACTGAAACGTTTATTTTAGAAAATAATATGTTAGCTTCGAGTACAGCATATTTTTCTGAATATAATTACAGAGATCAAGCATATAATATTGATTATTTACACAAGTTTAATGATAAAGGAGAGGAGTTAGAAGTAGAATTAAATTATAGTATTTATGGAGAGCCTGAGAAAGCTAATAACACTGATTTTTTAGATACTAACTCTATATTAAATTTTGATTCTGATATATCGCATACGAGAAAAATTTTACTTGCTAACTTAGATTATACCAAGCCAATTAAAGAAGGAAAGTTAGAATTAGGTTTAGAGTTTAGAAATCAAAATATTGATAATAAAATAGCAACAAACCAGCAAGTTATGGTAAATTCTACTACTACTCAAGCTGTAGGGAATACCGATTTGACATATGAAAGAAGTATATTTTCAGGATATGCTAATTTTAGTAAAACGCTAGGTAAATTCTCTTTCCAAGCAGGTTTAAGAGCTGAGCAGTTAAATTTAGAAGCTAATTTCAATAATACAACTCAAGGGAATTCAGAAATTAAAGATGATATATTTTCATTATATCCATCCGCTTTTTTAACTTATAATGTAACAGATAATGATTCTTTTCAGTTAAATTATAGTAGAAGAGTAAATAGACCTTCAGTTTATCACGTCTATTCTATTTTTGAATTTTATTCACCATTAGTATCATCAATAGGAAATCCTAATTTATTACAACAGTTTACCAACTCAATTGAGTTTAATTATACAAAGAACTTTAATAAAGGATACTTAATTCTAGGTACTTTTTATAGAAGATCGAGCGATGTTATAGGTATACTAATAGAGACAGACCCTTTAAATCCACAGAGCCAAATACGTACATTTACAAATTATGATTTTGCAGATAATTATGGAATTGACGTGTCTGCTAGTTATAAGCTTTCTAATTGGTGGACTATTAGACCTTCTGTTGAGACGTATGTGCAGAAGTCGCAAGGTTTTATTAATAATAGGTTTGAAGAAATTACCAATTCAAATACTAAAGGTCGTTTAGGGAATTCATTTAAAATAAATAAAAAATTAAGTTTACAGTTTGATGCTGTTCATAATGGAAGAAGAGTGAGTGTTCAGCAAACAGTTGAACCTTTTACATATTTTAATGCTTCAGCAAGACTTTCTTTATTTAATGATAATGGTAGCTTAACCATAAGAGGTACCGATATTTTTGATGCTTATAATTACGATTTAATAGCAAACAATCCATTTAATCAAAATATAAATTACGATTTAGAAGTTGATGTTATCTACATAGGGTTTTCATATAATTTTGGAAGTGGCAAAAATAAAGCTAGAGATAGAAAGCATAGAGAAAGTAATGAAAAGCAGAAAGGATTACTTTAATAATAAGACAAAGACATAAAATAAAAAAGGCTTACAAAATTTTGTAAGCCTTTTTATTATTTCTATTTAGTTTTTATTTGTTACCAACGAATAACTACAGATCCCCAAGTGAATCCACTACCAAATGCTGCTAATACAACTAGATCGTTATCTTTTATTTTGCCTTCTTCCCAAGCTTCAGTTAAAGCAATAATAATTGACGCTGCTGTAGTATTACCATAACGCATAATATTGTTGTATACTTTGTCATCAGATAAAGCAAATTTCTTTTGAATAAATTGAGCTATTCTAAGGTTTGCCTGATGAGGAATTAACATGTCAATATCATCTTTTTGCAATCCATTTGCTTGTAAACCTTCAATAATTGCCTCAGAAAAACGAACAACCGCATGTTTAAAAACAAACTGACCATTCATGTGAGGGAAATATGAAACATCATCAGGATCATTGTCTGCTATAATTTCAGGAACCCAACGATTAGTAGAAGGACCAATTAAAGCTAATTCTTTAGCATGTTTACCTTCTGAGTGTAAGTGAGAAGATAAAATTCCTTTACCCTCTTCTTCATTTCTAGATAAAACAGCTGCACCAGCACCATCACCAAAAATAACAGTAACGCCTCTACCTCTTGTAGATCTTTCTAAACCACCTGAGTGATTTTCAGAACCAATAACTAAAATGTTTTTATACATTCCAGTTTTAATAAACTGATCAGCTACAGATAAAGAATATATAAAACCAGAACATTGATTTCTAACATCTAATGCTCCAATAGTAGGCATTTCTAATAAATCTTGAATTTGCACTCCACCACCTGGGAAATACATATCAGGGCTTAGCGTGGCAAAAATGATAAAATCAATATCATCTTTAGTTAATCCAGCTCGTTCAATAGCTATTTTAGCAGCTTTAGCTCCCATAACAGCCGTTGTGTCTTCAGTTTTTGGGTCAATCCAACGACGTTCCTTAATACCAGTTCTCTCTTGTATCCATTCATCACTGGTCTCCATCCACTGTGTTAAGTCGTTATTAGTAACCACATTTTCAGGAACGTAATATCCCAAACCTGTAATCTTTGAACTATACATATTATTTAGTTATAAATTAGTTGTTTGCGTAATTTAGACCCACGAAATTACTACTTTTATGGTTATTAAAAAAGAAACTTAAAAAATTATGAGAAAGTATTTACACCCTATTTTTATCTTTATTGTTTTTGTATCATTTTTTATTGGATGTAATACTCCAAAATTAGAAAATCATTATCATTTAGAATGGTCTGATAAATACAATAAATTTCAAATATGGAATATTGACGGAAATAGAATGAAAATAAATGAGCCTGTTTGTGTCAAATCAGATACCAATTGTTTTTATTCAAGAATTTATTTTTCTAGAGGTTTAATTCATGTTTCTCCATGGGTAGATTTTCATTATTCAGCACAATATAGTATTGATGAAAAAGGGATTATTTATATGACTAATGAAATGCATGATGGTACTATAGATACATTAAAATTGATACCTCAAAAAAATTGTATTACAAGTGACGAATACTTTAAACAAAAGTTGAAGCAAATTACAGAAGATTTTAGATTGGTAGAAAACAAAATGTCAGATTTCGCTGTATCTCCTTTAAAAGTAAAGAATGAATTGATTATAGGTAAAAGAAAAGATTCAATTTTTTTTCTTTTTAACGATGAAGTAATAAAACAACAAACAAAAATTAAACACGTACAAGAAGAATTACTTTCAGTTTATGTTGATGAACGTATAGTAATAAATCAAGTGTTACCGATTTTACATAAATTTAAGAAGCTGGGCTATAATGTTCAATTTATGTCTAAGTTAACAAGAGAAAATAATGAACAGGTAGCTTACTTAAAAAAGTCAATAGTAAATTTTGATGAATTTAAAGATGCTGCATACAAAATTGTATCCTGTGAATATTGTGAAAAATACCCAGACAATAAAATAGATACTGTATTTACTTATAAAGTGTATGGTAGAGACTCTTGTTTAGTTAATAATAAAGTAACAGATTTTTTTCAGTTAAGAAATGAAATATCCAGATCGTTAATAAAAAATAGAACCACTCGATTACATTCTAAGATAGAACTAGAAATTAATAAAGATATATTGTTTAAAGATTATATAGAATTATCTTATGATCTAGATTTTGTTAATACTGAATTAAGAGGAACCTACTATAGAACCAACAACGATCCAGATCAGAAAAGAGTTTTAGAATTACAAAATAGTCGGAAATTCGAAGAAGTTGGTTTAGAATTTCCTGTAAGAATATCAGAAATTTTTCGTTCATTTTAAATATTTATGTCATCTTGTCATAAGTTTTATTTTGGTATTTTTTTTGACTACAATTTCTACATAAATACTAAAATAAAAAATCAACAATAAAATGAGTAAAGGAAATATTAATGTATCGGTTGAAAATATTTTCCCGTTAATTAAAAAGTTCTTGTATTCTGATCACGAAATTTTCTTACGTGAATTAATTTCTAACGGAACAGATGCTACTACTAAATTAAAACACTTAATTTCTATTGGCGAAGCTAAAGTTGAATTAGGAGATGCTAAAATAGAAATTAGTATAGATAAAGAAAACAAAACACTTAGCATAAAAGATCAAGGATTAGGTATGACTGCTGATGAGGTAGAAAAATACATTAATCAAATTGCTTTTTCTGGTGCTGAAGAGTTTTTAGAAAAATATAAAGATGATAAAAATGAGACTGGTGTAATTGGTCATTTTGGTTTAGGTTTCTATTCAGCATTTATGGTAGCTGATAAAGTAGAAATTATTACTAAATCATTTAAAGATGAAAAAGCTGCTCATTGGACGTGTGATGGTTCTCCAGAATATACGTTAGTAGAACATGATAAAACTGACAGAGGTACAGAAATTATTTTACATGTTGCTGAAGATTCATTAGAGTTTTTAGAGGATGGTAAAATTAGAGGTTTATTAACAAAGTATAATCGCTTTAACCAAGTACCAATTAAGTTTGGAACAAAAAAAATAAACGATCCAGATTTTACACCTCAAACTACTACTGATGCTGAAGGTAAAGAAACTACTGAGCCACACAAGCAAATTGAAGTTGATGACATTATAAATAATACTGAGCCAGCTTGGACTAAAAAGCCTGCTGATTTAGAAGCTGAGGATTATGCTAACTTTTACAGAGAGTTATATCCAATGCAGTTTGAAGAGTCTTTATTCCACATTCATTTAAATGTAGATTATCCATTCAACTTAACTGGTATTTTATTCTTCCCTAAATTAAGTCAGAATTTAGATATGCAGAAGGATAAAATTCAGTTATACCAAAACCAAGTTTTTGTAACTGATAATGTAGAGGGAATTGTACCAGACTTTTTACAGATGTTAAAAGGTGTTATTGATTCTCCAGATATTCCTTTAAATGTATCACGTTCGTACCTACAAGCAGACGGTGCGGTTAAGAAGATTTCAGGGTATATTACTAAAAAGGTAGCTGATAAATTAAGTTCTTTATTCAAAAAAGATCGTGCTGATTTTGAGCAAAAATGGAACGATATTAAAGTAATTATTGAGTATGGAATGTTATCTGAAGAAAAATTCTTCGATAAAGCTAAAAAGTTCGCATTATATCCTACTGTAAACGATACTTTCTTTACGTTTGATGAATTAGTAGAGAAAACAAAAGATGCTCAAACAGATAAAGATGGAAACCATGTAATTTTATATGCAGCTAACAAAGATGCACAACATGGTTACATTGAAGATGCTAAAGCTAAAGGTTACGAAGTATTATTATTAGATTCTCCTATCATTTCACATTTAATGCAGAAGTTAGAAACTTCTTCAGGAGATGTTAAAATTCAATTTAAGCGTGTAGATGCTGATCATGTAGATAATTTAATTAAGAAAGATGATACAGTAATTTCTAAACTTTCTGATGAAGAAAAAGAGAAATTAAAGCCAGTTATTGAGGGGGCTGTAAACAATTCTAGTTACACAGTTCAGTTAGAGGCTATGGATTCTTCGTCTTCTCCATTTTTAATTACGGTTCCTGAATTTATGCGTCGTATGAAAGAGATGAGTGCTACTGGAGGTGGTGGTATGATGGGAATGGGTAACATGCCAGAAATGTACAACTTAGTAGTGAATACTAATCATGAGTTAGTTTCTGATATCCTAAATGCTGATGAAGAAAAGCAAAAAGAATTAGTTTCTCAAGCTTTTGATTTAGCTAAATTATCTCAAAACTTATTACATGGTGAAGAGTTAACAAACTTTATTAAAAGAAGTTATAACTTAATTAAGTAAGTTATATTTATTAATACAATTATAAAAAGCTCTCTTTGTTTTTATGACAAAGAGAGCTTTTTCTTTTTGAGTAAGCAGGAGGTTAACTTTAAAAGATTATAAATAAACTTCCTTTGATTTTAAGGTAACTTGAAGTTAACAAGAAAGCTAATTATTAAAGATAATTTAGGATGGATTATCAACCTTAAAAATCAATAATTATGAAAAAAACTTTTTTACTATTTAGTCTTTTATTTTCGCTGCTTTCTTTTGCTCACAGAATAGACTTAGGTTATGAAATTGTGTATTTAAGTTCAAGTTACAGTTCAGCAAAAAATACTTTATGCAATCAAAACTTGAGTGTTTTACCAAAGAGTAGAATTAATTTAATTTCAGATGGAAATCATGAAGAATTAGTTGTAGGAAAAATGTATTTATTTAATAATGATGACAATCCTACTTACATATACATCAGTAGAAAAAACAGTACTTCTTTTACAGATAGAGATTCTTATTTATTTTCTAGTTTCAATCTTCAAAATTTTGTTTGTGAAGATACTTATTCATATGATGCTAGAAATTTAGGAACTAGTTTTTCAACAGCAAGAAACATTTATTGTAATCAAAATCCAAGTATAGCAGGAAGCCGTATGGATTTAAATGTAAGTCAACCAAGAGGAGGTAGTCAATTGGTGGCAGGTAAAATTTATCGATTTGATGATGAAGGAACTATTAAGTATGTGTACATAGTAAGATTAAGAGCTGGAGAATTTAGCGATAGAGATACTTTTTCAAAGTCAGATTTCAGCATACAAAACTTTATTTGTGAAGATACTTATTCATATGATACTAGAAATTTAGGTACTAGTTTTTCAACAGCAAGAAATATTTATTGTAATCAAAATCCGAGTACAGCAGGAAGCCGTATGGATTTAAATGTAAGCCAGCCAAGAGGAAGTAGTCGATTAGTAGCAGGTAAAATTTATCAATTTAATGATGAAGGAACTATTAAGTATGTATATATAGTGAGATTAAGAACTGGAGAGTTTAGTGATAGAGATACTTTTTCTAAGTCAGATTTTAGTATTCAAAATATTATTTGTGAAGACACCTACTCATACGATGCTAGAAATTTAGGAACTAGCTTTTTTACAGCTCAAAACATTTATTGTAATCAAAATCCAAGTATAGCAGGAAGCCGTATGGATTTAAATGTAAGTCAGTCAAGAGGAAGTAGTCGATTAGTAGCAGGTAAAATTTATCGATTTAATGATGAAGGAACTATTAAGTATGTGTATATAGTAAGATTAAGAGTAGGAGAGTTTAGTGATAGAGATACTTTTTCAAAATCAGATTTTACTGTACAAAACTTCATTTGTGAGTACGATGATTTTTTAGATTTTTCAGTAAAAAGATTGTCAATTTATTCTCAAAAAGGAGTAAAATTAAAAGAAGAGACTGTTAGAAATCCATTAGAAGAAAAACAATTAATTGAATCTTTACCTACAGGATTTTATATTTTAAATGATGATAAAGGAAATTCAAGAAAGCTCTCTAAGCAATAGAGTAAATAAGAATTCTTGATTAAAAAATAGGTTTACGTAGTGTACTTTGTAAACCTATTTTTGTTAAATAATGTGAGAGTTTTCTTTGTAAATGGAAGAATGTTAATTAATTAAAATTTTTAGTTAAATTCGCAACTTCTTAAAAATCCCATTTAACTATGAAAAAAATTTACACTTTTGCCTTTTTATTATTTGTTAGCTTATTTGTTAAAGCCCAAACAAACTTAGTACCTAACGGAGGAGTAGAAAATTGGACAGACGCAACAACTCTTGACGATTGGATTACAGAGAATAATGTTTCTCAAAACACAACAGATGTAGTAGAAGGAAGTTCATCAGCAACATTAACAATTGGAGCTGATGATATTAGACCTAAAATACTTGCAAAAGTACCTATGGAAATGAACGTAGAGTACAATGTATCGTATCGGTTTAAGTATGTAGATTCAAATTTCGGAGGTACCCATCCAGTAAGTTTAAGAATAATAAGATCAGGTAGTGCTACTACAATATCTAGTAATCGATTTGCTTCTAACAATAATTGGATTGAAGTAAGTACTACATTTACACCTGATCAAACAGGTGATTATGATCTTAGTATTTCTACAGCTACTTTCGATAGTGAAGGCTTTACGGTTTTAATTGACGATGTGAAGGTAGTTGAACCAGTTGAGGAAATAGTAAATATTCCTGATGCTAATTTTAAAAATGCTTTATTAAATTATTCTCCTACATTTGATACTAGTGGTGATGGGGAAATTCAAGTTTCTGAAGCTGAGAGTGCATTGAATGCACTTCGTTTAAATAATAAAAATATCTCTGATTTAACAGGAATAGAGTATTTTGTAAATATAAGAGAGCTATCTTGCGAAGAGAATAATATCACATCACTAAATTTGGAAAAAAACACAAAATTAGTAAAACTATTTTGTGGGAATAATTCTAATTTAACAACAATAAACATTACCAATTGTCCACAATTAGAAGACATAAGTGCTGGTAATACTTCATTAAACAGTATAGATTTATCAAATAATACTTTATTAGAAGAACTGTTTTTACAAAACGGTAATTTAACAAGCTTAAATGTAAGTAGCTGTACAAAATTAAACTATTTGAATTGTTCAAGTAATCAGATAGAAAGTTTAGACTTGATAGCTAATAGTGATATAACAACCTTAAGAGCTGGATATAATAATTTAACTAGAATAGATATTTCAAATTGTACATTGTTACCTGAATTGTACTTAGATAATAACCAATTAACAAATATTGATATTAGTTCAAATATAAATCTTACTCAAATTTTATTACGTAATAATAATTTAACCTCTATTGATGTAAGCAATAATACGAAGTTAAGTTCTATAGATCTTAGAGATAATAACTTAACAGCTGTTGATGTTTCAAGCCTTGAAGATTTAGTGACTTTTCAAGTAGGTTATAATGAAATTACATCAGTAGATATCAGTAACAACAAAAAATTAACTCATATAAGTGTTGAAGACAATAATTTGAGTCAATTAAATTTAAAAAATGGTAATAACGTAAATTTTGTGACAGCTTTTTTGGCTAATAATCCAAATCTATTCTGCATTCAGCTTGATGATAATTTTACACCTCCTGAAAGTTATTATTGGCAAAAAGATACTAAAGCAGCGTATAGTGATAATTGTAGTTTAGATAATATTCTTATAATACCTGATAGTAATTTTAAAGAAAAGTTAATCGCAGAAATTGATATAAATGTAAATTCAGATGATGAAATTCAGTTATATGAAGCAAGAAATTATCAAGGAGCAATATCGGTAGCAGGTAGTGATATTTCCGATTTAACAGGTATTGAAGAATTTTATAATATAGATGATTTATTTTGTGAAGATAATAATATAACGAGTATTGACTTGTCTAATAATACCAATTTAGGAAGATTACATATTTTAAATAATAATATTTCGTCGATAGATTTATCTAATTTACCTCGTTTATACAACTTAGTTTGTAGAAATAATAAGTTAACAGCTTTAGATGTTAGCAATAATCCAGATTTAACATGGATAAGTTGTGGAGATAATGAATTAGAAAATTTAGACTTGTCTAATAATATATTATTGAGAGATTTAGATTTTGATAATACTAAAATTCAAAACTTAGATGTAACAAATAACATTGAATTAGAAAGATTGAGAGGTTTAGGTAGTACTCTTTTAACTTCTATAGATGTTTCTGGTTTAACTAAATTAAAGCAATTTATTTTTGGTAATTCTGGCTTAACTACTTTAGATTTCTCTACTAATTCTTCATTAGAAGAAGTATATGTTCATAGTAATGAAATCTCTAGTATAAACCTATCTAATTGTCAAAATCTAAAAAAACTAGAAGTTTATAACAACAAACTTACTTCATTAGATCTAGTTGATAATATTAACTTAATTGAGTTATTTGCTAGTGAAAACTTAATAGAAAATGTAAATTTATTATCAAATACATTAATTGATCTTATAGATTTAACAAATAATAAGTTATCAGAAATAGATATAACAGGAAATACTAAATTAACTAGGTTTTATTGTGGATTAAATGATATTACTAGTATTGATGTGTCTCAAAATGTCGATTTAAAGGATCTATTTTTGTTAGGTAATGAACTTACTGAGTTAGATTTAAGTAATAATAAGGAATTATTGTATGTTAATTGTGGAGATAACTTATTGGAAAGTTTAAACGTTAAAAATGATAATAATACTATTTTAAATGAATTGAATGCTAGCGGAAATACTAGTTTATCTTGTATTCAAGTTGATGATAAAGATTTTGCAGATAATAATTCGTCATGGAGAAAAGATAGTACAGCAAACTATAGTGAAGACTGTTCTGCAACAGCAAGTATTAATGACGAAGAGTTAAGTAATAATCTAATAGTTTCTCCAAATCCAGTCCAAGATTTCTTAACAGTTAAATCTAACAATTTTACTGTAGTTAAAGAAATAGAAATAGTTGATCTATTAGGTAAGGAAATATTACAAACAAAAGAGACTTCTATTAACGTTTCTCATTTACCAAAAGGAATGTATTTAATGAAGATCACATCTGAGAATAATAGAGTAGGAGTTAAAAAGTTTATTAAAGAGTAATTCTCTTTATATCTATAATTTAAAAGCTCTCTTTGTAGAAACAAAGAGAGCTTTTTTTTATATGTGAAAGATATATTATTGTTTAATTACTAATTTTTTAATAATGCCTTTATTTCCATTTGAATGAATTTGAATGATATAAATTCCAGGAGAAAGAGATAAATTCGTTGCAGAGAAATTATTTGTTCCAGAATTTAAGCTAGTTTCATACTTTTTCTGACCTAAAAGATTGAAAATTGAAGCAGTAGTTTTTTCATTACTTTTTGAGTTTACAGTAATAGAGAATAAATCTACAGTAGGATTTGGTTGCATTGAGATGGTAGTTTCATTTTCATCTTCATTCCCAAAAACATCAATTCTTTTGGCAGATCTGCTAGCAATAATGTTAGAGTTACCACATGAACCTTCATAAATTCTAACATTAGAAAATGTAGAATTGTTTCCACTTCCAGCATCGTTATCATTAATAAACACTAATCGGTCCATTGAACCGGTGTAAGAATCACCAACAGGAATTGCATAAGTTTTAGTTCCGCTACCTGAATAATCATCAAAATTTGTAACTCCATAATTTTGAGTTCCGAATACTTTAAAATAGCGAGAAGAAGTTAATGTATTATTATCTTCAAAACCAATACTATGAATTTCACCTTCAGAAGTACTACTGAATTCAAATTCAATCACAGTATCAGGAGTCACAACATAATCAAAGTCAACATACTTCCAAGTATTATTTGTTAAAACAATAGAAGATCCATCAGCACTTACAGAAAAATCACCATCGTTATCTTGATTAGAGAAACCATTTACAGTAAAGTTATTAAAGTTTAAAGAATCACAATCTGAATCTGGAGGAGTACCTGTACCGCTATTAATAGAAAGATTGTCAATAGCAATATCACCTTGCCAACTAGTACCAGAAACAGCATTTATTCTTAATTGCACACTTGCCTCACCACTATAAGAAGCTAACGAAACATTGGCTTGATTCCAATTATTGCCTTGTGAACCGCTGATATTAAAAATAGATGTCCAGCTACCAGTATTGTTAGTTCTGGCTTCCACAGATAAATTTCCAACAGCGTTACCTAACATATGATAGTTGAATGAAAGTGTTGGAGTAGCTAAACTACTTAAATCGATACAAGGAGAATTTAATATTGCTCTTTTATTAGGGTATCCATCACCATTACCAGAAACCTCTATGTAAATGTATGAGTTACCATCGTTTGCAGCACTAGGTCCAGTTCCAGAAGAAGGTGTGCCATTTGAGTTAACAATCCAATTTAAATCGTCAGAATTATCTTGTTTCCAATTTCCAATATTCCCTTCAAAGCTTTCAGCATAAGGAAAAGATGTAATTGTAGTTGTGCATCCACCTGGAGGAGGTGGAGGAGGAGTTGAACCAATAGCACCGTCAATATCAAATCTAGAAAAGAAATTCCAGATTTCTTGAGATGTGTTTACATTTCCACCATTCCAGCTATGACCTTTGCTTTGTACTCTAATAAACTCTGCAGTAACTCCATTATTTCCATTATCCCAAATAGAACGGGTAGAACCACTGCCTAAATCAATAACATCAGGAGAAGAATCTCCATTATTAAAAGCTGACCAATATTCCATAACATCTCTAATAGGTTCATTGGATCCATTTCCATTAATAGAAATAACATTATCATTACTACCTGTAATTTGTAATACAGCTGTAGGGTGTTGAGGTTGACATTGGTTATTGTCAATCCAAACTCTAGTCATACTACCAGCAACAGAGGCAACAGCAGCAATTCTGTTACTTAATTCACATGCAAGTCTATAACTAAAAAAACCACCATTAGAGAAACCTGTGGCGTAAATACGTTTCGGGTTTATGTTGTATTGACTTTCAATTTGATCAATCATAGCATTGGTAAATCCAACATCATCTTGATTACCACCAAAACTATTATTAATTGCCCAGCCAGCTAAAAATCCAAGACCTTGTGGTGTTGCAAAAATAAATTGATTGTCTTCTGCTAATTGCTGAAAAGCACTTTGATTATACTGAACATCAATGTTATTTGTAAAACCATGGTAGTTTAAAATTAATGGACTTGGTTTACTTGCATCGTAACTTTGAGGAATGTAAAGACGATATCTTCTTGTTCTTCCATCATGTTGAATAGTGGTATTAATTACTTGTTGGGCGTAACTAAAAATACTAGTGGTTAAAAAAAATGTGAACAACAGAAGATTGTTACTAAAAAACGATTTTTTAGTTTTCATTTTGAAGGGTTTAGGTTAATTAATTAAATGATATTTATTATGCATGCATAATAAATTCGATTTCTAATTTAGTTAAAATTTAATAAATTAACAATTTTAGTGTGTGAAAATTATTAAATATGTGATTTTTTTAGAGGTGATTTTCTTTTTAGTATTAAAGAAAGTTCTGTTTTACTAATTAAAAGCCATCTTTTCCTTGTTAAAAAGGCTCTTTTACTCATTGTTTGTTTTTAAATAGTATATCAAATCATAAGTTTGATTCATATCAATCAAATAAATATTATACTATGAGAGAACAATTTAATTTAGAGATTAAAGAACCATGCAAAGAGAATTTCAATCAATTTGAAAAAACAGATAAAGGAGGTTTTTGTGGTTCATGTGAGAAAGAAGTTGTTGATTTTACAGGAATGAATACAAAAGAGATTATTACTTATTTTAAACAAAATGATACTGAAAAAACTTGTGGTAGACTTGCTAATATTCAATTAACAACTTATGGAGGTAATACAAAACCTAAAAGAAGAAATTATGTAGCTAAAATGGGGTTTGCATGTTTGTCTTTATTTGGTGCCAGTACCTTGCAAGCGCAAGTAAGTAAGCCAACTCCTGTTATAGAAGTAAAATCACCAGAAAAACAAATTAAGCAGCAGCAACAAATTAAAGTAAAAGGAGTGGTTTCTGATTCAAATGATCCATTACCTGGTGCTAATGTTTTATTACAAGGTACTTCAATTGGTGTAGAAACTGATTTTGATGGTAAGTTTACATTTCCGAAACTATTAAAAAAAGGAGATGTGTTGGTAGTTAGTTTTATAGGATGCGAATCTAAAAAGATTGTTATTAAAGATGATATAACAGCTTCGAATATTTCATTAGATATAAAACTGAAGAACGATACCCATATTTTAATGGGATCTGTTGATGTAAAGAAGGTATATTCATCTAAAAAGACAAAGTAACATAGATGATTAAAAAAGTTGCATTCCTACTTTGGTTATTTGTAAGCATTGCTTTACATGCACAAATAGAAGATTTTAAACATGTTGATTTTACAAAAGCAGATAATATTGCAAGTTTAAATAAGGGGCAGAAATTGACCAATTTGCCTCTTTTAGCACATAAATTAACATCAAAATTAACGACAGATATTGAGAAATTTAGAGCTATTTATAAGTGGGTTTGCAACAATATTCATTACGATTTTAACGCCTTTAATACCATTAATAAAAAAAGGAGAAAATTAAGTGAAAAGGAGTTTTTAATTTGGAATAAGAGTTATAGAAAAACCGTATATAAAAGGTTGTTAAAACGAAAAAAAACAATGTGTACTGGTTATGCTTATTTAATAAAGGAATTTTGTTTTATAGTAGGAATTGAGAGTGAAATTATAGATGGTTATGGTAGATCTGTAGTTGCTAATGTAAATAGTTTAGAATTGGCAAACCATTCGTGGAATGCTATTAAATTGAATGATAAATGGTATTTATGTGATGCAACATGGTCTTCAGGATACATGGATGGTGATAAGTTTTTTGTTAAATCATACAACGATGGATACTTTCTAACGGATCCTGTTTTTTTTAATAAAACACATTATCCTTTAAACAAAGAATGGTTACTATCAGGAAAACAAACGGATATTTCTTTTGTAAATGGACCTCTATTGTATCCAGAAAGTTTTAAATATCGTGTTTTTCCTGTTTTTCCATCTTCATTGTATACCGAAATAAAAAAGAAAGAGATAGTTAATTTTGAATACAAAACACTTAATGTAACTGAAAAACAAAAGTATTCATTAATCTATTTTAAAAATGATACACTTTATAAAATTCCGATTAAAAACATCGAAAATAATAATGGGAAGTTAAAATTTCAGGCAACTTTTAATAGAAAAGGAACTCATGATATTCACTTACAGGTAAATAATGATATAGTTGCAAGTTATACACTCCAAGTTAATTAAATAAAACTCTTTGTTATATTTAATCTTTTTCTGGTACTCCAAATTTTTTAAAGATAGCATCATTAAAATTGTAAAAGTTACCTCTGGTTAGTCTTCCATAACAATTTTTAATAGTGGTAACATCATTAATTCCTTGCATAACACTAGTTTGCTGCTTAAAAGAAAAAGTTTCGTTACTTTCAGGTAGCTTCATATCAATTGAAAAATCAATAGAAATACCAATTAAATATACTTCAAAATCATCATCTTGATCTTCTTCTTTACTATTATAGGTCCACATAACAGGAAAACTAACATCACCTTCAGTATAAACTTCTTCTTCATTAGCAATGTTATAGTTAATAGATAATTTTAATGGAGTTTTTTCAGATGATTCATCAAAATGAATTACATCTATAAAGTTTCTAGAAAATAATTTGTTCAATCGATATTCAAAACTATATCTAAATTTTTCTTCGTACGATCTCAAATTGTTTTTTTCGTAATTATCTTCAATTTCTTCTACATTGTTTGTTACTGTTCTTCCATCAGTTTTATAAACAATAGTGTCAAGTGTTGATCTAACTATTTCAGAATACTTATCATAATTCTTAACAGATATATCTCCGTTAAAATCTAACATAATTGTATGCTGATTTTTCTTTTTCATGTATTGGAGAAGATGATTAAAAAACTTAGTGTCTTTTGTATCTAAGTCTGTTTTAGAGGTAATAGCCTCATTGTATTTTGCAATTCCTTTATTCCACAAGCTTTCGTTTATAGCCAATACTTTGTCATATTTATCACTATTTGGAAAATCATTTAGAAAAGTTCTGATAGGAATTATTTGTTTGTTTTCTGTAATTTCTAAAAACAAAACATCTTCTTTAAACCAACCATTAGGGTATGATTCATAATAAGTACTGAAGTTTTTCTCTGTAGGGTTTTTATTTACTTTCTGATACAAAAAGTATTCAGCAAAAAAAACATTAAAAACAATAATTAATAGTACTATAACAGCTACAATATAGTAATGTTTCTTCATTTTCAAGTGTAATTTTGTTTAAGGGATTAGAATGAGCAATTATTTAGAAAATGTTTAATATAGGAGCGTATTAATTAAAAACAAGATTTATAAATGCTTTCATACTGAGGTAATATTTCTTCTAAAGAAAATAAGCTTGTATGTTTTTTAGCATTTTGCTTAAGTTTTAATAATTTATTGTCATCTTTTAAAACCTCAATAGCGTTTTTAGCCATATCATCAACATCACCTAAATCGCTTAAAAAACCAGTTTCATTATGAATATTAACTTCAGGTAACCCACCTCTATTAGAAGAAATAACAACAGTATTGGCAGCCATAGCTTCTAAGGCAGCTAAACCAAAACTTTCCGCTTCAGAAGGTAGTAAAAACACATCGGAATAACATAAAAGTTTTGCTACTTCGTTACTATTACCAAGAAAAAGAATTTTATCACTAATTTTTAATTCTCTTGCCAAAGCTTCAGCTTTAGACCTTTCAGGGCCATCACCAACCATAAGTAATTTAGAAGGAATTTCTTTTTGAACTTTGTAGAAAACTTTAATCACATCAAGAATTCGTTTTACAGGTCTAAAATTACTAATGTGAGTTAAAATTCTTTCATGAGGTTCGGCAACAGCAATTCTTTTGCATTCTTCTTGGTTTGCTATTTCATATTTCGTTCCGTCAATAAAATTATAAACGACTTTAATATCTTTTTCAATATTAAAAAGACGTAATGTATCCTCTTTTAAACTTTTAGAAACCGTAGTTACTTCATCAGATTTATTGATGCTAAACTCCACAGCTGTTTTATAAGATGGGTGACTTCCTACTAAAGTAATATCTGTTCCGTGCAAAGTAGTTACTACTTTTACTTTGATACCTTTATCTTTTAGCATTTTTTTAGCCATGTATGCAGCATAGGCATGTGGTATAGCGTAATGAACATGTAAAACTTCTAAATGATATCTTTCTACAACTTCTACCATTTTTGAAGATAGCGCAAGCTCATATGGCTGATATTGAAATAATGGATACTCTTCAAGCGCTACTTCATGAAAATGTAAATCATGTGAAATAAAATCTAAACGAACAGGCTGATTGTAGGTGATAAAATGTACTTCATGTCCTTTATTAGCAAGTGCCATTCCTAGTTCTGTAGCAACCACACCACTTCCTCCAAACGTAGGATAACACACAATTCCTATTTTCATTATTGTTTAAATTTTCTAAAAGTTATAAGCGTAAAAATACGTATTTGTTTATGGCAATTTGTTAAGATTATAAAAAAAGAAACGCCACAATTTAAATTGTGGCGTTTACTGTTTTATAAAGGCTTGATTAATAATCTCCTAAAGTAACTGGGTTTTGTTCTAAAGCAGTAGCTAACTGATCGTCGTTAGGCGCTTTACCATGCCAAGCATGAGTATGCATCATAAAATCTACACCATTCCCCATTTCTGTATATAAAAGAATACAAACTGGTTTTCCTTTTCCTGTACGAGATTTAGCTTCTTCAATTCCTTTTAAGATAGCTTCAATATCATTTCCTTCTTTTACTTCTAAAACGTCCCATCCAAAAGCTTCAAATTTTGCTCTTAAACTTCCCATTGCAAGTACTTCATCTGTAGTACCATCAATTTGTTTTTCATTTACATCTACAGTAGAAATTAAGTTGTCTACTTTTTTAGCAGATGCATACATTACAGATTCCCAAATTTGTCCTTCTTGTAACTCTCCATCACCATGTAAAGAGTATACAATCTTATCATCATTATTTAACTTCTTAGCTTCTGCAGCTCCAATTGCTACACTCATTCCTTGACCTAAAGATCCAGAAGCAATTCTAATACCAGGTAAGTGTTCGTGAGTAGTAGGATGTCCTTGTAAACGAGAGTCTAATTTTCTAAAAGTAGCTAATTCTGATACAGGGAAAAATCCACTACGAGATAACACACTATAGAAAACAGGAGAAATATGTCCGTTAGATAAGAAGAACATATCTTCATTTATTCCATCCATAGTAAAATCAGTAGAATATTCCATTACCTCTTGGTATAAACAAGAAATAAATTCAGCACATCCTAAAGAACCACCTGGGTGACCAGAATTCACGGCATGTACCATCCTTAAAATATCTCTACGAACCTGTTGTGTAAAATCTTGAAGTTGTTTCGTTGTTGGCATTGTGTTATTTTTTGTAGCAACAAAAGTAATAGTTTATGTAACAATTGCCAATAAATAAATTAAAAAAGGGTTCGTTACGTATTTAAGTTATACTTTTCTTTTTCGATGGAATTTCCCCGTCCTTATATATGTTCATCGTTTTTACGAACCCTTTATAGACCCCAAAGTAAAAACTATTCTATTATTTACACAATATTTTATTGTCCGAATTCTTGAATTAAGAGTCCTAAAACATCTAACTTGTTGTAAATTAAGTTTTAATAAAAAGTGACATTTTCAAAAATTAAATGATTTATTAGTTTTTGTGAGTCTTTTTGTTGATGAAATAGGTGGTTTTTGAAGTAAAATTCGACAAAAAATTATTAATAAATTAAATTATGTTAAGGAAAAACACCCTATTTCATACAATCTTTTACAGCTGAAAATTGAGTTCCTAATAAACGAATATCATCAGTTTTAGAAGAGATTAAAATAGAAATATTTTTATTCGATTCTAAAAAATAGCTAATGTTTAAATCTTTAGCATTTTTATGAAAGGAGAAAAAGAGAGGATATGAAATGTCATTTAAAAGATTTACGGTTTCAATTGTAAAGTTGCCAGTAATTAAAACATGAATTTTTATCCCTGAAACAACTACTATCTTAGAATTTAAATAATGTAAAATGCCAGTATTTTCATTATAAATATCATCCCAAGAAAGAATAGAGGGGGTCCAATTATTTGGAGATTGGAAAGTGTAAATAAATGCACCTGAATAAAACCAGTTGCCATAAGTAATGTTTAAGCTAGTTGATTTGTTAAAAGTAATACTAATTTTAAAGTTTGATGTTGCTACTTTTTTTATGAAGTCATCTAATAATTCGTAAGAGTTGTTTTGAAGATGAACATTTTTAGAGCTAATTAAAATTTTAATATTTCCTGAACTCTCAATTTTATTATGAACTTCTTCAATTGAAGGTTTATATGTATATGAAGTATTATTGTTTTGTTCATTATAAAAATTATCTAAACCTAAAAATACAGCAACAGGTGTTTTTTTCTGAGTTTCTAATATTTTTTGATAGATTTCAGTAAATAGTATTTTTTGACTGGATGTATTGAAAAATTGATTTCCATTGGGTATGGTATCTAAAATTTCAGTTAAGTCATTATTGTTTAAATTTAAAGTAGGGAGGGAGTTGTAAAAAGTGAAATTTTTCAATTGAAAATTAAATACGTTGGCTAAACTATCTAATACTAGATTATCCAATTCATTAAATGAGGTCATTATGTAGTTTGTTAACATTAAAAAATAAAGAACACATGTGTTTACATGTGTTCTTATGTTGTTATTCAAGAAAGATTAGATTAATCTTGAAGGAGCTTTTGCTAAATGGTTGGCACTTCCACCAACTACAGCTCTATCAGTAGGAATTACACCCATTCCTAAAATTTGTAAATCACCTGGTTGAGAAGTAATTGTTACAGAGATAGATTTATCTTCATTATGCTTGTAACTAGAAGTAGCAGAAGAAGAAGAACCTGAAGTGTAGAAAGGCCATACATTAGTTTCTGTACTTTTTTGAATCTTTTTAAATTCAGATTCGCTATAAGTAGCCCAAGATCTTACAGTAATTGTATAACCAGAAACGATTAAAGATTGGTTAGTTACTCTTTGTAAGCTTCCTTCTGGACCAAATAAGTTATTCCAGTCAGATGCTTCTTGAAATTGATCTGGATTTTTATACATATCTGTAAAATATCCTGAATAAAACCATCCACCAGCTCTTACATCTAAGAAAGCAAACTTGTTAAAGTGCATATCTACAGTAATTCTGTTAGCAGAAGCTACTTGGTTTAATTGTTCAGATACACTATTGTATTTTTTACCCCAAAAACCAACTCCAGAAGATCCATTACTTTTTGCCCAAGATTGCTCAATATTAGAGTTACAAGTTTGAGAATCAAAATGTATAGTAGCAGTAGATCCATTGTTTACTCTTCTTTGAAGTTCAGCAAACTCAGGAGTATATCTAGGATTTACACCAACACTACCACCAATCCAATTATTTACGTTCATAAAGTTACCAAAAGCAATCTTGTATAAGAAAGTGTTAGTATCTTCTGTTTTACTTAACATTGTAGCATAGTTACCACTTAAGTTGTTTAAAGGATTTCCTTCATATAAAACACCTACAGACTGTGGAGGAATTCCGTCAAAGTAGTTGTATAAACCTTCTGCGTTAGATTGCACAGGTAAAACTCCTTGAATCATTTGGAAACTCTGATCGCTTAAGTTTAAAGATTGAACAAGAGTGTTGTAAATTCCGTTAGTTGGTGCCTCTAATTGTGCTCCTTGAGCTTCTAAAATTCCGTTAGAAGGTGCTTCTAAAGTTGTTGTAGCCATAATGTAATTTTAAAGTTTCTATACCTACTCTTTTTAGGCTTTTCGGTAATCGCCTTTGATAAGAATTCAATAGATGATCAGGCTACTGAATACAATGAAGTACTTAATTAAGTAGGAACAATAAACCGTTTTAAGTATTTGAATTTTAATAATTAAAACGAATGTCTTATTGTTACATTTATAAAATTACAATTGGTTTTTTACGGAAGTCTTAACTGTATGTTACTAGAACATTAACAGCTGTAAAACAGGATTATACCCCTTTTTGAAAGGTGAAATAAGTTGATATACGATTTTTTAGTAACTTATTATGTTTTTTGCTTTTTCTTTTTGGCAGCAGGAAATAAAACGTTGTTTAAAATTAAACGATATCCAGGAGAAGTAGGGTGTAGGTCTAATTCAGTTTTAGGATCTCCAACTCTATGTTGATAATCTTCAGGATCATGACCACCATAAAATGTAAACAACCCTTTTCCTTTCGTACCATGAATATAACGAGCTTCTCCATTAGTAGTATTCTCACCTAAAATTAATGCGGTAGATTTTACGTTTCTTCTATCAAACGAAGTGGTTTGCCCCATGAAAGCTTTTACAATTTGTGTATGATTTTGACATAACATAGTTGGAACTTGATCCCATTTTGCAGAAAACTCCTTTAAAACAAAATAATCAGTTTCTTTTTTTATTCTACGTTTTCTAGTCATGTCTATAGAAGAAAACTCATAAGTAGTAGGATTTCTAATTAGCTCAAAATCTTTGAAAGCAAATGTTTTATTAAAATCTATTTTCGATTGATAATTAGGTTCAGAAGCATCACCATCAAACATTGGTTCACAAATATCAACACCATCAGCAGCCAAAGCAATATCAAAACTATCTGTAGCAGAACACATAGCAAACATAAATCCACCACCAATTACGTAATCTCTAATTTTTTTAGATACAGCTCTTTTGGCTTCAGAAACCTTGCTGTAACCTAATTTAGCAGCCAACGCTTCGGCTCTTTTCTTTTGTTGCACATACCAAGGAGCAGATCTAAAAGCACCGTAAAAACGACCGTATTGCCCTGTAAAATCTTCATGGTGTAAGTGTAACCATTCGTATAATAGTAATTTATCTCCTAAAACTTCTTCATCATACACAACATCAAAAGGAATTTCTGCATAGGTAAGTACCATAGTAACCGCATCATCCCAAGGCATTTTATCTTTAGGAGAATACACTGCTATTTTGGGAGCTTTTTCAAGTGTAATTGCTTCTTGGTTTTTACTAGGAGAAGAAATTTCCTCTAAAATAATTTGAGCTTTCGCATCAGATATTATTTGATAAGAAACTCCTCGAATTTTACTCTCATTTTCAATGGCGCTATTATTTTCTATTAAAAAAGCGCCACCATCGTAATTTAACAACCATTTTGCTTTTAAACCATTTTGAAGCGCATAGTATACAATACCATAAGCTTTTAAATGATTTTTTTGATTATCATGACTCATAGGAACATATATAAAAGATGCCCAAATAGAGTTTGATATTAAAATAAGACTAAGGGTTAAGAGTATTTTCTTCATATTCAAAAACTAAAATACACAATTACTGACTAGCAATTGTGTATTTATTAGTTTTTTATAATTTGTTTCACATTTTAAAACGGAACGTCATCATCAAAATTATTGTTACTACTAGTTTCAGCAGGTCCAAAAGCATCTTCGGCAGATGGTAATGCTCCAGATTCAAAAGTATTCATACTCGATTGGAATTCACTACTAAAACCTTCTTCTAAATCGGAGAATTTAGCTAAGTGCCCAGTAAACTTTAAACGAATATTGTCTAAACCACCATTACGGTGTTTTGCTACAATAAATTCACCTTGTCCCTCACACGGAGAATGATCATCATCATCCCATTCAGTCATACCATAATATTCAGGACGGAAAATAAACGATACAATATCGGCATCCTGCTCAATTGCTCCAGATTCACGTAAGTCAGATAGTAAAGGTCTTTTACTTCCTCCACGGGTTTCAACAGCACGTGATAACTGAGATAAGGCAATTACAGGAATATTCAATTCTTTTGCTAGTGCTTTTAAGTTACGAGAAATAGTAGATATTTCTTGTTCACGGTTACCATTTCCAGCACCACCAGCTGTCATTAACTGTAAATAATCAATAATTAATATCTTCACATTGTGTTGAGATACTAAACGACGTGCTTTTGCACGAAGGTCAAAAATAGATAATGCAGGTGTATCATCAATAAAAATAGGAGCATCAGATAAACGTTTTACTTTTACGTTTAATTGTTCCCATTCGTGAGGTTCTAAATTACCCTTACGAAGTTTTTCAGAGGTTAATCCGGTTTCAGAAGAAATCATACGTGTAATTAACTGTACCGATGACATCTCTAACGAGAATAAAGCTACAGCTTCGCCAAATTCAATGGCCATGTTTTTAGCCATAGAGATTACGAATGCCGTTTTTCCCATACCAGGACGAGCTGCAATAATAATTAAATCGGAAGGCTGCCAACCAGAAGTCAATGCGTCTAATTTTGTAAAACCAGTGGCTAAACCACTCATCCCTTCTTTATTAGAAATTTCCTGAATTTTATTAATTGCTTGTTGTACTAAACTTTCAGCAACTTCAGCTCCTTTCTTTAAGTTTCCTTGTGTTACTTCAAATAATTTTCCTTCGGCATCATCTAATAAATCAAAAACATCTGTTGTTTCATCATAAGCATTTTCAATAATGTCAGAAGAAATAGAAATTAATCTACGTTGAATATATTTTTGTAGAATAATTCGAGAGTGAAACTCAATGTGTGCCGAAGAAGCTACTTTTTGAGTTAAATTTATAATGTAGAAATCTCCACCAGCTATTTCTAATTTACCATCTTTTCTTAATTGATTTGAAACTGATAATAAATCAATTGGTTCAGAATTTTGAAACAAAGCATAAATAGCTGCATAAATTTCTTGATGTCGCTTATCATAAAACGCATCTGGGTGAAGGATATCAATTACTTCATCAATTCCTTTTTTATCAATCATCATAGCACCCAATACAGCTTCTTCTAAATCAATTGCCTGAGGAGGTAACTTACCTTTCTCTAAATTAACAACTCTAGATTTATCTGATCGAACACTTCTTAATCCTTGCGGTTTTTCCATGGTGACAAAAGTAATTTTTTACGTTGATATTATCTCTAATTCTTTTCACTTTTCTTTTTTCACAAAAAATGTAAACAAAACTGTTATTAAGTTGTTAATAACAAATTAGGTTTTTATTTTTGAAAAAATGAAGCCATATAAAAAACACGTTATTATTGCAGTTTTATTGCCTTTACAGATTGTTTTTGTGAAGTTTATAAGTGAAAAAACTGATTTTATTGAAGAGTATTACTCTAATGGATTGTATCCATTTATATCGCGCTTTTTTAGAATTCTTTTAGGTTGGATTCCTTTTTCTTTTGGTGATTTTTTAGGGCTAATTTTGATAGGTTTATTTTGTTATGAAATTTCCAAACTTTTCAAAACAAGGTTTAAAGAAATCATACCTAAGTCAGTCCAATTTGTTGCTTTTTTGTCAGTTATATATGGTTGTTTTTATTGGTTTTGGGGATTTAATTATTTCAGAAAACCATTAGCAGAGAATTTAGGTTTGCAACAACAAGAATACACTACAGAACAGTTAGTTGAAGTAACAGAAAAAATTACATTTGCATTTAATGAGATTCATACTAAACTAGTATCAAATGACACTTTGGTTATTGATGTACCATATTCAAACAAAGAGATTTTTAGAAAAACTTCTGATGCTTATGAAAGTTTAGCAAAAGAATATCCGCAGTTAGCCTATAAGAGTAGAGCAATTAAAAATTCCTTAGTTAGTTTGTTGCAATCTTATAATGGTACAGCAGGTTATTTGAATCCAATAACAGGAGAGGCGCAAGTAAATTCAATGTTACCGAAAGCAGGTTTTCCTGCTACAGCATGCCACGAAATAGCACATCAAATTGGGTGGTCTGCAGAGAATGATGCTAATTTTGTAGGTTTTTTAGCTACCACTCATAGTGATGATATTTATTTTCAATATTCTGGTTATCGAATGGCTTACAGATATTGTATGCGAGAAATTAGGAAAAGGGATAAAGAACTTTACAGTGTGCTAAGAGAAAAAACAAATAAAGGAATTTTAAAAGAGCTTAAGAATAATTATTTGTTTTGGAAGAAATATGAAAATCCAATTGAACCTTACATCAAAAAAGGGTATAATTCTTATTTAAAAGCAAATAATCAATCTAAAGGAATTAAATCTTACAGCTATGTAGTTGATCTATTAATAGCTTACTTCGAACAACAAAAAAAATGAGATATTTTACACTAATTTTACTAGTTGCAGCTATGTATAGCTGTAATTCTAATCAAATAGCTAAAGACTTTAATTGTAAAACAGCTACATATTCTAACTTAGAAAAAGTAGATGATTACAAAAAGCTATTCAGTTTTGATATTCCCAAAAAATGGAAAACAAATTTATATTATGATGACGCTGTTTCTTCAATTTATACAGCAGATACCACTATTAGCTTAACAAAAACAACAGTTATTGATGCTTCTTTTATTGTTAATACATCAGAAATAGATGATAAGTTTATTCAAAAAGTAAAGAATGACAATACAACTTTAGCATTAGAGGAGGTAAAGTCTAGTAGAACTACTTTTTTAAACAATCAATCGTATTACAATTTAGCAAAAGGAAAAAAAGGTAAGTATCAATATCATGTTTTAAACATATTTAGTAAAGCTGAAACAGGTTTTTTACATGTAAAGGCAGAAGTTTATGGAGATTCTTTAGTAGAAGATAGAATCTGTAAAGCAGTGAAACTTGTCAATAATATACAGCTGAAATAGCTATTTTTGAACTTTAAAATAACAACAATGAATAAACAACATATAATAGATCGATTTATAAAGTATGTAACTATTGATACTGAATCAGATCCAAATAATCCTGCGTTTCCAAGTACAGAAAAACAGTGGGATTTAGCTAGAGTTTTAGAGCAAGAGTTAAAGGATATTGGAATGGAAGAGGTAGAGCTAGACGAAAATTGTTATTTGATGGCTACTTTACCGAGTAATTTAGATTATGAAGTACCAACAATTGGTTTTGTTTCTCATATTGATACGAGTCCTGATTTTACAGGAGCAAATGTGAAACCTCAAATTCATAAGAATTACAATGGAGAAGATATAGTATTAAATGCAGAAGAGAATATTGTTTTATCTCCTTCTTATTTTGAAGATTTATTACGGTACAAAGGGCAAACAATTATTACAACAGACGGAACTACTTTATTAGGAGCTGATGACAAAGCCGGAGTTACTGAAATAGTTTCTGCTATGGAGTATTTAATTCAGCATCCAGAAATTAAGCATGGTAAAATCCGTATTTGTTTTACGCCTGATGAAGAGGTTGGAAAAGGAGCACATTTATTTGATGTAGATAAATTTGGTGCAGAATGGGCTTATACTATGGATGGAAGTCAAATTGGAGAGTTAGAGTATGAAAACTTTAATGCAGCTGGAGCAGAAGTTACTATTAACGGTAAAATTGTACATCCTGGATACGCTAAAGGTAAAATGGTGAATTCTATGACAATTGCAAGTGAGTTTATTAAAGCATTACCATCTAAAGAAGTTCCTGAACATACTACCGGTTATGAAGGTTTCTTTCATTTACATACTATGGAAGGAAAAGTTGAACAAACTGTTTTAAAATATATTATTAGAGATCATGACATGGATCTTTTCCAAAAAAGAAAAGAATTAATGTTGCAGACTGCTAAAAATATAAATGAGGAAATAGGTAAAGAAGCTATTGAAGTAGAGATAAAAGATCAGTACTTTAATATGAAAGAAAAAGTTGAGCCTGTAATGCATATTGTAGATATTGCTGAAGAAGTAATGAAAGGTATGGGTATAAAACCTTTAATAAAGCCTATTAGAGGTGGTACAGATGGTTCTCAATTATCATTTAAAGGATTGCCTTGTCCGAATATTTTTGCTGGAGGACATAATTTTCATGGTAGATATGAATATGTTCCTGTGGAATCTATTATAAAAGCTACTGAAGTAATTGTTGGAATTGCTGAAAAGGTAGGAGTAAAGTTTAAATAAGAAAGGTCCAAAAACACGAAAAACTCCGGCGAGAGCCGGAGTCCTTAATTAACCTCCTATTAAAATCAAATGAATGAAAAACACTCCCTATCAATTTTAATTACTGCAAATATATAACTATTTTACAATTACAAACAAATTTTTTATCTTTTTTTAATAAATTATTAACCTAGTTTTATAAAAATGTCGAATAAGTATTGAATTTGATACTGAAGTCATCTTGACTTTTTTTGAGAAAAAATTAAGGGTTGTAGATATTTGTGTTGCGAAACATAAAAACACAACCCTATGTACCAAGTACTAAACAAAGATATGATAGAATTAGAAATAGTTCCATATTTACCAGAAACAAAAAGAGGATTTAAGCCTAAAGCACCACTTTACGAGATAGTTAATGCTATACTTTATAAGCTAAAAACAGGCGTT
>NZ_SJXJ01000028.1 GCF_004337695.1 Tenacibaculum sp. M341
TCTTTTAATGCTAAAATAAAAGCGTTTAGAGCTCAATTTAGAGGAGTGAGAAATGTAGAATTCTTTCTATACAGATTAACACAAATTTTTGCTTAACCACAACTTTTAGGAATGATCCAAATTCAAACCACTTTTAAACAAACACTTAACTCAATTACAAAGAAACAAAAAAGCCTTACTAAAATTAGTAAGGCTTATTGTGATCGCGACAGGATTCGAACCTGTGACCGTCTGCTTAGAAGGCAGATGCTCTATCCAGCTGAGCTACGCGACCATTAATTTTTTATGTCGGGGTGGCAGGATTCGAACCTGCGACCTCCTGCTCCCAAAGCAGGCGCGATGACCGGGCTACGCTACACCCCGATTGGGTCATCTGCAATTTTGTTGCGGAGAGACCGGGATTCGAACCCGGGCATCCCGAAGGATGACAGCTTAGCAGGCTGCTGCATTACCACTCTGCCACCTCTCCCAAAACTCTCAATTGTGAGCTTTAAAATTGCGAGTGCAAATATATAACGAATTAAAGTATCTCACAAACTTTTTTTAAGAAAAAAAATCACTATTCTGGATACTCAATTCGTAAGTGGTATATATTCATCAACTTAGCTTTAATAATTTTTTTAATTTTTTCTATCTCTCTAAACGTAATATTCGAATTTATAAACTGATTATTGTTTTTTTGACCTTCCACAACCTTATCTATTAATTCGTCTATAGATTGTGCTGTTGGTTTTTTTAAACTTTTTGAAGCAGCCTCTGCAGAATCGCATATCATTAAAATAGCTGTTTCCTTAGAAAACGGAATTGGACCTTGGTATCTGAACTTTTTTTCATCTATAATTTCATCAGGATTGTTTTCTTGCTCTTTTTTATAAAAGTAATACACTAAACTTGTTCCATGATGTGTTCTTATAAAATCTATAATTCTATCAGGTATATTATTCTTTTTGGCTATTTCTATTCCTCGTATTACATGACTTAAAATAATTTGGGCACTGTCTCTAGGAGATAAATCGTTATGAGGATTTACACCTGTAATTTGATTCTCTATAAAATATTTAGGATTCGCCATTTTTCCTATATCGTGATATAAAGCTCCTGTTCTTACCAACATAGAGTTTGCTCCTATTTCATTTGCTGCTGCTTCAGCTAAATTAGCTACCTGAATTGAATGTTGGAATGTACCTGGTGCTTTTTCATTTAATTCTCTTAAAAGCTTTGAATTTGTATTTGACAGCTCTAACAAAGTTACATCTGAAACTAAACCAAATAGTTTTTCATAGAAGTAAATGAAGAATACAGCTAAAAAGGATAACAATCCATTCATTGCAAACCATCCAAAATTCGCCCATTTAATATTAGTTATGTTTCCTTCTGTAATAATTGAAAAAGCAAAATAAGCAATCATATACACCAACGTTACCTGCATTATTGAGATAAATAAACTTGCTCTCTTATACAATTCAGTTGCTGATAAAATAGTTACAATACCAGCTATTATGTGTAGATATATGAATTCAAAGCTATTAGGCACAATAAACCCTAATAAAAGAACTGTTAGTACATGCGCAAAGAATCCTAATTTAGCATCAAAAAACGCTTTTAATACAATTGGTAAAATAGTAAGTGGCACTACATACAATAAATGTGGATTGTAGGATACAATAATTGTTTGCGCAAAAATTATTAATAAAACATTTAAAAAGATAAATGTAATTTGACTGTTATTATTGTAAATTTCTCTTCTGTATCCGTGTAAAAACAACAACAACATTAATAAAGCTATTGACACTAAAATCGTGTATCCGAAAACCAACCAATTATAGTTAGATTTTGTCCATATTTGAGATTTTGATGTTTCTTTTAACGAGCTTAAAACACTAAACTTTTTTCCTTCAACAATATCTCCTTTTTGAATGATTAATTCATCTTTAGAAATTTTTCCTTTTGTATAAGATATTCCAGCAATTACTTCATCTAGTTCTTTTTCGGTAAACTCTTGATCAAAAACCACATTAGGTTCTAGTAATTCCGATAATTCTTTAATTACAAAATCTTTTGAATATGATCTTTCAAACTTTTCCAAACCTTTTACGATTAAAGAAAGTACATCTTTTGATTGTGTTAAATTTGAAAATAACACATCTTCTATAGCATTATTCTTCCTCAATGATATCATTACATTATCATTAGATTTATTTGCTGAAAATTCATCTACAAATCCCACATTGTAAACCTCTTCTATAATCTTTCGTCCTGCAATTCTTAGTTTATTCACTTTTTTAGTATCTAAACTATCAACGGCAGCTAAAGCATTCATTGCTTTCAAAAAAGCTTCTTGTTTACTATTTGGAATATTTAAATCGTAAGAGAAATATTGTTGTATAGAAGACTTTAATTCTTTTATTTCTGTTGAAACTTCTTCTTCTGTCTTCTGAATTGCAAAATCAAAAGGAGCATATAAATTATCATACTGCCATGGCTTACCCTGTAAAAAGTCATATCTAAACTGTCCTCCTTTAGGTAGTAAATACACTATTAAAAAAGTAGTAACTAAAAACAATAACACTCTGTAAATAGCTGTGTTATTTTTATATAAACTAGTGATAATTTTATTCATCCTTGTAAACTTCTAAGTGTAAATATAACCTTTTGTTATTATTTGAGAACTTATTATAAAATGGTTATTTTCGCAGTATATAAAAATCAAATTATTTTATAATGAAAGAAGTAGTTATTGTATCTGTAGCTAGAACTCCAATAGGAAGTTTCTTAGGTACATTATCAAATATACCTGCTCCTAAATTAGGGGCAATTGCTATCAAAGGCGCTTTAGATAAACTAAATATAGAACCAAATCAAGTAGAAGAAGTTTTCATGGGTAACGTTGTTTCAGCTGGTTTAGGTCAAGCTCCTGCTCGTCAGGCAGCTATTTTGGCTGGTATACCTGATACTGTTCCTTGTACAACTGTGAATAAAGTATGTTCTTCTGGTATGAAATCTATCATGTTAGCTGCGCAAACTATTGCATTAGGTGATGCCGAAATCGTTGTAGCTGGTGGTATGGAAAACATGAGTATGATTCCTCATTACCAACACGCACGTTCTGCTACCAAATTTGGTCCTGTAAAAATGGAAGATGGTATGCAAAGAGACGGTTTAGTAGATGCTTATGAAAAAGTAGCTATGGGTGTTTGTGCTGATGAGTGTGCTGTTGAGTATAACTTTTCTAGAGAAGATCAAGATGCTTTTGCTATAGAATCATACAACAGATCTTCTAAAGCTTGGAGCGAAGGTAAATTTGCTGATGAAATTGTACCTGTAGAAGTTCCACAAAGAAGAGGAGAACCAGTTATCTTTAATGAAGATGAAGAGTACAAAAATGTAAAAATGGAGAAAATTCCAGCTTTACGTCCAGCTTTTACAAAAGAAGGAACTGTTACTGCTGCTAATGCCTCTACAATTAATGATGGTGGTGCTGCGTTAGTATTAATGTCTGCTGATAAAGCACAAGAATTAGGTATTACTCCTTTGGCTAAAATTAAAGGGTATGCAGATGCTGCTCACGAACCTAAATGGTTTACTACTGCACCTGCAAAAGCTTTACCTAAAGCATTAGCTAAAGCTGGTGTTGCTATAGATGATGTTGATTATTTTGAATTAAACGAAGCATTTTCTGTAGTAGGTTTAGCGAATACTAAAATCTTAGGTATTTCTGCTGATAAAGTAAATGTAAATGGTGGTGCTGTTTCATTAGGGCACCCATTAGGAGTTTCTGGAGCAAGAATTATAATTGCTTTAACTTCTATTTTAAAACAAAATGACGCTAAAATTGGTGCTGCTGGTATTTGTAACGGTGGTGGTGGTGCTAGCGCAATGGTAATAGAAAGAATTTAATTTTTTAAAATTTTTACTGATTGTTTGGAATTTGTAATTTAAGTATTGTTCCGTTAAGGTTATTACCCACTGATACTTCTGAAATGGTGAATCAAATTATTTTTGGTGAACATTTCACTATTTTAGAAAAAGATAAAAAATGGAGCAAGATAAAATTAGCTTTTGATGGCTATGAAGGATATATTGATAATAAGCAATATGAAGAAATTCCTGAGTCATTGTATATGCAGATAGAAGACCAACCCAAAGTATTTGCGGGTGAGTTAATAGACTTTATTCATGATAAAGAAAATAACTTAACTACTATACCTTTAGGTGCTAGACTTCCTTTTTACAAGGATAATCAGTTTTCTATTAATGCAAATTCATATATCTATGAAGGTAGAATTAACAATAAAAAATTATCAAAGCAATCAATCATTGAAATTGCCTTTTTGTTCTTAAACGTTCCTTATTTATGGGGAGGAAAAACTCCTTTTGGAATTGACTGCTCAGGGTTTACACAAACCGTATACAAATTATGCGGATATAATTTACTTAGAGATGCTAAAGAGCAAGCAACACAAGGTGAAGTTTTAAGTTTTATAGAAGAAAGTGAACCTGGTGATTTAGCTTTTTTTGATAATGAAGAAGGTAATATAACCCATGTAGGTATTGTTATGAACGATTATAACATTATTCATGCACATGGTAAAGTAAGAATAGACAAACTAGATCACAGTGGCATTTACAATACAGATACGCTCAAACATTCTCATAAACTTAGAATGATTAAAAAATTAGTATAAAAAACAAAACCTTTAGATTACTCTAAAGGTTTTTGTTTTAATTCAAATAATTTTATTTTCTTTTTTAAGCGACGCTAACTATTCTTTGTAATGGAATTAATGTTGACTGTTTGAGTATTACAGATTTATCTGTAACACCCCATATTGTTGTTTCTACTCTCTTATAACCGTTTTCATCTGCAAATACAATTTTCACCTTTTGGCGTTCTAAATTACCTAAATATAGTGCCCTTCTTAAATCTATAGACCTATTGATTTGATCTTTCTTCATATTAAGAACTTCTTTCTTAGGAAACTTAAAAAATTTAATTTGTTCTTTCTCTACATTTTGTGCGTTTGAGTTTAATTTCATGAATTGGGGATTTAAAATTAACCGTTAGTTTACATTTACAAAGCTAAATATACTGATTAATTTCAAACACACAATAAAAAACACAAAAAACACACAAAAAACCAATAAAACTAAGTTTAACTTATCAAAAACACAACAAAAACAGAACTATTTTAAACATTCATAAATCACAAATTTATTATTGACAGCGATAATACCTACAACTTTAAATAGTTTTAATAAATACGTTTTATAATTTAAATGCTTGTTTGCTACTAGTACAAATCGTCCATCAACTTTCAAACATTTTTCTACACCTTCAAACAAATTAAAAGTGATTTCAATATTATTTTCATGTTCAAAATGAAATGGCGGATTTGAAACTACCAAATCAAAATAGGCTTCACTTAAAGAATCTAAGGTATCATCACAAACAAATTTTGTCTTTTTGGAAAGAACATTCAACTTAGAAGAAGCAATTGCCAAATTAAAATCGTCAATCAATGTTACTTCTGCATTTTTATTTTGTTCTAACACATCGTAAGCTATAATTCCATTACCTGAAGCTACATCTAAAACTTTTATTTCATTGGATTTCATCTTGAAATTATCCAATAAAAACCGTGTTCCTATATCTATTTTTCCAGAAGAGAAAACACCATAATATTGTGTTAAAAAAGTATCTTTCCATTCAATTTCATTTATCAAGCTTTTGTATTCATTTTTTTTAGGTGACTTCAGAATTAATAATCTAGATTTTTTCCAAGCCTTAGTCTGACTAACTTCTTCAAAATAATTTGCAGCAATTTCAAGATAAGAAGCACTAAAATATTTAGTCATAAAACCACAAACAACTTCAATTTTAGAAGTTGCACTTTTATGAATTTGCTGTAAAAACAGTTCGAATAACTCTAGTGACTTTGGTATTTTTATTAGAGCTAAATCAACTTCTTTAAGAGTGTCTAAAGGAGATTTATACTCTATTTCAACATCTAACTTATTCAACTCTAAATTATATGTTATTGCTTTTTTTTGACTTGCATATGTCCAAATAGTAGTTATTCTTTTTTCATTTAGTAAGCAGTTCCATACTCCAAATCTGTCGTTAAAAACATGTACAGTTTCACTATTCTTTTCCTTAACATAATCAGCAACCAATAACTCTGCATTACTCCATGCTCTCAATGATTTATTGGTTGTTTTAGGATATCTTAGTAATTTATAATTTCCTAAAACTTCTTCTACTTTATAATCCACTCTAACTATAATCGAAATTATTAATTAATAATATATTTCTTCTAAAGAACTAATATCTCCAGCCTTATTTCTTCTAAAAACATCTTTCGCTTCAATTTCATCTATTGAATTTTTCCCCATAGCCGCAACTACCTCTTTTAAAGCCAAGATCGTTTTATTATGATAATTTTTAACACGAACATTCTTATCCTCAACTACCAAAGCCTCCACTAAATCTTCATTTTGTGTGGCTACACCTACAGGACAAGTATCTAAATTACATTCACGCGCTTGAATACACCCTAAACTCAACATAAAACTTCTAGCCATACCTACAGCGTCTGCACCTAATGCTTTCAGTTTTACAATATCAAATGCATCAATAGCCTTACCACTAGCTATAATTTTTATCTGATCTTTTAGATTGTATTTAATCAACATTTTGTTTACAAAAGAAAGACCATCAAACAAAGGTGTACCCACATAATTTGAAAACTCTAACGGTGCAGAACCAGTTCCACCTTCTCCCCCATCAACAGAAATAAAATCTGGGTAATTATTTATTTCAGCAAAAGTTTTAATCATTTGCTCAATTTCTTCGTTATTTCCTACACAAAACTTAATTCCAACTGGTTTTCCTTCACTAAGTTCTCTAACTTTTTGAAGAAAAACAATCATTTCTTTAAAATTAGAAAAAGCTGAATGTCCAGGAGGTGAATCAACTCTTGTAAATGGTTCTACAGATCTAATTTTTGATATTTCTTCTGTATTTTTCTTAGCAGGTAAAATTCCTCCATGCCCTGGTTTTGCTCCTTGCGATAATTTTATCTCAATCATTTTCACTTCAGGTCTAACCGCATTCTCCTTAAAAATATCATCATCAAAATAACGTTTCCCATCTACAGTTTTTCCTGCTCCAAAATAACCTGTACCTACCTGGAATATTAAATCTCCACCTTGTAAATGATATGGTGAAATTCCTCCTTCACCTGTGTTATGAGCAAAATCGCCCATCTTAGCTCCCTGATTCAAAGCTTTTATTGCATTTTTACTTAAAGAACCAAATGACATAGCAGAAATATTAATAATAGATCCTTTATATTTTTTTTGACACTTATCTGATCCAATAACAACATCTTCCCCTTCAATATGATGATGATCTGTAGGAAATAAAGAATGCTTTACAAACTCATAACCTTTTTCATAAACATTATGTTGTGTACCAAAAGGAACTGTTTCAGTTTCTTTTTTTGCTCTTTGATATACAATACTTCTTTTTTCTCTATTAATAGGAGTACCATTTAAATCATCTTCAATAAAATACTGCTGTATTTTTTCTCTCTCCTCTTCAAAAAGCCAACGTAAACGAGCTACCACTGGAAATGCACGTAGCAATGAATGATTCTTCTGTATAAAAGCATCGTATACTGCCAAAATACTTACTATTGATGAAATACCTAATAAAATAAAATTTCCAGTTTCTGGGATAAAGTATACTAAAACGCCACATAAAACTGTAGCTGTAATACATAACGCCAAAATAGTGTCTCTCATATTGAATAATAATTATAAAGGTTAAAAATAAAGATTTTAATCCATAAAAAAAGCTCCGAAATATTTCGGAGCTTCTATTTTTTCTAAAAATTCGAGATTACTTCTTGAATTTTGCATATTTGTTTTTGAACTTATCAATACGTCCAGCAGTATCTACTAACTTAGACTTACCAGTGTAAAACGGGTGAGAAGTTCTTGAAATTTCTAACTTTAATAATGGGTATTCTACGCCTTCAACTTCAATTGTTTCTTTTGAGTTAGCTGTAGATTTAGTTAAAAACACATCTCCGTTAGACATGTCTTTGAATGCTACCATTCTATAATTTTCTGGGTGTATACCTTTTTTCATGTTTAAAACTTTTAACTTTGTATGAAATTGTTTAAAATTGGTAAGGTTTTAAACGCCTCCAAAAATTCAAAAACCGGCAATGGCTATTTGAGGGTGCAAATTTAACCCTTTTTTTTAAATTCCAAACAAATAAATTGTTTTATTTGTATTGAAATTACATTCAACCGAAAGAATATGAAATTAAATCTTTATAACATCCTCCTTTTAACCCTTACTTCAAGCTTATTTTCCTGTAGTGAAACAAGTTATCAGTTTAAGATAAAAACAGATGCTAAAACTACAATTGGTAAAAAAGTTGATGTAGAACTTCAACAAATAAGTGGTAATACTCCCGATAGTATTCATTTTTATGTCAATAACAAGCGTGTTGATTTACAAAACAACAAAATAACGCTAAATACATCTGAAATAGGAATTGGTAAACACAGACTTACTGCTCTTGCTTTTGTTCCTGGAAAAGTAAAAAAAATAAATAATTCTATTGAGGTTTATTCTAACGTAAAACCTTCTCTGTATTCGTACAAAATAGTAAATACTTATCCGCACGATACTAAATCTTTTACTCAAGGATTAGAATTCCACAATGGATTCTTATATGAAACTACAGGAAAAAGAGGTAGATCTAAACTAAGAAAGATAGAAACTGAAACTGGGAAAGTTTTACAGGAATATAAACTTGACGATAAATATTTTGGTGAAGGTATGACGATCGTTGGTAATGATATTTTTTGGTTGACTTGGCAAGCTAGAAAAGGGTTTATTTTTGACTTGGAAACGTTTGAACTAAAAAAAGAGTTTGAGTACGATAAAAGTAATGAAGGTTGGGGATTGACTCATGATGATAAAAACTTAATCAAATCTGACGGATCAAATAAGATTTGGTTTTTAGATCCTTCTAACCAACAAGAGATAACAAGTATTCAAGCATATACTGATAAACTTTCTCTTCAAAAATTAAATGAACTTGAATATTTTAATGGTAAAATTTATGCGAATTACTGGCAAAAACCGTTAATAGCTATTATAGATCCTAATTCTGGAATTGTTGAAGGTATTATCAACTTAAAAGGATTAGTTACTGAAGTAAGTAAAACTCAAAAATTAGACACTAACGAAGATGTTTTAAATGGTATTGCATTTGATAAAGAAAACAATCGTTTATTCGTTACAGGAAAAAATTGGAGTAAATTGTTTGAAATTGAATTAATAAAACAATAACAATTCATAAAATTATGAGGTTTATACAAACCATTATTATCGTAGCATTAATAGTAGCTTTTAGTTCTTGTAGAAAAGATTTTACTACAATTGAAAGTTTTGGCAAGTTAGAATTTTCTAAAGACACCGTTTTTTTAGATACTATTTTTAGTAATATTGGTTCGGCTACTTATAATTTAAAAGTCTATAATCGAAGTAATAAAGCTATTTCAATTCCTCAAATTCAATTAAAAAACGGAGTTACTTCTAATTATCGTTTAAATGTAGATGGAATTGCTGGTCAGAATTTTGAAGACATCGAAATTTTAGCAAACGATAGTATCTATGTTTTTGTTGAAACCACTATAGATTTTAATGCTGTTACTGACCCTTTATACACTGATCAAATTTTATTTGATAATGGAAGCAAACAACAAGATGTTGACTTAGTTACACTTGTGAAAGATGCTACTTTTATTTTTCCTGAAAGAGATCCAATGACCATGGAAATTGATCAACTAACATTAGACGGTACACCTACTGCTATTCAAGGTAGATTTTTAGAAGATAGTGAACTTACTTTTACCAATGAAAAACCTTATGTAATATATGGATATGCAGCTGTTCCTGCAGGAAAAACATTAACTATAGAAGCTGGTGCTCAAATTCATTTTCACGACAATTCTGGTCTTATTATTGATAACGGTGCCACTTTAAAAGTTGATGGTACATTAGATGAGAAAGTAATTTTTGAAGGTGACAGATTGGAAGACTCTTTTAGTAACGTTTCTGGTCAGTGGGGAACTATTTGGATTAGAGAAGGAAGTGTTGATAACGAAGTAAATTTTGCTGAAATAAAAAATGCTATTATTGGTATGTTAGTAGATGGACTTTCTCCTACCTCTCCTACCCTTACTTTAAATAATGTTGAAATTTACAATAATGTGAATTTTGGTATTTTAGGAAGAACTACAAGTATTAATGGAAATAATGTAGTAATAGGAAGTGCTGGACAAACTTCTTTGGCTGCAACTGGTGGTGGTCGTTATAATTTCAATCATGCTACATTTGCCAATTACTGGAATAACAGTTTGCGTACATTACCTAGTGTATTAGTTAACAACTTTATACTTACTGAAAATGATAAAGGTGAAGATGTTGCTGAAGTTTATAATTTAGAGGTAGCTAATTTTACAAACTGTATTATGCATGGTAATAATAACGTTGAACTTGTTATGGATAAATTAGATGCAGGTGGTACTTTCAACTACAATATTTCAAACTCTTTAATTAAGTTTAATGATATTAATGATCGTTTTGCTGAAAACACCGAACTAGATTTTAGTAATACAACTCACTACAACAATATTACTCTAAATGGTAATCCTGATTTTAGAGATCCTTTCAAAGAAGATTTTATTATTGGAGTACAAAGTGATGCTATTAACAAAGCATTACCTACTGCCATTACAACAGATATTTTAGGAGTTGCTAGAACAAATCCAGATATTGGTGCTTATCAACATATTACGTTCGACTAAATGAAGTTTTTAATTGATCTATATTGTACTACAACTTATCGAAAAAACATAAAAACAACCTACAATTAAACTAAATTTATAATAGATTTTTTCATTATAATTAATCGTAGTTAATTTGGTTTGTTTTAAAGAACTATTTATCCTCTGAGATGAATAGTTCTTTTTTTAATCAAAAAATAACAAACTATTATGCATATTAAGATTGATAGTATTAATTTTTACTTAAAAAATTTGAAAAGTTGTAAAAGATAAAATAAAATCACATTTTTGTTCTCATCAACTATAGCAAGGTTCTATGAAAATTATTTCTAATTTAAATACAGAAAAAAAGCGTTTTAACTATTTTGGTAAAGGCAGTGAATTTGCAGTGATTTTTTTCAAAAATTTACTATTAACCATTATTACTTTAGGATTTTATTATCCTTGGGCAAAAGTTGAACGATTGAAATATCATTATCAATCTACTGAATTAGATCAAAACAGATTCACTTTTCATGGAACTGGTAAAGAGGTTTTTAAAGGATTCATAAAAGTATATGGAATCTTTTTACTTTTATACTTCTTTCTCATATACGGTTTACAATCTGGTGATGGATTGACTACAGGAATTTCTCTTGGTGTTTTTTATCTTTTCCTGATATTAATTATGCCTTTTGCTATTCATGGTGCTGCTAGATATAAATCATCTCGAAGTTCATGGAAAGGGATTCATTTTAAATATTTAGGTGATCGAATGGAACTGTTTTGGAAGTTTCTTGCAGGATTTTTGATTACTATTTTAACTTTAGGGATATACGGTCCTTGGTTTGAAGTAGAAATACGTAAGTACTTATTGAGTCATTTACGTTTTGGTAATCTTTCTTTTGACTTTAAAGGAAAAGGAGAAACATTATTTTGGATTAATTTAAAGTTTGTTTTGCTGTTTTATCTAACTCTAGGAATATATTCTTTTTGGTATTACAAGCAATTAATGAGCTTTTATGTTGATAATACTGAAATTACTCAAAATGGAGAAAAAGTAGATTTCAAATTTACTGCACAAGCAGGAGATATCTTTGAGTTAATGATTGTTAACTTTTTACTGATACTTTTTACGTTTGGTATTGCTGCTCCTTGGGTAAAAGTAAGAACTTTAAACTTTGTCTTCAGGTTTATCGAAATTGAAGAAGGATTAGACACTTCTAGTATTCGTCAGGTTAGTTATGATAACTACGATGATGCGTCTGGTGATGATTTCTTAGACTTTTTAGATTTTGACTTACTATAAAAATGGCTTTAAAAGCAACGTATTTTGATGGTAAATCTTCTAAATCTCATGAAGTAATTATTCATCCAAATAGTAATACTTGGAGAATTTCTTTTGTAAATCAAACCATAATTCAATCAGATATTATTTGGAATATTGATGAAATTCAGCGTTCAGAAGTTTATACCAAAGGCTTAGTAAGTTTTACATATGGAAAAACATTTCCTTTTCAAAAAATTGAAAGCAAAAATGAAGCCTTTATTGATTACATTAACAACAGTGATCACCCTAAATTAAATAGTAAGGTTGATGTATTCTTACACAAATCTGTTAAAAGATCTATTTTAATTTTACTTGCGCTGATTATTAGTATTAGTGCTGCAATGTATGTTTATGTAATTCCAAATATGGCTGTTAGCTTTGCTAGTAACATGAGTAAAAGTAATGTTATTAGTTTTGGTAATCATGTATACAATACACTGTCGGCTGATTTAGAAATTGACTCTATACAATCCAATAGATTACAAGAGTTTGTTGATATATTAGAAACTAATGGCGAATTTCCAATAAATATCATTGTAGCTGAGAGCAATGAAATGAATGCTTTTGCTATTTCTGGCGGAAAAATTATAATCAACTCTTATCTTTTAAAAAAGATAGAAAGCGAACATCAATTAGCAGCAGTTATTGGGCACGAAATTTCACATATTGAAAAAAGACATGTATTGAAAAACGTTTCAAAAAGTCTTTCTAGTGCTTTATTTTTCTCTATTCTCTTTGGAGATATAAACGGAATCACTACAATTCTAGGTGAAAATGCTCATTTGTTTTCTCAACTATCTTACAGTAGAACACTAGAAAAAGAAGCTGATGTATTTGGACTTGAGTTTTTAAAACAAAACAAACTAGATTTACATGGTATGCCAGAATTATTTCAGATTTTTGAAAAAGAAACTGAGGTGAACTTCCCATCATATCTAAGTAGTCATCCAGATTTACATGATCGTATTGAGTACACTAAAGAGATAGCCAACAAACAAAACTCTTTCACAGAAAACACTTTGTTAAAACAAAAATGGGAAACTATCAAAAATCATTACAAACAAGATTTAAACAACAACTTAAATGAGTAAAAACATAGTCATAACCGGTACTAGTAGAGGAATTGGCTTAGAGTTAGCCCAAATATTTGCTAATTCAGGACATAATGTATTGGCTTTATCAAGAAATACAACTCCTGTAACCAATTTAAATAACAATAACATCACAGCATTACCAATAGATTTAGCTAATGAAACTACCATGAATGCTGCTGTTGAATTTATTAATAACTCATGGAAAAATGTAGATATTTTAATCCATAATGCTGGCTTTTTAATTAATAAACCTTTTACAGAATTAACTTCAGAAGATTTTTTGAAAGTATATCAAGTAAACGTATTTGGAGTAGCTAGTTTAACAAGAAAATTAATTCCTAATTTACAACCTAATAGCCACGTAGTAACAATTAGCAGTATGGGCGGAATACAAGGTAGCATGAAATTTCCTGGTTTAGCTGCTTATAGTTCAGCAAAAGGTGCTGTTATTACACTTTCTGAATTATTGGCTGAAGAATACAAAGAAGCTCAAATAGCCTTTAATGTTTTAGCTATTGGTGCAGTACAAACTGAAATGCTAGAAGAAGCTTTCCCTGGATATCAAGCTCCTTTAAATGCAAAAGAAATGGCTGCATATATTTTTGATTTTGCGCTTACAGGAAATAAATTTTACAATGGTAAAGTATTACAAGTTTCAAGCTCTACACCATAATTTAAGAAATTAAAAATTCATAAAACTTGAGGAGTAGTTAAGAAAATAAATTCTTTACTCCTCAAGTTCTATACTTTTATAAAGATTAACATTTCCTTACCATCTTCTTCTACAATACACTTTTATTTTTATCTCAAAAAAATAAAATGTCTTTTAAAGCTCTCTGGAAATATTTTTTGGATGTAAACCTTTTCAATATCATTTTTTCATTCACAATCGGTTTTGTGATGGGCTGGTTTTGGGTATTTATACTTTTCTCTTCAGTAGGAATTCTAATTGGTTTATTAGGTTATAATTTCATTAAAAAAAATGAATATTACACCTATTACAATCTTGGCTACACTAAACAAATGCTCATTAAAAAAGTCTTTTTAATGAACTTAACTATTTCTATTCCTCTATTATTAATTTACTTAATTATTGTGAAATGGATATTCTAGAAGTTTCAAATTTGACCAAAACATATGGACGAAAAATAATTTTAAACAACCTTAATTTTTCTTGTAAAACAGGAGAAATTATCGGAGTTTTTGGCAGAAATGGATCAGGAAAATCTACTTTTTTAAAAGTTCTTTTTGGCACTCAAAAAGCAACATCTATCAATATAAAAATTAACAAAAAACTTATCGTACAGAAAAACATCATTCCCTCTCAAAAAATTGGATATTTACCACAAGACTCTTTTTTACCAAAAGATATAAAAGTTAGAGATGTAATTCCGTTATTCTTTGAAAATAGTAACGATCAAGATAAAATTTTCTACAGCCCAAGAGTCGCAAGCTTCGATGCTAAAAAAGTTGCACATTTATCATTAGGTGAATTAAGATATCTAGAATTACTTCTAATTGGTCATTTATCTCACCCCTTTTTATTGTTAGATGAACCTTTTTCAATGATAGAACCTCTTTATAAAGACATTATATCATCATACTTATTAAACCTAAAAAACAAAAAAGGAATTATTATTACTGATCATTATTACGATGATGTTTTAAAAATAACCGATCAAAACTTTCTTTTAAAAAACGGACAAAAGATAATTATCAATCAAAAAGAAGATTTAATTAAAAATGGATACTTACCTACTTCTGTAATTTAATATTTTTAGTATGTTTACCGAAAAGTAAATCGTTGCACGAAACACTACAAAAATACATTCCTGAAAAATCTATAGAACTGGTTATTTACCTTATCAAGGAGCATAAAATACGTTTAAAAATTGTTAACCAAAGGCAAACTAAACATGGTGATTTTAGAGCGATGCCCAATGGTGAAACTCAAATTACAGTTAACAATACTTTAAATAAATATCAATTTTTATTAACTTTAATACATGAAATAGCACATCATGTAACGTATAAAAAATTTGGGCGAGTACAACCTCATGGTAAAGAATGGAAAACTGCATTTCAACATTTAATGCTTCCGTTTTTAAATCCAGAGATTTATCATCCGAAAATTTTACCACATTTAGCTAACTATTTAAAAAATCCGAAAGCTAGTACAGATACTGATGTTAATTTAGCATTAGCATTAAAAAATGGTGTTGCAGAAGAGGGAAAGAATTTTATCTTTGAGATTCCGAATGGTCATATTTTTAGCTTTAAAAACATACTGTACAGAAGAGGAAATAAGAGAAGAACTCGTTATGAATGTATTAATTTAACTAACAAACGAGTATATTTATTTAATCAGAATGCAGAAGTAATCCCCGTAAAGATGAATAACAAAGAACTTTCATCTTTAAATTTAAAAAACGAAAAAACAATAGAAACAGGTAAAAACCTTGTTTCAGAAGTACCATTAGGAGGTATATTTAACTTTAAAGACAATTTATATAAGAGAGGAAATAAAAGAAGAACACGTTACGAATGTTTAAATTTAACTGATAATCAAACCTATTTATTTAATCAAAATACCCCAATTATTTTGGTAAAAAAACACTAACCAATTTAAAATCATGAAAAAAAACTATTATGCAATAATTATGGCTGGAGGTGTCGGATCTCGATTCTGGCCAGTAAGTACTCAAAAATTCCCCAAACAATTTCATGATATGCTAGGTACTGGGCAATCTTTAATTCAACGTACTTTCGAAAGAATTAATGAGCTTGTTCCTAGTAACAACATTCTAATTGCTACCAATTCAAATTATGAAAAATTGGTACTTCAACAATTACCTCAACTTAACAACAAACAATTATTATTAGAGCCAGTAATGCGAAATACAGCGCCTTGTATTTTATATGCTGCTTTAAAAATATACAGTCAAAATCCTGATGCTGTAATCTTAGTAGCTCCTTCTGATCATTGGATAAAAGATGAAGGTGAGTTTTTAAGAAACATTAAAACTTCATTTGAAGCTTGTTCTAAACAAGATATTCTAATGACTTTAGGTATACAACCTGATCATCCTAATACTGGTTATGGATATATTCAGTACGAAAAAGATACTGATGAAATCAAAAAAGTAAAAAACTTTACAGAAAAACCTGATTTAGAAACTGCTGAGAAATTTATTCATAGTGGTGATTATCTTTGGAATGCGGGTATTTTTATATGGTCTGTAAAAAGTATACTTGCCGCATTTAAACAACACCTTCCAGAAATGGTAGATGTTTTAGATGACGGAAGTAATGTTTATAATACTGATTTTGAAGATGACTTTATAAGAAACAACTACGAAAAATGTGAAAACATTTCTATTGACTTTGCTATCATGGAGCGAGCTAAAAATGTGCACGTTTTACCAGTTGATTTTGGCTGGAATGATCTTGGTACTTGGGGTTCTTTATATGGAAAACTAAAAAAAGATGAGAACGAAAATGCTGTAGTTGGTGCAAATGTTATTTTTAGAGATGCCAAAGGAAACATGATTCGTACTCAAAATGGTAAACGAGTAGTTATACAAGGACTCGAAGATTTTATTGTTGTTGAGAAAAAAGATGTTATCATGATTTGTCCTAGAAAAGATGATCAAGACATCAAACAAATTATGAAAGATGCTAAAGAGCTTTTCGGAAAAAAATATATTTAACACCTGTACTATTTTGTAGCACAAATAATAAAAAACACCATAATTATTTTCCCTTTAATTTTTTTAACACCTTAAAAAACAACAATCAAACTCAAAAAACCACTTTTTTGCGATAAATTTAACGCTGATACAATTTTATCACATTTTTGCCGTTTATTTTTGAGATTGATTTTTTCAATCATTGGGGTTACTAAATAAAAACACAGTCTTATACTTCGGTATATGACTTGGGGAAGAATGAAAAATAAACTATTACTAGTTGTATTTGCTATTTCTATATTAGCAAGTGCACAAAAACACACGTACGGAATTTACTTTCCTGATGGGGACAGAGAAAGTAAATGCAATGCCTTTAATAAGGTTTTCAAACAAAAACCACAACAGGTTAGATTTGGAATTACTATTGAAGACGACAATCTTTATTTTGAGGTAAACAACAAAAATTGGTACAAGGCTTTATTTAAAAATGAAGACGATGGAATTGCTGTAGATATTGTTGAAAGAGACAGATACTCTTGCGACAAAGAACTTACGCATTCACAGATTAGAGGTGTGCTACTACCTCCTATTTATGAAATGAATAAGCCTGGTAAACTTAAAGAGGTAAAGCGAAATAAGTTTCGAGTTTTTATCAGAAAAATTCCTTCTAATTTAGTTGATAAGAATATCGAATTCAATCTACTTTTTTTACATAAAAAAACTTTTTGTAAGTATTTCACTATTTACAACTTAGAAAAATACCCAAGAGGTTTACTAGACATGGGAGTTTTCTTAGATACAATTACTTACAAAAACAGAAAAATAGCACCTAGAAAACTGAACTCGGTGACTAGACATAAAAAACTAACGTTTTCGATTCCTTTTGAAAAAGATAAATCTGAATACAAACCAGAAGACATCAGACCTTTATACGATTCTCTTCGATTAACAGACTATGATATTAAAAAGATTAATATTAAAGCATATGCCTCTGTTGAAGGAAGTTTTGAGCACAATGCTATGCTACAATTTAAGCGAGCTAAAAGTATTGCCGGATCATTACAATCATTTCAGCAACCAAGTATAAAAACTGACATTTCTACTTCAGAAAATTGGGTTGAATTCTTAAATGACATCAAAAAAACAAAACATAAAAAGCTTACTAAGCTTAGTAAAAACAAAGTAAAAGCTAAATTAATTAATGAGTATGCTATTAGTTTAGAGCCTATTTTAAGAAAACATAGAAAAGCAGTTGTTGTACTTTCATTAGAGAAAAAAGATGAATATAAAAACACTCATGTAAACGAACTTATTACGCTTTTTAACAAAGCAATTAAACAAGAAAGTTTAACAAAAGCATGTAGTATTCAAAACTCTATTCTAGATAGAGTTAGCAGAAAGTTTTCTCTTAGTTTACTTCAGAAAATGAAGATACCAAAAACTAAAAAGTTTATTAATTTGCTTGCTAAAAACGCTATTTTCAAATACTTTATGGATGTTAGGCAAACACTACGTGTTGAAAAAAAGCTTTTAGAATTAAAAAAACTAGATCCTAACAACAAGCACATCTTATATAATTTAACTGTTTTGAAGTTTATTATTTGGAAAAATAAAGCACGTCAAATTGATCGAAAAAAATTCAAATCACAGATTTTGAATCTAAAAAAAGTGGGTGTTTCTCAAGAATTAATCGACAAAATGATTGTGAATTATCACATTATTAAAGCAGAAGAAGATATTCGTAAAAACAATATACAAGGAAGAAATAGCTCTGTTGAATTTGTAATGAACTCGTATAAAAAACTTCCTTTATCTGACTTTGATTATTTGAATTTAGCTCAGTTTTTAACTTACAATAGTAACATTTATGATGCTATTGATGCAGTTGAAGACAAAGTTTCAGAAGTTACTGTTGACGAAGATTTGCTATTTTATTACTTAAACTTAACTATTACAAAAGAAGAACTAATTCATACAGATGCCTACAAAGCTATTCTTTTAAATGCAGTTAATATGAATAAAAAGCGCTTTTGCAAACTTTACAATTCTGCATTAAATAAAGGTGTTACCTTTCAACTTTTAGAAGATGATAATTTAAGAGCAATGTACTGTGAGAGTTGTAGTAAATAAACTACACAATTTTTAAATAAACTATAATAGATAAAGCTACAATGAATAGGAATACTCATGGTAGCTTTATTCTTTTTGTTAGTAGAGAGTTGAATTATATAATTATTCTATTTTTAAACTACTTTGGTGCATTATCATGATAATATTTTGCATACTTCATAGATAAATATGCCTTTATTTCTTTAATAGATTTACCATTTTCTAGCATATCAAAAACCTTTGATATATACTTCTTTTTAAAACCTTTTAAAATCCCTTTATCATTTACAACATCTTGATAAGTAAGCCCTGTAAGTTGTTCTTGCATCCAAACATGGGCATTGTATTTTTTTCTTCTAACTATTAAATCCTTTTCATCGCTTTCTAACACATAATTCCCTTTTTGCTTTTCAGCAGTAATTAAATTTAATAATCTAGTATAGTTATCTTTAATTCTATCATCTAACAAAACGGCATCTGCATACAATTCTTTTAAACTTTCAGCTGAAATCTTATGATAAATATCTGAAAAGTCCTTGTATTTATATAACAACTTTAAATAATCAATTGCAGCTTTTTTATACTTTTTATTACTGTTCTCTTCATTTTCTTTTAAGTTTAATCCTAGTAACTCTAAATCATTTTTTACCTGTTTCAAATATTTCACCCATTTAAAAGAAGGCTTCTCTATAAGCACCAATACTTCATCACTTATTTTTGTATGACTTCCCTGAAATATGTGTTCTTTATGTGAAAACTGAAATATCTTTCCCTTTTTTGTTTTTTCTCTTTTTTTGAAACGAATTTGAGGCTTTTTTAAGCCAAAATTGTACCCATAACTTATAGTAACAGTAAGTTCATTTAATCTTTCTTGATTGGTTATATCTCTAAATAATTGAACTGCATTTAAATTTAAATTATGTTGTTTTTTAATAATTGTTCCTGCACTTGCCCTTAAATTAACAACTTGTGTTTGTACATTTCTATTTTCATTTTTATTAAATGCTATGCCTAAAGAAGTATTCAATTTTTTCTTGAAAAAGAGTTTGCTAAAATTTGTAGATGCTCCCCATGCCTTACTATCATCTCTACCAATATCGCTGTAATTATAATTTAATGAAGAAGCTATGGTAAACGCTTGTTTAAGAAATCCTAGTGTATAAGTAGCTGTACCGTTATGAAAATTATTTGCCTGCCCTACTCTAATAATTCCATTTTCTTCATTTGCTGAAGATGCCAAAGCATAATTCAAATTTACATTCTGTGTAGTGTTTTTCTTTTTTGGTAATGCCCAATTCAAACTTACATTTGCATTCTGAGAAAGTTGTCTATAATTTAAAGCCTCTTGATCTTCATCTGTTAAATCATTGTCATTAATATCATCAAATTGATTTAAACTTTGATTGGTAAAAGAGGTGAAATTCGAATAAGATCCGCTTAACATAATTGTATTTGTTAACTGATACGTAGCATTAACACTTCCGACTGTTCTTCCCAAAGACTGTGTTTTTTGATTTTCTAAATTATCTCTTTGATAACCTATATTAAAATCTAAACTCAATCTATTATTAAACAATGCTGTAGCCAAATTCATCGTTATGTTTTCAAAATCATTGTTAAAATAATATGCTCCTAAAGTTTCGTAATTAGGATCTATTCTTTCATATCCCATTCCAAACTTTAATATTCCCATATTAGCATCAAATCCTAGTTTTAACGCATTGTAAAACTCGGTAGATGTTTTTTTATTAAATAACAGTCCAGCTATATTATAGGTTGAAACATCACTGTTATCTGCTCTAATATCTTGAGTAATGGCTGTAGAAGCATACTCTAACTTAATTCCGTATTTTCTTGCAATAGTTGTGGCTGCATTTAAACTGATCACCAAATTTTCTTTTGGCTTTATATTTCGTTCTTCAGAAATTAACGGAATTGAATTTAAATCATCCTTTGCATAAAAACCAATAATTCCGAATTGATAACTCGGTTTTTCCCAAGCAATTTTTGCACCATACCCCACTCTTCGATAAGCAGGTAATGTTTGTTCATTACCATCGTCGGGTGTGGCTTTTAGTAGCCTACCATACATTGCACTAAACTTTATCGGTTTATTAGGCAATAGTTCTATACCTCCACCTGTAAATTGATGCCCACTCAATGTGTAAGGTGAAAAATTCATAGTTACATCTCCAATATGAGCTTGAATCCATTTATATTTTGGATGTAAGCTTAACCGGTTAAACTTAAAAGGTAATTGATAATTAAAGTTTTCACCTTGATTTGAATAACTGTAAGATATAGGCATACTAAAAGTCAGCCAACTCATATTCAACGTTCCTTGTGCAAAATATGTAAATGGTATTCGTGCATTTCTAATATTCGAATTATAATACACCATATTCGCATTTATATTTCCACTTACTTTAAACTTTGTGGATTTAACAATATTATCTAGATCTAAATTCTGAGCGTTTAAAACACCAAACCACCAAAAAATAATTATTACCACATATATTTTTCTATCTCTCAACATACAATCCTTAAAAAATTATAGAAATGCTATACCCGCTTTTAATCTTCTAGTGTTATGTATATTAACTCTCTATCATCATTGTCTTTTGTTACCCTAAACTCGGTGACTTTAAACTTTTCACCGCTTAGAAATAACACTTCACTTTCTGAAACATTCGAAAAAGTAGGACCTAACAACGAAACATTTTCAATATCCACACCTTTATTACTTTGAATAGTAAATATTACTCTTACCTCATTTTCTGTTTTTTCTGAAAATAATCCTGCTACAAATCGATCTTTACTCGTAGACAAATAGCCTAACTCTTCTACATTTGTTTTGTTTTCATATGCTGTTTTATATCTTTCAATTTTTGACTTTTCTGTGGTAATACCTCTATATGTTACTTCTTTATATTTAGGAAACTTTTCTAAACTCTTTTTCAATACATTATTAAAAATCTGTAAGTTTCCTTTTAAAGTTACATTCTCTCTTAGTGCTTTATTGAAACCTTCAACTGTGTACAATGAGCTTGTATAATGATACACAGCTGTCAATTCATCAAGAGTTACATTTGGATATAATTGTTTGAGCTTAACACTATTTTTAGTTACTTCTTTCCATGAATTCATCATTAAATCAATATTGAACAACTTTAAAAAGTCAACATCCAATCGGTTGGGACTTTTAATTGAATTTAATAGCTTCCAATTATCTACCAACAAAGGAGATTTAGCAATTGTTTCTAAAAGCACTTTAGGAGCTTTTTTAAAGTCTGTAATAAAATCGTTAATTGTTAACTCTTCAAATCCTGCTACTTTTTGAATAATTGTATTTAGCTGTACATTCGAGTCTAAACCTTCAAATACTTTTTCTAGTTCACTTTTTGCTTGATTATTTTTCGATCCTACGGTTTTTGATCTGGTATCGCTAAGTGTTATTAAAGTAAGCTTCTCCCCGTTCTCGTCTATTTTCTCTACATAATTTGTCACATAATATTCGGTATTACTTATATGTAATATTTCAGATTCATTATATGTAGTTTTGAATGTAGGACCGTCAGCAGAAATATTTTCAATATCTACTCCTTTTGTACTTTCAATCGTAAACAGTACTTTTTGCCTATTCGATTCTGTCATTTTAGGAATAAAAGTTTTAGCTGTTGCTATACTTTTACTGGCAGAAGTATATGCTTCCTCTACTATTTTACTCTGATTTTCAAACGCTTTTTTATACGCTTCTAATCTTGATTCTCTTACCTGAGTACCTCTATATGTTGTATGCTTATATTTTTCTGGCAATCTTTCTAAAGATTTTCTAAGTACATTATCAAAAACTTGTAAATCTTTAGTCATTTCTCTTCTCCCTCTTAAGGCGGCATTCAATTCTGAATATGCCATCACTGTATAGTTATAAATAGCCGTAAATTCTTCTACTGACATATCAGGATACTTTCCTTTCAGAATCGCTATTTTCTCCTCTACTTGTTCTAAGAAGATTGGAATTGTATTTTGTTGAATAAATTCTAAGAAATCAAAATCTTTTCTGTTATTACTTCCTTTGTCTAATAAAAACTTCCAACTAATTAATAAATCAGATTTTTCAACAAATCTTTGTAAATCAGATTCACCAACTTTTTCAAAATCATTTATAAACTCCTTTATATAGTTGACATCTAAACGCTCCAATCGAGTTATAAAATCTGCTACTTTTTCAGGACTTCCTTGATTCAAATTTTGAAAACGAGATTTTAATTGATATAGAATAGCCCATTCATCTATCAAGGCTGTATTTTCTATAAACTCATTAATTCTATATGAATGATTATCAAGATTATTTATAAATTTTTTCGCTACCTCTTCATTATAGTTTTTACTTATTAAAGCAACCAAATCGCTTATTTGCTGAAAGTCTTCAATATCTTTAGTGTATAATCCTCTAGGGTTTGTGTCATAAAACACTTTCCATCCATTTATAATATTTAGATTATTTATGATGGCTGTATCTGCTTCATCTGTTAAAAAAACATAGTTTAAAAAAGCATCTACATCTTCTTTAGAAAAATTTAATTGTTCTAATCGTTCTTTTACAACAGCATCAAACTCTCCAAATACCTGATTCAATTCATCCTGTTTACCTAAATGAATTGATTCTCCTTTTCCTGAATCTGTACTAGGTTTAATTTCATCAGTATCATTACGATTTCCTTTATAATATTTTTTAAACGGAGTACTATGTACTACCGTTCCATCAGCATATAATTTTACTACCCCATCACTTGCATAAAATGGTCTTTTAACAATTTTTGATAGCTCTAAAGCTGCTTTATCTTTATTACATGATAATAATCTGATTTTCTGACTCTCGGGAATTGAATTCATCACATCTGCCAATAATTCTATTGGTATTACCGTATTCTTTCCTTCTACTCGTATTTCAAAACCTTTTTCACCATGATGAATAATAACATCTAAAAAGTCATCACCTGTATTAAAATTAATTCCAACTAAATCAATATTATTAGGGTATGCACTTTTATTTTCTATAAGTACATTTTTAATTTTCACCCAAGTAGTTATTAATTCAGGCTTCTCTGCAAATTCTGCTAGTTTAGTTGTATTATTTTGAAACTCGTTTTTAAATGTTTCTTGCAAATGTTCAGGAACTAATATTTCTAAAGACCTTAAAATATCTTCATCTTTCTGAACAAAGTCAGAAAAATCTCTTTTCATTGATTCTTCAATGCTCTCTAAGAACCTAATTTTAGTTGCTGTATCTATCCATGAAGCTTCAGGCATCCATTCTCCTTTATAAAATCCAGACCTTGTAGCTAAGAGCAGAGAAAAATAAATTCTTTCTATTTCATCTTCATCATATATAAAATCATCATAGGTATTATAATAAACAGGAACATAATTTTCATTTAACCTATTTCTCATTGCTTCTACCCTATGCATTCCATCTAATACAAGTTTAGTCCCATTTGGTAACTCAACAACATCAATAAAACCACTATTTGCTACAACAAAACCTTCGTTTTGTATTTTTTCTACTACTTCTTCTACTCGGTTTTTAGTTACTGGGTGTATTACTGTCAATTCAGATGTTTTTACATCTTTAACCTTTTCAGGGTATGGTGTTCCTTTAGGGTTTCTTACTATTTTAACATTTTTATAAATTCCTTCATTACTTCTAGGTTTTGTAAAAAAGACATCTACTCTTGTTTCGGTATCAACTCTAAACACTGGAGTTCCTGTATATCCATTTTGCTTTGCTAACTTTCCTGTAGGAGTTGCAAAAGCAGCTTCTTCTCTGGTTTTACCTTTTTTTATCTCTGATAAGTAAACCGATAAATTTGTAGAAACATCACTATGATTGATATTAGTAGCTCCCCATGTTTCTTCAATTTCTTTTGGATTGTATTTTTCTATTCCTCTTCTAAATATTTCTGTAGCTATTTGCTGTCTTTGAAGGTATTGTGGAAGATCTACAGTATGAATAAACATACCTTCCTTTGATAAAGCAAAGCCACCTATTTCTTGTGTTTTAAGATCATCTAATAAAATTACATATGCATGATCTTTGTTATCTATTTCTATTCGATCCCATAATTGATTTTTCTTACCTTTTTCAGAATTCTTCCATCCATTATAACCTCCAATCTTTTTCAGAATTCTATGAATCTGTTGTAATTGTATCATTGGTAAATCAAACTGCTTTTGAGGCACAATATCATGATACGCCTTTAAAGGTTCTAAAACATTAGTATTTACCAATATTTCATCTTGTACCAATCGATCTAAAGAAACTATATAATCAACAAAGGCAACTTCTTCATTAGAGGATAATTTAAATGTTTGAATTGTCTCTTTAATAGCATCAACATTTGCTTTACCTTCAAAAGCCTTGTATAAAGCTGAAAAGTTACCAATCTTAAGTTCTAATGCTTTTGGAATCCAAGTATCTATAATTTCAGGATTCTCTAGCAATTCTTTTAACTTATTGTTTTTCCCTTTAAAGTCAATCACAAACTCTTTCAGTAATTTGTGCTGCTCTAACTTTTGAATAAAGTCATTGATTTTTTTATAATTCTCATATGCCGTCAATTCTTCAAACAACTTTCTAACATCAGTTCTTGAACTATAAAATGGCTTCGTAAAAAATAACTCAACAATATTCTCATCTTGTGTTAAAAAAACAGGAGTACCATCGTAGCCATTCAATTTTGCTATTTTTCCTGTTGGTGTAGCAAATGCAGCGGTTATTTTATCATTCGTTTCATTTAAGTTTTTCTGATACTCATACAAGCTTGTAGACATACCGTCAGCATACCCAAAACCTAACCACATTTCTTTAATCTCAATAGGGTCATGTTTTATCAATACACTTTGAAATAATTCCCCCATTATTCCTTGACGCTGTAAATAATTAGGAACATCAAAACTAAAGTTTACAATACGTAAATCTTCATTCAAATTAAAATTCCCAATTTTTACAGTCTCTCCATTTAATAATACTGCACTAAAACTTTTATCTTCAATTACTACTCTATCCCATAGCTTATTTTCTTTTCCTTTAGCTGTATTTTTCCATTTTTTATAACCTCCTACAGCTTCTAAAACCGTTGATACACTTTGTAAGTTTTCTTTATTGATTTGAAAAGGTTTTCCTCCAAAAACGTCATCATAAACTTTCCATGATGCTACTAACAAAGGATTATTACCAACAACTTCAACCGTTTCTTTTCTCAAAGAGCCAAAATCATCTACAAATGCAGCTAATGTTTCATCTGAAAAATTTAATTCATTAATTTTCCCCTGAACTAGTTCAGCATTTTCTTTAAAAATCTTTTGAAGCTGTTCATCAATTCCTGTCTCTTTTCCTAAAACAATTGGTGTACCTGGTCTTGGTTCAAAGTTCGGTGGAATTTCATCTACATCACTACGAGCACCTCTATGGTATTTTTGGAAAGGAGTTACATGTATAACTTCTCCATCTGAATACAGTTTAACTTTTCCATCATTAGCATAAAATGGTTTTTTAGTAAGTTTTGATAGCGAAATTGCAGCTTCCTCTGTACTACAAGAAAGTAATCTTACTTTAAATTCAGACGATGTAGCGTCTATTGCTTTTGCTAACTTTTCTATTGTTACAACTTCATCTGCTCCTTCAACCCTAGATATAAACTTACCGTTTTCAAAATGAATAATAACATCTATGTAAGTATCACCTGTATCAAAATTAAATCCAGTAAAATCAATATTCTTCGGAAAAGCATCTGAATTTGCATCCAATGTTCGTTGCATATCTACCCAAGCATCAACTAAATTAGGATTACTGTTAAATTCATTAATTCTTTTAATATCTCCAGATAGTTCTTTCTGAAAAACTGTTCTTAATTTTTCATTAAAAATCAATCCTTTTAAAGAAGCTAACTTTCCTTCAGAAGATCCTGCTAAATCAGGAAACTCTTTTTTCATAAAATCATCAACTTCACTCAACGCCTCATTTCTTCCATTAGATTCCCATGGTATATTTGGCATCCAATCGCCTGAATAATATCCTGTTCTTTTACCAATATGAAGTGTTATAAAAATATTATCAATACTATTTCTATTCATACCTGCTTCAAAAGCCTTGAAAACTTCATCATAGGTATAATAAGATACTGGAATATGAGTTTCTTCTAATTTTTGCATCGCTGCTACTCTATGCATTCCATCTATCACTACTTTGGTTCCATCTGGTAATTCTACAACTCTTACAGGTGAACTATGCGCTCCATCATTACCTCTTATATGAAATCCTTCAGCTTTAATTTTTTCCATAACCGAATTAACTCCGTTAGGTTGCGTTTTTCTTGGCACTGGGTGTAACGTAGTCAACGTTGAAATTTCTACATCTCTATATGAATCAGGATAAGGGCTACCTACAATTTCTATATTTTTATATACTGAATTGTTAGATACATCTAAACTCTTAAGTTTCTCTACCGCTTTTTGAGCTTTATCTACATCGAAATCAGTATTTGTTTTTAATACAGTTATTTCTTCTTCTAGAATTTTAGTAGAAGCCTGTAATTGTGCTGGAGTTAATTTTTTCAGATGCACATCATCTTGTAAAATATCAACTACTAACTTATTTACATTGGCTACTTGATCATTCGCTTCTTCTAAAACATCAGGATGGATTTCGTCTCCTACTTTGATATCTTTTTCCTCAATTTTTACTCCCTCTTTACTTTCTGTTAGTTTTTTAGACAAACTTCCCAAACTTGCTATCCCGGTTACCAAACTCAACTGATTCATATAAGTAGCCAACTCCGGATCTGTTTCTCCAAAAGCTGTCCCTGCCATACTTGTGGCAGAACTCATTTTATCTGCATAGTATAAAAACCTTCCAAAAGAATTTAAAGCAGCAGTTCCACCTGTTGGTAAAAAAGCGAGTAAATCTACCGATGTTTGTATAATATCTGACTTAGTTTGCAGAGCATCAGTTTCACTAGCATAATGCAACGTAAAAGCAGGTATAAAAATGGCTTGCGGATTTCCACTTTGATCTTTAGCTGTAAATGGTTTTAGTAAATTATTTTTAGAAATATTAATGAATGATATCAACTGAAATGGTGATAAATTTTCATTCATTAATGTTTTACTTTTAACAAAACCCCATTTAACTTTTTGTTCAGCATTAATTAAATAATCACCTGTAATTTCAGTATCTACACTTTTATAAAAATCATCTTCATCATAAATAGAAATTCCAGGTATTTTTCTTCTAAAATCAGTTTTTATATGACTCCAACCTCTCCTAAAAATATTCTGATAATCATTTTCATAGGTAAAAAATTGATTGTGTATTGTTTTAACATCTTCAAAAGTCATTTCTTTTAAAAGTTCAATATCAATACTACTTTTTAACTGTTCTTGAAAACTCTCTGAACCTATAAATATTTTACCAATAGATGCTACAATACTCTGCCTATTATCTTCTCCAAAAACAAAAACCTCATCTTGTATATTCTTAAATAATGCATACCAAAGTGGGTACGTTTTTGCATTTGAGGTAGCTGCATATTGCCCAACGTTAGTTACATTGTAAGTTATTTCTTCTGTTTCTAGTAAAGCAAGTACTTTTTGATAATTAGACGACGGTCCGCTGGCAATGGCTTCAAAAATTCTAGCGACTTGTATTTCTTCTTTATCTGATATACTTCCTCCATTTGTAGATAATAATAGTATTTTCTTAATTCCTTCAATTTGTTTAGAAACAGATAAATTTATCAGTTCATTTTCACTAGCTTTTGCTATGCATTCATAAACTTCTTGGCTAGACTTTGTTTTAAAATCTGCTGACAAACAAAGATTATTTTCTGTTGCTTTCTCATTAGTAAAAGCTAATAATTCAATTAAAAAATCTTGATAAAAATTATATAGTGCATCATTAGACGATTCTAACTTTAAGTTTTCTTTCCAAGTATTGTATGCCTGACTTGGAGTTCCTCCGAATGGAATATTTTCATTATCCCATTTTCCATAGTCTGAAAAAGTTTTAATTAAAAAAGATTGATCCCAATTATTAAAGAAGTTGGTAAACTCTTTAAATAACACTGGATATCTATTGTAAATTTCCGCTATTTTAACAATTAAAAAAACTTCCCTTCTCTCATTATGACTAATGTGTGCTTTCGTATTTCTAACTCTCCCTTGCGTATTCTTTTTTTCATTTACATATACAGGATTAAACTCACCGCTTAATAATTGAATTTCTAATTCTGAAACAGCAATCTGTCCATCACCCAAAATTTCAGACACCTCTGTAAAAACTTCTGTTATCTCAGGATTTACTGTATTAAATAACCCTATATTTTGAAATGTTTCTGAAGTAATGGTAACAATATCATTTGTTTCATTTTGATATTCAAGAACATTCGTACTATCAAATTTATAATTTTTCCACTGTGCCTTATTCGATTTTGATTCGCCAAAAGGAAGTCCAATTACAAAAGAAGTAGCTACATCTCCATTTAAATCAGGAGCCTGATAATAAAAATTTTCATATCCTAAAAACTGACCATTTTCAATTTTTGCTTTATATACAACTTCATCTATTTTCTCCTCACTTACATTTCTATTATTGTTTGAGTTTTTACGTTTAAAACCAATTAAAGTCCCTGGTATAACTTCGTTGTAAGTATCATTTGCTATTCCATGAAAAAAGATCGGTGTATAATCATCTGACAGCACTAAACGTTCTCCAGACGGAGTTAAATAACCGAAATAATATTTACCATTGTACTTTTTCTTGTTAATTGCTAAAGAAATAGGCATTGCTGTAGCCACACTTTGTCCTTCACTATCTGCATCAAAAATGCCAATTTGTAATGTTGGATTGTGAATACTTCTCCAATGAACAAAAGGAAGTTTTACATCGGTACCATAATCTAGTAACCAATTGGTTGCTTTTTCTGAATACCCGTAACCTTGCGATGAAAAAGGATGCTTCAATTGAAAAGCTCCATGTCCTAATTCATGCGCCACTGTTCGGTCGGTTGCTCCATTATTCATATATACATAACCAAACTGCTTCCCTAAAGGCATGACTCCTTTTTCCTTTCTTGTGGATGGTTCTTTGTTTGTTAAGATTAAGTAATAAGCATTCTTATTAAAATCATCTCTTCCTTTAAGTGCTTTATTTATTTCTTTTTGACCTGAAGTATATTTAGCCAACAATTCACCTTCACCACTTTCTATAACCGAACCTGGCACCAAAGTTTCCAACGTACTTGTAAAATCTTTTATCTCTTTAATATTTAATTCAACTAAAGCTTTTTTATAAATACTTTGAAGAGATTCTTTTACCTTTTCAATATTATTATTTGTGGCATTTACTAAAACAACATCTATGCTTTTAACTTCAGCTTGGTATTGAATAAAAGCTCCGGCAACTTCATATTTCCCAGATTTTTTTACAACGGCTTGGGTTTCTATACTTGCATCTGTGAATGCTCCTTTCAGCTTTAAGGTGTATGAAGTAGCGGTACTATCTATTTTAGAAATAGCAATACCATCTTTCGTTTTAAAAATAATATCTTGAGGTTGAATATTTTTATCCGTAATATCTAAATTCGCAATAATGGTCGTTTCTTTTCCTCTTGGAACTGCTTTATACGGAATTACATAATAGTTATTAAGTGTTTTGTATAAGTTTTTAGTTTCTTTTTGATCTTTCTGATAGGCATCAAAACCATACACATCATTTGAATCATTCGTAAAAGTTACTACAACACCTTCAGCAGTTAAGGCAATTGCTTCTCCTTGATTATTTACACCATTTGTGTTTTCTGAATTTGTTGCTCCTCCTTCTGCTACTTCGCCAGACTCTGTAACGTTTCCTTCTTCATCTACAGACCATGTTTGTCCGTTAGCATCGGTAATCACATAATCTTCTCCTCCCGGTAACTCAACAATTTCTCCATTAGCACCTATAATTATGATATCTCCATTTGGATCAATTTGTACATCTTCTACTACAAAATCAACCGTTGTAGCTCCAGAATTTCCTGCACCACCTAGCACTAAATCATTCACATCCTCAACTCCAGACCAAGTAGGATCATAGGTTGTTTTAACCACTCCATAAATTAATTGATGATGATCATTTAAATGAATTGAAGAAAAAGTTACTGCTATTTTAGTGTCTTGTAAATAAGGTACAGTTATGTAACCTCGTCCTGTAAAAACTCCATTACCTCCATATACTTGTTTTACAGTCACAGAAAAATCGCCTGCTGTAAAAGTTTCATTAACTCCTATACTTTTAAGCGGATTTCTTCCTTTTATTTCAATATCTGGAATAATCCCACAATTGTAAGTAGCTACATCTTCTTTATTAGGCATTGTAAATTGACTAACATTGCTATACGAAAATGTTTTGTACAACTCGTAAGGTTCTTTACAAGTACCTCCTACTCTAAACTCATACGATTTTCCTTCTTCTAGATTTCCTATTTGTGCAAAATTATTATAGGTATATACCTCAAACCATCTTGCGCCTGGCACATCTGCTCTTTTATATTGTACATGAAATTCTTTATGATCAAAATGAGGCTCCCAAGAAATTTTAACCGTGCTACTATTTAATGCTTCTGATAATATATATGTAGGTACTTCACATGGGTTTGCATAGGTAAAATAAAATATTTCACTATATCCATTATTTTTAAATACTGAATTCTCTGAAATTCCTGTAACAGATTTTGCCTTAACTCTCCAACCATAAGTTCTTTTTGGTAATAAAACTGGTTTACTAATATCATACAGTAAGGTGGTATTATTTAGTGTTTCTGTATAATAATTTGGTGCAGCTAAAAAGGCGGCTCTCGGATCCATTGTGATATCCCATAATTCACGAAGCTCAAAATCGTAACTAACATTTGTGGCATTTGTATGCCTGGGGGTCCATTGAAAAATAACGTTCATTGGATCTTTCGCTAAAATATAATCTCCTTTATAGGGAAGATTTAAAAAAGGAGGATCGTTTAATAACAAAAAAACATTCGCACATCCAGAACTTGGATTATTAATTTGCTGATTGGTAACTACATCATATACATCCCAACAAATGGTATACATCCCTTCTGGTAGAGGTCTGTTATATTGTTGAGGCGGAATACCTATTAAGTTATTAGGCTGAAAATATGCTGATAATTCTAAATTGGTAAATTGCTGTAAAACACCTCCTGTTAAAAATATCTGCGGAGCACCTACAACAACATCTGTAGACTGAATATTGAATCCATTTCCTTGAATACGAAGCTTTAATTTTACTTGTTCGTTACTTCCTAAAATATCTGTTAATGCTATATTTAAACGAAACTTTACATCATTTGAAGTTACATAATCACTAAGTTTTGATGAATATGGTGGAAAAACGGTATGTGTTACTTGCACAGGATATCTCTGAGCATATAATCCTACAGATAATAATAGTATTACAGTAATTACAATACGTTGAAAATATAATGAGGTTTTCATTTTAAGGCAACTTTTGAATTTTAATATCACAACGGATAAATGAATTGACTCCATCGTCAACAAACTCCTTTATTTTAATAGCTCCTTTTCGTCCATCTTCAGTTTGAAAAAGCACTATACGCGGCACCAAATTGTTATTAAAATGAAGTAATCCATTTGGAGTTTCTACAATATTTATTGTTTGTAATGGAGTGTCATTTTCCATCACATCAAAATCATCTGAAGTAAAACTGATACCACATCCACAGTTTTCTAGATTATTAATAAACTTTGTTTTGGTAGCATTGGGTATTGCACTAAATCCATTAGAATTTGCTTCATTTGGACTTATAAATTTGTTAAAACTAAAAGTATTATTTAGGCTTAAAAAAGCTACATCTACCTTACTTTCATTTGTTACTTCATTAGCAGTTACTACTTTTCTTAATTCCGAAGAAAAAAAAGCTCCTATAACATTTGAGTTATGAGCTGCATTAACACCCAACTTTACCTCTTCAAAAACTCTTAAATTTTTATTCGGAAATACTTCTATTGTTTTAATAAGCTGTCTGGTTTCTTTATCGTTAGAAGCCTTTAAAATGATGCGATGTATTCCTGGAGTTGTAAAAGTTACTGTAGGATTTTCTTCATTACTATTCACTGGAACTCCGTTCTCAAAACTCCATTCATATGAAGTAGCACTTACCGAATTATTATTCAATTGAATAGTAACAGGAACTTGATAATCATCATCAAAAAAATCAACTTCCCAATCAAAATCAGGTACCAATTTAGGCAATACAGTTACTTTACGTTCACTGGCAAACGATTCAAAATCATTAGAGACTGTTACTTTAATTGTATGTTCTCCAACTGCTGTAAAAAGAATGTTTTCCGGATTTTTATCGGTACTTGTTGATGGAGTACCTTGTTCAAATTCCCATAAATAGGTCAATGAGTCTCCTATGGTTGCATTAGCTATTTTTATGGTTACTGGTGAAAAATCACTTCCTATTATCTCTGCTGAAAAATCAATTGCTATTGCCTCATGAAGTGTTATCTGTTTTTCTACACTGTTTTCTTCGCCATCTACATTTGTAGCTTTTAATCGTATTTTAAAATCACCCGCTTTTGTGTATTTTATTACTCCGGGGTTTTCGTCTTTAGAAGAAGTTACTTCTGCCCCATCAAAACTCCACTCATATTCATCTGCTCCTTTGGTTTTATTTTTTACTCGAATTCTAACAGGTACAGATTTGTCTTCGTTTATAAAACTGACTTCGAAATCTGATTGAATTGTTATTGCAGTTTCCTCATAACATGAAGAAAAGAAAACTAGTGTCAATAGACACCTAACTAAGTTTTTAACACACATCTTCTTCAGTATTATCTTACTATCAATCTTTTTACCCTTGTTTCTTCTGGAGTTTCAAGTACAACAATGTACATACCCGATGGTGCCTGAATAGCTAATGATTCTGAATATTCTTCACTTACTTCTAAAGGAATATGTTTTTTCATTAATGCTCCTTGAATACTAAAAATTCGTATCGAAATCTCACTAGCTTCAATTAATTTAATAGTACAATCAAAATTTCCATCATTTGGATTAGGAGAAATCGTGAACTGTTCTATGAATAAATCCGATTCATTTTTAAAATCAGAAAGTTCGCTAGGCTCTTCAATTACAATCTTTTTATATGATTCTTGAATACAATCTCCCACTTTAGAGCGTAAGCCTATTTCATAAGTTTTTACTTCTGTAAATTTTAAAACAATTGCTCTATCTCTTGTTTCAATAATGTTTACATCAGATGGTAAAATCCATTCAAAAGAAGATTGAGACAAACTACTTTTATTAAAGATCACAATTTCTTCATCTAGATATGCTTGAGAAGAAACTAAAAAGTTAGCTTCAATATCTTGATTGCTACTAATAATTGTAATAGTATCCTCAATCACACATCCTTTAGGTGTAGTTGCTTTTACACTATACACTCCTCCTTCTGCTACCTCAACAACAGCTTCATCCGAAGAAAAACCATTATCAGAACTCCATAAATAACTTGTACCTGGTTCACTAATAGTAGCATCTAAGGAGTACAACTGATCGTTACACAAAACTTTATCGTCACCAAGGTCTATTACAAAATCTTCAGGATTTTCAAGAGTAAACGCTACAAAAGCTTTACAATTATTACTATCTGTAAGTGTAAAAATATATGAGCCTTCCGATAAATTTGATATGGTAGTTGTAGTTGCTCCAGTGTCCCATGAATACGTATATGGAGGTGCTCCTCCAGAAATACTAACTTCAATCAATCCATCATTTCCATTAAAACACGAAGGATTTTCTCTTCGAATTTCTTTTATTTCTAATCCTCCAGGAGGTGTTAGTGTAATATTTCCTGTTGCTTGACATCCTCGAGCATCGGTAACAAAAACCAAGTAATTACCAGCTATTAAGTCTGTAGCTTCTTCTGTTCTGCTACCATTAGACCATTGAATATCATACGGAGGTATTCCTCCATAAATCAACACTTTAGCAGTTCCATCATTTCCTAGGTTACAAGAAATTTCAGTTGCACTCAATTCGAGTTCTAATAATTCAGGCTCTTCAAATCTAAATAGCGTATCTACAGCCCTTATCAATTGTAAACTTTGATATTCTCCTATAACTATACCTCTACTATCTTCAACATTTATAGCATAATTTCCATCAGAAAGATTTGATAAAATAGCACTGTCAACATTTAAATCTTCATAAACCCCTACATCGTTTTGTTTTTTCCAAAAGTATTTATACGGATTTCCTGTACTGAAAGGAACTCCTCCTGTAACCTCTACCTTTAAAACTCCATCTGAAAAAGGATTATTAAATACATTGTTTTGATGACATGAAATTGGGGTTTCAATACTAATTACCGCTTCTATCGGATCGTATAATTTGAACTCTTTTTCTAAATAAGTACATCCTTCTTTAGTTGTAGCACTTACATAATTAGCATCTTCAATAGTTAGAATATATTTTCCTTTCGGAATAGCGTTCAACCTAATTTGAAATTTTCCATTTACTACAGAAGTTGTCGTTTGAGCGTTTAACATATTACCTGCCTCATTTTGCCAATAATAAGTATAACTTCCATCTGAAAAAGTAGTACCTCCATCTACTTCTGCCAATACCCAACCATTAGACTCTCCGCCTCTTATCGGAGTAGAAAAAGCTAATATATCTACCGTAATTTCCTCATCTGGTTGTTTAATTTCTATGGTCTCAACAACGGTACATCCTTTAGCATCAGTTATGGTTACTTCGTAAACTCCTTTTGCCAAATCACTAATTTTAGCGTCGTTACTTCCTGTATTCCATTGAATTTGATATGGGGGCATACCGCCTTTTATGGCTACTTCTGCCCAACCATCACCTCCTTCATAACAAAAAACATCTTGCTTTTTAAAAGTTAACTCAATGGCTTCTGGTTCTTTTATTTCTTGAGTAAGATCTTTTGCGGTAACTAATGCATTGTTTTGATATTCGCCTAACACAATACCATTAGCGTCTTTTATATTTACAGCATAATTCCCTTCATCCAAGCCTGTAGCTATATTACTTGTTTGGGCTGGTAAAACTGACCATACACCTGGACTCGTTTCTTTTTTCCATGTGTAATAATAATCAAGTCCACCATTTTCATGCGGTTGTAAACGTACCCCACCTGTAACAGTCATTTCTAATTCACCATCTGAATATGGGTTTCCTGAATTATTTCTGTTACATGATATCTCTTTTTTTACGGTTAGTTGTGCTATTAAAGGTTCTGGATCGTTTATAAAATATTCACTTTCTACAATTGTACAGTTTGGTGCATCAGAAGCTAAAGGGAAATTTTTATCTTGAATCGTTAATTTATAATTCCCTTCTCCTATACCGTTTAATCTTATAACATAATTGGATGGATTGGTAACAGCAGTTACTTTATGGTTCAGCGGATTTCCACTGTTATCTGTCCAATTAAAATTATATGCATTTGAATCTAAAGGTGTACCACCAAAAATCGTTGCTTCTATCCAACCATTGGTAGCACCAGCAAAAGTTGGTTCAAAAAACGTATATGCTACTGTTAAAGGAACATTTGGTTGTTTAATTTCTATTTGTTCTGTTACTTCACAACCTTTTTCATCTACTACCTTAACAGTATACATTCCTGCTGTTAAACCTGAAATATCTTCTGTTGCTGCATTGTTACTCCATAATACCGAATAATTACCAGTTCCACCTGTAATTGTAATATCTATACTACCATCGGTTCCTTGATGACAAAAAGCATCTTGCTTAGTATATGATAATTTTAATAACGGTGGTGCTACCAAATTATACGTGGCATCTTGCGCATTGTTTAGTACATTATTTACATAAGTTCCTACCGTAACACCATTGGCATCTTCAATATTAACAGCATATTCTCCTTCTTCTAAGTTTTTTAATACACTAGCTTTTTCTCCTGTTAAAACCTGATAATTCCCTGCTGCATTTTTTTTCTTCCATGTATATTTATACTTATATTTTCCTTCCAATAAAGGACTAAAAGGAATCCCTCCTTTTGCTGTCACAGTTAATTCTCCATCATTAGCTGTATTTCCATAGATATTTGTAGGGTTACATGAAATCGGATTCGTTTGTTGTACAGCTATCACTAATTTTTCTGGCTCAATTAAGGTGTTTGTTACATTCGTTACTAAACAACCATCTCTATCTGCTGTTGAATTATTGGCTCTTGAATAGTTAGCATCTGAAACCCTTAATGAATAATTACCATCAATGGCATCTGTCAATGTTACAAACCAACCATCTTCTCCGCTAACAAATTCTTCTCTAAAACTAGTCCATGTGTTTCTTATTCCATTCTTTTCGTGTACCCATCTAAAATTATATTTCCCGTTTGCCAATGGAGTTCCACCAGTAATTTGTGCTACAATTTCACCATCAGAAAAACCAAAGCCACTAGGATTTTGCTGATAGCGAATTACTACTTTAAGAGGTGACTTAGGTTCTTTAACTTCTATTTTTTCTTCTTTCTCTCCTCGTAACCCTATAATATTACCGCCCGCATCTCTAATAACTTTTTTAGCAATACAATCGTTAAAGTCTTTTACTTTCAGTTTGTATTTCCCTTTTGGCAATCCTCTTACAACCTCAGTAACTTCTCTTGTAGCAGATAAACTTCTATTTCTAAAAGAAACCCAATCACTCTCATTTACTGGACGATTGTCTCCTTCTTTTCTTAATAAGTATTTATATTTTTTACTAAATCTTCCTCCTTTTGCTTTTATGGTTATAGTTCCATCGCTACCTCCATGACAAAAAACATCTGTATTAGTTACAAAAAACTCTAAAGGTGTTGGTTTTGTAATAACAACTGTTCGTCGATGTCTTGGTGATTCTGTATATGTATTAAAACCTCTATAAAAACCAAGCATTTGTATTGGATAAGTCCCAGGTTTTAAACCATCTATTACAATAGAATTATTAGCATCGAAGTTTCTTCTCGTTAAACTTGAATAACGACCACTTGGAAAATCAGGATTTGAACTTTCAAAACTTAACAATTCTCCCACTTTTAATACTCTATCTAAAAATATTCGAACTTTTCCATCATCAGAATCATAACAAGTTGTTGCTTCTCGTGTTGTACGGCTAATACGAGGGGCATCTCCTAAAAAACGATACGATATGGGATCAGAAACTGACCCTATACACCCTGTATTTACTCTAAAATGAATTACTTTTCCATGATCTCTAATAGGGTCTAAAAAATCTTCTCCTTTTACTCTCAAGAAATTCTTTTTAGATGTATAATTGGGTAATGCTCTATAAGGGCCTGAAGGGTTAAAGGCATACTCCCAATTAAAATAGTTATTATTGATCCCTGGAGTATTTATAGCTGGTATTCTTAAATAATCTTCTGAACCAAAATTATTATTAACCCCCGGATCAGGTAGTTTTATTACTGGTTTTATGATAATTCTAGCATTACCACCTACATAAGATCCTGCTTTTTTAAAATCAAATGAAAAGTCTACACATGTTAAAGAATTAATATTTAAAGTATAAGTAAACTTATCAGAAATACAATCATACTTTTTATCATCTCTTCTTCTAGTAAAAAATATTAATTGTTTTATTTTGTTTCGCTCACTAAATCTAACTTTTGGAGTTACTATTGGCCTATTTTCATAGATTCTTGGATTAAAATAATGATCTCTTACACCATTTTCATAAACAATATCAATCCATTCCAACCCTCTTTTACTTCCACAGTCATCTCCCCCACTTTCTATATATCCTGTAATGTCTAATTCGTAATATGCTTCTTGGGCATTTATGTATGATAGACTTAATAATAAGACGATAATTAAAGAGATTTTTTTGTTCATCTTTTAATAATTTACTGCTACTTTTTTAACTTTAGTATAAGAGGCATCTTTTAAAGAAGCTCTAATGTGATATATGTAAGTTTGATTAGGACTTACTTCTGTATCTATGATTTGTTTGATTTTTCCTGGTAATACTTTCCATGTACTAAGCGGTTTCCCTTTTAATTGCTTGTAAATGGTATATTCTGCTACTTTTCCTTCATCTGCTCGCCAAAACAAGGTTATTTGATGTGCTTGCCTGTCTACTAAATAATTGAATCCTTTAATAGAAGTATCTACTTCAAAAGACAATGCTTTTATAGTTAAAGGAGAAGATGGTTCTGATGATAAATTTGCTTTATCTACCGCTTTAATCTTGTATCGGTATACATTATTGTTCATCAACTTTGTATCTGTAAAATGCTGAATCGTATCTTGGGTTATTAAAATGTTTTCCCAAGCTGTATTTTGGGTGATATTTTTTCTAGAAAGTATGTGCGTAATCTCTTTTTCTGGCGAACGAACCCACGCTAAAGTAATTTTACCTTTTTGAGCTTTGTAGTCTGTAAAAACAGGGGATATTGGCGGAATTAAATCGGGTTTTTCTAATACTAAAACTTCCGATTTATCAGAATGATTGTGCCTTTTATCTACGGCTACAATTTGATAAAATACTTTTGAGTTTAAATTTTTAACCTCTACTGTATCTATAAATTCGTTCTGAGAAATTGGTGAAATAGTTACCTGAGACGGTTCTTCTTCTTTTGTAAATCCTCTAAAAACTCGGTAGCCCAGTAAGTCTTTTTCTATATTCGGATTCCAATTTATTTTTACAATTCCTAATGTATCAATTTTTCCAGTTAACCCTGTTGGTGCCTCAGGTGGTGTATTGTCTGCTAATTGTATGAGAGAAGAAAATGACCTTTTTTCTTGTTTCGGATCTTTTCCTACTGCCACAATTTTTATATAATTTGAAGCATGTAAATTCGATAATCGCATACTTCTTTGTGAGGGCGCTATGTTATCAGCAACCACTACGTAAGTGCCATCATCTTTAGTAGCATTTACAATTTGAAATTTTTGCAATAACGCTTCTCCTTTTTTTGGAAAATCCCAAAACACAATTGCTTCATCTGCCTTTTCAGTTAATCTAGTATCAGTAATTCTAGGCGTATAAGGTAAAACTGGTCGTCCTTTACCAAAAATAGTTTTACTGTAGGTACTTTTTTCACCAAAAGAGGAAATACCTTGCAATCGATAATAATACGTTTTATCATTTTGGGCTAACGTATCTATAAAAAACATTCTTTTGGCAGGAGCATTGGGTTTATCATTTAAATTCACCAATGGCTCTTTGCTTAATGATTTAAAATTAATTCCATCTTCAGATCGTTCTATGTGATAAGAAGTATAAATACTTTTAAGTAATTGATACTCCCAAGTTAGCGTCACGCTTTTATCACCAAAAATCCCTCTAAAATCTATTGGACTTGGTAAAGGTTCATACTTTTGAATAGCAGCTATTACAGAGTTTCCTTTAATGTTATTTTTTTCAGCAGAAATATTCGCCAGTATTCTATACACATACGTTTCGTTTTTTTGTACCTCTTTATCTACATACCCCCAACCTGCTTTTTGTGCCGCTTCAAAATTTGATTCCGCAGCTAACAATGAAAATGAAAAACGTTGCTCTGTTTCATTGGCTAAATTGTAAATATCTGCTAACTGTGTATCGTTTCCTCCACTCACAAAAAATCCTTCTCCAAACAAAGCCTGAGCTATAACTGCTGCATTATCATTATTTTCTACTATTTCTTGCCAATCTTCTAACGGAGCTGCTTTTAGTTTCTTTTGCCATACTTTTTCTAAATCGGCTAAACGCTTTCCGTTTCTTGATAACACGTATTTTTCTAAAATAAATCCAGATGAATTAGTCGCCTTCCAAGCACTTGCTGTGGTAGCTCCCCATCGTAACAAAACTCTATCTTTTTGTACTCTAGATGCTATTTTTACTTCTGCTTGTTGTACTTGAGCTTCCGCTTTTACAATACAAAACAGTATGAATAGTATGCCTGTATATTTGATATGACTATTAAAAATTTTCATTCACTAATTTTCTTAGTATCTAAACTTATTTGGGTTTTTAAATTTGTAAGTGGTGGTGGTTCCTTTTCTTTCTCCTGGAAGCATGTATTGTAGTTTGGTTTTATAAAAACCGTAACGCATAAATAAATAGTCTTCATCTAAAAAGTTCAATACTGTATCTCCTTTGGCAATCTCTCCCTCTAATAATGCATTTACTAATTGCGAATGAAGATCTACCCAATCTGATTTATAGATCAATCCTAAATTATATCTGAAAGGAAACGTAGTTTCTAACATATTATAATCTACATCGTACTCTAAATTTTGCAAGTAACTTTCTATAATTGGTAAGGCATGTTTAGGTGGTGCTCCTAACTCATTTTCATTTCTATTGGTAATGGTATACCCCTTCATAGGATATTTTGAATATAGCGGAGGATTGATATCTTTTTTGAAATAATCATCCTCTAAAGTAGCTGCTATAGTTACCAAAGGCTTATTATTTGTGTAACTAGAACCTAATAAATCTGTAAGATCAAAAGGTTCATGTTTTCTAATAGTATTTCCTAGATAAATAACATCAGAATAAATAACTCCCCATCTGTAATCTTCTGTTTGAATTGCATTTACTTTCTGTTTGAATGTTTTGTAACTTGAAGTTGCAAAACCATATGCCAGTCGTTCAATGACTCCTTCTTTTGAAAGCTCTTGAGATTTTTTTTGCTGAACACTAATAGTATTCCCTTCTGCATTATCTCCTATGGCTACATTTTTATATGTATTTTTATTTTCAACAGTTGTATTACCTGTTTTGGATTCGCTTACAATACTAATTTTATAGTTTGATGATTGCGATACATTAGGTAAATTATACGTTATTACATTATCACTTGTATTGTATAAGAAATTAACCTTATTAGTAGTTTTATCTTCCTCTTTGTTGTAAGTTAAAAAACTCTTCCATTGCTTGTTATCAAATAAGTAATCTTGTCCTCTTCTTAATTGAATATACCCTTTGTTATACTCATTTTCTAAAAAGTACTTTTGTTCTAATACCGGATACGCATAGGTAATATTGTGTAACGGAATATTATCTGGAGCTCCACCAGTAACAAAAGTTCTTTCTTCAATTTCTTTTGCAGGTACTCCATCAACTTCTATTGTTCTAAAAACACCTTTAATTTTTTCTTGAAAACTTACCGCTACTTTTACGTTGATTTCTTCGTATGGAGGTAAAATATCTTTAGATACAAAATTAGCTCTGTCTTTATACCTTGACCATTCAATAGCTCCTTCAATTTCTTTTCCTTTATGAAATACTTGAAACTTGTCTAAAATGATTTTATACACCTTATCACCATCATCTTCAGGAATTATAATTGGCTCTCCTACCTTCATACTAAAAGTAGCTTGAGGAATTGCAAATACATCTACCTCTTTTGTATTATCGGCTGGAGTTACATCGGTTATTATTTTTAATCCTCCTAACGGAGATGCATCTTCAAAAACACATTCTTCTCCTAGCGTTAACTTAAATCGGAAATTCCCTTTAATCAATCCTCCTAACAAATCAAACTCTCCTGCTAAATAACCACGCATCCAAATAGGATTTGGTGCTTTTGTTTGTAATAATACAGCTGCACCTCCTCTAATAATCGGAATCTTTTTCTTGATAAAAAATAGTTTAATACGAATTCCCAACTCACCTTGTAAATATGCATATGCTTGTCCGTTTGCATACCAACCATTAATTCCAACCTGATCTCCTGTATTGGCACATTTTGCTTCTTTGTAATCTCGTAACATTAAATCGAACCCTGCACCTGCTTTAAAACGAGCATAAAAAACAAGGAAACGTAAATCACCTGTATCTATAGAAAAATGAGTTCCAAAGGCAAAACCACCTCCGCTTTTTAATGCATTTTCATCTCGCATGTAATCCAACTCGCTCTGATCTACTCTTAAAATATTAGCAACTTCTACAGGTGGTGGTGGAGAACCTGGTAGTTTAGAACCTGTCATAAAATAACCTCCTGTTTCTACACTAATTGATCCAATTCCCATTCGTAAACCTAAGCGATCTTCTGGGGTACCTACATAAATATACCAGTCTTTTGATGAGAAATGTAGTACCGCCCAACCAGCTCTTCCGTATTCACCAATTCCTTCAATAAAACCTCCACCGACATTTATATATGCATCTAACTCGCCGTGTAAAACATCATTTTGAAAATCGTAGGTAATGGAAGCTTTAGCACTCATTACCATTTGATCTGGTGGTGTTTGCGGAAATTCTCCAGAGGCTTTATCTAACAAATTTCTACCTACATAAGAGTTTCCTATATTTTCTCCCGTAGCGCCTAAAAATTTATTTTTTACATCTACATTTTCCTTCAGCTTCGTCATTAAACCACTAATCTTATCCATACCTGGTATGCCTACTGCTAAAAATGTAGCCTGACCGTAGTATCCTAAAAAATTAATTCCTCCGCTTCTGTTAAAAATAATTTCAAAACCTGCCCCACCTTTAAGTATTTCTCTTTTGACAGCGTTAAACATTACCATGGCTTTTACTCCCAAACCAATATTAGCGTCTGGTGTATAGCCTAACCCTGATGGTGAGAAAGAAGAACTAAAATCTTTTCGTCTCATTTTATAGGAAGCCCCGCCTGCAAATCCTTCTAGATTTAGAATTCCAGTTCCCATTCCTGGTGGCAAATTATCTACTAATACATCAAACTGCCAGTATCTAAAATCTTTTTTACCAAAAATTCCTTTAGCTCCTACTCGTATGCCATTTCCTGATTTGAACTGTGCTTCTAAACTTGCTGCAAATCCATTTCCATATTCTGGATGATCATCCATAATTAACAGACTTCCCTTCATAGAAAAGCCTCCTAAATCTGCTTCTAAAGCAATGGCTTCTAAAGCAACACCTCTAAACTTCCATTTTTGTCTGTTATTCTTTTCTTCAAAATAGCCAATAACCGCCAAGCTAGATTGTGCTGCAAAACCATTGTTTTCACCCATTAAATTGATTCCTAAATCAAAATATAAATTGGCTTCTGTGGTAGTGGCTCTAATTCCTATTTTTGAAATAGAAACGGGAAAGTTCCCTAGTAAACTTTGTCCTTCATATCCCATATAATCTACAGAAAACACAGGTGTTTCAGTTTGCAATACTAAGTTTTGAAATACAACTCCATTAAACTCTACAAATCGTTTTTTTTGAGTTTCATTATCGTTAGTATTTGCACTTTTATTGGCACTTATACTTAAATTTCCATGTAAAACAGCTTTGGGTCTAAATTCTGAATCTTTTACTTTTAAAGTGATAGCACTGTTGGGTAATAGTTTTCCTTTGGCTTTCCATAAATTAAAATCTACTGTAGACGTATTGCTTACCGTTAATGCATATTCATCTTCAGAAATCAGTCCTTGATAACGTAGTCCTAATTTTTCTTCTTTTTTAGATATTGGTAATAGAATTTTACCATCAAAAGCTACTTTAGTTAGTTGATTTTTGGCTAACGAAACTGTTATTTTATCTAAAGAATATGCCCAAGCTCTTTTTTTATTGGTTCTTCCTTCATTAATAGAAAACACATTCTGGGCATAAAAATCTCCAGAAATTCCATAGTTATCTACCAATAAATGATGCGCACCAAAAGCCACCCGTTCTTGTTGTGATATACTTTCTTGTGTTTTAAATTCTTTTGGTAATTTTACTTCTAATGTATTTACATATACTCCTCTCCAAGATTGCTCATTAGGAAACAATAAATCGTTTTCATAATAATGTTTCGGAAATACCATATCTGGTATGTTGTGTAAATCACTAAAATCTAATACTGCCTGATTTACATAAAATTGAAAATTTCCATCGTAGTTTTTTGTATTTCTTTTTTTAGCCAGTACAAAAGGTTGTAAATCTATGTTAATCAATAAATCGTTCCAATCTCTTGCCATGGTTGAAAAAGCTCCTTTTACTCTATATGGCACTTGTACCGATTGCACTCCGTTTTCTGAAGCAACTTGTTTTGTTATGAATGTTTTATTTTCATTTACTTTTCCATCACTTTCTAAAGGAATTAAAAGTTCCCGTGAAAATTCTACTTCTCCTTCTACACTAAAACCTTTTACTCCATCGCAAGTAATAGTTACATAACTTTTGTTATTAATGTTGCCATTGGTATAATCGAAACCTCCTTTTAAGGTTAACATCCATTTACCAGCATTTACAGGAATATACATATCTCCCATTAATACTAAATTGGCTTCACCAATGATACCTCCGTAATGGGACAGTTTTACATTATTAGCTCCAAAAAACAGCTCTAATGGTAATCCATTTTCATCGGTTTGAGGTAATTTTAAGCGAGCAAATACGGTAAGTTCTGTGTAGTCTTGATAAATTCGTGCTTGAGTAATACCAATTGCATATTGAGTGTTTTCTCTGGTGTATTTTACTCCTACTGGTAACTCTTGAATGTCTTCATTTGAAAAAGTATCTACCCATGAATTTCTTTCTTCTATCAGTTTAAATGAATTGGCTGCTAAGCTTCTTTCATTAGAAATAGCTGTACTTGTAGGATACCAATTCGCAATGTTTTTCCATGAAAAGTTTTGTAACTCTTCTGTGATTTCTTTTGCAGGAATTATCTCAGTTGAACTATTAGTTACATCTGGATAAATAGTAGCTATTCCATAACCTGTAACATAGTACAAGAAATAAAAAACGAGTAATATTGCTTTTCTCATAAACCTTACTGTTTAAAGAAATACTAATACCTAATATGTTGTTTTAGAGGTTAAATTAGATTTTTTGGTTATTCTTTAAATGAAGGTTCAAAACTCTTATACTAAAGAGACATATAATACCCCTTTTTCAGTGAATTTCATTTTTAAATAATTTATTCTTAGTGATTTTTATTTTTTGAAGGGGTTGAATGGCATAGTAACCAATACAATTAGAATGTTAACCACTGTATTGATACTTTATCTAAAATATAATTCAACTGTAACTACGGATATGCTTTGGTATTTGAGAATAGATTAACTTATTGAAAGATTATTTTTGAAGAAAAAAAATAATGACTCGCTATAAAGAAACTCCAAAAGTAACGCTACAAAATATTGCTACCCTAATTCATTTGTTGTTAGAACTTATTATAAGTTACTTTACCAATTTAAAAGAAAGATCAGTTAAATCAATCCTTTTTAATATGCTATCTAACACTAATATTATGTTATCGAAAGTTAGCACTTGTATTTTGAATACTTTAAATTCTTTTAATGCTTTAATTTTTAAAGAAGACGGGGTAAAGCTCGATTACAAGCTTGCGGATTATTTTACTTTAGATATTCTTTTAAAACAGTAGTACATAAATAACATACATATACTTAAATAGTTTAGTTAGTTATTTTTTTTGAAGATATAACCTCTTTAACACTTGGTGTTATTGAGGTTTTTTTATGCTTTTTATGAAAAATTGCTGCTGCTGCAATTTTTTTTTGCAGCTGTGCTTTCACTCAACTGAACCTCTTCTCATAGTTGGTTGCAACTGTGCTCTCTCTCAACTGCACCTTTCCTCTTAGTTGGTTGCAGCTGTGCTCTCTCTCAACTGAACCTTTCCTCTTGGTTGGTTGCAGCTGTGCTCTCTCTCAACTGAACCTCTTCTCTTAGTTGGTTGCAGCTGTGCTCTCTCTCAACTGAACCTTTCCTCTTAGTTGGTTGCAACTGTACTTTTTTAAAGGTGAAAAAATGGTCTTTTTAATGTTACTACGGCAATTTTTAGTATACTTTTTTTGAGAAAACATGTATTAAGCACTATGCTTTTTCTTTCTTTTCAAGAGTTATTTGGTATTTTTTTACAAAAAAGAGTCTCATAAAGGCAATTTTTAAAGTTTTTAAACAGAAGTCATCTTGACTTTTTTTGAGAAAAAATTAAGGGTTGTAGATATTTGTGTTGCGAAACATAAAAACACAACCCTATGTACCAAGTACTAAGCAAAGATATGATAGAATTAGAAATAG
>NZ_SJXJ01000029.1 GCF_004337695.1 Tenacibaculum sp. M341
TCGTTCTTTATTGAATAGATTTGACACCACAATTACTAGTTGGAAAGGCTTTAATTTCCTAGCATTTATTGTAATCGGATTAAAGAAATTTCATAAAATTGAAAAGTCAAGATGACTTCGAGAATAAAAAATAAAAAAGATCTAATAAATAGAATAAATTTTTTGCTAGAGAATATTTTCAATTATGATAGTAAAACAAAAGTATTTGTTAATTTTAATAAACTATCAAGATAACTCCAGCTCACGCTCAAGTGAATAAATAAAAGTAATGGCTCGACTCTGTTGAGTATCATTAATGTTAATCAAATAAAATAATAAACATCAAAACTACTTTGATTTATAATAATGTAGATAGTTGCTTTATATTTGAAAAGTTATGAATATAAATTATTATAATAAATCAGGATTATAATTTGTAGGTTAGTAAGTTGATTTAGTTAACAAATCACTCGACGGGAGTCGAGTGCTAGCTTGGACTAGAAATAAAGATTTTGTAAAGCCATTTCTTAGCCAATCTTTAATACATACAGCTAATTAAAATGAGTAGTTTTTTTAAGTTATTGATTATATTGGGATTTCTTTCATTTCTTTTTTATATTTTAAAAAAGGAATGGGAACTTAGTAAAAACAGTATAGAAGTTGAAGGTGTAATTACCAAATTTTATAAAAATGGGCAGAAGAATTTTATTGATTATGAATTTTATGTGCAAAAAAAAATATATTCAGGAAGAGTAGGAGTTTATCCTTTTAAATGTCATAATGGTGTAAATGGATGTGTTGGTCATAAATTTACAGTTAAATATTCAAAAAATGATCCAGATAATAATGATATTGACCTAGGTATATACAATGATTTTAAAACTAGAACAAGGATATTTAACTAAAGAGATGATTAGATTTATTTTAATATTATTATCTCCAACTCACACTCAAACAAATAAAAATAAAGTCTCAACTTTATAGAGAAAAACAAAAAACTACCTTACAAACACATGTAAAGTAGTTTTTTGTTTTAATAAAGTAATCTAATTAGTTATAACTTGTAGATTACTCATACCCTTTAGGTAATTTTCTAACTTTGGTTAATTGTTCAAAAGCCAAACCTATAGACAATAACTTAAATTCGGTTTTTGGTAGTCCAATAAAAGTAAGATTGATTGGCTCTCCATTGTCTTTGTATCCCATAGGAATGGTTAAATTAGGATATTCCGCAACAGCAGAGTATGCAGAATGATAATTGTTAATTGAAAGAATAGCGTCTAACTGTTGATTTTTAAGAACATCAAAATAAGAAATACCAGCTTTTTTTAAGTTCATTTTTATTTTCTCAAACTCTTTAGAACTAGTAGTATCTTTTACAATCCCTTCAAATAATTGTTGTCCATAAGGAGCTCTTAACAAAGAATCTTTTTCATTAAAAGCTACAATATCTTCTACTGTTTTTTCAGTGATGTTTTTATTGGTTAAATATGCTGGTAAATCATGTTTCATATCAATATTCAATAACGTTAAAAAACCTTGTAAAGAAGCTTGTTCTGGAGTTATTTCAATAATAGTGGCACCAGCTTCTTTAATTGTATTGATCGTCTTTTGGTAAATTGAATCATTTAATAAATCAGTAAAAATCCCAAACTTTTTATCCTTTAAGTCTATAGTTTTAAATTCCTTTTCGGTTTCAGTAAGAGTAAAAGACTTTTGATCGCTAGTATCTTTTCCTAATAAAGCTTTCAATAAAATATAATTATCTATAACACTTTTAGTCATTGGTCCTGGGGTATCTAAAGTACTAGATATGGGTACAATTCCAGACCTGCTTAATAAACCAATAGTTGGTTTTAGTCCAACTACAGAATTTTGACTCGATGGAGAAGTTATAGATCCAGCAGTTTCTGTTCCAATGGTTGCTACCGCATAATTAGTCGCAGTTGCAACGCTACTACCAGCACTAGAGCCCCCTGTTTCAAAAACTTTCCTTCCATACGGATTCAATGTTTGTCCGCCAACAGCACTATATCCTAACGGACAACCAGAACAGAAATAATATGCCCATTCACTTAGATTTACTTTTCCTAAAATTAAAGCACCGTTTTCTTTTAAACGTTTGGTAATAAAAGCATCATCTGTTGAGTTGTTTGCTAAAGCCAAAGCACCAGCAGTAGTAGGCATATTTTTAGTATTGATGTTATCTTTTAATAAGATTGGCATTCCAAATACAGACTCTTTTGAAACTTTTTGCTTTTTTAATTCCTGATCTTTTTGTTTTGCTTCAGCAATAACATTCGGATTCAAATGAATAATGGCATTTAAATATTTAGAGGAATCACTTTCAAATTTTCGAATTCTGTACAAATAAAATAAAGTAAGTTGCTCGTAACTTAACTTTCCATTTTGTATAGATTGCTGAATTGAAGGAATATTTTGTTCTATAATTAGTGGTTGTAAACTGTTATATTTTTCTTCAGAAAATTGCTGTAAATCTTCATAAAAAGGAGCAAAAACTTCATTCATATCTAAATACTTAGATTGAAGTAATTTGAATTTCATTCTGTCGTTATCATGATTCTGTTGCTCGCTGATTTCGGTTGTTTCGTTGTACTTTTTAAAATATTGTATTTGTTTTTTTTCTTGTTGCTTACAGCCAATTACAATGACAATAGCTAAAAATGCTATGATATTTTTCACGAAGTAGTGTTTTTTAGATGTATTGATTTTGATAAAGGTATGAATTATTTTTCCGCCTACTAGTCTAAGGATTATATAGGAGTTACTGCTTTTAAGTTTGTTACTAATACAGAGATTGATACAATTCTACAAAATAAAAACACAACATTATTTAGATAAAACAAGAGAGATAATTAGAAGAATAATTATTTTTGCAGTCTACAAAACCAACAGATGAAAGACCAATTTTACAAATACATAGAAAACTTACAAGATACGATAACACAAGAACTTGAAAAAGTAGATGGAAAGGCGAAATTTCAAGAAGATTTGTGGAAAAGACCAGAAGGAGGAGGAGGAAGAACTCGTGTAATTGAAAATGGAAATGTATTTGAAAAAGGAGGAGTAAATATTTCAGCTGTACATGGAGAGTTGCCAGAAGTACTAAGAAAACAATTTAAAGTAGATACTGGAAATTTTTTTGCTTGTGGTTTAAGTTTGGTAATACACCCTAAAAATCCATTTGTACCAACAGTACATGCCAACTGGCGTTATTTTGAAATGTATAATGAAAAAGGTGATATTGTAACGCAATGGTTTGGTGGTGGACAAGATTTAACACCGTATTATTTGTTTGAAGAAGATGCAATTCATTTTCATACGGTTTGTAAAGAAGCTTGTGATAAGCATCACGCAGATTTTTATCCGAAGTATAAAGAAACTTGTGATAATTATTTTTGGAATGCACACAGAAATGAAGCGCGTGGTTTAGGTGGTTTGTTTTTCGATTATTTAAAAACTACGGATGAGTTTTCAATGGAAAATCGTTATAATTTTGTAACTGAAGTAGGAAATAGCTTTTTAAATAGTTATGTGCCAATTGTAAATAGAAGAAAAGAAATTGCATATACTCAAGAGCATAAAGATTGGCAAGAAGTTCGTCGTGGACGTTACGTAGAGTTTAACTTAGTACATGATAGAGGTACTTTATTCGGATTAAAAACAAACGGACGTATTGAAAGTATTTTAATGAGTTTGCCTCCAACAGTGCAATGGAAATATAATCACCATCCTGAAGAAGGTTCTGAAGAAGCTAAATTATTAGAAGTGTTAGCTAACCCTAAAGATTGGGTGTAAATAGTTTTGAAACTATTAGTTTGAAGTTAGAAGACATTTTAGTGTTTTTCTAAATTTCTACTACGTTAATTGAAGGTTAATGAACTTAACAAATACCAAAAAATAGATTACAAATAGTATTTTTGGTAGATGTCAAAAAAAATAATCGTACTTATTATAGCCTCTTTGATAGGCTTAATCTGTCTTAGTTTTATACAAGGATATTTGATAAAGAACACGTATTCTTTAGAGAAAAAATTCTTTAAAGAAAAGGCAGAGAAAGAAATAGGGAAAATAACGGCACACAATTCTCCTTTAGATTCTTTACATGATGTTTTTGGTGATGTTTTTATAAAAGATCTAGATACATACAATGCAAAGAGAATCAGTAAAAGTGAGTTAATAACTAGATTGAAAGAACTTAGAGATTCTATAAATCCAGTTTTTATTAAAGAGTATGATAAAGAAGCGAAACTTAAAAACATACCACACAAGCTAAAATATCATAAAACCTTAAAACATATTATTTTATATAATGAAGAAGGAGTTGACACAATTTTTAAAGCCGCAAAAAATAAAGAATACACTCTGCTGGGGTATGAATTTAAAAATGATCCTGATTTATTTATAGGAAAATCATCTTCACAAACCGAACGTTCATTTGAGGAAAAAAAAGAAGGAGAAACTAAGAAAATAACTTACAAGATACTTTTTCAAGTAGAAAATAATATCAATATTGATGATTGGAATGCCATTATATTAAATAAAATGAAAGGATTATTGATCTTTTCGGTTTTAATATTTGTGTTTGTAATAGGTATTCTATTTTATTCTATCAAGAGTTTGATAACTCAGAAAAAAATTGCGGATGTAAAAACTGATTTCATTAATAATATTACGCACGAGTTTAAAACACCATTAGCAACTTTATCATTGGCAACTAAAATGTTGAACAAATCAGAAGAAGTGCACTCATCAGAAATATTAAAAGGGACAGTTCATACAATTGAGAGACAAAATAATAGACTACAAAAGTTGGTGGATCAAGTATTGCATAATAGTATAGGGTACAAAGAAATTGACTTACATAAAGAGCCTGTAGCTATTAGAGAGTATTTGACAACTTTGTTAAATGATTTTGAACTAACCCTTACTAATAAAGAGATAATACTACAGAAAGAGATCATTCAAACAGATAAAAAAATAAATATTGATGCTTTTTATATGACAACAGCAATATTGAATGTTTTAGAAAATGCCGTAAAGTATGGAGGAGATCAAATTATGGTTACTACCAATATTGAAAATGAAAATTTAATATTGAGCGTAATAGACAATGGTATTGGAATATCTAAAAAACATCTGAATAATTTATTCGATAAGTTTTACAGAGTTGATAATACCGAAGTTCATAATGTAAAAGGTTTAGGCTTAGGTTTATATTACAGTAATCAAATATTAAAAGCTCATGAAGGATTGATTTCTGTGAAAAGTGAAAAAGAGCAAGGAAGCACATTTAAAATTCAAATACCTTTATAATTGATGAAAAAAGAACACTATAAAGTTTTGTTAGCCGAAGATGATTTTGATTTCGGAAATATTTTGAAACAGTATTTAGAAATGTCTGGCTATATAATTAAATGGGCTAAAGATGGAGAAGAAGCTTTGAAAAAATTTAAAGAAGATAGTTTTCATATTTGTGTTTTTGATGTAATGATGCCCAAAATGGATGGATTTACATTAGCGGAGAAAGTTGTTGAAATAAATCCTGAAATGCCTTTTGTATTCTTAACCGCAAGGAAGTTAAAAGAGGATAAATTAAAAGGTTTAAAGTTAGGCGCAGACGATTATATTGTAAAGCCTTTTGATGCGGATGAGTTAGTGTTAAGACTTAATAACATCATCAGAAGAACAGCCAAATCAGCAGTTCCAAAATTAAATGAAGAGATTATAAAAATAGGAGTATACGTTTTCAATGCACGTAGATTAGAGCTAATTTATAATGAAAACATACAAAAGTTAACTGAGAAAGAAGCTAGTTTAATTTTGTTTTTATATCAGCATAAAAATCAAATGCTAAAACGAGAGGAGATTTTAAATGCAGTTTGGAAAAATGAAGACTATTTTTCAGGAAGAAGTATGGACGTGTTTATTAGCAGACTTAGAAAATATTTTAAAAGGGATGCTAGTATAGCTATTGAAAGTTCTAGGGGAATTGGTTTAGAATTTAAGTTACGTTAATAAAAAAAAACAACTAAGTTAATCAAGAGTTAACAGGAATGAAATACTCATTTTTGATAGAAATTGATGGTAGGTTTGTGGTGTAATAATTAAAAACTTATATATCATGAAATCAATTCAAATAACACTTTTAATCGTTTTAATAGCTGTAGTAAATGTATACTCACAAACTTCAGTAGAAATTCCTACACCACCAGAAACACCAAGTATATCAAATTCTCAAACACAAACAAGATCAAGAAGCAGTTCAGTTAGTATTTCTAATTCTAATAGCCAGTACAAATTCAGATCTAGATTTCATAAAAGTAAAAAAGCAGAAATAGAACAGCAATTGAAAGAAGCATTCAGTACTATGGAATATGAAGAAAAAAAAGGAGAAATTTCATGGAATAGATACGCAGATGGGGAAATTGCTTTTGAGTGTACTTTAACAAAGGGAAGATTGAGAATTTGGTTAAATAAAAAAGCATTTTCATCTACATTTATCAATAAAATCGAAGATTTAGGAGAAGATTTACAAAATAGCATTTCTAACAATAGTAGTCATTTACAAGTAACAAAAAGTAACTCTGGAGGTTCATTATCTGCGGCACAAGCAAGAGTAGAAAGAGCTAAAAAGGAGTTAGAAAGATCAATGGAAAATTTAAAAAGAGTTCAAAAGAAAAATTAATAAAAAACGATTTTTTTTAAGCCGTAATAACAACTTTTTTTAAGTAGTTTTACGGTTTTTTTATGCTTAAATTTTAAAAAATTATATATTTTTTTAGAAAAAAAAGCGTTTAAAATAATAATTGATCAAAGGTGCATGGATGTTGAGTTTTTGAATAAAACACCAATAATTTTTCTTTAGTTAAAAAGAGAAATATTCAATAAAATGAAGCATCTTTTGTAATTAAAATTAATTTTACTCGACAGAGTTGTTGTATTAATAAATAAAACTAATTAAAAATGAAAAAATTATTGTACGCTGTTTTAGCAATGGCAATTTCATTTACTTCTTGTAGCGATGATAATGGAGTAGACACAGTAGTAACTAATGGAGGAACATTACAAGGTGGACCATTTACTTTTCTTGTTGGCGATGGTGTTGAAGACAAAGTAACAGGTATTCAAATTGGAGGAAATGTTGTAGGGGCAAATAAATCATTTGTTATTACTGATGAGGCTGGTGAAATTTTAGGTTTACCTAAAGATTTAGCTGAATTAGAAGCTCAAAACTTTGACGGAGCAGGAGAAGGACTTTGTTTTATATGGTACATAGCTTATGAAACAGGATTAGAAGGATTAGAAGTAGGAAAAAAAGCAAGTGATTTAAAAGGTAACTTCGATTTATCTGAGAGTATAGAAATTAATAGAGTTTTATCGGCTAAATTAACTTTAGACTTAACTGGTTTAGAAAATTTAGGTGATGATTTCAAATATGAAGGATGGGTAATTGTAGACGGAAGCCCAGTTTCTACTGGAGTTTTTAGTGTTGACGATGCAGGAATGTTATCTCAATCAAGTTTTTACATTGCAAAATCTCAATTAGATGAGGCAACTAAGTTTGTATTATCTATTGAGCCAACTGTAGATCCAGATCCAGCACCAGCAGATACAAAATTATTAGCAGGAGATTTTGCAGGAGCATCTGCAAGCGTTTCTTCAACAAATTTAGTAGGAGATTTTAGTAGCTCTACAGGGAAGTACATTTTAGCTACACCTACAGATACTGATATGACTAATGAATTAAGTGGAGTATGGTTTTTAGATAATCCAATGGCTCCAGTAGCAGGATTAGATTTACCAACATTACCTGCAGGATGGAAATATGAAGGATGGGTTGTAATAGGAGGTACACCAGTAAGTACAGGTACTTTTACAGATCCAGCAATGGCAGATGATAACGCAGCTACTTCTCCATACAAAGGTACAGATAACAATGGACCAGCATATCCTGGAGAAGATTATGTAATGGGAATGGCAGCAGGTGTTAGTTTCCCTACTGATTTAAGAGGAGCTACAGTAGTAATTTCTGTAGAGCCAAGTCCAGATAACAGTGCAGCTCCATTTACATTAAAGCCTTTAGCTCATATGGTACCATCAACAGCAACAAATGGTATGGTATTAACTATGGGAGATGGACCAGTAAAAGATATTTCAGGTACAGTTTCAAGATAAAATTTATCAAAAATATAATTAGTTAAAAAGTGCAGATATTTCTGCACTTTTTTATTTTTACAACTATGAATAATTTTTTAGAAAACCTACAAAATCAGCCTTTACAAGTAATCGATAGTACTATTTCATACGACGATTATGTGCAAATATCTATTTCATCAGAAAATGAAGCCTTACAAAAAATTGATGTGTCTTCCTCTGATGAATGGGAAACATACATGTCTAATTATTTAGGAGACAAAAAAGCAAAAGTAGCCTTTGGTGGTTATTTAGAGAAAAGAGATATTTATAAAAGGAGTACTTATTTTAATGATTCAGAAGCTGAAGAACGAAACATTCATTTAGGAATTGATTTGTGGTGTGATGAAAAAACAAAAGTTCTTGCTGTTTTAGATGGAGAAATACATAGTTATGCAAATAATAAAAATCATGGCGATTATGGTCCAACCATCATATTAAAACACATTATTGAAGAAAAAACGTTTTACTCTTTATACGGACATTTGTCTTTAGCATCGATTGAAGGTTTAGAAATAGGAAAAAAAGTACATAAAGGAGAGGTAATAGGATATTTAGGAGGAGCAAATGTAAATGGAGATTATGCACCACACCTTCATTTTCAGTTAATTATTGATGTTGAAGATAAAAAAGGAGATTACCCAGGAGTAAGTTCTGAAGCTAAGCTAGAATTTTATAAAAAAAATTGTCCAAACCCTAATTTACTATTAAAATTGCCATATGAAATATAGACAGTTAACAAAAGAGCAATTTGAAAGTTTACATAGTGAATTTGCACAGTTTTTAGCAACCCAAGGAATAGATAAAAATGAATGGGAAAAAATTAAAATTGAGAAAACTGAATTAGCTGAAGAAGAAATGAATCTTTTTAGTGATGTTGTTTGGGAAGATGTTTTGACTAAAACAGCGTTTTTAGAACACTTTTCTAAAGATACATTAAATCTGTTTGCATGTAAAGACAAAGAAATAAACAGAATAGTAGTAAAAGTTAATGGAAATATAGACTTATTAACAAAAGAAGGCTACGAATGGTTATTAAAAAATTACAATAATGACGATGTAGATTTTTTTAATGGCTCAAAAATTTATAAATTAGGGAGAAATTTAGAAATTTTCGATTTAATAGAGAAAGGTAGCACCATTAGTAATGGCGAATTATATAACTTTTTTGAAAAAATTATTAGATAATTATCGGTCTTTTAGTATTTTGGTCTAACTTTTGTATATTTTTTTGTAAACACAATCTGTCAAAATGAAGAAAATTGTATTAGTATTATTTTTTGGTCTATTTGCATTTACTGCAAAGGCACAAGACATTCAAGGTATTTTAACTTCTGGTAAGTGGTTCGTAGAGTCAATTCAAGAAAAAGGAGAAGAGCCTGAATTATCATCAAACAAAAGTGATGAGTGGTTGGCTTACTCTAAAGATGGAAAAGTGGAAGAAAATCATTTTGGTGATTTGAAAACACTTTCTTGGACCTATGATGATTCTCAAAAATTAATTAAATTATCAGGTTCTGAAACAGTATTTCACAAAGTGATTGAAATTTCAGATGATAAGTTAATCGTTGAATTAATTGAAGATTTAGATGGCGCTGAAGATAATTTAATGATTACTTACGTAAAGAATTAAGTTAATACTTTTAAAAGTTTATCAGTACCCAACGTGGCAACGTCTTTAATAATGTGTAAATTGTTAAAGGCGTTTTTATTTATAGAAGGTTTAGGGTCTATAAAATAAATAGGTATGCCTTCTTTTGCAAAATTGATTAAACTAGCAGCAGGATACACTTGCATAGAGGTACCAATAATAATAACAATATCAGCTTGTTCAGTTACTTCAACTGCTTTTTCAAGCATCGGTACTTCTTCACCAAACCATACAATATGAGGTCTTAATTGAGATCCATCAGTATCTACATCGCCTAATACTAAATCTTTTCTCCAATCATATATTAAAGATTCATTTTTAGTATTTCTAACTTTCAACAATTCACCATGTAAATGAATGATGTTTGTACTACCAGCACGTTCATGTAAATCATCTACATTTTGAGTAACGATAGTAACTTCGTAATGCTCTTCTAGTTTTTTTAAGTTTAAATGTGCTTTATTTGGTTGTACAGTGAGTAACTGAGTTCTTCTTTGATTATAAAAATCAAGTACTAACGCAGGATTTTTATAAAATCCTTCAGGAGAAGCTACCTCCATAATATCATGTCCTTCCCATAAACCATCAGCGTCTCTAAATGTACTAATTCCACTTTCAGCGCTAATTCCCGCGCCAGTTATAACAACTATTTTTTTCATAGGGTTAAATTATAAAAAAGAAATGTAAATTCAATTATCAATTATCAATTATCAATTATCAATTATCAATTATCAATTAGTATTAAGTATCAAGTAGGGAGTATAAAGTATAGAGTTATTTGTGGTAAAATAATCTTTAATAGTTGAGTAGTTAAAATCAAAAAAATAATTTTGCTTACTGCTTACTGCTTACTGCTTACTGCTTACTGCTTACTGCTTACTGCTTACTGCTTACTGCTTACTGCTTACTGCTTACTGCTTACTGCTTACTGCTTACTGCTTACTGCTTACTGAAAAAAACTCTTCAGTTAATTCTTGAATTTCTTTTTGATCGTATTTTCTCGAAAAATGAACTGGAATGGGATGCGCAACTTCAGAATCATTCATGATTTTAGCTGACATTGTTGAATAGCTATGGAAATTTGTGATAGCAAATTCTTTGTCTCTTTCTAAATAAAAACTCTCAATAAAAACTTTGTTGCATTGATAAAAATGTGATTTTATTTTAGAATGGTTCTCATCGTTAGCTGCATGATCCATTATTATACCTACTGAATCTCCTTTTTTTACATGTAGTAAGTGAAATAAATCTTCAGCAATATATTCAGCTTGATCAATGGTTATAATTTTCTTTTTTTCTTTATTCTTAAAAGCATCTTTCAAATCTTGAATCCACTTACCACCATTAAAACCACTCGAATCTAAATCAATTTTAATAGTATCATATTCTTTAAACTTGTAAGCTAACGTATCAATTTTATGATTTAAAAGAATCCCTGTTACTTCAAAAAAAGCATCTTTAAAAATGATATTACTGTCAATTTCGCCTACTTTTTTTAAATCCCAACTAGGAGGCGTTGTTTGGTATATAATGATTTTATTTTCAGAGACATATTCTCTTATTTCATAAGTAATAGCATCTTCATTAATAAGGTTCCAAGTATAACTTTGTAATCTAGATTGAATTTTTTTTGCAATTCCACTAGGTCCACAAATAGTTACTTTTCTTTGTATACCAATCTGGTTTCTAATTACAGCATCAAAATTAGCAAAATGATCAATGTGTGTATGGCTAATAAAGATAGCATTACAGTTTTGAATATCTTTTACAGTAAGCTTTTTAGCTTCACCACATTCACATAAATAATTCCACGGATGGTTGTCTAGCTTTACAAGAATAGAAATATCTTCCTTGTAAGTACTTTTTACTTCAGATAAAAACATAATTTAATGTACAATTTTTTCTGCAAAACTATCATTAATTACATTTTGAAAAAATAAAAAGTGATTATTTTTTAGAAAGCGCAAGTTTTATACCTAATACGATAAATAAACTGCCTGTAATTTTATCTAACCATATTTTAAAACGATAATTGGCTCTAATCTTTTCTGACAGTTTTGAAGAAAAGAAAGCTAATATTAAACACCAAATAGTTCCAGTAGTAATAAAAGTTAAGCCTAATACTAAAAACGGAATAGGACTATTTGAGTAAGTTTCATTGATAAACTGAGGAATGAAAGCTAAAAAGAAAAAGGCTACTTTAGGATTTAATAAGTTGGTTAATATTCCTGATAGATAAATTTTTCTAAAGTTAACATTAGATACTTTTTCAGTAAGGTCAAAAGATGCTTTAGAAGATGAGGTTAACATTTTAATTCCTAAATAAATTAAATAAAAAGCACCTACATATTTTACAATTTGAAATGCTAATGCCGATTTAGCTAGTAAGATAGACAAGCCTAAAACAGCAAATAAGCAATGAATTAAAGCACCAGAAGCTATTCCTAAGGCTGATAAGATACCTGCTTTTTTTCCTTGAGAAATACTTCTACCTAAAATATACATTGTGTCCGCTCCTGGAGTTAAGTTTAACAGTAAAGAAGCCAAAATGAATGCTTCAAAATTAATAATACCGAACATTTTTTTAGTTTAAAATTAGGTGTTAAAATTAGTAGGAGAAACTAAAATTATTTACGCAAATTAGGCATCTAAAATAGATTTAATGCTATTTTTATGTTACAAAATGGGTAAATTATGCATGAATTAGATGAGTTTGATAAGAAGATTTTAAATCTTTTACAAAGGAATAACAGATTAACATCAGAAGAAATAGGAATACAAGTAGGTTTAAGTCAAAGTGCTGCTCAAAGAAGAATAACAAAGCTTAGAAATACCAATGTTATTGAAGCTGATGTTTCTATAGTAAATGCTGATTTTGTAGGGCATGGTATTACATGTATTGTAGATGTAATTTTATATGAGGGAAATGCAAAAGCCATTGATGAGTTTAAAAAAGCAATGAATACTTGTAATGAAGTTATGCAGTGTTATTATGTAACAGGAAGCTACGATTTTGTTTTAATAGTTCAAGCTAAAAGTATGGGGCATTTTGAAGAGTTTCAAAAAGTACATTTAATGAACAACTCGAATTTAAAACATTTTTACACCCATGTGGTAATGGATAAAGTGAAAATGAATTATAAAATAGATTTATAATTTAGCGCAAATAAAAACTCGAATACCGTAGTATTCGAGTTCTTACTTTTAATTTAGCTCTATGATTAAGCTCCCCATTCTTTAAGAGAGTCTTTGTTCATTTTAATATAATCAGCATTTCCAGCTTTTTCTGCATGCATTAAAGATGATTTAGCAGCTTGAATAGCACCTTTCTTGTCTCCAGCTTTAGCGTGAATTAAAGATTGTTGACGTAAGTACCAAAAACGAGGTTGCTCTCTTGTCATGTCAATTGCTTTGTCAATCCACATCTTAGCTTTGTTGATGTCTTTGTTTTCAGATAAATAATAAGTTGCAGCAGCAAAATAATCATTAGCAGAAGGACCAGCCATTACGCTTTCAATGTTTTTAGTAACTGCTTTGTCAGTAGGTACAGAAAACTTGATTCCAGCATAAGAATTTTCCCAAAGAATTCCAATAACAGCAGAACTGTTAGTAAGATCATCAATAGTTATAGTAAAAGTTTCTATTTTCATTGGCATTTTTTCAACTTTAGCAGTAGTTGTTAAAGCTACGTCACTATCTTTCCATTCTCTTGGAGTACCCCAGTTATTAGTGTTTTTGTAAAAAATAACTTCCCAAGAAGAAGCACCTGGCTTAGTAAAAATAGCATATGAACCTTTTTTTAAGGTAGTTCCGCTAATAGTTACATCTTCACTAAAAGTAACTGTAGTGTTTTTATTAGCTCCAGTTCTCCATAATTTTCCAAAAGGAACAAGGTTTCCAAATATTTTTCTACCCTTCATTCCAGGTCTAGAATATTCTATAGTAACATCAGTTAAACCTACTTTCTGTTCTAATTTAGAAAGTGGACTTGGCTGTGGAGTTTTTACTTGAGCGTTAACAGCAAATGTTAACATAGCTACAAATAGAGTTAAAAAAGCTTTTTTCATGATTAAATTAGTTTATTTTTCTGTTTGATAAAATTACGGCTTACATATGTTTTAAATGTTAACAAAAACTTAAAATACGACATTGTATATTTGCTGACATGAAAAAATATATATCTGAATTTGTAGGAACTTTTGCACTTATTTTTTGTGGAACTGGTGCTATGACAATTAATGAGGTTACTAATGGTTCTATTGGACATGTTGGTATTGCAATAACTTGGGGATTGATTGTAATGGCAATGATTTATGCTTTTGGTGAAATTTCTGGAGCACATTTTAATCCTGCTGTGACAATTTCATTCGCTTATGCTAAAAAGTTTCCGTGGGCAGAGGTTCCAAAGTATATCTTTTTTCAAATATTAGGAGCTGTTTTTGCTAGTTTCTTATTATGGTTTTTGTTTCCTGAAAGCGAGTTTTACGGAGCAACACTGCATTCTACAGATGCAATTCGAGCCTTTGTGTTAGAGCTGATTTTAACTTTTTTCTTAATGGTTACCATTATAAATGTATCAACAGGAAGTAAAGAAGTAGGAGTAATGGCAGGAATAGCCATTGGAGGTGTAGTTTTATTAGAAGCAATGTTTGCCGGACCAATAACAAAAGCATCTATGAATCCTGCTCGTTCTTTAGCTCCAGCTATTGTTTCAGGTAAGTTTACAGACCTTTGGTTGTATATGATAGCGCCAGTTTTAGGAGCGTTATTAGCCGTTGTAACCTGTAAATTAGTAAAAGATGATAATTGCTGCGATGAAGGATGTTAATTTCAATTATCAATTATTAGTCATCGGTATGTCTGAATAAGATAATTTTATATCCAGAGATGAATAATAATTTGATCACTGTTTACTGATCAAAGATCACTGATTTATTGATATTTCCTTTTCCTGATATAATTAAAACCAAAACCGAATAAGAATAACAAAGCAAGCGGAACAACAATGTTTACAACCTGCCAAAAGCCTTTTTCTTTGTAGGCTTTTTGTTTGTCTAACATTCTAAGTTGAACAGATCTATTTCTAAGATCAATTAAGCCAGTATCATCTAATAAATATTCGATAGAGTTTAACAAGAAGTCTTTATTACCAAAACGCTGTTGTGTCCATTTATCTAATCCTAAATCATAAGGTTTTCCTTTTAAAATCTGATTTCTAGCTATGTCACCATCAGCAACTACAATCATTTTACTAGGAGAAGAAACTTTTTTAAAATCGGTTAAATCGAAAGGTGTAGTTCTATTTTCGTATGCAGAATGAAATTCACCTTCTAATAATACTGCTAATAATTGATTTCCTTCTGTATATTCTTCTTGTATAGGAGCTTCTGTAATACTTTCTAATTCAATAATTCTAGGAGTCCCCAATAGTTTTGATGATACCGAACTAACAATTAAAGGTGTTTTTTTAATCGGTTTCTTTAAAGTATCTATTTGTGTTGTAAAACGGAAACGAACAGGAAGTATATTTTTAGTAATAGGATGATTTGGATTTGCACCTGCCAGAGGATGATAAAACCAATCGTAACTTTCAAATTGAGGTTGATTACCTACATTACCAGCAACTAAAGTCAGTTTTGAGGCATATACATCTTGAACTAATTTGTTATTGACTCTTACACCATAACTAAATAATAAATCAGTTAGATTTAAGTCTCTAGGTAAAGCCAACATTTTTCCTTGATTATATAAACTATCAGTATCCGCGCTCAAATTATCAAGCATCCAAAGCATTTTCCCTCCGTTAATCGCATATTGATCTAGTACTAATTTCTCTTTGTCAGAAAATCGTTCGGTAGGTTTAGCAACTATAGATAAATCAAATTCTTTGAGTTTTTTTAAAGTCTTAGTAGGATTTTTTTCAACAGAATCTAAAGAAATTTTATCTAGTAAGTATTTGTCTTTTAAACTAGTTAATAAGCTAAATATTTTAATGTCATCTAATTCTCCATTTCCAGATAAAACAGCTATTTTTTTCTTTTCTTTCTGTAAAACTAAATCAATAGCATTAGCAAAAGAATGTTCTAAAGAAGCAACTGCATTTTGTAATTGTGATTCTTGAGAAGTTGCCATTGTATTTGGAAGCAATGACACCACCTGCGATTTTTTCCCGTAAAAAACTTCTGCCCAAGGAAAAATAATACTTTCAGAAAGTTTTCCATCCTCCTCAACAGTTAATTGACTAGGAGTCATTCCATTTTTTACCAGTTCTTGCTCCATGCCTTCAGGATTTACAAAGCGAAAGCGAACATGAGAATTTTCCGATTGTAATTCTTCTAAAAATTGACGAGTTTCAATTTGTAGTCTTTGAAATTCAGAAGGAAATGAACCTTCCAAATAAACATTTATGATTAAATTTCTATCAAGGTCAGTAATAATATTTTTACTTACTTCAGATAATGTATAACGTTTGTCTTTCGTTACATCAAATCTTTTAAAAAACTGATTACTTATAAAATTAACAACTATAAGTGCAGCTAAAACAAATACAATAGATTTTATTTTTTTACTCATTTTCTAGCTGTTTTTTAGTGATGAAAAGAAAAAAGAAACTGATAGATACAAAATAAATAATGTCTCGTGTATCAATAACACCACGACTAATACTTTTATAATGCTCGTTAATTCCGAATAACTTCACATAGTATGAAGAAGATCCTATTAAATCTGAAATTGCATCAAAAGCATAAAAAATAAAAAAGCAAATACTAATACCTAAGATAAAGGCAGTAATTTGATTTTTTGATAGAGTAGAAGTAAATAATCCTACAGCTGTATAGGATGATGCTAAAAATAACAAACCTATATAAGAGCCAATAATAGTACCTACATCAATATTTCCAATAGGGTTACCTAAAGAATAAATGGTGTAAACATAGGTAAGTGTTGGTATTACAGCTACCGTTACTAATAACAAAGAAGCTAGGTATTTACCCAATACAATCTGCCAATCACTAATAGGTTTTGTTCTTAATATTTCTATGGTACCAATACTTAATTCGTCAGCAAAGCTTTTCATGGTAATGGCAGGAATTAAAAATAAAAATAGCCAAGGAGCTAAGTAGAAAAATGAATTTAAATCGGCAAAACCAGCATTTAAAACATTAAAATTATCTTTAAAAACCCACAAAAACAATCCATTAACAAGCAAAAATACACCAATTACCAAATAAGCAATTGGCGATGCAAAAAATGAATTAAATTCTTTTTTTAATATTGATATCAATTTTAATATACTTTAATTTATTATTCTAATATTTCTCTGGAAGAAAAACTAAATTTATAACTTTAAGTTCATTGATAATTGTTAATTGATCACTGAACTTATTCCAAACTTACAACTTTATCAACACTCCAAGCGAATGGTTTATCATTAAAAAAGACTTTAGTTTCTGCCCATATATTTTTAAATAATTCAGAATGTCTATAATTTTCTAAATCAGCTTCACTATCCCAGTAGCTATATGTAAAAAAGACATTTGTATCATTTTTATCTCTGTATAACTCTAATAAACGACAACCAGGAAAATTTCGTATGAATTCTTTCTTTTTCTCAAAATTAGCCAAGAAAGTATCTATTTTTTCTGGTTGAAAACTCAATTTTACTATACGTACAAACATAAAAATTAATTAACAGTTACAAAATCAGGAACATCTTCATCAAAAAACTCAACAGTAATGGTATCTCTGTAGTTTAAACCAAGCAATGTAGAAGCACCACCAACAGTTTGTAGGTTACTACGGTAAATAGCAATTTCTAAAAAATTAGCAGAATTAAATAAAGCTAACTTTTTTCCGTCATACAAACCAATATCATCAGCATCGTAATTTACAACTTCGTTGTATTGGGCATACACGTTAGAAAATGTATATCGTCTTGCGGTGATAGAAAAAGCTCTATCTTTTCCTATTTCATTAAAGAGTTTCTTACTAATATTACTAATCACATTTCCGTAGTTATCAATATAAATAATACCACCTTTAATAATATTTTTTGCTTGATTCACTTTAGGTTGAATTTCTATAAGCTTTTTATAAGAACTGGTTTCTTTACCAATAACATCTAATTTTCCGCCATTAGCAATAAAACAAGCAATTTTTACAAAAACATCTAAAACCGGAAAACTACTTTCTACATGATTATGAATGTTTATTTCTACAATTTTAGTCGGATTAATTTCCGAAGCAATCATAGAAATAACTCCATTATCAGGACATACAAAGTAATGTTCATCTAACAAAATAGCCAAATGTTTATTCTGAACACTCAATTCAGAATCTACACCTATAATATGTATAGAACCTTTTGGAAAGCTTTTGTAAGCATTTTTAACAATGTAAGCAGTCTCAGTAATATTGAAAGGAGATATCTCGTGAGTAATATCAACAATCTTAGCTTCAGGTAATTCTGTATAAATAGCTCCTTTTACTGTTCCAGCAAAATGGTCTTTGGTACCAAAATCAGTAGTTAAAGTAATTAAAGCCATTACAATTTATTGTTAATTATTTTGTGAAAAACTAAGCTAAAAATTAGGGCAAAGCTACATAAATGAATAAAATAATCCTTACTTTTAAGCATAATAAAATTAAAAATAGTAGCATTTGAACGAAAGAGTAATTGAACTAACAGAAATTAATCCAAATGATTTTTTTGGAGCACATAACAGAACGATTTCTATATTAAAAACATATTTCCCTAAAATTAAAATTGTAGCTCGTGGAAACAAGCTTAAAGTGTATGGCGATCCAGAGGTTTTAGATGAATTTGAATTGCGTTTAGAGCGATTGATTAAATACTTTAATAAGTACAATAAGTTAGATGAAAATAGCATTGAACGTATTTTAACTTCAAACGGAAAAGAAGAAGAAGAGAGGAAATTCGGAAATAATAGCGATGTATTAGTACATGGAGTAAACGGAAAAGTAATTACTCCACAAACACAGAACCAACGCAAGATGGTTGCCTTAATGCAAAAAAACGATTTGTTATTTGCAGTAGGACCAGCAGGAACGGGTAAAACATATACAGCTGTAGCTTTAGCAGTAAAGGCATTAAAGGAAAAAGATGTTAGACGTATTATTTTAACACGACCTGCAGTTGAATCTGGTGAAAATTTAGGTTTTTTACCAGGAGATTTAAAAGAGAAATTGGATCCGTATATGCAACCTTTGTATGATGGATTACGTGATATGATTCCTTCAGAAAAATTACAAGCATATATAGAAAACGGAACAATACAAATAGCTCCGTTAGCTTTTATGCGTGGTAGAACTTTAGATAATGCTTTTGTTATTTTAGATGAAGCACAAAATACCACACATGCACAAATGAAGATGTTTTTAACACGTATGGGTAAGCATGCAAAGTTTGTAATTACAGGAGATCCTGGTCAGATAGATTTACCAAGAAAACAAGTGTCTGGATTAAAAGAGGCTTTACTAGCATTAAAAAGTATTGATGGGGTGGCTCAGGTGTATTTAGATGATAAAGATGTGGTGCGTCATCGTTTAGTGAAGAAGATTATAAAAGCTTATAAGAGTATAGAGACGGAGTAGGGTTTTATGAAGTTTTATAAAATAATTGGAATATTTATCTTAATACTTTTACAATCATGTTCTTCTAATAAATGTCCCGAAGTAGAATCTTATGAAGGTATAGGCGAGATAGTTAAAATATCTATGATAGAATGTGGTACTTCAGATGTTGTTTTTGATTTAGAATTTAAGTTAAATCTAATAAAAGAAGATAATGATAGTCTTAGATATAAGGAATATGTTCATGTTGATAAAAAAGATATTAATTTTAAAGCAAACAGAAATTTTGATTATGATATAAAAGTTTCTAGACTTTATGATAAAATGTTTTCTGTTAACATAGGTATAGGAATAGGCGATACAATTATTATTGACGGTATGGATTATATGGGTTTAAAAGAATCTACTCCTAAAAGTTGGAGTTCCAGCAAAACAATAGTAGGTCCTTATGTAACCCTTATGCTTGAAGGAGTAATAGAAGAAAATGTAGAAGGAATTTTTCAAGCAAAAATAGCTCCAACAGAATTGAATTCACAAGCGTTAAAATTTTTCAATAAGAATTTTGCTGAGTTTAATAAGAGCTATACTTTAAATCTTTCATTAAACTGATATTTGTGATATGAAATAAATATTATGTAGTATAACTTTTATTTACCTACATAAAACAATTCCACAAAAAGATTAAAAAGTTTACTTTTGCGCAACACAACGCAATACAATGAATACAATAAACAAAACCAACTTTAACTTTCCACAACAAAAGTCAGTATACAAAGGTAAAGTAAGAGAAGTATATAATATTAATGACGATTTATTAGTAATGATTGCTTCAGATCGTTTGTCGGCTTTTGATGTTATTATGCCGCGTCAAATACCATTTAAAGGGCAAATTTTAAATCAAATTGCTACTAAAATGATGAACGATACTGTTGATATTGTTCCAAATTGGTTAATGGCAAACCCTGATGAAAATGTAGCTGTAGGGCATTTATGTGAGCCTTTCAAAGTAGAAATGGTGATTCGTGGATATTTATCTGGACATGCTGCAAGAGAATATAAAGCAGGTAAAAGATTATTATGTGGTGTTACTATGCCAGAAGGAATGAATGAAAATGATAAATTTCCGACACCAATAATAACACCTTCAACCAAAGCAGATAACGGAGAACACGACGAAGATATTTCTAGAGAAGAAATTTTAGCAAAAGGAATCGTTTCTGAAGAAGACTATTTGGTTTTAGAAGATTATACTAGAAAGTTATTTGAAAGAGGTACTGAGATAGCCAAAGGAAGAGGTTTAATTTTAGTAGATACTAAATACGAATTTGGAAAAACAAAAGATGGAAAGATCGTATTGATAGATGAAATTCATACACCAGATTCATCAAGATATTTTTATGAAGAAGGATATGAAGAACGTCAACAAAAAGGCGAAAAGCAAAAGCAGCTTTCTAAAGAATTTGTACGTAAGTGGTTAATTGAAAATGGATTTCAAGGAAAAGACGGACAGCAAATTCCAGAAATGTCTGATAAAAAAATCATTGAAATATCAAATAGATACATTGAATTATACGAGCAAATCACTGGTGAAACGTTTGTGAAAGCTGAAACAGATGATATTTTGAGTCGTATAGAAAATAATGTAGTTAATTTTTTAAATGCAAGATAACAGAGTAAGTATACGACCTGTATTAAATTTATCTTCTGTACAAGAAGAAGAAAATTTTCAGAATACAACATTACGTCCTATATTAAAGTTGCAAAATGATTTGATCATGAGTGTATTTTTACATTTTTGTAAAAAGCAAAAAATAGTAATGTCAAAAATAGCGAAAGAACATTTTCAACAAGAAGTAACAGCTTTAATAAAAAAGAATGCTGTGCTAAGAAATCAATTATTAGGAATTATAATAGGTCAATTTACTCAAGAAGAGTTTGCTATATATGTAGAAAAAGATACAGAATTTAATAAAAGAATTTTGAGTATGATGGGGAAAAGAATTTACGATAATCAACAAGAATTGTCTTTTTAAAGTACAATCTTTTGACCAAATAAAAAACAAACAACGCGAACAATGATTATAGAACCAAGAACTAGAGGATTTATCTGTCTGACATCTCATCCAGTAGGATGTGAGCAAAATATAAAAAATCAGATAGCATACATCCAGTCTAAAGGAAAAATTGAAGGGGCTAAAAAAGTACTAGTAATAGGAGCTTCAACAGGTTTTGGATTAGCATCAAGAATTACAAGTGCATTTGGTTCAGATGCAGCTACTATTGGAGTTTTTTTTGATAAACCAGCAAGTGAAGGTAGACCAGCATCACCAGGTTTTTACAATACTGCAGCTTTCGAAAAAGAAGCAATAAAAGCAGGTTTGTATGCTAAAAGTATAAATGGAGATGCGTTTTCAAATGAAATTAAAGATCAAGTAGTACAATTAATCAAAGAAGATTTAGGTCAGGTTGATCTTGTGATTTATAGTTTAGCATCACCAGTAAGAACACATCCAGAAACAGGAAAGAGATACAAGTCGGTATTAAAACCAATTGGTGGAGAATTTTCTAATAAAACTGTAGATTTTCATACAGGAAAAGTATCTGAAATATCAATCAAACCAGCAGAAGGAGATGATATTGAGAATACAGTAACTGTAATGGGTGGTGAAGATTGGAAAATGTGGATGGATACCTTAAAAGCTGAAAATTTATTAGCTGAAGGAGCTACTACTGTAGCATATTCTTACATTGGTCCATCATTAACCGAGGCAGTGTACAGAAAAGGAACTATTGGAGCAGCTAAAGATCATTTAGAAGCAACAGCATTTACAATTACAGATGATTTAAAGTCAATTGGAGGTAAGGCATATGTTTCAGTAAATAAAGCATTAGTTACTCAAGCTAGTTCTGCTATTCCTGTAATTCCATTATATATTTCGTTATTATTTAAAGTAATGAAAGAAAAAGGAATTCATGAAGGATGTATCGAGCAAATTGAACGTTTATATAGTGAGCGTTTATTTGGAGGAAGTTTAGATTTAGATGATAAAGGTAGAATTAGAATCGATGATTGGGAAATGAGAGAGGATGTTCAGGCTGAAATTACTAAACTTTGGGAACAAGCAACTACTGAAAACTTAACTGAATTAGGAGATTTAAAAGGCTACAGCAATGATTTCTTTAATCTGTTCGGTTTTAAAGTTGAAGGTGTAGATTATAATGAAGACGTAAATGAACTAGTTGAAATACCAAGTATTGCCAACGTAACAATTTAAGAAATCAGGAATTGTAAACTTAATGCTTAGTAGATCTCAATTCAAAGCTTTAAGATAAATTTCATTTTTATTAAAATATAAACCTCATAGTTTTTATTGCTGTGAGGTTTTTTTATATATTAATTTTATAAAATGTTTGTATGAAACCAGCTTCAATAAAAATATTAAAAGACGAATTAAAATATAAAAGTGCAGATGAGTTATTGGAACTATGTTTAAAATTAGCTCGTTTTAAAAAAGAAAATAAAGAACTACTTACGTATTTATTATTTGAAGCTCATGATGAGGATAGGTATATTGCAGCAATAAAAGAAGAAGTAGATATGTTGTTTGATGAAATTAATACGAAAAGTTTCTTTTACATAAGAAAAAGTGTACGTAAGATACTTACTTCCTTAAAAAAACAGATTCGATATTCTAAAAAGAAAAGCACCGAAGCAGAGTTGCTATTATACTTTTGTAAGAAATTAAAAGAGTTTAAACCTTCAATAACAAAAAGTCCAAGACTTCAAAAAGTATTAGAAACACAAATTCGATTGGCTAAAAAAGCAATAAGTGCTCTTCATGAAGATTTACAGTATGACTATAATTTAATGTTAGATGAAATTGAGAGTTTGTAAATAAAATAAAAGGCTGTTTAAAAACAATTTTAAACAGCCTCAACTTTTTCATAATTTAATTAACATAAGTTTCTTTTTTAATAGCAAATTTCCCCACTTGTAATTTTGTTTTTCACATTTTCATAATACACAATAAAGAGTCGTAAGTTTGATGGTAATTTTAGTTTCACAATAATAGTTTTTAATTAATTTTTTGAAATGTTAAAACTATCTGTATGGTCTATTATTTTCAGTTAATTAGGTGTTAATATAATGTTAGTGTAGTTGTAAAAAAGACTGATAATAGGCTGTTTTAGATAAATTAAGTTAAAAAGATATAACGTTTCATAAAAAAATGAAGTAAAAAACGAAACACTCCTTCTAATTATAATTAATGAGAGGAAAAGTTGTTGTAAAGTGTAGTTTATGATTTTTTGTTAACTCTAAAAGTCGATTTAACTCCTTTACTGTGTTAAATAGTAATAAACAGTATCTGTGGATGGGGATGTAAAATATCGGTTTAATTACTTTTAAAAATAAAAAAACTTAGATTTAAGGTGGTAAATAATAGCTTAACCCCTATAAGAGACTATAATCTATTATAAGGGTTTTTATAAAATTAGAAATTCAAAGCGTATCATAATTTACTATTAACCATCCATTGAATATTATATTTGTCTGTACAACGTCCATACATTGCATTCCAATCAGTAACTTTAAATTCATGATGAATTGTACCTTCATCGGATAGTTTACTAAAAATATCTTTTGCTTTGTGTGTATTATCAATATCTATGCTCATTTGCACATTATTTCCTGAAGTTAGAGGAGTGTCAGGAGAAGCATCGTATGCCATTATGTGGATGCCTTTACCTTTGAGTTCTGCGTGTTCAATATTATTTCGATAATTTTCAGGTATGTCCCTTTTGGAATTTTGATAAGTTTGTTTGTTTATAATTTTTGCATCAAAAATATCGGCATAATAGTTTAGAGCATTTTGACAATCACCTTTAAAGGTTAAATAAGTTTGTACTTTCATCATAATAAGTAATAATTTTTAGTTTATTTTAATATTCTTTTAGCTAAATTGTAAATTCCTAGTTTTGTGGTTACTCTTACAGCAGAGCTTAACCAACTACTAAAAGATAAATCGTCTTTAAATTGATTTTTTACAATTTTCAGTTCTTCTATAGAAATATCTCTTTTTAGCTTTAGTGTTTTTAAATCATTAAGCATTTCTTGGTTGTTGTTATATGTTTTCATTGTAGTTATCAAGAAAATATCTGTGTGATAAATGTTTTATAATTAAGTTTTCAATTTTGTTTCTTAGTAAAAAGGTGATAAATGCGAACATCATAAAAATACCAGCTACAGCAAAGTATCCATAAGTTTCATTATTTAACATTTTACCAATAGCAGAAGACAAAGCCACAGCAATAAAAATAAAAGCAATTAAAGCAAAAGCTCCTATGGTTGCAAATTTCACTAACAATGATATAGACATTGTTAGTGATTGAAATAACTTGAGCTTGTAGTAAGCTTCAGTTTGCTTTAACAGATCTTCTCCTTTTTCTAAAGCTTTATTCGTTGTATTATTTAAAGATTCAAACACAGGCATAATTATTTAGTCTGCAATTGTTTGTTTTTTGCTTTCAAAGCTTTCAACTTTTTTTCTAAGCTAATAATTATATCTTCAGCTTTATAACTTACATCAGTGGTTATATTGTCTAATTTTTCCTCTAATGTTTCCTTCTGATTACTAATTGTATCAGAAACGGTATTTTTTAATTCTGATGCTTTTGATGTTATAGTTTCTTGTAAGTTTTCAACTTCTGTTAAAACATTATCTTTGGTAGCATTAGCATTCTTAATAATTTTTTTCCTTGTATTACTTCCTTTATCAGGAGCAAATAATATACCTAATCCAGCTCCAATTGCAGTTCCTAATAATATTTCAAACGCTTTGTTTCCTTGACTCATATTTGTGTTTTTAATGATTAATAATTCGTTTACATTGCAAAATTATGACAGAAGAAAAGCGATTGTTAACTCATATCATTTTTACTTTAACTCTATAGATTTTTACAGGGTTTTTCTAGGATTTGTTTTTGTAGTTTTGAAGTAAAATCAGAATATTATGGCAATTTTAGGAGGAATAATTAAAGGAATAATTAACATAGCAAATACATCAATAACAGACTTTAATCCTGTTAAAGAACAAGAAGAAGTTTTAATTGATTTATTAAAGAAAGCGAAGAATACTCAATTTGGAAAGTCTTATAATTTTCATGAAATTTTAAATACAGAAAACTTTACTAAAGAGTTTTCAGAAAGAGTTCCTTATTTCGATTACAATAAAATTAATAAAGAGTGGTGGCAAAAAATACATGATGATGAAATAAATGTTACTTGGCCAGGAGATCCTTCTTATTTTGCTTTAAGTTCTGGTACTACAGGTAAAGAAAGTAAAAGAATACCAGTAACAGATGATATGATTTCTGCAATAAGAAGTTCGGGTATTAAACAAGTGTTGTCTTTAAAAAATTTCGATTTGCCTGCTGATTTTTTTGAGAAAGAGATAATGATGTTAGGGAGCTCTACAGATTTAAATGAACGAGCAGATGAAAAATTAGAAGGAGAAATTAGTGGTATAACAGCAAGTAATATTCCTTTTTGGTTTAAACCATATTATAAACCAGGAGTTGAAATTGCAGAGATTGATGATTGGGATAAACGAGTAGAAAAAATTGCTCAGAGAGCAAAAGATTGGGATATAGGAGCTTTAAGTGGTATACCTTCTTGGATGGAATTAATGATACAAAAAGTAATTGACTATCATAATGTAAAACACATTCATGAAATATGGCCTAATTTACAAGTGTATACCTCAGGCGGAGTATCATTCGCTTCTTATGAAAAAAGTTTTAATGCACTCCTAGGAAAACCTATTACGGTTATAGATACCTACCTAGCTTCAGAAGGCTATATAGCTACACAAGTAAGACCAGAAACTGATGCAATGCAATTAAATACAAGTAACGGTATTTATTTTGAATTTGTTCCGTTTGAAGCTGACTATATACAACCAGATGGTTCTTTAGTTGATGATGCACCTTCTATTACTTTAGCAGATGTTAAGTTAAATCAAGATTACGTGCTTATTATAAGTACAGTTAGTGGTTCTTGGCGTTATATAATAGGAGATACAATTGAGTTTACAGATGTAGAACGAGCTGAGATTAAAATTACTGGTCGTACTAAGTTTTTCCTAAATACGGTTGGTTCTCAACTGTCAGTAAATAAAATGGATGATGCTATGCAACATTTAGAAGAAAAATTGAATATTGAAATTAAAGAATATACAATTTGTGCAAAAAGACATCAAGATGATGAGTTTTATCATACATGGTATTTGGGAACGGATGCAGAGTTAAATGAAAAAGAAATAGCAAGTGAATTAGATACTTTTTTAAAAGAAGCAAATAAAAATTATAAAGTAGCCAGAAGTAAAGCTTTAAAAGGAGTAAAAGTAACGTTAGTTAAACCTGATGTATTTTACGAATGGAATGCTCATAACAAAAAGAAAGGTGGACAAATAAAAACAGAAAGAGTAATGGGGGAGGATAAATTTAATGAATGGGAAGAGTTTGTAAAAGAACAATATGTAGTTTAAATCACTTTAAATCACTTTAAATCACTTTAAAACAAATAAAACATCTTATTATTGATTATAAGATGTTTTATTTTTACCAGTAAATTACATTATTTTACTGTAAAAGTTGCATAATTTCTTCAGGAGATAAATAATATCTTTTAATTCGTTTCTTGTAAGATTCAGAAATATCAGCGTTGTTTAAAATAAAGTTTTTAGTAGCTAATATATAAGATTGCATACCGTTTCTTACAGCAAAAGTATCAGCTTTTCTCTCAGCTTCTACAATATGTTTGTCAAATAATAAATATTTTATTCCAAAGAAAATTAAGTTTAAATTGCTCTTGTCTTCATAGTCAATAATATGACCTAATTCATGTCCAAGCCAACCAATAAGAACATCTTTTGGTAAATCTTTGGTCTCATAAGTAGCGTTTTCAATTTTCACACATTTACTAATTAAAATAATATAACTTCTATTTTTTTTAAAATTAAAAAGACTAGGAAACTTTGGTTGAGCTTGCATAGTAGATTTTTTTATGTTTTTTTTAAATTTAAATTCAATAGGAGTGTTCTTCAGACTCGGAAAAAAAGATAAAGCTATTTCAACTTCTTCTTTTATGCTGTCAGGAATTATTTTATTCATAAATATGTTTAAGTTAATAAGATTGTTTGTATACCAATTATAAAGATTGTGTTACAGGTGTGCTTTCATTTTTGATTTTCTTTTTTCAAGAATATCCTTTAAATCTTCAATTGTTTCATTAATAGCTTCTTGAAAGCTTTTCTCGTCAGATGAGGCATAAATCCTCGGACCTGGTCCACTTAAACGTATTCCACAATGCTGTTGTTTTTCCAATTCATTGTTATCCTTTTTTAAAAAGACATCAGCACGTATTATAAACGAATATCTTTTTTGAAGTTTTAAAAGTTTTTCTTCAATTAAGCTTTCTAAACGCTTACTAGCACTAACATTCACATATTCATATACAATATCCATATAAAGTTTTTTTAAAATTATAAATCAAAATTACAGACATTAGAGTCGTGGAGTTTGCTCTAAATGATTTATTATTGACTCATATGATGTGCAAAAGAAAAATTACATAGCGTTTAATTTTAAAGAAGGTTACTGATTATTTCAGTAGAGTTTTTCGAATTTATTTTTAAAATTTTAATGAAAGTTATAATAAAACTATAAATTTATAGAGCAAATCAACTAAAATAACATGAGTAACTACCATATAAAACATTTAGAAGAATATTTTCAAGTTTACAGAAAATCAGTAGAAAATCCAGAAATGTTCTGGGAAGAAATAGCTGAAGAACATTTTTTATGGAGAAAAAAATGGAATAACGTGTTAAGTTGGGATTTTACCAAGCCAGAAGTAAAATGGTTTGAAGGAGCTAAATTAAACATTACAGAAAATTGTATTGACAGACATTTAGTAACTAAAGGAGACAAAACCGCTATTTTATTTGAACCTAATAATCCAGAAGAACCAGCTCAAAAAATCACCTACAAAGAGTTACACAAACAAGTAAACAAGTTTGCCAATGTATTAAAATCTAAAGGAATCGAAAAAGGAGATCGTGTATGTATATATCTTCCAATGATTCCAGAATTAGCCATTTCGGTATTAGCTTGTGCAAGAATTGGAGCTATTCATTCAGTAGTTTTTGCAGGGTTTTCTTCCAATGCATTAGCAACAAGAATTAATGATTCAGAATGCAAAATGGTAATCACTTCTGATGGTTCTTATCGTGGAGCAAAAACAATCGATTTAAAAGGTATTGTAGATGAAGCATTAGAAAGTTGTACTTGTGTAGATAATGTTTTAGTAGTAAAAAGAATTAATTCAGCAATAGCAATGAAAGAAGGAAGAGATGTTTGGCTAACACCATTATTAGATGAAGTTTCTTCTGAATGCGAGGCAGAAATAATGGATGCTGAAGATCCTTTATTTATATTGTATACTTCTGGTTCTACAGGAAAACCAAAAGGAATGTTGCATACAACAGCCGGATATATGGTATATACTGCCTACACATTTAAAAATGTTTTTCAATATACAGAAGATGATATTTACTGGTGTACAGCAGATATTGGTTGGATAACAGGTCATAGTTACATAGTATACGGACCTTTAGCAAATGGAGCAACTACAGTAATGTTTGAAGGGGTTCCAAGTTATCCTGATTTTGGACGTTTTTGGGAAATTGTTGAAAAACATAAAATTAATCAATTTTATACAGCTCCAACTGCAATTAGAGCTTTAGCAAAAGAAGGATTAGGGTATGTAGAATCGCATGATTTATCGTCATTAAAAATTTTAGGAACCGTAGGAGAACCAATAAACGAAGAAGCTTGGCATTGGTATGACGATAATATAGGAAAACGTAAAAGTCCGATAGTTGATACTTGGTGGCAAACAGAAACAGGAGGAATAATGATTACACCAATTCCGTTTTCTACACCAACAAAACCAACATATGCTACATTACCTTTTCCAGGCATTCAACCAGTATTAATGGATGCAGAAGGAAATGAAATTAAAGGAAATCAGGTAGAAGGAAGGTTGTCAATTAAATTTCCATGGCCATCAATGGCAAGAACTATTTGGGGAAATCATCAACGATACAAAGACACATATTTTTCAGCTTTTGAGAATAAGTACTTTACAGGAGATGGAGCATTTAGAGATGAAGTAGGGTATTATAGAATAACAGGTAGGGTAGATGATGTAATTATTGTGTCAGGTCATAATTTAGGAACAGCACCTATTGAAGACGCTATTAACGAGCATCCAGCTGTGGCAGAATCAGCAATTGTAGGTTTTCCTCATAATATAAAAGGAAATGCTTTGTACGGATATGTTATTTTAAAAGACACAGGAGAATCAAGAAATCATGATAATTTACGAAAAGAAATTAATCAAATAATTACAGAACAAGTTGGTCCAATAGCTAAATTAGATAAAATTCAATTTACAAAAGGCTTACCCAAAACACGTTCAGGTAAAATTATGAGGAGAATTCTTCGTAAAATAGCAGCTAACGATTTAAGTAATTTAGGAGATACAAGTACGCTATTAAATCCGGAAGTAGTTCAAGGAATTATTGATGAAGCTCTTTTAGAAGTTAAATAAAGATCACAATCAAAAAGAATCGCTAAAAAGCGATTCTTTTTTTATTAAATAAATCTTAAAAAAGAATAAAGGGTTAGCTATGTAGATATTTTTTGTAATTTAATAGCTATAAAAAACTAACATAAAATGCCAACCTATAATCTAAAAATCAATGGAGAATTGGTGACTGTTACAGCCGATTCTGATACCCCTTTACTTTGGGTTTTACGTGATGAGTTAAATTTAGTAGGAACTAAATTTGGATGTGGAATTGCTCAATGCGGAGCTTGTACAATCCATGTAGACGGAGTAGCTACAAGAAGTTGTCAATTACAGATTTCCTTAATTGATAAGGAAGAAATAACCACTATAGAAGGTTTATCTAAAGAAGGTAATCATCCGTTACAAGAAGCTTGGGAAACTGTAGATGTTCCTCAGTGTGGTTATTGTCAAGCAGGACAAATTATGACAGCAGCTTCTTTCTTAAAAGAAAATCCTAATCCTTCTACAAGTGAAATTAGAGAAGCCATGCATGGTAATTTATGTAGATGTGCATCATACAATAGAATTGAAAAAGCTGTAGCTATTGCAGCAGAAAAAATGTCTTAAAACTGATTATTATGAGCACACAAGAAAAGAATTTAACATTCAGTAGAAGAAATTTTTTAAGAACTTCAGCACTAGCTAGTGGAGGTTTGTTAGTTGGGTTTAATTTATTTACAGCTTGTAAATCAGAAGTAAAACCACCTGTAGATATTGAAAATTTAAATTTCAATGATTTCAATGCTTTTATTCAGATAGCAGATAATGGCTATGTATCTATATTTTCACCAAATCCTGAAATTGGTCAAGGTGTAAAAACATCAATGCCAATGATTATAGCAGAAGAGTTAGATATAGAATGGGATAAGGTAAATGTAGTTCAAGGAAAATATAATAAAAAAGAATATACTCGTCAAGTAGCAGGAGGAAGTCAGTCTATTCGATTTGGTTGGGATGCACTAAGACAAACTGGTGCCACTACTAAGCAAATGTTGATAAATGCAGCAGCTGCAAAATGGGGTGTTGATGCAACTACCTGTAAAGCTTCAAAAGGAGTAATAACAAACGAAAAAGGCGAAACTCTAGGATATGGAGATGTTGTTAAAGAAGCTGCTACCCTAGAGGTGCCAGAGAATGTTCAACTTAAAAAGCCTTCAGAATATACGATTATAGGAAATGATGCAATTAATGTTGATTTAAAGAAAATAGTAACAGGAAAACCGTTATTTGGATTAGATTACAAAGCAGAAGGCATGTCTTATGTTTCAGTATTAAGACCTCCAGCATTTGGTCAAACATTAGTTAGTTTTGATGATGCAGAAGCTAAAAAAGTTAATGGAGTAACTCAAGTAGTAAAATTTGGAGATAAAGTAGCTGTACTAGCTTCTAATACTTGGGCTGCAATGAAAGGGAAAAAAGCTTTAAAAGCTGAATGGAGTAGTAATGAAGATTTAGAAAATACAGAAGACCACGATAGAGTTTTAAATGGAATTTTAGATGGTAAGGATTTTGAGGTTAGAAGAAATGATGGAGATGTTAAGTCTGCATTTAAAAATGCAGATAAAGTTATAGAAAGAACATATCATTCACCATTCTTACCACACAACTGTTTAGAACCGATGAATTTTTATGCAGATATTACTCCTGAGAAAATTCATTTAGTAGGACCTATTCAAACACCACAATGGACAGCAGGCAAAATAGCTAAATTGTTGAATCGTGATGAAAGTGAAATAGACCTTGAAATGACTCGAATGGGTGGTGGTTTTGGAAGAAGACTTTATGGAGATTTTGCAGAAGAAGCTGCAGAGGTATCAAATTTAACTAAAAAGCCAGTTAAAGTTGTGTTCTCTAGAGAAGATGATATGACAGATGGTATTTATCGTCCAGCAATTAAATATAGAATTGCAGCTTCAATAAAAGATGGTAAAATAACTGGATACCATTTAAAAGAAGCAGCTGTAAATGGAAACATGTATGATTTAATTCCAAACTTCTTTCCAGCAGGATGTATTCCAAATTATAAAGTATCAACTAAAAATTATCAAAGTAAAATTACTACTGGTGCTTGGAGAGCTCCTTACACAAATTTCTTAGCTTATGCAGAGCAAAGTTTCTTTGATGAGGTAGCAGAAGAGTTAAGTGTAGATCCATTACAATTACGTATCGATTTATTGCAGAATGTGAAAAATACAGCTGATGCAAAGATTGAATATTCAGGTCAGAGAATGGAAGATACCATAAAGTTAGTAGAAGAGAGGAGTAATTGGAGCGAAAAGAAAGAAGGTGTTTATAAAGGTTTTGCAGCTTATTACAGTCATAATACTCATGTTGCAGAAGTAGCAGAAATAGAAATAAAAGATGGATTGCCAGTAGTTAAAAAGGTGATAGCTGCTGTAGATTGTGGAATTGTTGTAAACCCTACTGGGGCAATTAATCAAATACAAGGAGGAGTTTTAGATGGAATTGGTCATGCGATGTATGGTGATTTTTCATTTAAAAACGGAAAACCACAAAAAAAGAATTTCGATACTTATCGATTGATAAGAATGAATGAGACACCTCAAGTTGAAGTTCATTTTGTAAAAAACGAACTTTCGCCAACAGGTTTAGGTGAGCCTGGTTTACCACCAGCAGGAGGTGCTGTAGCAAACGCAATTTACAAAGCTTTAAACAGCAGATTATATCATCAACCTTTCATAAAAGAATTGGAAGAGAGCAAAATAGAAGTCCGAAGTTAAACTTCACTTAATAGCTAAAAGATGTCGTTTTACGACATCTTTTTTTGTTTTTTGGCAGTTTTTCAAAAACAATTTTAAAAACGAAAACGATTTTGTTTTTAATTAGAGAAAACCAAGAAAACAGGTTGGTGTATGAAAATCGTAAAATTAGCAATGAAATAATGCGAAATCGTTTTCATATTGATTGATTTTTGAGAATTTGGCAATTTCGTTGATTTTATATTTAAAATTGACGGTTTTCTTTAATAAAAAATCAAATTTAGAGTAAATTTGACCCTATAACAAAACCATAACAAAATCATAACAAAACAAAAGAATGAATATTAATAAGGTGCTGGTTGCCAACCGAGGAGAAATTGCGATTAGAGTTTTTAGAGCCTGTGTAGAAATAGGTATAAAAACAGTAGGTGTATATACTTATGAAGATCGTTATTCTTTACACAGATATAAGGCAGATGAATGTTATCAAATTGGAGAAGATAATGAGCCTTTAAAACCCTATTTAGATATTGATGCTATTATTAAAGTAGCATTAGAGAATAATGTTGATGCTATTCATCCTGGTTATGGATTTTTATCTGAAAATGCTGAATTTGCTCAAAAATGTGAGGATAATGGAATTATTTTTATAGGTCCTAAAGTATCTGTATTAAAAGCTTTAGGAGATAAAATTACAGCTAAAGAAGTAGCAGTTGCAAATAATGTACCTATTATTCAGAGTAGTAAAGAAGATTTAGATACCATAGAAGTAGCTTTATCAGAGGCTGAAAAAATAGGATATCCTGTAATGTTAAAAGCAGCTTCTGGAGGTGGAGGTAGAGGAATGCGTGTAATTAGAAATCAAGCGCAATTAGAAAAAGCATTTCCTGAAGCTAGAAGAGAATCATTAAATGCGTTTGGAGATGATACTGTTTTCTTAGAAAAATATGTAGAAAATCCAAAGCACATAGAAATACAAATTGTTGCAGATACACATGGTAACTTAGTTCATTTATATGAAAGAGATTGTTCGGTACAAAGACGTTATCAAAAGGTAATAGAATTTGCACCGTCTTACGGATTACCAGAGCAAACTAAAAATGATTTGTATAAGTATGCTACTGATATTTGTAAAGCAGTAGATTATAACAATATTGGTACTGTAGAATTCTTGGTCGATGAAGATAATAGTATTTATTTCATTGAGGTGAACCCAAGAATTCAGGTAGAACACACAGTTACCGAGATGGTAACAAATATTGATTTAGTAAAAACTCAATTGTTTATTGCTGGAGGTTACAAATTATCAGACAGACAAATTAAGATTGAGAGTCAAGAATCTATTGTAATTTCTGGGTATGCATTACAGTGTAGAGTAACTACAGAAGATCCTGCAAATGATTTTAAACCAGATTACGGAACTGTTACAACTTACAGAAGTGCTTCTGGATTTGGAATTCGTTTAGATGCGGGTAGTATTTATCAAGGAGTAAAAATATCACCTTTCTTCGATTCAATGTTAGTAAAAGTTTCTGCTAGAAGTAGAAGTTTAGATGGAGCTTGTAGAAAAATGCTGAGAGCATTAGTTGAGTTTAGAGTAAGAGGAGTAAAAACAAATATTGCATTTTTAAGAAACATCTTAAATCACCAAACATTTAGAGACGGAAATGTAACGGTTAACTTTATTAAAAATGAGCCTAAGTTATTTGAATTTAGCGAACCAAAAAACAGAGCAAATAAGTTAATTAATTTCTTAGGTGAAGTTGTTGTAAATGGTAATTCAGATGTAAAGAAAGTAAACCCTAGTCATCAATTTACACAGCCAATTATTCCTAAGTTTCCTAAAATGGAAAGTTATCCAGAAGGAACTAAAGATTTATTGACAAAATTAGGTCCAGATAAGTTTGCACAGTGGTTAAAAAATGAAAAGAAAATTCATTTTACAGATACCACTATGCGAGATGCACATCAAAGTTTATTAGCAACTCGTATGAGAACTACCGATATGCTAAAAGTAGCAGAAGGTTATGCTAAAAACAATCCAGATATTTTCAGTATGGAAGTTTGGGGAGGAGCTACTTTCGATGTTTGTTTACGTTTTTTACAAGAAAATCCATGGGAACGTTTAGCAGCTTTACGTAAAGCAATGCCAAACTTGTTATTACAAATGTTAATTCGTGGTTCTAATGGTGTTGGTTATACAGCATACCCTGATAACTTAATAGAGAAGTTTGTAGAAAAATCATGGGAAACAGGTGTAGACGTATTTAGAATTTTCGATTCATTAAACTGGATGAAATCAATCGAACCATGTATTAAACATGTTCGTAATAAAACACAAGGATTAGCAGAAGCATCTATTTGTTATACAGGAGATATTTTAAACCCATCAAAAACAAAATACGATTTAAAATACTACATTCAATTAGCAAAAGATATAGAAAATGCAGGAGCACATATTTTAGGAGTAAAAGATATGGCAGGTTTATTAAAGCCTCAAGCTGCATATGAATTAATATCTGCATTAAAATCAGAATTAAATATTCCTATTCACTTACACACGCACGATACATCATCGGTACAATCTGCTACGTATTTAAAAGCTATTGAAGCAGGTGTTGATGTAGTAGATGTGGCTTTAGGAGGATTATCAGGATTAACTTCACAGCCTAACTTTAACTCAATGGTTGAAATGCTTAAATTCAACGAGAGAGAAAATAAATTAGATACTCAAAAGTTAGCAGAATACTCTAATTATTGGGAAGCTGTAAGAGGATACTATTATCCGTTTGAATCAGGATTAAAATCAGGAACAGGTGAAGTATATGAACATGAAATTCCTGGTGGACAATACTCAAACTTAAAAGGACAAGCAATTGCTTTAGGTTTAGAAGATAAGTTTACAGAAGTAACTAAAATGTACGGAGAAGTAAATAAGCTTTTCGGAGACATTATTAAAGTTACACCAAGTTCAAAGGTTGTTGGAGACATGGCTCAATACATGATTAGTAATAATCTTACTGTAAATGATGTGATGGAGAGAGGTGATACAATCTCGTTCCCTCAATCTGTTATTAGTTTCTTTAGAGGAGATTTAGGGCAGCCTGTAGGAGGTTTCCCAGAGAAAGTACAGAAAATCATTTTAAAGAATGAAGCTCCTTATACTGATAGACCTAATGCTCATTTAGAACCAATTGATTTTGAAAAAGAGTTCGCTGAGTTTAAAGAGAAGTTTATCAAAGGAATGGGGAGAGAATTAGAAATTACAGATTTCTTATCTTATAAATTATATCCAAAAGTATTTACTGATGCTTATAATAACCATTTAAAGTATGGTAATGTAATGAGCATTCCTACTAAAAACTTCTTCTTCGGAATGGAAGTAGGAGAAGAGATAATGATAGATATCGAATCAGGTAAAAGAGTATTAATTTCATTAATCCAAAAATCTCAACCAGATGAAAATGGAATGGTGAATGTATTCTTTAAAATTAACGGACAAATGAGAAACGTTCTAATTAAGGACAATTCTATTAAAGTCGATAAAGTTGAAAATATAAAAGCTGATATTGCAGACGAAAAGCAAATAGGAGCACCATTACAAGGTTTATTGTCTTCAGTATTAGTAAAAGAAGGAGAGAAGGTAAAAGAAAACCAACCTTTATTTATTATTGAAGCAATGAAGATGGAAACAACAGTTACAGCTGTTTCTTCTGGAGAGATTAGCAAAATACTATTAGGTTCTGGTACCTTAGTTGATGCAAATGACTTAGTAATAAAATTAAAGTAAGAACAGATTTTTGATTTAAACCTTAAAAAAGCGTAAATTCGCGCTCCAAACAAATAATGTAATTATGGTGAAAGATTTATTTGATAGAATAAAAAGTGATAAAGGACCTTTAGGTAAATGGGCAGATAAAGCAGAAGGATATTATGTGTTTCCTAAACTAGAAGGACCTATCTCTAATAGAATGCAGTTTAATGGTAAGCCAGTTGTTACATGGAGTATTAATGATTATTTAGGATTAGCAAACCATCCAGAAGTTTTAAAAGTAGATGGAGAATCTGCAGCAAAAGATGGTATGGCGTATCCTATGGGAGCACGTATGATGTCTGGTCATACAAAATATCACGAGCAATTAGAAAGAGAATGTGCTGAATTTGTTGGAAAGGAAGCTTCTTACTTAGTAAACTTTGGTTACCAAGGAATGGTTTCTGCCATTGATGCTTTAGTAGCCAAAGACGATATTATTGTATATGATATGGATACTCATGCATGTATTATTGATGGAGTTAGATTACATGCAGGTAAGCGTTTTGTTTATCGTCATAATGACATTGAAAGTTGTGAAAAGAATTTAAAAAGAGCAACTAAAATGGCTGAAAAAACTGGAGGAGGAATTTTATTAGTTTCTGAAGGTGTTTTCGGTATGCGAGGAGAACAAGGTCGTTTAAAAGAAATCGTAGCTTTAAAAGAAAAGTACAATTTCCGTTTATTAGTTGACGATGCTCATGGGTTTGGAACCTTAGGTGAAGGTGGTAGAGGTACAGGTTATGAACAAGGAGTTCAAGATGGTATTGATGTTTATTTTGCAACTTTCGCAAAATCGATGGCTGGTATCGGAGCTTTCTTTGCAGGAGATAAAGATGTAGTTCAGTATTTACAGTACAATATGAGATCTCAAATGTTTGCTAAATCCTTACCAATGCCAATGGTAAAAGGAGCATTAAAGCGTTTAGATATGATTCGTACAATGCCTGAGTTAAAAGATAAACTTTGGGAAATTACTAGAGCTTTACAATCAGGTTTAAGAGAAGCAGGTTTCGATTTAGGAACAACCCAAACATGTATTACACCAGTATATTTAAAAGGAGAAATTCCTGAAGCTATGGCAATGGTGCACGATTTAAGAGAAAATCATGGAGTATTTTGTTCAATAGTAGTATATCCTGTAATTCCTAAAGGAATGATTATTCTTAGATTAATTCCTACAGCACGTCATACTTTAGAAGATGTGACAGAAACGATTGAAGCGTTTACAGCCATAAGGGAAAAATTAGAAAATGGAACTTATAAAAAAATAGCAGAAGCAATAATGACTGCATAACACAATATTTTCTTAAAAATTAAAACTCGTGATATTTTCACGAGTTTTTTTTTAAATAAAACAATAACTTTGGAATTGTATTTGCGTTATATAATTATGAATAAGATTATACATTTACTATTTATTTTACTATTGTCTTCGGGTATATATGCACAAGTAAAAGATAGCTTACCAGATTTTTCTGATGAATACTTTTTAGTAAAAGATGGAGATACACTAATGATTAAATTAGATGAAGTTCCGTTATTACCTAAGCACAAGTTCAAATCAAGAAAAGATGTCAACTACTATTATTGGTTTAGAAAAAAAGTATTCAAAGCATATCCGTATGCGGTATTAGCATCTAAAAGAATAGATAGCTTAAACGCAAGACTGAATAGAATAGAATCTAAAAGTAAAAAGAGGAAATATGTTAGAAGAGTTCAGAAATATGTAGAAGAAGAATTAACCGATCAAATTAAAAAGATGACCAAAACAGAAGGTCGTGTTTTAATTAAGCTGATTCATAGGCAAACCGGAAATACGGTTTTTCAAAATATAAAAATTTTAAGAAGTGGTTGGAAAGCTTTTTGGTATAATACTACCGCCAACGTTTTCGATTTATCATTAAAAGATGAGTATCATCCAGAAACAGAGAATGAAGATTATTTAATAGAAGATATACTCCAGCGAGCTTTTATTGATGAAGCTTTAGAAAGCCAAATACCAAAACTTCAAATAGACTCTTACGCAATTTTAGAAAAGAGAAAAGGAGAGGTAGATGTTGAAAAATACAAGCAGATGTTTGCTAAAATGCGTAAGAAGAGAAAAAAGAAAAAAAGAAAGAAAAAATAGCATACAAAAGAAGAATAGCTATAACTCCTTGTCTAAATTTTAGAAATTAGTACGCAAAATAATTTATTGAAGTTTCCTGAAAAAAAATACGTTTTTCTCAAAGTGAGATAGAGCTTCCTCAAAATAAGGTGGAGCTTCCTCAAAGTGAGATTGAGCTTCCTCAAAATAAGGTGGAGCTTCCCCAAAGTGAGATTGAGTTTCCTCAAGGTGAGGTGGAGCTTCCTCAAAGTGAGATAGAGCTTCTTCAAAGTGAGATTGGGCTTTTTCAAAGTGGGATAGAGCTTCCTCAAAGTGAGATAAAACTTCCTTAAAACAATATAAGTTTTTCTAAAAAGAAGTATTGTCTTTTAGAATATAAAGTTCTAATACCTCAAATAGACACGAAAGTAATACATAATAATAGCTAATATTCTATAACTCTTATTAGCTTTATTCACATTAGTCAAGTCTTATGTTTTATAAAATAAGCTTTCCAAAAATGAAAATAGCAGAGAAATAAGAGATAAATAACTCAAATAAATATTCAGTAACTAACAATTTATTTATAGAATTACTACAATAGAAGAATGAGATAAATGTTTGTAAGTTCAAGAAGAATAACTTTTACATAGAACATAGAGGATAAACAGATAAAACAGAAGTGTTTTTATGTGTCTGCTATATAGTGTTTTATAAAATAATTCAAAAAAAGGTGTTTAAAAGTTTGGTAGGTTTGTAAAGAGTGTGTAGTTTTGCACCCGCAAATAACAAAACGCAGTTTTAGAGTTTGTGTAAGTTCATTAACAGAGTGTAAGTAAAGAGTGAAATTTAAGTTAAAAAATAATTAAAATTTTACTTGCGGTTTTAAAAATAAAGCTTGTATATTTGCAGTCCGTTTTTGGCGGGAGTTCATTGATTTATTGCGAGAAAATAACTTTAAAAAAAATTTCAAAAAAGTTTTGTCAGAATAAAAAAAGGTTATAGTTTTGCATCCGCTTTCAGAAACGAAAGCACACGATCACAGAGATTTTGGAATAACAGATAAAATGTTAACTAGTTCGATTCTAGTGTTTCTACAAGAGTAAGTTGATTGCGATTTTGGTTGAGATAGACTAAACATTAAGATTAACGAAGTTCATTGATATTATTGAAATTGACAGCGTAATTAGAGAGTAAGAAATAACCATAACTTCTACGAAGTTAAATTCTTTTGAAACTATTCATTATAATATTTAAAATTTACAATGAAGAGTTTGATCCTGGCTCAGGATGAACGCTAGCGGCAGGCTTAACACATGCAAGTCGAGGGGTAACA
>NZ_SJXJ01000003.1 GCF_004337695.1 Tenacibaculum sp. M341
AGTTGGACTGACCTCTAGTGTATCTGTTGTCTCGCCAGGGGCATTGCAGAGTAGCTACGTCGGGAAGGGATAAGCGCTGAAAGCATATAAGCGCGAAACCCACCACAAGATGAGATTTCTTCAAAGGGTCGTTGAAGATGACAACGTTGATAGGCTATAAGTGTAAGTGCAGTAATGTATGTAGCTGAGTAGTACTAATAACCCATAGGCTTATGTACGGATCTTCCCTCCCATGTGGAGGGAGGACAACTCTTTAAACAGATGTAAGCAATCTTGAAACAATATCAAATCATTTTACCAATTATGTTAAAATATTAGCAGCTAAGCTGCGCTATAGGCAAAAGGCATACAGCTAAAAGTCAATAGCAACAACTTAAGGTGATTATAGCAATGGGGCTCACCTCTTACCATTCCGAACAGAGAAGTTAAGCCCATTAGCGCCGATGGTACTGCCACTGGTGGGAGAGTAGGTCGTCGCCTTTCTTTATAACAAGACCGTTCAATACATATTGAACGGTTTTTTGTTTTTATAATAACTTCATTTTTTATAACTCACAACTTCGCAATAATACTTTATCAATAATTAATAGATAACATTTAGCTAAAACTGCTATTTTTACTCCATGGATAAAATAGAACACATAGGTATAGCAGTTAAAGATTTAGAGAAATCAAATAAGCTATTTGCTTCATTATTTGGAGTACCACATTATAAAATCGAAGAAGTAGCCAGTGAAGGCGTTAAAACTTCTTTTTTTAAAACAGGACCTAATAAAATAGAATTACTTGAATCTACTAAACCAGATAGCCCAATAGCAAAGTTTATTGAAAAAAAAGGTGAAGGAATTCATCATATTGCTTTTGCTGTGAAAGACATTGTTAGTGAAATTGAAAGATTAAAAGGAGAAGGTTTTACTATTCTTAATGAAGTACCCAAAAAAGGAGCAGACAATAAACTAGTAGCTTTTTTACATCCAAAAACTACAAATGGTGTTTTAATTGAATTATGTCAAGAAATTGAATAATTTTTTAACTAGATTACTAATCATTAGTTAAACTTTTTAAACTTATAATTCTTGAATTTTCCTTTTTTTATCGAAAAAATAAATTAAGTATTCGTTTTTTTTATAAACATATTTTATTGTTAGTATTCTAAGTAAATGATTAACAGATTGCTATAAGGGTTAGAAAAAATATAATTTTTATAGTGTTTTGCATTGAAAAATTCAATTTTTCACATTATTTTAGGTACTGAACAAAAACTTAATTACCGATGAATCGAAAATTACCTTTAAGTAAGAAATTTTCTTACGCTCTAATGGTATCTGCTTTTTGTTTCACTGCAAATGCTCAGCAGTTGAAAACGCAAGCAGATTTAAAACAGATGAAAAAGAGCCAGGTTTACAAGAATCAAAAAATGTTTGATAGTAAAACTGGAGCAACTGATTCAAAAACACCTATAGAGCGTCAAGCAGATAACGCTGTTGAAAGAGCGAAGTATGAATTTGAAAGATTAAGAGATCCTAAAACGAATCAAATTCCTTTAGGTATCAGAAAATCTGAAATGAATTTCTCTAGTAAAATTAAAGTTGAAAGCAATAGTCCTGAAATTACAACTCAATCAAAAGGAGCTAATTTTTGGAACTATTACAACTGGAGAAATAGAGGTCCATATAATGTTGGTGGTAGAACAAGGGCTTTAGCAATAGACAGAACTAATGAGAATGTAATATTAGCAGGAGGTGTTTCTGGAGGATTATGGAGATCTAGAAACGGAGGAGAAACTTGGAGAAAAGTTACAAGAAGCTTCCAGAGTCCAGGTATTACAACTATTGTACAGGATCCTAGAAAATATAGAGGATATATTTGGTATTATGCTTCTGGTGAGCGTCCTGGTAACTCTGCTAGTGCAGGAGGAGCTTTCTATCAAGGAAGTGGAGTATATAAATCACAAGATGGTGGTAGAACTTGGGAATTATTAAGAGCTACTGCTAATGAAAATGTAGGTACTTTTGAATCTGCTTTTGATTTAATTAACTCTATCGCAGTTAATCCTGCAAATGGTGATTTATATGTTGCTACATTTAACGGGTTATACAGATCTCAAGATGGAGGTCGTTCTTTTGAAGAAGTATTAGCAGGAGGATTTGATAATACAGTAGAAGTTAGTATTACTCCATCGGGAAGAATTTATGCTACTATTGATTCAGGAGGAGATCCTAATGCAGGTTTCTTTACATCTACAGACGGTGAAAACTGGACAAATATTACTCCAGAAAGTTTAGGAACAAACTATGGTAGAACTGTTATGGGAGTAGATCCAGCTAATGAAAACTTAGTTTATTTCTTATCTCAGTCAGCTGTAGGAGCTGGAGGAGCAGCTTTTTTACACAGATATAATAATGAAACTGCTGAAGGAGAAGAAGCTTGGGCTAATTTATCTGCTAACTTACCTGTTACAATAGGTGGTAGAGTAGGAAACTTCAATCCACAGGGAGGATATAATTTAGTAGTTAAAGTACATCCAGCAGACAGTAATATTGTTTTTGTAGGAGGTACTAATTTATACAGATCAACAGATGCTTTTGCAACACCAGTAGGACAAGAAAGTTGGGTTGCAGGATATTCTCCGTTAAATAATGTGAGTTTATACACGAATCAGCATCCAGATCAGCATGCATTAGTTTTTTATCCATCAAACCCTAACAGAGCTTTATCTGGTAATGATGGAGGTGTGTATGTAACTGAAGATATTACAGCAACAAATGATGGTGTTGAGCCAGTTCAATGGGAATCTTTAAATAATGGTTATTTAACTACACAACCTTATCATGTTGCATTTGATCCAAATGGAACTGATGATAATCTTGTAGCAGGATTTCAAGATAATGGAACTTGGTTTACTAATTCATCTGATCCTAAAGCTATTTGGGAAGAAGATTTTGGAGGTGATGGTGCTTACAGTGCAATTGCAGATAATGGAAGAACTCGTTATGTATCTTCACAAAGAGGAAATGTTTTCCGTTTTAATTTTGATGAGAATGGGGAGTTTGAAGCTTTTACAAGTGTAAGACCTGCAGGTCCTACGGATTTTTCTTTTATTAATCCATTTATCTTAGATCCTAATAATGATAACATCATGTATATGCCTATTGGAGGTAGAGTATGGAGAAATAGAAATTTAGATGAAATTCCTTTATTCTCTAATGCACCAGCTACTACTAACTGGTCAAATATTTCAACTTCTCAAACTCCAGATGGTTCTAATGTAACTGCTTTAGACGTATCAACTTATCCTGTTGCAAATAGATTATACTACGGAACAAACTCAGGAGTAGTTTTAAGAATGGATAATGCAAATGTAGATGATCAACAAGCTGTTGATATTACATCTGGAAAAGGTTTACCTACTGGATTTGTAAACGATATTAACGTAGATCCATCTAATGCAGATCGTGTAATTGTTACTTTTTCTAACTACGGTATTCCTAGTTTATTCTTTACTCAAGATGGTGGTGAAACTTGGACTGATATCAGTGGTAACTTAGAAGAAAATGCTGATGGTACAGGTAATGGACCTTCAGTAAGAAGTACAGCTTTCTTAGGAGCTCAAGGAAGAACAAGATGGTCTCGTTCTCAAAGAATTTATGCAGCTACAAGTACTGGTTTATATTCTACTAGATACTTAAACGGACAAAATACAGTTTGGAGAAAAGAGAATAGAGTTTTTGGACAGGCTGTAACTGATGAAGTTGTAACAAGAAAAGATGGTTTAGTAGCAGTAGCTTCTCATGGTAATGGATTATTTAGTGCTCGTTTCCCACTTTTCCGTAAGTTACCTCAATTAACTTTAAGTACAGCTTTCTTATTAGATGATATAAAAGTAGGTATCAGTAGTGAAGATACTGTAATAGATGTTACAGGTTTATTCGTAAGTTCTGGAAATGCTGAGATTAATATTGAATTAACAAATTCTAATCCTGAGTTAGTAACAGCTACTTTAGAGAATAATATTTTAACTTTATCTTATGCTCCTGAAGCTATTGGAACAGCAGCCATTGGTTTAGTAGCTACTTCTGGAAACCAACAAGTTTCTGAAGGTTTTACTGTTAACGTAGCTGAGTTAGCTATTTATGAACAACAAAATCCTGTTGTAAGCTCTAGTCCATCTCAAAATTTCTTAGATTTTGGAGCAGTAGCTCAATCAGCAGATGATTTTACAGTACCAGCTGGTAATACTTGGAATATTAACAGAATTACAGCATTAGGATCAGGTTCTGGAGATGCTCCAATATATAATAGTGCAACAGTTGTTATTTATGAGAATAATGAAGGGAATCCAGGAGAAGAAATCTACAATAGTGGAGATTTAGTACCTATTTCTGATGCAACAGATTCTAATGTAAACTTATTATTACCTGAAGCATTAACTTTAGAAAGTGGTGATTACTGGATTTCAGTTTATGTAAATTTAGCATTTAATGGAGGTGGACAATGGTTCTGGTCTTCTGAAGATAATTCAATAGGACAAGTAACTCAATTTAGAGATCCTGTAAATCTTTTTGGAACAGGAGCAACAGATTGGACTTCTACTGAAATTACTTTTGGAAGAGATCCAATAGATCAGTCTTTCCAAATTTTTGGAGATATTGTAGGAACTAACGTACAAGAGAATACACAAGAAGCTGCTTTAGTAACTTTAGAGTCAAATAGTGTTACTCCAATAGCATGGCCAAATCCATCTGTGGGATCATTTAATTTTGATTTAAAAATTATGAATACAGAAAAGCAGGTATCAATGCAAATTTTTGATATGTCTGGTAAAGTTGTTCATGAGGAATCAAATATCAATACAAATAATAACTATGTATGGAATGCTTCTCGCATGGCAACTGGTTTTTATTTTGTAAATGTAAAAGGAGATAAAACTACTAAGCGTTTCAAAATTTTAAAGAAATAATTTAAGATAAAAGCTTAGTTTTTAGATATATTATAAATCGAGATTGTTTTTAGCAATCTCGATTTTTTTTGTTTTTATAGATTTGTTATATTTTTAATGTTTTAACTATTGTATTGAGCTTTTAATAATAGTTGTAAGGATTACGTTGCATATAATTCTAATTTTAGCGCATTAATTAAAACCTTATTAATAAATGTATCTAAAAATACCCTTCGGGAAGCAATTTACTTGCTTCATGATGCTGTCTGCATTGTGTTTAACTTCAAATGCACAAAAACTACAAAAACAAGCAGATTTAAAAAAACTCAAAAAAAGCCAGGTTTACAAAAATCAAAAGATGTTTGATAGTAAAACTGGATCTACAAATGCTAAAACACCTATACAAAGGCAAGCTGACAATGCTATTGAAAGAGCAAAGTATGAATTTGAAAGATTAAAAAATCCAAACACTAATGAAATACCATTAGGTATAAGAGAATCAGAGGTTAAGTTCTCTACAGGAATTGAAATAAACAATGAATCTCTTATCTCATCAAGATCAAGTCAAAGATCATCATCAGGATTTTATTATAATTGGAGAAACAGAGGCCCATTTAATGTTGGTGGTAGAACACGAGCATTAGCAATTGACAGAAATAATGAAAATGTAATATTAGCAGGTGGAGTTTCTGGTGGATTATGGAGAACAGAAAATGGAGGTCAAACTTGGAGAAAAGTGACGAGAAATTTTCAAGATCCAAGTATTACTACCATTATTCAAGACCCAAGACCAAATAAAAGCTTTACTTGGTACTATGCTTCTGGTGAACGATTTGGTAGTGCTGGAGCTGGTGGTGCTTTATACCAAGGTAGTGGAGTTTATAAATCTCAAGACGGAGGACGTACTTGGGAATCTTTAAGAGCAACCACAAATGCCAATGTTGGAGGCTTTGAATCAGGTTTTGATTTGATTAATTCAATAGCCATAAATCCAACAAATGGAGATTTATATGTTGCAACTTTTGATGGTTTGTATAGATCACAAGATGGGGGTAATTCATTTGGACAAGTTTTCGATGGAGGATTCGATAATTTCACTGAGGTTAGTATTACATCAACAGGAGTAATTTATATGACTGTAAGTTCTCGTTTATCTGCTGGAGAAAATCCAGGTTTCTTTACTTCAACAGATGGAGAAAACTGGACAAATATAACTCCACAAGCCTTATTAAACTTAGCAGCTTCAGGTTATGGAAGAACCGTTATGGGAATTGATCCTTCTGATGAAGATATAGTGTATTTCTTAACTCAATTTGATTTTAATGATGTAGAACTCTCTATTTTGCATAGGTTTAATGCTAATCCTGAAGGGAATGAAGAGATTTGGACAGAGTTAACGGATAATTTACCAACAGATATTGGTTGAGATGTAGGAGACTTAAACCCACAAGGAGGATATAATTTATTGGAAAAAGTACACCCAACAGATAGCAATATTGTTTTTGTAGGAGGTACAAATTTATACAGATCAACAGATGCTTTTGCAACACAAGCTGGACAAGAAAGTTGGGTTGCTGGTTATTCTCCATTAAATGATATTTCATTATATACAGATCAACACCCAGATCAACATGCACTTGTTTTTTATCCATCAAACCCTAACAGAGCTTTATCAGGAAATGATGGAGGAGTTTTTATAACTGAGGATATTACAGCTACTAATGAAGAAATCGAACCAGTGGAATGGGACTCTTTAAATAATGGATACTTAACAACTCAGCCTTATCATGTTGCTTTTAATCCAGAGGGAACTGATGATAATTTAGTAGCAGGTTTTCAAGATAATGGTACATGGTTTACAAATTCTTCAGATCCTACAGCTGCTTGGGTAGAGGATTTTGGTGGAGATGGAGCATATAGTGCCATTACTGATAATGGTAGAACTCGTTATGTTTCTTCTCAAAGAGGAAATATTTTCAGGTTTAATTTTGATGAAAATGGAGGTTTTGAATCATTTACAGTAGTTAGACCAGAAGGACCAGGTAATAGAGATTTTTCATTTGTGAATCCTTTTATTTTAGATCCAATAAATGATAATATTATGTATATGCCTATTCAGGGAAGAATTTGGAGAAACAGAAATTTAGATGAAATTCCATTATTCTTAAGAGGTCGTGCTAGTGAAAATTGGACAAATATTGCAAGTTCACAAACTCCTGATAATTCTACCATTACTTCATTAGGTATTTCAAAATATCCAGTAGCTAATAGATTATATTATGGTACAAATTCGGGTATGGTGCTTAGAATGGATAATGCAAATATTGATAATCAAGAAATAGTAGATATAACAACAGGTAAAGGATTACCTAATGGTTTTGTAAATGATATAAATGTAGACCTGTCAAATGCAGATAGAGTAATTATAACTTTACCTAACTATGGAATACCTAGTTTGTTTTTTACAAATGATGGAGGAGAAACTTGGACAGATATTAGTGGTAATTTAGAAGAGAATAGAGACGGTACAGGAAATGGTCCATCAGTAAGAAGTACTGCTTTTTTTGGTCCTGAAGGAAGAAATAGATGGTCACGTTCTCAAAAGATTTATGAAGCAACTAGTACAGGTTTGTTTGTAACAAGTTATTTAAACGGTCAAAACACGGTTTGGAGAAAAGAAAACAATAGAATTGGAACAGCTGTTACTGATGAAGTTGTAACAAGAAACGATGGTTTAGTAGCAGTAGCTGCTCATGGAAATGGTTTGTTTAGTGCACGTTTTCCTGTAACTGGAGAATTTCCAGATGCTAGTTTAAGTACTAATTTTTTATTAGATGATATTGAGTTACCAGCGAATAGTGAGGATACTGTAATTGATGTAACTGATTTATTTGTTCATTCTAATAATGAAGCTATAGCTATTGAATTAACAAATTCTAATCCAGAATTGGTTACTGCTACTTTAGTAGAAAACACGCTAAGATTATCATATGCACAAGATAGTATGGGAAGTGCTTCTATAGCATTAATAGCAACTGCGGGTAATGAACAAGTTTCTGAAGGGTTTACGGTAACTATAGCTGAATTGCCAATTTATGCGCAATCTAATGCAGCTATTTCTAACGTACCATCACAAAATTTTACGGATTTTAATGGTATTGCTCAGTCTGCTGATGATTTTGTTGTGCCAGAAGGAAATTCATGGAATATCAATAGATTAGTAGCTTTTGGTATCGGTAGTTCTGATTTTTATAACAATGCAACTGTAGTTGTTTATAATGATAACGATGGAGTACCAGGAGAAGAAATATATAATAGCGGTGAGTTGGTACCTGTTTCTGATGTAGCAGATGCAAATTTAAATATAGAATTACCAGAAGCTTTATCTTTAGAAAGTGGTAATTATTGGGTTTCTGTATATGCTAATTTAGCTTTTAATGGAGGATGACAATGGTTTTGGAGCTCAGAAGCAAATACTGTAGGAGGTGTAACTCAGTTTAGAGATCAAGAAAATCTTTTTCGTATTGGAGCAGTTGATTGGACAGCGACTAATGTAGCATTAGGTAGAGCACCTATAGATCAGTCTTTCCAACTTTTTGGAGATATTGTTAATGATAATGGCGATGCCAATACAAACGAAGCAGCTCCACTAACAACTTTAGATACTAAATTTAATTCACTGGCATGGCCAAATCCATCAAATAACTCGTTTAACTTTGATTTAAGAATTATGAATTCTGAGAAAGAAGTATCTATGAAAATTTTTGATATGGCAGGAAAGATAGTTTACAAAGTTTCGGATATAGATACAAAAAACAATCATGTATGGGATGCTTCTCGTATGTCAACAGGTTTTTATTTTGTAAGTTTAGAAGGGAATAAAACAACGAAACGATTTAAAATTATAAAAAAATAAACAGTCTTTATTTTTTTAATGTAATATATTGTCGAGGTTATTTTGAGAAAAATAATCTCGACTTTTAAATTAATTAGACTCATGAAAATAAATTCAATTGTATTAGTAATATTGCTTGCTTTTTTTGCAGCTTGTAAAACAACAGTAGTCTCTCAAGAAAAAAAAATGAAAAGGAAAAAACCAAAATATGAAGATTTAGTTGGTAGAAGTGCTGTACAAAACAATATTTCGCCCAATACAATTCAAATGGAAGGAATTATTACCAAAAATATATCAGCTCAAACTATTTGTGAGAGAAAATATGAAAAAGTAATAGAGATACAAGTAACTAAAGTATTACAGTCTGGTGCAGGTATTACTAATTTTCCGCTAAGTAATAAAAAGTACTTTTTTGTAATTAATAAAGTTGCTAATGATAAAATGATTACAAAATCTAAGAAAGTATCTCTTACAGTAAAAGAAGGACTTTGTCAAAAAGGAGGTGAATCTGTGTATGAAATATTAAAAATAAATTAAATTATTCAGTTTTTTCTTCCTGCGGCTCAGTTACAGTTTTTGGTTCTTCATCTTTAATAATAGAAGGAAAAATCATTGGAGCTATTTTTTTAACAGGCTTGTATAAAATTGATTCGTTTAAGCTTTCTTGTTTTACAAAAGGAATTGTATCATTCATTTTTCCGAAGAAAATAAAAACAACACTTAAAATTAACCCTATTTTTAAAGCTCCAAAAACACCACCTAATATTTTATTTAAAATACCTAATGAAGCAAAATCTGCTATTTTAGTTAGTATTTTACCCATTAAAGCTATGGCTAGTATAATTACAACAAAAGTACCAGCAAAAGCAACCAAGCTAATGTACTTTTCATCCCAATCTAAACTATCTTTTAGCCAATCTCCTAAAAAATAAGAAAAATGAATTGCACCATAAACACCAGCAACTAAAGCTACAAGAGATGCAACTTCAACAAATAACCCTTTCATTAGTCCACGTACAAAACCAAATAGTAATAAAGCAGCAATAATAATATCAAAAGTATTCATTCGTTTTATTTTAATAATGTTTCGTACGATTGTACAATAAGTAACAAATATAAGTATCTCGTTTGTATCTTTGCGAATCAAATAAAAAACAGATGGAAAAAGTTACCAACCTAAAGGAAAAATGGACTTTTTTAGTAAACTCTTTATCAAAGGATTTTGCTGATGGAGATGAATTGAATTTAGATGGAATTATTTATTTAATAGGTGTACAAGAATTAGGGCAAGGGCAGCGCAAGTTTAAGAAAGATGAAAAAGTTAACTTAATGCACATAGCTATTTGTAAGTTATTAGAACCTTATGGGTATTATGAGTTTGATTTTTTTGATGAAGATGGATGGCCGCATTATAAATCACTAACAGAATTACCAAGTTTGAAGCCAGGTGAACAAACTGTATTAATGAAAGAGGCTATTGTTAATTATTTTGAAGCTATTGATTTTTTTAAATAGAAAATGAATAGCAAATGTTTTGTAATAATATTGTTGTTAACCTTCTTTGGCTTTAGTCAAAAAAAAGAAATAAAAGAAGTTTGGGCTGAATTGAAAACAGAATATCCGGCTTGGAGTAATGATTATTCTGCTGGAGAATATGAAAATATTTGTCCGAGTACAATTGTAGTAAAAGCAAGTTCTACACTTAAAGCAACAAAACAATTTAATTACAATCCAGAGAATTTAAAAACCTTTAGAAATAAAGAAATTATTACAGCATGGGTAGAAGGTGTAGAAGGAAATGGTATTGGAGAACAAATTACATGTAAAATAATAGATATGGTAGGATCAGGAGAACCATGGAAATTAAATTTTGAGTTTACTTTTGTAAATGGATATGCTAAGAATTCTAGAATTTGGAAACAGAATAATAGAGTACAAGCACTTAATGTGTACAGAAATTCAAAATTGATAAGTAAGGTGTATTTAAAAGACACACCAAAAGTTCAAAAGTTTAATTTAAGAAATAATCAAAGTAATTTAGCTGTAGGAGATATTCTTGAATTTGAAATTATAGCCGTTTATCGAGGGACTAAATATAATGATACAGCAATTAGTTTGTTAACACCTACTTGTTCTCCATAAATATGAATCAATACTAGGTAACGCTCAGTTTTCTAATCATTTTTGATAATAATTTGGGGTAAAACCGTTTAGCATATACTCCGAGCTTTTCTTTAGCTCCAGCAATGTAAACTTCTTCTTTCTCTTTCTCAATAGCTTTTACCATTAATTTGGCAAACTTATCAGGATGTATTCCTTTAGCAGTCGCATTATCCATTTTATTTTGAGGTGTTCCGTCTCCAGTTAGAGCGTTTTTAGAAACATTAGTAGTTACAAAACCAGGACAAACAATAGTTACTTTTATATTTTTATCAAAAACTTCTGCGCGCAAACTATCAAAAAAACCATGCAGGGCATGTTTAGAAGCAGCATAGGTAGAGCGTAGAGGTGTACCAATTTTTCCAACAATACTAGTTGTTACTACAAAAGTTCCTTTTTTATTTTCAATAAAGTGAGGTAATAAAGCTTTGGTTAAGGCTACAGTTCCTAAATAATTTATTTTCATAATGCGCTCGTCAACCTCAATACTAGTATCAGCTGCAAGCGAACGTTGACTAATTCCACCGTTGTTAACTAACACATCTACAGAGCCAAAGAGAGAAATAGCTTTTTCGACTATTTTGTTAAAGTTTTTATAGTTTTCTAGGTCTAATGGTAAAATTTTAATGTTTTTTTCATTAAAACAATTCTTTTTTACATCATTTAATAGCGATTCATTCCTTGAAGATAATATTAATTTTGTATTTTGGCTCGAAAGTAATATTGCTAGAGATTTTCCAATGCCGGAAGAAGCTCCAGTAATCCAAATAATCTTATTTTTGAGTTTCATTTTATAAAGATAATTTTAGTGTAATGTACTCAAATTAAATAAGAAATAATTATTTTGGTACGCTTATTGAATTACAGTTGACAGAAATTTTAATATTAATAAAATAAAATCCCTGATAACAATGAAAAATTTACTTGTTTTAATACTATTTGTTACTTCGATTGCAAATGCACAGTTTACAGTTAAGGGTACTATGACTCCGCCAGAGAAGAGTGATTGGGTACTATTATATAAGATAGAAGGCGCGAAGCAAAAATTTATTGCTAATTCAACTATTAAGTTTGAAGATGTTGATTTAGGTGGAAGTGTTCAAAAAGTTGGACGTTTTGAAATAGCTATGCCTACTGGAGCAAAAACAGGATCTTATAGAGTTTCATATAGAAACACTGGAGCTGGTTTTATAGACTTCTTTTTCAATCAAGAAAATGTTGAATTCTTATTCAATCCACAATATCCAGAAGAAACAATTGTTTTTACAAAATCTAGAGAAAACAAATTATATAGAGAATATACAGATGCATTAGGTTTAACTCAACGTGCTGTTGATTCTTTACAAGTTGACTATCTTAAATCAAAATCAAAGAGTACTAAAAAGGCTTATAAGAAAGCATTTAAAGCTCAAGAAGAAATGCAAGAGATTTACGAAGGTAAATCTGAAGGATTGTTAGTAAATACTTTTATCAAAGCATCTAAAGCAACAAATTCATCTTCAATTTTTGATAATACGCAAGAGTATTTAGAGCATGTTATTGGTAGCTTTTTTGATAACACAGATTTTACTAATAAGACATTATATAACTCATCTTTTATCGTTGATAAGATTACAAACTATGTGTTTTATTTAAACATTGCTGAGAGTCAAACATTACAACAAAAATTATACAAAGAGTCTGTATCTAAAATAATGGGTATAGTTAAGGAAGATAAAATTAGAAAAGAAGTTTTAGAGTACTTAATCACTCGTTTTACAAATCAGAGAAACTCTGAGTTAGTAGATATGCTTTTTGCAAATTATTATGCAAAATTACCAGCTTCACTTCAGGATGCTAAATTTAAAGAAGATAAGTTAGGTGAGTTATTAGCTTCTGTAGGTAGAGTTGCTCCAGATTTTTCTTGGAAAGAAGGAGATAAGAGCTTTACACTTTCTACTTTAAATGATGGTGAAAACTACTTAATGATCTTTTGGAGTACTCAATGTAGCCACTGTGTTCAAGAGATTCCTTCAGTATATGAATTCATGAAGAAGCACAATACAACTTCTGTAATTGCTTTTGCTATTGAAGATAACGACTTAGATTTTAACTCTTGGGCTAAAAATAAGTTATACAACTGGCATAATGTTTTAGGAACTCACCCAGAGTTTAGATTTAAAAACGAAACTGTACAGAAGTATAGAATTGAAGCTACACCAACTTATTTTATATTAGATAAGAACAAGAAAATTATAGCAGTACCTAATACTGTAGAAGATGTAAAAGAATTCTTCGAAGGTGGTTCAGCTGAAAAATAATTGATGAAATATTATATTTTAGGAATAGTACTTTTTATAACTACTTCTGTATTTTCTCAAGAAAATTTTAAAGTAGGAGATAATGTTCCTCAATTTAAATTATGGCTCACTAACGGTGAGAGATTAACTAAAAACGACATCCTGAATAAGGTTGTCGTTTTTAAGTTTTGGTTTACTTCTTGTTTGCCATGTTTGGTTGATATTCATTTATTGAATGATTTAGTTGATCATTATAAAAATAGAAATGATGTTCTTTTTGTAGCTCCTGCATTAGATAGAAAGGATATTATAAAAGAGTTTCATAAGAATACTTTATTTAAGTTTAAAACAGCTTATTCAACTATGGATGTAAGCGAGGTTTTTAATCCTTTACAAGTATATCCTTCTTATTTTGTTGTTGATAAAAAAGGGAAGTTTTACTATATAGATAGTGGAACTAAACAATCTAATTTTAATAAACTTAAAAATGCCTTAGAAGAGGTTTTAGATAAGAAAGATAATTAAAAAAGACATTCTTAACAGAATGTCTTTTTTAATATTAGATTACTGTAAATTAGTAAGCATTTTCTAAAATTCGTTCTGTAACATCTAATGTTAAATCACCAGTTTCAGATAAAGCAGTCATTCCATGAGACTCTAATTGAGAAATAATATCTTTCAATTCTTCTTTTTTAACATCGTAGTCACTGATTTTACTTGCTACTCCAAGAGTATTAAAGAAGGCTTCTGTTTTTTGAATTCCAGCTTCAATTCTTTCGTCGTTAGTACCTTCAGTTATATTCCAAACTCTTTCGGCATATTGAAGTAATTTAGCCTCTTTTTTATCTTTTCTTTCTCTTAATAAAGAAGGTAATACCATTGCCAAAGTTCTAGCATGATCTATATCAAACTTAGCCGTAAATTCATGACCGATCATATGCGTGCTCCAATCTTGTGGTACACCAGAACCTACAACACCACTAAGTGCCATTGTAGCGCACCACATAAAGTTTGCTCTCGTATCGTAATCTTCAGGATTATTAATAGTCTTTTCTCCAATTTCTATTAATGTTTGTAAAATTCCTTCAGCAGCTCTATCTTGAAATTTAGCATCTACAGGAAACGTAATATATTGTTCTATTACATGTACAAACGTATCTACTATACCATTAGCTACTTGTTTTTTAGGTAATGTGTAAGTAAGTGTAGGATCTAATACAGAAAACTTAGGAAAAAATAGAGGAGAGTAAATACCATATTTTCCTGTAACATCACTAATTACTGAAAAAGCATTCATTTCAGAACCAGTTGCTGGTAATGTTAACACTGTTCCGAAAGGAACTGCCTCTGTAACTGGTACAGGTGAAAAACCATGTTTAATTAAAGAAGCATAATCATCACCATCATATTTTGCAGCAATAGAAATATATTTTGTAGCATCTAATACAGATCCACCTCCTACAGCTAAAATAAAATCGATATTATTTTCTTTAATAAATTCAGCGGCTTTGATACAGGTGTTTAATTGTGGATTAGGTTCAATACCACCAAATTCAAAAATTTCAAAACCTTTTAAGGCTTCAGTAATTTTATCAAATGTTCCAAATTTTTTAATACTTCCACCTCCATAAGTAATTAAAACTTTTGAGTTTTGTGGAATTAATGTAGCTAATTCTGATAATCTATCTTTACCAAAAACTACATGTGTTGGGTTATAAAAGTTAAAGTTAAGCATCGTTATTTTGTATAATGTTTTTAATGAAAATGTTAGGTCTTTTTATAGGTTGTTATCAAAGATTTTCCAAACAATTTCAAAATTATATGAAGGTAAAAGAGGAAAAATTGATCTATGGTAATAAATCAATTTGCAATACTTAAAGGTTTCTTAAAAAAATAAAAAAGCATCTTCTAAATGTTCAATTTCAAAGCTGTTTTGTTTTTTAATAATGGCAATGATATCAAATCTAACTTCTAAGTCTAAGTCTTTTTCATTTACATAATGATCCATTGCAGAAATCAATAAGTTTATTTTTTTCTGATTGATAAAATCTTGTGGATTTCCAAAAAAATCGGTGGATCTAGTTTTTACTTCTACAGCTATTAATTCTTGGTTTTTAATAGCAATAATATCTACTTCAGCTTTTAAGTAGCGATAGTTTTTTTCAAGAATTTTATATCCGTTTTTGGTAAGAAAATTAATTGCTTGTATTTCTCCTTCTTTTCCTAATTCGTTGTGCTTAGCCATTTTTAATCTTTTTCATTTTGAAGATAAAAATATAAAAAAAAGAATTAAAGAAAATGTAAAGGATATTAAATGAAATCTCAGTTACTAATCATTTAAAAACTGAATATTATCTAGGTTAATTTGATAAGACACATCATCTGTCCATTCGTATTGTATACTAATAATATTTCCTTCTAAAAAATGAATCTCTTTGCCACAATCATAATTGCAACTTTCTACTAAAACAGGGAAATATATTTTTTTTACTTTATCATAGCCTAGTAAGTTGCCTCGAAAGTAATTAACTATTTTAAAACGACTATTTTCAATAAAATCACTTCCGTAATCTCCTGTAAATTCAAATATATTTTCTTTGTAATAAGTGCTATAAACAATATCAGGTATACTAGCATGTCCAGCACCAAAATCATTATTTACATTATTGTCTTTATACCATTTTTGAATATAATTTTTATAATAAGAAATATCTTTTTCTTCTTTACTAGCTATGTAGATGTGTTTACTTTTAGAAGCATATTTATAAAGTGCATCTTTTAATGCGGGATGTTGATTTAGCTTTTTGTTTTCCTGGAAATCACCATCAATACAAGTATTACATCTTAAAGAAGATTTTCCTGTATAGGTAAGCGTGAGAAAATCTAAAGTATTTATGTTTAGTAGATAAAAGTTAATATCTCTATCAATAACAGCTCTTCCTTTAAAAGTTTCTTTTAAGGAAAATAAAAGAAATTCTCCATTATCAATTTTTTGTTGGGTAAAACTCTCATTAAATACCTCGGTAAAAGTATATTCATTATACAATAATGTATCTGTTTTTACTGTTGCTTTTTGGTTGTTTAAAGAGATTTCTTTGGAAGCAATTATAAAATCTTTATCATTAGAAGTGTAGTAATCTTTTTTAGTCCAAAGCGTAATTTTGGTTCCTTTTTCAGAAACTACTTCATAAAAAGGAGTTATAGAATCTGTTTTAAAATTAATAGCAGTTTCTTTTTTAGGTTTATCTACAGTTTGATTTTTTTTACAAGAAATTGTAATAATCAAAATGAAAATAATACTGATGAGTATGCTTTTTCTATTCATAAAAATTAATTTTTGAAAATTGATCTTTGTTGATCGATAGTTCTATATTTCTACCCATAATTAAAGCTCTATTATCAGGTTCGTGACCTGCAGGAAAGTTAAAAAGTACTGGAATTTCTTTGGGCAATGCATTTAAAAACAACTCTTCAATAGCACAGCCCCAATTAGTACTGTTTTCCTTTACTTTTGAAATATCACCAATAATTATTCCTTTTACATTTTTAAAATAATTAGCTCTATATAAACTTTGCAGCATTCTGTCAATAGCATATTCATATTCGCCAATTTCTTCAATGAATAAAATTTTATGATCAGTAGAAATTTGACTTTCTGAGCCTAACATAGCAGTTAAAATAGCTAGATTCCCTCCAACTAACTGTCCAGTTACATTTCCTTCTCTGTTATAAGACGAAGAAGCGATTGAGTATGATAACTGTTCTCCAAATAGTACTTTTTTAAATGTTTCTATGGTATGTGGAATGTCATGTATATCATCTTGCAAACTTGTACCCATCATGGCGTGTAATGTTTCTACACCTAAATTATGTATGTGGTTATGAAATACAGTAACATCAGAGTAACCAATAATCCATTTCGGATTCTTTTTAAATTCAGTAAAATTTAATAAATCAATAATTCTTACAGAACCATAACCACCACGGGCACACCAAATAGCTTTCACTTTAGGATTATTTAGAGCTTCTTGAAAATCGTTAGTTCGTTGCTCATCTGAACCAGCAAAGTGATTACCTTTTTGAAACAGGTTTTTACCTAAAACAACTTTTAAATCCCACGATTCTAAAAGGTTTTTAGCTTTTTCAATAACCTCATTTCTGTTCAATAGAATTCCTGCCGGAGCAACAATTGCCACAGTATCGCCTTTTTTTAAATAAGAAGGAGTTTTTAATTTCATTACAGATCGAAAATAGAAAAAATACAGGTTACTTAGTAACAATCTACTAAAATCTGTTTTTTGTTTTTGTAATAGCTTAATGATTTTCCAGAATTCTTTAATGCTTTTTCCAAAACATCAAACACTTCATTTTGCATTGTAATAGATCCACAAATCATAATTACAGCACCTTTTTTTAAGTCGTGAATTATAGAGTTGCTGTTTTCGTTTATGATATTTTGAACATATACTTTCTTTGCTGTTTCTCTTGAAAAAGCAAGGTAGAGGTTAGTAATATTTTCTTTTTTTAAAATATCCTTATATAAAACTAATGATTGTTTGTTTCTTAGACCAAAATATAAATCGACAGGAGTAGATTTTTTATGGTGAATCATTCCTAAAAAAGGAGCAATTCCAGTTCCTGTAGCAATCATAATTACTTTTGACGCTTTTTTAGGGAAGTGAAAAGAACTATTTTTCTTTACAAATACATTAATAGCCTCTCCTTCATTTAAATTGAATAAATAATTAGAGCAAATACCAAGTTGGTGTTTTTTTACACTTAAAACTAATGAGTTTTCAATATTAGCAATAGAGTACAAGCGCTCGTAAGTATTTTTATTAGGATAAACAGCTAGCAAATCTCCAGATGTAAACTTTTTATTGCAGTTATTAAAATGCAATAAAAAGGTGTCATCATCACCTGCTGTATTTAATGATTTATTAGACAATATTAAAGGAAAGGTTGTTTCTTGTTTGCTAACAATACTCTTATCAACAATTAAATTTAAACCTGTTTTTTCATTAAACTCTAGTAACCATTTAGAAAAAGCTTCAAAAGATTTATTATTTATTTTATGAAGAGCTGTTAGTTTGTTTGCTTTCTCATTTTGTTGTAAAGCTTCATAAACTTTAATACCAAATTCACAGTATTTAGGATAAGATAAAGAACCAAAAGCAACAACAGAGAAAGAGAAAGATTGTTGGTTTATAGATGTATCTGTAATAACTTTTAAAAAATTAGTAGCATTAGAAGGAGCATCGCCATCGCCATAAGTGGCAGATAATACAATTAAATGCTTCATGTTTTTGAAAGAAGTGTAAGAATTTAAATCTGCGATAAATGATTTTTTATTTTCCTTAGTAAAAGCATTCAAAAGCATTTTAGCATATCGATTGGTGCTTCCATTTTCAGAACCAACTAAAATGATGTATTCACAAGCATCTTTTTGGTATAGATTTTTAATTTTTCCTTTTCTTCTTTCAAAAGTCATTACAAAACCTGAGTAAATGAAAAATAAAGTAACGACAGAGGCTAATGCTAAAATAACAGCCCAAAAGATGTTTCCTTGACCAGTATGAAGTAATAAACTATAGTAAGCAGTAATTTTAGAAAAAGGGTAGTGAACTTCGCTTAAAATCTCTCCAGTTAATTGATTAACTGTAATTTCTTTATTGTGTAATTGAAGTAAAAAATAATCTTCAACATCAGGAGAAAAAGGAAACTCTATTTTTTTGAGTTCAGATAATTTTGTTTGACGAAAAATACTAAAATCTAGAATGTTTTGCTGAGGTTTAGATTTTAGTTCGTCAAAGTTTATTTGATGAGATATTTTATGTTTTGGTAATAAGTTGAATTTCTCTAAAGATAAATAGACGCCAGTTAGGGTAATAATGATTAAAGGAATTAAAAAAGCACGACCAAAAACGACATGAAAATATTGATAGAAATTTTCGCGAGTTATTTTATGAAAAAACTTTTTAAAACTACCTTGTCTTTTTAAAATTAAGGCAATACCAGTAATGGTAATTAAAAAAAGAAGAAAAGAAACTAAGCCAACAAAAAAGCGACCAATACTTTTTAAAAATAATGATCTGTGTAAACTTGTTGCAAATTTAAAAATGCGAGCTTTTTCTTCAATATCACCAACTTTTTTTCCTGTTTTAGGGTGAATGTAAAAAGTTTGACTATCTCCATCTTTTGTAATTACTGAAGCGGTTATAAAATGATCATTATTAATATCAACAGCAATAACTTCTTCATATTCCTCTTTTAAACCATTTAACATTTCACTGATTGTTATTTCAGATAAATCTGTAATAGCATAAGGTTTTAACTGATTTGTAATTGGTTCAAAAGCTAAAATAATTCCAGTTACAGAAGCTATAATAATGAATAAAAAAGAAGATACAGCCAAGGTTAAATGGCTATATCTCCAAATTGAAAAAGTCATATATTAAACGATAATTACTTTTATTTTTGAGGCATCATTCTTACGTAACGAATAAAGCCTTTACCTTCAAATTTATTTTTCACATTTTCAGAAGTAAGATCAAACTCTACATCATCAGCATAATACTCCTGGTCTTCAACAGCTGTTTCAAAACGGATTTTGTAATCAGCATTCATTTTATCATTTGGTATTTCAATTACTTTAATAGCACGTTGTCCACCACTAATTGTTTCACCAGTAATGGCATCAATATCATTTCTTTTCTTTCCGTAAAAATCCCACCAATCATAAACTTCATGGTACCATTCATCATCATCACCAAGTACTTGTAATGTTTCTTGGTATGCACCTTCAGCATTTAATAAAGAAACAATAATATAAGCGCCTTCTCCATCATAATTCTTTAGTTGAATCATACATTTATACTTACTGCTATTATTTGTTGTAAAAGCAAAAGCAACAGTACAAATAGTTACTAAAAATAATATCTTTTTTAGTCTGTTCATATCTTTCTTATTTTAAGAAGTTTAAATCAAATTTCGATAATTGTTCATTCTCTTTAGCTAAATCATAAATTGTTTCATCAAAACTCGTAGTAACTGTTTTATCAGCACCATTTTTTAATAAAAACTCTATAATTTTAGGATTCTTAGCCACCATTACAGCTTTTTGCAAAGCAGTTTGTCCTTCTTTATTTTTCGCATTTATGTCAATATTATAAGATTGTAAAAACTTTAATAAAGAAATATTTCCTTCATTGGCAGCTATATGAACCAAGGTATTTCCGTTTTTTTGAGGTTTGGTAATTTCTAATCCTTTCTTTTTTAGCAAATCAATTTTAGTTAAAAACACATCTTCTTTTTTAGGATTATATGTTTTTGCTAAGTAATAGGCTAAATTATTTCCTTTTTTATCTATTACTGTTACATCAGCTTTATTATCAAGGAAGAAAGAAATTACTTCAGGAGTATTTTTTAAGGCGTTTGTTAACGCTGAGTTACCTTTTTTATTTACAGCATTAATGTTTGATGTTTTAGAAGCTAATAGTTTAATAATATCTAATGAATTACGAGCACTTGCATTTATTAATGCAGTGTTTCCTTCTTCGTTTTGTTGATCTACATTAACACCTTTATTGATAAAGTAATTAAAAGTAGCAATATCTTTATTTCTATATGAAATATTGTGAAGAGGAGTTAAACCTTGTTTGTTTGTAATATTAGGATTAATATCTATTTTTTCTAAATATTTGAAAAAATCAAGAGAATTATAACCTTTTCTACTACCTCTAGTAGCCAATAAAAAAGCATTGCCTCCATTTTTGTTAACTTCTTTAAAAGGTAATCCTTTTTCTATTAAAAGATCAATCAGCTTTTTATTCCCTTCTTTAGCAGCGTAGTTAATTGCTCCATTTCCATTGGCATCTGTATCTTTAATACTTAAACCTTTAGCGGTAAAATAATCAACCATAGTTAAATCATTTAAAGAAGGAATCATTAATAACAAGGCATTGGCACCGTTTAAATCTTTATCTTTTTGAAGATTTGCTCCTGCACCAATTAAATAGTCAAATAATTTTGTGTTTTTTACTCCAGATACGATTGCAAAATTTAAAGCAGTATATCCATGACTGTCTATTACATCTAATTTAGCTCCTTTTTCAATTAAATACTTAACAAGATCCAATCTATTAGAGTAAGCAGCCCAAAAAATATAAGTTCTACCATCATGAGTAATTTTATTTACATCATTTCCTTTTTGTGTAAGTAAAAATTTAACAACTTCATCGTTAACAATATCTTGTTTTTCCAAAAGTGCATATGCTATAGCATCAAAACTATAAGGGTTTAATTGTGCAGGATCATTTCCTTCAGCAATCTTTTGTTTTACTAATGCTACAGATGGTTTAGATTTCCAAAAAGATCTCTCTAAAAATGTGTTTTTCTTTTTTTGTGAATGAACTATACTTATGAATAGTATAAAAATGGTAAAAAGTTTAATTCTCATAAAGGTTGAGTTTTCTAACGGCAAATATAGTTATTTAAAATAAATCTAAATAAACAAGCGTTAAGATGTTTTGTTAAAAAAATGAAAAAGTATGCGGTTTACAATTACTCAGTTAGCCGTAATTTTTGAATGTTTAAAACGTAATCCATCATTTAAATTGTATTACATTTGTAGTCCAAATATTTTAAGATTTTATATAACAGATGAGTTCTTTAAAAAGATATACTATTACAGCTGCATTACCTTATACTAATGGACCTATTCACATTGGACATTTAGCAGGAGTGTACGTGCCAGCCGATATTTATGCGCGTTTTTTACGATTAACAGGTAACGATGTTGCTTACATTTGTGGTTCTGATGAGCACGGAGCAGCAATACCAATGCGTGCAAAAAAAGAAGGTATTTCTCCGCAAGATATTATTGATAAGTATCATGCAATTATTAAAGACTCTTTTAAAGATTTCGGAATTTCTTTTGATAACTATTCACGTACTTCAGCAGAAATACACCACAAAACTGCTTCGGAGTTTTTTACAAAAATGTATAATGATGGAGAGTTTGTTGAAGAGGTTTCTGAACAATTATATGATGCGGAAGCAAACCAATTTTTAGCTGATCGTTTTGTAGTTGGTACTTGTCCGAAGTGTGGATTTGAAGAAAGTTATGGAGATCAGTGTGAGAATTGTGGGACAAGTCATAATGCTACAGATTTAATCAATCCAAAATCAGTAATTACAGGAAATGTACCTGTGCTTAAGCAAACAAAACATTGGTTTTTACCTTTAGATAAGCATGAAGCTTTTTTAAGAGAGTGGATTTTAGAAGGACATAAAAGCGATTGGAAATCTAATGTATTAGGACAAGTAAAATCATGGATTGATGATGGTTTACGTCCACGTGCAGTAACTCGTGATTTAGATTGGGGAATTCCTGTGCCAGTTGAAGGAGCAGATGGTAAAGTTTTATATGTTTGGTTTGATGCGCCTATCGGATATATTTCATCAACTAAAGAATGGGCGGCTCGTGAAGGTAAAAACTGGGAGGATTACTGGAAAGACGAAAACACAAAGTTAGTTCACTTTATAGGAAAAGATAATATTGTTTTTCACTGTATTATTTTCCCGTCAATGTTAAAAGCACACGGAAATTATATTTTACCAGAAAATGTACCGGCAAATGAGTTTTTAAATTTAGAAGGTAAAAAACTTTCTACTTCTAAAAATTGGGCGGTTTGGTTGCATGAGTATTTAGAAGATTTTCCAAATCAACAAGATGTATTACGTTATACGTTAACAGCAAATGCACCTGAAAATAAGGATAATGATTTTACTTGGAAAGATTTTCAAGCAAAGAATAATAATGAGTTAGTAGCTATCTTCGGAAACTTTATCAACCGTGTAGCTGTACTTACAAATAAATATTATGATGGAGTAGTACCTATTCCAAATGATTTTACAGAGCTAGATGAAGAGGTTTTAGAACAACTACAACAATCTCCAGATATTATTGCTAAATCTATAGAGCGTTACCGTTTTAGAGAAGCTTCTCAAGAGTTTATGAATGTAGCTCGTTTAGGAAATAAATATTTAGCAGATGAAGAGCCTTGGAAGTTAATTAAAACAGATGAAGAGCGTGTAAAAACTATTATGTATGTAGCTTTACAAATAGCAACAGCATTATCTGTATTAGCAGAGCCATTTTTACCATTTACATCTAAAAAATTAAAAGGAATTTTAAAAACTGATGAAAATTTAGGGTGGAACGATGTTGCTGAGAAAGAAGTTTTATTAGCAGAAGGACATAAAATTCAGGAAGGAAAAGCTGAATTATTGTTTACTAAAATAGAGGACAAAACAATTGAAGCTCAATTAGAAAAATTAGAGGCTACAAAGAAGGCAAACGAAGCTGCAAATAAAACAGTAGAACCTCAAAAAGATACTATTGAGTTTGATGATTTTACTAAAATGGATATTCGTATTGGTACTGTTTTAGAGGCTGAAAAAGTAGCAAAAACCAAAAAACTATTGAAACTTACAGTTGATGTAGGAATTGACGTAAGAACTATTGTGTCTGGTATTGCTGAAAGTTTTAAGCCAGAAGATATTGTTGGGCAACAAGTAACTGTACTTTGTAATTTAGCGCCAAGAAAAATTAGAGGAGTTGAAAGTCAAGGAATGATTTTAATGACAGATGCTCTTGATGGTTCTTTAGCTTTTGTAGAGCCACAACAAAAAATACAAAATGGAGGACAAGTTTGTTAATTTACTTGTAACTTCTGTAAAAAATTAAGACTGTTTTTTTGATCAAAAAAAACAGTCTTAATATAAAAGTAAGGGGCATTTAAGGGATTAAATACTACACTACGCCTTATTTTTAAAGGTTGTTAAAAACAGAACGATGTTATTTAAAACAACCGAAATTATCTCTTTTAAAACTAAATGAACTTATTTAAGTAGGTTTCACATTTACACTACAAATATATTTGTAAAGTATTGTTTAATAGGTATAAAAAAAGCTATTGAAAGTATAAAAACGGGAAACTAAACAGAAATTTAACCGTTTAAATGTTTGAAATTATGTTTTTATATAAGTTGTTGATAAACTGTTTTGTAACTAATTATAAAAATCTACATTTGCACAGCTAAAAAATAATACCCTAAAAATATAAAATCATGATAAGAAATATAAAAATTGCACTAATTGCTATTTTATTAGTCTCAGCAAATTTATTTTCTCAAGAAATCTTAGGTTCATTCACAAACGATTTAAAAAAAACGAGCTATAATATCAAGATTAAAGAAGCTATTCCTATAGTTAATGAATTAAATGGAGATGTTATAATTTCTATCACTGATGCTAAAAATATATATACCTATAAATTAAATGATCAGTTTAAAATAATAGATAAGTTAGCTTCAGAAGATAAGAGACGAAAGTATAAGGTGCTTTTAGGTCATAGTATTGCTGAAGACGGAGGTTGTAGTGTTTACTTATCCAATAAAAACAAAACTAAGTTTTTACACACAAGTTTTTCATTCAATGAAAAGAAAACAACTTCAAAAGAATTTAAATTAGAACTTTCTAATGAGAGATTGTTACAAACAATAAGTCATAAAAACAAGTTTTATATACTATCACACACTAAGTCATTTACTCAAATAGTTCCTAAACTTTTTATTTATGCATTTGATCATCAAGGTAATTATAAACGTCACCAATTAAGTTTAAATAATATAGCATTTGAGAAATCATCTTCTCAGCAAACATTCATAACTCAGTTAAAGAAGTTAACTGAGGAAACTATGAGTAAGGTAGATGATAATACACCTACATCTATAGAGATAGCAGCTAAACCTTTTAAATTATATGTTAAAGATGGTAAAGCGTTAATTAGTTTTGATAAAGAAAGAGAATATACTCAAGTGTTAAATATTAATTTGAACACATTTGAAGTAACTGGCGATTTCTTTGACAAACCAATGTCAGAAACAAGTAAGAAGAGTAATTCTTTTATAAATGGAAAGACTATTTTAATTTCTTCTGCCAGTAAAGAAAAATTAGTGCTACAGATTCTAAATTACGATACAAAAGAGCTTTTAAAAGAGTACACTATTTTAAGAGATGAACCAATTACTTTTAAAAATACACCTATTATTCAAGAAGGAGGAGCTTATACAACACTTAGAAAATTAGAAAAATCAAAAAAGTTTTTACGTAAAGTAACTAAAGATCATTTTGGAGTTTCAGTAAGAAAGTTACCTAATACATATCATTTAACTATTGGAGGTTATGCACAACAAGCATCTGCAGGAGGTATGATGATGATGGGAGGTTTCGGAGCATTTCCTATAGCAAGTTTCGGAAATGTATCGATGTTTTTTAATCCAGTACAGTTTGCTTATGGTTCTATGGCAAATACGAAATCTGTAAGAATAGAAAGTTTGTTAGATTTTGATTTTAACCATGTAGAAGGAGAAATAAAAGACGATGTTTTTGATAAGATTGATGATAGTTTAGGAGAATCAAGACCAGGAGATGTTATTTTTAAATACAAAGATTTTTATATAACAGGGTATTATTTGTACAATACCAAAAAGTATACTTTAAAAAAGTTTACAGATTAATAAGAACCTGTAATTATAGATAAAACTTAAAAGCAGAAGTTATATTTTTAAAATAACTTCTGCTTTTTTATTGATTAATAGTTTTATAAGTGTATTTATTTTCTCAGTAAAAATTTACCACTGTATACTTCGCCATCCAAAGAAACTCTGTAAACATATAAAGAGTTTGTATTAAATTTTTTCTTAGAAAGTTTTAATGTTGTTGAATTACCAGTGTCCTTTTTAGTAGTCAATTCTTTTCCTAAAATAGAATATAAATCCACAGTAATTTCTGAATAGTTTTTTATGGTTGTTATCTTAAAAGTATCTTTTGTAAAAGAAAGAGATAATTCAGTTTCTTTTTCAATATTAATTTCATCAGTACTTAAAACAGCTTCAGGTAATTCTCCTAAGCCTTCACAAGGATAACTAGCATTGTTAGGATCACTACAAGGTCTTAAATCGTTCCATAAATTTCTAGTTAAACTAGGTAATCTATTAAAATTTATTTTTGTTCCGTGTAATTCAGGCATTCTTCCATGAGTGTTAGGATCTTTTCCGTGTCCTATAAACTCTTCTAAATTGCTTTCTACGGGTCCCCAAGTTTGCATGTATTTAGTACACTCAGAAATTCCTGTAGAGTATAGTTTAAAAGGTTTACAATTGCCAGATTCGTTAAGGTCTCTAGGAGCAACAGGATCAGGTAAAGTCCATAAACCACCATCAAAACCATCAATACCATAACCTTTATAAATACGGTCAGACCAAAGTAATACTTCCTCATCACCTGCCGCATGCTTAAACCAAGGCATTAAATGCTGTAAAAAGGCATATCCTATAATAGGACCTCCGGCAACTCCCATATAATTTCTATCTCTTGTTTGAGTATCATCAGGATGAATACCTCCAGCAGGTCCATCAATATAACCATAAGGATCAGCAGCTGAACCTTGCGTATCTATATTTGGATACATTCTGGCAAAATACCAATGTATATTTTCAACTCCCAATTCATCTCCCCAAATAGCCATTCCAGATTTTCCCATTTTAACTTGTGCGTCTTCTTGAAAAAATCTTTTTTCAATAGCTTCTTTATTAGAAGCAATGCTTCTAATGTCTTCAAAAATTGTAGTATCGTCATACAATGCTCCTAAAAGAGTAATAGGAGGTTTTTTACCTAAATGCTGTCCTGCACCAGATTGAAAAGAAACGCCCATTTTATAAATTGCATAATTGTCAATTCCTTTTTGAAGTAATGAATACACAGCAGCTCTTTTTTCTTCATCAGATTCTTTTCCGAAGAGATTTCCTAAATCATCTAAAAAATCTTTAGCTTGATCTGCTGCGTATGGAGTTTGTGAAGCGTGAGGGATGGTTGCTCTATGAAATTCTCCCATACCTCCGTGGTATAGATCTATTTGAGGAACTAACCAATGTTCATAGCCATTTACTCCTCCAATTATACCGTTTGTACCATTAGAAACTTGAGACAATTTAGGAAGTCGATTTAATTTTACTTTATCAGTAGTGTAAAAAGGTTTTTCTTTTCCATGAAAAGGAGGTCTAAATAAATTAGCACCTCTGTTTTCTGGAACTTCTTTTAAAATAGTTAACACAACCGCAGTGTCAACACAGCCATCTTCTATAGCACGTGTACCACAATTGGAGGTTCTTGTTGAAATTTTAAAAACGGATGAATTTCCTTCAATATTAGCAGGAAGCTGAGTCATTAAGTTTAAATCACTGCTGTAGTGATCGTACATATTTAGGATTCCTTGTTTTTGATTGTCTAATGAAATCAATTCTCCAGAAGAATTTCTTAATAAATCAGGATTCAACATAGCTCCATTAATTTCTCCAGAAGGTGTTATACCGTTAAGGTTAACTTTTCCTATTGGAGTATTGGTAGCTATCCAATAGTCACCAGTAACAAATTTTCCATATTCACACGGACCACCGTTACAGTCGAATGAAAAAGTGAAAGTAACACCATTACGGTTTATAGTTATTTCATTAGTGGTTTGTGCATTCATTACTAAAATAGAAATGTAATGGAGTATGATTAGGCAGGGAATTATATATTTTTTTTTCATGGTTGATGTAATGTATTTGTTACAAAGCTAAACAGTTAGTTGTCGTAAAATTTCCCTGTTTTCAGTGAAAAAGATGTATGTTTTTGGTCGTTTTTAGATGGTATATAATCTTTTATATATAATTTAGTAATAAAATTTTATTGCATACATGCTTAAAATCGCTCATCACGAAATTTACAACCATCCATTACCAGATAAACATCGTTTTCCTATGGATAAATACGATTTGCTTCCTCAGCAACTATTATATGAAGGCACTTGTATAGAAGATAATTTTTTTGAACCTGAAATTCCGAATAATAAACACTTTTTTTCGGTGCACGATCCTGAGTATTTTTTTGATTTATTAAACATTACACTATCTAAAAAAGAAGAACGAAAAATAGGGTTTCCGTTAACTGAGCAATTAATAGCTAGAGAAATGGTTATTGCAGATGGTACTATGAAAGCTTCTGAGTTTGCATTAGCAAATGGAGTAGCAATGAATATTGCAGGCGGAACACATCATGCTTTTACCAATAGTGGAGAAGGATTTTGTATGTTAAATGATCAGGCTATTGGTGCACGGTATATGCAGAAGAAAGGTTTGGTTAAAAAAATATTGATTGTAGATTTAGATGTACATCAAGGAAATGGTACTGCAGAAATTTTTAGAGGAGATGATAGTGTGTTTACATTTTCTATGCACGGAAAAACCAATTATCCATTTCATAAAGAAACTTCCGATTTAGATATTCCCTTAGAAAATGAAACAAGAGATGAAGCATATTTATCTATATTAAAAGAAATATTACCAAAATTAATTCAGCAAGAAAAACCTGATTTTGTATACTACTTAAGTGGTGTAGATGTATTAGAAAGTGATAAATTAGGTAAGCTGAGTCTTTCTCTTGAAGGCTGTAAACAAAGAGATACGTTTGTGTTACAAACTTGTTACGATAATAATTTACCTGTAATGTGTAGTATGGGAGGCGGATATTCTGAAAATATAAAAGTGATTGTTGAAGCGCATGCCAATACCTTTCGTTTAGCTCAAGAAATATTTTTTTAAGCTTGTAATTTTATTTTGGTTTACAGAAAACAGATTACTTCATTCCACTGCGTTTCATTCGTAATCTTTGTTGTTTAAGCTGCTTAATAATAGTAATTATCACAGTAACTCGACCTATTGATAAAAATTTTGAAAATCAAGGTAGCAGCATTGGCTTAGAGATAAAAAGCTGTTTGAGCGGAAGCGAGTTCTTTTTATCTGTGGCTGTAGATACCGTAGCATTTTCTTAAATTTTTATCATAAGTCTTGATTTTTGCTCCTTTACATCAAGGTAAAGGAGAGATTATGCAGTCTTTACAGTAAACTTAACTATCAGTTTACATGTTTAATAGAATAAAAAGGTACTTTTATAATAAGAAAAAAAACAGCTATGAAACTTCACTAATTAAATTGTGGTGACATGGCTGTTGCATATTAATTAATAACCTTTTAAATTTTATTATGAAAACAATTAAAGTAATGGCAATGGTATTGCTAACAAGTGCAATTACATTTATCGCCTGTCAAAAAGATCAAGACACTGTACAGAACAACTTAGAAACAGAAACGGTAGCGCGTCCGTGGAATATGTTGACTTATAAAGAGATGATTGAAAGACTAGAGTATTACGACGAAACAAGAAGACCAGTTTTAGAGCAAGCTTTAGGATATGAAGATACTCGATTAAATTATTATTCAATTGAAACTATTGAAAACTATATTAAATATGTAAAACAATTATCTAAAGAAAAAGGAATTGAAGTAACAGGAATTAATTTTGTGTCTGGGGCTTATCCTAAAGATGCAAATTATGGTACGCCAGGGTATCAACACATTATGTTTATGCCAACTACTAATATTGATGGAAAACAGATTTGTTTTGACCCTGTACAATCTACAGATAAAAAAATAGTAACAGTTAAAGAAATGTTAGCCTCTTTTGGATACAATTGGGTGTATGGTAGTAAAGAGGATTATGAGAATAGAAATATAGTAGAAAAAAAAGTTTTGAATAATTTCAAGAAGAGGGAAGAAATATCAGATATAAAGAGTGGAGGTGCTAATTTAGGAACTTTTTGTCCTCCATATAATGTTATAGATTAGTTTTTATTAGAAAAAGTACTTGCAAAACTCACAACCCGAAAAAGCCTAAAAAGTGAACAGGAAAGACACTGATGACTAAAAGGTGTTTTTCCTGTTTTTTTTTCATAACGATTTGATTCTTACAGAGAGTTGCATAAAAAATAATTTTTTCAATAAAAAAAGCATGTATTTTTGGACTATAACCAAACTAAAAACAAAGTACGATGCCAACATTAAGAGAACTTATCTGTAATTTTTTATGTCCGAAACCAAAACCGACAAAACCAGAAACATTACTTACCTACAGAACTGTGGTAAATATGTTAGAAACCTATGATGAAGAACGTTTAGATTCTGTAGGTAGATCGAAATTTATTTCAAGAGGATTGAAATTTGAAGATACTAGAATCAATACTTTTGATTTTGATCAATTACAGAATTATATGCTGTATTGTCAAAAATTAGCAAAAGAAAAAGATATTAAGTTGAAAGGGATAAGTTTTGTAAAATCAGTATACTCTAAAGAGAATACAAGAAAAGAAGACTTTATTGGGTACGAAAGCTTGATATACATACCAACAGCAATAGTAAATGGACAAGAAACACATGTAGATTTAATACATTCTACAAGAGATCAAATTGTAACCTTTAAAGAAATGTTGGAGAAATATGGGTATGAATGGCGTTATGATAACAAAGAAAATTTTGTATTAATAACAACGAAGCTGAAAGATATTAAGCAAGAAAAGCTGCAAGAAGTAAAAGCTATGATGAGAAGTGGAGATGAATTGAGTATTGCAGGGAATAAATCTAATTTAGCACCACCACACGATAAATAATTCTATGATTTCTTACTTATCCCTTTTTAGTCAGATATTAGCAATGATTATATCATTTTTATACCTAAAAAAAAATCACTACAAGAATACAGTAGAAAAACTAGCTGTTTTGTTCTTTTTAACTGTTTTGGTAGAATTTATAGGGTTTTATCATGTTGAAAATGGGACTTCAAGTTTTTTGTATTATTATATATTTACATTTTTTGAGTTTTTATTAATCACTTTAATCTACAGGAATTCAAAAATGAATAAATTCTCTAAAAAAGGATTTATTATTCTTTTTTTTGTTTTTCTAATTTCTTGGTTTTTTGTGTTAAATAATAAATCATTATACAGGTATACCATAGTAGTTGAATCATTAAGTATTGCAATCTATGCATTTTCTTTTCTAAAAAGTTTATTGATTTCAGATAAAATATTAAATTACAAGAGGAATTTAATATTTTGGATATCTATTGGTTTTCTAATTTTTTATTTACCATCTATCCCGTTTTTTGTTTTGTGGAATTATATGCAAAATAGGGGTTTGTTTCCTATATTAAATATATTGATTATTTTAATGAACCTATTTATCATTTATGGACTAATTACATGCAGCAAGGAGGAGAAATACTAATTATATCTACAATAATAATAGCACTGGTTGTTATATTTTTAATAGTATTATTTACGGTATTTCAACGTAGAAAAAATCATTTACTACAAGAAAAAGAAATAGAAAAAAAACGTTTTGAGACTGAAATAGCAGAAACGCAAATAGAAATTAGAGAAGAAACATTAAGAAATATTAGCTGGGAGTTGCACGATAATATTGGGCAACTCCTCACTTTGGCTAAAATACAGTTGCAAAGTGTACCTTCAGAAAATCTAGGAGAAATATCAGAAACCATCACCAAAAGTTTAAATGAAATACGCTCGTTATCAAAATTGATAAATCCAGAGTTTATAAATAACGTAAAACTTAGAGAAGCGTTACAATTAGAGGTAGAGCGTTTCAATCGTTTACAGTTTATAGAGGCATCTTTAGAAGTTAAAGGCGTTGAAAAAGAGGTTGATAAGAAGCACAGTGTTATTTTATTTAGAATTTTACAAGAATTTTTTTCAAATACCATAAAACATGCTAGAGGTTCAAAACTTGAAGTAATGTTAGCTTTTGAAGATGATTTACTTACAATTACCGCAAAAGACAACGGTGTAGGTTTCAATTTAGAAGAAGTTGGTAAAAAAGGCATTGGTTTACAGAATATAAAAACCAGAGCAAAACTTATAAATGCTGAAGTAAATTTAGAATCTAAGCCCGATTATGGTACAATTCTAAAAATTTATTACTATTTTTATAAGGTATAATCCCCTTATACAGCAGTTTTTTAGTAATTAATATTCAGTCAACTATGAAGTATTCAGTTGTTGTGGTAGACGATCATACGTTGTTATCACAAGCTATTGAGAGCATGGTTAATACCTTTGATAAGTTCAAAGTATTATATACATGCAAGAATGGGGGAGAGGTACAAGAAAAGTTTAATGCTTCTCCGAGAAATGTTCCAGACATTGTTTTGGTAGACGTTAATATGCCGGTAATGAATGGTATTGAAACGACGGAGTGGGTAGTGGCAAATTATCCGAATGTTCATGTGTTAGCGCTTTCTGTAGAAGATGCAGATGGGACCATTTTGAAAATGTTAAAAGCAGGTGCGATTGGTTATCTTTTAAAGGATACTCAAAAAGATGTATTAGAAAAAGCATTGTTAGAAATCATCGAAAATGGATTTTATCACACTAAAAGTGTAACCAACTTATTAGTAGACTCAGTGTCAGGTAAAGACAAAAATCGAGTTAACTTTAAAGAAAACGAAATTAAATTTATGCGCTTAGCTTGTTCAGAACTAACGTATAAAGAAATTGCCGAAAAAATGTTTTTAAGTCCTAAAACTATTGATGGTTACAGAGATAGTCTTTTTACTAAGCTAGACTTAAGAAACAGAGTTGGGTTAGTAATGTATGCAATTAAGAATAAAATTTATACGCCTTAATGAATTAGAAAATTACTATCTATCCAAAACAATTAGTGTTGTAACAACAAAATTATTATTACAAGTTCTCTTCTTTTAAGTTGAGAGTGAAGTAAGTTTTGTAGAAGGAACAAATCGTCTTTTTTGTAAGTGCTTAGTTAACTTACAATAATATGTGAAAGATGATTTGTTCCTTTTTTTTATGAAATAATTAAATAAATCAAAAGGAAATATCTAATTCTAATTATTTAAATTAGTAACATGACACACGAGTTCGTAGATATTGTAAAACAATCTTTAATAAATCAGCAAAAAGGAATAAAAAATGTATTAGCTACCGTTGTGCATTTAGAAGGTTCATCTTACAGGAAACCAGGAGTTAGAATGTTGATAGCTGAAGATGGAAGTATGGTAGGAGCGGTGAGTGGAGGTTGTGTAGAAAAGGAGGTGAAATTACGAGCGCAAACTGTTTTTAGTGAACAAAAACCGAAAGTAATTACTTACGATGGTAGGTATCGATTAGGGTGCGAAGGAATCCTATATATTTTAATTGAACCTTTTACTATCTCTGAAGATCTTATTGATGACCTTCATGTTGCGTTAGAAAAAAGAAAAGAATTTACAATAAATGCTTTTTTTACTGCGGAAGATGAGGTAGTAGGTGATTTTGGAAGTGTGTTGAAATTCTCTACAGATAAAGAATACACATTTAATTCAAACATTCAAATAGATACTACTTCTAATAAACAATTTACTCAAACATTAAAACCTTTAACAAAGTTATTAATAATAGGAGGGGAGCATGATGCGGTAAAGTTAACCTCAGTTGCTAGTTTGTTGGGGTGGCAAGTAGATGTAGTAACGTCTATTAAAGATCCAAAATTGTTAGCAGATTTTCCTGGTGCAGCATCAGTAATAGCGAGTACTCCAGAAACAATAGATTTAGAAATTGACTCAGATACAGTAGTGGTGTTAATGACGCATAATTATGTGTTAGATTTAAAATATTTATTAAAAATTTTAGATTTTAATCCTATTTACATTGGTGTTTTAGGTTCAACTAAAAGAAGAGATCAGCTTCAAAATGATTTATTTCATTACAATGAAGAGATTACAGAAGAGGTTATAGAAGCAATTTACAGTCCGGCTGGATTAAATATTGGAGCGGTAACACCTGTAGAAATTGCAGTTTCAATTGTTGCAGAAATATTAGCTGTTATCAGAGAAAAAGAACCTTATTCACTTCGAAACATTAAAGGAAAAATTCATATTCAGAAATAGCTTATGAAAATAGCAGTGCTAATTCTAGCAGCAGGATCAGCTTCTCGAATGGGAAAAATAAAACAGCTATTGCCTTATAAGCATACATTTTTACTGGGAAATATTATAGAAAATGCTCTAGAAATAGTGCCCGATGATGTATATGTAGTTTTAGGAGCTAATAAAAATAATATTCAAGAAAAGTTAGAGCAGTATCCTGTAACAACAATTGTCAATAATAATTACAAGTTAGGGCTAAGTGCAAGTATTGTTTGTGGTGTGCAAGAACTTTTAAATTACGATGCTATTCTAGTATGTTTAGGAGATCAACCTAAAATAGATACAGATTACTTAAAAGAAATGATAGAACTTTTCAAGAAAAATGAAAACGGAATTGTAGCATCCAATTATGGGAAATTAAATGGAGTACCTGCTATTTTTTCTAAGTCTTTTTATTCTGAATTGTTGAATTTAAAAGGAGATAAAGGTGCAAAAATGTTATTAAATTCAAAAGATAAACCTGTTAGTGTTTATAATGCTACAGACAAACTGTTAGATATTGACACACCTGAAGATTATAAAAAATTGATACAATAAAATAGTAGCGATAGCATTTATTATTAATAACAAACAATCCTTATAATATTGATGTGTCACTAATTCAATATTTATGGGTAAATTTGCAGTATGGAAGAAACAAATAGACAGCGAAAAATAGCCGCTTTATTACAGAAAGATTTAGTTGATGTTTTACAGCGTGCAGCTCAGGAAGGAATGAAAGGAGTCATAATATCTGTTTCCAAAGTATCTGTAACTGCCGATTTAGGAGTTGCAAAAGTGTACTTAAGTGTTTTCCCATCTGAGAAAAGAGACGAAATTATTGAAGGTGTAAAGTCAAATACACCATTAATACGCCATGAAATGGCAAAAAGAACAAAAAATCAATTACGCAGAATGCCTGATTTAATGTTTTTTGGAGATGATAGTTTAGACTATATTGAAGATATTGATCGTTCTTTAAAAGGAGAAGACGTAGATCCTATAAAAAATCCAGAAATTTTACCACGTCGTCAAAAAAGATAATCAATAATAAAGCTTACATTTCCATTAATTTTGTAGCAATTGAATTTTCCGTTTTACATAGCTAAAAGATACTTACAATCTAAAAATAGTACTAATGCCATTAACATTATTACTATTATAGCCATATTTGGTGTTGTTGTAGGTACCTTAGCTTTATTTATTATTTTATCTGGTTTTTCAGGATTACGCACTTTTAGTTATTCGTTATTGAATAACTCTGATCCAGATCTAAAAATTACTTCTTCTGTAGGAAAAACTTTTGAGTATACATCGGCTATAGATGAAGAGTTGATTTCAAATACCAATATTCTTTCTTTTTCTAAAGTTGTTGAAGAACGTGTTTTTTTAAAGTATCAAGACAAAGATCATACTGCAAATATTAAAGGAGTTGATATTAATTATAATAATGTAGTTAAGATAGATTCTTCTTTGTGGGTAGGTAGTTGGATTGACCCTGAATATAAAAATACAGCTGTTGTAGGTTTGGGAGTAATGTCTAAATTGGCAAATTTATATCAGTTAGATTTTATTCATCCATTATATGTGTATGTGCCTAAGCCAGGTAAAGGTTTGCTAAATCCTAATAATGCATTTAATTCAATAGAAACTCAAGTTATTGGAGTGTACAGAGGAAAAGAAGAGTTTCAAAATAAATATGTGTTTACTGAATTAGCAGTAGCTCAAAAGTTACTAAACTATCAAAATAATAAAGTTACTGGTATAGAAATAAAGCTAAATGATAATGAAGTTGTTGATAAAGAAGTGGTTTTGTTGCAAAAGGCTTTAGGGAAAGATTATAAAATTCAAACAAGAGCTGAGTTAAATGCATTGGTTTATAAAGTAATTAATACAGAAAGTTTTGTGTCATATTTAATTTTCACACTTATTGTAGTTATTGCTTTGTTTAACGTTATTGGTGCTATTATAATGATGATTCTTGATAAAAGAAAGAATTTAAAAACCTTGTTAAGTTTAGGAGCTACTTTAAAGAATATAAAAACAATTTTTGTTTTTCAAGGTTCTTTATTAACGCTTGTAGGTATGTTCGTAGGGCTTTTCTTAGGTATTGTATTAGTTTTATTACAACAGCAATTCGGATGGTTTAAAATAACAGCAAATGTAGCCTATCCAGTAGAGTTTAGATTGGAGAATTTACTAATAGTTGCCAGTACAATAATTGTATTAGGTTTTATATCTGCAAAAATTGCGGCAAGCAGAATTTCAAAAGATTTTATTGAAAACTAAAAAATAGGTGTCTGAAATCAAACACCTATGTCAAAATAGATTATTGTTTTGTTGTTCCCCTCTATTTTGACATAGAAGAATAAACTTACATGTTTATTTTAAGTATTTGAAATATTGTCTTGCAAATAGATTACTCAAAAAATCGCCCCCGACTCTTATAATTTTATAAACCTACATAATGCAAAAATATTAGATTGGAATTGTTTTCTAGTGAAGCAAAAATGAGTACGTGTTAAAATGAGTTAAACATAGGGATTATATTTAATATTCTAACATTATAGGGTTAAATGTTTCTTTTTAGGGATCTCTTGTTTTGAAAGTAGAGATTTACTTTATGTTTCATTTAGGGATTTAATAAGTAGAACTTTATAATAACAGCTGCTACTCATTTTTACTTACATAATATAAAAACACTTTTAATTTTTAAAAAGCCTCCTCAATAATATTACACCGTAAAGATACAGATTTATTTCAGTAAAAAAGTTTACATATGTTAAAAAATAGTGTTAAAAATGAAAAAAGTTCAAAAAATAAGGGGTTCGACTCTTTTTTTGATTTTTTGAAGGGGTGTTTTTTGTGATATTAAATATTAAGTGTCGTTTTTGTTGAATTATGTGTAATTAAGATGTTAAAAGATTGAGAATGATGTTTTTTTTAATGTATTGATATATAGTGGTTTACTTTTTTTTATAGGTAAGGTTGTATGCAATTTTTAGGAGAATGAAGTAAAAATGAGTTATGATGTTAAACTAAGTTGGAATTGGGATTATTCTAATTACTATTTTAAAATGGTAAAATGTTTCTTTTTAGTGATCTCTTACATTATGAGATTTACTTTATGTTTCATTTAGATATTTTATACATCTAACAGTCTACTCATTTTTACTTACACTTATAAGACACAAGTAAATTTAAAAAGTCACAGATAAACTTTTAAAAATCAGTTTTTTATTTTTAAAAGCTTATCTGTGTATAAAATAATATGTTATTAAATATCAGAAACTCTAGCATTTCCATATTTAGATTCAATGAAATCTAAAGTAGCAAATACATCGTTCGGATCGTCAGAAGTTACTAGTTTGGTTCTGTGTTCTTTAAAATGCGGAATTCCTTTAAAGTAATTAGTGTAATGTCTTCGGGTTTCAACAACACCTAAATGTTCTCCTTTCCAATCAATAGACATTTGTAAATGACGTCTGGCAACTTGTGCACGTTCTGCAATAGTTGGTTTTTCTAGATGCTCACCAGTTTCAAAGAAGTGTTTTATTTCGTTAAAAAACCACGGATAACCAATTGAAGCACGACCTATCATACAACCATCTAAGCCATATTTATCACGCATTTCCATCGCTCTTTCAGGAGTATTCACATCTCCATTACCAAATACAGGAATATGCATTCTTGGATTGTTTTTAACTTCAGCAATAGGTTTCCAGTCTGCATTACCTTTATACATTTGCGCACGTGTACGTCCGTGTATAGAAATGGCTTTACAACCAACATCTTGTAAACGCTCAGCTACTTCAACAATTCTAATAGAATCATGATCCCAACCTAAACGAGTTTTTACAGTAACAGGTAAGTGTGTATGTTTTACCATTGCTTCTGTAAGTTTTACCATTAAATCAATATCTTTTAAAATACCTGCACCAGCTCCTTTAGAAACTACTTTTTTTACAGGACATCCAAAATTAATATCAATAATGTCTGGTTTTGTTTTTTCAACAATTTCAATAGAACGAAGCATAGAATCCATATTAGCACCAAAAATTTGAATACCTACAGGACGTTCCTTTTCGTAAATATCTAATTTAATTACACTTTTAGCAGCATCACGAATCAATCCTTCCGAAGAAATAAATTCAGTATACACTACATCAGCACCATTTTCTTTACACAAAGCCCTAAAAGGCGGATCACTTACATCTTCCATTGGAGCTAAAAGCAATGGAAAATCAGGAAGTTCTATGTTGTCTATCTTTACCATAATTCAAAATCGGTGCAAAGTTAAGTTTTTTATTTTTTTGAAAAAAGTATCATATAACCACTTACTTAAATAATTTTAATTTGAAAAAGATTATGAGACTTACAGGGAAAACTTAAAATGTTTCCTCTAATCATTAAATAAATAAATGTATTTTGTAGAAAATTAAAATTTAATGCATGAGTACTAAAGAGAAGATTTTAAACAAAATTCAAATATTAATAACTAATAGTTTTGATAATCCTGAAGAAGCGTTTCGTTTTTTTGATAAAGATGAAGATGGGAAACTAACTAAGAAAGAAATTAAAGCGTTATTAAAAAAAGCTGAAATTAGTGGTTTTATAAGAGGAATTGTAGCTAAAAAACTAATAGAAGGTTACGATAAAGATGAGGATGAATTAATAGATTGGGAGGAATTTAAAGCTGCCATAAATGAAATAGAAGAAGATAATTAATTGATTTTTGAAATTCCTTTTGAACCGGTTGTATTTGGACTAAAGATAAATGTTCATTTAATACTAGAATATTTAGCCTTTTTCTTAGGGTATAGATATTATGCTTATTTGAAAAAAAACTCGCAAGATGTTATTTCATCGTCAAATAGATTGCAAATTATTTTAGGAGCAGCCATTGGTGCATTCTTTGGATCGAGAATTGTGGGAGTTTTAGAACATCCACAAAGTATTTTTTCTCATTCAATAGTATACCTATTCAATGTAAAAACCATTATGGGAGGTTTGTTTGGTGGTTTACTAGGTGTAGAAATTGCCAAAAAAATTATTGGAGAAAAACATTCTTCTGGAGATTTATTTACGTTACCTATAATTGTAGGGCTTTTCATTGGAAGAATAGGTTGTTTTTTAACAGGAATCAACGAATTTACCTACGGAAAAGAAACGTCCTTTTTTTTAGGAATGGATTTAGGCGATGGTTTGCTTCGTCATCCGTTGGCATTATATGAATTGTTTTTCTTGATTATATTATTTGTAGTGCTGAAAAAACATCAAAAGAAATCACTTGAAAGTGGCACTATTTTTAAACTTTTTATGATTAGTTATTTCGGATTCCGATTTGCCATTGAGTTTTTAAAACCGAACCAGTTTTTTGTATTTGGTTTAAGTTCAATTCAAATATTATGCATAACTTGTTGGTTATATTATTATAAATTTTTGAAAAAAGCTGTGAAATATGCCCGTTAGAAAGTATACTTATTATGATTTTACACTCAGTTTATGTCCTGAATGTTTAAAACGTGTTGACGCTAAAATAGTATTTGAAGAAGGGAAAGTGTACATGTTAAAGCGTTGTCCAGATCATGGAAACTCTAAAGTGCTTATTGCTGATGATATAGAGTATTATAAAAATATTAGAAACTACAATAAGCCTTCAGAAACACCTTATACATTTAATACAAAAACACATTACGGATGTCCATATGATTGTGGTCTATGTCCAGATCACGAGCAACATTCGTGTTTAACAGTGTTAGAAGTAACAGATCGTTGTAACTTAACTTGTCCAACTTGTTATGCAGGATCTTCACCAACGTATGGAAGGCATAGAACTTTAGAGGAGATAAAGAAAATGTTAGATACTATTGTTAAAAATGAAAAAGAACCAGACGTAGTTCAGATTAGCGGAGGTGAGCCAACAGTTCACCCACAGTTTTTTGAAATTTTAGATTACGCTAAAATGTTACCAATTCGTCATTTAATGCTGAATACCAACGGTATTAAAATAGCAAAAGACAAAGAATTTGTAAAAAGGTTAAAAACCTATACGCCAGATTTTGAAATTTATTTACAGTTTGATTCTTTTAGAGATGAGGTACTGCAGCAAATGCGAGGCGCAAAACTTTCAGAAATAAGAAAGCAGGCTATTGCAAATTTAAATGAAGTCAATTTATCAACAACTTTGGTAGTTACACTTCAAAAAGGATTGAATGATGATGAAATAGGAGAGATTATTGAGTATGCACTACAACAAAAATGTGTAAGAGGTGTAACACTACAGCCAACTCAAATTGCAGGAAGATTAGAAAATTTTGATCCGGCTACAGATAGGTTAACTTTAACAGAAGTTAGAAGGCGAATTTTAGAACAAACTTCTATGTTTAATTCTGATGATTTAATTCTGGTACCTTGCAATCCAGATGCATTGGTAATGGGTTATGCTTTAAAGTTAGGTGGCGAAGTGTTTCCATTAACAAGGTATGTAAATCCTGCGGATTTATTAGATAATAGTAAAAACACAATTGTTTATGAGCAAGATGAGCATTTGCATGGAAAAATGATTGATTTATTTAGTACTGGGAATTCTGTAGAAGTAGCAGAGGAAAACTTAAAATCAATTATGTGTTGTTTGCCAAATATAGACGCACCTAATTTAGGGTATGATAATTTATTTAGAGTAATTATTATGCAGTTTATAGATGCTTATAATTTTGATGTTAGAGCTGTTAAAAAATCTTGTGTACATATTGTAGATAAAGATTATAAAATCATACCATTTGAAACAATGAATTTGTTTTATAGAGATGATAAAAAAGAACGATTAGAAGAACTTAAAAAAGAAATCTTATAATGTTTTTAGAAGTAGGAAACTTATCAGGGCTATTTACCATAATCATATTAATTATGTTTGGTCCGCCTTTATTATTCATAATAATAGGAGCAGTTGTAAGAAGAAAAAATAAAAAAGCCTCAATAGTTTTATTCATTTTAGGAGCCTTGTATCTTTTAATAGGATTAGGTATGTGTTTTGGAAGTTTTTAGAATCAATAATAAAGAATAATTAAAATGTACTTTTCAGGAATATTCATTTTCTTGTTAATTATTTTAGCCTCTTTTCTTTTGGCTAGCTTTATTTATAGGAAAAAAGATAAAACGAAGGCTACTATTTTATTTTTTTTAGGAATACATAGTTTTATTTTTCTGTTTTTTTATTTTGGTGTTGTAGCTGTCGGCTATTTAGGTTTTATAGCATCAATGTTTATCTCACCTTTGCTATGTGTTTTAACAGGTGTTTATTATAAAGAAAAAGATAAAAAAGTATCAAGATTTTTTTATCGTTTCGCTATTTTTATCATAGTAGCTTACATTGTAGGATTCGGACTTTGCTTAAGCTTATTAATTTAGATACATGTACTTTTTAGATTTTCATACACAGCTCATTTTGCTGTTTGCATTGCTGTTAGTGTTTGTTAGTTTTTTAATAAAGAAGAAGAATACGTCTTATGCGAAAATAATTTTCATTTTTGGAATAAGTGTACTTGTAACTGTGCCACTGAATTTAATCAATGAATCTTACATTTTTATAGCATTATTTTTAGGATTACCATTGTTGGGTGTGTTGATGGGGTATTATCAAAAAGGGAAAAATGCAATAGTTTCTAAATTCTTTTATCGATTTGCTATATTTATGGTAGTGTTATATGTTGTAGGCTTTGGTCTTTGTTTGGGATTGTAAAATAGATTTTAATAATCATGAAAAAATATAATTGGGGAATTTTAGGTTGTGGTAAAATAGCTAAAAAGTTTGCAAGTGATTTAAAACTTTTATCGAATGCTAATTTATATGCAACAGCATCAAGAAGTTTACAAAAAGCACAAGATTTTGCTACAACATTTGGTTTTGAAAAAGCGTATGGAGGTTATGAAGAGATGTTGAAAGATACCGAATTAGATGTGGTATATATTGCTACTCCACATACTTTTCATGCAGAACATAGTTTATTGAGTATTAATCATGGAAAAGCAGTATTGTGTGAAAAAGCATTTGCAATAAACGAAAAGGAAGTTATACAAATGATAACTGCATCAAACGATCATAAAATCTTTTTAATGGAAGCTTTTTGGACTCGTTTTATACCAAGCTTTCAAAAAGTTTTAGAAATAATAAAAACGAATGAGCTGGGCGATTTAAAAATAATTCAGTCTGATTTTATGTTTTTTGCACCTTTTAATACCGAAAGTAGGTTGTATAATTTAGATTTAGGCGGAGGATCGTTGTTAGATATTGGAATTTATCCTGTTTTTACAGCTTTAATGGCATTGGGAGTTCCCGATGAAATAGCAGCGAAAGCAAAGTTGAGTAAAACCGGTTCAGATGAATATTTAGAAATGGTTTTTTCATATACTAACGGAGCAAAAGCGTATTTAAAATCTGGTTTTACTTGTGATTCTTTTAATGAAACTATATTTCATTTTGAAAATGGAGTGATTAAAATATCTAGAGAATTAAATGCTCCTATTACAATAAAGAAAAATAAAGAAGTAAACGAATTAATCGTTGATGATGGTGTAGGGTTTGGTTATCAATTTGAAGCGAATCATGTTATGGATTGTCTGGATAAAGGTTTAACAGAAAGTCCAATTTTACCACATACTTTTAGTTTACAATTAATGCAAATTTTAGATAAAGTTCGTAGTAAAATTGGAGTAGTATATCCTAATCATGATTAGAAAAAACAAAGAATTAATAGTATTCTAAGTTGAAGTTTTTCAATATAAATGAATTTAAAAAGAAGTAGTGTTAAAACACTCTTACGATATTAAATCCAAAAGAAATATCGCCACCAGCGTTGCTTATAAATCCAGGTTCGTTTGAAGATTGTGCATTGGTAAATAATAACTGAAAAACATGTCCGCCAGTTTCAATATCTACACCAAATGTATATGGATCATCAAATACAGAATTAGCATCTCTACTAAAATTATAAACATATTCTGCATTTAAACTCACACGCTTGCTGATTTTATATCTACCACCAAAACCTAGAGCAAATTGATTATGATTAGCAGCGCCTGTTTGTTCTAAAATCTGTAAATTTTCTCTAATAAAAGACGGTGCAATTTCAAAAGAAAATTCTTTAGAAAATCTTCTAGAGGCTAAAAGTTGTAACGAATAACTGTATCTGTCAGCATCTTTTAAAGTAAAATTAGCAAAGCTTGTTTCGCTTAATTGAGTATCTCTATTAACTGTTGCATAACCAACTAAGTTTAAAGGGAATTTATCAGATTGTTTAGCAATACCTATTTTACTAGCTAAAGCAAAAGTTTTTCTAAAAGATTCTCTACTAATGCTAAATTGAACACCTTCCCAAAAACTATATAAAAGTTCAATTTTAGTATTGGCATTGTCTAATCCGAAAAAAGTATCAAATCCATCACTTAAAGGACCAAATCTATGTGAAACAATTAAGTATAAGTCACCTTTTTCTGCTATTTTGGTAGATTGTAAATTACCAATTTTTAAAGCTTTAAAAGCAGGTAGGCTAAAAGCATTTGGTTTAGCTTCTTTGTCTAATTCGTCTAGTAAATCATCTTGAGCTTGAAGATTAAATGTAAATAAAATAGTAGCAAAAAAACAGATGTGTAAAATTACTTGTTTGGTATAATGCATTGATTTAATTTTAGTTCATTTAAAAGATCGTCGTAGCCAATTACTATTCCTTTAACAGAAATGGTTTGATCTTTTTGTAGTTTGGTTAAAAGTGTATTGTCTTTAAATTGACAAAAAGTACTATTGTCAAGTAAAATTCCTTGTTGTTCTATAGCTGAAATAGTGCCGTTTAATTGTATAACTTTACCATTCCATTCTTCACTATTAGCGCTTATAAGTGATAGAAATTCAGAAGTATTCCCATTGAAAACAATTTCAATGTTTTCAACTTTATCTGGAGATTTGAAAATACTCTTGTAAACGAAAAATGAAACAATAAGAAAAACAAGAACTCCTAGTAGAATAAAGTTATTTCTTTTCTTTGAATTCATAATCGATGTCAATAATAATGCTTTTAGCTATTTTCTTTCTTACAATGCTAGGTATTTTAATATTAAAATCCTGAGGAGTAACATCAAAAGAAGCAATTAAACGAAAAGAGTCATCACTTAATTTTGTGATTTTTGCGGTGGTATCTATTGATTTATCTTTTCCTCTAATATTTAAAACACCTTGAAGTTTAAAATCATTAGTATCTTTTAAATTATTAAAGTCAAAATCAACAATATTTCCTTTAAAAGTAGCCTTAGGATAGGAGTCAGACTCCATATAATTTTCATTAAAATGCTCTTGCATTAAAGCAACCTTAAATTTAAAAGCATTGATAAAAACTTGAGCGGCTATTTTTCCATCGTTGGTAACAATAGAAGTAGAACTATTATTTAAAGCTTCAACAGGTTCAAAAGTAGCTGTTGAAGCTTTAAAATTGGTAATTCCAGTTCTAGTAAAATACTTTTGACTTATAACAGCTTGAACTGTTAATAGTAAAATGAGTAAAACCTTTACTTTCATGTGTATTGTTTAGAAATTAATTTTCTAAAAAACCATCATCTTTCCACTTGTCTAAAATAGCTCTTGTAGAACTTGGTAATGGTCCACTAGGTGGCATAAAATTACTTGTACTATTAACACGACCTAAAAGATTACCATTTTCTGCTTCATTTCTAACTAACGTGTAAGTTGTTAAATTTAAGTTAGCAGCAGGAGACGTACTGTCGTGACAACTAGTAGTAGCACAGCTAGAATTGATAATTCCTTTTACATCTTTTTCGTACGTTACTTTTGCTATTGGATCGGTTGTACCGCCAGTTCCATCATCTGGATTTTCATCATCGGCTGCAGGTACTTCAGAAGAAGAACAGCTACTTAAAAAAAGAACAGTAGCAAAAGCTAAAAATTTCAAACTTTTTTTCATTAGTTAGAGGATTAAATGTTAGTTTTTATTGTGTTAAAGTGTATTATGTTTTTTAGTTAAACGATGTAAGTATCGATTTAGTTTAAAAATGCATATCAATAACCTAGTCGAACTAAAATACGAATAATTACACTTTTTTTAAAAAATATTGAAAAATAAAGTAGGGATACTTGTTTTTTGTTGGTAAATATTGATTTTGTGGTTGTAAATATTGTGTTTTCTGTATTGTGGTTTTGTCGCCTTTATTAGCGGAATTGAAATGCAAAAGCTTCATAGTAAGGAAGAAAACAGAAGAAAAAACTTTGAAAAAGAGAAGAATTTTTTCAAACAGTGAATTATTATCAACCTTAAATGAATAACTCACGATTAAAACCACAAAATTATCTAACAAAAAAACTATCTTTGCAAATTGTTACAAGATAAGGAATTCGACGTATGAAGAACATTAGAAATTTTTGCATCATTGCACACATTGATCACGGTAAAAGTACCTTGGCAGATCGATTATTAGATTATACAGGAGCGGTTACTGAACGTGAAAAGCAAGATCAATTATTAGATAATATGGATTTAGAGCGTGAACGTGGTATTACCATTAAGTCTCATGCTATTCAAATGGATTATGTTCATAACGGCGAACCTTTTATCTTAAACTTAATTGATACTCCAGGGCACGTAGATTTTTCTTATGAAGTATCTCGATCTATTGCAGCTTGTGAAGGTGCGTTATTAATTGTAGATGCAGCTCAGAGTATTCAAGCACAAACAATTTCTAATTTATATTTAGCATTAGAAAATGATTTAGAAATTATTCCTGTTTTAAATAAGGTAGATTTACCATCAGCAAACCCAGAAGAAGTAACAGATGATATTGTTGATTTACTAGGGTGTGATCCAGAAGATGTAATTCCTGCAAGTGGTAAAACAGGTTTTGGAGTTGATAAGATTTTAGATGCAATTATAGAAAGAATTCCTGCACCATCAGGAAATCCCGATGCGCCATTAAAAGCCTTAATTTTTGATAGTGTTTACAATTCATATAGAGGAATTGAAACATATTTTAGAGTTATTGATGGTTCAATTAAAAAGAATCAACAAATTAAGTTTGTAGCTACTGGTAAACAGTATGGAGCAGATGAGGTAGGTACACTTAAGTTAGAGCAGGTAGTTAAAAAAGAAATAAAAACAGGAGATGTAGGTTATTTAATAACAGGTATAAAAGCAGCTAAAGAAGTAAAAGTAGGAGATACAATTACAGATTTTGCAAATCCTACAACAGATATTATTGAAGGTTTTGAGGATGTAAAACCAATGGTATTTGCGGGTATTTATCCGGTTGATACAGAAGATTACGAAGAACTACGTAACTCAATGGAAAAGTTACAGTTAAATGATGCTTCTTTAGTGTTTCAACCAGAAAGTTCAGCAGCATTAGGTTTTGGTTTTCGATGTGGTTTCTTAGGAATGTTACACATGGAGATAATTCAAGAACGTTTAGAGCGTGAGTTTAACATGACTGTAATTACTACGGTTCCTAACGTGTCTTATCATGCATTTACTAAAAAGAATGTGGAGGATATCATTATTGTAAATAATCCATCTGATTTACCAGATCCTTCAGGTTTAGATAGGGTTGAAGAACCATTTATTAAGGCTTCAATAATTACAAAATCGGATTTTGTTGGTCAGGTAATGTCACTATGTATAGAAAAAAGAGGGCAGATAATTAATCAAACATATTTAACACCAGAACGTGTAGAGTTAATTTTTGAAATGCCTCTTGCAGAAATTGTATTCGATTTTTATGATCGCTTAAAAACAGTTTCTAAAGGATATGCTTCTTTTGATTATCATCCAATCGGAATGAAAAAATCAAAGTTAGTACGTGTAGATATGCTTTTAAATGGAAATACAGTAGATGCACTTTCTGCTTTATTACATGCTGATAATGCTTACACTATTGGAAAGCGTATTTGTGAGAAATTAAAAGAATTAATTCCACGTCAACAGTTTGATATTCCAATTCAGGCAGCTATTGGAGCAAAAATTATTGCTCGTGAAACAGTAAAAGCACTTCGTAAAGATGTAACAGCTAAATGTTATGGAGGTGATATTTCTCGTAAGCGTAAGCTTTTAGAAAAGCAAAAAAAAGGTAAAAAACGTATGCGTCAGGTAGGAAATGTTGAAATTCCACAGCAAGCGTTTATGGCAGTATTAAAACTAAACGATTAAAGTAAATATTTAAAAAGCAATGGTTCATAATCATTGCTTTTTTTGTGTCATTTTTAAAACGATTGTATTGCAGAAAATAACAAGACGTAAATTAATAAAAAGAGGATTATTGGCAACTATAGGAATGTTTCTAATCGATGTATTGTGGTTTGAAAAATATGTTATTGATTGGAATTTTTTTGATATTTCAAAGAAGAAGGATAAACTGAAAATTATACAGTTGTCTGATTTGCATTTTGATGAGTTGCGATCGTTTCATAAGTCAATAGCTAAAAAAATCAATAAAATAAAGCCAGATGTCATTTTAATAACTGGTGATTCTGTTGAAAAAACAGATAAAATTCCGTTATTAAATTCTTTTCTTCAATTAATAGATGTAGCTATTCCCAAATACGCTGTTATGGGAAATTGGGAGTATAAAGGTCGTGTTGCTATTGATAAATTAAGCAGTATGTATTCGAAAAATAATTGCAAGTTGTTAATTAATGAAAATGATACTATCAATTTAAAAAATAGAGAAGTAGCAATAATAGGAGTGGGAGATTACATCAGTGGAACAGCAGATTTTGAGAAAGCGGTGAAAAATCTCAAAAAAGGAGAAACAACCATTGTTTTGTCGCATTGCCCTCAGCATAGAGATATTATTAAAAAGCAACAAGGTAGTTTAGAAATAGATTTAGTGTTGTCTGGTCATACTCATGGTGGACAAGTTACTTTTTTAGGAATTGCTCCTGTTAGACCAAGAGGTAGTGGAAGATATGTAAAAGGTTGGTATAGAGAGTCTGAACCTAAAATGTATGTTTCTAAAGGGATAGGAACTAGTATTTTGCCAATAAGATTTGGAGCAAGAGCTGAAGTTGTTGAAATAGATGTTTAAAGCTTATAAAAGCCTTCAATTCTTACTCCTTACAAAAGAATCTTATTCGTTTTTAATATGTTTTTTCATTAAAAATAGTCCGTAAAATAAACAAGGAGAAACCAAAACAACGATAACTAAGGCGCTTGTTAGAGAAGTTGGTTCTATATTTTTAAGGCTCAAACTTTTTCCTAACGCATCAATTCCGCCAGCAAAATCAATAAGAGCATGTGCTATAATTAATGGATAAATACGTTTTGTAATTACCAAAATAGCACCAAACATAATTCCAATAAAAGTAGCAAAAAGTATTTGAGAAAGTTCACCATAGATTCCTTTATCAAAACGAATTAAATGTAGTACTCCAAAAATTAAAGAAGCGATGACAATGGCTTTTTTAGGATTATTGAAAAAGTTTGATAAAGCTGATTGTAAAAATCCTCTAATGCTCATTTCTTCTGCAAAACCAACGCTTAAACAATAAACTAATAATAGTAAAATGTTTAGAAAAGTTACATTTATAACATCATCAGCAAATAAAAGATTTAGTAATATAAGATAAGCACTTCCAATAATTACAAATTTAGTTTTATTTGGTTTTATGTTGGTTAGCCCTGCAGGTTTTAGTAAGTTGCTTGTTTTTATAAAATAGAAAGATACAGCTGTCAAAACAATATTGAAAATAATTTTAACTAATAAAGTATTGGTGTAATCAATTGCATAATGTTCTATTAAGTAAGAAATAGATAATTGTTTTAAAAAAGTAATAGCTGTAAGAAATAATACGAACACGCTAATTTTTTTTAATGTAATAGTATTCTTCATAGTATTTAAAATAAAAAGTTTGTATTAAGATGACGATTAAGAAGATAAGATGTTACAGAGAAGGTTAAAGGTTATTTTTAATATATTTGCTCAATAAATTAAAAAAATAAATATGGAAAATTCATTTAATTCCTTTGACGGTAAAGTATTAGTAGCTCAAGCTTCAGAAGCAGAGAGAATTGCTTTTTACAAGAAAACATACTCGCATGTTGCAGGTGGAGTATTGTTATTTCTAGTTTTTGAGTATTTGTTGTTTCAAAGCAGTGCTATAGTAAATTTTGCACTGTCTATGACGCAAGGTTATAAGTGGCTATTATTGATAGGAGGTTTTATGTTGATTACTAATTATGCAGAAAGTACAGCGTTAAAAACTACAGATAAAAATTTACAGTATATGGCTTATGCAGGATATATTTTTGCTGAGGCTTTTATTTTTATTCCTTTGATTTACATGGCTATTATGTATACTCAGAGTTTTGAGATTTTACAGCAAGCAGGTGTGGTAACATTAGCTTTATTTGCGGGTTTATCATCGGTCGTTTTAATAACTAAAAAAGATTTTTCTTTTTTAAGAGCCGCATTAAGTATTGGCTTTTTTATAGCTATAGGTTTAATTATTGCTGGAACATTGTTCGGATTTAATTTAGGTTTATGGTTTTCTGTAGGTATGTGTGTGTTAGCAGGAGGTTCTATTTTATACCAAACATCTAACATGGTGCATAAATTTGGAACTGAAGATTATATTCCAGCTGCTTTAGGATTGTTTGCTTCTTTAATGTTATTATTTTGGTATGTAATTCAGATATTTTTAAGTAGAGACTAAAAGTAAATTTAAATAAAAAACTAAATAGGGTTGAGGTTTTAATAACTTCAATCCTATTTTTAGTTGATAGCAAAGGTATACAGATTTCCGCCTTTACCATGCGATTTTTCATCTGTTATGTATAAGGTATCATTGTTTTTAAAAACAATTCCTTCCTTCTGTGAAGAATGGTCAAATGGATATTCGGTTAGAATACCATCAAAGAATTGATCATTTTGAAAATTACTAAAAACCAAAACGCTGTGATGTGTTAACAAAGCTAATTTTTTATGATTTTTGGATATTGCAGCAGCAGTAATCCAACAACCATAAGTATCGCAATTATTAAAACTTCCAATCAATTCTGCGGTATGGTTTCCAGCACTTGCAGGTATTTTATATAACTTAGTAACTCCATATTTATTTTTTACTCTACTTTTTGTAAAAATGTAAAGAAAACCATTTAAATATATTAATGATTCTGAATCGAAAAAACGCTTTTTCTTTTTAGGCGGAAATTTATGTTGATCAGGGTAATTAAAAAATATTTTTTCAACATCTACTGATTTGTTTTCTAAATCACTTCCATTAACTTTTAAAATTACGAGATCATTTCTTGTATTATCATTATTACCTGTATCAGCAATGTAAATATTGCCAAATTCATCAGAAGTAATATCTTCCCAATCTCTATTCTTAGCATTAATAGTGATTACTTTTTTAATTTTGCCTTTGATGTTTACTCCATACAGTTCGTTTTTATTACCACTGTCATTATGCATCCATAACAAATTAGAATCTTCTACTTTTTCAATACCAGAAGCTTCTCTTAATTTTTTGGGTAAAGAAGCAGTGATGTTTAATTGTCCATAATTAGAACAATTAATAAAAGTACTTGCTAATAGAAATAAAATTATTTTTTTCATTAGAATAAAGGTAAAAAAAATCCTGTAAAAACAATTTTACAGGATTTAAAAGTGAGGGGGTAACCTATGACTAAATAGTCAAAGTGTTTTTAGTAGTTGTGGTAAATGTTTTTTCAGTAATGGTATCTACGTAATTCCAATCTGTTTTTACAGCACCAGCATTTACAGTTAATTTCATATAACCTCTGTCTGATAGATTTGAAAATTTTAAATCATCAATTAAAAGTTTTAATGCAGTTCCTAATTGAGCTGCTCCTTCAACGCCAACAAAAGATTCAAATCCAGGAGAGGAAACAGAGCTTGTAGCAACTTCGATTCCAACTTTCTCACCAGTAGCAGTTATTAAGTCAGTTTGCCAAGCGTTATGTGTATCTCCAGCTAGTACAATAACTTTTTTATCTTTAAAAGTGCTTAAAATTTCTTCTCTTTCAGCAAAATATCCGTCCCATGCATCAAGATTATAAGGTATTACATTGGTTACCCTTGCTTTTTCAGCATCAGTTAATGTTGGATCGTTTTGTAATAATCGAGCTTTAATTTGAACTAATTCACCTAAAACGGTAGCAAAAGAAGAAGAACCAAATGCAGATAATAATTCAGCAGGAATATACATTTTACCCATTAACACTTGTTGTCCAATAATTTGCCATTGTGAGCTAGCATTAGACATTTCGTTTTTCAACCAATCTTTTTGTTGTTGACCTAAAATGGTTCTTGATGGATTTAACCAATCTGCTTGAAAACTAGCAGTATCAAAACCAGCAGCAGATGTATAAGTTGCATAATCTAATTGTTTATCTCTACCAACTACACGGGTATCTAACATTATTAAATCTACTAAGCTACCTAGCTTAAGAGTTCTGTAAATAATAGAGCTATCAGATAAATTAGTAGTGTTTGGTAAGTATTCACTGTAAACTTGTAAAGCGTTTTGTTTTCTGATTTGATAGTCTCCTTCGTCTGCTTGATGATTTTCTGCACCATCTTTATAAGCATCATTTGTAACTTCATGATCATCCCAAACACAAATAAAAGGCTTCTTTTGGTGTAGTTCTTTTAATTGATCTTCTGATCTATATTGGCGATAACGAGTTCTGTAATCATCTAAAGAGATGATTTCACCAGCAGGTTCAGGATTTCTAAATGTTCCATAAGTACCTTCTCCATATTCGTAAATATAATCTCCTAAATGCACTACAGCATCTGCATCAGAATTTTTGATAGCTTCATATACATTAAAATAACCAGCAGCATAATTAGAACAAGAAGCAACAGCTAACTTTACTTCTGAAGTATTATTACCAAAAGTAAGCGTTTCTCCAATAGGAGAGCTTGTTTTGTCATCGATGTTAACAAATCTATAAAATAACTTTAAGTTTTCATCTAAGTCCTTTATTTCGATTGCTAAGGTATAGTCTCTAGTAGTGTCTGTTGTTACTTCCCCTTGACGAACAATGTCTTTAAAATCGGTATCTTTTGCTAATTGCCATACTATTTTTACTGAACTTTTATCAGTGTTATAGCGCGTCCAAATTATAACCTGTGAGTTTGTAGGGTCAAAACTAGCAACTCCTTGATTAAAGTTTTTATTTGTTAAGTCTTTGGGGATTAGAGAACTTAGTTTATCTGTGCTGTCACTACAACTAATAAAGTTAGGTGCAAGTACAATTCCTCCAGCAGCTAATAAGGAATTTCTTAAAAAGTTTCTACGTTTTATATTGTTTGACATCTTGTAATTATATGTTAGTTTTCACATAATTACTAGACTGAAATTTCTTAAAAGTTAAGAAAAGTAAACTTAAATGTAAAATGTTACCAATCTCCAGTGGCACCGCCACCGCCGAATCCACCACCGCCGAATCCGCCTCCAAATCCACCAGAAGACCCTCCGAAATCACCACCGCCAAAACCGCCTCCAAAGCCTCCGCCTCGTCCTGAGTTGCTTAAAATGATGGTGTCAAAAATATCTCTTGAATCGAAATTTCTACGTCTTCTGCCTCCACCACGATTACCTCTGTTTTTACCAGAAATAATGATAAAGAAGATAATGAGAATAACAATGAAAATAATAATTCCAGGATCAAAACTAGTATTGGATTTACGAGTTCCTTTGTATTCACCTTGCATTACTTTAATGATAGAATTTACACCATTATTAAGTCCGCCATAAAAGTTTCCTTGTTTGAAAAAAGGTAAAATATCACGTTCTATTATTTGTCTAGAAGTATAATCAGTCAATAAATGTTCGGTTCCATAGCCTGTTCTGATAGTTGTTTTTCTGTCGTCATTGGCTAACAAAATAAAAATTCCATTATCCTTCCCTTTTTGACCAACTCCCCATTTATGTGCCCAGTTAGTCGCTAAATAACTAATATCTTCACCTTTAGTAGTTTTTATAATAGCAATTACTATTTGTGTTGAAGTAGTGTCTGCGTATTTAACTAATTTATCTTCTAAAAGTGACTTTTGTCCATTAGAAAGTAGATTAACGTAATCGTAAACACTCGTTTGTGTTTTTGGTTTGCTAGGTATAGCATACTGAGCAAAAGAAAGCTGATTTCCTAGAAATAAGAATAAAAATAAAGTAAATAAATAGTGTGTTTTCTTTTTCATTTAGCCTTTTGAAACTTCATTTGGTAATTCATCAACATCATCAGAGGTCCAAGGAAAGTGAGCCTTCAATTCTTCGCCAGCAGTTAAAACACCAGCGACAATTCCCTCTTTAAATTTCCCTTGTTTAAAATGTGTTTGCATCACATTCTTAGTAGACTCCCAAAAGTTTTCAGGAACTACATTATTAATACCTTCATCACCATAAATAACAAATTTATGATCGTCAACTGCTATGTAAATAAGTACAGCATTTTGTTCTTTGGTATTAAACATTTTAAGCATTTGAAATACTTCTAGTGCTCTATTATAGTGTTCAATAGACGAAGTTCGCTCTAAATGAACTCTAATTTCACCAGAAGTATTTCGTTCTGCCTTTTGAATAGCCTGAACGATTTTCTGTTCTTCTTGTGCTGAAAGAAAATCTTCTACGTTCGACATTTTTAGAATTTAAAATTTACATCAGGTGCTTTTTCAGATCCTGGATCAGATTTGTAACGAGGCATTTGTTTAAAGCCAAAAATACTAGCTAAAAGTACACCAGGAAATCTATCCACCTTTGTATCATATATATTTACAGAATCATTGTATCTATTTCTTTCAACATTAATCCTGTTTTCAGTTCCTTCTAACTGGCTTTGTAGCTCTAAAAAGTTTCTGTTAGCTTTTAAATCAGGATATCTTTCAACCGAAACTAATAATTTAGATAAAGCTCCAGATAAACCAGATTGCGCTTGTTGAAACTGAGCCATTTTATCAGGAGTCAAATCACCAGCATTAATATTTACAGAAGTTGCTTTTGCTCTAGCATTAATAACATCGGTTAACGTACTTTTTTCAAATTCAGCAGCACCTTGTACCGTTTTCACTAAGTTACCAATTAAATCGTTTCTTCTTTGGTATGAACTTTCTACTTTTGACCAAGCAGTTTCAGCATTGTTACGTAAAGTTACTAATCCATTATAGCCAGATATTAGCCATAAAACTATTGCTCCTACTACTAAAATAGGTGTTATCCATTTTTTCATATTCTTTGATTTTTTGTTATTCTAACTGATTTTTGATTTTTATTAATTCTGCCTTAACGGCTTCTAATCTACTGATTATTTCTTGATTTCCAATAGTTTTACTAGGGTTCTGCTTTAGCTTTTGTTTAGCGCCCTCTAAAGTAAAACCACGTTCTTTCACTAAACTGTATATAAGTTTAAAGTTTTCAATGTCACTTTGGGTAAACAATCGATTACCTTTTGCGTTTTTTTTAGGTTTTATAATGTCAAATTCACCTTCCCAAAATCTAATTAAAGAAGTGTTTACATTAAAAGCTTTGGCAACTTCACCTATTTTATAATATCGCTTTTGGGGTAAATCAACGTGCATAATTACTTTAATTCAATAACTCCGTTATCGTTAAATTTAATTTTATTCTCAGGGAAATCTTGTAACGTTAATGTTTTGATTTCTTTGTAAGCTTTTTCAGAAGCATCAATAAAAGGATAACGCGTTTTAGTTTGTAATGCAGAATGGATTTTACCATCAATAAAATCTCCGTTTTCTTTTAATTTTAATTCAAAAATAGGAGAATACGCTTTAGAACCACTCATGCTAAAACGTTTGTAGGTAGCAAAATTACCCATACTGTAAGCGATAAACTTACCTTTGTAAACTTCTATTGCTCTTGGTACGTGTGGCCCGTGACCTAAAATTAAGTCAGCCCCAGCATCAATCATTTTATGAGCAAAAGAATGTACGTTTCCTCTATTTTCACCGTAAAAATATTCTGTTTTTCTAGTAATATTTTTATGTTTTGTTCCCTCTGCACCACCATGGAAAGAAACGATTACAATATCTACCTTATTATTTAAACTTTTAACAAGTTGAATTCCTTTACTTACATTATTTAGTTTTAAACAATCTTTGTTAGGAGCAAAGGCAATAAAACCATATTTAACACCATCTTTTTCGAAAGTAGTAATAGGTTTAGATAATACACCTGCGTTTTCAATACCTAAATCATCTAATGTTTTAATAGTGTTTTTTATTCCAATACTACCAAAATCACCAATATGATTGTTAGCAATACTTACGACATCAAATCCCGCTTTTTTGAAATGATTACCAAAAGCTTGTGGACTTTTAAAAGAGTAACATTTAGATGGATCTTTACAACGTTTAGCATTTTTACCAGTATCAGTTAAAGTTCCTTCTAAATTACCAAAAAGTACATCTGCTTTTTCAAAAACATTTTGAACATCTTTGAAAGGATAAACTCCTTTGGCAGGTAAATAAGAAGCATTTGGGAAAGTAGTTCCCAACATAATGTCTCCTACTGCCATAAAATTAATAACCTTTTCTTTTTTAGTTTCTGTAGATTCGGTTACACTTTCTCCTTCTTGAGCATTTATTTGAAAAAAGCTTCCTAGTGCTAAAAAAGCAATTGTAAGTTTGTTTTTTATTATCATGTATTCAAATTCTGATTTTTGTTAAAGATATTATTATCGTTTTGTGAGTACAAATATTATAATACAATTTTTATTCCATTATATATTTACACTGAATTTTTGACAAAAATCAGATATTAAACTGACAGTTTAAACAATTAATCGAAAGATTGTGCTTCTTCTTCTGAAGCTTTTTGCATGGCAATAAACTCGTCAGGAGTTAAATCTCCGTAGTAGTAATAAATAGGATTTACGGGTCTACCATTTTTATGCACTTCATAATGTAAGTGAGGTCCTACAGAACGCCCAGTGTTTCCAACATAACCAATCAAATCACCACGCTTTACCTTTTTACCTTTCTTGGTAGTAATTTTATTCATGTGCGCATATACAGTTTTATAGCCATAGCCATGATCTATATATACAACTTTTCCAAAGGTAGAACTATTGTTAGCTCTTGTTACAGTTCCGTTACCAGATGCATAAATAGGAGCACCTTTAGGAGCAGTAAAATCCATTCCATTATGCATTTTTCTAATTTTTAAAATAGGATGCATGCGCATACCATATCCAGAAGCTACTCGAGTTAAGTCTTCCCTTTTTACAGGTTGAATGGCAGGAATAGAAGCTAACATATTTTCTTTTTCTTTAGCTAAAGCAACAATTTCATCTAAAGATTCTGATTGTACTACTATTTGTTTAGATAAAATGTCTAATCGTTGTGTAACATCTTTAATCATCTCAGAATTGTCAAAGCCCTCTAAGTTTTTATATCTATTTACACCTCCAAAACCAGCTTTTCTTTGTTCGTCAGGAATAGGGTTCGCTTCAAAATAAGTTCTATAAATATAGTTGTCTCTATCTTGTAAATCAGTTAGTACATTAGACGTTTCTTGCAATTTTTTACCAAGAAGTTCATAATGCAGTTTTAAATTTTCTAGCTCTCTTTTTTGTGCTTTTTCCTTTGGTGACTCTAAGAACTGGCTTAATATGATGAAACCTAAAAACCCTGCTAAGGCAAATCCCAATAGCCCAATAACAGTGTTTTTAAATTTATCCCTTTTTCTCATCTCTATCTGCTGATAAGAAAGCGTCTCAGGATCATAATAATATTTTACTTTTGCCATACGACCAAATGTAGTATTTTTGTGTCCTTTGTAAGGACAAAACTCGATTGATTAGGTATGCAAATTTATAAAATGTTTTTTTATCAGCGGTTTTGACCTGTATTTATTAGAAATTTTTAACTAAAAAAGAATGAAATCTCAAGAAATAAGAGCAAAGTTTTTAGAATTTTTTAACTCTAAACAACATCAAATTGTTCCTTCAGCACCAATGGTGTTAAAAAATGATCCAACCTTAATGTTTACCAATTCGGGTATGGCACCGTTTAAAGAGTATTTCTTGGGAAATAGCACTCCTAAAAGTCCACGAGTTTCAGATTCACAAAAATGTTTGAGAGTATCTGGTAAGCATAATGATTTAGAAGAAGTAGGGTATGATACGTATCATCATACAATGTTTGAAATGCTTGGTAACTGGAGTTTTGGAGATTATTTTAAAAAGGAAGCAATAGCTTGGGCTTGGGAATTACTTACAGAAGTATATAAAATTCCTAAAGACATTATATATGTAACCGTTTTTGAAGGAGATAAGGAAGATGGAACAAAAATGGATCAAGAAGCATATGATTTATGGAAAAATCATATTGCAGAAGATCGCATTTTAATGGGGAACAAAAAAGATAACTTCTGGGAAATGGGAGATCAAGGACCATGTGGACCTTGTTCTGAAATTCATGTTGATATTCGTTCAGCAGATGAAAAAGCCAAAGTAGATGGGAAGTCTTTAGTAAATGAAGATCATCCGCAGGTAGTTGAAATATGGAACTTAGTTTTCATGCAGTATAATCGTAAAGCTGACAAGTCTTTAGAAGAATTACCGTCTAAACATATTGACACAGGTATGGGATTTGAGCGCCTTTGTATGGTTTTACAAGGAGTACAATCAAATTATGATACTGATGTTTTTACACCATTAATTAGAGAGATTGAAACAATTACTGGTGTAAAATATGGAAATGATGAAAAGATAGATATTGCTATACGTGTAATAGCGGATCATATTCGTGCAGTAGCCTTTGCTATTGCAGATGGTCAGTTACCAAGTAATAATGGAGCGGGATATGTTATTCGTAGAATTTTAAGAAGAGCAATTCGTTACGGATTTACATTCTTAGAACAAAAAGACCCATTTATTTATAAGTTAGCAGAAACGTTATCTCATCAAATGGGAGCAGCATTTCCTGAAATAAAAAAGCAAGATCACTTAGTATTAAATGTAGTGAAAGAAGAAGAGCAATCTTTCTTACGTACATTAGAACAAGGTTTGGTATTGTTAGATACTATTATGAGTAATAGTAAAGGGAAAGAAATATCTGGTCGTAAAGTATTTGAGTTAAAAGATACGTATGGTTTTCCTTCAGACTTAACTTCGTTAATTCTATCTGAAAAAGGGTATACGTTTAATGAAGAGGAGTATGAAGCAGCTTTAAAAGAACAACAAGATAGAGGGCGTTCTGCAACGGCATTAACTACTGATGATTGGGTTACTTTAATAGATGATGAAGAGGAAGAGTTTGTTGGTTACGATACATTACGTGTTGATGTTAGGTTAACTCGTTACAGAAAAGTAACAACTAAAAAACAAGGAGATCAGTATCAATTAGTATTTAATATGACACCTTTTTATCCTGAAGGAGGAGGACAAGTAGGAGATACTGGGTTTTTAGAAGATGCACACGGAGACGTAATTTATATTACAGATACTAAAAAAGAGAATAATGTAATTATTCATTACACTAAAAACTTACCAAAGCATTTAAATGAGTCTTTTAAGGCAGTGGTAAACGAAGAAAGTAGGTCTTTATCGGCAAGCAATCACACATCAACGCATTTATTACATCAAGCATTAAGAACCATTTTAGGAACGCATGTTGAACAAAAAGGTTCGTTGGTAAGTAGTGATTACTTACGTTTCGATTTTTCTCATTTTTCTAAGGTAGATAAAGATCAGTTAGAAGAAATTGAAGCTTTCGTAAATGCTCGTATTCGTGAAAATCTTCCATTAGAAGAGAAAAGAAACATACCAATGCAGCAAGCAATTGATGAAGGAGCAATAGCATTATTTGGAGAGAAGTATGGAGATAGTGTAAGGGCTATTCGTTTTGGACAGTCAATGGAGCTTTGTGGAGGAACGCATGTAAAGCAAACTGGCGATATTTGGTATTTTAAAATTAAATCTGAAGGAGCAGTTGCTGCTGGAATAAGACGTATTGAAGCAATTACAAATATTGCAGTAGGAGAGTATTTTGAAGATGTAGAACGTAATTATAATTCGGTAAAAGAGTTATTGAAAAATCCGAAAGATATTACAAAGTCGGTGAGTGCTTTACAAGATGAAAATACTGCTTTAAAAAAGCAAATTGAGCAACTTTTAAAAGATAAGGCAAAGAATATGAAAGGTGATTTGAAAAATCAAATTACTGAAGTAAATGGAGTAAACTTTTTAGCAACAAAAGTTGATTTAGATCCGGCGAGTATTAAAAACTTATTATTTGAAATAGGAGGAGAAGTTGATAATTTATTTGTTTTATTAGCAACAGCACCTTCTAAAGAAAAAGCAATGTTGACTTGTTTTATTTCTAAAGATTTAGCAAATGAGAGAGGATACGATGCAGGAAAAGTAGTAAGAGAATTAGGAAAGCTTATCCATGGAGGTGGAGGTGGACAAAACTTCTTTGCAACAGCAGGAGGTAAAAGTCCAGGAGGAATTCCTAAGGCATTAGAAAGAGCAAAAGACTATATTGTATAGTAATAAAGATTAAACATATTAAAAGGTTCAAGGTAAAATCATCTTGAACCTTTTTTGATTTATAGAATTGTTAAAATAATTGCGAGTCAAATTTACTTGATAAAAGAAAGTTCTGAAGAACTGCTTTCTTTCTTAAAGTTAAACAAGTATGACTACAGAGAAATAAAAGAATGGTTTCAGCAGAATATGCCTAATGTTAAGGTGTTGAATTTTGATTCAGAAATATAAAAGAGTCAAAAAAACATTTCGTCGATTAATTTAAACCCTTCATCTACAGATTGTAAGTTTTAGAACGATTTCAGCACAATTAAATTTAGAATCCGATCTATCTTTGAAGTGTAATTAAGAAGTTCAAAACATTAATTTGTTTACATTATATAAGAGCATGTTTTTTAAAGTAAAACGTCTCACAAAATTTTTTCATTTTTTGAAATTTCCCACTTTGGAAATTTTTTTAGATTTATTTGGTTGATTAATGAAGTCTTTTGCATCCCCAATATGCAAAAGGCTTTTTTATTTTCAATTAGTTAGAAGAATTTGAATTAACATTCAATTTTAGATATGTTAAATATTTATAATAAAGAGTAGGTGCTTGCGTTTATAGAAAAATCAATAAAATTAAAATTGATTCAAAGCTATATTGAATTTGTTATTTGAGTATGAAGATTGATCGCTATTTAAAACTATATTTCTTTTTTTTTGTGTGTGTATTTGAGTTAGTACAAGCACAAGAAACCATTACATTTAAGGAACCCGTAACCAAAACATGGATTAATACTTATGGAAACATAAGATTAACCAATCGTTTTTATTGGGTAGCTCAAACACACTTTCGTTTTCAAGAAACTGAAAAAACACCTTATGTAGGGCAACTTGCTCAAATTTATAACAGGCATGCGATAGGATATATATACTCAAAAAACTTTAATGTGAGTTTGGGGGGTGTTTTAAGACTTAATTTTAATACAGATGAAACATCAACAGGCAGAAATTTAGTTCCTGAATGGAGAATATGGCATCAGTACATGTTTGCGGCTCCTGTTTCTTCTTTATTATTTTACCATCGTCTTCGAATAGAACATCGTTGGACCAAAAAGTTTGAGGATGACAGTGAGTATATTTTTAGAAATAGATGGCGTTATATGTTTAAAGCGAAGATTCCTTTAAATTCAGATAAATTTAAACCTAAAACTTTTTACGTATCCCCTGAAGCAGAATTAATTTTACAGAGTGGTAAAAAAGTGGTTGGTAGTTTAATGGAAGATTTACGATTGCATATGTCTGTTGGATATGTAGTGAGTCCGAAGCTTACTTTAGCAACAGGTATTATGTATTCTCACGGGCAAACGCTTTCAGATGCTACTGTTTTTAAACAAAGTTGGACAGCTAGATTCCATATGTATTTTTCTCTTGATCCTAGAAATATCAAAAATAAAATTCCATCAATCCATATGGATGACTAATTTTTAAAACTTATGAAATTATCAAAAACGTTAATTATCTTTTTTACAGTATTGTTGATTGTTTTAATGATTGTAACAATTAGCGGAAAGGCTAATGAGTATCATCTTCAAAAACAATTAGTGACATTAGAAAAGGATTATCATGCATCTGTAGAAAAAATCAATCAGAAGAATAGTTTGGTAAGTATCGATTCAATGTTGATAAAAGGAGAGTATGAAACTGCTTTAAATGCTTATGAAGAACAATTTTCTGATTCTGTAGTAAAAGAAGATAAAGATTATGTACAGTTTCGCATTAAAGTTGCGAAACAGTTTATGGATTTAGAGCAAAAATCACTCAAAAGAAATTTAGATCGTTCTTTAGATAAAAATGAAAACAAATCAGCGAAACCAAATGACAATAACTTGACGGTTAAAGATTATGATTCGGTGTATAATGCATTGTTAAAAACAAAGAAGCAACTTTATGAGACTAAAAATAAGTTAGGTAATAAGTCTTTTATGGATTACTTGACTTTTAAAAGCTCTAAAAAAGATAAGTTACACTATGTAGGGCAAGTTATAAGAGATAAAGCAAACGGTTATGGAATAGCAGTTTTTGATACAGGAAGTAGGTATGAAGGTATATGGAGGAATAATAAAAGAGAAGGGAAAGGGAAGTTTTATTGGGCAGATGGTGAACGATATGAAGGAGATTACAAAAATGATAGAAGAGAAGGAGAAGGTGTGTATTATTGGACAAATGGAGAAAAATATAAAGGAGGGTGGAAAAATGATAAACGTGAAGGAAAAGGAGTTTTTTATAATAAAAAAGGCAAAATAGTAGCCGAAGGAATCTGGAAAAAAGACAAGCTTGTAGAAGAGGAGGATGAAGAAAATAAGTAGTTTACATGTTTTTTGTCGTTTAGAGTTTCGTTTTATCGATTTGTTTTTGCAATTCATCTAACTATTAGGTGTTTATGACGAATATTTGCTAAAAACAATAGTTGTTGATTGTACTTTAGAAGCGTAGTTTTAAAGTTCTATTAAACATTTATTTGTTTAAACAAGATATGATGTTTGAAAAGCATCGAAATTTTTTTTCATTTTTTGAAATTTCCCACTTTGGAAATTTTTTAGATTTATTTGGTTGATTAATTAAGCCTTTTGCATCCCCAATATGCAAAAGGTTTTTTTATTTATAGTTTAAGGTATCAAATAATAGTATTTATAATTGTGCTAAATTCGTGGTATAAAACTAAGCTTGTGATTTTACAAACTCATATACCTTTAAAAAAGCAACAACATTCATTAATAGATTACTCTTCAAAATTATTTTTGTTAGGTTCATGTTTTTCTGAAAATATAGGGAATAAACTGTCGTATTATAAGTTTCAATCTAGTCAAAATCCATTCGGAATTTTATTTCATCCCAAAGCAATTGAAAGATTAATTTTAAATGCAATCAATGAAAAAAAATATACTGAAGAAGATATTTTTAATTTTAATGAACGTTGGCATTGTTTTGAAACACATTCTAATTTAAGTTCTGTAGATAAAGATGAGTTTTTAAATACTTTAAATATTTCGATAAAAGATACTTTTCAGCAATTGCAAAAAGCATCACATATTATAATTACATTAGGTACTGCTTGGGTGTATAGATATATTTCTTCGGATGTAGTAGTTGCCAATTGCCACAAGGTTCCTCAAAAACAATTTTTAAAAGAAATTTTAACGGTCAATGAAGTGTCTGAAAGTTTAGCAAGTATTTGTAGTTTGATACGATCTGTAAATAAGGAGGCTTCTATTTTGTTTACAGTATCTCCTGTGCGTCACATAAAAGATGGTTTTATAGAAAATAAAAGGAGTAAGTCTCACTTACTGTCTGTTATCCACGAAGTGATTGATCCAAGAAAAAATATACATTATTTTCCTTCGTATGAAATTATGATGGATGAATTACGTGATTATCGTTTTTATAAGGAAGATATGATTCATCCCAGTCAAACAGCTATAGATTACATTTGGAATAGATTTGTAGACACCTGGTTTCATGAATCATCATTATTTACAATGAAAAAGGTAGAGGAAATTCAAAAAGGAATAGCTCATAAACCTTTTAATACTAATTCTGATGCACACCAAACATTTTTAAAGAAATTAACTCAGAAGAAAGAAATACTCTTAAAAGAGTTTCCTTTTATGAGGTTTTAGGGAAAGATGTTGTCATATAAAAGGAGTTTTTAGATCTTTCTAAATAGAGGTTCTTTTTTAAGAGAGTAAAACTAAATGGTTTGTTATCAGGAGTACTTGAAATATTTTTTTATAAAAAAATGTTAATATTTAAAAAAAATAAATAGATTTGCGCCTGATTTTAAATATAAACGGGGGACATATTTACTATGAAAAAAATTACTTTAGGAATTGCTATAGTTGCATTGTTATTTTCTGTAATTACATTTTTTTACACTCAAGAGAGATCGAAGTTAGTGTATGTAGATGTAAATAAACTTTTAGAAGGCTACAAAAGAACAAAGGTAGTACGCGCTGATTTTGAGAAGAAAGCAAAAGTATTACGTGCTAATGTTGATAGCTTAGTTACAGATTGGCAAAAAGAGTTAAAACTATATGAAAAAGAGCGTGCTAATTATTCAAAAAAGGAGTTGCAACTAAAGCAAGAGTTATTGGGTAATAAACAGCAACAAATTAATAATTATCAACAAGCTATTCAAAAGCAAATTCAGGAAGAAGATAAAAAAGCTACTCAAACAGTAGTAAATGATATCAATGATTACGTGACTGAGTTTGGTAAGCAAAAAGGATACAAAATGATTTTCGGTGCCAGTGGAGGTGGAAATATAATGTATGCTGATAAAAGTGCAGATCTTACAGAGATTGTTTTAGAACAATTAAACGCTGAATTTGAGGGAAAATAAACATTAATGGCTAACGCTATATTTATGTTGAATAGAATGATTATAAAAATTTCTCGATTAGTCATATTACCATATAAATCTATAGGCATGTCAGAAGGTCAAGAGCTGAGAATGATGGATATACTAAGTAAGATGTTGGGAAACTTCGGGGAAAATATAAAAATTATCTATAATCCATTGCTACCAATGCCAAGAGATAGTAAAGAATCTACAAGAATTTGATACTATGATAAATGAAATTGCTTTTCATGTGTTTATATTTCAGAAATATCTCTTAGAACTCTTGAGTTATGTATGTTCAAGAATGTATAGAATTAATCATGCTAATATGATATCATTTGTATATCCAATAGATGAAAAGTTTTTAAGAAGAATATTTTTAAGTATTAATGCAAAGAATGTAGAGGTTTATGCACTATAAGTAAAGTTTAAAGTAGAAACTTAGTACAAATAACAAACGAAAAATTTAATAACAAAAGAGTTTCATTTTTTATAAGATAAATTTTATATGAGAATGATAATTAAGAATAAAAGATCAAATTATATATTATGATAAAGAATCCAATGGTGAGAAAGATCATTTTAGTTTTAGCTTTAAAGATGTGTTTTTTTGAGGGTAATTCACAAGGTCCTATATCACCAGAAGCAGGAACCTTTGAACCAATTGATGCGTCAGATATGGTTAATTTAATTACTGGAGATTTAAGTTATGTTTTACCTCTATTAGAAGTCCCTAGTCCGGAAGGAGGTTATCCAATTACATTGAATTACCATGCTGGTATATCATTAGACCAAGATGCTAGTTGGACAGGGTTAGGATGGAACATTAATCCAGGAGCAATAAACAGAAATGTAAGTGGTGTTCCAGATGATTGGAATGATGCTTTAAGTTCTTCAATTTCAAGGAGTGTAGGAGGAACTGTTAGGAATACTCAGATTTTTGCAGGAGTAGGTTGGGGAGATGATGATAGTAATTCTATAGGTTTACATGCTAATATTCAGTCACACAAGGCTTTTGGGGGGGAGACTACCTATAATTATACAATTGGTGTACAGGCAAAATTAGGAGATCATAGTTTTGGAGCTAATTATTCTAATAATGGATCATGGGGAGTAAATTATAGCGGGTTAAATTATAATTCTAATTCTGGTTTGGGAGTAACTTTATCATTACCAGTAATGGAAAATGGTCTTTATGCTAATTTATCATATTCAGCAAAAACAGGTTTGGGAGTTTCACTCAGTTCGCCAGGATTAACTCCATTAAATGATGTTTCTGTAAACTTAGTAGGTAGTAGTGGGGCAAACTCAGGTACTTCTTCGAGTGCAACAAGTATGGATTTTGGAGATATGTTTAGTATAAATTTAAATTTTGGTTTTTTTAAAATAGGAATTAAGACTCAAGAATATGATTACTGGCATTTTGATGAAAAAACCTATGGAAGTACAGGAGCTTTATATGCGGGGAAATTATCTAACACTTTAGAAAATAAAGTTTTACCTAGGTTTCATGCATTTGATGCATCTCAAAGTTTAAACGAATTTGATAGAGCTATAGAAGGATCATTAAATAATCCAACATATATAAATTATGATAAATATGATGTAAATGCTCAGGGTATTAACGGATCGATAAGTCCTTATTTATTCAATACAGGTTTTTTACATTTACCAAGTAGTTATTATGTTCGTAGAAAAACTAATTTATACGGAAAAAATACAGAGTTAGTACACCAATTTTATGATATTCCTGACCTTTATAAAAACTCACTAAGTTCAAGTATAGATCAGAATAATGGAGTAGCTTTTTATTTTAAGAATAGATATGCTTCCTATATTAGATTTAAACCTGAAGATAATGTATCTTGGACAAATGACAATCACAATAGACAGGGTAAAATTTTACAGTCAATTAGAGTTGGACAAGAATCTACAGAATATCAGGGGTATAATAGTACAAAAAATCGTTTACAAAGAGGATCTTACATTCAAACATTTACAAATAAACAGTTAAAAGATATTCCTTTTTACAATAATGGCATTGATAGGAGAAAATTTGATGAAAACGGTATCGGTGCTTTTAAAATTACTAAAGCAGACGGTTTAACTTATCATTACGCTCTACCTGTCTATCAAAAAGAGAAAATAAGCAGAGTAACTCAATATAAAGAGAATATTAATAATAAGTATACAGAAGAACAATCTTTAACCCCTTATGCAACGCATTGGTTATTAACAGCAATTACAGGACCTGATTACATAGATAAGAATGCAGATAACGAGTTAGATAGTAATGATTATGGTTATTGGGTGAAATTTGATTATGGAAAATGGTCTGATGGTTTTGGATGGAGAGTTCCTAAAAGAGGATACCATTATGGTGAAAACTCTAAAAGCTTTTCATGGGGATTAAAAGAGGTTTATTATTTGAATAGTATAAAAACTAGAACACATACGGCATTATTTATAAAGGAAGATAGAGTTGATGGAAAATCCAATGTTTCGAATCACTACAATTCTACTAGAACTAACTTGAGAAATTATAATGCAAGGTATAATACATTAGATCAGAATTTACCTGTTTATGGTGGGGCAGATGGTAAAACTTATTATCCAGGTGTATATTCGTTACAATCTCCAGATGATTTAGCATCCTATTGGACTACATATAGTATAATAAATATAGATAATGGAATGTATGCTCAGAGTTTTGCTCAAAAATCACAAAAACTTAGTAAAATAATTTTGTTAAAAAATGAAGATGTTCCTGTAAATTTATCAACTCATACAGATGGACATCCTGCATCTAAGAAAGCATCAGATATTTTCTTTAGAGAAAAAACTATCATTGTAAATGACGGACCGGGTTCTAAAGATTATAACTCAGGATGGGTGCCTTATGTTAATTCAACATATTATGGCGAATACTACCATAAAATATATGATGTAAAAGATTCGTATTATAACCTTGAAGAAAGAGCTGTTAAGATAGTTAGTTTTGATTATGATTACTCTTTAGCAAAGCAATATGACAATATTGGAAGGTTATCTTTAAAAAGTGTAAATATTAAAGGTAAAGGAGGGGTAAATGTTATACCTCCTTATGATTTTCAATACAAACAAAATACTTTAAGATTTAATAACAATGATAATAAAAACTCTTGGGGACATTATAAAACAATACCTTCTCTTTGGAGTTTAAATAAGATAAAAACCCCTGTAGGAGGAGAAATCAATATTCATTATGAACCAGATGATTATTCAAGTGAAGCAGCTTTAAGCAGAATATTTTTTGATAAAAATATAAGAGTTAAATTTGAAAAAAATAATTTCGGTGAAAAGTTTGTAAGGTTTTCTAATAGTACAGGTAATGATTCAAGACAAAATATTAATTTTGAGAACTATTTCAAAGAAGGTAGAAAAGAGTATATAGACCTATTATATTGGCAAAATGATTATATAGTAGATGTTGCTGCAGAATGTGAAGTGACCTATGTTAGTTCAAATCATTTGTATTTTAAACTTCCAAATTTAAGCAACAAATCAGATGTAAGAAAGAATTATAATTGTAGTAAAAAATCATGGTTTTTTGTTAAAAATTTTGACGGAGCTATCAATAAAACGATTAATTGGAAGGATGAGATTAATGAGACTTTATGTGATAGTAAAGGAGAGAGAATAAAAATAAGAATTACTTCATCTTATCAAAAACAAAATACAAAAGGTGGTGGAATAAGGGTAAAAAAGATTGACGTAGATAATAAATATTACACTAACTATTTTTATAGTAAAAAAGGCATGTTTTATGCGACTAGTAGTAATTATAAATCTTCAGGAGTAACAAGTTTTTCACCATCTAAACAGTTTAAAGAAATACCGTTTAAAGATTATGTTTCTTCTCCAGTAGTTATGTACGAGAATGTATCTGTTCAGAAAGAAGATGGTACTGTAAGGAAATTTAATTTTAATGTATTAAAGCCATTTACAATTCAAGGTAATACATATAAATTAGGAGACTTTTTATCTGTAACTAAAACAACTCCTATAATGGAAAATATTCCTAGAGTTCCAATTAATGATTACAGATTTTATCCAGGTTATATGCTTAATAAACAAAATTTTAAAATAAAGTCAAATTTTGAATCATTAGGTACTTTAATGTCTAGTGAAGTTATAAATGTTAAAGGACAAGTTTTAAGTAAAATAACCAATAATTATAAATTATTAGATGATGGTAGCAAAGGAGTAATCCAAGAAAACTATTCAAATGTAGAAAGAATTACAGGTTATGATGGTCAAAACCATGGAGTAGCTATAAATATAGGAAATACAACTAAATTAAATTATCCTAGTGTTATTGAAAGTATTACTCAAAGTTCTGGAGGTATTACTTCAACAAGATATTTTGATAAATTTGATATAATCACAGGTAGTCCATTAGAAATAAAAACTCAAGATAGTAAGGGTACAAAAGTAAAAACAGAAATTGTTCCTGCTTTTCATAAATATTCACAAATGGGACCTAAATCTGATAATAATAGTTATTATAAGAACATGTTATCTCAAGTAGCAGAACAACATTATTATATTTTTAAAAATGATGAATGGAAACGAATGGGATCCACTGTTACAACATGGAAAAACAATTGGCTATATCCTTTTGACGGAGGTGGAGTTGAAAATTCTTCAGACGTCTGGCGTAAGCATAAAACATTTGTTTGGAACGGAAAAATTACTGATGGGGGAATTTATGATGGTTTTACAAACTATCTTCATCGTGAGGGAGCTTTAAATACCAATTGGCTTGAAATTAGTGAGGTTAAAAAGTATAATCAATATTCTCAGCCATTAGAGGTAAAGGATATAAATGGAAATTATGCTTCAACTAAAATGGGAGATACTAACACTAAAATTATAGCAACTGCAAGTGCTGCTTATCACGAAATATATTATTCCGGAGTAGAAAATTTAGGAGGAGTTTCGGCTGCTTATCCTAACCAAGGAGGAGTATTTTTAGTAGATATAGAAGAAGGAGCTGATTTTGCCAAAAGTAGGAGAACAACTATTAAAGCTCATACAGGAAAAACTTCATTAAAAGTAGATAATATAGTAGATTGTTTTCATGTAAAATTAAAAAAATATGAACACCGTACAGGTAAATACAAATTATCTGTGTGGATTGATAAAGGAAATGAAAACAAAGCGAGGGTTTCTATTAAAGGAAATTCAGTCGAGTTTAATGGAGAGATGATATACGTTGGAGATTGGGTGTTGTTAAATCATTATATTGACTTGAAAGAAGATGGAGATTATACAATTGGAATTAGAAGTACAGGTGATGAAATATATGCGGATGATTTTAGATTACAACCTGTATATTCTAGTATGTTAACTTATGTTTATAATGAATGGGATGAAGTAAAATATATTATGGGAGCTAATGGCTTGTCAACATTTTATGTTTATGATAATGCAGGAAGATTGATAGAAAGCAAACAAGAGATCATTGATAAAGTTCAAGGAGATGGCTCGGGAGGGTTTAAAAAAGTAATGACAAACTCTTATAATTATAAAAAAAATAACTAATAATGAGAAAGATATTAATATTTAAACTAATAGTATTTGTTTTTAGTATTACTAGTTTTTTACATGGTCAAATAATTTCAAAGGTTGATGGACCAATTCCTATTGATGGAGGAGATAGATGTACTGTCACTGTAAAGTATAATAATCAACTCATTAATGGTGCTATTGTTTTAAATAGTTCTGCAAAAAGTATAACTATAAGTTTACAAACTACATGTTTGGCAGTAAAAGTATTTAGTTCATCAAATTGGTTAACAGTACCTAGTAATAATGTTTTCGGTAATTTTACTATAAACATTCCTGCGAATACATCCGTTAGTAAAAGAACGACATTTATAAGTTTACAGGATTTTAATGAAGATTTTCTAGGAGGTTTTACCATTGAGCAAGAAGGAGATTCAAGATATGTAACATATTATTTAGATTCTGATGGAGATGGTTATGGAGATTTCAATGCAGAACCAATAAATGCTATTTCACCACCATTAAAACATGTTACAAACAACGATGATCGTTGTCCAAATGAATATAGCGATAATAATAGAGGTTGTATAGACGCGGAAATCGATCAAGATTTTAATTGGACTAAATCGAAAAGATATGATGTAAATGAAAAATTAATAGGTGCTTATAAAAGTTATTTTGATGAATTAGGAAGAGGAGTCCAAACACAGGTATTCGATATTAAATACAAAAAAATATGGGCTTCAGAAACCAGGTATGATACAAAAGGAAGACCAGCTTTACAAACTTTAAGTGCTCCTGTAGCAAATGAAGTAAATAATTTATCTTTTCAGTTCAATGAAAATTTTATAAGAAAAACTAATGGAACATTTACTAATGACGATTTTGAAAATAATGATATATTAAATCCGTCTAAAGTAGGTAATCAACCTAATACATTAGGGTATTATTATAGTGAAGCTAACTCTGAAGAATTATTACAAGATATAACAGATAGACCTTACAGTAGAGCAGTATATAGTGAGTTGAATCCAGGAACTATAAGAAAAAGTATTGGAGGAAATTATTTAGATACTAATGGAAATTCAAAGGCAGATGAAAACGAATGGAAACAAGCATACAGTTTTTCTATGCCAGCTGCTCAAGAAATGTATTATGTTTATGGATATGATTACTTTCCAAAAAATTCTTCTGCAATTGATTTATATTTAAGTGAAGATTTTGGTACTTACATAAAGTCAGGTACTAGAAATGGTCCATTAGTAGCTTCTTACATTAAAGGTAAGGTTATTGAAGCGTGTGATGATATATTAGGTTATGATGAGGTTAATAGAGATTTAGGAGAAACAATACATTTAGGGGCTAATATAGAAGTTGAAGAAGGTAAAATATATTATGGCCTTTTTAATGGAGAGTATAAGTATGTACAAATAACTGCATCTTCAAATGTTAAAGCTAAAATTGAAGTAACTTATCCTCGTTTTATTCTTACAGAAGGAGGATGGGGACCTGATGGCTGTAAATATATAGCAAACCATAAAAGTTTTAATGAAAACCAAGAGGTTTTAAATGATCCTAATGTAAATATCAATTGGTTAAGAGCTACTAAAACTGTATTAGAAGATGTACATGGAAATGAATCAGTACTATTTACAGATAGTGATGGTAAAACTTTAGCTTCTGCTAGATCAGGAGGAAACTCTACTAAATATGAAGTAGTTTCGTTAATAGGAGAACAAGGGTTTGTTGATATACATATACCAAATGGATGTGAAAACACATTGACTTTTATTGGAGATAAAAATAATTACAAAGTATATAATTTAAAAACAGAAGAGCATTATACCACTACTCCTAATACTCTTGACAAAGGTTTTTATCGTATACAATACATAGGAAGTAAATTATTTACTAAAACTTCTAATTTAACTTATTTAGATATTGCAACTGATAACTCTGTAGAGATAAAGGCAGTTGAAGAAAATAGTTCAGGGGTTAAATACATGGTTAATTATTATGATTATAGTCTAAACTATCATAATGATATTGGTCAACTAACAGCATCAGTACAACCTCTAGGTTTTGACAAAACATGTTTGTCTGAATTAAGATCAAATGTAATACACAATGATAATTTAAAAAGTTCATATTCATACGATGTTTTAGGTCAGGTTTCAGCTTCCACAAGTCCAGATGAGGGAACTACTAATTTTAAATATAGAAATGATGGGCAAATACGTTTTTCTCAAAACAGCAAGCAAGCTAAGGTAAGTGAGTTTTCGTATACTAATTACGATAAATTAGGTAGACCTATTGAAAGTGGTGTTGGTACAGGAGATTTCTCTGCATTAAATCCAAATAGTAATACTTTATCCTCTTCAATATCTAAAAGAGAACAAGTTTTTACCGTGTATGATTATTTACTAAATGGAGATTTACAGTTTTTAGGATTAGATTCTGATTATGCTAATCCAACTTTTTTATCTGGTAACGTAGCGAAAACTTATAATACAACAAGTAATGGAATTGTAATATCTACTACTTATTATAGTTATGATATTTATGGTCGAGTTGAATGGTTGGTTAAAAAAATTGGTGATTTAGACAATCAAAAGAGAATAACTATAAATTATGAATACGACCATGTAACTGGTCAAGTAGCTCAAGTAATTTTTCAAAAAAATAATATAGCTGAAAAATTTGTTCATAAATACAGTTATGATGAAGAAACATACCAATTAAAAACAGTTGAAACCGTTGCAGATGGTAAAACAACTATTCATGCAGATTATGAATATTATGAGACTGGTGCTTTAAAAAGAACAGTTTTAGGTAGAGATGACATTAATACAAAAGGAATACAAGGAATAGATTATGTATATAATTTATATGGTCAATTAAAGGCGATCAATCATCCAGATTTGTCAAGCGATAAAGATCCAGGAGGTGATAATAACGATTTATTTGGTTTAACAATAGATTACTACAATGAAGATTATAAAAGAGATTCAAGATTTACTCAGTTTTCTGCTGGAAAAGATCAATTCAACGGAAACATAAAGAGTTTTACTTGGAATACCAATATAAATTCAGATAATACCAAACCTGTTCAATATACTTATGAATATAATAGAGATAATTGGTTACTTGAGGCTAAGTTTAATGGTTTAGAAGCTCAACAGCATGGTGCGCCTGAAAATTTAGTTTTAAATTCTAGGTTAACTAGTAGCTTAAATGCAAAAGCAACAAATAGTATTGTATTAACATCAGATTTTCAGGTATCAGCTTCTACTACAACTACATTTACGGCTCAAATAGTAGATGCAGATTCTAGCGAAGGTTTTGGAATTGGGGATTATGATGTTACTGATATAACTTATGATGCAAATGGAAATATAAAAACATTAAAAAGAAATAAGAATACAGAAACAGGAAGTGATAATGGAATGGACGATTTGGAGTATAAGTATAAAAATACTAAACCAAATCAATTAGATCATATAATAGATACTGAAGGATATACAGGTGTTCAAGACATAGATAACCAAAATACAGGAAATTATGTTTACAATGAGATAGGTCAGTTAATAGAAAATAAAAAAGAAAAAGTTAAATACGAATATAATGTAAAAGGTTTAGTTACAAAAGTATATTATAATGATTTAATAAAAGTTGTTTTTATTTATAATGAACAACAACAAAGACTTAAAAAAATAACTTACAATGCCTCTGGTACAGTAATAGAGAAAACAACTGATTATGTTAGGGATTTATCAGGTAACATATTAGCTGTTTATGAAAATAGAAATTTAAAAGAGCTACCTATATATGGAAACAGTAGGTTAGGAACTTATAATAAAGTAAATAAAACAAGTGTCTATGAAATAGCGGATCATTTAGGGAATGTAAGAGCTGTAATTGCAAAAAATGACAAAGGAGATGCTGCTGCACTAGTTAGTGGTACTGATTATTATCCGTTTGGTATGCCAATGCCAAATAGGAAAATAGTTAATGGAGAACCATACAGATATGCATATCAAGGTCAAGAGATAGATTCAGAGACAGGTAAAGAAGCTTTTCAGTTACGTTTATGGGATGCACGTATAGGTAGATGGATCACAACAGATCCATATGGACAATATAATTCTCCATATTTGGGAATGGGGAATAACCCTGTTACTCATATTGACCCTGACGGAGGGTTTGCAGGTACCATAATAGGTGCCATAGCAGGTGGTGTTACAGCGGCAATAAATGGTGATAGTATATTAGGAGGTATGACCACAGGAGCCATAGCTGGTGCAATGGTAGATGTAGCTATTGCTACAGGTGGTGCTGCTGCAGTTGTAATGGCTGGTGTAGCTGGTGGTGTTTTTGATAGTGTTGCCACTGATTATATTAATGGAAGATCACCTAGTGGTAAAAACGCTCTAATTTCTGGTGCACTAGGAGGAGCATTAGGTCCTTTTGCTAAATTTGTTGGAGCTAGAACAGGTTTGACTAAGGTATTTAATAAAGTTGCAAATAAAGTAATCACAAAAATTACAAATGTATCTACAGAGAATTTAATAGAGAATAGTTCTAGGTTAGGTCAAACTTTGAATAGAGCAAAGAAAGCCTCAATAATTGGAGGAGGAAGTAAAGGACATAACCTAGCTTCTAAAATAGCTTCTAACTTTAAAATATTTGAATGTGTTCAATGTGCAAATAAAATAGTATCAAGCTTAAAGAGATCAGGAATATCAGGAGAAATTTTAGAAATTAATGTTAAATCTGGACCAGGTGTTATTGGAGCACAAGTAGGAGAGGATTTTGTACAAGTTGCAACTAATGGTGTTCACAAAGCAGTTCATGTTGATGGATTAGTTTTCGATAATTTATTTCCAAATGGTATTCCTCTTGAATTATGGAAAAAAAGTTTTGAGTTTTTCCCTGGGGCAAAAGTTAGTTTTGGAAGTACAAGTTTTTAAAATATATAATGGATTCAGTAGTTTATTTAATTAAAAATATTAAAGATAAAACAGTTTTATATCTTCCTTACAGTTCTATAAGGTGTTTAAAGGCGTTTTTAATGGGGTTCTATTATTCTAATCAAAAAATGTCTAATGAATTTGATTTGCTTGAGCATGAATTTACTAAATGGATTCATGAACGATATAAAATTGATAATCACTCTTGGGATAAAACAATTGAGTTTTTTTCTCATAATGAGTTTGAAGCACTAGACAATTTTTTTAATCTTTTTGAAGAGTTCATTAAAAGTAGACAGAGTGACCCAGACCAGTTCGTGCCCGAATAAACATAAAGTAATGGTTAGTGCTCGACTCCGTCGAGTACCGTCTATGCTGAACAAATAAAATACTAAATATAGAAACTACCTTAATTTAAAATAATTGAGGTAGTTTTTTATTAATTGAAAATATATGTTTTAAGAAAATAAGGTTACCTAACTAGACTTACATACCAACAAAGAGTTTATTCATATAAAAATTACCCAAAACAAAAGAAAAACCAAATTTCCACTAAAACCATGGTAACCTTTTCACTTAACAAGCATCATAAATGAAAGTAAGGTGACTTGATAAAGCATTTTACAATTAGTTTAATGTAAACCATGGTTGTGTATAATGAATAAGATTAAGTGTGTATTAGTGGATAATGATTGTAGGGCAAGAAAAAAATTACGCTATTTATTAGAACAGTTTAGTGAAGAAATAGTTGTTTTAGAAGAAGTATCAAGTATTGATAATGCTGTATTGGCGATAAAAAGATTACAACCAGAGGTTGTGTTTTTAGATGTAGAAATGCCAAATAAAAACGGATTCATGTTGTTAGAGGAATTTACAGAAGTGAGTTTTCATGTTATTTTTACGACAGCTTCTAATATGCATGCAGTAAGAGCTTTTGAAATGAATGTAGTGGATTATTTACTAAAGCCCTTACATTTAAATAGATTGCAAAACGCTATTTTGAAAGTTAAGAAATTAATAAAAGCATCAACCAAAGAAATAATAAAGAAAGAAGAAGAGAAGAGAACTCCTAAAAAAATAGCAGTTCCTTATAAAACAGATTACGCAATTGTGGATATAAATGATGTACTTTGTATTCAGGCAGATCGTATGTATTCTAAATTACATACAAATTCAGATAAGGAGTATACTGTTGCGAAAAAATTAAGTCATTATGAGGCTATGCTGTGCAAAAAGAGCAATTTTGTAAGGTTGCATAGGTCGTGGATTGTAAACTTAAATAAAATAGAAACCTATTCTAAACGAGCGAGTGAAGTTGTTTTAGAGTCAAAATTTAAAATTCCGATTAGTAAAAGTTATAAAGAAAACTTTGAATCACTGTTTTTTGTGTAGCTTTTAAACTACTTCTTTAAGGCATAAGAGATTTTATATAAAACACCATGTAACTTTACAGAACATGGTGTTTTTTTGATTCTGATTAGAATTTTACATTTAAAATATCACCACTTAATTGTAGTAATTGTAATTCTAATAGTTTAGCATTATACTTTGTGTTATTTAAAGAAGCTTTCGCATTTAATAAGTTAATCTGAGCTTGTCTAAAATCGATAGAAGTAACCTGACCTAGCTTAAAACGTTCTAAAGTTCTATCAAAGTTATTTTGATTGGTTACTACATTCTGTTCTTGAACTTTTAAAATGTATAATTGATTTTTATAACTTCCCCAAGTGTTTTCAACACTATTCTTTAAGGTTTCTTCTTGCTGAGCCAATAAAATCTCTTGATTTTCTTTAGCTATTTTAGCATTGGCAATACTCGTTTTAGTTGCTCCTCCATCAAATAAATTCCAAGATAAATTTAATCCAGCATTTAAACCCGTTACATTTGAAGCAGCTAAAAATGAAGTAGGCGGATTTTGACTATTATTCCAGCTGTAAGAACTACTTAGGTTTAAAGAAGGTAAATAACGAGATTTAGCAGACTTTATAGAAAGATCACTGATAGCAATGTTTTTTCTATTTCTCTTTAATGTAGCATTATTTACTTTGCTTTTTTCGTACAAATCATCAAAATTAGTCAACTCGTTAAACTCAACAGTGGTTTCTACTTGATAATTTACATGTTTGTCACTTCCAAGAATGAAATTTAAATCGCGTTTAGCATTTAAAAGATCTTGTTTGCTATTTATGTAAGTAATACTATCATTGTTTAAATCAACCTCAGCATTCAATAATTCTAATTTAGTAGATTGCCCATATTCATATTGATATTTAGCTCTTTGTAATCGTTGTTTTGATATCGCAAGTGTTTCTGCTAAATTTGAAGTGTTTTCAGTAAGTTGAGCCACCTGAAAATACGATGTAAATAACTGTAAAAAAGTATTTTCAATCGTTTCTTTAGCTTCTAGTTCAGTAACATTATATGTTTCTTTTAAAATTTTATAATTATACTTTCTACCAAAACCATCAAAAAGAGTATAATTTAAATTTACGGCAGCATTGTAAGATTTGGTTACTGCACCATCAACAGTATTAACTGCTCCGCTTTGAGTAGTGATTTCTTGATTTTCGTTTCTATAGTTAGCATTTGCACTAGTAGAAATAGAAGGTAAAAAACCACTATTATAAATACTCTTATTATTATCGGCAACTTTTACATTGTTGTTAGCTACTTTTATGCTGTAATTATTTTCTAGTGTAATTTTTACAGCCTTTTTTTTAGTTAGTATTTCTTGTGCTATTAATGAATAAGAGCACATTAATATTATTGCTAGTGTATATTTTTTAATGTCCATTTTCTGCATCAAAATTAGATTCAATAATTGCTCTTTCAACTTCCTCTTTAGTAATGTTTTTCCCTGTTTTTAACCACTTAATATTAACTTTTATACTATTAAAAACAGAAAGTAACATTGGTAGCATAATAAGCGTTAATACAGTAGCTACAGCAATACCATAAGCAATTGAAATTGCCATAGGAATTAAAAATTGAGCTTGTCTACTTTTTTCTAACATTAAAGGAGCAAGACCAGCAACTGTAGTTAAAGAAGTTAAGAAGATAGCTCTAAAACGAGATTTTCCAGCTTCAACTAATGCATCATCATACTTCATTCCTTCTTTTAAATAACTATTGAATTTACCAATAAGTACCAATCCATCATTTACCATAATACCAATTAAGGCTATAATTCCTAAGAACGATAAAATACCAATGGCAAAATCATGGAAATAATGCCCCCAAACAACACCAATAAAACTAAAAGGAATTAAAATAATCAATAGAATAGGCTGACTGTAAGAACGGAAAGTAAAAGCAATTACAATGTAAATAAGCGCTAATATTACCCAACCAACTGTACCAATAGAATTGGTAGTTTTGTTTCGCTCTCTATTTTGACCTTCGTAAATTGGTGTAACAGAAGGATATTTAGAAAGTATTTCGGGCATTATTCTCGTTTTTAAATCTTCAAGAATATCTACGGCACTACCTTTAAACTCTTTTAAGTTTGCAGTAACCTGAATTTCTCGTTGTCCTTCTAAGTGATTAATAGCAATATCTCCACGTTCAATGGTATATGTTGCAATTTCTGAAAAAGGAATTCTACTACCACTTGGGGTAATAATACGCATGTCGTCTAAGTTTTTAATAGATGACCTGTCTTTTTTATCATAACGAACCCAAACTTTTATTTCATCTTGTCCTCGTTGAAAACGTTGCGCTTGAAATCCGAAGAAACCAGAACGAACTTGAGAAATAACAGATTGTAGATTTAAACCTAATATGTAAGCGTTGTCTTTTAGTGCTATTCGAACCTCTTTAATACCAGCAGGATCATTGTCTGTAACATCTTTTAATTTAGGATTGTTTACTAAAACAGTTTTTAATTCTTTTTTAGCGGCTTTCAATTCTTTGATATTGTTTCCTAACAAAGAAACAGCCACCGGATTACCACCAAAGTTTCCTCCAGAACCAAAAACTAAACTCTCAACACCATATACTTTACCAACCTTATCTTCAACTGCATTGGTAATTTCTAAAGAAGAAAAATCTCTAGCCTCTCCCGGTAATAAATTAACAGTTAAACTAGCTGTTGCACTTCCTGGACCAACTCTTCGTATTACATTTTGTACAACCTCTTCGTCACCAGTTTGTTTTTCTGTGTACTCTTTATTAACAATCCATACCTTTTTTTCAATCATTGAAATAACAGAATCAGTAACCTGTTCATTGGTTCCTTGTGGCATGTTTAAAGTAATCTGAATACGATCACTAGCAATTCTTGGAAAAAAAGCAGTTCTAACAATCCCTCCTCTAATAGAAGCAATACTTAATAATAGCACAGCAATAGGAACAGAAAAAGCAAGGACTTTATATTTTAAAGAGAATTTTAAAACAGGAACATAGAATTTATCTCTAAAACTAGATAAATAATAATCAGCTTTCTCATTTACAAAATTGAAAAAAGTATCTATTTTATTCACTTTTTTAAGCTCTCCATTCTCATGTCTTTTTCTTTCTAAAGCTTTTGAATGAGCAATATGTGCTGGTAAAATAATTAACGCTTCAACTAACGAAACAGAAAGAGTTAATAGTACAATGGTAGAAACTTCTCCGAAAAAACTTCCAATTCTTCCATCTAAAAAGAAGAACGTAGAAAAGGCAATAATTGTAGTTAAAATAGCGGAAACAATAGGAGGGATTACTTCCATAGTACCGTCAATAGCAGCTTGAATTTTCGACTTACCTAAATCGTAGTAATGATGATAAATATTTTCACCAATCACAATACCATCATCAACTAAAATACCAATCACAATAATCATCCCAAATAAAGACAATACATTAATGGTAACATCAAACTGAGCCGCAAAAATAAACATTCCAAAAAACGCAACAGGTAAACCAAAAGCAACCCAAATAGCTAATCGAACATTTAAAAATAAAGCTAAAAAGAATAATACTAATAAAATACCAACTACACCATTTTCAATTAATAGTTGAGTTCTTCCGTTTAAGGTAATTGAAGAATCACTAGAAATATTTAATTGAACATTTTGATGCTCTTGATTGTATTTATGAATGTATTCTTTGATTTTATCAGCAGAAGTTAAAAGGTCTTCATTATTAGTATTATTAACACTTACGCTAATTGCTAAATGACCATTGTAATAAATTCGATCTGGATTTTCAGACCATTTATCAGTAACATTTGCTATATCTTTTAAACGAATAATAGTACCAGAAGAATTAGCTCTAACAATAATGTTTTGCAGTTCAATTCCATAATAAGAACGATTACTAGCTCTAATTAAATAATCTTCAGCTTGCGTTTTTATATTTCCACCTGTGCTTAATAAGTTAGAGTTTTGTACTGCACTAGCTACTTCATTAAAAGATAAATTATACGCACGTAAATCTTTTTCTCTCACGGCAATTTCAATCTCTTCATCAGGAAAACCAGAAATTGTAATTTGAGAAATGCCTTCAAGAGCTCGAATATCACTTTCAACACCTCTGGCATATTGTTTTAATGATTTTAAAGAAAGATTTTCTCCACTAATTGTAAAACTAACCGTAGCAATAGTACTTTCTCGTTTCGCAATTACAGGAGGTTCCATTCCGCTAGGAAAAGAAGGGACTCTGTCTACAGCGTTTTTTACATCAGATAAAACAACATCAATGTTTTTACCTTTTTCAACCTCAACAGTTATGCTAGCACTATTTTCTCTAGAAACAGAGGTAACTCTTTCTACACCAACAATACCTTTTAAATTATCTTCTATTTTTAAAACAACACCTTCTTCTATTTCTTGAGGAGAGGCACCTGGATAGGTAAGGTTAATGTTTATTTGCTGAGAATCTACCAAAGGGAAAAAAGAAGACTTCATGCTTAAAGCTCCCATTAAACCAAATACTAAAAAAGCAACAATGGTAATGTTTACAGCAACAGGGTATTTAATAAAATATGTAATTATTTTTTTCATCAACTATTACTTTTTGCTTGTTTTTACAATCATGCCTTCAAAAGCACCTGGTAATACTTGAGTTAAAATTTTAGTATTGTTATTTAACCCTTTAATAATTACAGTTTCACTGTTAAAATGAACAGGATTAATATCAACCAAACTTAAAATACTATCGTTTTTTACAGTATATACTTTAGAGTTGTCTACTAATAATTTACGAGAAATTTCAATAGCATCTTTCTCTACTTTCGCTTTTAAATTAGCTTCTAAGTACATGCCCTCTTTTAAATCTTTGTGAGCTACTTCTATATATACTTTGATAGTTTGCGATTGTAAATCTACCTTTCCATTAACACGAACCACTTTACCTGTGTACGTTTTTGTTTTTTCTAAGTTTGTTAGTGTTACCGAGTTACCAACGACTAGTAAGTCGGCATAGTTACTATTTACAGTAACTTCCAATTCATATACAGATTCGTCAATAAATTCTCCTAGTTTTTGACCATTTCTAACCAAGGCTCCTGGTGAAACCAATGACTCTGTTAATATTCCAGTAAATGGAGCTCTTATATTATATTTACCAAGTCTAACTTCTAAATTTTTAATAGTGTAGTAAGAAGAAGTAATTCCTCTACCAGAAATGAAATACTTTTCTTTATCTGTTTTCATTTCTGGTAATTCAGGAGTACTTTTATTTACATTAAATTGTTGAAGGTAGTTTTCCCACTTATTAAATTCTGAAGGATAGTCTAATCGAATATCTGGCATTATAGAAGTCACAAGATTGAACAAGTTGTTTCTTTGCGATTGTAAGTTGGCGTAAAACTCAGCGCTATTTATGTTTAGTAACACTTCACCTTTTCTATAACGTGTACCTGCTTTAAAAGGCTTGTTTTGTTTTTTAAGTACCCCTTGTACCTCTGAGAAGATTTCGATTTTATTTTTAGCGATTAAGTTTCCGCTGGCGTTTAAAGTAATAGGAACTTCTTTGTTAACAACGTCTTCGATGAAAACGGTTTTAATGATTTTTGAAAAATTAGGCTTCCTTTTTTTCTTTTTTCCTGTAATATAGTTTCCTAGCGCAACAGCGCCTGCTATTATTAATATTCCAAGAATTGATAGAATAATTTTCCTCATGTTTTTAATAGTTATAAATGTTCTTGGTTAGCACCAAAATTGTGTTGTACTTTTTTTAAAATTGTAATCATTTGTTCTTTTTCATCACTAGTTATTGTTTCTTCCATTTTTGATAGCATATTTTTAATTATAGGAATGGCTTTTTCAAAAACTTCCTTACCTGTATCTGTTAAAAAGACTTTTTTTATTCTTTTGTCCTCTTTACTAGATTTTCTAGAGATGTAGTTTTTAGATTCCATTTTTGATAATAGGCGTGCTAAAGAAGATTTATTTCTAAAGATTAAACGTGCCAATTCATTTTGATATAACCCATCTTGATTGTATAATTTTTTTAACACAATCATTTGTTCTTTAGTGATATCTAAGTTGTCACTTTCAAAAGACTCTTGAAGGAAATAATCTATCATTTTAACAGTTTTTCCTAACCAAGGACCAATTGAGTTCTCAAAAAAATTAACAGTCTGCTCTCCTTTTTTCATGGCGCAAAAATAGATAAAACATTAAGTCGTTGCGTATGCAACGACTTAATGTTTTGTTAAAAAGATGTTATGAAAGCTTAAACAACACTTTGTTTAAGATATATTATAGTATAAAATGAAGCGCTATTAGAAGCCAACCAGCAACTAATAATAGTCCGCCTAAAGGAGTTATTGGACCTAATATTTTTAGTTTCTTCCCAAAAGCATCTGTAAGAACTAGTCCGTAAATACTAAAAGAAAACAATATAATTCCTACTGTAAAACACCACAAAGCAGTATTTAGTTCTGTATTGTACTGAAAACCTAATATTAATAATGTAATTGCATGATACATTTGGTATTTAACACCAGTTTCAAAGCTTGTTAATTGTTCACTAGTTAATTTCTTTTTTAAAAGATGTGCTCCAAAAGCTCCAAAAATAATTCCAAGCATTCCTAATAAAGCAGCAAAAACAAGTATAAATTGTTGACTCATATATTAAAAATTAAAACCTAATGAAAAAGTAAAACGAGTTCCGTCATTACCGTCAAATAGCGCTACGTTAGCAGTAAACATGTCTAAACCACTAAACCATACAGAGCCACCATAACTTGAATTCCATGTATTGGATTGTTGCGTAAAAGGACTCCAAACCTTTCCGTAGTCAAAGCCAGAAGTAACACCAAATCTCATAGGGATAAAAGCTTTAAAGTTAGCTAAACGTAAGCGTAAATCATTGGTATGGTAAAAACTTTCGGTACCTGTAAATCGTTGGTTATTATAGGCTCTTAACGATCTGTTTCCTCCTAAACTAGCTGCGTGATATATTTCAAATCTGTTTTTAAAGTTCAAATGACTTCCTATTTCTGAAGCAAAAACAAGACTCCTATTAGATACTAAGTTTTGATAAATAGCTAGAGAAGTTTTTAAATAACCAAAATGACGATTTGTATTTTCAGCATTCATTTTTGCTCCCATAACTAAATCAAAGTTCATTCCTTTCGTAGGAAAGCTATTATTATCAGTTCTATTATGATTAAAGTTTATTTCTCCACCTACAAAATAGTTTCTATCAAAAATATTGGTAGTTCCATTTGTAAAGTTTGTGATATTTCTATTAGGCGTGTTTTCTACTTTTATAGCTTCAAATGTACCTGTTAATTTAACAGTACTTCCCCAGTTAAATTGTCGTACTAAAGAAGGAGTAACGATAAACTCTTCTCTTTTTACACGATAAAAATCTAAATCGCGATTTTGATCAAAAACAGTTTCATTACCAAAGCCAAAAAAGTTAAATGCATAATTACTACTAGTAGCTCTTGCTTTTACTTCTAACATCCAGTTTCCTATAAACTCAGCAAATTCTCCAGTATAATTAATGTCAAAACCACTGGTTCCAGAATAATAGTTTGCAGTTACATTATGACGATTGTCAAAAGGTCTCTTTTTAAAACCGTAACGTGTGTGTGTAATGTTAGCACCAAAGAAAAATCCATCATCAGGATTAAAACCTAAACTAGGAAAAACGAGTGTAGTGTTGTTTTCAATATCTCTATGATTATAAGTGTTTTTATAGTGATTGTCTTCTCTTAAATCAGCTAACTCTTTACCTCCTTTTACGGTATTCTTTTTAGAGATATAATCGTATACTTTGGTTTTCTTGCTCCACCCAGATACTGAAGAAGTGTCTTCATAAGTATCGTTGTTATGTCCACCAATCAATCGAACTAAAATACTATCATCAACATCTCCAGAAATATAAAATTCATCCTCACCATTAAGTCCGTATAACTGAACCTCGTCAGTTTCATCAGTTAAGAAAATTCTGCTAAAAATTTTAATGTCTTTTCTAAATATTTCAATGCTAGTTTCATTATCATTTAATCTTTTAATAATGAATTTATCATCTTTATCTGTACCAACTACCTGAACTCTTTTCGCTTGTTTCTTATAGTATTTTGAAGCAAACTCTTTCAGTTTATTTCTTCTCGATTTAATTTTAGCAATCAATTCTTCACCATCAATATCGTAGATACTTTTAGGGAATTGCTTAATAGCATTTTCAATAACTTCATCAGTCAATTTATTCTGAATATGTTCTGCCTCTTTTAGCCATTCTTGTAAGGTTAATTGATTTAAAAACTCAGCATCAAAGAAACGAGGATAGTTATTATACCATTTCATGTTTTTGATGTCGTAATCTATTGATTGCATGTTTTTAATCAGAGGAGTATTTGTTTTTAATAAAGGAATTAAAACACCATCAAATTTAGAAAAAGGTTGGTCTCTATCTCTAGGTATTGGTCTGTAATAAGTTTTACCGTTGTCAGTTTTAAACGAAGCAAAACGCCATTGATCTTCATGGCGATCCCAATCACCAATTACCATATCAAATAATCGAGAGCGTACTGTAAAGTTTTGATCAATAGAATGTTTTCCGTTTTTTCTGATCTTTTCTAAAACATCGTAAGTACTAATTATTTTTTTTGAGTTACCAAAAGTAGCAACATCATCTCTATTACCCGCAGGACGCTCTTCTAATAAATACATGCCACCACCAAAAACATCATTATACATACCTAAAGCAGGTTGTTTTGGCATGTAGTATAATTTAGGATTTGTATGATAAATTTCAACAGCTTCAGCCATGTTTGGTATTACAAAAGCAGCATAAGGATGCGACATAGTAAAGATATCTTGAACAACATCTACTAAAAAAGTACCTTTTAAAACACCTCCCATAATTCTACTACCATCTTTGTACATAGAACGAAGTACATATTGTTTTCCATCAGGATTTTCTAAACGTAATGAGTTAGTTTGATTACCACCACCTCTTCTAATTGGTTTTAAACCACCAAAAACCTTATCTAATTCTAAAACAGGAATGGTAATTTCTTTACCATATTTATCTCTGTTTAAATTACCCCACATAAATTTGTGAAACCCATTTACATTAACAGCATCTTTAGAGTATAAAGAGGTAGTAACTTCTTTTTTATGAAGATTAAATTCTGTAAAATCAAAATCAGAAGCTCTTTTTACTGGCTTTATAATTTGTTTGCTAAACAGCAATTTGTTTTTATCTTTTTCATTAGCAGCATAATATTCAATAATTGCAGATCCGTCTTCGTAAAAGTTCAGTTTAGCATATCCATGATTACCATAAGTAAAATCAGCACCATAACCAGCTAAAGCAGCAGATTGTTTAGATCCAGATCCGCTAACTACTTGTTTAAATCCGTTATTTTCTATGTATTGTAAATTATGATCGTGACCACTTACAAAAACAATATTATCTTTAAAATCATTGGCAATCGTTTCTATTTGAAAAACAAAATCTTGATATTGTTTGTGAAAGTTATCAGTTTGAATTCCTGCATGCGAACGTAACATATTTTTAAAAGTTCCAAGAACAGGAATTGGGCTCATGTGATCTTTTACAGAATAACTACCGCCATGCGACCCGTTTGAATATAATGGATGATGTAAAGCAACAACTACATTTTTATAGCGGTTCTTTTTAAATAAACTCCAAAGTTCTTCAATAAAACGCTCACGAGTTTTAATGTCGCAATTATCATTTATTTTAGGCTCTTTGTCCCAATTCATAATAAACCAACGACTATCAACCGTAATTAAAGTTAAATTATCATTAATATCAACTTTATCTAAACCACAACCATTTTCTGGTAAAAAGGAATTTTTACCTAAAGCTTTTTCAACAATCTTTTCTTGTCTTTTTAATCCGTCTACACCATTATACCAATCGTGATTACCAGGAATAAAAATAGGCTTACCTTTAAAGTTTTTTACACTATTAATTTGAACATCTAATCGGTGTTTAGCAAGTTTGTAATCTTCATGTTTTTTAGGCGGAATTCCTAAAGGGTATACATTATCACCTAAAAATAAAGCGGTACTATTAGCAGTAGCTTGGGTTAACTCTTTTTCAAAAAAGTTTAAAGCAACTGGTTTTTCATTCATTGGTGCATTACCAGCATCACCAATTAAATAAAAAGAATGTGTAGGTTTTTTAGTAGTTGTAGTGTGTGAATAATTTTTTGATGCATACTGTGCTTTGTAGGTGGCGCATCCATATAAACATAAAAGCGCTATACCAACAACAAAAAGTTTTCTCATGTTAGTTAAAGTTGATGTGAAACAAATATACAAATTAGTTCAGTGTCCTGAATTTAGTAGGAGTAATACCTGTTTTTTTCTTAGACAATTTGCTAAAATGTTGTGGGTAATCAAACCCTAAATTATAGGCTATTTCACTAACAGAGTTTGTGCTACCTAACAGTTGATTTTTAGCACTGTTTACAATAAAATCATGAATATGATCTTTGGCACTTTTACCTATTTCTTTTTTAAGTAAATCGCTTAAGTAATTAGGAGACATATTTAACTCTTCGCCACAATATTTAACAGAAGGAATACCTAATTTATGTGGTTTTTCTGAAGAAAAATAGTTTTTAAGAAGTAGTTCAAATTCTGAAACTCTATCTTGATTAAGGTTCGTGCGAACATAAAACTGACGATCGTAATAACGATTGCAATAATCAAGTAATAATTCAATGTTTGAAATAATTAATTTTTGACTGTGCTTATCTATGTTTTGTAGGTATTCTTTTTCAATTTTTTTTACAATTTCAGTAACCGTTTCTTGCTCTTCTTCAGAAAGGTGTAAGGCTTCATGTATTTCATAATCGAAAAAAGAATATTGATGAATGTTTTTACCAAGAGCTGATTTTCTGATTAAATCTGGATGAAAAAATAATAACCATCCTTTTGCATTATTGTCTATGGTTTCATCTTCAGAAGATAACACTTGATTTGGTTTTGTAAATACCATAGCTCCGTTAGAAAAATCATATGAATTTCTGCCATAATTTATAGAGCAATATGCACCATCTTTAAGAGATATCATAAACATATTCAATAAAAACTTAGTGTTAGTGCTTTTACTAAGTATAGAAATATCTTTAAGATTTATTAAAGAAACTAGTGGGTGTTTAGGTGCAGGTATTCCAATTAATTTATGACTGTTTTCTATAGAGTCTATGTGTATAATCATAATGTATAAATTTAAAGAAAACTGTTAACCAATAAAAATATAGATGATTAACAGTTTTGAATTAGAAGATATATTAAAAGCTTAATCTTGTTTTAAAAGATTTAACTGTTCTAGATAATGATTTTAAATTCTATACTATTTAATAATAGTGTTTGTTCTTTCAATAAATTAGAATACTAAAGTTGTTTATTGTTGGTGCTAATTTTATTGCTGTGAAATACCAGTTATTAATTTATTAGCAATAGCGGCAGGACCTTTAGGAAACCAACTTTTTAATAAAAATTTAGGTACGCTACTTACTGGAGTAAAAGTAGCTGTAATAGTAAGTTTTGTTTTTTGATTCTCTAATTTTTCAAAGTGATATGAAATATCATAATTATTCATTCTTTTCACTTTAGAGCCTTTATAAGCATTAGGTTTAGAGATACCACTTACTGTAAGAGAGTTATTGGTTTTTGAAAGTTTAAATTCTTGAACAGCATCACTATTAGGCATTGGCCACGGAGCATCAAAGTAATAATAAGTAATCCAGTTATCGTTAGTTATTTTTTGAACTTCTTTACTTTCTTGTGTGTTTTCTAAAAAGTTTTTGTGTGTATTAGAGTCTCTTAAATATTCAGCTGCTTTTTCAAGCGATATATCTGTAGTAGTTTCGGCAATATAATGTATAATCTTACCTTTTTCAGTATTTGTAATTTCACTTTTTACAATTACTTTACCGTTTTTAGATGTTTCTGTTTTCCAGTTTCTTTGTGCTAATAGAGTAGTGGTACAAAGAATTAATATAAGTGACATTATTTTATTCATGGTATAATAGTTTTAATTATACCACAAAATTAGTTTTGAAATACAGCAGAAAAGTATACGTTTTACCGAATGATGTATACAAATTACTTATTGTTAATGTTATAAGTGTTTTGTTGGTTAAAAAAGAATAGATAACTATACTATGTTTGAAGTTGTTGTTTAACTAGTTAAGTTGATGAAATTAGTATTAGATGTAGGCATTTTTCTTATAACAATGATTTTAGCATTGCTTATGTTATCATATTTGTTTATAAGTACATATTCTGTTGTTAATTTTAGTTAGCAGCGCTTCCTTATGGTTTACAATGCTAAGTTTATCACCTAGCATAGCTCTCAATGAGTGCACAATGTTAAAAATTTTAACTAACACGGCTTCCTCATTGCCTACAATGTTAAAGTTTTTAACTAGCAGCGCTTCCTTAGTAACTACATTGTTAAAAGTTTTAACTAACACAGCTCCCTCAGAAAGAACAATTACAATCTAATTGATATTATTTAAAATCTTGTTAGAAAAGGAGAAGAAAAGCAGAAAAAAGATAGCGTATGTATAAAGTCTTTTTAAAAGTGAATAAAATTTAAATAGTTGTACAATAAGGTTCTTAAAGATAAGTAAACTCTTATTAAGAACTACACGATAACATAGAGCAACCTATTTTATTTTTAGCCCAATCTGGACGCTTGGCAAACCATTTTTCATTTTCAGGCTGCTCATTATATGGATTTTTTAATAACTGATATAATTCATCTATTAATTGATAATTACCATTATTAGCATCATCAATAGCTAATTGTGCCATATAATTGCGTAAAACATATTTAGGATTTATAGCATCCATTTTTTCTTTACGTTCACTATCTATTAGTGTTTCGTTATTAATAGCTTTTATGTAGGTAGTTAACCATTTTTTCCAGCTATCAGAAACCTCTCCTTTTAGTTCTTGTGTATCATAAAAACTATAAGTGATCTTATTTAAAGCAGTTTCAGTAGTGTCTTCTTTAGTTATGTTGGCAAGTAATCTATAGAATATGGTGTAATCAGTTTCTGTTAGTTGTAATGTTTTCTCTATTTCAGCAATAATGTTAAGACTATCGGTAGTCTTAGTATCATATAAGCCAAGTTTGTGCCTCATCATTTGCTGATATTTTTCAAGATATAGGCTTTCATAATCATCTAAAATAGCTTGTAACGGATCTACTTCATCAATTAACGGATAAAGAGCATTGGCAAGTTTATACATATTCCACATGGTAATGTATGGTTGGTTACCAAATCGATATCTTCTATTTTGAGCATCAGTAGTATTTGGAGTCCATTCATAATTAACATCTTCTAACCAACCGTAAGGTCCGTAATCAATGGTTAATCCTAGAATAGACATGTTATCAGTATTCATTACTCCGTGGACAAAACCAACACGTTGCCAATGTACTACCATTTCAATAGTGTTATCTCTAACAGCTGTTAAAAAATCGAGGTATTTTTGTTTTCCTTCGGATGCAATTTCAGGATAAAAATGTTGAATTGTATAATCAGTAAGTAATTGTAGCGTTTGATGATTTTGACGTGCCGATAAAATTTCAAAATTACCAAAACGAATAAAGCTAGGAGCAACTCTGCACACTACAGCACCTTTTTCGTAAGCAGCGTTACCATTGTACATAACATCTCTTAAAACCTCATCGCCTGTTAAACTTAAAGATAACGATCGAGTAGTAGGCACGCCTAAATGATACATCGCTTCACTACATAAATGTTCACGAATAGAAGAACGTAAAACAGCTAAACCATCGGCTCTTCTTGAATAAGGAGTTTCACCAGCTCCTTTTAATTGTAAAGCCCATTGTTTTTGATTGTGCTCTATTTCAAAAAGATTGATAGCGCGTCCGTCACCTAATTGTCCTGCCCAATGTCCAAATTGATGACCGCCATAACACATGGCATATGGATGTGTGTTTTCGAATACTTCGTTTCCAGAGAAAACAGCTAAAAATTCATCCGATTGAGTATCTTCTTTTGTCAATCCCAAACTACTTAAAAGTTCTTCTGAAACATGTAAAAGTTTAGGCAGTTTCGTTTTTTTAGGTGTTACATATGAAAAACAAGCATCTACAACTTGTCTACGTGAGTTTTCTAAAATTTTGTCAGCTGGTAACTCTTTAGAAAATGTGTTTTGAATGTTAAGTTTCATGATATTACAAAGGTAGAGTATATAATTTAAGGAATGTTTTTGATGTTGTTTTTATTTGAAAATTATCTGTTTACAAATAAAAAGTTAGTGCTATTTTATACTTCTTTGTAGAGTAAGCTGATTTTAAACATGTTAATAAATCATAAAAAATGCTTTTTTATTAACACGAAAACGGTTAAGTAGTATTGGTGTGTTTTTGTGAGTATTTATTTTTTTTAACTTCAAATCAATTATAAATCAAATAAATTATGAAAAAAACATTTTAAAAGCAATTAAAGCTACTATTCTTTCAAAAAAAGAAACTCAAACTATTGTAGGAGGTTATTTAGGAGGAAGTGGAAATTGTTATTTCAGACCTTGTGGAGGAGAACAAAATAAAGGACCACAAACAGGAAGGACATGTTCTAGAGGAAGTGGAACATTTTTTGCGCTTTATGTTTACAAGCCAGATCCTACTTATGAATGTATTGACGGGTAGGTTACAGGTTTTGTAATCAAAGTCTCAACAGAGCATGTGAAATAAAAAAAAGAAACATTTTTCTATTCATAATTATAGAGCGTAAAAACTTGCTAATTCTGCTATGAGGCAGTTCTTTATTAGTATACAAAGATAGATTATAACTTGGGGGCTAATAAATAAAAGAACAAGAAAACTACAATACTATTATTGTAGTTTTTTTGAGTTTTTAAAACCAAACGATAAAGATAAAATACAGGCTGGTTTTAGGTAGCGTATATATAACGAACTTAATACGTTTTTTGGTAAGTATTAATCTATTAAAGAAGATTGAAAATATGCTTTGTTTTCTAAACTCTTATGAACAGGACATTTACTTGCAATTTCCAGTAAACGTTTTCTTTGATCTTCATCTAAATTTCCAATTAGTTTTATCTTTTTTGTAAAAAAATCATGCCTATTTGGTTTTTCAACATCAATACCTATTTCTTCACTAGTTTTCTTAGTTCTTGTTACATGAACTTGCACTTCTTGTAAATCCCAATTTTTTCTATTCGCATACATTTTAAGTGTCATGGTTGTACATGCAATTAAAGCAGCATTTAAATAATCAAACGGAGAAGGACCAAAATCATAACCATCCACAGAGGCTGGTTCATCTGCAATTAGTTTATGATTGCTAACTTTAATATTTGTTGTAAAATTATCTTCTACCAGGTTTAAGTGTCCAACAGCTTGTTCGTTGTTTAAAGATAAATTCACATTTTCTTTTTTAGAAAAATAACGTTGTACCCATGTTCCAATAATATTACCCGCATATTTACTGTCATCTGGATTTGTTAATAAATGATCTGCGTTATCTAGAGTAACAAAACTCTTTGGATGACGAGCGTTAATGTATATTTTTTCTGCATTTTTAATACCTACAACAGTATCAATAGGAGAGTGGAGTATTAAAATAGGTTTTCTAAGTTCTTTTACTATTGAAGGTAAATCTGTTTTACCAAAATCACTTACAAAGTCTTTGTTTATTTTAAAAGGTCTTCCTCCAATATTAACTTCTACCTCTCCTTTCTCTTCAACTTCATGTAAACCATGAGAAAATAAATGAGTAACATGTTCAACCTCTGCAGGTGCGCCAATAGTGGCAACTGCTTTTACATTACTCAATTTTGATGCAGCAGTAATTACAGCTGCACCACCTAAAGAGTGTCCTACTAAAAGAGAAGGTGCTTGGTAGTGTTGTTGCATATAATCACTTACCGCAATTAAATCAGAAACATTAGCAGAGAAATGACTTTCTTGAAATTTACCTTCACTTTTACCTAAACCGGTAAAATCAAAACGAACAACACCAAAACCATAGTTTGTAAGTACTTTACTAATGTTTCTAACAGCGCTTAAAGAGCTAGAACAGGTAAAGCAATGAGCAAAAATGGCAAAAAAATTTGGTTTCTGATTTACAGGTAATTCTAAAACAGCGTTTAACTGTTGTCCTTTTTTATTTGGTATGGTAAGTGTTGATCTTTTCATTATTTAATAAGTATTACGATTTTTTTGTCGTATTTAATTAAGTAAACTTACTAAATAGAAAGTTCTTTAAAATAAAGAAGACCTCCCCGAAAACAAAAGGTTAACAAGGAGGTCAAATTAACTAAAACTTATATTTAAATTTATTAAACTTCAATTAGTTTAATATCATATCCACCATTAATAGCTGCTATTAGTTTATCTTCTTTATGACCTAATCTAGGCATAAAACTCTCAGGGAATTTAGGGATGTTGCAATAGAAAAGTCCTCCGTTTTCATGTTCAGGTTTCCAAGAAACAGATGTTGAATCATGTTTGCTACCAAAAATTCTCCTAAACTCTCCTTTGAATTTTACATCAATTCGTTTTCCTTTTTTTCTATCTCCATGAGGATAAAAAGCCCATGTGTAGTAACCTTCTCTTGTAAAACTTCTGTTAGATTTATTAATAACAATAGCATCTTCTGAGTTGTCTACTATTATTAAAAAATGTTCTTCATTAATTTTAGTGTTTTTAGGGTAGCCTAAATATTGATTTGGTCCTAGTTGCATAATGTATCTTTTTCCTCTTGGTCCTCCTAATTTGACTAAGTCTGTGTCTAAAAGAATTTCGTTATTTTCCATTTTAATTGATTTAATATCCTTACTCATTTGGCTTTTCGGGTTCCGCCTCGTTTGTAATAGTGTCTGATCTCTATTTTTAACACGAATGCTATTAAATAACTTAAATTTTTATAGCTGTTCCTTTGTGAGTATACTCACCATTATCATGAAATCTAATTGTAGTATCTGATTTTATGTACCATGGACCGTTATTATTAGGACAGTCCTCTACATACATTATTACTCCACGATTATTGTCTTTTCTGGTCCAGCTTTCCGTTTTTTCAATAGGGATGACGTAAGATTTTGTTTCTCCTCCATCTGTCCATTTATTTACAGATACTTTAATAGGTCCTAATGTTTCATTAATTACAGTAATACTCATCTTATTAATTTTTAATATCCTTACTCGTTTGGCTTTTCAGGATTCGCCTCGTTTATAATAGTTTCTAATCTCTATTTTTTAGAAAGTAAGAATAGCGCTATTCGTTGTTTTCTGATGGTAAAATTATTATAGAAAAGCCTTGAAAATCATTTAGAATAAGCGAGTGCGTGTTAGAAATTCGTGAACGATGAAAAATAAGGTACGACTGTTTTTTTGTTAAAAAGAATTATATTGCAGTGTAACCTACCTATTATAATTATGAAATACACAATTGAACAAAAGACTAGGAATAAGATTAAGAATGTAACTGTTAAAAGAATTGCTAGGTGTAGACCAATTATAGAGATAGAAAACCATACTTCGTTAGGACCTTTTGTAAGAGTAACACAAAGTGAACAAAATAAACATTATGTATATGTTTTAGCGTATTTTAATAGAAGAGTGAAAAATTTCATTATAAGAGACGAAAGTTTTCCTACTATTTATATAGTAGCTGGAGATAAATCAACAAACATAAAAAAGAAGAAACAAGATTTACTTTGTTTTATAATTGAATTAAAAGATGTAGTATGCCCAGGTGATAGAGTAGATATAGAAATTGATTTTAATCAAAAGATGGAAGGTGGTGTAGGGGAGCCAACCCGAGGTACTGTAGCTACTCCTCCTGTTAAAGATTAAATATAATAGCGTGTTTTGAGATACTGTTTTTTATTTTTCTTTTTTCTGAATATGTTTTGTTGTTTTAGTCAAACTTCATATGTAGAAGATTGGTTTTTAAATGAATGTGAGCAGTGTTTGTTTTTGTCTGATAAGAAAGTGTTATTGCCAGATAATGAGTTGAATGCGTGGCATAATGCAAGAGTTGCATTTTTTAAAGACGATTACAAACAAGCAAATTATTACTTACTAAAAGATAATTTAGGAAAAGAAGAAGAGAAAACTCTTTTAAAAGGTCATATAATGTTGGGTTTAGGTGTTTATAATAAGGCAATGTCTTATTTTAAGCATAAGTCGCTATTAAATAATAAAAGTTATGAATTGATATTACAAAAGAGTTTGATAGACGGTTTTTATGCAAATAAACAATATGATTCTGTTGCCTTTTATTGTAAAAAAATATTACAGACTAATAAAGTTTCGGTTAAGTTAGAAAATGAAGTACGAGAGCTTTTAGCTTACATTAATTTGTTACATAAGGATTTTAAAGGAGCAGAATTTTCTTTTCAAAAATTATTATCTAATTATAAGATTAATAACGATTCTATTGCAATTGCTAGGGTGTATTCGAGTTTAGGAAATTTGTTTTTTGAACAGTATAAAGACAATAAGGCAAAACAGTATTTTGATTCAGCCTACATAAAAAGTAGATTTTTAAAAAATTTAAAGTTAAAACGAGATATAGTTTATAATTTATACATTGTATCCGAAGCTTTAAAAAAACATAAGAAGGCAGTTAGTTATTTAAAAGAGTATAATGTATTAAAAGACTCTATTCAAACAGAAAAAACAATTTGGGAAGTAGCTCAACATAAAGAGGCTATTAACTTAGCAAAAAAACAAGCAGAGGTTAATAAAAAAACAGCAGAACGTAATATACTTTTTATCGTGTTTGTAAGTGCTCTCTTATTATTAATTACCATTTACTTTTTTTATAAGAAACTACAAAAGCAACATTTTAAAATAAAAAGGCTTAATGAAGAATTGGCAACGGCAAATAAATTAAAAAATCAGGTTTTTAGTATAGTTGCTCACGATTTAAGAAGTCCTGTAGCATTATTAAAGCAAAAATTTAATTTGTCAGCTAAAGGTATTGATGCTAATACAGTAGCAATAGATAAAGGAGTGATGTCTTTAATAGATTCGTTAAACTTTTTATTAGATAATTTATTAAACTGGTCCTTAAGTCAGTCTAACTTATTAAATGTGCAAAAAGATTGGTTTCCTTTATATCCTGTAATGCAGCAGATAAAGTATCAATATGAGTCACTAATTAATGAAAAAGAGATAAAGTTAACTATTGATAATATTGAAAGTGTTTTACTATTTGGAGATATGGAATTGTTTAAAATAGCAATTAGAAATTGTTTAGACAATGCGGTAAAATTTACACCTAAAGGCGGAAGTATTAGAATTACGGGAGAAGCGGAAAAAACATTTTTCAAACTAAAAATTCAAGATTCAGGAGTAGGAATTCCAGAAACTATTTTAAAAACGCTTTTTGAATTAAATGTAAAGAAAGCACAAAAAGATACTACTGGTAGAAAGAGTTCTGGTTTAGGATTGCATTTAGTTAAATCTATGGTAACTTTAAATGATGGAGAAATTAGTATTAAAAACAATCCAAAAGGCGGAACAATAGTAAACATTTTGGTTCCTTATAAAATAATAGCTTAGTAAGAATGATATATGGATAAATTGAAGATTTTAATTTTAGAAGATACAGTAGAGGAGGCAAGTGTATTACAAATTGTATTGGAAGAAAAATATACTATCATAGGTATTGCTAAAGATTTTAATGAAGCAGTAGCTTATTACCATATTCATAAGCCAGATATAGCTGTTTTAGATATTTTTATTGAAGGGGAACGAGAAGGAATTAGGTTTGCAGAGTATGTAAATAATACGAACCCTATTCCTATTTTGTTTTTAACTAACGCAAAAGATACTATTACTTTTTCTTCTGCTAAAAAGACCAATCCATATAGATACATTTTAAAACCTGTAGACGCTTTAGGGATTCATTTTAGTATAGAATTGGCTATTGAAAATTTTATAAATGGTGTAGGAAAGTTATCAACTAAAGAAAATACGGTGTTAAAAGTTAAAGAAGAATTGTATATTAAAAAGAAAGCTTCTTTATTTAAAGTAGCAATTGATCATGTAAATTATGTAGAGGCAGATGATAAATATTGTCATATATATTTAAAAGATACTAAGTTTTTAGTACAGAAAAGCTTAACTAGTTTAGAGGAAGAGTTTTCTGAGTTATTAATACGTACCCACAGAAAGTATTTGGTGAATAGGGATCAAATTAATCGAATAGATACAGCTGATTATAATATAATTTTAAATAACGGTAGTACAGTTCCTTTAAGTCAGCGTCATAAGAAAGAAGTATTAGAGTTATTTAAGATATTAAAATAACTTCCAAGAAAAACAAAAAACTACAATACCAAATATTGTAGTTTTTTGTTTGTGTAAATTGGATTAATTTACAGTTGTTTATTTCAGTTTGTCAGCGTACAGCTTACGCAGCTTTGCTAACTTAGGAGTAATAACGAAGTTACAATACCCTTGTTCTTTATTATTATCATAATAATTTTGGTGATAGTCTTCGGCAGCATAAAAAGTAGGTAGTTCACTTAATTCCGTTACAATTTGATCATCGTAATAAGGTTGTACTTGCTTAAAAACTTCTTCTGCAATTAACTTCTCAGTATTATCATTATAATAAATAACAGAACGATATTGTGTACCAACATCGGCACCTTGTTTATTTAAAGTAGTAGGATCATGAGTTGTCATAAAAATGATTAAAATCTCCTCAAATGATATTACTTCAGAATCATATGTAATTTGAATTACTTCTGCATGACCTGTTAAGCCAGAACAAATTTCTCTGTAAGTAGGGTGTCCAGGAACATTTCCACCAGCATAACCAGAAACAACTTTTTCAACTCCTTTAATTTGGTTAAAAACAGCTTCGGTACACCAAAAGCATCCACCACCAATAGTTGCTATTTTAGTTGCCATCTTTTTCTAATTTTAAAGAGAGAGAATTTACACAGTAACGTAATCCGCTAGGTTCAGGACCATCAGGAAATACGTGTCCTAAATGAGAATCGCAAGAATTACATAAAATTTCAACACGAATCATACCATGAGAAGTATCTTTGTGGTATTTAACAGCATTCTCTTGAATTGGTTGTGTAAAACTAGGCCACCCTGAACTAGATTCAAATTTAATTGTAGAATCAAAGAGGGGAGTGTTGCAACAAGCACAACTATACTTTCCAGATTCAAAGGCAGAACAATGCTCGCCAGAAAAAGGACGTTCAGTTCCTTTTAAACGTGTAATTGTAAATGTTTCAGAGTCTAAAATTTCTTTCCATTCAGCATCTGTTTTTTCTACTCTATTACTAGGAGTAGGATTACCGTTTACTGTAAAACGGATAATATCTTTCCAAGTTAACATATTGTATTTTTAATTTAATTTTTTTGTCGTTTTGTAGTGCTAAAAATTACATTATTGTAATTGATAAAGTTTGGTTACTTTTACCTATACTAAATTACTGATTTATGAGCACTCTTTTAGAAAAAGCGGAAAGTTTTGTAGTAGATTTATTAAACACAAAATTAGATAGGAAGTATGTATATCACGGATTATCACATACACTTAGGGTTGTAGAAAAATCTAAAGAGTTAGCAGAAGAGAGTGAGTTGAATGAATCTGATAAAGAAATTTTATTGATAGCTGCTTGGTTTCATGATACTGGTTTTACCAAAAAAGCAGATGCTCATGAAAGAGAAAGTGTATTAATAGCTAGTGATTTTTTAAAACAACAAGAAGTTTCTGATGAGTATATAAAACAAGTATCTGATACCATTTTAAGTACTGAAATGGGTATGGAACCGTCTGGCGAGTTAGGTAAGATTTTAAATGATGCAGATTGTTCACATCTAGGTAGTAAAAATTACACTGATTTTTCTCAGTTGTTGCAAAAAGAAAAAGAGTTATCGGGTGAGGAAAAAATCTCAGATACATATTGGTTACGTCAAAATATTGATTTTTTAACAAATCACCACCGTTTTTATACGAATGTAGCTATTAAAAAATGGCAAAAGCAAAAGAGTAAGAATTTAGCTCAGCTAGTAAAAAGTGAAAAAAAGATAAAGCAAGAGAGTAAAAAGTTATTACAAAAGAAAGAAGAGTTAGATTTTAAGAAAAGCAAAATAGAACTTCCAGAAAGAGGAATTGAAACCATGTTTAGGGTTGCCTTGAGAAATCACATAACTTTAAGTGATATTGCTGATACAAAAGCCAATATATTGTTATCGGTTAATGCTATTATCATTTCCATGGCATTATCTACACTGATACCTAAGTTAGATAATCCTTCAAACGGATATTTAATTATACCTACCATTTTATTCGTGTTTTTTACAGTGGTATCTATAATATTGTCTATCCTGGCTACAAGACCTAATATTACTCAAGGGAAATTTACTAAAGAAGATATAGCAAATAAAAAGGTAAATTTAATTTTCTTTGGAAACTTCCATAAAATGAGTTTACCTGAGTTTGAATGGGGAATGAGCGAAATGATGAAAGATAGAGATTATTTATACGGATCGCTTACAAAAGATTTATACTTTTTAGGATTAGTATTAAATAGAAAATATAGCTTGTTAAGAACAACATACACTGTTTTTATGATAGGTATTATAGTGAGTGTGTTAGCTTTTGCAATTGCTTTTTATTTACAAAGCAATCAAAATGAAATAAATTCAGGAATTAGTGCTTTTTTATGAATATATGTTAATGAAATAACGTTTTAAAGGGGTGGAAATGCTAAAAAAGAATGTAATCCTTGCGGATAAAATAAAAAGACGTATATTTACAATCGTTGATGTACAGTAAATTACAATTTTTTATACCCCCCAATTTATGAAAAATATAGTCATTTCTTTATTTTTTCTATTCAATTTTGTCTTCGCTTTTTCACAGACAAAAGAAGACTACAAAAAAGCCTTAGATCTCATCACAAAGGGCTTTAATGAAAAAAATGCTTCTTTAATTCATCAAAAATTCACTCCAGATTTAAAGAAAGAACTTCAAGAAAACACCTTCAAGAAAACAATAGATAGTTTGCATACCGATAAAGGTGCTATGTCTACGTATGAATTAATCATGGAGGAAGAGAAAGAAAAGAATTATTTAGTCGAATTTGAAAATGGTTCGATGTTAATTCTTATTCATTTATCTCCGACAGGAGAAATATCTATGTTGAAAATTAAGGATTACTAGTTTTTAGTAGTCTAGAAAGTAATCACAATCAAATAAGAAATTTGAATCCTCTTTTCTATAGAGTTGATCTTAATAAAACAAAAAAATATCAAATTATCATGAGAAATTTAAAGGAAAAATATTTAACCCTAGCATTATTCTTTATAGCGCTCTTATCTTTTTCTCAAACTAAATATGGTTCGTTAACATTTAATAAAGCCGTAAATATATCAGGTAAACAGAGAATGCTAACTCAAAGAATGGGGAAGATCTATTTGTATCTTCTTGATAATCCAAACGATTTTAAAGCCAAAAAAGATTTAAAAATCACGAAGATTATTTTTGAAAAACAGAATAACATTTTAGCTCAAAATGCAAGTGCAGATTTAACTAAAAACAGATTAAAAGAAGTACAAGATACATGGGCTAAATACAAGCAGTTTTTAGCTTCAGAACCTAACCAAGGAGATGCAGTAAAAATTATAAACACCAATTCAACTATTTTAAAATATGCCAATAACGTAGTAAATGCTATAATTTTAGAAGCAAAAAATAATTCAGAATCTTCGGGTACTGGATTGGCAGAAGAAGACAATGAATTAAAGGAGATTATAAATAAATCAGGAAGACAACGAATGTTGTCGCAAAGATTAGCATTATACTATTTTGCTAATAAACCTAATTTAAAGAATTCAAATACTGAAAGTAAACTTAAAAATGTATTTATTGAGTTGGATAGTGCGTTAAATGATTTATTAATATCAAGTTTTAACAATGAGAGAATTGATGAATCATTGGGTGATGTGATGGAGCAGTGGGAAACAGTAAAAACAAATAGAGATAGATTTTTTAAACAAGGTTATAAAGACGAAGAGGTATATAAATTAAGTAATGACTTAACTAAAAAGTTTAATAGAATTACTAATTTATATGAAAAGGTAAAAGTTGAATAATAATAAATGTTGAATTAAAACTAAATAAAAGGGATTATATGAAGGTAAAAAAGTAAAGTAGTTTAAGGGAAAATTAAGTTAAGTCGGTTGAGTATTTTTTAACTCCCCAAAATCAATTAAAATAAATATTATGATTTTTAAAAATTATTTAACCATATTTTTTGTATTTGTAGGATTTATATCTACTTCTCAAAATAAAGTGTGTACAAGTGCAGCTGCAGGTGATGTTACAGATATTAACACAATTGGTAAATGTGCGATAGAAAACTTTAAGAAGTCCAAAAAAACAGAATATATAAAGGTATCTACAAGAAAAAGATATGTGAGAAGACGAACTCCATCTTTAAAAGGAGTAAAAAAGAATATTAATGCTATTGCTAGAATTAATAGGTTTACAGCAAGTAATGTTGAAGTGTTACCTATGTTTAATGATTGTGTATCTGCTTCTAGTGACCAGCAGCTTAAATGTTTTAATGATCAGATAGATAAACATGTTTCTGATAATTTACAATACCCAGAGGAAGCTTTAAAAAAGGGAATTGAAGATAAAGTATTAGCAACTTTTACCATAAATACTACTGGTGAGGTAATTAATATTAAAACTGAGAGTGCTACTAAAAATCAGTTGTTAGAGGATGAGGCAAAAAGAATTGTTAAAGCTTTGCCTAAATTTACACCAGCGAAACACAAGGGAATAGTTACAGATATTAAGCATAAGGTTTTTGTGAACTTTAATTTATCTTTTGATAACAAGAAGGTTAATGAAGGTTTTCCGATTAGTAGTTCGGATGAAGGTTTAATTAAAGAACATGTAAGGTTCGATATGGTTAATGAAGAACCAGTTTTTATTGGTTGTGCTGATTACGGAGCTGAAGAGCAGAAAGAGTGTATTAAGGAAACTATTGTAAATAATATTGTTGATAATCTTATTTATCCATTTGATGCTGCTTCTGAAGGTATTGAAGGTAGAGTATGGGTTCGTTTTATTGTTGATACAGATGGTTATGTTAAAAATATAACTACAACAGGAGGAACAAATACTGAACTTTTAGAAAAAGAAGCAGAAAGATTAATCAAGTTATTGCCTAAATTCCTTCCAGGAAAACATAATAATGACTATGTTAATGTAGAGTATTTTATACCTATAGATTTCCAATTGGATGAATAATTAAACAGTGAATAAAACAAAAATAAAAAGGTCGATTTGAAACTTCAAAATCGACCTTTTTTTATGGTATATGTTTATACTATTTTAAATCTTTGATTAATTCATCAATAGAAATAGTACTTTTTTTCTCGGTAACTTTAGTAGTATTTTCGTCTTTATAGATAACCTCTACTCTGATAGCCTTTAACCCAGATACACCTTGTAAATCTTCAATGTCTAAAAGTTCTACAGCACCTAATTGATTTTTGGATTGTAAATATTTAATATACTTTAAATACTCGTCAGCGTCTCTGTTTTGAGAGTATACAATAGAAATTTTACCAGGTACAGTTAATCTTTCGTTGGTGCCTTTTATGTGAGCTTTATCAATTCGTTTTTTAATAATTTCATATCGAATATTATAAGCCCCATCAACATCAAATTGTTTTTCATCCATTCTAAACTCTATAGATAATGGATTGCTGTGTACTAAAATTAAAGAAGCTACTTGTAAATCGTGCTCTAACGATTTTCTTAAATTATTAGCAACAATTTCCATTTCATAAGTGGTTTGCAGTTGCCATAATCTCAGATTGTATAAGTATAGAGAGTCATATTTTTTACTTTTAGTAATAGACTGTCCAATATACATGTTATATTCAACACCATCTGTTTTGTATCTTTCAAAATAGTGTGGAAAAATAGCTTGAGCTTCTTCTTGCTTTTTGTCAATAAACTTAGCTAGCTTGTCGTTAATTTTTGTAACGCTATGCTCGTAGTTTTTACGTTTGTTGTAAACTACTTGTAAATCGCTATCTAGCCCGCTTAAGTATTCGTTAACAATTTGAGTTAACTCCTCATTAATTTCTTTGATATGATTAAAAACAGGATAAATTTCTCGTTTTAAAAAGTCTAAAATAGAAACTTCATCACCGGCTTTAATACCATTATTTACTGCTAGCAAATACTCATTTACCCTATACATTAATTCATCGTAAATAGGTAACGTTTCTTTTTTACAAGCCTCTTTAAGTACGTTTATAGCTGCTTTTAATTGTGTTTGTAAATCTTCTTTAATAGCTTGATTTCTTGCTGTAGAAGATCCTCTAATATCTAATTGTCCGTATAAAGGATAGACGTCTTTAAAAGTGATTTGTTCAATTTTAGCATCTTCATCTTTGTAAATGGCATTCTGATAATTTTCTGCAGCATCATAAAAACGCCACTTTACTGAAGGGTGAATTGAGGTATAATACTCTTGAATTGTAGCTTCAAGAATATTTAAAAACTCTTCAGATTTTCTTTCTGCAGCAGCTCTAAAAACAGGAATAATATCTTTAAGCTTTTCCTTATTTACAGAATTCAATTCGTAAGCTCTAGGAGAAGCTATTTCAAGTAATACTAAATCATCATTTGAAGCAGTAACAGGAATTAGAATAATACTTTGAATATTTTTTTGAATTAAACGAAGAGAAAGTTTATTACTGTTTGTACGCTCTTTATATTTATTGGTGTCAGATAATACTACACTTTTGTTTTCTCTAAAAATTTGACCAATTAAATGATCGCAAAAATATTCGTTACATGTAATTTCCGTATCGTAGTCTAGTAAAATACTCTCCGATCTTTTAACGGTTACATGTCCTTCACTAATATTACTTACATCAAATACAGAATATCCAACTTGTAAATCTTGAATGGCAAAGAAGTTTCTGAGGTTATCTTGTAACCTTTCTGTCATTTCTGTATCTTCTTTCCCTACTAAACTATCTTTTATTGAAGCTATGGTTTCATCTGGAGTAATGTCAAACAAATTCATTAAACCAAAACCTTTAAATATATAAGAATTTGGAGGGAATTTCTCCTTCCATATCTCTATGTTGTCAAAATTATCTAAAAGAAGTTCAATGTCTTCTTTTGTTATTTCTGGAGCGTCTTTTGTAGCAGCAATCTCCATAAAATCACCATTAAAAGCTACTCTATAGTATCTTGTGATTCCAGCATTAACATCAGGGATATCAAAATAAAAAGGACGTTTTAAATCAACAGGGCGATTATAAATAGTTGCAAGTATTAAAGTACATGCATAAATATACATGTCGTCTTGTTTAAAGTTTCTAACTTTAAACTCATAATCTTCACCTGCGTTTTTTAAAATGTTTTCAAACCTTTCTGTAAACTTAAAACATAAAAAAGTAAAAGGTAAAGTAGCAGCTTTTATTTCATTTGTTGTAAGTATTTCTGGAAACAACGTTTCTAAAAGTAGTTCTATAAGTTCACTGTGTTTTTCTAAAAGAGAAAAATCGGTGAACCCTTCAATAATTTCAGGAACATCGTCAATTTTCTTTACCATTTCTAAAGCAGACTGATGGTAAGGATGATTTTTATATGCTTCATCAGTGTACTTTTTATATACTTCGTATATTTTTTTGAAACTGATGTTAATTTGCAGTGGTAATTCTAATTGTGGCGTGTCATAAAAGCTTCTTATCGTCATTTTCTTTGCCTTTTTAATAAATACAAAATTACAAAATGTATTATTTAGTCGATATATCTAGCGAAAAGTTACAAAAAAATACTCAGATAGTTGATTTTGAGGTTAAAAGTTGAAATTATATTCATTTACTTTCCCTTTTTTACCTAAACTATTAAACTTCCAGCTAAAGCCAAGCATAAAATATTGTTGTAGCACAGTACTTTCTGTATCTTCAATATAGTTTGATGCAGTTCTTCTTCGGGCATTGGTGTTTTGATTTAGTAAATCATAAGCTTTTAGAGTAATTGAAGCTTTGTCTTTTAAAATAGAGTAGGCAAGTGTAGAGTTCCAAAACCAAGCAGCTCTATTAAAACCAATAACATTTGGATTAAAAGAGTATCGAACATCATTTCGCCATTCTAATTTTTTAGGAACATTAGTACGTGTTCTAATATTTAAGGAATGACTAGTGAAATTTTGTAATTGATTAACCTCGTTGTTAAAAGTGGTTTTTGTAAAGCTGATTTCGTACCTAGGTTCAATAGATAAGACTTTATTCCAAGTAAGTTCAAAACCTAAATTAGGAGTTAGTGAGGTTGATTTAGATATATTTTTTACTTCATTAAAAAGATTGATGTTTTTAGAAAAACCAGAATTTATTCCTATTCTAGCATTTACGCTAGTAATAGAGTCTAATTTGAATCTTTTGTTATAATTAGCGCCTCCCCAGAAATCATAAGCTCCATCAACATTTTCATAGGTTGTAGTACTAATTAAATTATCATCTATAGAAGTTTTATTTACAATTTGATTGTTTTTTAAATTACCACTGATATATGCAAAGAAGCCAGTACGTTTTTGCCAGTTGTATTTGTTAATATTTAAATAAACTCGATGTGATTGACTTGGTTTTAAGTTTGGGTTACCTGTAATTAAGTTAGAAGGATTTCTAACATTGGTAAAAGGTTGTATTTGATCTATTGAAGGAGGATTATTATCTATGGAATAATTCAAATAAATTGATCCGTTCTTTTTTAAGCTGTATCTTAAATTTGTGCTAAAAAGTAAATTGTTGAACGTTCTATTTAAATTTAAGTTAGGACGTAATTTATCTAAATTTTCTAAAGTTCTGTAAACCTTTCCCATTTCAACGCCAATATTAAATTTTTTAGATTCAAATTCTAGCGATAGAGAGGGAGTGGTGGTAATATCATTATATTCAAAATTAGAGCTCAAATCAATATTAAAATCTGAAAAACTATTGTCAGCAGCATTAAAATCAAAAGTGCTGTCAATATTTTCTCGTTCACTTCTTGAGTAGCGATACTTTGCATCAATAAACAGTTTTTTCTCAAGTATTGGTATGCGATATGTTAATCTTGAGCGAATACTGTTTAAATCATCAGAAACAGTACTTTTTTGATCTCTAATTTCTGTGCTTGCATCAGCTCCAAAAATCTCAATAATAGAGTTGTTGCGTCTTTCTCTGTCAGCAGTTCTAACTCTATTGGTAATAACAGCCTTTAAAAAACTCCCTTTTCTACCAAACTTTTTGGTAATACTAATGTTGTTTTCAAAGCTTTTGGTTTCAGAATCAGAGAAATTAGTGCTAGAAAAACGATTGGTTAATACCGAGTTTTCATCTAAAGATTCTTCGTTTCTATTACTGTTTTGAGTTCGAGAATTAAAAGTGAATTTTGGTCTGATGTTGATTAAAAAGGTAGAATCAATTTTAATATCTAATTCAGTATCAAAGTTATGATTCGTATTATCGCTATTACTTACAGAAGTGGTGTTGGTAAAATATTGTCGGTCTGGTAAATTATAAGCTCTATTATTTTTTGAAACATCGTTTGAGTTACTTTCAGAAAAAATATAATTAGCATTAATATCAAAACCTTTTTTATATTCATCAGCATACGTAAAGCCTCCAATTTTTGAAGTTACAATACCATTTCCTCCGCCAAAAGATCTTCCGCCAACACTAAAAGATCCGCCACTACTCATCCACATGCTACCGCCACCATACATTTTTTGTATTTCACCAAAGCTAAATCCAGGAGAATTAATGTTGTTTGTTCCTGCAATTAAACTAAATCGAGTATTATTATTAAAACGATTAACCATAGTGGCGCCTTCATATCTTTCGTCTGTACCACCACCAACAGTTACTCTACCAAACCAACCTTTATTGTTTTCTTTTTTTATGGTTAGATTAATAGTTTTATTGTTTGCATCTCCTTTTTCACCTGTAAAAGCTTCAGATTTAGATTTAGAATCTGTTATTTGAACTTTTTCAATAATTTCTTTGGTAAGGTTTTTTGTTGTTATGGTAGGATCATCTCCAAAGAAAGGTTTTCCGTTTACTAAAACTTTATTTACAGGCTTTCCATTTACGGTTATTTTACCTTGTTCATCTACTTCAATTCCGGGTAGTTTTTTTAGTAAATCTTCAACATTAGCATCTTTTTTGGTTTTAAAAGATTTTACATTAAACTCCAAAGTATCTTTTTTAACAGTAATAGGAGCTCTAGACTTTATAACAACTTCATTTAAAAGATTGGATTCTTCTTTTAAAGAAATTACACCCAATTTTATGGTTGATTCTTTATCTAATGAAACTAATTTACTGTAATTATTCATTCCAATAAAAGAGATATAAAGTTTCATGTTTTTATCATATGATTTTCCTTCTAGTGAAAAATTACCCTTTTCATCTGAAATAGTATAGGATAAAACGGTACTATCTTTTACTTTTTCTAAATGAATAGTAGCAGCCTCAATAGGTTTTTTATCTTTTTCTGATTGAATTGTTCCTGTGATGTTAAATCTGTAGGATTGAGCACTTGCCGATAAAAGGGAAAAAATAAATAATAAAAAAAGTAGCTTTTTCATAGTCTTTGTTTACTGTTTTTTAAAACAACAAAGAAAAGAAAAAACTACTTTTAAACCGTTAAATATTGTTAAGGTTTGTTATAAAACCTTGCAGGTTATTAGCATCTTGCGTAACAAGCGTCTCTAAAAGCTACACAGTTAGCGCCTCCAGAGATAAAACAATTAACATAAGCGTCAATACAATCTACAACACAGTCGTTAATTTCATAACCACCTGTAATGCTTTTACTTTCTTGGTTTGATAATTTCTTTACTCCTTTAAGAGAATTGATTTTTTTGATCATAATAGTTGATTTATTAAGTTGAACTAAATATAGTGAAATTTAATAAATCTTTTGTAGCTATCTATTTCTGTCTGAAATAAATACTAATAGGTACACCATTAAAATTATAATGTTCGCGTAGTTGGTTTTCAACAAAACGACGATACGGATCTTTTATATATTGTGGTAAATTAGCAAAGAAAGCAAATTGAGGTGTATGCGTTGGTAATTGCATACAATATTTGATTTTTATAAACTTACCTTTTGTTGCTGGAGGAGGCGTTTGCTGCATAATCTCCAACATAGTTTCGTTTAATTTACTTGTTTGAATACGACGTTTTCTATTTTCGTGTACTTCAACAGCAGTTTCTATAGCTTTAAAAATACGTTGTTTTGTTAGTACAGAGGTGAAAATAATTGGTACATCTGTAAATGGAGCGATTGTTTGTCTGATTTTCTTTTCAAAATCACGCATAGTATTGGTTTCCTTTTCAACCAAATCCCATTTATTTACAAGAATAACAACTCCTTTTCTGTTTTTTTCTGCTAGCCAAAAAATCTTTTCATCTTGACCTTCAAATCCGCGAGAAGCATCTACCATAACAATGGCAATGTCACAATGTTCAATAGCACGTACAGCTCTCATTACTGAGTAGAATTCTAAGTCTTCTTTTACTTTAGATTTTTTACGAATTCCGGCTGTATCTACTAAGTTAAATTCAAAACCAAAACGGTTGTATTTTGTGTCGATAGAATCACGTGTAGTACCTGCAATATTGGTAACAATATTTCTATCTTCACCAATTAAGGCATTTATAAACGATGATTTACCAGCGTTAGGTCTTCCTACAACAGCAAATCTAGGTAATTCACTTACTTCTACATCTTCAGCTTCTTCAGGAATTTTTTCAACAATAGCATCTAATAAATCACCAGTACCACTACCATTAATAGATGAAATAGTGTGATAATCTCCTAAACCAAGATTATAAAATTCTACAGCATCAGCATCACGCATTGCGTTGTCTACTTTATTTACAGCTATAAAAAGAGGTTTTTTAACTTGACGAAGAATTTTAGCAACCTCATCATCCATTGGAGTAATTCCTTGTTCTACATCTACAACAAAAAGAATGATATCTGCTTCATCAATAGCAAGTTGTACTTGTTTTCTAATTTCTCCTTCAAAAATATCATCAGACCCAACTACATATCCACCTGTATCAATTACAGAGAACTCTTTTCCGTTCCATTCTGATTTTCCGTAATGACGGTCTCTTGTAACACCACTTACAGAATCTACAATAGCTTCTCTACGTTTTACTAATCGATTAAACAGGGTAGATTTACCTACATTAGGTCTTCCTACAATTGCAATAATATTACTCATGCTGCAAAGGTAGCGTTTCTATAAAATAAAACAACTATTGATTGGTGCTCAATAGTTGTTTTTTAGATTTTTATTACGTCATTAACTCATGTTTGATTTAAAACGACGATTTATTCAATCATAAAATTGAATTATTGCATGTTTTGATAAATACTAACCGTTCCGCTATCTTCATTAGAAACTAAAAGTAAATCTTTTCCATTAGGGCTATCTTTGGCTGGAATTACTAATAACCCTTCAGGAGCTTCATCACCATCATTCGAAAGAATTGCCAAAAAGCTAGGAGCACTCGGGTTTGTAATATCGTATACCATCACTTGGTCTGTACGCTCTAAACCTACAAATAAAATGTAACGTTCATTACCTATGTTTAAAACCTCTACAGCTTCTGGTTCAGCACCTTTATCGTCACTTCTTCCATCTTCATCATTAAAAGTAGCAGGAGTTAATTCTAATGTTTTTTGTGAGATACTATTTCCACTATCGTAGATTAAGCTTCCATTTTCAGACCATATACTGAAAGAACGAGCTCCGTAAGAGTATAACTTGTCATAATCACCATCATTGTCTGTATCACCTAAGTCTAAGGCAATTTTCAAACGACCTAAATTTTCTTCTTTTTGTAATTCGTCGGCATTAGGAAACGCTGTAGGATCTAAGTCTATTTTTTTGATACGCTTTTCGTTTACAAAAATATCTTCATCATCATCTTCGTCATCAGTTCCTTTGTCGTCTATATATTCTCTAGCATCACCTTCGTTAGCAGAAATAATATATCCTACACCATTAATGTTTACATAAGTAATAGCATCTGGTTGGTAAATTCCGTATACAGGAATGTTTCTTAATTCTTTTTTATTGTCTTCGTTACTAGGATCAATTTCATTACCAGCTGCATTGTAATCTTTAAAACCTAAAGGATAAATAGCTTCAATAGTTTTAGATTCTAAATTAACTTTTGCAATTCCGTTGTTTTCTTGTAAAGAAACCCAAGCTGTTTTAGAATCGTCAGATATCGTAATATATTCAGGTTCTACATCAGTAGCAAGGTTTGCACCAGGGCCAAAAACTCTAAAACCGTTCGCTTCTAAACTAGCTTCCTGACCATTAAAAGCTGTAAAATCTAAAGTACTTACTTGTTTACTTTCTATATTAATAATACTTACACTTCCTTCAGGATCATTTGTGTAAAGTGAATTTGGTTCTCCTTCGTTGGCACATACCAATAATTTACCATCTTTAGAAAAAGTAACCATATCAGGTAAAGCACCTACAGTAAAATCGCTAATTAATTCATTATTTTCAGCATTGTATAAAGCAATTTTACCATTATTTTGCTTAACTTCAGCTTCTATAGCAATTGCAATTTTACCATCATAAGCAGAAATACTATTTGGAGCACCAGTATTGATAGTTATTGAAGATAATTTTTCAGTAGTTTCTACATTAGATAAACTGTATACAGAAACTTCTTTAGATTCAGAGTTGATAACAAATAATTTTTTTGTTTTAGTATCATAAGCTGAAATTTCCGCAGCACCTTCACCACCAACTTTTATAGTGTTTGAATATTTAAAGTTTACATTAGTATTGATATCAGGGTTTTGACCTGGAGAAGGGTTGTCATCTTCACATCCTACAAAACTAATTAGACCAACAGCTAGTACTGTTTTAAATAAATTTTTCATTGATTGATATTTTCAACAAAACTTCATTTAAAACATTAATTAAAGGTTACTATAATTAAAATGATTTGTTATAAATAATTGCACAATGTTAACTAACTTGTGTAGGTTGTTAAGTATTGATTAATAAATTATAAAATGTGCTTTTTAGGTAATAAATATGTTGTAAACAGGTTTATTCTTTATAACCAAAACGACGCAATTGTTTGTCGCTAGATCTCCAGTTTTTATTTACTTTAACATACAACTCTAAGAAAACTTTTTTATCAAAAAAATGCTGTAAACTCTTTCTTGCATCTGTACCTACACGTTTTATAGCACTTCCTTTATGACCAATTATAATGCCTTTTTGAGTTTCGCGTTCTACCATAATAACCGAACGAATTTTAATAATGTTTTCTTCTTCTACAAAACTTTCGGTTTCAATCTCTACAGAGTAAGGAATCTCTTTTTTGTATTGTTGAAGTATTTTTTCACGAATAGTTTCGTTTACAAAAAAACGTTCTGGTTTATCTGTTAATTGGTCTTTAGGGTAGAAGGGAGGAGAATCTGGTAGTAACTCAATAATTTTATAAAATACATTTTCTACATTGAATTTTTCTAATGCAGAAATTACATATACAAATGAGTTTGGTACTTTACTTCGCCAATATGCAATTTTCTCATTAACTTGTTCTGGTGTTGATAAGTCAATTTTATTAAGAAGTAGAATTACAGGAATTTTACTATCAATTATTTTTTTGAAAAAAGCTTCGTTTTTAAGTTCTTTCTCACCAACCTCTACCATATATATTAATACATCAGCATCATCAAAGGCAGATTTTACAAAATCCATCATAGATTCTTGTAACTCATATGCTGGTTTTATAATCCCAGGAGTATCAGAAAATACGATTTGATAATCTTCACCATTTACAATTCCCAGAATTCTATGTCTGGTAGTTTGTGCTTTAGAGGTGATTATTGAAAGTTTTTCGCCTACTAGGGCGTTCATTAAGGTTGATTTACCAACATTAGGGTTTCCTATAATGTTTACAAATCCTGCTTTATGTGTCATATTGCAAAGGTAATTGTTTTTTACGGTGGATATTACATGTTAAAACAAATACTTTTGTTAAAAAAGTGTAATTATTTATTGTGTATTCAAAAAAAGCTCGTATATTTGCACCCTCAATATCGCGGGATAGAGCAGTAGGCAGCTCGTCGGGCTCATAACCCGAAGGTCACAGGTTCGAGTCCTGTTCCCGCTACTAGATTTGACAAGGCTTTCAGGATTCTGAAAGCCTTTTTTGATTCTCTTCCTAAAACATACCTAAAACATTTTTAAGGATATTTGTAAGTGCACACTTTTTTAGATATCAATATTTAAACTCTTTTAGAGTATATAATTTTATATGACAAGTTTTTATAATATTCATAATATTTAACTATGGATATCATTATTAAAAATGTATCTATACTTTTAGATAAAATTTTACCATACAAATTATTATTAAAAAAAAAGCTTTTTTGTTTTTTAGATAATAAATTCCTGCTAAACTTTGATTTATTAGTCGTTATGTGATTTATATTTCGATATATTTCTTTGATAGAACCTTCTTTAGATATAAGTCTCTCTAAATATAAATCAACTAAAGAATATTGTTCAAGATAAGTGTAATGGAAAATATAGATACTATTCAATTTAGGGCTATTAGGATTCATTTTACGAATTTTCTTTAGGTATTCATAAGCTATTTTGTGATCATTTTTAAAGTATAAATAAAACCCATGGAGTTTTTCTAATATTTTTATTTTTTCTTTTTTATTACTTGTTTTTATAGCCTTTTTATAATAAAAAATTCCCTTTTTAAATTTTCCATACTTAAAGTATAAATCGCCTAAATAAGCTAATATTATATAATCTTTAGGAAAATAATCATTGGCTTTCAAAAGATAATAAAGCGCTTTTTGAGGATAAGATAATTTTAAATAGAACTCTATAAATAAAAGATAAGTTTTTTTAGTTTGTTTTGTTATTTGATTAACTTTTAGAGATTCGTGCAATTTTTTTTGTGCATATTTCAACCCTAATTTATATCTCCTTATTTTTAAATATGCAAAACTTAATTCTAAGTAAATTTCGATAAAATTTGAATCTATATTTACAGCTTTTTTTAAATAGTAGATTGCTTCTTTGTATTGTTCTCTTTGTATATAAATCTTACCTAGATAAAACAACATTATTGGATCTTGATTTAAGTACCTGTCCTCAATTAACAATTTTAATGCTAAATCATAGCGTCCACTTTTAAATTCTAATACCCCTTCAATTCCAGGTCTATTTAAGAGCTTAGATAAATTTTTAATTATTGTTAAATGAAAATAAAACTTATAATCAATACGATGTGTTGTTTTTTTTATTGGTTTTGTTTTGATAGCTTTAATTGAAGGAATAGAGACTAAAGCTATTAAAATTTCTTTTAAGTAAAAATTAAGATTTGAATCTGTATTACTCGTTTTACTAGTAGTTGTTTTACCTAAATAGATTCTTAGATAATGATTTTTTATCAACTCAATTCCTTTCTCTTTTTTATCAGTGATACCTACTTTATAATTACCTAGTACATTAAGATGGATGTTAGATTCAGGAATAACTGAAACATAAGCTTTCTTATCTTTTTCTATTTGTTTAGGTAGGAACCATAAATAAATATTATCATTTCTCTTACTTGTTTCTCCAAGATGTAGTTTCCAATTAAAATTATAATTAAAAAGTAAATTTACAATACTAAATATTCCATTTTCTACTCTTCTTAATCCGATTAGCTCTTCAAAATTTTTATAAATTTTATTTGTCTTTTTTCTTTCTATTTTCTTTAAATTAAAATTAAATGCTAAGATTAAGCCTATAAGTGCTTTTTCCCATATTATATCTTCATTTTCATGTATTAAATTAATTAATATTTCACCTTTATCATCTGTGAAGTTTTCAATCATAGAAATTGAAATTGCGCTGACCAGTGCAATCTTATAAATTTTATTAATTTTCTTTGATTCTAATATGAACTTTATTTGCTCTTTTAAACTTGGGGTTAGTTTTTTAGCCTTGATTATTAGACTAAAAGTTTCTTTAAATAATGAAAAAGTTTCTTCTTTATTTTTAATTATTTTTTGATAATGATTGAGTATTTTTATATGGTCTTCATTATAACGTTTTTTTATGTGAATTAAACTTTTTTTGTAATCAACCTTATTGTCTTCGGGTAGTTTAGAGACTATCTGGTTACTTTTTAAAATGGGAGAAGCACCTATTTGATTTCTTTCTATATTTTTCAGAATTTGGAACATTCCTTCTTGATTCTCTAAAACTTTATAAACTTTCTCAGTACCTTTTTTAGTTACTTCAATAGATTCATTAATTTTCGCTTCTAGTGTTTCATTATCGTCTTCTTTATAGATTTCAAAACCACCTTCTACTAAAGCAGAAATAATTTTATTCTTCAAAAATTTTATTTCTTTTCCTTCTTCTTTCCCTTCAAATTTCAAAAAGAAATGACTCCATCCCAAGTATCCAGCGAAAATAGCCATATAATCAAGTACTACAGTACTTATATCTCCTTCATTAGAATTAAACTCTTTATTAATAAAATTTATTGATTTTTGATCACTAGGAGTGCAGTTTTTAATACTCTTTACTTTAGAACCAGATACAAAATCTTGGAATTCCTCAGAATAAAGAAGAAGTTCACAAGCATCTTTTTTATTGTTTGCTTCAATAGATTTATTGCTACCATCCTTTGTGATAGGATATTCTGTGTTAAATACTATCTTGTATTTCTCAAGAAAGATTGATACATAGTTTTTGATTTTTTGAATTGCAGTTCCTGTTTCTATATTACTTCCATATAGCTTTTCTATTTGCATATTTACTTCTTCTCTTAACCTTTGTTTTCTTTCAGGGGTCTGTTTAAAATCCATCATAAAAGTATTGACAATATTCTTTTTTGAATTTATTATGTATTAGCTATGAATATACAAAAAACCGAAGAACGAATTTTATATGTACCTAATACACGTGAAGGGATTCATCTGTTTAATGGAGAGCCTACAGCCTCTCAAAAGGTATTAAGTATAATAAGTCAGGAAGGTATAGATCACATTGATAATAGGCTTAAGAACTTTTTAGACCAAGGAATTGAAAGATATGGTTATGAACATAGAATTAATTATGGATTTCATCCTCATCAGCGATTTTTTGATGTACAAGAGCAAATTTTAATCAATGTGAAGGCTGTAATTTCAGAGAAAGAAGAGAAACAAAACTATTCAATTACTCTAGCTGAATCTCATTCTGATATCATATGGCAAAATTTTCTTAAGTCAATAAAAGAAACAGAGGGGGTAGAAAATCAAATTGCACACATAAAAAGATTTGGTTTAAGAAATCCTTATCGAAGAGAAAATTATTTTGATGAATAAATACTAAAAATCCTCTCCCGTTTTTAGACAATCCTCTGCGTCAAAATGTAAATCCACTATTGAATTTTTGTAATCGGTTGAATTTATTTCTTCTATCTATTTGTACCTCATATAATTGTGCTGTTGAATTCAACATCCATGGATTTTTTATGAATGAGTTTTCAGGAAGTACAACTGAAAGCAAAAAATTAAAACAAGATGTTAATAGCACAAGAAATTACACAGATAATTTTAAAAGGAGGAGGTACTTATCAAGGAATAAGAATACCATCACCACAGACACATGGAACGACTACCCAACAAGTAGCGTATGCAAGATTAACAGCAGAGAGAATTTATAAGGAAAATAAAGAATATTTCCACCTACTGTTAGAGTAAACAAAATTAAAAACAGAACTCTCACAAGCAACACCTTGTGAGGGTTTCAAAAGATAGTATTTATGAGATTTAAGTTTTCAAGTATAGGTAAAAGACGAATGCTATTCGGGAAGCCTAAAAAAGCAAGAAATGCCATAGAAGGTATTTTGCACACAACGTCAGATATGATTTTCCAAAAGGGAAAAGATTTTTTTAACACGCTCGGAAGTAAATCTTTGGATTTAGTAAGTTTTAGAGGTGTGTGGTTAGAGAAGGTTATTGCGCATTTTAATTCTGCGATTACAGATTTTCAGAAGCAGATTTCTGCCTCGGTAGCACAGTATAAAAAAGCAGTACGTAAGAGCTATTACAAGCAAAGAGAATTATACGATTTAGTAGCTTTAAAAGACGAATCTGAATTAGTAGAACCAGACCAGTTGGAAGAGATACAAGAAGACAAAGTTTGGTTTAAGGAGTCAAAAATAAAACCTCAGTCTATTCCAGATGAGGTATATATCAGAAAGTACGAATTGTCGGATAAACCAAACAGATTCAAGCCCATTGAATTTAATCGTCATCTAAACGAAGAAATAGACGAGTCGGCTTACGAATTAGGAAAGACGTTTAGAGTTAATTTTCAGCATCTAGAAAAAACAGAATTACCAGAAGCCGTTGTGCCGGAAATTTTTGTTCCGAGAACTTTTAATATTCTGAATTACTTTAAATCTGTTTCGATAGCAGGATATTTTATTTCTGCTTTTGTTGGGATTATTATTGAGGGATTAATCTGGTATTTGACGGGAAGAAACGTAATGAATTTAGATTCTACAAGCTCAATTATCATTGCTTTTGGTCCTATGGTAGTGGTTTCGGCTTTGGTGCTGTTGTGTTTTAAGCGTATTGAAGTGTACCTGCGTACCATAGCAAAAGTACCAATAGCTTTTATGATTACAGTTGCCGTAACGGTACTTGTAGTATTAAGTTTTGGTGTTTTATCTGCATTTCATACTGATAAGAAAGCAGAAACAGCGCAAACAGAACGATTAGCCGAAGAACTGACCCAAAAGCAAGGAGCATTATTTCTTGATGATGAAAACACGACTTTAAAAGCAGAAATAGCAGAGCTTCAGAAGGAAATTAACGAAAGAAATAGTGAAACGAAACCTTGGCTTATAAAATTACTCAGTTACATCGCTTTGTCTCTTTTCGGTATTTGTATGCTGTTATGTTCTTTGATATTAAAGATAGTGCTGATAGTGGCAGGAAAAGTAGTATATCTACGATACTATGCCGAGCAATATACATCAGAAGCAGATAGAATTGTAAGAGATTATTCTGTTTGGTATCAGCAATTAGAAAACGCATACATACTACGAAACGAGTTGGTTCATCTTGTGTGTAAGAAACACATATGCGAGCAATTGTTAATGCAAAACCCAGAAGACAAAGATTATAACCTTTAAAAACACGTTTATGAAAAATATATTTTTAGCATTTTTTTATTTTTTTGCTGTTTTCAGCAACGCACAGAAAAATCATGTATCTATTTATGTAGACCAATCTACTTCGGTTACGATTGATAAAAAGAAACTTTCTAAATACCTCCGCCGTTATATGGTGGGGTATTTGAAAGGGAAGAAGACGGTTACGGTTGAGGTAAAACTTATTTTTGATAACACTGCAAGTCTTACTAATACTACTGTTTTTGAATTTACTCCGCCGATGTTTCGCTCCAGTTTATATTCGGAGGAGCAAAAAGGATTACAGCGCAGACTTCACAAAGCGGGAGTGCAACAGTATACGTTGCTGTTTATCAAAAAAACGGTTGATTTTATCCTCCAATTAGATGGGAAAAGTAATAGTACTGAAATCTTGGAAATACTCGTACCTCTATCAAGATTGAAGCATCCATCTACGGTTTTGATTATAAGCGATATGATTCAGGAATCTGCCATAGCAAACCTAACTAAAGAGAAAATTGAAAACGAAGCTCAAATGGTAGCTTTAGCGAACCAAAATATACAGGTTTTAAAGCAGAAATATACGCTTTCTAAGAGCTTAAAAAGTATAAGTGTAATTTGTGTCATGCCAGTTCCGCAAAGCTCGCAAAACGCTTTATATGGCTTTTTGGAATCGTATTGGACAACAGTTTTTACTTCTTTTGGTATCACTACAAAATTTGAAGTGCTATGATAGGGGATTTAAACAACATGCGAACACTGATTTTAAGCGACGAAAAAACGTTTTTCAAACTGTTAGAAAAATTCTACCAGCAATTAAAATCGAAGGACGAAATGGAGGAGTTCTATACCGAAAAAGAGGCAATGCAGTTACTAGGGATTTCGAGTAAATCTACATTGTTTCAGTATCGTAGTAACGGACTCGCTTATTATCAGATTGGCAAGCGGGTTATACTTTACAAAAAGAGTGAAGTCATTGATTTTATTGAGAAACATAAAGTATCAGGATTCTAATGGAAACAAAAGAAAATTTAGAATCTGTAAAATTATGTTTTTCAAGGGGGTATAATCTTGGGAAATTAATAACGAAAGGTGATTTTCAGGAACTACAAGAAAAGTTAGAAGCTAAGGCTTTGGATAAAAGTTCGAAGAACTACTTCAAGTTTAGAGCTTTGTCTTTGGGTTTCAACACGGCTTTGAGAGACAGAAAATTACTTCTTGAAAAACCCAAGAAACTCGAATCTTTAAAGAAACTGATTGATGTGATGCCGAATGTATGGGAAGACAAATGGAAAAAGAAGGGCAAGGATAAGGACAACGAAATGGAGATAGACTTCTAATACTCCAAGGGAATGATAAGAAAGGCGTGCAAGCCACGTCTTTTCTTTTCTATAGCAGAAAAATTTTAGCGAATATAAAAATCTATGTTAGAAGGTTTACCGCCTTCTCTCATAACAGAATACTTATGTCTAATTTTAAGGAATATTTAATTTCACTTGGCAAGCTCAATGCCTCAAAAGAGGAAAAAGAAGAGCTAAGAAAAAAGTACCGTAAAGATTACCACAAGCGTTACAACCAGAAGCGAAAAACCAACTCTAAACTTTTACAAATTTGGATGGAAGCGCCTGAATTTACAGCCCTTTCTAGTGATGCAAAAGAGCTAGGTTTGAGTGCAGGGGACTTTGTAAGAAACCTGATTAAAGCCTACAAGGAAAAGAGCTACATACTTCCAGACGAAGAAGTGATGTATGACCTCATTGTGTGTCTTTCTCAGTTGTCTACGAATCTTCAAGAAATAGCCTACTTGTGCAATACAGAAAAGGCAGTGAACTACGAACAGATTCAAGAAGTAAAGCGAATCTTTTTGAGAATAGAAGAAATGACGTTAGCTCATTTTAGACCTCTTAATTTAGAAGATTACATAAAGAATGAGGTGTCTAAAAACCCAAGATTTATAGACAATTTAGAGCGCATGATAGCAGATTATAAACGAATGGGGCTATGATTATAAAACAGATACCGTATCATGGTACTTTTGAAAAAATCATAGATTATATAGACCGTGGGGCACATAATGAAAATGATCTTTCTTTTTTTCGAAACATCCAAGTAAGTACGGGCAACACAAGGCAAGCGGTACTCAATTCTTTTATTGAAAACGACCGATATAGAGGGCGAAAAATAAGAACCCGAGGACAGCATGTTATTTTATCTTTTCATCACCTTGATAGAGACAATGTAACTCCCGAAATAATTCAGGATTTGGTTGCTAAATTCCTTGAAACACGCAGATATGACAAATGTGTAACGTATGGGCGAGTTCATGAAGAAAAAAATATTCATGTACATCTCTATGTTTCTCAGAATTATTTCTTGAAAAATAAATCTTGTGATCTTGCGAAGGTAAAATACTTAGTTCAAAATAGGACCATCTCTGAGTACTTGGAGCAGAAATACAGCAAGGAGTTACCTAATTCTTATTTGTATCACAAACCACGAGAAAAAGAGCGAAAACCTTTTCAGAAGACAAAGAAGTCTTCGCTTAAAAATGAGCTAATAGACAAATTAGAACTCATTGTGGAAGAAGCAAATAATCTCAGTCATTTGAACGAGCTTATTAAAGATAGATACCAAGATATAGAGCTTTATGAGCGAGGAAAGAATCAGTACTACGGTATCAAATACGGGAAGCTCAAATTTCGACTTGGTACGGTAATACGACCAGAGCAGTTAGAAGTATTAAAACGTCTGGAACAACTACGAGAAATCAGAGGAAGAAACCGAGAAAGAGACGATTTCTCACCATCATTAACACGTTAAAAAAAATATTTATGAGTTTATACGAAACACTTTTTAATAAACAACAAAACAATTCAGAATTTGGAGAATCTAGATTTATGAATTGGTCAGAAAAACGAAAGTTTTTCAAAACGAATGCCCGAGACGGATATTTGCTGGACGGAAAACAATCGCTCCTCAAAAAACACATCCCGACTCATTGCCTTACGGTCTCTGCTACCGGTGGAGGAAAAAGTGTGGTGCTAACGGGACAATTATTAAATCTTACGGCTAAAGATAAAGTGAGCTGTATAGTCGTTGATCCATCTGGAGAGACACAGAAAATCACTCAAGGCTGGCTTAAAAAACAAGGTTTTACCATAAAAAGCCTTAATCTTAATGATATTAACCAGAGTGAGCAATTTAACCCATTAGAAAGGGCTTTAAAGCAAGAAAACGGTATACAAGAAACAACAGTTTTACTAATTGAAGGCAAAGAGGATTTCTGGACGTTGAGCGCCCGCTCGATTACCGAATTGGTTATTGAAGCCGTTCTTAACGCCAAACAAGAAGAATTTCCAAAAAATTTATCATCGGTGTTAAAAATAATTCATCTTTTGACGGTAAAACCAGATGAGATAAACAAGTTTATGGCGAGCTATCTTTCAGATGATAAGTATTTGGCATACGCTTCATTTTTAAGCACCGAACCGAAAGTTAGGTCTAGTATACTGGCTACGGTAAAAGCGTCTCTTTCAAAGCTCAATAGTCATACTCTGCAATACATCACGGAACAAGACACCATAGATTTTGAAACGCTTAGAAAAGAAAAAACGATAATTTTTATTTCTGCCAGAGAGGATAAAGTGAAAAAATATTTTGGGTTTATTTTAAACCTCTTTGTAACCCAATTATTAGAGTACGCTTTAGAGATGCCAGAGGAAAACGATTTAGACTTACATTTCTATCTCGACGAATTTGCTACGTTCAATTTAGGTGAAAAAAGCTTCCCTGAGATACTCCCAATCCTCAGAAGAAGGCGTTGTGCTGTCTTTATGTATTTGCAAGAAGCTTTTTCTCAGTTAGAACAAAATTATGGAAAATCGGGGGCAAAAATCATTCTCGCTAATTCTTTAAATAAAATCATATTCGGAAAAACATCAGTAGAGACCTCAAAATATGTTGAATCTTTATTGGGAACTACTACGAAAGAAATCAACGGAAATTTACGAGCTATGCCACTTATGTCGGCACAAGAAGTACGAGGTATTAAGCAATGGGAGTTTTTGTATATCAATGGAGGGAATTTTAATAAGATGAAGGTTAAACCGTGGTTTAAATCCCATTTAAAACGAAGAGCAAATTTGTAAATATAAAAAGCAGAAATTATGGAATTTGAATTGATAAAACACAGTGTTATAAATTTTGTAGGAAACGTAGTTGTGTACTTTCTATTGGCAATGATGGTATCGTTTATTATTTCGATATGCTTTGGTATTAAGAATGATTATTTGCCCTTTGGCTGGGTAAAAAAGATATTTGATAGTTGGATAAAGCCAATGTTTGATTGGTTGTTTGAAAAAACACTTTTACTTGGGAAAATACTTTTCAAATTAATCGTATTTACCTTAGAAAGATTAGTTATCTTACTGGCAGATGTCTTCGGGAAGTTCTTTGAACTTTTAAGAAATCCTGAAGATTGATTTTCATTATCATGAATCAAATAGTTAACGTAAAAGCTGATAGATTTTCTATCGGCTTTTTTGTTGCGGAAACGAAAAGGTTTTATTAGAATAGAAATATGCAACAATTTACTATTGACGGCGACATACAATTTTCAAAAAAGCATTTTAATAATATAGAAGAGCTTATACTTGAAATATCTGTTCTTCATAAACCTGTATTTGAAAGAAAAGACTACGTAGTACCGGAACACCATAAAAAGCTTTTGGATAAGCTTATAAAAGAAGCAGAAGAAGACGGATATAAAGGGTATAGCCGAGAAGAGTTTATGGCAATGCTATAATGTATACATTCGTTTTTCGTAGTAAAGTCTATACAAACATAAAAGACATAGAATCTCATTACAATTCTATTGATGTAGACTTGTACAGCTCATTTTTGAGTGATTTTAATAGCTTACTCGATAGAATTATTATTTTCCCTGAAATCTATCAATTATCATATAAAAATATACGCATAGGTTTTCTGGAAGCTTTTCCTTATGGAATACATTACGAAATAATAGATGATAAAATTATTATCTATGCAATTTTACATACGAGCCAAGAAATAAAATAATAAAAATAAAGTACAATTTGACTCTTCAAATAACGCTTTGTAAGTATTGTTATAGTTGTTCTTTTTTATTAAATTTATGAGAATAACAATAAAAGTATTGATATGATAAATATAAGTTTTGGAGGAATAAAGAACACTCTTAGTTCTATAAGTTTAATTAGCTTTAAATTCGAGATAAATAAAAATAAAGTTGAACAATATAATAATGAATTTGATTGGGGAAAAGTAGAATTAATTGCTCCCATTTCGAGATTCTATGAAATTCCAGATTTTGATGTAGAGAATTCTACTATGAATCCAGATTTAGTGATTCCGTTTTATAATGTGGTAATGAAATTAATTATTGATTTTGATTTTACAGATGGAGAATTTGAATATTTTAAATCCAATTTAGGATTAAAAGAAGCTCGTAATAAATCAGAATTAATAGAAGGTGTAATTACTAAAAAAGATAATATTACGAGAAATGATTCTAGGTATCGTCTTGGTTTTAGAAGTGTATATTACATATTAAATAACAATTTAGAAGATATTAGCTACGAATACGTGTGGGAACTAAACAAAATACTAAAACCTTTTTTTACATCTTATAAGCATAAAGAGCTTTTCGTAACAGGTTTATCATTGAATGAAAATAAGTGTTAAATACTACTTTTAAAAAAGTGCATATACAAAACATAAAAAAAACACGAATTGTGTACTTACACAGTTCGTGTTTTTTTTATTCCTTATAAGCTGGGGAGTTGAGAGGGCGAAGAGCCTTCTCACAAGTACGGAATTTGAAAGTAATACATGAAAAATAGACTGCAATTTATTGTTGTTATTTTTTGTGTATTACAAATTCCTTACTTGCATGAGTATTTCTGTTGAAATCACACAATTCTAATACTCATTGTCCACGCGAAAAAAAATGAAGCGTAAAAATAATTTCAGCAAAGCTATCCGTATATTTTTTGATAATATTTTGAAAATGTTTATCTTTAAATGTAACCCGAAAAACAAAATATTATGGCTCCAAAAGGAAGTGATTATTCAAAAGATGAATTAGACAATCATTCTAATCAGTTAAATGATAATAATGATGCATACTGGCAATCTAGAGGAGAAGATGAAAGACCAGATGATTGGGAAGATAGAAATGATTAAAAAATCAAAAAGCCTTTTCGGAAGAAGAGGCTTTTTAAGTTTTACACAACGGTTACATAAACATATTTACAGAGTAAATCATTCAAACAAATCCATGGTGTAACGTTTTGTTAGTACGCTAAGAGTCTGAGAAAGTTCATGTGCTTCGTCATTTAAACTCTTTGCGCTCTCTTCATCCCGAACTGACAACGCTAGATCCGCTCCAAACTTCAGAATTTCAATTTCTTTATTTAAAAAGTGGTAGAATTTCGGGAACTCACTTGCGAAGAGTTGTGTTTTTTCTTCTATTTCTTCGATTGTATTCATAAAATATAGATTTTAATTCGTTACCCTATTTCAATACCATGAAAATCTATATTTACAGAATTTTTCTTTTGAACATAAAAAAGCTCCGGAAGGAGCTTTTTAAAAAATAGAGAAAAGAAAAATTCTTATCCGTGAATTTCTTTGATTTCCGAGAACCGTTGCTCTTCAAAAGAAACATCTCTCTCAATTCCAAGTCCAAACTGAGATTTATAGGCTTTCATTTCGGTAAGAGAAGTATAGCCCCATTCGTCATGTCCAAGATCAGTAACGTAGCAAAATATACAATTGTCTTCTGGATAGTATTCTGATACATACCAAGTACCAGAGCCAGCTGGATTAAACAGTTTTGTAACGACAATAGGGTCTCTAGTGTCGGCTTGTCTTCCGATTTCTTCAAAGCGTTTACGTATTTCATTTGTTAAAAGTTCCATGATAGAAAAAATTAAAATTATGTCCTGCGTAAACATCCTTTAAGCGTTAAAAACAAGGTGGAACTCGAAGAGGTAAAACCTTGCTTTTTATAAGTCTTACAGGATTAGCTTTGGGCGTTATTTTATTTTTCTATGAAACTTGCGCAGATGAAGGAAGAGTTATAGTAAAAAGAATAAAAGAGCCTCTTGCGAAGCTCTTTTCTGTTGAAGTTTTATTGACATTCAATTGGAGTACCATCTTCTAAAATAATTCCTAACTGAACAGATGTGTTTGGAGAAATTACGGTGAATGTACCATCATTATTATCGTTTATGAATCCTGCATCAAAATATCTTCTCTTTTCTATATTTCCATAAAAAGTTACAATATCTGAGAGTTTGAAATCTGATGATAATTTGAATATAGCTCCAATATTTTTATTATTAGAAAAATCAATACCCACAGAAGTAAAATCTCTCGAATAAGTACTTCCAAGTAACCAAAATTCTCCATTTGGTCTTTGTGAAACATTATAAAAAGTATTTGTTTGGTCTATATTATCTTGTGCTGAATTGTTGTTTGGTATTCTTTTATCCAGTCTAAAACTTTGGAGAATATTAATATTTGAATCAATTTTATAGACATCAAAATACCAAGTGCTCAAATCTGATACATTTGGAGCATTATTAATCCCAATAATAAAATTACCATCAGGTGTTTCTTGTATAAACCTCATAGATGGCGAAGTTGTTTCATTTAAGAATTTTTCTGAAGTTATTATTTTATTCTCAATATTATACCTCGCAAAATAAACACCAATGGAGCTCAATCCTTCTGATATATCTCCAGTTAGCATAATTTCACTGTCGTTCAGTACAAATATTTTTCCGATATAGGTTCTTTCTGGTCTAAATTGAGGCTCTAAAGTATCTTTGCTTATAATATTTAGATCAGAATCAAACCAATAGAAATAGGTGATAACCGTGACTAAAGTAGGAGCCTTGCTTATAACAGCCAGATATTTATCTCCTACTTTAGTGAATGAAGAACTTCTAAGGTCATTTTGGGTTGGTTCTAAATATTTACTTATAACATTACCGTTTAAATCTAATTTAACACTTCCTATATTTTTAAAGCCATGTCCAATAGCATAAATATAACCATCATCTAATACTGCATCACTAAAATAACGAAACTCATCCGGACTTTCTACTCGATATTCCCATACTTTATTTCCCTGTTTGGTAAAACGCGCTATGTACCCAAAATCATTTGAAAAACCACCTTCTTGTATACGTCCAACAGTTATAAAATCTCCATTATCCAAAAACAAAGTTTTTATACTCCCGTCTGATAGAAAGAATAACCGTTTATGAGCAGAAAATCTATCTGTTTTAATATCAATTTCGGAACTCTGAAAAACGTTTCCATCAGTTTTTTTTACTTCAAGTTTAATAGTGTAGTTTGTGTCATTTAAAACATTAAATCTATGTGTTAACTCTTGACTCGAAAGTAAGACTTCTTGATTCACGTTATTATCAGTATCTCTCACAATCAGTTTATATGAATCAACATTCAAAGCCTCATCCCATTTGATATCTAGATAACAAGCAGTAGCTTTTTCTATGCTTATATTTTTTAGTACAAAAAATATTCTGTATATAATTTCATATCTCTGATTCTTAACCGTAATATCTGTAGGTGACTGCAGTGCATTGAAAGTATCTCCAGCTTTTACGGTTGCTAAAGCTCCTTCTGAAACTTCTATTTCTTTTACCTTAATTAAGGTTGTTCCATAAGGTAGTTTTGAGTTTAATTCTATTTTTCCATCACTTACGGATGTGGTAATCTCCTCTCCATTTGCTTCAAGAACCAATTTTAAAATTTCAATTTTTGTTTCTCTAGATAGAGTTAAGGTAAACTCTTTTTTTACCTCTCTATTTTGCGCTGTAATAATAATTTTATGATTTATTTCTTCTGTCGAAAGACTTTTGCCTACTGTTATATTTGACTTTGCACCATCTGAGATTTGAATAGACTTAACCTTTAAAAACTGAATGTAAAAAGGTATCTCAGAATCCATTGTTATTTCCCCATTTGCGGATATAGAAGTAGTATACTCAACATTTTCAGCTTCTAGAGTTAAATGTATAATATTGGCTTCTTCGGATAATATCTTTTCATCTGGACTACATCCAAACACGATATTAATAAGAATTAAGACTAAAATGAGTTTCCAATTTTTAGTATTTCTAAAAAAAGAATCAAAAGTGTTCGTTTTTAATTTTAATAGATACATAATTTTATTTTTGTTGCTTACAGGAGCTAAAAGCGATTAGTAAAAGGTTGAAAAATTATGGCAACAAAAAAGTGTGCTCCTAGTACTATATTATAAACCCTACCAACTCAGGCATCGCCAAACGCCACGGAGAATAGGAATATGCATAGAAAGCACACCGAATCGGCATGCAGTCTTACTATTCTTTCTCCTAATTAAAATTGGCGATTTCGAGTTAGAGAAATAGTAACACGTTAATGTTGTATTATATGTATGTTAAAAATTACTTTCTTATAATATATTGTTTCTAAAAAATTTGATCTCAAATATAATTATTTTGCTGTATCCCTCAGCAAAAAACAAACAAAAAACCCCGTTCTAGTAAGAACGAGGTTTTCTAACTTCAGAAGTTTTAAAGAGCTACAACTCAAAATCAATAAGCTGCTTCTCAATTTCGCGTTTTCTACTTTCTAATGTAGATTTTAAATGATTGGTTACGATGTGAATCAAATTTGTATTAGTGGTCATAAAGGATAGTTTTTGTGAATCCACAATCTCGAAACTCGCCGAATCTGACTGATTGTACTTGAACTTATTCAGTTCAGAAAGTGTATTGTTTAAGCGTTCTCTTTGATGTGCTAAACCTTTCATCTGCTCAAATTTCAGCATGCGATCGTCTAGATTTACCAGTGGTTTTACAATTTCTTGTACTGGTTGCGGTTTCGAAGCTTCTTTGGTAATAGGAGTTGGTTTTTCGCCGATAGCTTCTTTTGCTAATTTTTCTTGTACATCTTTTTTCGCTGTTGTTACTTTTTTTGCACTTCCGTTTTGTTTTACTGTAGCTGTTGCCATAATGATTAAAATTTTAAATGAAACTTATTTTTTTGTGCAGATACCTGTTATATAGAAGTGGTATCAAACACATGCCAAACACAGTTGCTGGCGGATGAAAAAGACAGGTCAGAAGGAATATTATTTTGAGAAAGCGAAGCCAAAAAAATATTTCTTCTCCCGCAGGGCATGGACTTGTAAAAAGCGGTAAGAGAGCAACTAAATTGTATGTGTTTGTAGCCACTTACAACAGGTAGATGCACGAAATACGATTCGTAAATTTTGTTATAGCTACACAAAAAACATAGAAAACAGCAAAAAACACAACTTAAAAAAGCTGTATTCTTTGAATTGATAAAGAAACGAAGGACTATATTTCAAATCCTAGTTCTCCTGCAAGTTCATAAGCTGTTTGTTCAATAGCAAACCAACAGAATATAGTTTTTAGATCAAAATTTTGCTTCATAATTTCTCCAAAATAGTAAGAATGCTCTATACGAATCTCTTCTATTTCATCGTAATGTGTATCATAGAAATGATGAGTATGACGGTAAAAGATATATTTACTAATTAAATCATTAATCTGAAACATAGGTAATTCCTGAAAAAACTCTTCTATATCTTCTTTGTAGGATTCTAAAATATCTTTTGCTACTTGAGATCGTAATGAAAGAGGTTCTTTTGCTATTGCCTGTAGTTTTTCAAAGCTTGTGTTTTTTGATGCATTCATAATAAAAAAATGAAGGTTAAATACATCAAGTCTAAAATCTCGAAGGCTTAAAAGTCAAAAGGACACTCTTTGAATAAGAGGCAAACATTTGATCTTTTAAAAAGCCGAAAGAGATAGTCTTGAAATGTATGTACCGATTCTTTGTTATGAAATATGAAAGCTCACTGGAATTATAAACGTGAGTATTGTTATGAAAAAGTGTTACCCTTAAAAAGAGATAGAAATAAATTCAATCATTTTTTAAAGGTCATAGAAATTTCTTTTTAAAATGTTTTGACAGAGGTTAAAAACGGGTTAGTATTTCGACGTGCCTGATGGCTCTTGAAAGTTTTAAACATTTTAGAGAAATACAAAATCACAAAAAGCTGAACTAACCTTATAAATAAGCGAAAAAAGGCAAAAAAAATACGGCGGGATTAGCTCAGTTGGTTAGAGCACCGGGTTGTGGTTCTGACAGTCATTAAATTGTTGAAAAGTAAAAACAGTTTAAGCCTTTGTCAGAAAGTGATTATAGAGTATCTTAAAAAGTAGAAAATATTTCAAATTCGTCGGGTATATAAATTATATACTTTGAAATAATGAATTCTATTATACAATTACATCATCAATACAGTAATTTCTGTCTCACTTTTAAAGGTCATTCCCCTAATACAGTTAGGGGAGAATTTCATAATATAAAGCAATTTGTAGAGTTGCTCCAATTAGACAATATTCATCAAATAAATAAACCTTTGGTTGAAAGGTATATTATGGATAGAAGGATAAAAAAGAATTGGAAACCCTCAACAACAAGAAATAATATTCAAGCATTACAAAGTTTTCTTGAATACTGTAAACAAGAAGGATTTATCGAAGAAAATCCTATTCGAGAAATACCAATGCCCAAACTTCATAAGAAATTACCCAAAGCTTTGGATAGAGAAGATGCAATGCGATTAATTGATTGGACATACATTGCTCCTTTTCGATATGCTTTTAATAGAATTCGTTGCAGAGCAATAATAGCTATGTTTATTTACACTGGTATTCGAAAATCTGAACTACTCAATTTAAAGCTTACTGATGTAAGAATGAGAGATAAAATACTGCGAGTAGAATGTGGTAAAGGAGGAAAAGACCGTTTAATTCCTCTAAATGAAAAGTTGATTTCTATTTTGAATGAATATTTGACAGCTAGAGTTAAAAATAAGAAAACAACACCATATTTTTTTGCGTCTTTACGGAGAGATTATAGGCTTGGAGCGATGACTATTCGGAGAATATTCGACCGTTTGAAATCCGATTTGAATTTAAGTGTTTACCCTCATAAACTAAGACATACATTTGCTACATTAATGTTAGAAGGGAACTGTGATATTTATGCGTTATCAAAGATGATGGGACATAGTGATCTAAAAACAACCACTATATATTTGGCAATAACCACAAGACACTTAAAAGACCAAATCAACAAACATCCTTTGGGAGCTACAGTAGATTTGCCCCACAAAAAACTTCTTTCAGATTCTTTTTAGAGACAGATAAATAAATTTCTGTAGTTGAAACAGAAGAATGACCTAACATTTCTTTTACCATATATAGCCCTATTCCTGCATTTATTGCATTTCTAGCAAATGTATGACGTAAAGGATGTGGGCTAAATTTGATTCCAGAAATTTTACTAATCTTCTGGCAAAACCCTTGAATAGTCTTCTTGCTTATTTTTGAAGGAGTACGAAGACTTTGAAAAAACCATGAGGATTTCATTTTTATCTTTTCTCTATCTGCGAGATACCTTTTAAGTATTGGAATCAATTTTGGATAAATAGGAACTATTCGCTCTTTTCTACCTTTTCCAAAACGGATAATAATTTCTTTAGTACTTATATTAACATCTTCTAATTTGAGGTTAATAAGTTCATTTAATCTAATACCTGTAAAAAGAAAAGTAGCTATAATCGCTATATTCCTAGTTTTTTCAATATTGTACCGCCATTCAAAATATTCTGTGTGAAATAAAATAGATTGTACTTGTTCTTTGGTTAAAAAACGAGGTAATACTTTGGGTACTTTTGGTTTGCTAATTTTACAAATAGGGTTTTCTTGGATGAATCCATGTGTTCTGCAATACTCAAAAAATGTTTTTAAATATTGCCTGTTATTTCTAAATGTTCGAGAACTCCATAAACGTTTTTCTTTTTGAGAGTATAAAAAGTCTCTTGAGATTTGAGTGTCTATTTTTCTAAGATTATCAATATCAGCGAAAAGGAAAAGCTTTTTAGTTATATTTATAATGTCTTTTGTTGTTCTAGGGTTAATCTCTTTTTCATACAAAGCGTATCTTTTAAAACCAGTGATGTAGTTGTCTAAAAACATATTATAAGAGAGAAAATGTATCGTTTGTCGTTATACCTTCCTTTCTAAAAACGACCAAAAGAAAAATACCTAGAGAGAAAATCTTTCTAGGTATCTAATATTTTGAAAAAGTATTCTCATTACAAAACTCCTTCATCTGCAAAACTGTAATAACCTTGTTCTGTAATAATCAAGTGGTCTAATAATTTTAAATCTAAAACTTTGCTTGCTTCTTTAATCTTTTCAGTAAGCTGTTTATCTGAAAGTGATGGTTTAAGCTTTCCAGATGGGTGGTTGTGAACTAAAACAAAACCTACAGATCGAGTTAGTAAAGCTCCTTGCATCAAAATTCTCACATCAACTAAAGTCGAATTAATACCCCCAACAGAAAGGAGATAGTAGCCTACAATATTATTGCCATTATCCAAATATAAGGCGTACATGTATTCTCGGTAATTAATCTGCTCTACAGGAATAATTTGACGAATACATTGATTCGCTTGTTTGGAACTGCTGATTTTTTGAAAAGGGGTTTTAAGCTTCTTTGTATATGATAATTGTATTTCGTTGATTTTAAAAAGTTCTGTTGTAGGACGATTTTCCATAATACCGTTATTTTGATGAATAATTCTTTGGCATTACACTCATCTTTACAGCGGAAATAAAACAAGGAGGAACTCGAAGAGGCAAATCCTTGTTGTTTTTCGTAAAGATGAAATTCGACAAAGAATTTTCAGTGAAATGGTATTGAGACATAGTCTATAAAGAATTTTAAGTTATAGAGTTCACTTGTATGAAATAGGTTTTTTGTATAGGAAATGTAGTTCCTGTTATAATGTTCAATTCTATTAGGTCTTTATATTGTATAAAGAGCTATTTTTTTTATATTTATCTATTCATATATACCCCGAAATAGTAAAAAATAAATTAAAGCTAAATCTTTTTTTAAAAGATTTGTTTTAGCGTTTTTAATATACCAAATAATAGATGAACTTTATTCCTACAAGAGAACAGGAACAGATATTTAATTTTTTCAAAAAAAGCAATGAGAATGGAATGATAGATGCCGTTGCTGGTAGTGGAAAAACAAGTACTATTATTAAAGGGATAGATTATATCCCAAATAATAACTCAATACTCTTTTGCGCATTCAATAAGAAAATACAAGAAGAAATAAAGCAGAAAACAAAGAAGTATGATAACGTTTTTGTAAGGACAACATATTCTTTAGGATTAAAAATTTTAAAGGAAAATTATTTGTCATTTAAAAAACAAAAAGTTAATACTTCGAAGTATTTCAGTATTCTACAAGGAAAACTTAGAACAGATAGTAAAGGAAATTATCTTAATAAATTAGACCTCATAGATGACTTTGAGAATATTAAAAAAATATACTACAAAGAAAAAGATAAAGAAGAACAAGACTTGTTTTATAAAACTTTTTATTCAAATTGCTTTAGGTTAATAGATCTTCTGAGGTATACATTGAGTTATGGTAAAACTGTAGAGGTTTTTAAATCGTTAATAGATAGATATGCGATTGAAATAGATACTAATAACTTAAAATTAGTGAGTTTATATTTTTCTATTATTAATGAATTAATAATAGAAGGAAATAGCAAAGCTATTAAATTTGGAATTTTTGATTTTGCGGATATGATTTTTCTGCCTTGTGAGTTAAAACTTGTATCTAATATTAAGTATGATGTTGTTTTTATTGATGAATGTCAAGATTTATCTAATGCTCAATTAAAAATAATAAACAAATTTAAAAAAAAAGAAGGAAGAATCTTTGCAGTAGGCGATCCTTATCAATCTATATACGGCTTTGCTGGAGCATCACCTGAATCATTTAATAATATAAAGAACTTTTTTAAGCCAAAGATGTTTAAGCTGACGAACTGTTTTCGGTGTTCAAAATCAATTGTCGAGTTAGCTAAAAAGATTAGAAGTGATATTGAAACAAAAAATAAAGATGAGGGAGTGGTAATTAATATTAAGTATGAAGAACTATTGAACTATGTGAAAGCTAATGATTTTATATTATCTAGAGGAAATTCAGATTTATTTGAAGTTCTTTTTTTGTTACTTACAAATAATATAAAATGTAATATTCTTGGACGACAGGAAATACTTGCTCAACTGAAAAAAATAATCCCAGATAAGAAATTTAATGACCCTAAATATTATGAAGAATTACCTCTTCATCTTAATAAAATTTATAAATCAAAAGAAAAAAAATTAGGAAATGACCCAGGTAATTATGAAAAACTAGCGAATATAAAAGATGCTATTGATATTTTGGAAATCTGTTTTTTCAATATTGAAAGTGTTTTGACCTTAAATGCTTTATTTAAGCATATAGAACAATTAATGAGCTCTAAAAATGAAGATGCTGTAATTTTATCCTCGATTCATAGAGCAAAAGGATTAGAAGCTGAGAGAGTATTTATAATAGGATATAATAAGTTACCTATTGAGGTAGAAGGAATGTCTCAATGGCAAAAATATCAAGAAAATTGTTTAAAATATGTTGCTATAACAAGAGCAGAAAAAACATTGTTTTTAACAACAGGTATTCCAGAGGATAATAATAATTACTTTATAGAAAATAATGAGATTAGCCTTAGTGTAAGCGATGAGGATATATTTTAAAAATAAGAGAAGCAAAGAAATTATAAGGTTTTCCGTAATAATTTGCCTTGAGAAGAAATTACCTTGCAAAAGAGAATTCTAAAGATTGAGTTTAAAAAAAATGTAAAAAGAAAGAATGTATGTTTTTGACAGAATTATCAATAATTAACCATGAATATTTAATATTAGAATAGTATGTAAATCTAATATTTTAACAAAAAACTTAAAGCTATTTATATGGGAGGACAAGAAGGTCTAAGAGGGTATATAATACAAACTATTGTAGGGGTAATTGAATCTTTAGATGATAAAGAAAATTGGGAGAAAGTTACGCTAGAACCTAACGAAGAACTTGAAAAAGTTGATGTTTTGTGGGAATACTCAAATAATAAAAAAAAGGCTGTTCAAGTAAAATCTTCGATAAATGACATAGGGTATTCTGATGCATTAAAATGGATTGAAGAACTAAAAGAAGATATGCCAGACGCAAGTGAATATCAATTGTATTTAGTAGGCTCTCTTCAAAGAAAATTGAAAAATGAACTTAAGAAAAATAATGACATTATAAATGAAGCTTGTGTAAAAGTTAGAGCTCTAGAATATGATAGCTTAAATACTTTGATAGTAGATAGAATAGAGACTTTTTTATACAAGAGAGATCAAGATAAAATTGATATTAATGTTAGAAAAATCATGTCATTAGCATTAAAAGATGTGTTTATTGAAAATTCTCTAAAAGGAAAAGAGTTTACAAAAGATGGGGTGGAAGAAATTTTAATGAATATTATCAATGATATAAAAAAACAAGCAGAGAAGCATCTTTATAGTTATCTCAAAAAAGAGCCTAATAATTATTCCGAATCATTTGATTCGGAACACTTAGTGGTTGCTAATTTTTTAAGCTTGATAGGTTGGAATAATTTTAATTATAAACAAAAATATATTGAATACAACGATAAAACTGGAGTAGACGATGAGTTTATTGTAGATTTTTGCAGTTTTGATGAAGATAAACTAAAGGATAATAATTTGAATTTTATTTATGTTCAATCTTTAATAGCCAATTCATATGAGGATATAAATAAAAAAGATATAGTGAAATTATATGAATCATTAGGGAAAGTTTCCGAAGGTTTCGAAAAAAAACAATCTATTTTAGAAGACAAGACATATTCTAAACAAGCAATTCATTTTTTATTATCAAAGGAGGTAAATGAAGGGAATGATAGTTTTAAACATAAAATAAGAAGTTTTGATAATAAAAAACATAGTCTAAAGGATTATATCTATTATTCGATAGATAATAGGCAGTTATATTTTTTATACCGTTCTATCGTTACAGCTAAAGCTTATCGTTCAGATTCACCTATTAAATTTTTATATCCACAAACTGAAGATATTGTTTCTGAAAGCAAAATAGGTAAAAGAGAAAACTATCTGCCACCACAATTTTTGAGTTCATCTATTTTACCAATTGTAAAAGAAAATAAAGATAGAATTAGTATTCTGATTTTTTGTAATGATGTCTATTCTCCTGTTAACTTAAAAAAGGTTGTTTGGCTTACTATCTCAATTACTTCTGGTTTTGCTAATGAATATCTTCTATATTTTCCAGAATATATAGAAGATAATGATACAAAGAATGAGGTTAAGGATATACTTAGAGATTTTGAAGATAAATTGTTGTTAGAGAAGGTTAGTGTGCATAGGTTAAGTGAAATAAATACTAGGTTTGTTAAAGAACAACCCTTGCATATTAACAAAGATTATTACATTGATGAGTCTGTTGATGAATCTAAATTAGAAGAAGTTAATTATACTCCTAATAATGATTTTTTGAATAATTATTTACCGTACGGTAGTCTGATTAAACCATTTCTGAATTCAGAAAGAATTAAATCAGATGATTTAAGAGATTTTCTTGCAAGAGAGAAAGGTATTTATTTCAGAGGTTCTGATAAAACAAAAATTATTGAGACAATGACTAAAATCTTATTTAGTCCTTCTGATATTGAAAGTTTAACCAAGCTTGTACTTTCTAAAAAGTTAAAGACTAAAGAGGTACCTAAACTTCCTTATGTTACATTGCAGAAAATGGAAACAGAAATTTTAGAGGATATTATAAAGAAATCAATCCCTGATATTAAGTATAATATCAACGAAAAGTTAGAATCTAAGAAAGCTAAGCTAACAGATGTTCAGGTTAAAACAGAAGGTGATAACGTGATGCTGGAGATTTTTATTGAAGAATATGATCCTAATAAGCAAGCAATGTTAAGTAAGGTACAGAGTGTAGAAAGAGTTTTATTTAAAAATAAAGAAAATAGTATTGAACCTATACAGGAGTTTCAAACTATACTAGGAGGACAGTTAACTAAAACTTCTTTAAATTTAATAGAAAGTAATCTTAAGTATAGGAATATTATTAAAGAAATTACTGAGGAAATAAAATTTAAAGATGATTTTTCTTCAAATGAGGAAAGAGTTCTTTTCTTATTAAGTTTTGTAGAACTAAATAATCATAGTGTATTTAAAAGTGTTGATCTTATAGTTTCAAATTATGCCCTAGATGAAACTTTAAATATTCCCGAAGAGTTGAGGGATAAAGCCGGGAAAAATATCATTACCTCTATTAGAGGTAAAAAATTACAAGAAATTAATGAACTAAAAGATGAAAACATAAGGAAATTTATTTTGTTAGAAAAAATTAAGGTACTATATAAGTTTAATCATATTCAAACTAAAGTAAGTGGTAAGATGGAAGTAGAGATAAATTTTTCTGGAGCATTAAAGAATAAGCCAGAACCAGATGGTAGGATGAGTCTAAAGTTTCATATTACTCCTTACAGGGATAGTATGAAAAACATAACTAATCAAAAAACATTTGAGTCTACCTTGAAAGATGTTTTTTATGATTTTCAGAAAGATAAATTGAGAGAGTTTGGTAAGTTATAATAAAATGGATTTAAGATGATAATTAATGAAATTGATGAATTCCGAATTAATACTATATGTAAAAGGTTGAAAAATTCAGTAACTCAGATTGAAGTTGTGAATTGGTTAAAAAATTTTAAAGACCATGATGTAGATAAAGCATTATTAATTCTTGAAAAATTAGAATTCATAACGGAAAATGAAATTATTGAATTATATGATTCAAAATTGAAAAGAATACTTGAAAATAATCAAGATAATATAATAATACATGCAGTGTGTGATTATGGGAAGAGTAGTACACTTATGGTCTATTATTTGAAAAAAACACCAACTTATAATAAATTTGAGTATAGGATTGTGTTTTACTATCATTATTCTAATTTTAAACATAAAATTAAAAATATAAGTTCTAAAACAAGTATTGTTTTTTTAGATGACTTTTCTGGTTCAGGTAAACAGTTTGTTAATTATTATAAAACCTATGTAAAACCTCAAATTAAAAATGTTAAAAAGATAAATCAATTAACTTTTCTTACTTTGTTTTATTTAAAAAGAGCTAAATCATATATTCAAAGGTTTTGTTCAGAAATAGAAATGGTCGGTGAAGTTAGAAATCCAGCATTCCACTCAAAAGGTTCTGTATTTGGATATAGAAAATCGATGTTACCGTTAAGGAAATTCTCATATGAATATGGAAAGGAATTATTTTCTATATACAACAAGAAAGAAAAAACAAATGAAGTATATCCATTAGGATATAAGAATAGTCAAGCCTTAATAGTATTTGCATATAATCCTCCAAATAATACTTTGCCAATTATTTGGTCAAGTAAAAATTGGGTTCCATTATATCCAAGAGTTTCAGAAAATAAGATGTCTGAATCTAAAAAAATTAGAAAAAAGTTAGCTCATGAAATTGGACTTATAAAAGAAATCGAGGTGTCTAATGTTTTTTATTCTGGAGAAAAGGATTTGGGATGGAGAACAATAAACTTTATAACTAAAACAGACTTTATAACCTATTCAATAATGAAGATGATAAGACAGAAGAGAACTATACCTGTGATTTGTCAAATCTTAGGAATTACAGAAGATGATTATAAAAATATAATTTCTGAAAAAGATGAAGTTTTTGAAACAAGTAACTCATTAACTGATTATGGGGATAATATTTATTTGGAGGTTAAAAAACAATTAAAACTTGTGAGGAAAGAAATTAAGAATAATAGTTGTGTTTTCGAAATAAAAGAAAATAACTATTTACCAAAAGAATTTAAAGGAGTGACATGATAGATTTAGCTGTATTTTTACTAGAAATGGTAAAAAGCTAGGACTAGTTGTCTATAGTTGTATTAATGTTAGCTTATATCGTTTAAATAGTGCAACGCTAAAGGTTACACTATTCAAAGCAGAGCTTTGTCAAATGAGATCGTAAATTTTATCATGTCCACTTCTTTACATAAAATAGTAGAACAAATAAATCAAAGTAATCATGGGAATGATTATAAAGAAAAATTAATTGAATATTCGCAGAATTTAAGTTCTAATAATTTACCTATAATTTTTGATGCATATCACTTGGCGTATTCAATAGGAATAGAACCTTATAGATTAATAAATTTAATAAGAGATAGGGATGATTTATATAATACATATAAGGTTAGGAAAAAAAGTGGAGGATATAGGTGGATTATGAGTCCGATGGAGGAATTAAAAATTGTACAGACATGGATTAAAGTAAATATTTTAGATAAAGTTAATATTCATGAATCAGCAAATGGTTTTATTAAAGATAGATCTATTGTTACTAATGCGAATAAACATGTAAAAAAAGAGACAATTTTAAATATTGATCTTTATAGGTTCTTTGATACGATATCTGAAAAAAGAGTTTACCATTTATTTAAAAAGTTAGGTTACACAGAAAAACTGTCGTATGATTTTTCTAGGCTCTTATGTGTAAATACTCCTAAAAAATATTGGAAAGAAATCAAGAGGGAAAATAGACTAAGAAAAAAAGTTATTAGAATGAAACCTTCTGTTTTGCCTCAAGGAGCACCTACCAGTCCAATAATTTCTAATTTATTGTGTTTAAAATTAGATCAAGTTTTGTATAAATACTGTGAGAAATCAAATTTAGATTATACCAGATATGCTGATGATATAACTATTTCAGGCAACAAAAAGAGTATGCCAAAACTAAAGAAAATAAAATCGATTATTAGGCAAAATGGGTTTACAGTTAATATAAACAAAATACGCTTTACTTCAAAACATAAAAAGCAAACTGTTACTGGTTTAACAGTTAATGATGGTGTCTATGTAGATAAAAGAATTATTAAAGAAATTAATCAAGAACTTTACTATTGCATTAAATACGGATATAAGTCGCACTTAGAATTTAAGTTCAAAGATTCAAAAATTAAATCTAATTACAAAGATTGGTTATATGGTAAAATATGTTTTGTTTATTCAGTCGAAAAAGAAAAAGGGCAACAATTACTGAAAAAATTTAACATGATAGATTGGAATATTTAAGCTAAGAATTCAAAACCATATCCAAAGCATCATCAGCCTCTTTATGAATAAAATTAGCCTGATAGTTAATAGTAGTTTTTAAATTACTATGGCGATATAGTTTTTGAAGCATTAGTGGGTTTATTTTGTCTCCTGCTATGTTTCCAAAAGTATGACGAGCTATATGGTTTGAAAGATTTTTTTCAATACTGCATTTTTCAGCAATTCTTTTGAGGTATTTGTTAAAAAGCTTAGAAGCGTTACGAGTTTTTACGAAAATATCTTCTTTGCTTTTTTGGTCTGCTTTTTTCAGAAAAGGAAAAACATAGTCTGTGTTCTTTTCTTTATCCTTTGCATATAATGATAATATAGCTAAAGCTTTATCGGGAATTTTTAAGCTGACTGGTTTTTCGTTTTTGTTCATTTCATAGTAAAGCCTGCCATCTACAAAATTGAACCATTTGAGTTCTAGTACATCCGAAATACGGACACCTGCAAAATAGTAAGAGAATAAAAATACGTTTTTTGTATGCCAAATAGAGGTATGAGGCTCTAAAGTTAGTTTTTCAATCTTTTCAACCTCTTTTTTCGTAAGCCCTATTTTATTACTGGATTTAATACGTATTTTTTCATTTTCACCGGCAAAGGGATAGTTTTTATTATCAGTAATACCTTCTTTAATAGCTAAATTGTATAGTGTTCTGATAAAAATAAGCTGGTTTGTGATGGTTCTTGGCTTTTGCTCTAAGTACGAGGCACAAAATATTTTGTACTTATTGATAAAGTTCGTGTTTATATCTTGAAACATTAGAGATTTGTTTTTCGAAAAAGCTTTGATTTCATCCGAAGTAGTGTTTTGATATTTACGAGCCTTAGAAATACGCTTTTTTCTACGTTCTCTAATCTCATCCATTACCAAAAGTTTTGGTTCAACAGGATTATGGTTTAGATATTCTTGTATGTTATGTAATATAGATAGTTCAGCTTTAGCAACTGAGAAAGTTCCTTTGGTGTATTTATCATTAATTCTGTCCGAAGCTAACTGAAAAAAAGAAACATTTGAACCTTTTCGTTTTACCTTTGTTTGTATTTGCTGTGTGGTTAGGTTTTCTTCGCTTGTTTCTGCATCCAAAAGAGTAGCATGAGCTTCACTCAGCTTTTTAAGCAGTAGGTTATTAAGTCGAGTAGAATTGGGATGCGACTTTTTTACGGTAGATGATTTAGCGTTCCAATCTTTCTCAAAGATATACTCACCGGTAAATATATATCTCGGTTTTCTGTTTTTTGTAATTCTTAGTGCTAGGGGACAAGAGCCGTCTTTTTTCTTGTCGTGTTTCCAGAGTATTATTTTTACTGATGCCATAGGTGGTTTTTTACATCGTAAAGATATAAAATAGTGTTATATTTACCTAAAACATACCTAAAACATTTTTCGATTTTATATGTATTTAAACGTATCTAAATGAATTTTATAAAACTATAAATGATTGATATAAAGTACTTTAATCTTTTTTTAAACTCATAAAGACAAGGCTCATAACCCGAAGGTCACAGGTTCGAGTCCTGTTCCCGCTACTAGATTTGAAAAGCTTCCAAGAAATTGGAAGCTTTTTTTGTTAGAATAAAATTCATTTTTATGGTATTGTTTTACAAAGTACTTAAATATGAATAAAGCTAAGGTTTGTTAGTATGCTTCTAAGTAAATCAAATGTAATGTATAATTGTTTGATTTTTAGTTGTGAAATTAGTATCTTAAAATTGTTGTTTTAGAAATTAATTACATTAATGTTATTGCTTAATGTAGGTTTCAAGATGAAATAGAAAAAGTTATTTTTTAATTTTTAAATTGAATGCAAAAACTCATTTTATTATTTTTCTTTATTGGTTTTAGTTCCTTTTCACAAGAGAAGGATTCTATTGTAATAGATTTTGAAAATAAAATAAACAATGCTCCTAATGATTCTTTAAAAGTACACTACCTTTTAGGTTTAGGAACCTATCAAAAAAGTAGGAATACAGATAAATTACCTACATACCATCAGCAGATTAGAGAAATATTTAAAAGAAAGAGTTACAACAATATCAAAGATCTTAAAACATTACTCATACAATCTGGAGTATACAAAAGAAGATCTTTAGATTTTTCAGGAGCATTAAAAGATTATTTAGCAGCTCAAAAAATTATTATCGAAACAAATGATTCCATATATCTAGGGGTAAATTATGGAAATATTGCTATGCTATATAAGTTTAATAACGAGTGCGATAAAGCAATTGTTAACTTTAAAAAGGCTATTGAAACTAATACTAACAATAAAAATCACAGATTATTAGGTCTTAATTATAGCAACATTGCAAAATGTTATGCAGAAATGGACCAGATAGATTCTGCTTTTTATGCTTTTGATAAAGGAATTTATCATTCAAAATTATCTGGAGCTTATGATGTTTTGCAAGGTGTGTATGGTAATAAATCAAGTTTGTTATTAGATCAAAAAAGATATAAAGAATCGCTTCCATTGCAACTCGATTTTTTAAAATATACTAAAAATGTTAACAAGCATTTATCTGTAACCATTACTAGTAGAAATCTTGCTAAAACATATTTTCAGTTAAAAGATAATGAGAAAGCTTTGTTATACGCAAATGAAGCAATCAAGTTAGGAACCAAAATAAATATGATGAGTCGTATTTATGATGTATATAAAATAAGAGGAGAAATATACAGATCAATAGGTAAATTAGATTTAGCGTTTAATGATTTAACTACCTACAATAAAATTCAAAAGGAAATAAATGTTGTAAATAATGCGAAAAAGTTTAAAGAAATTGAAATGACGCATTCTTTTGAAAAAGTTCGAATAACAGATAGTATAGTTAATGCAGAAGAAAGAAGAAGAATAGAATTGCAATTAGAAAAAGAAGAAATACAAAAACAATTGTATTTAGCGAGTTTAGTAATTATATGCATAGTAGGTTTACTAGCGCTGTATTTAGGATATCTACTATACTTAAGAATAAAAAAGAAAAATAAAATTAAACAAGAACAGTTGTTTAATGAAATTAACGATTTAAATACAGAAGTTACCACTAAAAAAGAAGAGGTAAATGAGTTGTTAACAGAAACTCTAATTCATTTAAGAACTAAAGAAAAATTGGCAGAAGATTTATCCAAGCTTTCCAAAGACGAGGAAGGAGTAAACTTAAAAAGTATTATCGCCGATTTAAAATCAGATAAACTAGAAGATTCCAAAATTGTTGTTTTAAAACAGAATATAGAAACTCTTAATTACAACTTTTTAAAAACATTAAAAAGTAGACATCCAAATCTAACCAAAACTGATATTGAAGTTTGTTCTTTCATTAAAATAGGTCTTTCAAGAAAAGAAATTTCGAGTTTAAGAAAAACAAGTATCGATGCTATAAAATCAACACGTTTTAGATTGAAAAAAAAATTACAACTCTCCAAAGATGACTCTTTAGACAATTATATTCGATCTCTTTAAATCTTAAACTTTTTACTTTTTTAGTTCTTTTTTACAATTAAAGGAAGTGAAAATAAAAAACAAAAACCCTTGTTTAACAAGGAGTTTTGTTTTTTGCACCCTTTTTTGCACCCCGTGATTTCTTTTTCAAAACTCAAAAATGAAATAGTATTGCAGCGTATTTGAACTCAAAATCCCAAAAGTAAATTATGAAGAAAAATATACTCTTAATAACTATTTTATATTCTCTGTTTGGTTATAGTCAAGACTCTTGTACACTAGACGAAACTAAATTAACAGGGACATTTACCACAACTTCAGTTGATGGTACAAAGATTAAAGCAAGTGATGCTGCTTCAAACCATAGATTTGGAGAGCGAGTTGCTATTGATGGCAATATTGCTGTTACCGTATCTCGAAGTAATGGTGAAGCAGCAGGGAAAGTATATGTATATACTAATGATGGTGCAGGAAATTGGTCACAACAAACTATACTAACAGCTAGTGATGGCTTTGTAGGTGATAATTTTGGATCAAGTATCGCTTTACAGGGTAATTACTTAGTTGTTGGAGCTAGTGCTCAAACCAACTCCTCTGCAGTAGACACTGGCGCGGCTTATTTATTTGAATACGACGGTTCAACTACTTGGACTGAAGTAGCTATTTTCGAACCTAGTGATGGAAGTTCTGATGATCGTTTTGGAGTGTCGGCTTCTATAGAAGGAAATATGGTGTTAATTGGTGCTAGAAATGGCTCTGTGGGAGGTTGTGCCTATTTATATGAAAATGATGGAACAGGAACATTTACATATACAGAAACCAAACTAGAACCTCAAGTACAATCTAATTATTCTGGTGCTCGTTTTGGTCATGATGTGTTAATTAAAGACGGTCGTGCTTATGTTAGTGGTCCTTATGATTATTCTTCTGTAGGGAATGCTTCAGCAGGATCAGTTCAAATATGGGATCAAGCTAATGATGGAACTTGGTCACGTACACATCGTTTACGAGGGACATTAACTAATGAAGCTTTTGGATGGAGTATTGATGTAGAGGGTGATTATTTAGCAATAGGTGCTATGAAATTTGAAACCAGTTCTACCTCTACAACTAACGAAGGAAGAGTATATGTTTATAAAGCAGACATAAATGGAGATTATTTAGACTCAAATAGAGTCATGATCCAAAATACAGATAAAGATAGTTTTGCTGATCAACGTCTTGGAACAGATGTAGCCATAGAAAATGAATTTTTATATGTGGGTACTTGGGGAGACGGAAAAACTAACGGAGATGCAGTATATATTTTTAAAGATAATGGCACCAATAATTGGTCTCAATTAACAAAATTAACATCTGGTAATGGATGGGATGAGTTCTCAAATAGAGCAGTAGCAGTTTCTTATTCATATTTACTTATTGGGCAAAATGAAGATGATTCACCGTCAAATTCAGGTGCAATTCATTTTGTTCCTTTAGCAAGTACTGTAACACCAACAGCTTCAATTACTGGGTTTACTGATGCTTTTATAGGTCAAAATAATGCAACTATAACACTTAATTTTTCTGATGAAGCTACTAGAACAGAAATTCAATTTAGCGTAGATGGCGGAGTAACCTATCCTTATACATTTAACGATGATTTAGGAACAGCTGATATCACTAATTTAGGTGTAGGTTCTTATGATTTAAAAGCTAGGTTTAATAATGGTTCTTGTGAGTTAGATTTAGGAGCAGTAACTATAATCCAAGCGACTTATACAGCTATACCAGATGCAAATTTTGAAGCTCGATTAGAAGCTTTAGGATATGACGATATTTCTGGTGATGGACAAGTACCTACTTCTTTAATTGAAGTAGTTACTGAACTACAGTTAGCCGGTCAGAATATTACAGATCTTACAGGTATAGAAGATTTTACTGCATTGGAAGAGTTAAAAGCAAACGGAAATAATATTACTATGGTTGACTTATCTAGTAACACTGCTTTAAAATTGTTTCAAATGACAAGTAGTTCTTCTCTTGGTTCTATTAACGTAAGTAATAATCCAGTATTAGAAGATCTTCAAATTCGATCTTTAGCTAGTGCTATCGATATTTCTAACCTTACTGCCTTAGATCGTTTTGCCTGTGTAGACTGTACATTTACAACTTTAGATACTAGCGGTAATCCAAATCTTCGACATTTAGATCTTGAAGATACACCAGTTACTACACTGAATCTAAGCACAAATACTAAATTAGAAGTTCTAGAACTAGAAAACACAAGTTTAGTAGCATTAGATTTATCAAAAAATACTTCATTTAAATATTTGTATGCGCAAGATATCACAACACTTACATCATTAAATATCCAAAATGGAAACAATACAAATGTTAGCGCTTTTGATATTATAGGTACACCTATACTATGTGTGATTGTTGATGATTTAGCTTATAGTACAACTAACTGGACTAATATTGATATTACTACGAGTTTTAGTGATACATACTGTGAATACACTGCTATTTCAGACGCCAATTTTGAAGCTGCATTAAATACTTTAGGTTATGATGATATTGCAAATGATGGACAAGTACCAACAACATTGATTAAAGTTGTTACCTCATTAGATGTAAGTAATCAAAATATTGCTGATTTAACAGGTATTCAGGATTTCACTGAACTTACAGATTTGAATGTAGAAACGAATGTATTAACAAGTTTAGATTTAAGTAGTAATGTTAATCTTCAGAATTTAAATTTTGACAACAATAATATTACAACTTTAAATTTAGGGTCAATCTCAAAATTAGTTAGTATTGAAGGAAGGTATAATCAATTATCAACAATTGATTTAAGTCAAAATCCTGATTTAACATTTATCAACTTAAGAGATAATTTATTTACTACCGTAAATGTAGCTAGTAATCCTCTTTTAGAAACGATTAATTTAAGAGCTTGTTCGAACTTAACAAGTATTGATATTAGTAATAATCCAAACGTAAAGAGCCTATTTTTTCAAGATACCGCTTTAACAGGATTAGATGTTTCTCAGAATCCGTTATTAGAAACAATTGTAATTGAACGTGTAAACTTCAACTCAATTGATGTTTCTAATTTATCAGCTTTAACACAGCTTAGAATTGCAGATAATAATTTTACTTCTTTAGATGTTTCAAACAATCCTGCATTAGTTCGATTAGAGTGTGAGAATAACAACCTTACCTATTTAAATCTTAAAAATGGTAATAATACCAACATGCCTAATTCTGATTTTATAGCTACAGGAAATTCTTCACTGACTTGTATTTTAGTAGATGATGCAACTTGGAGTACTACAAATTGGACAAACATTGATGGAACAGCTAGTTTTAATGATAACTATTGTCGTTATACTGCTATTCCAGACGCAACTTTTGAAGCTAGATTAGAAGCTTTAGGTTATGATGATATTTCTGGAGATGGTCAAGTTCCAACGGCTTTAATTGAAACAGTAACTTCATTAACTGTAAACGACCTTGGAATTAATGAATTAACAGGAATTGAAGATTTTACGGCATTAGTTACATTAAATGCAAGGGGTAATAATTTTACTACATTAGATATGAGTCAAAATGTTGTATTAGAACACTTATACATTAATGCTAACAGTTTATCTTCAATCGATGTGTCTAAAAATATTGTTTTAAGAAATTTAAATATTGGTTCTAATAGTATTACTTCACTAGATTTATCTAACAACCCAGATCTTAGAGATTTATGGGTGCAAGGAAATAAAGGGTTAACTTCTTTAGATTTGAGTAAGAATCTTGAATTAAGAGAATTATACACTTACAGTTCTGGTGTGTCAATGTTGGATTTAAGTATTCATACAGAACTTAGAATACTTTCTGCTTATAGAACTTCAATTACTACAATTGACCTTTCTAATAATATTGAATTAAGATCATTGCGTGTTGATGAAACGAATCTTTTATCATTAGATTTAACCAATAATACGAAACTTGAATCGTTACGTGTGAATGATACAGGTATTACTAATTTAGACTTAAGTAACAATAATGTATTAGGAGGGTTGCATGCTCATGATACTAATTTAACGTATTTAAATGTAAAAAATGGAAATAATACCAATGTAGGAAATTTTAGAATAGAAAATAATCCAAGTTTAAGCTGTGTTTTAGTAGATGATGCATCTTACAGTACTACAAACTGGACAGATAAAGAAGACACTACAAGTTTTAGTGATACCTATTGTAGATATACAGCTATTCCTGATGCAAATTTTGAAGCTGCTTTAGAATCATTAGGTTATGATGATATTTCTGGTGATGGACAAGTACCTACTGTTTTGATTAATACAGTAACTAGTTTAAATGTAAATGCTAAAAATATTGCAGATCTAACTGGTATTGAAGATTTTCTTGCCTTAGAAATATTACAATGTGTTAGCAATACATTAACCAATTTAGATCTTTCAAAAAATACAGCTTTAAAGACATTATGGACTAAGTTTACACCTGTAGCAACACTTAACATTAGCGGTTGTACACAATTAGATCAGCTAGTATGTTCATTCAATAACCTTTCAAGTTTAGACATTTCAACTAATACAGCATTAACCTATTTAGAATGTAAAAACAATAACTTAACAACCTTAAATGTTTCAACTAATATTGCATTAGAAGATATACGTTGTGGAAACAACAGTTTAACAGCACTAGATGTTACTACTAATACAGCGCTAACATCTTTCTGGTGTCAAGATAATTCTATTACAGATTTAGATCTTACTAATCAGAAAGGACTAGTTTCAATTACAGTAAACAACAACAATTTATCTAGTTTAAACGTAAAAAATGGTAATAATGCTAATGTTACTGATTTTATTGCAACTGGAAATACAAATTTAACCTGTATTAATGTTGACGATACTGCTTATAGTACAACAAATTGGTTGGGAATAGATGACACTGCTAATTTTAGTAGTACAGGTTGTCGTTACACACAAATACCTGATACTAATTTTGAAACAGAGTTAGAAGCTTTAGGTTATGACGATGTTTCTGGTGACGGACAAGTACCAACAGGGTTAATTGAAGTGGTAACAAGTTTAGCACTTCCAAATAAGGGGATCAATGATTTAACAGGAATCGAAGATTTTATAGCTTTAACATCTCTAAACTGTAGATTGAATAACTTAACGGCTATAAATGTAACTCAAAACACTCTTTTAAAAACATTAACTGCTGATAGTAACTCTATCAATTCAATTGATCTGTCTAAAAATACAGCTTTAGAAATTTTAAACTTAGCGGGGAGTAACTTAACCGCATTAGATCTTACTAACAACACTTCGCTACGTAAATTATTAGTAAATGGTAATGGTGGATTAACAAGTTTAAATATTAGTCAGAATACAAAACTGGTCGAATTTAAGGGGTATTCTACGAATATTACTTCTTTTGATTTCAGCGTTCATCCTGATTTAGAAACAGTAGAATGCTACGGTACACAAATTAGTACTATTGATTTCTCTAATAATTCTGAGTTACGAGTGCTACGTGTTGATAATACAAATATTACCGAATTGGATTTAAGTAATAATCCAAAGATTGAAACATTGCGTGTAAATGATACAGATATAACATCTTTAGATTTAAGTAAGCAAACAGTTTTGAAAAATTTATATGCACATGATGCCAATTTAAGTTACTTAAATGTGAAAAACGGAAACAACACAAATGTTACCACGTTTAGGGCAGAAGATAATCCTAACTTAACTTGTGTTATTGTTGATGATGCTACATATAGCACAACAAATTGGACTGATATTGATGATACTGTAGGTTTTACTGATAATTATTGTCGTTATACAGCTATTCCAGATGCTAATTTTGAAGCTGCTTTAGAAAGCTTGGGTTATGACGATATTTCAAATGATGGACAGGTTCCAACAATATTAATTGAAGAAATTACAACGTTAAATGTAACTAATTTATCGATCACAGATTTTACAGGAATTGAAGATTTTGTAGGACTTACTTCTTTAGATGTTGGAAATAATAGTGCTATAAGTATAGATCTTACTAATTTAACTTTATTAGAGTATTTAAGATTAGATGCTATGTCGTTAACATCAATAGATCTTTCTAAAAATACAGCATTAGTTGATCTACGTCTTTCATATAATACAGGGATATCGACTCTTGATTTATCCAATAATACATTGCTAGAAACAGCACATATTGGTAACAATAGTCTAACAACTATCGACCTTAGTAAGAACGTTTTGTTATATGAATTAAGAATGTCAGGAAATGATTTAACTACTCTTGATTTATCAAGCAATACTGCATTAAAAGAATTAAACTTATCAGGTAACAAACTAACCTATTTAAACCTTAAGAGTGCCAATAACACTACTATTGAGAATATTCATCTTAGAGGCAATTTACTAAGTTGTGTTCTAGTTGATGATGCTTCATATAGTAGTACTTGGTGGTTTGATAAAGACAACGGAACAAGTTATAGTGATACAAATTGTGGAGATATTCAACTAGCATTAAAGGTGTATTTACAAGGAGCATATATAAATCCGAATTCAGGAGAAGATAGTTTAATGCGTGACGACTTAAGAGTTGTCGGGGGAACTTTTGGGAAAACTTCTCCTTATTCGGATGATGCTACCATTTCAGACGCCATTCAATTAGGTGATGCAGGGGCTGATTCTATGGTAGATTGGGTGTGGGTTGAATTGAGAGATGCCGATAATCCAAGTACAATTATAGCTGGTAAATCAGGAGTCTTACAACGTGATGGAGAAATTGTAGAGCCAACTGATGATCGTGTTACTCCGCTGTTATTTGATGTAACATCAGATGATTACTACATTGTAATAAAGCATAGAAATCATTTAAGTGTAATGACCTCATCAACTGTAAGTTTATCAACAACCACAATTAATGTAGATTTAACTACAGATAGTACTACTGTTTCAGGAGAAACAAATGCTTTAGCAGATATGGGATCTGGAATATATGCAATGATCTCTGGTGATTTTGATGAAAATGGTCAAATTCAAAATATTGATACAAATGCCATTATCCAATTACTGGGAGTGTCTGGGTATAATAAAGCTGATTTAGATATGAACGGTCAGGTACAAAATGCTGATATCAATAATTTATTAAATCCAAATGTTGGTAAAGGAGAGCAGTTTTAATATTAAAAATAGTGCTTAAAGTTCTTTTGTCACCTCGAGCGCAGTCGAGAGGTTATTTTTGGTAGCTTAATTACTAGAAATTATTACTTGGATCGCTTTCATCATAGAAGTACATTATTAAAAATTCAAATACATTTTTATAAATCAATTGTAATTACAAGAGGTAATATTATTTTCTAATAGTTATTATCTCTTGTTAAAAAAAATCAAAGTCAATACAGCAATTAGGTTTTACTAAACGAAAAATTAATTTTCTGTAAAATGAATTAGTAGTAAACTATATTCTAAACACAAATTTCACAACATTTTTATAAGTCAAAAAGTATAGGGGTGCATAAAAAACACCTCTAAATAACCAGTAAAATAAGGGGTTTTGATTTTTGCACCCTTTTTTGCACCCTATGATTTCTTTTTTAAATCTTTAAAATGAAATAGTATTGCACTGTTGTTTTACCGGAGTGTTTAAAACTTTAAAAAAGAGAAAATATTCATGAGTTTATAAAATCTGATGAGCAACAATTTTAAAAACATAAACAAGAGAAAAGTTAAAAAAAGGACCACAATTTTTCTCTGAACATAAAAATAAGAACATAAATAAAATACCCTACACATGAAACTTAAAAAAGATGTAAAAAATAATTTTAGCTCGAATGATGTGAAGAGATTGAGTGCATTTTTATGCTTATTTCTTTTTTCTTTAATCGCGTATTCACAAACTCCACAAGGATTCAATTACCAATCGGTAGTAAGAAATGCTGCGGGAGAAGTATTGTCAAGCACCAATGTAGGTGTACAATTTAAACTACATGAAGCAACAACAGACGGAACAGTGGTTTATACTGAAACTCATACAGCAACTACCAATGCATATGGGGTTTTTAATTTAATAGTAGGTCAAGGGACTACAGCAGATGCTTTTTTAACGATAGATTGGTCATCTAATAATCATTTTTTAGAAGTAAGTATCGATACTGCGGGTGGAACAACTTATGTAAGTATGGGAACAACACAGTTACTAAGTGTTCCTTATGCATTACAAGCAAAATATGTAGAAAATGGAGATGATCTTGGAAATCATACACTAACAGAAAATTTGAAAATTGGAGGTAACTGGATCTCTAATGACGGAGATGATGAAGGTTTGTTAATAGGAGATGCAGGAAGAGTAACCACTTCCAATAAATTATTTCTTGGAAGTAATATTAATTTAGATGCACACTGGATTAATGGTGATGGAACCGATAATAAAGGTATTCAATTTGATACGAATGGAAATACTAACTTAGGTGGAAATTTAAAACTAAGTGATAATTGGATTTCTAATGATGGAGATGACGAAGGTATAAAGATATTAGATAATGGTACTATTGAGCTTACAGGTAATATTAAATTAGGTGATAATTGGCTTAATAACGATGGTGGTAGCGAAGGATTACAATTTGATACTGATGGTAATGTAACTTCATCAGGAAAAGTGACTTTAGGAGGTAACTTACAAACCAACTCAAATTGGATTTCAAATGATGGAGATAATGAAGGTATTGCAATTCTAGCTAATGGAAACGTAGGAATTGGAGAATCGAATCCACAAACCAGTTTAGATGTCGCAGATACTGCGGTTATTGGTAATATTGCTGTAGGTACTCAAAGTTCTGATCAAAGCGCTTCAAATCAAAAAGATCAAGGTTTTACTACGACCAATTGGTTATATACTTCAACTATTGAATCTGTTGGAGAACGTGATAATTCTTCAACATTAATAACTGTTGGTGCAGGTAGTACATTTGGTAAAAATGACGAAATTCATTTTGTTACAAACGGAAAAGATCAAGTAAATATCAAAGATGGATTGTTAAATGTTTCGGGAGATGTAAAAACAACTGGAAATTTTGAATTTGATGGTGTTTTGACAACTACCTCTACAGAAAATCAAATCTTTGGATCATACGATGATACAAGTAACCTTTCAAACTTAAGTAATAGAAATGTAATTATAGGTCATCAAGCAGCAGAAGGTGCACAATCAGGAAGAAGTAATGTTGTAATAGGTTATTTTGCTGGATATAACTTACAAGGAGATTCTAATGTTCTTATAGGAACTGCTGCAGGAGCAGCTGGCGGAGGATTCTCTAATCAACTACATATTAGAGATCTTGTTTACGGAGAATTTGATAATGATTTATTACAGGTAAAAGGAGAATTAAAAGTTGATGAAAATATTGCGACTGACGGAAATGTAATTATTGATGAAGATGGTGATGATCTTAGAGCAGCTGGCGCAGCTAATAATGTAGAAATGATATCGCTAATTATAAGTGCAGATGGTTCTATTAATTCAAATGTTACAGGTTCAAGTGGTATTACAACTTCTTTAAGTGATGAAACATATACCATCAATTACAATAATCATTTTTCAGATATACCAGCAGTAACAATTACTTGTCTTTCAACTACAGCAAGAACTAGAATAGGTCAAATCATAACGCTTGGTCAAGGAAAAGTAACCTATAAGGTTAAAAGTGAAAATAATAATTCCGAAACAGATGCTATGACGATTGTAAACATCGTTGGTAAAAGATAATACTAATGTTATGAAAAAAAATATATTCATTTTAGCATTACTTCTTTCTACCTCTTTGTCTTCTCAAACCATAGAAAGAACTGTAATTGGATCTAGTGGTACTACTTTGAGTAATGCAAGTGCAAGTTTAGATTTTACAGTTGGGGAATTAGTAGTAGCAACAAGTTCAAATGGAACCACAATATTAAATCAAGGATTTCATCAGGAGGAAATTATACTTAAAATAAAATTGTCACCAGTAGCTTTTTTACAAGGTCCTTTAACAACATCAGGAACAACTGTAATGGATGATAGTTTAAGAAGTAATAGTTTGTTACCTACTACGAGTCCGTATGCGGATGCAATTATTTGCGATGCTGCTGTTTTTGATGTAACAGGTAATAACGCAATTATTGATTGGGTCTGGATCACTTTAAGAGATAAAAATGACAGAACAATAATTCTAGCAAGTCAGTCTGCATTATTACAAGCCGACGGTGATGTTGTGAATGTTGATGGAGTATCTGAATTAAAACTAGCGTCAGCTGCCGATAGTTATTATGTAGCTATTAATCACAGAAATCATTTAGGAGTAATGAGTGCAAGTGCAATATCTCTTAATACTACCACAACAGCCACAGTAAATCTTAGTGATGCAACAACTTCAGTATTTGGAGGAACAAATTCAGTTATTGATATGGGTAATGGAATATGGGCAATGATTTCTGGTGATTTTGATGAAAATGGTCAAATTCAAAATACAGATACCAATGCTGTGATTCAATTGTTAGGAGTTTCAACATATAATAAAGCTGATTTGAATATGAATGGGCAGGTTCAAAATTCTGATATCAATAATCTTTTGCAACCGAATATCGGTAAAGGAGAACAGTTTTAAACAATACAATTCAATGATTATATAAATTATAAAACTACTAACTACTACAAACATGGAATTTAACTGTGCTAATTTTCATGTTACTTCTGAGCATTGGGCAATATCTCTCTTAGCCCAATGCCATTCAGAATACATAAAAAAGGATGTTGATGTAAATGGTCAAAATCTAACAAACAAACATAATAAATATTCAAAATACCAATCATTGGTAAAGGAGAACAACTTTAATCCCAAACGCTTATGAGGCTAATTAAAAACAGAAGATTTACAGTTAGAAAAGTGACTAGAAAGTTTGCTTATCTACCTATAATGTACAGAGGAAGCTTATTCTGGTTATCAAAGGTTAAAATAGAGAAAGCATTCAATGGAATGTCAATGAGAGTAATCAGTATTCAAAGGGCATAAAAGCTTAAACAAACAATTAAGTCCGTTCCCCTGGTAAAATTATATCCATATATAGTTTGCGTAGGGAACCCGGGGTGAAACGGACCATTTCAAAAAATAATTTTTAGATGATGAGAAATTTACTATTCATATTTTTAGCTGTTTTTTCAACTCAGTTATTTTCACAAAACATTAGTTTTTCATTTGCAAATGCAAGAAATACTAACGACGGAACGAATGATTATTATGAAGCAGATATTTACATTGCTTCTGATACAGATTTCATAGTAGGATCAGGACAAATTTATTTCAATTACAATACAGAGGCATTTGGAGAAAATGTACATACCAATACCAATTTTGAAATGCTAAGACCTACTGGTTCAATTTTAGAAACAAGAATTTTAGGTGCAATTGATGCTTATCAATCATTTATAGTAAATGACAATACAACTTCAAGAGTTTCTACTTCGTTTCAACAATTGGCGAGTAGCGGAACTATGGGAATGCCAGTAGTAAATAGTACGCCACAGCATTTATATAGTATTAAAATTAAATATGCAGATGTAAGTAAAGATCCTAATGTTTCTTTTGAAACAGGGGGAGTGTTTTTAGATCAATTTTATACGGCTTGCGGACCAACAGCAGATACTACTTTTGCTTCTGCAAATTGTACTTCTAATCCAGGAACGCAAATAACAGGTGATAGTTATGATTCAGCAGGAGCTGCGCTTCCTATAGATGTAAACTGGACGGGTGCTTCTAGTGCTTTTTGGGGAATAACGTCAAATTGGAGTGATACAGTCATTCCAGATGCAACCAGAAATGTGACAGTTCCTGATGTAGCTAATGATCCAATTTTAAATTCTGGAAATTATGTAACGAATGATTTAATTATTAACTCAGGTGCAGATTTAACTATAGATAATAATGGACGTTTAAATGTTAATGGAAATTTATCCAATGATGGAGCTATTATTTTAAATGCTGATGCAAGTAATAGCAGTGTTTTTATAGTAGAAGGATCGGCAACAGGACAAGTTACTTTTCAGCAAGATGGTTTAGTAGCTAATGAGTGGACGGTTATTACTGCACCAGTGAGCGGACAAAGCATTAAAGAATTTGCAGAAAACGCAGCAAATGATATTCGTAAGAATACATCAGTAACCCCAAATAGATATGCAATTGCTTATTATGATGATAGCAATGCTGATGGAGCTAAATGGGTGTATTATACTGCAGATGATTTATCATCAAGCGCATTAACATTTGAATTAGGAAAAGGATACGCAATATCTAGAGCAACAAACGGAGGAGTTTCTTTTACAGGAACTATTAATACAGGAGATGTTACAGAATCTGTAGCAGAAAGTAAGTGGAATGCTGTAGGAAATCCTTATACAGCTTATCTTCCTATTAATGATATTTCAGGAGAAAATTTTATAGCTGCTAACAGCAGTAAATTCGACCCTTCTTTTATGGCTGTTTACACTTGGGATGCTACTCAAAATAAATATGCAGCAATATCATTATTAGATGCAGAAAGTAAAATAGCACCAGGACAAGGATTTTTTATTAGAACAAATTCAGGTGTTACAGATGTAACTTTTAATGCGAATCAAAGAGGGCTTCCTGTATCAACAGGATCGTCAACAAGAGGAGATAATGATAATGAAGATTTTTCAATTGAACTTTTAGCACAGTCAGGTGAAAATATGGTAGCTACTAAAATTATGTATTCAAATTCTGGGACTAAAGGATTAGATGCCGGGTATGATATCGGGAATTTTAGCGGAGCTAGTTTTGATGTTTTTTCAAAGTTAGTTGAAGGTAATTCAGAAGAGAATTATACAATTCAATCTTTACCAGCTGATGGCTATCAAGAAGTAGTAATACCAATTGGAGTGGTAGCTCAAAAAGATGAAGAGATTATATTCTCTGTAAACACCAATAAATTGCCAACAGATGCTACTATTTATTTAGAGGATAAACAAACAAACACGTTTAATGAAATTACCCAAGGTAGTTTTGCAGTTACCCTTAATGAAACATTAAAAGGTACAGGTAGATTTTATTTACACGCTTCAGGAAAAACATTAAGTTCAGATGATACAGTTATTAATAATGAAAGTATTTCAATTTTTAAATCAGCTAAAAACCAAATAACTATTACAGGAGTAGATACAAATGCAACAATAAAAGTATACTCAATATTAGGTAAAGAAGTTTCAAATACTCAAATAGTGTCTGGAACAACAGCGACAGTCAGTTTAGAGAATTTGTCAGTTGGAATTTACATAGTTAAACTTCAAACTGAACATTCAGAAATCAGTAAAAAAATTGTTTTAGAGTAGTTTTTATATAACAAAAAGAATCATGAAGAATAATAAACAACAAGATAATATTTCACGTAAAGAAGCTTTACAAAAAATAGGAAATTACGGAAAGTACACAGCATTAACAGCATTAGGTACGTATTTAATACTAAACCCTAAACAAGCTCAAGCAGCTTCGCCAGAAGCTCCAGGGGATGGATTTTAATTATTTTTTAAAAAAAAGGCTCTCAGTTTACTGAGAGCCTTTTCTGGCATTCGGGGGGCGTGTTTCCTTTACTTTCCAGAACTAGTAAAGAAAAAATATTATTAATGTTTTAATTTTTTAAATCGTGTAATGTAAGTACAGGAACGCTTGCGTTATAACCCAGCTCCTTAACCATTGGTTTGGTAAAAACAGAATCAAAAAAAGCATGCTTAGAATTAATAAAAGTGATCATTCCGCTTTCTCTACTTTGAATGAATAATTGCAAACCTTCATTAATATTTTTTGTTTTTAAATAATGAAAAGAGTATTCAATACCATCAAAACATTCTTCTAACAATAGTTTTTTATCTTTTTGTTCTTCAGATAACTCACTTTCTGCACCAACGTGTAAAACTCTTACAGGTGCATTGGTTATTTTCGATATTTCTAATAAGTAGCTTAATTCACGTTGTTTGTATGAAGTTTTAAAACTTGTAGGGAATACAATTTCGTTTGGTTTTTTAAAAACAACATCATTAGGAACAACCAGTACTGGGCAGTTTCTTACTTTTTCCATCATTTCCACGGTGTTACTACCTACAACACTATCAAGATCATTGGTCTTACCTTTGCTGCTAACAATAACTATTTCTATGTCTTTGTCATCAATAAAGTTTTTTACAGCTTCTAAAGGAGAGTTGTAAGCATTTACAGTAAAATATTCATGCTTCTCATATGGTCCATTAGCTTTTATTTGTGCTAACATTTTTTCTAGTCCCTCATAAGAAATTTCTTTTGCATTTTCATAAGCAGTGTCTCCAGGAGTAGGAACAATAAAATTAGATAAAAGGCTATCTGTTTGAAACGCGTTTAATATGTAAAAATCTACTTTTTCATATTTATATAATTCGCTGGCATAATTAATTGCTGACCAAGAATTTTTAGAGAAGTCTGTTGGTATTAATATCTTTTTTTTCATGGTGAATCTGCTTTTTAGTTAGGTCAAAAATAGATTGCTTTATCATTTTAAAAAATGACCATTATCAGTTTTTGAAAAAAGGTAGTAGAAAACAAGAAGTTTTTAATACGCCGATTTATTATCATATTTTTGATGAAGCAAGTTGATGTAAATAGTTATGAAACTAAAAAAAGGAACTGTTATTTGGCTTTTTGGTTTGTCAGGAGCCGGAAAAACTACTTTGGCAGAAGCTCTTAATGAAAAGTTAGTACAGGAAGGTTTTTTAACCAAAAGGTTAGATGGAGATGTACTTCGAAAAGGTTTAAATTCAGATTTAGGCTTTGAAGAAAGTGATAGAAAAGAAAATATTAGAAGAGTAGCAGAGGTTGCTAAGTTATTTTCAGAAATGGGAGTTATAACGATCTGTTCATTTATTACCCCCAAAGAAACATTAAGAAGTTTAGTAAAAGATATTATTGGAAGCGATAAAGTAATTGATGTTTTTGTTGATTGTTCTCTTGAAGAATGTATTAAACGAGATGTAAAAGGATTGTATAAAAAAGCCCTGAATAAAGAAATTTTAAATTTTACAGGAATTGATGCTGTTTTTGAAACTCCAGTACATCATAGCTTAACTGTGAATACAGAGAATCAAACAATTGAAAAAAGTGTATTATCAATTGAGCTATTTTTGAATGGAACTACAGTTTTAGAAACAAAGTAATTATTTAAAGAACAAAGCACATTGCTCGTGCGTAGTTAAGTTGTTTTTATTCGTAATGTTCAATAACATATCTCCAAAAGCATTAATTTCTAGTACATATACTTGTTTTTTAGGAGTTAAAAGTACATCTACACCCGCATAAAATAATTTAGGATAGCAACTCATAGCTTGTTCAGCAATTGTTTTAATCTTATGAATCGTATCAGTAGTTAAATTTAAGGAGTCTAAGTTTAATTTTTCATTCCCTAAATGCAAATTAGTTATAGTGTGTTTGCTACCTCTAGGTACTATAAATTCTGCTTTTCCATTGATAACAACTACTCTAAAATCAATATTTAAGTTTTGATGTTTAAATTTTGGCAACCATAATTCTATGTGCAAGGAATTGAAAGGTATTTTATTCCAGATATTATTGATGCTTTTTTCGGTATGATAACGTTTCAGTTTTAAACTATTGAATAAATGATGCTCTTTTAAATCAATGGTAGTATGTAACTGAATGTTTTTTTCGTCTTTGTATCTAAAAGCCATGACTCCAGAAGCAGACGATCCAGCTTTAGGTTTTAAAAATACCTGATGTATTTGTTGTTGTTGCATTATTTGTTTCAAATGCGAGTAAGAATTACAAGTCAAATGTGGAGGTACAGCTACACCATTTGTATGTAAATGTTTGGTAGTTTTAGATTTATCAAATACAGCTAAAATATCTAAAGGATCGTTAATAAATGTAATTTGATACTGTTTTTCTAAGTGTTTAATAGAAGTAAGTAAAACTTCCCATCCCTTTAGCCATAAATTAAAATCAGCAATCTGTCCGAAAAGAAAAGTTTTATTTAAAACAATGTTTCTTTCGGTTTCATTACTACAAGCTAATAATAGAATTTGTTGATAGGTTTCAAAATCTTCCCCTGCAGATTCTAAGCGAATACAGTATTTTGTGTGTTTAGAAAGAGAAAAGTTATGGTTGATAATATCAATATAACTAATAGAAATCAGCTCTTTTTGTAGAGCTGATTTCCAAAATTGAATTCGCCTTGAATTTTTAGGCGCTATTATAATGTGTTGTTCCAAATACGTTACAAATTATTCACCAACCTCAACATAATACCACTCGTCTTCAATAGCATCCTCATAATAATCTGAGTATTCAAAACTACCTTTGCTACCAAATCGCTTGCGAAGTGAATCGGTTTGCTCTTCAGTCATATAATGAAAATCACAATTTAATCGATCTAGTTGATCTAATTTTTCATTTCTTAATAATGATTCACCACCTTCTTTTTTCAAAACTCCCATTGAAATATCTAGTACCTTAATTCGGTCTAAAATTTCATGATTTTCAAGTGCTAGCACAATATCATCTTGAATTTCAGAATTCATAAGACCTAAATGTTGTAAGCTAGGGAAAGGCTTGTCTGCAAGTAATTTTTGAACAGTTTCTTTAGTTACAGTTGCACCATAATCAGAAGTTCCAAACCAAATTTCTAAATATTCTAAACTAGTTAATGAGTTTTTAGAATTAGCGATATTTTGAATTAATTCATCATCTAAACCTCCAGATTGAATCGTTAATAGTTTTAAGTTAGGTAAATCAAAATTTCCCATTGTTAAACCATTTCCTCCTTTAATTCTTAGCGTTTCTATATGGCTATAAGCTTTAAGAAAATCTTCAAAATCTGATTGTTGAATCCAAGATATTTCATTCTCTTCAGATTCAATATCACCTATGTAAAAGTGTTTCACATTAGAAAAACGGTCTTTATGCTCTACTAAAAAATCTAAAATATGTTTACTGCTTTTATCATATCCTTCTTCCCACATACCAATAATGATTTCTTCAACCTCATCACTATTTTCTTGTTTGATAAAACTGTTTAAAAGCTCTAAAATTTCAGGATCATCTTCATATTCATAAGAGATGAATTTATAAGCATATTCAGGATTCACCTTGTCGTTTAAAGAGTAGGTTTTAACAGGTCTAGAAGGAGCGCTAACAGCTTTGTAACCCTTTTTTTCTTTGGAAGCAATTAGTTTGTTCGCATCTTTTAATGCAGCTTCTTCAGAGTCAAAAGTTTTTGTTTTTTGTGTGCCTTGTGTTCCTATTTTACCATAGGTTACGGTGTGGTTATTACCGTCGACTGAAATTTCCCAAAATTTTTGAGAACTACCATCTTTAAATTCTAAATGTTTTTTCATAGTTTATGACTTTATAATTCGAGTTAATAATTCGTTTCCGTAGATTTCTTTTAAGTTAAGCTGATCCAGATTCATGTATCCAATATAACAGCCACAAGTGTTATTTGGGCATTGCGTTTTTTGAGTTAAATCGCTTAAATTATGTGTGTAAATATTACCTAGTTTACGTTTCACAAAATGGCAAGGATATACATCTCCTTCTCCAGTAATTGAAAAACTAGTATACCCAGCTTGACAAGGTTTGTTTAATGAATTATGACGTGTATTATTAATTTTAAAATACGGATCTATTTGTGATAACCAAGCTTGTTCGTTTTCACTATAATAATTTTCTTCTCTTTTGTATGCGTTAATCCAAAGATACCTATCGTTAAGAGAGGTTTTTAATTTTTCAATCGCTTCATAATGCGATTTCATTCCTACAACTCCCACACTAAATTGTATGTTTTGCTCAATTAAATACTGACATTTATTGATGAACTTTTCAAAGTCAACCTCATCAGGATGATACGTAACCCAAAGTCTAAAAGTATCAGGATTAACCTCTTTTATCCATTGTAGTTTACAAGATAAATTCGTTTGAATAGAGATAAGTTTTACTTGTTGCATATGGCTCAAATTGATCATTGCTTTTTGATAATAAGGCCTTATCAATCCTTCTCCCCAAGGAGTTAATAAAATCCTTAAGTTTTCAGTTCTTTCTTCAGCCCAATTTACAAAATTGTGTAAACATTCTTTGTCGTACGCTAATTCTTCACGCGTATTTTTCTTTTTGGCAAACGGACAATAATGACAATCGTAATTACAACTATCTAAGCTCCCTCTGTAAAGTATGTTCCAATTTACTTCCATTCAAAATCGCTCATTAATTGTTTGCTGTTTTCTGAATATAATGCCGGACCAATCACATCTTCGTAGCACATACCTTCTTGGTTTAAAGAGAAAACATTAGTCGTTATTTCTGTAAGCCAATTTCTTTCTTGAAGTTCGTTTAATATATGAAATTCTTCAAACGGACTTTTATCAAAGGTTTCCTCATAAAGAGCTATATTTAGCGTACCACCATCGGTTAAAGATTTTATTAAAAAACGACGCTTCTGTTCTTCAATATTTAAACGCACACCGTAATTAACACTTTTAAAGTGTTTGGTGCTCATGTATTCATTAATAATGGTTTTTATTTCTTTACGTTTTACAGCATAATCAGTACTGTAATGAAGATTTTTAGTGTATGAGCGTGCACCAGCACCAATACCAATCATATTGTCAGTAATTGCAGAGTAACCTGTGTTTGGGCGACAGTCAATAGCTTCTTTTCTTCTAAAACAACGCATGCTAGTTTGAATGTATCCATTGTTTAACAGAAAATCTCTTCCTGTAATATAAAGTTCAAATTGATGTTGGCTTTCTTTTTGATTTTTAACTCCAAGTCCTGTTAGTTTTCTTATATATAAAGGATATAAAAAAATCTCAGTAGGTTGGTAATGAATTGTTTTTTCTAAAGAGTATAAAAATGATTCTTTAGTTTGATTATGGGTTCCGTATATCAAATCTAAATTAAATTCTTCAACACCAGCTTGCGCTATGTTTTCAACTGCTTTTAATGTGGTTTCTATTTTTTGCGGTCTCCCTAATGCATCCATTTCATCTTGAATCCAAGACTGAATTCCCATACTCAATCTAGCTATTTTGTACGATTTAATGAGAGCTATTTTTTCTGAACTCAACGTTTTGGGTGATGCTTCAATAGACCCAAAAAATTGTTTAGGGTTTACGCCAAAATCAACAATACTCTTAAACAACAACTCAAGTTCATCAACAGTTAAAAAAGTAGGAGTACCACCACCAATTGCAAAGTTCTTTACATGTAAATTAGGAATTACTTCAGAAATTTGTGCCATTTGTAACTGTAGCGTTTCAATGTATTTAGACACTCTTTCTTTCGGATTTGAAACGGTAAAAAGGTTACAAAAACCACAACGCATTTCGCAAAACGGAATGTGTGTGTAAAAGAATGCTGAGTTTTCTTCTTTCCAAATATCTTTTAATTGAATAGGAGAGAAGGTTCTGTAAGTAGATTTATGTGGATACGAATACGTGTATCCTTGATATGGTTTTGTGATGTCTAAAGTATCGGAAACTAACATTTGCTAAGGTATTCTAAATAAGGTACAGTCATTACAGTTTCATGTGCATTTCTATGCCCCCAATGGTCATGCTCACCATAGGCAGTTCCATGATCGCTGCAAACGATAATCAATTTATTAGTGTTACGTGTTTTTAAACGCTCTTGTAATATTGATAACTGACTATCTACATATTGCAATGCAGCAGCATGGGTTTCAATATCATCGTTTTGCTTTCCTTCTAAATAAAAATGAGTGGGTTGGTGTGTAGCAGATATATTAATAAATAAACACAAAGGATTAACATCATTTAAATATTTTTCAGCTGTTTTAAATTGAAAAAAAGTAGAATCTTTTTCGGTAACACCAAGTTGTTCGTTCCATTCACTATGTTGAAACATTCCTGGTAACACATTTCCTATGGCATTTTTCTTATTAAAAAAACCAACACCTCCAATACAAACTGTTGTATAACCTTTGTTAGCAAGTGCTTCTATAAAGTTAGATTCTTTAAAAACAAAGGTGTTTTTATTGGTAGATTCACTGCCTTCAAAACTACTCGCAAAAAGGCGAGGCGTAATTTGTTGACCAATTTTGGTAGGTAAAAAACCTGAAAAAAAGGCAAGGTGTGCAGGATAGGTAAAACTAGCGGGAGTATATCTTTTTTCCCAGCCAGCGTTTGGTAACCACTTAGAAAAATTAGGTAGTTTACCTTCATTAAATAATTGCTGACTAACATCGTAACGCAATGAGTCTAATGTAATAAAGATAATATCGTAGTTAGGTATTATAGTATTAAGGTTGATATTTGCAAGCATAGCTACAGGCAATTTTTGTTTTCCCGAAGATACGGTATTAAATCGTTTAACGAAAAAATACAATCATCAATAATTGAAGTTCGGTGGTGTGATAACCATATGCTTTTCCAACCTAATTTTTTGGGTGCTAAATAATCCTGTTTGTAATGATCTCCAATAAAAATGAATTCATTTGGAGAACAATTCATTTCTTCTTGTATGTGTTTGTAAAATTCAGGATTAGGTTTTTTGTATCCTACAGCTTCAGATATGAATACACGATCTGCATATTGTAAAAGGTCAGCTTTTTTTAGCTTGTTCATTTGATTTGTAGTCCCTCCGTTGGAACCAATTACTATACGATAGCTTTTTTTTAGTGTTGCTAGTATTTCTAAAATATTTTGATTTTTACTAATGAAGTTGTGTAATTCATTAGCACATTTTTTTATTAAAAAGTCAGATGTAAAGGCAAGCTCATATTTTATGATTAACCAGTTGTAAAAATGACGGCGAGATGTATATCCCCAATTATCATAATATAAAATCAAGTCTTTGTCAATAGTGTTCAACTTTGGTAATACGTTGTTTTCTAACCATAACCAATAGGCTTTATTTCTATTGATAAGTGTGTTATCTAAGTCAAAAACTAAAATCATATGATAAATGTATTAATGAATTCATTAGTGCAATTTTTTTACTACAGTTTCAAGTTGTTTTGTGAATAATATCGTTTTAATTTTTTTCTAAATATAATTGAAAAAGAGGGTAAAAATGAAAAAGCATTTACTCTCTTTAATACTTAACTTTTATATTTGTTGTATAATGGAATAAGCACAATTGTGTTTAGGACTATGTTGCCCACAATTATGACAAAATTCCGTAACATCAATGAACTGAATAGTTAACTAACTGAAAAGCATAGTTCACTCGATCTGAATTTTTAAATTGGATAAGTAGAATTAGTTTCGTGCAAACGAATGAAACAATGAGAAAATTATTATTCATAATATTTATTTTACCACTATCTATTTTTAGTCAAGATAGCTATTTAGCAAACCTTCCAATTAGTGGAGCAATTTCTGAAATTGGTGTATCACCTTCAGAAAAAATATGGCTTGCTACGAAAGCAGGTAACACCTACTATACAGATAAAATTGGCGAATTATGGAGTTTTGGTCCGTTTGGAACAAAAGACCCTTTATCAATGGGGGGTAGAGGAACTTTTGAGCGTGTAAACTTCTTTACAGAAAAAATAATAATGATTTCTGGTTACATACATGGAGAAAATTCTAATACAGATTTTGTCTACAGGTCGGAAGATGGTGGATTAAATTGGGATAAAATAAAGTTTGGTAAAAGTAGTTGGATTGATGCTGCTTACATTAACGATAATGGAAAAGCTTGGATGAGTGGAAATTCTCAACTCATTTATTATAGTCAAGATTATGGTAAGACTTGGGAAAGCTTTGGAAAAGCAGGAAATGAAAATGCATTAAGATTCAATACAATTCATTTTGCCAAAAACGAAAAAACAGGATTGTTCGGTTCTTTTTGGAATATCATTTACAAGACCACTGACAATTGTGAATCTTGGGAGAGATTACCTACACCATTAGACCAAAAGAAATATAAAAGGCTTTCTAAAGAACATAGACCTGACATAAGAAAAACAAGAATTTTTGGCGATTATTATATTATCAATCAACAAGGGAACATCTTCTATACAAAAAGCAATACTATTAACTGGATAGAATTACCAAATATATCAGACTTTGAAACCGCATCTGATGAATTTATTTATTTAATTGACAAGGATTTGAAAATTGATTTAAGAGATTCAGAATTCCTTTCTATATGGAAATCGGATAAAAAATTGAGTAGCACACCTTCTGCTATAAACACAAAAAACAAAAGTCTTTTCGTTTTTACTTACGAAGAAATTTATAAAATCAACAAGAATGATTTTATAGTCTCAAAACTTATGACAAATGAAGTGCCAATCAGAGAACCTTATTTAAAAGTTAATTATGGAGGAGAAGAAATTGGATTCGATGGAACTTCTGTTTTAAGATTTGATAAAAATAGAACGGAATGGTATCGATATATGGAATTACCTATTAACGTTTCAAACGCTGTTATTTTCGATAACCAAATTGTAATTGCGGACAATTATTTAGAAAAAAGGTTTATTATAAATATTGATGAGCAAAAAATTTCTGAATACGAACTTCCAAAATCACTATTTAATCTATCGTTAAATAATATAGAAAAGTTCTCTATCGAAATAGGAAGTCAAGGTTGTTTTCATAACGACAGGCAATTTAGAGAGTATAGATTAAAAAACAATTCATTTAAACTCTATAAAAAAGATAAACGATTTCTATCCAAAATGGGTAAAGAAATAAATCCTCAATTATTAAATGATATAGTTGTCGAAATTGATAATTCTCGTTTTAAAAAACTAACTGCAAACGATTTAGGAGTTTCAAAAAAAGATTTGGATAACTTCAAAGATTTCATTGATAAAGAAGAACAGAAAATAAAGAAAAAAGGTTACGACCGTTTTGACAACGACAATTATTACACTTTTCCAGGTGAGAGCACAGATTTTAATTTTTACAAAAATGTAGCTGACAGATTTGATTCAATTCCAGATGCTGTCATTAACCAAGTATTTAATACTGGATATGGAAATTGGAGTACTACAATTGTTTGGAGAAAAATTACAATTGATTTTAAAAATGGAGAAGTCTTGACTATTGAAAATTCAGACGATAAACCAAATTATTTATATACACCTTGGATTATAAACTTTAATGGATTAATTATAAAAAGTAACTCTTTAAAATTAGGTAAATTGATTAATGACCTAACTAACGAAGATTTATTTTCTGATGTTTCAAAAGAAAAAAATTACGCTATCTATAAGGTCGCTGATTTTCTCTACAAACAGTCATTGAACAAAAAATAACTGTGGGCAAAAACGTGTATTAAACATAGCTAATAATTACTTAACTGAAAGGTTTTGTATATTTAGAAAGTCCGCCAAATCTTTTAATTAGGCTTTTAAAAAAGAGAAAAGTTAAAAACAGAATATAAAAAATTCGGCCCTGTGTTAATCCGAAACGTTAGTTTCTTTTTTGCTCACTACGTTTCATAAACAAGACCGTTGTAACTATTTAGAAGAAAATTAATGAAGAAACCTAAAATGATATCCAAAATTAGTATCAAAGATGATATAAATGAAGATTCTGGTTTTGGAGAAGTTCTAATAGGAATGAATATCTATTACTTTAAACAGATTTTTAATGAAAGTAAACAGTATAATTCTAAGAACAAAAAAGACTGGAACTTGTATACTTCTGAAGGATTATTACATTTTGTACACCTAGATTATAAAAATTACTTTAGGTTAGATTTTAATACTGTTATTGGTAAACTTAGTAGTGTAACTTATAAGTTGGGATATAAAGGGAAATTATGGAGTAAGGTAAAACCTGGAATCAAATTAAAAAAGCTACTAAAATATTCTCCTTATGAAGAATATGAAATTTATGATGGTATTCTAGTCTTTAAGGAACAAACAAATATCTTATTCAATATCGAAAGTGATTTTTATGGCGATGATAATCCTGAGTATAATGAGATAAAAAATAAAGTAATAATTGAAATAACGATAAGGAATCGAGAACTAGGTTATTATAATAATCAATATGGAGACATTCCTGAATTATGGGCAAAAAGTAAACCTAACGAAATAGGATTAAAAAACTAGCTACAACACGATTTGTACAATATGTTTAATGAATTTTTTTACTACAGTTTCAAGTTGTTTTGTGAATAATACTGTTTTAATTTTTTTCTAAATATAATTGAAAAAGAGGGTAAAAATGAAAAAGCATTTACTCTCTTTAATACTTAACTTTTATATTTGTTGTATAATGGAATAAACACAATTGTGTTTAGCATTACATTACCTGTAATATGAAAAACGCAATACTAATACTGACTTTATTTTTTTCAATCGTTAGTTATGCTTGCGACTGTGATGGAATTTTAACAATTGAAAAAGCATTCAAACAGTCCGAAAAAGTATTTACTGGAAAAATAATTAGTGTAGAACCTTATAATTCTACAGTGTATGAAAATGGAGATGAAACGATTGAGGAATATTCTAATGTTAAAGTGAAGATTGAATTAACTAATTCGTTTAAAGGAGATTCAAAAAATATGGTTGAAATCATAACAGGAATTGGTGGTGGAGATTGTGGATATGACTTTATTGTTGGAGAAGAATATCTGATTTTCGCATATGACAACGGAATTTATACAGATAAGAATGACGGAATTATGGAAACAACTATTTGTGATGGAAATGGAAAAGTATCTAACAGAAAAAAATGGATGAACTATTTAAAAAAACTGAAATAAATACTACAGGTAACACGGGTGTATAAAACATAGCTAATAACTGCTAAACCTGAAGATTTGTGTATGTTTAGTAAGACCGTCAAATTTTTAAATTTGGCTTTTAGAGTAGAAAAATTAAAAACAGAATATAAAAATTCGGCTCTGTGTTAATCCGAAACGTTAGTTTCTTTTTACACGCTACGTTTCATATACAAGTCCGTTAGCTACAATTAAAAAATAAAACTTTGAACAAAGAACAAAAAACAAATACTTGGAAATTACTTTTTATTATCTCTCCTGCCATATTATTTGGAAACATTGCTGAAATATTAGATGATAAGAATATAGCTTTTACCGTTGGTTTAACAATTATTGGAGTTTCATTAGGATTTTTAGCTCATTATTTAACTAAGAAAAAAACTTTGTCTATTAAAATTATAGCACTAAGTATTTTAATAATAATTCCTTTAAGTATTATTGTTTTTAATGTGGAAAATGAATTAGAAAAAAAATGGTCAAATCAGATTATAAATACAATTGAATTTTCGTCACCAACTGTGTTAAAATTAATCAATTCTGACATTCCTGAAAACCTTAAAGAATACTATAATAAACTTGAAATATACAACGACGGAAAAAAAGACAAATCAATCATTCTTTATACTATAGAGCTTAAAGATGAAAACATTGACTTAAAAAACTATTTCGAACAATACTTGGAGACTTTTAAAGTAAAAATCCCAAATATTAAAACTGTAGATATAATTGAACAGATAGAATCTGAAAATGATATTCTGACTAAATTTAAATTTAGCACAAAAAATGAGACATTGAATGGTTACTCACGTTTTATTAAAAAAGACAGAAATTTAAATATGTTTTGGTTAGTTCCTTTTTCTAAAAGTTACACGGAAAAATACATTGAAAAGTTTAATAAAAATATTTTGACACAAAAACTGTAGCTAAGAATGGCTGTAATTAATACGGGGTTTAGTGTTTAATCCAAAGTTTAGTATATTTTATATAGTCCGCCAAATCTTTTGATTTGGCTTTTAAAATGAAAAATTAAAACAAAATATAAAAATTCGGCTCTGTGTTAATCCGAAACGTTAGTTTCTTTTTTGCTCACTACATTTCATACACAAGACCGTTAGCTTTAATAAAGAAAATAAAAATGGCAAATAGAAGTTATTTATACGCAATTGATTTTGACAGAACAAAAGGTGAAAGAAAAGAAAACGAAAAAATACTCGGATTATCGGAATACCCTTATTCTATTCCACTTTCATATAAAATACTAGTAAGTCAAGACTCAAAAATATCAAATTCAATAAATTGGGATTATGAATACCCAATTGCTATTCAAGGAGATTTTGAAAAAGGAAAACAAAGATTGTTTGATTTTCTAAATAAACTTCAAAGTGAGAACTTATTTGATAAGAAAGAATTAGAGAAGCAAATAGACGAAACCAAAGACTTTTTGAATAATCATCAACTTCAAAATATAATTTTAGAGTGTGGGGAAATTTATGAAATGAATGATGAGGAGTTAGAAGATCAAAATAAAGAACTTTTCGAGAAAGATATATTGAATATTGAAAGTCAAATGAACGAATATTTAAATGGTTTTAGAAGTATGAACAAAACCATTGAAACCCTTAACAATGAAATCTCTGGTTTATCTAAATCAAAAGGATTTTTGTCAAGAATATTTTCTTCGGATAATTCGGAAAAAGTTCAGGAATTAGAGAAGAAGATTAAAAATATAGAACAAGAAAAGTGGAATATGCTTGGAGTGAATTATTGGTCTGATATTCTATATTATCACTTTGAAAATGAATAGTATCAGCTACAACAATGTATAACCGTAATTTCGTGTTGCATTCGGATGTAGTCGAATCCAAATGGCAATACTAAGGTTTGTGTTAAACTGAAAATCAATATATATTGTCTTGTAAATAAGAATTGTACGAGGCTGTTGGTTTTAAGAAAGGAAATAAAATTAGTGATGAAAAAAATGACTGAAGAACTAATTGAAATATCTAATGTTAATTCACAGGGTAAGCTTGATATAATCTATCATGATGGACTAGAGTTAGTATGGGAAAATTCTCCGTTATTAGTAAGTTGGGCTGGAGAAGGTGAATATTCTTGGAATTATTCCTTGATTAAGTCTATTAGTAATTCACTAATGAAAGACTTTAAAGAATTTGAAAAATCTATATCTAAAAAAAGCCTTTTAGATTCGAAAAAGGATATTGAAATTTTACTGTCATATTTTGTAGATGGTGAATATATAGTTGAAAAACACATTGCTTCAGAGAGTGTAGCTGGAAGATATACTCGTTTTTCAGACTATTCAATAGAGCTGCCTAAATTTCGGGTAAATAAATGTGATGAATTAAAAATAATTGATGAATTTAAACAGTATTTCATCAAACAAAGCAAGAATAACAATTATTTACAAACATTTTTAAACAATACAACAGATGTTTTTCCAACATTACAAGACACTATTATTGGCTTAAACCTTAATTCTGAAATTGATGAGGTAAATGTGAAACAATATGAAGACGATATAAAAAATTCTAATTATCCATACTGTTTAATTTTTTCATGTTTTGCAGAAAATGAAGACTCAATTAATTGTTATTGTATCGGAACAATAGAGGTAATTATGGCCTATAAGAATTTAGGAATCAAACCTAGATATGTTGAAATAAAAAAAATAGATAGTACATCATCAGGTCTTAATGATCAAGTAATTTCAAAACTAAATGAATCATTATTTAATTGGCAATTGAATTCGATATTCAACGAATATTTTAATACTCCAAACGAAATTAAGCGGATATTAGAATTGAAAGAACATCCATTTAAACAGTTTATTAGACAAGGGAAAGTAAATGAATATTGGCCAAATGGTAATTTAAAATCAACTGGTAACTATATCGATAATAAGCCTTACGGAATTATAACAAAATACTTTTTTAACGGTCAAGTTGAGTCTACTTACTTTTATGACAATGAAGGGACAAGAATTAGACCTGTAAAATTGTTTTTTGAAACAGGAGAGTTAAGGTCTGAATTCATTTACAAAGAGGGAGATGAGTACGGAATAGATAAATTATATAGGAAAGACGGTTCGATTCAAAGAATTATATATTACCTAGAAGGTATTTGTTATATCATGTTGAATGGAAAGTATTATATAAGAGATGGAAAATCTGAAATTCATTTTCATGATAATGGACAAGAGGAGCATGTGTACTATTTCAAAGATGGGCATAAAATTGATTGGCAAAAGTTTGATAGAAATGGAAAATTAATAGACGAAATGAATAAATCTTCATAACACTAGTAGTAATAAAAACTGCTTTTAATTTTGGTATAATTAAAAAGGAATATATAAAGCCTATGAATATCCAATTTGTTTTAAAAAAAACTGTTTATGGAATTAGCTTTACTTTTTAAAATTATAAGCCATTGCTGATGCATGTATTACCTATTTGCTTGCTTAATCCCTTAAGTATTTATTTTGTGAAGTCCCATAAACTGAGTTAGTGTACCAAAAACAGACTCTACTGTACTTTAACGTTTACCTTTGATATTGACTTTTGCATAAATAAAACAAGGAACTAATTAAATAACAACTCTAATCAAAGTCTATTTTTTTTGTTAATTTGTACAACAGATGCATCATATATAATTAATTGCTATGTGTGAGTTTTTTGAAAGCAATAAGAACTAATTATACACAAGCCATTACCAAAAATAAAACCCAAATACAGTGAAATTAAAAGAAGGTCAAATAAAAATCTTAGAACTTAAATTAAAAAGATATAAAATTACCTTTTATTATAAGAAAGACACTGAAGAAATTATAATTGGGAAATCTACGAATCTAAATCAAAAGCTTATCATTGGAATAATTTTTGTTTCTTTGGCTATAATTAGCTTATTATCTATAATTTTCCTAAGAATTCCTTATGGAAGAATAATTAATTATATTTTATCAGGAGGATTAGGTGTTTTTGGACTTAAAAAGATAAATGAACACTATAGTTTAAAAGAAAATAGTAAGGAAAAAATTATGTCTGATAAAGGAATTAGTATTGATAATGTTTTTTATCCGAAAGAAGAATTATTAGAAATAGGATCAAAAATGGAGTTCGATGAAGAAATGGGGCATTTTGGTTATTTATACATACAAACTTACAGAAGAAAAGAAAAAATAATTACAATATTTAATCAAGATTATAAATTTCTTAGAGATGATCTTACATACTTTAAGAAATTTTTCATTGAATACTTAGGGAAATAATTTTTTGGTAAAAACGGTAGCTATTGAATAACTCTTTTTTTGTAAAAACTAATTTTTTCAATTAAATATAGTGAGATAAAAAATAAAGTAATAATTGAAATAACGATAAGGAATCGAGAACTAGGTCATTATAATAATCAATATGGAGACATTCCTGAATTATGGGCAAAAAGTAAACCTAACGAAATAGGATTAAAAAACTAGCTACAACACGATTTGTACAATATGTTTAATGAATTTTTTTACTACAGTTTCAAGTTGTTTTGTGAATAATACTGTTTTAATTTTTTTTCTAAATATAATTGAAAAGAATACTAATAATGATTTTACACTTTTAAAATAATACAAAAAAAAGCGTAAAATGAAAAAGCATTTACTTTCTTTAATCCATAACTTTTATATTTGTTGTATAAGGTGCTAAATATAATTGTGTTTGGTACTATGTTGTAAGTAATTCAAGAAAAATGAAAAAGAATTTAAAATTAATAATTACTATAATTTTTTTATCTGTAAGCTGTAAAAGTTTTAAAATAGACAATAAAAAATCAAATCGATTGATTATTGGTAAATGGAATTTTGTCAGAGCAACCGATAGTTCTGGTACCGAATATACTTATATAAGAGGAGATCATGAATATAAAGTAGTTACTTCAAATATAGAATTTAAACCAGATAAGACTTATATAAAAGACTATGGAAAAAATAATATTACGACCTGTAATTGGCAAATAGTAAATGACTCAATTTTTCAGTTTGGTGGATTATTAGATTCTCTATCTTACGATAAACAATTTGAAGATTCAACCCAAGTAATAAGAAAAATTAACACAAATAAATTAGTCTTAGAAATGAGACCTAATTTTTATTTTCATTATGAGAAGGAAGTTATAAAACGAAACTCTAATATGATGTATTAAACACAGCTAATAGATGCTTAACCGAAAGGTTTGTGTATATTTAGAAAGTCCGCCAAATCTTTTGATTTGGCTTTTAAAAAAGAAAAAAGATAAAAACAAAATATAAAAAATTCGGCTCTGTGTTTATCCGAAAAGTCAGTGTCTTTTAGTACACAACATTTCATAAACAAGTCGTTAGCTATAATTTAATGAAACTACAACTTAAGAAATACGGTGAATTAGATTTTACACGATTCATCGATTATGATGTAACTTTTAAAAAAGAAAAAGAAACTAATACTTGGTCGGCAGTCAAAATAATAGATGATACAGAGATTGATTTTCATTTTGACGAACTAATGTTTAAGAATTGTAAAACAAATGAAATAAAAATAGACTGGGATACAATAAAATCACATCTAGATTTAGTAGATGATAATATTAATATTATCAAAACTAAATCTTTGGAGATTTTAAATCCTTTATATTTATCTGTATTTAATAAAACAATTGATAGTGTTGACGGGATGTTTGTTCTTGATGAATTAGAAATTGTCGGTTTAACCTCTGTTGTAAGTCAAAAATTTGACGAAATAATAGGTTCAGGAATTAAATTCAAACTTGGGTTTTATTTGGAATGTAAAACTAATGAAATGGTTTTGCTTGACCCTTATTTTAAGTATTACACATATTTTACTTCTAATTTAGACTTAAGTGGGGCATTTAGAGGTTAAAAATTGCTATAGCACAGCTCTAATTGAAAAAAAATAAAGTATTTAATAAAATGAAATTGAGAATAATCTTATCTATTTTAATCATAGTTTCTTGCGCTTCACAAAAAGAATATCCGATAACTTATGGTAATGTCTGTTCGGAAATAACGATATATCCAGATAAAACGTTTTATTACAGAACAGCATGTACTGGATTAGGCGGCGAATTTTTAAGAAAAGGGACTTGGAAACAAGGTGTTGCAGATACTTTGTTTTTGAATACATATGAACAACCAAAAATTGTAAAAACTACATATAAAGGAAAAGTAAATCCGAAATTAAAAGGAAAAATAAAAATACAAGTTTATGATAAGGATGGTGCTTTAGGATATGTAAATATCCAAATAAATGATAAAAAACTTGGAGTTGGAGCTAATGATGAAGGGATTGGGCTTTTTGATTCAGAAATTTTAAAAAATGTGACATATAGTTTTTTAGACCAAGAAGAGACAATTAAAATTGATAACCCTAATTATAATGAAATTACAATATTAATACGTGATTTAGATTTTGAGTTAGTTCAGAATTATTTCACAAATATGCCTATTGTACTTACTAAAAATAAAATAGTTTTTTATCCTAACAATATTGAAAAGCGACATGAAAAAAAACGAATAAAACATAAAAGAAAATAAAACCAACTTTTAATTTCGATAGTAATATTTCTCAATATGAATCGTCGTGTTTTTAACATAAAGACGAATAGCATTGAGATTAAAGCACAATACTTTTTTAGGGATAACAAATGAGAAGTTTTATTTAAAAAAAAGACTACACATTATTATGTTTAGTTAAATGGAGGCGAATACTAATTATTAAATTTGTTTTACTTAGTCAAAAGAGGAGGTAACTAATTATGGATTTTTTTAATGTGTCAATTATCTATTTTTTAAATAGAAAAATAAAGTGTTATACTCAAAAAATGTATCAAAATTAGAAGTAAATCGTTTTGTGTATATGAACAAAATATTTCAACTTATTTATTTTTCTGCGCTATTGTTTTTTTCTATTACGGTAGTTGCACAAAATAATGATAAAAAAATTTCAGGTCAACTACTAGATAAAGAAACTAAAAAGCCAATAGTTTTTGCTTCTATTTATCTAAAAGGAGAAACAATAGGAACAACTTCTAACGAAGAAGGGTATTTTACTTTTCATTTTCCTTCTTTAAATAATTCTAATGTTGTAATAATATCTAGCATAGGTTATGAGTCAGTTGAGCTAAATACTGATGATTTTATTCCTAATCAACAATTATATCTTAACTCTAAGATTGATAAATTGGACGAAGTTGTAATTACTAGTACTAAAAAGAAGAAAATTACAGCTAAACAAATTGTAAAAAAAGCATATAAACAAATAACACGAAATTATCCAGAAAAACCTTATATAACAGAAGGTTTTATAAGAGATTTACAAAATGAGGATGGTAAATATGTAGAGTATCTAGAATGTGCAGTCAAATTTTATAATGAGGCTTGTAATGTGTCTAAAGAGCCTCAGGTAGAGTTGGTTGAAGTGAAAAGTAATCAGATTGCAAATAAACATCCATGGAATACAAAATGGGAGAGAAAGAATTCGATTATTGATTTAGTAGAAGATGATTTTATTCGATTTGATTATGGTCCTATTAAAGGTAGGGGAGGTTGGAAATATAAACTTGAAGATATATTACTTTACAATAACAAATATGTTTATAAAATAATAGCTATAGATGAACCTTTTCAAAAAGCAACATTGTTTATTGATACTGAATCTTTTGCTTTTGTTAAAATAGAGCTTACAAGAACAAAAAATAAAGGAAAGTTATGGAAAAGAAGATTGTCTAATGGTCAGCAAATAGTTGATTATAGTATAATAATTGAATACCAGGAGTTTAAAGGGAAAATGTATTTAAAGTACAAAAAAGAGGAAGATACTTGGGAGATTTATGATATGCAAGATCCTAAAAAGCTTTTATTTACTAAGAATCCTAAAAAAGAACTTTTTGTAAATAAAATTGTAATAAAAGATGTAGAAAATTATCCTTTTGAAGAAAATATGAAGATTAATAGAAGTATAGAAAATCAAGCAAAAACTTACAATGCTGAGTTTTGGTTAAATTACAATGCACCAAAAAAAACAAAAGCTATAAGTAAAATAGAGTTGTACTTAAAAAACTAATAACAGATGATAAATTAAAGCGGTTAAGCAATCTAGTCTTATTGTAAAATGTAGGAGATGATTTTTTAAATCAATAAAAACAAAATAGAGTTTTCATTTTAAATCTTAATTACTTTTATAAGTAATATTTCTTAATATCAATCGTCGTGTTTTTAACACAAAGACCAATAGCATTGAGATTAAAGTACAATACTTTTTTAGGAACAACCAATGAAAAGTTTCATTTAGAAAGTTGTTCAATATCCATAGTTAATTATAGCAAACCAGTTTCAGAAGAGTGGCATTCTCATGAAGACGTTCATTTATCTTTAATTCTTCAAGGAGGAAATTTAGAATCTCGAAAAAAAGAGGATACACAAGTATTTCCTGGAAAAATTATAGCTTATAATGAAGGAGAAGTACATAGAAATAGATTCACAGCTTTTCCTTCTAAAAACCTTAATTTAGAGTTGAAAAATGATTTTTTTTCTAAAAACGATCTAAGCTTTAGTAATTTAAATTTATCAGGAACAAGAAATGTGGAAGCTTACTTTGAGTTACTTAAAATTCATAATGAACTGCATATGAATGATAGCTACACACTAGATTCGGTTACGCTTTCTTTAAAATCACTATTCTCAAATAATCATATATCATCATACAAACCTAATTGGTTAAAATTATTAAAAGAAATAATAGAAGATCGTTGGAATGAGTTTATCTCTTTAGATGAATTGGGGCTTATTTTAAATGTACATCCGGTTACAATTTCTAAGTATTTTAAAAAGTACTATAAAGGTTCATTAGGGGATTATATGAGGAAAATAAAAGTTCAAAAAGCATTAGATTACTTGTTTAATACAAACATGTCAATTACTGAAATAGCGTATGCATGTGGGTTTTCAGATCATAGCCATATGATAAGAGTATTTAAAAGATATATTGGCTATAATCCTAAAAGCATTAGAAAGTTTTAGTTTACTGACTAATTTCGTTCTATTTTAAAAAAAGGAGTACTCTTAACTTGCCATTAAATTTATAACACATCATTTACAGTATGCGAAAAATAATATTTAATTCAAAAGATAGGGTTCGACCAATATGGCGCTTATTTCTTTTTTTAATACTTACATTTTTAATAAATATTCCGTTACAATTAATACTTCAACAACTTTTAGATCAGAGTTTGTTAAGAGGATACATCTCTGCGTCAATGTATCTGATATCAGTGGTGTTTAGTTTGTTTATAGATATTAAATTTTTAGATAAATCGTCATTTAAAAAGTATGGCTTAAAAATTAATAAAATATGGTTGCAAGAGTTTTTGATGGGAGCCATAATTCCAGTTGTTCAGCTATCGATATTCTTCTTTGTATTGTACAGTACAGATAATTTAAAAGTTATAGATTTTTTTACAACAAACTCCGCTAATTATTCTTTTGACTATTCATTTTGGGCAGGGTTCTTTTCTGAAATATTTGGCTTAATAATAGGAAGTACGGTAGAAGAAATATTCTTTAGAGCTTTTATATTTTACATTGCTTATGAAGCATTTCAAGTTGTTAAAAAAGATGCTGTTAAAAGAGCAATTTTGATAGTTGTTATAATAGCACCTTTATTTGGAATTGCTCATATGGGAAACGAAGGAGCAACAACAATTTCTACAACAAATTTAGGAATTGATGCTATAGTAATGTGCTTACCTTTTTTAATAACGGGTCGACTAGGAATGTCTATAGGAATGCATTTTTCGTGGAATCTTGTAGAGGGAGCAATTTTAGGATTTGCAGTTAGTGGTAATGTTGCTAAGTCGTCAATAATTAGTGTTGAAATGCCAAATAATTTACTAACAGGCGGTGTTTTTGGACCAGAAGGAAGTATCATATTCATATTATTAGATGTGGTTGCTATTGCCTTAATTTTATATTGGAAGAGAATTAAAAACTACAATAGTTTGGTGAATCCGTATATCATAGAAAATGATATCAAGTAGGTTTCAAAATTCATTTTTACGATAAAAACGAAATACTCTATAATAGTATAGTACTACTTTTTACTGCAACTACAGATACTAGCCAACGTATTTAAACTTTAAAGCTGCATTAAATACTATTTTTGAAACGCGAGCTATATTATTTAAAAATAGCTAAAAGAAAAAAGTATCACCCGTAGTTAACATAGCGTTGCTACACAAAAACAAAAATTATGATTCATGTAAAAAGAATTCAAAAAATCAATCCACAAGACATTACCGCACCTAAAAAACATTACTTACATGCTGTAGGAAGTGGTGTGACTGATTTAGAGCGTTTAGCCTATTTAATTTCTAATCAAAGTACAGTAAGAGAAGCTGATTGTTATGCCGTAGTATTATCGTTAGTGCACAATATTTTAGATGAATTGGCACAAGGTAAAATTATAAAATTAGATACGTTAGGAACCTTTCAAATAGGAGTAAACTCATCTGGAGTGCCTACTGAAGATGAAGTTAGCATTCGATTAGTTAATAAATCGCATATCAATTTTAGACCCGATAAACGTTTAAAACAATTGTTAAAAAACGTTGAATATAAATTGGTGTAATTGGTATAACAACTTTTTAAAACGTATAACCTCAAAAATACATTGGTATTTTTGAGGTTTTTTTGTGCTTTTTTGTCAAAAAAGCTGCTGCTGCAATTTTTTTTTGCAGCTTTGCTCTTGTGTAACCGAAGCTTTGCGTCTAATCAACTGCAAAGCTGCAACCAACCAAACGCAACTTTGCTCTTGTATAACCGCAACTTTGCAAAAAATAAATGCTAAGCTGCTTTTTTTAGGGCTATTTTTAGCTGTTTTTTACTGCTACTACTGCAGTTTTTTGTACTTATTTCTTAACATTTTTCATTCTTTTACTGCAGTCTGTTCATGATGCTACTGTGTTAAAATGTTGTGTTTATTTTCTTTGTTCTATATTAAAATAATACAGTAAAGTGATGTTATTGTATGAAAATTTAATATTAAAAACATTGTGCTGCTATTATTATTTTATAAATTTAATGCTCTAAAAAAGATTAAGAAATAAGCGATTAAACCTCCTATTCCTTTTTATTTTTTCAAAACAAAATATAAATAATATAAAGGGAATAAACACAATTGTGTTTATTCCTATGTTGTCATTCATTAAAAACAGAACTCAAAATCAACAATGGATTTTTACAGAAAAACTACTTTAGGACTTTTTGATAGTTCTCAAAAATCATTTATAATTCCAGTTTATCAAAGAGCATACTCGTGGGAAAAGGAACAATGGAACACTTTTTTAAAAGATTTACTCGAACAAATTGAAGGGCAAAACAATTATTTTTTTGGAAATATTCTTTTAGAAACTTTAAAGAAAGATACGAAATACGAAATCATTGATGGACAACAGAGAATTACAACATTAACAGTATTTATTCGTGCATTATTGAACGTCTTGTTGAATCGGAAAAATGAAGATTTATTAAAAGAATTTGATTTTCAAACAAAAGAAAGCATATTTTTGAAGAATGGTGGCAATATTAAACTTCGACCTGTAGAATATGATAGAGCCTGTTATGATGCCGTAATAATAGACAATAAGGATAATTTTGAATCAAATACACTTTCACAAGACAGAATAAAAAAATCAAAAAAATTCTTTGAAAATGAACTTGATAAATTGTCAACAGAAAAAGTATTACGTGTTTTAGAAAAAATTGAAACTACAGATTTAACGATAATTGAACTTGAAGGCAAAAAAGATTCGGCCTTAATGTTTGAACTTGAAAATAATAGGGGAAAAGATTTGACAAATATGGAAAAAATCAAGTCCTATTTTATGTATCAAATGTACGTTTATAGTGACCCTGAAGAAGTAGAGTCAAATATTGAAAATGTGTCAAATATTTTCAAACTCATTTATTTAATGATAAATGATTTGAAAAAACTCAATGAAGATAGCGTTTTAATCTACCATAATAATGCGTATATCAAGGGATATAATTATAGAACATTAGAAGACTTAAAGGAAGTATTTAAGAAATCTAACAACAAAATAGAATGGATAAAAGGTTATATAACTGAACTTCACACTTCTTTTTCAAATATGAAAAAATTTGAAAATTCAAAGGATTATTACTCTCTCAAATTAGAGGAATTAAATGCACCTGCATATGTTTATCCTTTTATAATCAAAGGTTATAAGTTTTTTGGAGATGATGATAGAAAACTGAACACACTATTTAATCTACTTGAAGTTTTGACTTTTAGAGCCAAACTAATTAATAGTAGAGCGAATATCCAAGAAAGATTAAACTCTATATTACTTAGCTTCAAAGGGAATTTAACGAGTTTAATTCTAAATGTAAAAAACAAACTTAATGAAACTTGGTATTGGGGTGATAGTAATGTTAAAAGTTATTTGAATGGTGCTATGTATGGAAACAAGGTTTTGAATTACTTACTATGGCAATATGAAAATTCAATACAAAACAAAGGTTACAGCATAAAAAAATTCTCATTAGAAAATGAACAAGTAGAACATATTTCACCACAAACTCCAACAAATGGAGAACCTTTAGAAACTGGATATGAAGTTGACGAGAACAATGAATATTCGGAAGATTTTAAAACGAATATAGTTAACAGTTTAGGTAATTTAATGCTTATCTCAGGTTCACATAATGCTTCAATTGGTAACAAACCTTTTTCTGATAAAGTTAGGTCATACAATCAAAATCCTCTTTTAAATCAACAAGCTGAAATTAAAGACTATGCAATCAATGAAAACGAGCATTTTGTTTGGAAGTCAAAATCAATATTAAAGAGGCATAAATGTATTCTCGAATTTGCAACAAACTTATGGAGTTTTGAGAATATCAATTTAGAGCATTTAAAAGATGAAACTGAAAATTTGAAACTTAACCATATTTCAAATACAGAAAATAAAACTGTCGAAGAAAATAATTTAAAGTCGAAAAGTAGCAATAAATTAGTTATCAAATTGAATCCTCAACTAGAATCTGAATTTAAAGAACTTTTACTTAAAAGAAAACAAGCATATATTACAATATACTATGAGAATGGAACATTAGAACAACGAACTTGGAAAGCAAATAGTTTTAAAGAAAGTTCAGGAGTAATGGGGAATTTAAGGTCAAGACCCGAGTTCAGAAATGGAAAATGGCAGGAGAATGGAATTGAAAAAGTGTATGTTTCGATAGAAAAAAATGAATAAAAAAATAACGAAATGGCAACAAAGTATGTAAAGAATAGGCGATTTAGTAGTAGGGTTAAAGGTTTTTACTCACATCAAAATCTGTGCTTAAATGAAAATTTTGTGCTTCTAAATCGCCTACTTTTCATACATATACCGTTACACCCAATCTGAAAATGAGTCTCAATCAAAAAATAAATTCAAACCTTAAAAGTTTGTTTCTTGAAAACTTCAAGGAAATTCAATATGCATCACTTTTACAATGGCTCGATTTACTTGAAGTAGAAAATCCAGACATATACAGTATTAATGATGAAAAGATGGTTAAACTTTACGACCAATCTGTAATTGAGAATTTTAAATTAGTAAAAGGAAATAAAAAACTATTGGAATGCTATGAAAAAGCTATTGCATTTGATATTAACGAAACCGAAATTATTAATGGGTTTTCAGGGGACTTAATATCATCATTCGAAAAAATCAAAAAAGGAATTAGAAAAATTGAAGATTCTAAAATTCAAATAATCCTTCTTACTTATAGTTTTGAACCACATGCATGGATAAGTGGATTCGGAGAAGGCAATTACCCAATTTTAGAAAAACCAAAACACTTTGATTTTAACTACAAAAATGATTTCTTTGAAATGATGGGACATGTCGACTACTCAAAAATTTGGAGTAACCTAATAGAGCTTGAAGAGTGTTTAGAGGAAGCCGAGATATTTGATGATATCTTTGATACTGATTTTTTTCAAAGTTTAAGGAATTCGTACATATATAAAACCTATTTACTGCTGAATAAAGCATTCGAACAGAATAAAACGAAATTATTTAATGGACTTGATTTTAAAAAGCCACTATCTATTTATGGACACGAGCACGACTGCGAAAAGATAAACGTTTTCTGTTATGAATAAAAAACTGGCTACAACAATATTTTAGTATGACCTTTTAAAAGCATTAAAATAATACAGTAAAGTGATGTTATTGTATGAAAATTTAATATTAAAAGCATTGTACAACTATTATTATTTTATAAATTTAATGTTCTAAAAAAAGATTAAGAAATAAGCGATTAAACCTCCTATTCCTTTTTATTTTTTCAAAGCAATATATAAATATATGTAATATTAATCTAGATAGAATTGTGTTTAGTCTAGGTTAGATTTAGGTGGAAAAAACTGAACCGTATGGTTAAGTTTTTTTTAGCTGCGTGCTTCTGCCAAAAAAGGATTTTGCCTTTACACATCAGCGCATCCAGTTAAATTAACAATAACAAAAAGATTATTCCAAATAAGTTAATATATTTGTGTTTAAAGCAAATTAATTTTCAAAAGTGGAAATAAATAGAATCAAAGTTGTTCTTGCAGAGACTAAAAGAAAAAACAAATGGTTAGCTGAACAATTAAATAAGGATGAATCGACAATATCTCAATGGTGTACAAATGCTAGACAACCTTCATTAGATACATTATTAAATATAGCTAATGTATTAAATGTTGATATTAGACTTTTATTAAACTCAACAACAGATAAATAAATGGAGAATAAAAAGACATATATTGATTTATTCTCAGGGTGTGGAGGACTCTCGCTTGGACTTCATAATGCTGGCTGGAAAGGAGTTTTTGCAGTTGAAAAAAGTGAAGATGCTTTTAAAACATTAGAACATAATTTAATTAAAAAGAAAAAGCATTTTGAATGGCCTAATTGGTTGGGAAAACCAAAAAATCACGATATTAATGAAATAATAGAGCATCATTCTAAAAATTTAAAATCTTTAAGAGGTAAAATTGATTTAGTTGCGGGAGGGCCTCCTTGCCAAGGTTTTTCAATGGCAGGTAGAAGGATTGAAAATGATTCAAGAAATGATTTAATCAATTCATACGTAAAGTTTATTGATTTAGTAAAACCTAAATTAATTTTTTTTGAAAATGTAAAAGGATTTACTCAAGGCTTTAAAAAAAACAACACAAAAGGTGAAGCCTATTCTATTTATGTAAAAAAAGAACTTGAAAAAGTTGGATACTCTGTAAAAGGTCAATTAATAAACTTTGCCGATTACGGAATACCACAAAAAAGAACAAGATTTATTTTAGTAGGTATTCAAAATAGTTTTGTTGAAAGTACTCCAAACCTTAATGAAGAGACATTTTTTGAGGAAATTAAAAATAACAAAGAAGCTTTTTTAATAAATAAAAAACTTACTATTAATCCGACTTTAGAAAATGCAATTTCAGATTTACTGCAATCTAACGGAGTTATTGATTCCGAAACTCCAAATTTCAAAGCTGGAATTTATGGAGAAATAAAATCTGATTATCAAAAATATCTTAGGAAATACAAAAGGCAAGAAAGTAAAGTTGATAGTCATAGATTTGCAAAACATACAGATGTTGTAAAAAACAGATTTCAAATTGCTTTAAATGAAAACTTGACGAGTGCAACATATAGGGAACGATTTAACCTAAAAAAGAGTAGCACAAAAATTCTAGACGCAAATAAGCCTACTCCTACAATAACAACTTTACCTGATGATTATATACATTATTGCGAACCAAGAATTATGACTGTTCGCGAATATGCTCGTATACAGTCATTTCCAGATACTTATCAATTTAAAGGAAAATATACAACTGGCGGTAAAAGAAGAACACAAGAAGTTCCTAGATATTCACAAATTGGAAATGCAATTCCTCCTTTATTTGGAGAACAGGCAGGTTTAGTTTTAAAACAACTAATTCAATAATGGGAAATGAATTAGAGTTTAAAATAAGTACTGGTTTAAAAGATATCATCGGTAAGGATTTAATTACTGATGAATTTATTGCCGTTTTTGAATTAGTTAAAAATTCTTACGATGCATTTGCTAAAAATGTAATCATTACAATTGAGGATGATAAATTAATTATTTCGGATGATGGAAAAGGAATGTCCTTAGATGATTTAAAAAACAAATGGTTATTTGTCGCTTATTCAGCAAAAAAAGATAATTCTGAAGACAACAATGATTCTGGCAAAAACGAATCATATCGTGATATAATTCAAGAAAGAAAACATTATGCCGGTGCAAAAGGTATTGGTAGGTTCTCCAGTGATAGATTAGGAAAAGTACTTACCATAAAAACAAAAAAAAATGATTCAAAATTAGAAGAATTAGAAATTGATTGGTCTAAATTTGAAACCAATCAAAAAAACACATTTGAAACTGTAAAAGTTAACCACAATACACTTGATAAAACTGTAAAATTCCCTAAAAACTCTAACTCTGGAACTATCTTAGAAATCTCTAACTTATACAATGTATGGGATAGAACGAGAATATTAGCTTTAAAACACTCTCTTGAAAAACTAATAAACCCTTTTTCTGAAAAAAATGACTTCAATATTGAAATTATTTGCAAAAAGGAATTAAGCGAAGACAGAAATGGGGTTTACACAACTGGGAGTAAAGAAATTAAGGGAAAAAAATATTTTGACAGAGATAAAGTAAACGGTTCTATAAAAAATGCAATTCTTGACATTTTAGAATTAAAGACTTCTCAAATTACTTTTAAAATTTCAAAAGGTAAAATTGAAACTCAGATAATTGATAGAGGAGAATTAATTTATCACATAAAAGAACCTTCAAAAGAGTTTAAAATAATCAAAAACCTGCAAATTGATTTATATTTTTTAAATCGTTCAGCTAAACACAACTTCTCTCTAAAAATGGGAATTCAACCAATACAATTTGGTTCTATATTCTTATTTAAAAATGGATTTAGAGTGCAACCTTTTGGTGAAAAAGGTGATGATAGTTGGGGTATAGATTTTAGAGCTCAACAAGGTTATAATAGATTTTTAGGAACTAGAAACTTATTTGGACGAGTTTCAATTTCGACAAATGACACGGAACAATTCAAAGAAGTATCTAGTAGAGATGGAGGTTTAATAGAAACTCCTGGCTACTATGAATTAATGAATGCATTTAAATTAGCTCATAGAAGACTTGAAAGATATGTAGTTGGAGTACTTTGGGGTGAAGGATTTAAAAGGCAAAAATATTTTGGAAACAATGTTGATAAAGCAGAACAATATAAACTTCAATTATCAACAGATAAAGATTCTGAAAATATAGATGTTATAAAATCTAATTTAGGTAGTAAACTAGATTTTATTCAAATTATTAAAAGTTTAAGTAATAATAAAGAAGTTGAAATTATTGATTTTAATAGGGACTTCATTGATTTAGTAAATGAAAAAATTGATGAGTCACAAATTAAATTTATTTCAGATTTAAAAGATATTGCTGAAAAAACAAGTGACCACAAACTTCAAAATAAAGTAGATAATATAGAAAAAGCTTTCGAAAAGTTAAAAAAAGAAAAAGAAAAAGCCGAAAAAAGAGCAAAAGAAGAAGAAAGGAGAAGAAAAGAAGCTGAAAAAAGAGCTGAGTTAGAAAAGAAAAAAAGAGAGCTTGAAGAAAAGAAGAGAAAAGAGGCTGAAGAAAAAAAGAGAAAAGCTGAGCTAGAAACAGTAAAAAAAGAGAAAGAAAGAGCTTTAGCTGAATTAGCGCAATTAAAAGCTGAAAAAAAAGCGCGTGAAGAAAAAGAGAAAAGAAAAGACATATCAGATAAACTCTCTATTGAAACCAAAAAAAATCAGTATTTAACTGCAACAAGGAAAACATTAAGTGATGATGCAGAGCAATTAGTACATTCAATAGATTTGTATGTTGGTAATGCTTCAAAATATGTTACCGAACTACTTACATCAGATATAAATGAGCAAACCAAATCCAAAATCTACTCAATTAAGAGTAACATTGATAAGGCTATTAAAGTCTCACAAATAATTATTAAGTCTAACTTTGATTATAAGTTTACTAACCAAAGAATAAATTTACCACAATACATCAAAGAATATCTAAATGATATTAATACTTCTAGAAAAGACGTTACTATCAAAACAGGAAATTTATTTGAGAAGTACTCATTAATAAATCCAATAGACATTGACATTATTCTTGATAATTTGGTTTCCAATTCTATTAAGGCTAAATCAAAAAATATTTTAGTTGAATTTTCTAAGAACAATAAAAATTTAGAAATTCTATATTATGATGATGGAATTGGCTTAAGTGAATTACTTTCTAAAAACCCTAAATCTATCTTTGAACTGGGTGTGAGAGACTCTAAAGAGAAAGGTTCAGGTATTGGTATGTTTGATGTAAAAAAAAGAATTACAAATCTTAAGGGGTCAATTGATTTTATTGGAAATAATATAAAATTGAAAGGAGCTTCGTTTAAAATAGTTTTGAAATGAGTCAAATAGAATTAAATTATTTAGTATTCGATGATGATCCTGAAGCCATTAATCAATACCACAATAAAATTAAAATAAGTGGGTGTATTATAACACCTATTGTTATTAATCCGATAGATTTTTACGATGCTGACTTAAATAAGTTTGAAGTTGAAAAATTCAAAAAAGGAATAATTCAAAAAACAAAAGGAAGAAATATCAATCTAATTATAACTGACTGGAATATTTTACCTGAAAATGAAGGGTTTTTAGGCATTAAAGGATGGGATATAATTGAATGGGTAATAGAAACTAAAGAAAAATGGAAAAGTCGCACTTTCTTAATTTACTCATCTGATATAAAAAAAGCTTCAGATTATGTTTTGCAAAAAATTAAAAAGGAAATAGAAGAGAAACCTGGAGATATTATTCCTTCTTTAGAATTTATACGAGAAATTATTGAGTTAAAAATAAAGTTTTGTAAAAGGAATGAGCAAAGATTTGAAGAAATAAAAACTTTGTTAAAAGAATCCAATACAATTTCAAATGTAGTACTTGATTCATTAATATCATTCGATGAAAATACACTAATAAATACTGGGAATTCTGATTATGATGGTAAGAAAATATCAGAGATTTTAAATTTTAATAACCAAGATATTGGTGGCTTAAAATTCATTCGTGAATTTATTGAGTTATCAATTGCTCATTATTCTGATTTAAATGAATAATTATAAAAGTATTGTAATCATACATGCCAAGGATAACTCAACTTTATTTTTAAGTAAATTTAAAGAAGAATTTGATAATATTTATTATTCATTTTCTTCTGATGAAAAATCGATTCAAAAGGCAAAAGAATTGATTTGTGATTTAGAACCTAAATCTCTAATTATTTATTTAGGACACGGAAGTTCTTCTGGACTCTATATCCCTGATAATACATTTGACTATCAAAAATATTTTATTGATACAACTCAAGCAAATTTTTATTTTGACGAGCATGATATATTTTTATTGACTTGCAAGTCAAATGAATTTATAAAAAAAATATACAAACCTAATTTCTCAATTGGATTTGGAAATATTATAAGTTCAAAAGAAGAATTAGATCATCATAATAAATACTCTGAAATAAAAAAAATATTAAGTGTTGATGAGATTGATTTGTTTAATAATATATATGTAAAATCCTCAATTAAAGTTATCAAATTATTAATAAATGAAAAGATTCAATTCATTGATTTACCAAAATATTTACGTTTTCAATTTAACCAAGAGATAAATAAAATTTTATTAAATAAAAAAAATAATAATAGGATTGAATTAGCAAAATTACTATTTGAATTAAGGAATAAAATTGTAATCAAACAGAATTTAAGATCGTAAATAAAATCGACTATAAACTACTACTTTGTGGTATCTTCTATAGTAATAGGAATACTCTTTTGAGAATTATGGAGTTTTAGCTCTTTAATATCAGCAGGCATACTTATTCCGTTTTTAGAAATTATGTTTTTAACATTTTTAATAACCTCACTTTTGGTTTCTAAGGCACCTCTTTTATATTCTTTCGTTTTTGTCCAAAAAATCACCTTTAAGTTTACAGTACTTACCCCTAAGTTGTCAACGGTAACAAAACATTTATGTTCTTCAGTATCAATAACACCTAGTGTACCAATAACAGCCTTCAAAATTAGCTTTTTAGCAATATCAATACTATCATCATAATCAATACCTACCATAAAATCATTTCTATAATAACCATCTTCAGTATAATTGTATACCGCTTTTTTAATAATATCACTGTTAGGAATGTACACGTCTCTACCATCAAAAGTTTTAAGTTTGGTATATCTAAACTCTAACCCTTTTACTTTACCGAAAATATCATCAACTTTAACGGTGTCGTTAATATCAAAAGGTCTTTTAAAAGAAAGAATAACACCAGAAATAAAGTTTTCGCCAATATCTTTAAAAGCAAAACCAATAATTACAGTAGAGGCACCAACGGCAGCCAATAAACCAGTTGCAATACTTTGTAAGCCAGCTATTTTTAAAGCCAGCATTATTACAAGTGCTAATATTCCTAGTTTAAGAGTTCTACTTAAAAAATTAGTCATTAATTCATCGTGCGTTCTTTTAGAGATCGTTTTTTTAAATGCATTAGCAATGAATTTAGAAAGTAAGAATCCGACGGTTATTATTAAAATACTAACAATGATTTTTGGAATCATTTCAATAAGACTATTCCAGTTTTCTATAATCGTATTTTTTAGTTTTAATAAAGAGTTTTCAAAGTTCATAAGAGAAATGTTTTTTATATGATGTTTTACAAGTTTTTGGATGTTTTTTTGTGTTCTCCGTTATGACTCTTGTTCTCTTAAGTAAGCCTCTCTATATTTTGCTTTTTGAAGTTTTTCTCTGTTTTGAATAGAAGGTTTTTTGTATTCTTTTTTGTCTTTAATTTGTTGTAAAACTTTGGTTTGTCTGTATTTTCGTTTATATCTTTTTAAGGCTCTTTCTATATTTTCGCCATCTTTAATTTCAATTCGTAACATATATAGTTTTTTGTTAATATCAGTTTCTAGGGTAATAAAGGTTTTAGTAGTTTTTGTAATAAAAACTATGGGTTTACCACTTTTAAGTGGTTTTTCTACCTCTTATTAAAGAAATGATAAACAGTACTAAAAAAATAAAGAATAGAATTTTAGCTATTTCTATAGAGGTTCCGGCAACTCCTGAGAATCCTAAAACTCCTGCGATTAAAGAAATGATTAAAAAGGTGATGGTCCATCGTAACATATATTTAAAGTTTTATTGTTAATAATTGTTTTTGTGAGTTACAAAATTACAGGGACGTTAAGGTTCGTCTTAGCTCATTTGTAATAAACATTGATTCATTTGCTTTGATATGAAATGAGCAAATAATCCAATGAAATGAACAAAAGCGTCAATGTGTTTAACAGTAGTTTTGTGTAAATTTTAAATTATAAAACAATGAAACAAGGACCAGAAGATTTTAAAGTATTAAAAAAGAATGCTGAAAAAAGAGATAGAAATTACATTTTTCAAAATAATAAAATTACACGTGTAGGTTTCTATATTGTATTAACATGTATTTTAATAGGAATATCCATGGTAGTAGTATCTGGAGTTTATCAATAATAGCTTGTGAAGTATAAATTATCAAATAAAGCAAGCTTAGCTTTGTTAAAGCAAGAGTTGGGAGTAGAGGTGAAATACCCTCTAATTTACAAACCAAAATTAAAAATAGATGGAAATAAAGAACAAGTAATTTCAGTAATAACAGAAGAAGACTCAAAAGTAATTGTGCCAGCTATCTGGGGTATTTTACCTCATTTATATGAAGGTAGCTGGCGCAAGTTTCAAAAAATGAAAAATACATTACATGTAACTACAGATACCATTTTTAATAATGTATTGAGTAAAGAAGCACTACAGCAGCGTAGGTGTTTAATTGTAGTGACAGGATTTTACATATATTGTTTAAATGGAACCAAAATAAACGATCTTTTAGTAGAAAAAGAAACAGTAAAACCGTTTTATTTAGCAGGAATTTATAATGTGCTTAAAGATGGTTTTATTACCTGTGCAGTTATTAATACAGAAGCAAATGTAACGTTAACAACATCTAATAATCTGTACGATACGATGCCTTTAGAAATACCACGTTTGTTGGCAAATACTTGGTTGCATAAAAAAACACCTTTGAGTGAAATAAGGCGAATACTATCAACACCATATACAACAGAACTTAAATTAAATAAAGCAACCAAAGTTTAATGATATTATTATACAGTATATATTTTGTAAGTGTACTTTGGGCTGTTTTTAGTGTTTTACTTCATGGAGCAAGACCTACCAGATCAATAGGTTGGTTGTTAGTAGTAATAATTTTTCCTTTTTTAGGAGTCGCTATGTATCTCTTGTTTGGGCTTAATCGTAAAAAGTTTAAGTTTTTACAGTTAGATTTTTCAGCTAAACGAAAGTTGTACAATCTAAATCATAAAGGTAAAGCGAATACGAAGTTTACAATAGAAAAATATCAAAGAATAGAACAATTACTAAAGAACAGTTCAGGTTTTCCTGCAGTTGAGCACAATAATATTCAATTGTTAAAAGAAGGAAACGAAGTGTTTGATAGTATTTTTTTTGAATTATCTAAAGCTGAAAAGTTTATTCATATTCAGTATTATATAATTGAAAATGGAGCGTTATTAAATAGATTAATTAATTTGTTGATAGATAAGCTTGATAAAGGTGTTGAGGTTAGAATTTTGTATGATGCATTTGGTAGTTATGGATGGAAGAATGAAGGAGTACGAAAACTAGAGCGATTAGGGGCAGCTATTTATCCGATATTACCTTTAAAATATGAAACAGTGTTATCAACACTGAATTATAGAAATCATCAAAAAATAATAGTTATTGATGGAGTATTGGCTTTTGCAGGAGGTGTAAACATATCTGATAAGTATGTGAAAAGTACTTCAAATTTAGGGATTTGGAATGATTTACATTTAAAAATAGAGGGACCAATGGTTGATCATTTACACAGAGTTTTTATTAAGGATTACTATTTTACAACGAATAAAAAATTACTAGAAGGAGAAAAGTATTTACCTGTTCAAGAGAAGAAAGGAAATGTGTTAGGTCAAATAGTTGTAGGCGGACCAGATTTAGATTATCAATCTATATTATACCAATACACTATGATGATGCATTTGGCAGATAAAAACATTTATATTGAAAACCCTTATTTTATTCCAGATAAAACATTACTTGAAGCTATAAAAATGGCTGTTTTAAGAGGAGTGAAAGTTGTTGTTATGGTACCTAAAAAAAGTGATAGTATAATGGCTAAGAATAGTATGTATGCTAATTTTGAAAATTTATTAAAAGCAGGAGTAGAAATACGGGTATTAAAGAATGTTTTTTCTCACAGTAAATTAATAATTGTAGACAACAAAATAGCCTCCATAGGTTCAGGGAATTTTGATTACAGAAGTTTTGAGCATAATTATGAGGTGAATTCGTTATTGTATAACGAAGCGATAGCTGAAGAGTTGGCTATTGATTTTGAAAACAAAAAAGAAAGCTGTGAGATTTTAGATTACGAGTCTTTTAAAAAAAGAAATATTGGGGCTAAACTTTTGGAGGGATGCGCCAAAATATTTAGTCCGTTATTGTAATTTTTCTTCAATATATTCTTTAGCTTTTTCATAAATATCGTCTACTTCTTTTTTACTAAATCCACTAAACTCATCTAAAGGAAAGCATGCGGTAGCATAGGTTTTAAAGAATTTGTATTCTTCTGAAGCTAAAGAGAGCAATTTAAAAGAATGCTCTAATACATTTAGCGTAGAGTTTAATTTATCGTTAGTTTTAACAGAAGGATATACCACGTAACTTCCAATTACAGGATATTCTGATTTTTTGAACGGCATAAGAGGAAAATTATCAAGAACTCCTCCGTCCGAATATAATTCGCCATTAATTTCTACAGGATTAAATAAACCAGGAATTGCGCACGAAGCCAGTACAGGTTTTAATAGTTCTCCTTTACTAAAATAATGAGTAGCACCTCTGTTTAAATTGGTAGTTGAAACATACAGTGGAGTATGTAATTCTTCAAAAGTAGGTTTTATTTTGTTTTTAATTAAGCGTAAATAATTACTAGAATCAAAAATACCAGCTTTAGCAAAAGTGATCCAAGAATATTGAAAAATATCGGTAGTTCTAAAAAAGTCTAACATTTCTTCTGTAGATAGTCCAGAGGCATACATAGATCCAACCAAAGAACCAGCACTACAGGCTGAAATTGCGTTAATTTTAATGTTTCTTTCATTTAAAGCTTCAATAAAAGCAATATGTGCAACGCCTTTTTCACCTCCACCACTTAACACTAAATTTACAGGAGTATCGGGTGTAAGTTCATTCAATTTACCAATAGAACAATTAAAAGGTTTGATAATCATTAGCTTATTTTTTTCTGAATTTATTCAACTTCTTCAACACAAAAGTGTTGTTGTGGTAATTATAAACAGAATTAAAAAAGTAAACAAGAAATTCTTTAAAATAATAACTGCATCAAGCAATTTTAATATCAGCTTCTTGTTTGTTTTTTAAAAACTTACTTGGGCTAATTCCGTATTTCTTTTTAAAAATTTTAGAAAAGTAACTACGGCTACTAAATCCTATTGAATACACCACCTGAGAAATGTTGTAATCTGAATTATTTAGTAAATCGCGCGCTTCTTCTAAGCGTATATGACGCAAATATTCAATTACTGTTCTTGAAAATAGTAATTTGAATCCTTCTTGAAGTTTTGCTTGCGTTAACCCAATTTCATCAGCCAAATCACTTACAATATACTCATCAGCAACATTTTTATTAATACGCTGTGCTAGTTTTCGAATGGCTTTTATTTCTTTTTTAGTAAGCGTTGTTTGTAAATCATCATTCAGCTTAACATCTTTATTATGTTGTAAAATATGTTCAGATAAAATTTGATAAATGATACCTTCTTTTATCAGCATTCGTATCATCCCTTTTTGCTTTACCTTATTAAACTGCTTAATTAAATTGGTTAGTTTTAAATTATACGTGCCAAAATAAGCAAATACGTTTTCATGTTGCTGATCATGAAAAACTTCATATAAACGTTTGTTAAGTAAATTACCATCATTCATACGTTTCTTTAAAAATTGAATTCTACTAATTTGAATAATATGAATGTGAATTTTAATGTTTTTTTCAAAATACCCGTAGTTAAATCCACCATCTTTACTAGTAATAATAACAGATTGAAAAGTGTCTAACTTCCTTTTTTTATCTTCTTTTTCAAATCTATGAAAACAGTATCCTTCGCTGGTATAAGTAAAATGAATTGGGTTGTATTCAGAAGTGTCCATAACAAGCGTTATGTCATCTAAAAACGTAATATCATATTCTAATATGCTCGCACCCCATTCAAGAGTAAAAAAAGTAATCTTACCTTTTGCATTTTCATTATCTACATTCAACACATATTCACCCCAACGTTCGGTAATAGTTCCTCCAATAACTTCTTGAATTTGTAATACAGTACCTCTAGTGTCTTTAGCGGTAATATTGATAGTTTTCATAAGGTTGATTTAACAGGTATAAAGATAAGTAATGTTTGATTGAGTTAAAATTTAAAAAATCATAAAAGTGTTTTTTAAATGAGCAAAGATCTGAATCAAATGAACAAATAAACTACTTAAAGGCAACGTAACTTTGTAGTGCACAAAGATGTGAATAGGTAAGCATCTCAAAAGAAAATTACTGATAAATTAAAAACAAAATATTATGTACAGTTATACAGAACAAGTAGCAAGTAAATTAAATGGATTATTGAAGAAAAGTTATGATGCCGAAAAAGGATACAGAACTTTATCTGAAAACGCAGAGAGTAATGTTTTGACTAATTTTTTTGAGAGAAAAGCGAATGAACGTAAAGATTTTGGTCGTGAATTGAGAAGAGAAATTAGAGCTTTTGGTGAAGATCCAGAAAAAAATGGAAGTTTCACAGGAGTAGCACACAGAGCATGGATTAATACAAAATCATTGATATCAGTAGATAGTGATGAGGCAATGTTAGAAGAAGCTTTGAGGGGAGAAAAAGCAGCTATTAAAGAATATAATGATGTTATAAATTCTGAAGAACACTTACCTCAAGGTATTACAAACGTTTTGAAGTCTCAAAGAAACTCGATTTTACACGATGCTACAAATATTAAGGCTTTAGAGGATGTTAAATAGTTGTTTTTAGTTTTTATATGATGTTTGAGCCTCAGTCAGTTTATGGCTGGGGCTTTTTCATGTAAAAAACTATTAATTTTTATAACAAACAGGTAAAATTTCACCTTTAGCAAGAGCGTGTTTTTCTACTAAATTTGAAGATAATGTTTTGGTGTAATCAATTTCGTTAACCTCAAAACCAATAGAACGAAGTTTGTCAAAGTAATCTTTACCATATACACGCACATGATCATACTGACCAAAAATTCTAGCTCTTTCTTTAGGATCAGTTATAGAATCATCTTCAAAAGTTGTTGTTCTTGATAAATCTTGTGGAATTTGAAAAATTCCCAAACCACCAGGTTTTAAAACTCGGAAAAGTTCCTGCATGGCTTTTGTATCGTCAGGAATGTGTTCTAGCACGTGGTTGCAAAAAATAATATCAAAAGAATTGTCTTCAAAAGGTAAATTGCAAATGTCTGCTTTCACATCTGCAATAGGTGATTCTAAATCTGTTGTAGTATATATTAAGTTTTGCTGTTTTCTGAATCGTTTTAAAAAACATTGCTCAGGAGCAAAATGGAGCAGTGATTTTTTTTCAGTAGCAGTAAAAAAATCAGTCTCATTTTTTAAATACAACCATAATAAGCGATGTCTTTCTAAAGACAAAGTACTAGGAGATAATACATTTTCTCTTTGGGTTTCATATCCATATGGAAGCATCTTACGAAAAGATTTCCCATCAATAGGATCTGTAAACTTGTTTCCTTTTAGCCAAAAAGCCAAAGCAGGACGTACCAAATAGCTAGCCTTTATTAATATAGGGCGAGGTATTGTATTAAGTATAGTTTTAAAAAGAGACAACTTATTATAGAGATTTGATTCTGATTAACAGTAAAATTAACTTAAAGCTTGTCTAAACTCATCTTCTTCATTACTTTCAATACCCAAAGCATCATAAATATATTGGAAAGTAGAAAGTAATTCAGGCTTACCATTAACAATAGCTACATCGTGTTCAAAGTGAGCAGAAGGTTTGTTGTCTAAGGTTGTAATAGTCCAACCATCTTTATGCTGACGGATTTTATGAGTTCCCATATTAGTCATAGGCTCAATAGCAACAACCATTCCTTCAACAAATTTTTTACCTCTACCTCTTCTTCCGTAGTTAGGCATTTCCGGATCTTCATGCATTGTTTTACCTAATCCATGACCTACTAATTCTCTTACAACGCCGTATCCGTGTTTTTCAGTAAATTGTTGAATAGCGTACCCTACATCACCAACTCTGTTACCTACTTTAAGTTCTCTAATACCAACGTATAAACTTTCTTTAGTAACATCAAGTAATTTTTGAGTTTCAGGAGCTATTTCACCAACAGGAAAAGTATAGGCATGATCTCCATAAAAATCATTTTTAATAGCGCCACAATCTATAGAGATGATATCTCCTTCTACCAAAGGAGTATTGTTAGGAATTCCGTGTACTACTTGAGAATTCGGACTCATACACAAAGTGTTCGGAAAGTCATACAGACCTAAAAAACCAGGAATTGCTCCTTGTTCTCTAATAAACTCTTCAGCTAATTTGTCTAAAAATAATGTAGATACACCAGGTTTAACTTCTTTAGCAAGCATTCCTAATGTTTTTGAAACTACAAGAGCGCTTTCGCGCATTAATTCTATTTCTTCTCTGGTTTTTTGTATAATCATCTCTGTGTAGAAAAATTAAGTCTACAAATATAGTTCATTCATAAAAAACAAAAGAACAAACTATCAGCTTAATTATTCATAAGCGTGTTTATATCCTTTTTCAGATACTATTTGTAATATATCGTGTTCTAAAGAAGCATTATTTACAGAATGTTCTACAAATCGACCGATTTCTTTTCCTTTTTTGTAAAAAATAAAGGTAGGTACTCGTTCAATATTATAACCTTTTTCTAAGCCATTTGCTGTTTTTCCTCTGTTAACAGTTACAAAAGACAACTGTTTTTCGTCAAAATTAGTTTCTTCTAAAATTTTATAAAATTTAGGCACTTCTCTTTTACTATCACCACACCATGTACCCATAAAAGCTTTAATAGTTACATCTTTTAAATAAGGCTTTAAAGCTTCTATAGTATTTTTATCAGTGCTATAATTTCTTAAAGTACCATTAAACCAGCTACTACCAAAAGGTTCTTGTTGAAAATCTTTTTTAGTAACGTACCCTACTAAGTTTCCGCTAGCATCTTTAACAGCAGGTACTTTAGTAGTTGTATTTTGAGTTTTATTATAACTAGCACAAGAAGAAATTATTGCTACAATAGCTAATACTATTATTTTTTTCATACTAAACTAATGGTTCTTGAGTCATTTCTTTAGGTTGATCAACTCCAATTAATTTTAAAATAGTTGGAGCCATGTCTCCTAAAATACCATTTTTTATTGATTTTAATTCTTTGTCGATCAAAATTAAAGGAACCGGATTAGTGGTATGTGCTGTGTTTGGAGAACCATCTTCATTAATCATCGTTTCACAATTTCCATGATCAGCTATTAATAATGTGGTATAATCATTTGCTAAGGCAGCAGTAACTACATCATTTACACATGTGTCTACAACTTCACAGGCTTTTACAGCTGCATTAAAATCTCCTGTATGTCCAACCATATCACCATTGGCAAAGTTCAAACAAACAAAATCAGTTTCGCCTTTGTTTAATTCAGGTACAATAGCATCACGAATTTCAAAAGCACTCATTTCTGGTTGTAAATCGTAAGTAGCTACTTTTGGAGATGGACAAAGTAAACGCTTTTCACCTTCAAATTCTTTTTCTCTTCCTCCAGAGAAGAAAAAAGTAACGTGTGGATACTTTTCTGTTTCTGCAATTCTGATTTGCTTTTTAGAAGCTTTTTCTAACACTTCTCCTAAAGTGTTTTCAATGTTTTTATTATCGTAAATTACTTTAATGTCTTTAAAAGTAGCGTCATAATTTGTCATAGTAACAAAGTATAACGGAAGTTTTTTCATGTCAAACTCAGTAAAATCTCTTTGACTTAAAGCATCAGTTAATTGTCTACCTCTATCAGTTCTAAAATTAAAGAAGATCACAATATCGTCTTCATTAATAGTAGTTTTAGGTTGATTGTTAGCATCAACCATAATAATTGGTTTTATAAACTCATCAGTAACATCATTGGCATAACTTTCAGCAATACTTTTACTAGCGTCAGAAGAAAATTCACCTTTACCATTCACAAGTGCATTGTATGCTAAACTTACTCTTTCCCATCTAGTATCTCTATCCATAGCATAATATCTACCCGTAATACTTGCAAGTTCACCAGTAGTGTTTTTCATATGCTCTTGAATTTCTTCAATAAAAGATTGTCCAGATTTAGGATCAGTATCTCTTCCGTCAGTAAAAGCATGTAAAAAGATATTTTCAATATCAGCATTATCAGCAGCGGTAAGTAAACCTTTTAAATGATTGATGTGAGAATGGATTCCTCCATCAGAAACCAAACCTAATAAATGAATGTTTTTATTATTCGTTTTAGCGTATTCAAAAGCATTTACCAACTCTTGTTCTTTAGAAAGAGTGTTGTCTTTAATAGCTTTATTGATTTTAGCTAAATTCTGATATACAATTCTACCAGCACCTAAATTGATATGACCAACTTCTGAATTTCCCATTTGTCCTTCAGGAAGTCCAACAAATTCACCGTCAGTTCTTAATTCAGAATGAGGATATTTTTGATACAAAGAATCTATAAAAGGTGTATTGGCTTTGTCTACAGCAGATATTTCTGGGTTAGGAGAAATTCCCCAACCATCTAAAATCATTAAAATAACTTTCTTGTTCATTATGGTACGGTTTGAACAGTAAAAGTACTAAAGATTTTTAAGGGATTTCTAAAATTTAACGAAACCGATTGCGAGCAGAATTGCTAAGCAAAAGATAATCAAAGGTATTGCTTTAGATAACATTTCTCGGTTAGCTTCTTTTTTAGTGTTTTCTCTAATTTTTTTTAATTCATTTTCAGTAGCGTTGTTTTTAAAATATAATTCTCCTTTTTCTTTAAAGTCATATTTTTCTAATTTTTTTAAAGCGCTTACACGTTCACGTTTATTATTTTTTAAACTAGTAACCATTGCCGATACGGCTCCTCCAAAACTCATACTTTTTCTTTTTTAATTACGATTTTTTAAAATATTATAATACCAGTTAAAAACATAGCAGAAATAAAAACAAGTGAGAATACAATATAGTTGATCAATACTTCTTCTTTAGCGTCTGTTTTTGCCTGTACTTTTATGAATTCTAATTCATTTTTAGTTGCTTTATTTTTAAAATACAATTTACCTTCTTCTTTAAAATTATATTTTTCTAATTTGTCAATAACACTCACTCGAGGGCGTTTGTTGTTTTTTAAACTGACATTCATAGTTGGAAATCCCATATTTTTCTTTTTTAAAATTTTATAATTCCTGTTAATAATAAAGTAGATACAGAAATTAAAGTATACACAGCGTAATTTATTAAAGTGTCTCTTTTAGCATCTTTTAAAGCTTGTTTTCTAATTTTATTTAATAATTTAGGAGTAGCTTTGTTTTTAAAGTATAGTTTACCTTTTTCTTTAAAATTGTATTTTTTTAATTTTTCAATAGCACTTACTCTTTTTCTTTTGTTGCTTTTTATTATTGCAATCATTCCTGAAGCTGTCATATATTTTTCTTTTAAATTGTTTTATTTATCAGTAGTATATTTTTTAAAAACGTTACATATTTAGCAAAAAAAAGAGGTGAAATTATTTATTCCACCTCTTTGTTATGTATTGATATTTAGTTAGCTATACTTTCTGATAGCTTCTTTAATTTTTTGAATTCTATTTTCAGGATCAGGGTGTGTACTTTGAAATTCTGGAACTCGATTTGGACCTGCAGCTGCTTTTAAAATTTCCATTACATTAATTAAATATCTAGGATCATAACCAGCATCAAGCATTAATTTTACCCCAATTTCATCACTCTCTAATTCATCACCTCTACCATTTTTTAACAATGTTTGTTGTCCAATATTATTAGCTAAATTTCCCATGTCAGCACCAACAGAAGCTCCCATAGTAATTAATTTCCAAAAGTTAGCTTCGCTAATTCGTTCGTTAGAATGTTTTCCTAAAACATGTCCAATTTCATGCCCTAAAACTCCGGCAACCATATCTTCGTTCAATCTCCCATTGCTATCTGTAAGTTTAGAAAACAAAGCATACGTAATAAAAATTTGTCCGCCTGGTAGGGCGAAAGCATTAATTGCTCTGTCGTCTTTTAATAGGTGAAATTCATATTTATAAGCTGATTTTTTAGCGATAGAATTGTCTACCAATTTTTTTCCTATTTGATCAACATATGCTTGATATTGATTGTTAGGATACAACCCTCCATGTTGATTAGCCATGGCAGGAGCTTGTCGAATACCAATTTGAATTTCTTGTTCGGTATTCAAACTAATGGTTTGCATTTTTCCTGTATAGGGGTTCTCTTGTCGCTGACTACACTTTCGTAAATAAGCAAAAGCAACAATTGCCACACCTATAATTAAACGAAACTTTAATCCTCCTCTTCTCATGTTCTTTGATTTTATGTTATATATAAAGATACAAAAAACTCCGATTTTTAGATTGTTTTTGAGGAAATGAGTATTTTTATGCTCTGAAATAAATTCTATTTTTTTGTATGAAAACTAACTTTGAACTTAATGAAGTAACAAAAAAATTGCCTAAACATTTACATAAGTTTGTTGTAAAGCAACCTTATGATGAATATACGGCTCAAAATCAAGCAGTGTGGAGGTATGTAATGAAGATGAATGTAGATTATTTGAGTAAGGTAGCGCATGAATCATATATTGAAGGTTTACAAAAAACAGGAATTTCAATAGATACTATTCCTAGAATGGAGGGAATGAATCGTATTTTGAAAGAAATTGGCTGGGCAGCTGTTTCTGTAGATGGATTTATTCCACCAAACGCTTTTATGGAGTTTCAAGCCTATAATGTATTGGTGATAGCTTCTGATATGCGAACTATAGATCACATAAAATACACACCTGCACCAGATATTATTCATGAAGCAGCGGGGCATGCACCAATTATAGCAAACCCAGAATATGCTGAATATTTAAGAAGGTTTGGAGAAATAGGAGCAAAGGCAATTTCTTCTGCTAGAGATTATGAAATGTATGAGGCAATTCGTTTGTTATCTATTTTGAAAGAAAACCCAAATGCATCTCAAAAAGAAATTCAAGAAGCACAAGAGAAGGTTGAATGGCTTCAAAATAATATGGGAGAGCTGTCAGAAATGGCTCAGATTAGAAATTTACATTGGTGGACTGTAGAGTATGGTTTGATTGGTACTGTTGAGAATCCAAAAATTTATGGAGCAGGATTGTTATCTTCCATAGGAGAAAGTAAATGGTGTATGCAAGATGCAGTTAAAAAACTACCTTATACTTTAGAGGCGTCAAATGTTTCTTTTGATATTACAAAACCTCAACCACAATTATTTGTAACTCCAGATTTTGCACATTTAAGTTTGGTGTTAGAGCAGTATGCAAATACAATGGGAATTCGAAAAGGTGGATTAACAGGAGTAAAAAAGTTAATCGACTCAAAAAATTTGGGAACTATAGAATTGTCTACAGGAGTTCAAATTTCGGGAGTATTTTCAAATGTGATTGCAGATAAAAATAACAAACCAATTTACATTCAAACTACTGGAGGAACTGCTTTGGCTAATAGAGATAAAGAATTGATAGGTCATGGAACAGCTTATCATGCCGAAGGTTATGGTAGTCCGATAGGAAAATTAAAAGGAATTAATATTCCGATAGAAAATATGAGTCCGAGAGATTTGGAAGCGTATGGGATTTATGAAGGGAAAAATGTAGTCTTAGAGTTTGAAGGAGGAATAAAAGTTGAAGGAGAAGTAATTACAGGTACTAGAGATTTAAGAGGAAGAATTCAGTTAATTTCATTTAAGAACTGTACTGTAACTCATAATGAAATGGTGTTATTCCATCCAGATTGGGGAATTTATGACATGGCTGTTGGAGTAGAAGTAATTTCTGCATATGCAGGTCCTGCGGATGCTAATTCTTTTGAAGATATTGGTAAGGTTTCTGAAACTAAAACTCATAAAATAGATTACAGTGATACTGATAAGGAGTTGTACAAACTTTATACAGAGGTAAGAGAGATAAGAGAAAAGAATGAAGTTTCTGAAGATAAAGTTACTCTTGTTTTTAATAGGGTTAAAACTAGTTTTAATAATGACTGGTTATTGGCATTAGAATTGTATGAATTAGCTGTAATTAACGACTATGAAATAAAGAATGAAATAAAAATCTATTTAGAGGGCTTACAAGCATCAAATAAAGATTTTGAAAGTTTAATAGATAGTGGTTTATCACTATTGAATGATAAGCAAGCAGTTTAATGAATTTTTTAAAAAGAATATTTAGCGGAAAAAATATGGCAAACCAAATACAAGAATATTTAGAAAAAGGAGCAGTTGTTTTAGATGTTAGAACAATTGCTGAGTGGAATGAAGGGCATAGCGAAGGAGCAAAGCATATTGTTTTAAATACCATTCCAGAAAATATAGAAGAGATAAAATCTTGGGACAAACCAGTTATTGCGGTTTGTAGAAGTGGAGGAAGAAGCGGACAAGCTACTGAGTTTTTGCAAGGTCATGGTATTGATATTATCAATGGAGGACCTTGGGGAGATGTAGATCAATATTTATAGAGAGCGATTTTTTCAAACGAAAAGCAGTACAATAAATAACCTGTTTATTTTTAGATAGTAAAAAATTACAATATCAAAAAATAAACAGGTTATTTCGTTATACTAAATTTAGTGAGAGGTTTTTTAGTTTTGTAATTATATAGGAAACTACCAACTAAAATACAATGTGTTGAATATTAATTAAAGAGAAACACCTACCAAAATACCAGCACCAATTCCGGCAGCGCCAATAAGTATTTTTTCAAATAACCTTTTTCTTCGTTCTCGCTTTGTGGCTTTTTCAGCTATTTCTAAGCTTTTGTTGGCTTTTTCTAAACTGTTTAAGGTTAAATCTAGTGCTTTTTGAGTATTAGCAAGTGTTAATTGTGTTCGTTCATAAACAGCTCTATCTAATGAGTCGCTTTCAGAAAAATTAATTTTTAAACGACGTTCTAAATCAATGTTTTTTCGAAGTGCTTGAGCATATCTTTTTACAAGTTCTTGCGTCATTTGATCTTTATTGACGGTGCTTTCATACACATTTTTAATTGCTAAAAAAGATTTTTTATTAACTAAATAAACTTCAGGTGTTTTAAATAAGTATAAGCTGTCTTTTTTTACAGTTATTGGTTCTCCTATATGGTTGGCGTAAGAACTTGGAATTGTAATAATATTTAAAGAGTCTTTGGTTTGACTAAAACCAATATATGAGACTGCGATTAAAAGGAATAGGATTAGTTTTTTCATGATTTTTTGGCTTTTTTAGAGGTGTTTAATTGTTTTTTAAACCGAAGAGACGATCTAGAATTAATCTGTCTTCAGTTAGCTTGTCGTTGGTGATTTTTATAGAATCTTTAATTCGCATTAAATCTTCCCAATCTTTAGCATTTCTTTTTTCAAAAGAAAGAATTAAAGAATCTCTTTTATGAATAATTAAATCTTTTTGAGCTTTCATCTTTTTAAACTCCATTTGAGCATTTTTTAGCTCGTTTTGTACAGAAATAATTGTTTCTTTTGAGTTTTTAAGCTCTTCTTTGGTGTTTTTAAGTTCTGTAGAAATAATATTTAAATTATCGTTGGAACTTAAAGTAAAATAACCAATTACAATTAAAAAAACGATGACTATTATTTGGAGTATGGTGTTGATATTGGAGTTTTTCATAGGTTAATAGGTTTGTTTGGTTGATTTTTTAATTAATAGATGTTATTCCAATCAAAAGCAGGTCCAATATCCCATTTTCCTGAAGTTCTGTAATTAACATGAGAAACAATGCCTCTGAAATTTGTTAACTCGTTTTTAGATAAAGTTTCAAATCTTTTTTCTTCAGGTAAAAACTCTCTAGGTATGTTGTATTGTGCGGTTAAATAGTCTAATAATATACATAAACTTGCATACTGTTTTTTAGTGAAGTTTGCATAGTACATTTCTCCACGATATGGACTATCTAGTTTTGTGTAAAATTGAGTATCGTTTAGAGTGCAGTACACATCGTTGTCATTGTATACAGTCACTAGTTTATCATCTATCCTTTTTAAAAAGCCAATATTTGATATCTCAATAGCAATTGTTCTTTTACTGCCTTTGGTGTTACCTCCAACAGCGCCAGATCCTAAATGATAAGACCAATAAGCGGAAGACCATAGGTTAAGAATACTACCGTTTCTAGCAATAATAAAAGGTGTAGAAACATGATAGTTTGGTCTAGACAGTGCGGCTACATCGCCTTTTAAATATCCGGCTGTATAGTGAAGAACAATCTGTGTTTTTTTGTTTTTTTCTTGATAGTAAAATGAACTATCGTTGTTTTTTGGTTTGCAGTTAACATAAGACATTGTATTGGTAGTTCCTTTAATAGGTACGCTCATGTTTTTTAAAACGAACTCTTTTCCGTCGGAATCTCTTCCTGTTTCAAAAAAAGTTCGTTCATGTTTGGGTATACTTGTAGCTTTCATTTTCTTATTTGGTTTGAGCAATTAGCAAAATTACATTCGAAATATATGATTATTAATCAAATAAATAGAATTGTAATTTTACTATTATTTTTTATGTTTTACCCCATAGAATTAATTCTTACAGAAGCTTTAACTATTGCCATAGCTCTAATTGTACTAATATTAATGTCTTTAGGTTGGTGATGTTGATTTTGTGATACCAGTTTTATGTAATCATCACCTTTTTCAGATTTTTGAATATATTTTACACTGATAAACTCTTCTCCAGCTATTTCTATAGAGATTAAATACATTTCTCCCCAGAAAATTTCATTACTGAAATCGTAAATTTGTTTGTAAGCAACAATGTCTCCACTTTTTAATAAAGGGTACATGCTGTCTCCGGTAACAAATACGGCACCATCGCATTTTGGTAAATTAGGAATAGTTAAAACACCAACTGGACTAGCATCGCCATGTGATTGAAATAATTCAACTAAACCAGCAACAGCTTCAATATTATATAAAGGAACTTCTTGTTTGCTTATTTCGTGATCCGTTTTTAATTTGAAAATGTTATCTGGTACAGAGTTAATTTTCTCTAGTAAAGCCGCATTATCTTCCATGTCATTTTCATTAAATAGCATTTCTCCTTTTCCAGTTAACAGCCATAAAGAGTTGTATTGAGGGTATTGTTCAACAATTTTAGTAAGCCATTTACTTTGAATGTCTGTTTTATTATTAAATGCTCTGCTTAAAACGCCTTTACTTGCTCCAATTTGTTTTTCTAAAGCCGTAATTTTAATATTCTCATGGTCTGCCATGAGTTTGATTCGATCTATAGTACTCATTATTTTTACGATTCTTACCTGTTAGTTTTTCCTTAATGTAAATTTCTATATGTACATTTTAACAAACCTTGTTTATTAAAATTTATTTTTTAATATCAAATATCCTACTCGAGATAAACTCTTTACACATTACTTTTTTGAAAAAGAAATAATTATCGCTTTTAAAAAGCATTCAATCTGCTATAGGGAATTGTTAATTGGAAATTCTGGAGCAAAGTTACAAAAAAATAATAAAAGGAAGTTAATTATCAATAAAATAAAGTTAAAAGGTAAAAATTTTCAACATTTATTTTTATTTGTTGAAAATTTTCAACTATATTTGTGTTGATAATTAGCACCTATAAATAGATGAAAGATGAGAAACAAAGGTAAAATAACAACAAAGAATAAGAAAATATCTACAGTTAAGGTTGAATTAAAATTTTTATGAAATAACAATTCACTGCAAAAAATTATCCATAAAAAATAAAGATTTGTAGAGGTTAACTGAAAAGAAAGAAAAAGTTTGTAATCTCTAAAGTAAAAAAAGAATACAACAGAATTTTACGTAAAGCTTATAAAAGTAGGCTTTTGAATGCAGAAAATCATTAAGCGACAAATGTCGCCCTGGATGAGTATTGGAAAAAGTTAACTGAATTTAAAAACATTGAAGAAATGAAGAAATCTAAAACGCTTAAAAAACGTATTGAAGATTACGAAGCGATACTACTGCAAAATTTTGATGATGAAATTTATGCAACATTATTACAAGAGAAAATAGAATTAGAGCAAAAATTAGAAGAAACAAAGAAAGATGAGAAGAATTAACATTGAAACCAGATTAAGTGAATTACGTAACGCAATTGCTTACAGTAGAAATGAAGGCAAAATAATGTCTATTGGTGAGGGGATTTGTTGTAATCAAGAGATTGCAGCTTGGCTTCGAGTATTAGAAGATGAGCATATGGAGCCAAAATATGTAGTGAGTGAAAGTATTAATGAGAAAATTACAACCATTAATAATTGTATAGATAAAGAGAATTGGGTAAGACCAGAAATAATTTAAAAAATTAAGCTAATGAAAACCTCGATTAACCTAGAGTCATTAACAGAAGAGCAATTAACTGAAGCCTTAGCGAAGAAAAGAGAAGAAAAAAAGCGAATAAATGCTAATAGAAAGAAAATTTTTAATGAAGAGAATGATTATTTCTGTAAAAGTACTGCTGAAAAATTTATTGAAATTTCAAATGCGCTTAAAATCTTAAAGGAAGAGACCATTACTGAAGCGTATCGTTTGTATAATGAAATGTTTTTGCTAAACGATAAAAAGCCAAAGGAAGTAAAGTCTTTTATGAGGAAAAATAAAGAAGGAAATATTATGGTAGTGGTAGATGCTCATGAGCGAATTGAGTTTACTGAAGAGGCTACTGTTCATATCAATACGATTAAAGATATTTTTAAAAATAAATTTTCTTCAAGAAATAAAGGACTGTATAATATTCTTGATGGATTGCTGATTAAAGGTAGAAAAGGAGAATATGATCCTAAATTATTGGCTAAATCAAGAAGGCAGGTGAAAGATTTAGGAGATGAAACGCTAATAAAAGAGTTTGATAAATTAACCGATTGTCAGAGAGTTGTTGGAACTTCCAGGTACTGTAGAGTAAAAGTGAAGGATACAAATGATAAGTGGCAAGATATTAATGTACAATTTTCAAGTTTGTAAAATCATGGAGAAGTTTAGATTGATAATCATTGGGGCATCATGCATGGTTTTATTAATAACTGTAGCGCTTATAAATCTTACTCATTTAAGTATAGATACCTTGTTAAAAACGCAAACAGCTGCAGCTTTAATAATGATCACATTTATTTTAATTCATTTTATGTTAGAAGAAAAAGATGCAGGAAGTTAAAATAAAACCAATTACCGAATCAAGTATTGTGATAGGTAAGAAAGTGGTGTACAAAGATGAAAATAGTAATTGGGTTTCTGTATCTAAATTATCTAAGCTAGAAACCAAAGCTTTTACCCGATATAAAATAGATGTTTTAGAAAACAATATCTCCCCATTGCCTGTAAAGGTGTACGATATTTGGAAACCTAAAAGGGAAAAAGTGTAAGTGAATAAGAATATTAAAAAAGTACGATAAAAAGCTTGGGATATTAAATTCCAATCATTTTAAAACCTTTTTTAATCACAAGTTAAATCTCTAAAAAAATAAAAAAAGATGGCAAGAAATAATGATTTAATCCTATTAAGAAACAAGAAAGTGAAACAACGTTACAGTCAAATTTCAATAAAAAATCCAAAATGGAAATATGACGCTTTACTAGAAACTTTATCATATGAATTTTTTATAAGCAAACGAACAATATCCGCTATTTTAAACGATGAAGGAGTTTATAAAAATGCTAAAAAGAAAGTGAAAGAAATTGTTTAAAACTACATATAAGCCAAAACCTCGTAATACAAAATTACAAATAAAGACATCTGTTACAGAATCAACAGATGTCTTTGTTGTTTTTAGAAAAGATTTTTAAAGAATGATGTAATTATTGGCTTCTATACGTTTTACAATACCTGTAGAAAAAGACATTCTAAAAGCAGGTTTTCCATATCTAAAACTTAAATCTTCTTCAGCAACTTGAGATAATTCAGAAAAAAACTTTCCAGAAGTTCCGTGTAATTCATCTACAATGCCATCCATAATTCTTAACATTTCGAGAGTACTTGGTTTGTTTTTGTCTAAAATATCAGTGTTTTCAAATTGTCTAAAGAAAACATAAATATCAATAGTTGCATTACCTTCTACAAAATCGACAGTTGTCTCTTCATATTCAATATTGCTAATAGATACATAAGCGGCTGGGTAACTGCTAATACTATTGGCATCTTCTTCAGAAAATTGACCTTTGTAAATGTCAATAATTTCAAAAAAGTTCATGTCTTTTAACTTTGAAGACAAGGATTCAAAAATTTCTATTCTTACGCTCATATTTATTTTGTTTTTTTGTGATTTTTAGTTGTAAGGAGCATCTACAGCAATACTTCCATCTTGATCAAATTCTAGTTTTTTAATAGTCATTCCATCATATTCAAAATTTCTACGAATTTGAGTAATAATGTCTCTTGGATTTTCATCATTTAAAATGTTAGCAATACCAACACCAATTTCAGGGTACTGTTTATACTCACCTTTTTGGGCAATTATAATGTGTTCTTGGTGCTGTAAAGTGGTATCAGAAATAACAAAATCTCCATTAACAATTAGTAAATCACCTGTCTCATCTAATTTAAAATCATTCATAATATTTAGTTTAAATTCTAATACAAAATTGCTTCAAGAATCTCGATTTCTAAAACCTAAAATCAACCATTGTGTAAAAAATCTGCAACCATTGCGAGTGAATCTACAAGCTTTGATAATCAGGTTGTAAGACCTGTGAAATCATCTGATATTTGCAGTGTCGAACAACTCAAGTTAATCTAAATTATATAAACAAAAGAGGGTTTAAAAAGGCAGTTTACCTCTCTAATTTATTACAGAGGAAACTGCAAACCCTACGGGGGAAATAATTAAAAAGTATGAGAAAAATTACACACATAGTTATTCATTGCACAGCTACCGTTCAAGGAAAACATTTTACTGCTGATAATATTGATACTTGGCACAAACAAAGAGGCTGGAAAGGTATAGGTTATCATTATGTAATTGGTATTGATGGTACTATTGAAGAAGGAAGGCCAGAGCATAAAATTGGGGCTCATGTAAAAGGTCATAACAGAAATACAATAGGGATTGTTTATGTAGGAGGTTTAAATAGAAGATTGGCTCCAAAAGATACAAGAACAAGAAAGCAAAAAAGAGCGATGAAAAACTTGTTATACATTTTAAAAGATAGATATCCAGAGGCTGAAATTGTAGGACATAGAGATTTTTCTGAAGACATTAATGGAAATGGAAAAATTGAGCCTTTTGAGTTTATAAAAGCTTGTCCGTGTTTCGATGTGAAAAAAGAATACAAGTGCTTAAATGAGTACTAAAAATATAAAATCGCTTTACAATTTATAAAGGCGAGTTTTAAAAAGCTTGTAGAGTTAAAGAAAGAAATAATTAACCATAAAAAAAATTGAAAAGACAATTGCTATAAAGTCTTCGATATGAATAAGTGGGATTACGCTTGCTCTAATTCTTACAGAAATAAATATGAATTTTTTAAACTAAAAATCCTGTAAAAAATGAATGGATTACCAAAAGTAAAAATTAATGTAAATAAAGATGGTTTAGGGCAGGTTGCTCAAACCCAAGACGGTGTGTCTGCTATGGTTTTAACTGGAGATTCTGTAACAAACGGAATTCAAGTTGGAACATCTGTACAAGTATTTAATTTAGATGAAGCGATAGAAAAAGGGATTACACAAGCTGATAACCCTTATGCATATAAACACGTACAGCAATTTTATGAAGAAGCTCCTAGCGGAACAGAGCTTTGGATTATGTTAGTTGATGCTACAGTAACTATGGAAACAGTAGTTTCTTCTGATCAAGATTATGCTAAAAAATTATTAAACGATGCAAAAGGAGTGGTACGTTTATTAGCAGTATCAAGAAAATCTGACGGAACAGCTACAATTGCTAACGGAGTAGATGCAGACGTAGATGCGGCAGTAGTAAAAGCTCAATCTCTTGTAGAGGGGTATGCAATTAATTATAAAGAAGTATCTGTAATTATTGATGGTAAAGATTTTACTGGAGATGTTGGTGCTTTAGAAGATTATAAGCAATCAGATAATGAGTTTGTTTCTGTAATGTTATCAAACACAGATGGAAGTAAGAATGCAGCAGTAGGTTTATTATTAGGAAGATTAGCTAAAGATCCAGTAATGAGAAATCCAGGAAGAGTAAAATCAGGTTCTTTACCAACAATTGATGCTTACTTTACTGACGGAAAAGCTATTGAGGCTTCAGAAGGAGCTTGGGATAGTATTCACGACAAAGGTTATATCTTTTTACGTTCATTCGTAGGTCGTTCAGGTTATTTCTTCAACGATGCGCCTACATGTACTACACAAAGTAACGATTTAAATAGTATTCCAAGAGTTCGTACAATTTACAAAGCAAGACGTGTTGCTTACGGAGTATTTGTAAATGAAATCTTAGATGAAATTCCTTTAGAAGCTAACGGTAGAATTGCACCTGCTTTAATTAAGAGTTGGGAAGGTTTAGTTGATAATGCAATTAACTTAACAATGACTCAAAATGGTGAAGTTTCTGGAGTTAGAACATTTATCGATCCTGCTCAAGATGTATTAGGAACAAACGAAGTAAGAGTTTCTTTAGACATTTTACCAGTAGGTTATGCTAAATACATCACCGTTCAATTAGGTTTTACAACCAACTTATCATAATCAAGAAAAACGTTTAACAATTTAATAATTAAGACAGAATGACATTTGATAGTAATAGTCCAGAATTTCGTTGGGCAGACGTACAAGTAGTAGTATTAGGAAGAACTATTACACGTATTAGAGGAGTGAAATTCTCAGTGAAAAGAGAAAAAGAATATTTAATGGCTAGAGGAGAAGATCCTCATGCAATTCAATACGGTAATAAAACACCAGAAGGAGAATTAACATTATTACAAAGTGAAGTAGAAGCTTTACAAAAATTATTAGCTCCTTATGAAGATTTAACTGATTTACCACCATTTGATATTACAGTTTCTTTTGTTAGAGCTTCTGAGCCAGAAAAGATTGCTACTTATAGATTAATCGGAGCTGAGTTTACTGAAGATAACAGAGAATTAAAGCAAGGAGATAAGTTCATGGAAATCACACTTCCAATCATGTACTTACGCAGGTTGGCTGCTTAATAACCAATGCATAATAAAGTGTTTGTTAGTACAAAATATTAGTTTTTTAGCTAGTGTATTTGTTTCATTCTATGGGGGCGGGGCTAAAGTGAGTCCTTCACGGAGTTTTCGCTCCCTTTTAACAACACTTTTACTTAAAGAATTAAAACATACATAAACTAAAAATTAAATAAAATGGAGATTACTCAAGAACAAATTAATAACTGGAAACAACAACACGGAGATGTATTTGAAATTTCTGTAGATGAAGCAAAAGGGTATTTAAAAAAACCTGATCGTAAAACGCTTTCATATGCAATGACAAATGCACAAACAAATCCGTTAGGTTTTGCTGAGGTTATCATGGAAAACTGCTGGTTAGGAGGTGATGAAGAGATTAAAGTAAATGATGGTTATTTCTTAGCAGCAGCAGGTCAAATAGACAAATTAATAGAGATAAAAGAGGCTGAGCTAAAAAAGTGCTAACGGGTGCTCAAGGGGACCCGAAATATAATTGGATTGGATATGTAGATACGCTTATGCAGTATCATTTAAATATAGACCCTTCTGCCCTAAGCGATAAGCAATGGGCAGAAAAGTTTAAACAGCTCGAAGACATTAGGCAAAAAGAAGCGAAAGCAAATCAAGTTTAATATGGATGAATTACTTAAAGTTTTAGAAGAATTGAAAACTACTTTTGAGAGTATTGTAAAGCCAGTTACAGATACGATTCAAAAGTTAGAGAAATTAGATGAAGGGGTTAAGGAAGTTGCAAAAAACACTAATGCTTATCAGGAAAGTTTAGAAAAACTTCAAGATGGGTTTGATGATATTCAAAAAGCAGCAATACAAACTCAAAATATTTTTGCTGGGGTAGGAAGTAAAATTGGAGCTGTTCTTTCTCCTGTCACTAGTTTTGTTACAAGAGTTGCTGATAGTATTGGAGAAAAAATCACTCCAAGATTAAATGTTTTAAAGAGGGGGATTGCTACAATGGCAACTGTAGCAGTTTTAAATTTCGGTGTAGTGTCTGAATCTATTAAAGGATTTTCAGACGGTATCAAAAATGGCTATATAAGGGCGGTTACATTAGCTGAAATTGGTTTGAAAAAAATAGGGGTTTTACCTATAATTAAAAATCTTTCTTCGGGTATAAGGAAAATTGGAGGAGCTTCTTTTGATATTCTCTCGGAAAAAGTTGGAAAATTAAAGAAGAGGTTCGGAGCGTTAAAAAATGTAATTAAAATACCTAAGATTAAATTTTCTGCATTAAAAAGTGGTTTTGATAAAGCTACTGAATACGTGAAAAAGTTTGTAAATGCTTTTGGAGATCAAAAGAAATTGAAAGCTCTAAATGATTTGTATACTAGTAAAGTTAGCAAAATAACAAAAGATGTTAATGCTAGGTTTAAAGCTGCGTTAGGTCCTATAGCGAATAAAATCATAGAGTTTGCAACAAAAATAGTAAACGGATTTGATAAGTTATACCAAGCAGCAGATCCAATAATTAATGCTGTGGTTAATCTTAGTACAGTAGTAGGAGATTTTTTAATCTCATTATTTGGAATGCAAGATGCAACTAAAGCAGCAACAGTTGTTTTGGATTCATTTAAAGCACTGATTGATTTTTTAGTACAACCTATTTCGTATTTAGCTCTTGGTTTAAAAATTGTTTTTGAAGCATTAAAACCGATAGCGCCCGTGATTGGAATTATTGCTGGTGTTTGGGCAGTTTGGAATGCAATTATGGCTGTGAGTCCTATTACATGGATTGTTATTGGAGTGGTAGCTCTTATAAGTGCAATTGCAATTGTTATAAAATATACTCAAGGATGGGCTACAGCTTGGCAAGGGTTTAAAGATATTTTAAGCGCTGTATGGAATCAGCTAAAAGAAAATTTCAGCTTTTTTATAGATTCAATAGTGTTTGGGTTTCAAAAAGCATGGTACAGTGTTTTGGATTTCGGACAGAGGACAGTTCAATATGTAAAAAACATTGGTAAGGCTATTCAATTAGCTTGGGACGGAAACTTTTCTGAAGCAAAAAATACCTTAAGTCAAAAAATAACTACGAGTGCAGAGGTTAGATTAAATGAGCTTGAAAAGGATAGAAGAGAACGAGTAGAGTCTTTTAATAAGAATACAGCTTCTAATGCACTTCAGGTGATGAATGGCGTGAAGAAAATGGGAAGCTTAACTTTCGATAAAAAAGCTTTTAACAAGGATTTAGCTGGAATTCAAAAAGGATTTAAAACGCCTAAAGCACCATCAGTAAAACCTATATCTCCATTAGGTGATGGAACTCCTAATGCAGCAAATCAAGGTATTTCTAACATTACAGATGGAGGAAAAAAACAGACTCATATAAATGTTCACTTTGATAAGTTGGTAGAGAATATTACCATTCAAACACAAACATTAAAGGAGAGTGTAAATGAAATGGAAGATGAAATAGTAGCGTCTTTATTAAGAGTATTAAACTCTGCTAACCAAATGCAAGCATAATCATGATAAATAAATTCGATCCAAAAAAATTAGTGCAGAAAGCACATAATCGAAAAGGAGCATCATTTGATACTTCATTTTTAAAAAAGAATGATAAAAAGGGGTTAAGTGATTCTAAAAACTTTTTAGGAATACCTTTTTTCATGGATGTTAATGTAAATGGTGAAAGATTGCCTAATGAGCCTTTATTGACTTTTAGTACTCAAAAACGAATTGTTCAAACAGTGGTGGTTGGAAGTGAAAATAGAGGAACTGTAAAAGAGTTGATCAGTGCAAATGATTTTAAAATAAAAATAGAAGGAGTTTGCATTGAACCTGGAAAGAAAGAGTATCCTATGAGTCAGGTAAATAAAATAATTACTCTTTGTAGGCAACAAAAAGCACTTGAGTTTGAAAATGTGTTGGCACGTGAATTAGGAATTACAAAAATTGTAATTACTGGTTACAATATTGATAAGATGGAAGGAAGACCGTATTCTCAAAAATACACCATTGATGCAATTAGTGACGATGATTTTTATGCAGAATTAACCAATAGATAAAAGGAAAGTAATGTTTGTTTTAGATTGTAAAATAAAAATAGGAGAGTACCTTTTTAAACGAGTGCATAATGTGCAGGTAGTGAAGTCGGTAGATTTACTTTCTGATACAGCGGTTATAAAAATGCCGGCAAGTGCTATGTTTAAATCTGGAGTAGAAGAACAAGAACGAAAGCAATTAGAAGATGTTATAAAAGCAGGAGATCCTGTTAGTATCACCTTAGCTTACAAAGGTGTTTTTGAAAATGAAGAGTTTACTGGTTTTGTAACAAGTATAAAGCCTAAAAACCATATTGTTACTATTGAGTGTGAAGATGTTTTATACTTTATTAGAAAAGCAAGAATCAATAAAAACTTTAAAAACACCACATTAAAAGAGGTTCTTAATTTCATTCTTTCAGAAACAAATCAAAAATTGCCAGAAGGTATTCCTCCTATAAAACTGGATAAAAATTCAGGAGAAATAAATTTTGATGCACTTCCTTTAAAAGATAAAAACGGAGCTCAAGCATTAAAAAAACTTCAAGACGAATACGGACTTTCAATTTTTGTTAATGATGCTAGAGAAGTGTATGCTGGTTTAAGAATGGGAACCAATGTTTCAGATGAATTGGCAAATTATCATTTGCAAAAAAATGTAGTAAGTCACGATTTGGAATATATGAAAGAAGAGGATGTAGAAATTTATGTGAAAGTTATTGGTGTTAAGAAAGATAATCAAAGAGAAGAAGTAATTATAGGAGAGCAAGAAGGAGAGCAACGCACGCTACATTTTTATAATATTTCTGATAAAGATAAACTCAAAGAAAGAGGGGAAGAAGAGTTAGAGAAATTGAAATATGAAGGGTATAGAGGTAATTTAACAGGCTTTTTTGTTCCTCATGTAACAAGAGGAATGGGGGTAACTGTAACAGATACTAGGTATCCTTCAAGAGGAGGAAGTAATAATGCAAATAATGAAGAAAACTTAATCCGATATTTTGTACCGAAAGTGACTACCACTTTCGGGCAAAATGGAGCGAGAAGAAAAGTTGAATTAGGGGCTGTAATTAGACCCAAAGAGACAATTGGATAGATATGAGTAGAGATAAAGATTTACAAAATGCTTTTAAACATTTAGTAGCTAAAGAGCCTCAAACATTTATTGCTACAGTTACTAAAGTAGATAAAGAAACTAAAACTATTGAAGTTGTAGATACTGATGGTTTTGATTACGATAATGTTCGTCTTACCAGTGTTATTAACGATGCTAATAAAGTAGTGCAATACCCTAAAGAAGAAACTACGGTTTTAGTAAGTAGAATTGGCGATAATGATACTGCTTTGTTTGTAAGTGCCATAAGTGAGGTTGAAAGTATTGAAGGAGATATTGAAGAAACACACTTTCATATAGACAAAGACGGGTATACGATTAAAAAAGGAACAGATAATGTACTGTTTACTATTGAAGATGAAGGATACTCCATTAAAAAAGGAGAGGAGAGTTTAAAAGAAGTTTTAAACGAATGGCAAGCAGAGTTTGGAAAACTATGTGATGAGGTCAGTAAAATAGTAGTGTCTATTGGAGTAACACCAAATGTTGGAGCAATTGCAGCAATTAAACAAGCGGTAACGGGTACTCTTAAAGATAAGTTAAACACCATTTTAAAATCGTAAAACTATGCCTTTAAATAAAGCAGGATTGGAAGCGCAAATAAAAAGTATTCTAGCGCCATCAAATAATACAGAAAATAATTATGAAAAAGTAGCCAAAGATTTAGCAAACGCAATAGATACTTATGTAAAAGGTATGACTATTACTGCTACTGGTTACCAAGCTACCCCTATTAATGTAATAAGTATAACGTAAAATGAAAGAGTTTTTAATTAATCACATAGATATTATTCTTGGGTATCTATTGGGTGCTGGTGGTATTATTAGCGCTTGGACTGAAAGGAAAAAAAGAAAACAAGAGATTGCTAGAGCAGAAACACAAAACCAACAACAAGTAGTGGATTTATATCAAGAAGCATTGGATGATTTGAAAAAGAGGTATGATGAAAAGTTTAATGAGTTAGAAACAGAAATTAAACAACTAAGGTTAAATCTAGATTTATGGAAAAGTAAATATCGCGATTTAAAAGATGAGTTCAATAAATATAAAAATACACACGAGAGTGATTTCTAGATCATTGTATGTGTTGTTTGAGTTTATATTTAAGTTAAAATGAGTTAATTGTAAAAAATAACTGGGTAACGAATCTTAATATCGTCATTAAATCAATCAAATAAAAGTAAAAAATGAAACTTAGTTATCTAGAGAAACCTTCAAAGATACCTTTGGCGTATCTTAATGCAACGCAAAATAATCTAATAGTAACCGAAACAATTGAAGTTATACTATCTGATGGAAGAATACTTGAAATTCCTGAAGGATATGTGGTGAAGTTGTCAGAAAAACCTAGCTGGCTAAAATGTGTTTTAAATCCATTTGGACCTTCATGTTTAGCAGCTTTAATCCATCATCGTTTATGGACAGAACAGGTGAGTGAAATAGAAAATTTTGGGTCAATTAGAGACGCTTTTAGGTTTTCTAATGAAGAGTTTTATCGTTGGAGCAAAAAATTAGTTCCAAAGAAAAAGTATGTGAATCTTATTAAGTATCGATTGCTAAATTCTTTTGCAATGTCTTATTACATCAAGCGAAAAACATTTTAGTATAAAAAATTAAAAGACAAATAATTATGAGCACAGTGCAACAAATAAAAGACAGAATGCTTTCTGTTTTAAAAAATGAGACTGTATTATCAAGCTTAAAATTACCAAGTAGTGAAAGTAAATCGGCAATATGGGATTTATACTTATACATTATAGCCGTTTGTTCGGTAGACTTACGTGCTTATTTTGACTCGCATAGAGAAGATGTGAATGCTACTATTAAAAACGAAAAGTATGGAACGTTACCTTGGTATAGAAGAAAAGCATTAGCCTATCAAGATGGTTTCGATTTGTTAGATGAAAGTGACAAATTTGATAATGGAAATGCTACAGCTAAAGAGATTGAAGAGTCTAAGATTATTAAACACGCTGCAGTAAACGAAGGAGATACTCCAGGTACTGTAATTATCAAAATAGCTACCGAGAAAAACAATGTGTTAAAACCTGTAGAAGAGGAGATAGCAGATGCTATTAGAGTCAAGTATTTTGATAATATAAAAATAGCAGGTACGAGAGTTGTGGTGATTAACTCTTCTCCAGACAAGTTGTATTTAAACATGAAAGTACAAGTAGATCCATTAGTGTTTAAGTTGGATGGTACTTTTAAAAGAGATGGAACAAGACCTGTAGAATCAACCATTTTACAGTTTTTAAAAGAGCTTCCTTTTGATGGAGAATTGGTTTTACAAGATTTAGAGTTGCGCTTACGTCAAATTGAAGGAGTAGAAATTGCTGAAATCTTAACAGCTGAAAGTAGTTGGATTAATCCGAATACAAACACCTATAGTGTTCCTTCTTCTATTAATTCAAAGCGAATTCCTGAGAGTGGTTATTACGAAGTAGTATCATTTAATACAATTAAATATGTGGTATAAAATTGATTTTAATAGGTGGGCTATTCAATTGTTACCTACCTATTTAAGAAAACCAAAGATCCAAGCATTTTTAAAAGTATTAATGACGCCTATAAACAAATTGTATGATGAGTTTTTAAAGGCAAGAAAAGAAGATGCAGTTTTTTTAACACATAATAGTCAGGTGTGTTATTTAAGGAAAGCGCTAAATGATACGTATGATAAATCACAGCGAAGAATAAATATTATAGACGGAAATAAGTTTGCTAGACGCTATGTGTACACAAGAGTTGAACAACGACCAGTTTTTTTTGGTAAAATATTTATCAATTCGAGAGATCAGTACGCTGATACTGGTGTGGATTTTATGGTTGAAATTCCATCAGAAGTAAAAAGAATAAAAGGAGAAATAGAAATAAGGGCATTTATCAATCGATTTAATGCGGCTACAAAACGATATAATTTAATAGAAAAATGAACAATATAAATTTTCAACAGAGTATAGGGTTTCCATTAGAAACGAATACGTTTCAAGAAATGCAAGAAGCCTACAGAATGTTCAATGCAATTGGAGATTTAGCAGGAGATAAAACCATTATTAAAGGTTGTGTACAGAACGGACAGAATATTAGTGATGGTATTATTTATTTGAATGGAGAGTTATTTGAGTTTAGAGGCGGTGTTAGGCAGCAATCTGTAGTTATTAAAGAAGAAGTTACTCAAGTAGAATTTGAAGATGGAGAAAATAAAGACACTTATTTTAATAGATATGTTGAGTTTGGAACTGGTTTAGATACTTATCCATGGAGTGATTTTAAAAGAGTAGATAATTTAGTTCAGGTTAAACAGTCTTTTGCGGATGTTAATAATGATATAGCTAGCACAAATACCTACATAAGTAATGTAGACGATGATGTTGAAGCTAATAGATCGAGAATTACCAATTTACAAACTGATTTAGCTGCGACTAAAATTAGGGTTACTGCTTTAGAGAATAGAGTAACACAGCTTGAAAATCAAACTATTCATAAAGAGGTAAAGTGGGTTGGTAGAGATGTTACAAATGCAAGTTTACCGCCAAAATGGTTTATTGCAAATGGACAAAACGGAACTGATAATATTCTTGGTAGAATGATTGTTGGTAAAGATACTAGTCAATGGGAGTTCAATTCTGTAGGAAAAAGAGGAGGAGCTAAAACTCATACATTAACTATTAATGAGATGCCAAGACATAGGCACAGGCAAAATATAGTGAATGATTCTGTAAATGGATCCAATAATATCTTAGATCATTTGGTGAATAATACAAGTAATAATGATGAATCATTTAAGCCTCATGGTTATACAGATTATGTAGGTGGAGGAAGAGCACATAATAACTTACCACCTTACATTACAATGGTTCCAATTCAGTATATACAATAATGCAATTAGAAGAATTAACAACCTATAAAGTTTATGAAAAATCAAATAATAATTCGTAATAATCAATCACTGTTTGATATTGCTATTGAAACCACAGGTGTCGCTTCTAATGCATTGTCAATAGCTAAAGCAAATGATTTAGAGCCTACAGAAGTTTTAAAAGTAGGGAATACGCTAATAATTCCTGAAAGTTTGACAAAAGATACTGCTATTAAAGATTACTATTCTCAGAATGATATTCATCCTGCTACAGGTCTTACAAAAAGTGAGATTGATATTATTGATGGACTTCAAGGTATAGGTTATTGGGTAATTGATAACAATTTTGAGGTTACTGAAAATAATGAAGGTGAGTTAACTTTAGTTAGACCAGGAGGAAATGATTCAGCAGGCATCGTTCATAGGTAGTGAAATAGAAATAACAATCTTTCAAAAAAAATTATAATGAAAACAAGTGTAGATATTTTAAAAAGCTGGTTTCAAACAGGAGATAAACCTTCTGAAAGTCAATTTTCAAATTTAATAGATAGCTTTCATCACAAAGATGATGGTCAATTAATAACTAATTACAAGTTATTTTCAAACGGTAATTTATCACTTACTTTTTCTGATGGTATAACTGCTAATATTCAAAGATTTGCATTGCCAAATACAATGCCTCTAAATTTTATTGAAGGTTTAGTAGATGCTTTAAATCAGAAGGTAACAAAAACTCAAGGAAAAGATCTTTCTGATGAAAATTTCACATTAGAGTTAAAGCAAAAGTTAGAAGAGTTAGAGAATTACGTGCATCCTGATTTTCATCAAATAGAAGAAATAGAAGGTCTTCAAATATTGTTGGAAAGTAAGATGGATAGAGATGGGTTAAAGCAATTAACAGATGAAAATTTTACCTTAGAAGAAAAAGAAAAGTTAGCAGAATTAGAAAATTATACACCTCCAAGTTCTCAGCCAATTAGCTATATAGAAACATTGCAAGATACATTAGATGTTATTGAGCAAAATATAGATAATAAAGTAGAAAAAGAGGATGGAAAAGGATTGTCTGCAAACGATTTCACAAATGAAGAAAAAACAAAGTTAGCAGGTTTAACTTCAGTAAATACATTTGGAAGTATTACAGATGGAGTTAGTACGATTACAGCTTCTGAAGCTTCTGAAACCTTAACTTTTGAAGGGGTAACTATTGATGAAGATACTAAAGTTATTAAAGTTGCATCTAGTGGTTTAAAATTTAATGATTATGATGTAGCGAGTATTACAACTGATGCAACTTTTGATAATTCTGTTGTAAATGCATTAAGAAGTCTTTCTATTAATGTTACTGATGGAAATTATAGTATGGGTGTATCTCCAAGAAATGGAAGTGTTGTTAATTATACTATTCCTGACGGTTGGAAAACAAATCCAGAAGACTTTTCAGAAATTATTTTTAGAGATCATCTTATAGTGTTAAAAGGAGATCAAACCATCACATTTTACTAGTTATGAATCTTTGGAGTTGGTACATATTTAGTAGAGATAAATTCAAAGGAGAAGTATTTAATCATGTGTATAGTACTACTAGTAATAGTGGAAGTTTTTCTCATGGTTTTGTTTTTTCAGCATTTGTAAATCCAAAATTGAAAATTTATGCTAAGGGAGTAGAGGTGTTTAATGAAGAATTAGATAGTTCAAATTTTAGTGTCGATTTAAGTTTTAATACAGATAATGAAGAGTTAGAGTTTCATTTTTATGCATCCAATATTGATACTTACGCAGGAATATTAAACTTTAATGAAAAGGATTTGACTTATTTAAATGTTAGTTTCTTTAAAAGTTTAATAGGATTGTATTGTGATAAAAACAGCTTAAAAAGCATTTTTACAAATAAAACACTGAGTGTAATGAGTTGTGATTACAACCAGATTGAGAGTTTAGATGTTTCTGAAATTCCAACACTGGTTGTTTTAAACTGCAATTACAATAATTTAAGGTCTTTAATTTTAAACGATCAGTTAACAATTATTGCATGCGTAGGAAATGAACTAACAAGTTTAGATGTTTCTAAATGTGCAGGGTTGATAAACTTAAGATGTAGTGCAAATAAACTAACTAGCTTAGATGTAAGTTTAAATGAAAAGCTAACAAATTTAGATTGTTACAAGAATAATATAAAGAGTTTAGAGCTGAATGAGCAGATGGTAAATCTTGTTTGTCATGAAAACCAGATAGAAAGTTTAAACATTCAAAATAGTCTTGATTTAGTTAGAGTGGTGGCAACACAAAATAAGTTAACCAGTTTAGATGTGAGTTTGAATAAGAAGTTAACAGATCTTCGTTTTTCATACAATGAAATATCAAATATTGATGTAAGTCAAAATATAGAATTAACAACATTGTACTGTGAAAAAACAAAGCTATTGTCTTTAGATGTAAGCAAGAATACAGAGTTGCTCTATTTATACTGTGCAAGTAGTTTGTTTCCTTCTGTTGATTTAAGTCAGAATAAAAAATTAGTGAATTTTGATTGTAGGAGAAGTTTTTTTACAGTTTTAAATATTAGTGAAAATGCAGATTTAGTTAATTTAAATTGCTCAAATAATCTAATTTCTTCATTAGATGTAAGTCAAAATAAAAAATTGCTTCGCTTTCAATGTAATAACAATAAACTGAGAAGTTTAAATGTAGCGAATGGTAAAAACAAATCTTTAGCTCTTTTCCAAGCGGAAGAAAACCCAGATTTAACCTGTATTCAGGTTGATGATGAAACTTTTACTCCTCCTACAGGTTGGTCTAAAAGTGCTACGGCAACATATAGTAATGCTTGTCCGATTTAATAAAAAAAATATATGAATCTTTGGAATTGGTACATATTAAGTAATAATAAACATAAAGAAATAGGATACAATCATGTTTACACAACAACTAGCAATAGTAGTAGTTTTGTACATGGATTTCAATATAATTCTTTTGTAAATCCTAAGCTGAAAGTTTATGCAAATGGAGTAGAGGTGTTTGATGAAAAATTAGACGCTTCCAATACTTCAATAGATTTGAGTTTTAATGAAAATAAAGAAGAACTTGAGTTTCATTTATATGCTGTAAATACTGCTTATTTTGCAGGAAACTTTCATTTGTACAATAAAAATCTAACTTATTTAGATGTTAGCTTTTTTAAAAAACTACGCTATTTACAATGTGGTGTAAATCAGATTAAAAAATTAAATATTGATAAAAACAAAGAGTTGGTTCAATTGTTATGTTACAATAATCAACTAACAGAGTTAAATGTAGCTAATAATACGGCTTTGTATCAATTGCATTGTGGGGCAAATCAAATTAAAGTGTTGGACGTAGAAAAAAATACGTCATTAATAAATCTATATTGTTACAATAATCAATTAACAAGTCTTGATATTAGTAAACTATCCTTATTAGAGCATTTAAATTGTGGGAATAATCAAATAGAAGTACTAGATGTGTCTAACAGTACAAAACTGATATCTCTTGCTTGTTACAATACAGGAATAGCAAAACTAGATATAGAGAAAAGTTTAGGGCTGTTAAATCTTAATTGTTCACTAAATAATTTAAGCAGTTTAAATGTATCAACAAATGTATTGCTGAAAGATTTACATTGTTATAATAATAGTATTGAAAAATTAGATGTTAGTAATAATCCAGAGTTAGCTGTTGTAAATTGTAGTGCTAATAATTTAGGAGAATTTAGTGTTAAAGAGAATTCTAAATTAACAACACTTTATGTTGGTAAAAATCAACTAGAATCTTTTGATGTAAGTACAAATTTAGAGCTTGTAAACCTCGATGTAAGTTCTAATTTATTAGAAAGAATAAATGTTGAGAATAATCTGAATTTAGTTCGTTTGATATGTGGTTTTAACAATATCAGCAGTATTGATGTTAGCAAAAATAAAGAGCTTGAACTTTTTTACTGTGAAAAAAATAAACTCGAGATTATTGATGTCTCTAATAATTTAAAGCTAGACAATTTTAGATGTGCTATTAATAATTTGACTTCTATTGATGTAAGTAAAAATATCAATTTAGAAAAGTTAGTTTGTTATGATAATCAGTTAACATCGATAGATTTAAGTAACAATCCATTGTTGTTTGATTTTAATGCAGGACATAACAAAATTGAAACGATTGACGCTAGTTTAAATCCTAGACTAAGTAGATTATATTGTTATGATAATGATTTAAAGTCTATAAATGTTACTAATAATGAAAACCTAACATTACTTCATGTTGGAGACAATGAGTTGGAGATTTTAGATGTTTCAAATAATCTTAAACTAACACAACTTTATTGTTATCGAAATAATATCAAAGAGTTGTCTCTAGATAATCAAACGTTGTTAACGCATATTCAATCTCAACAAAATGAAATTCCAGAGTTGAATGTTTCGGGTAATGAAAACCTAACTTATTTGCATTGTGCAAACAATCTAATAGCAAGTTTAGATGTAAGGTCTAACACAAAGTTAACTCAGTTGCATTGCAATTCTAATTTACTAGAATCATTAGATGTAAGTCAAAATACTTTATTGTCGCATTTAACTTGTAATGTAAATAAGTTGACAACTATAGATGTTAATACTTTATTAGAGTTAATTCAATTGAATTGTTCTAATAACCAGTTGAATGAAGTTGCCGTAGAAAATAATTTGAAGCTTACATATCTCAATGTATCGGTCAATCAACTTGAAAAAATCAATATTGAAAAAAATATAAAGCTAGATCAATTGGCATGTAATAATAATGGTCTAACAGCATTAGATGTTCGTAAAAACACACTGTTAAAATATTTGTACTGCCAGAATAATGAACTAACAAATTTAAATGTAGTCAGTAATACTTCTTTAGAGAATTTGTATTGCTTTAATAATAAGTTACAAAGCTTAAATGTTGCTAACGGAAATAACACAGGTTTAGTTCAATTTAGAACTCATAGTAATCCGAATTTGAGTTGTATAACAGTAGATGATGAAGGTTTTACGATACCATCAGGTTGGACAAAAGAAGCACAGGCTACTTATAGTAATTCATGCATAACTAATACCATAAAATAAAATTAAAATGAAAGCAAGTGTAGACATATTAAAAAGTTGGTTTCAAACAGGAGATAAACCAACAGAAACACAGTTCGCAAACTTAATAGATAGTTTTCATCATAAAGATGATGGACAAATAATTACAAGCTATAAATTATTCGCTAACGGAAATTTATCTCTTACTTTTTCTGATGGAATAACGGCTAATATTCAAAGATTTGCTTTGCCAAATACAATGCCTTTAAATTTTATCGAAGGCTTAATTGATGCTTTAAATGAAAAAGTGACAAAGCAATCTGGAAAAGATCTTTCTGATGAAAATTTCACTTTAGAATTGAGACAAAAATTAGAAGAGCTAGAGAACTACGTGCATCCAGATTTTCATAAGATTGAAGAAATTGAAGGTTTACAAATCTTATTGGAAAGTAAAATGGATAGGGATGGATTAAAGCAGTTAACAGATGAGAATTTTACATTAGAAGAAAAAGAGAAATTAGCTGATTTAGAAAATTATACACCACCAAGTTCGCAACCAATTAGCTATATAGAAACATTACAAGATACGCTTGATTTAATTGATCAAAATATAGATAATAAAGTTGATAAAGAAGATGGAAAAGGCTTATCGTCAAATGATTTTACAAATGAAGAAAAAGATAAATTATCAAATTTAAATCAAGCTACTGGATTAGAAAGAGTTGTTGAAAACGGAAATGCTGGTTGGCGTTTATCAGGGCAAAGTGCAGATAATTATGGAGACATTGGGCAAGGAGCTGTTGATATTTCATTTAATAGTGCAACTTCAACTTTACATGGTGCGACCGGAAAATATGCCTATGCGCAAGGTGAAAGTACTACCGCATCAGGAGTAGCATCACATGCATCAGGTCATGAAAATACGGCACACTCTTACAGTGAAACAGCTATCGGAAGTTACGGTACTAATTATACAGCAAAATCTGCCGAAAGTTTTGATGGAGCCGATAGAGTTTTTAACATTGGTAATGGAGTTTCGGATGCTAGTAGAAGCGATGCATTAACAATTTTAAAAAGTGGTCAAATTACTGTTCCGTCTACAACTAAAGATTTGATAGAAAAAGGAGGAGCAAAATCTATTATTACCAAAGAATATGCTGATCAAAAATATGCAAACAGTAGCCAGGTAGTATTTGCAGAGGTTGACTTAGGAGGTTTTAATACAGATACAGAAACAGAGATTAAAGCAGTACCAATTTTTCAAAACCCAGTTAAAAATAGTTTAATCATTCCAACGCAAGTATCATTGGTAGGAAATGCAAATGGTTTTACAGATTATTTATATGATTTATCTCTAGGGTTTTCAAAAGATAAAAATTCAGCAAGTTTTAATAATTTTCATAATATCAATTTAGGAGTTTTAGGGCAGCATTATTCAAATTCACCTTATATAATAAGTATGGGCGTAAATATGATAGGACCTAATTTAGAAGAGTATCAAACAGAATTTACACATAGTATTTATTTAGTGGGGGATCCTAAAAAAGTTGTGAAAGATTTAAATGGGAAATTACTTGTTAGAATAGAGTATTTCACATTAGAAAATGTAATTCAAGGAACATTAGAATCATAAAAACAGCCGCTTAATTAACCTTCATTTTTCAAAAAAAATCAAATAAAAAATGGCAAGAAGTATTAATGAAATACAAGAAAGTATTATCGAGCAAATTAACTCTGATGTATCCTTAAATACATTAGATATTTTAACCGATAATGAAAAATCAAGTTTAAATGATAGTTTAACAAGTAGCTCTAAAGTAGCCTTATGGAGGATGTTTGTTTACATTGTTGCTGTAAGTTTTTGGACTATTGAAAAGCTGTTTGATACTTTAAAAGAAGAAATTGAAGATCTGTTGCGTTTATTAAAGCCTCACAAACCAAGCTGGTATCGTCAAAAAGTATTGAACTTTCAGTTTGGTCATGAGTTGAACGAAAAAGATTATTACGATAATACAGATGATTTATCACCTTTAGAATTAGCAAAAGCCAGAGTGGTAAAGTACGCGGCTGTAATTGAAATCAATTCAATATTATATATAAAAGTAGCAGGAGAAAAAGATGGGATTAGAGAGAAATTGTCTGATGCAGAGGAAGCTGCGTTACTTCAGTATATAAAATTGATAAGAGATGCAGGAGTAAAAGTAGTAGTGGTAAATAGAGATGCAGATTCGTTGAGGTTAGAAATTGATGCATATTACAATCCGTTAGAAATTGATGCAAATGGAGCTAGGCTAGATGGTAAAGACGGCGAGCCTTTGCAGAATAAATTGCGACAATACTTAAAAGAGTTTGAGTTTAATGGAGAGCTTGTGTTAACGAAGTTGACAGATCAACTTCAAAAAGTAAAAGGTATTGAAATGCCGGTAATTAAAGCTGCGTATTACAAATTTGGTAAACAACAAGATTGGAATTTAATTGATGAAACGTATCGATCTGATGCAGGACATATGAAAATAGATGACGATGATTTAACTATTAAATGGATACCAAGAGATGTTAGTTAGGAGAATATATAATATTGATTTTAACAAGCAGATAAGTTTGTTATTACCAACTTTTAAAAGGAAGATAAAAATAACAAGTTATTTAAAGGCATTAATTAAACCACTAACAGAGTTATATAAAAACTTAAATTCAGGAGAGTCATTTTTAGAGTTTTACAAGAATACACTTTATAAGCTTAATCATAATGGACAAGTAGTGTATTTGCAAAAAGTTTTGAATGATCGTTTTGATAAAGATTTAAGACGAATTTATATTACAGATGGACTTTTTAATACTCCAACATATGTATATCCTCATATTGTAGAAAAAGATGTTTACCTAAATACTCAATATATTTTTAGTGGTACCGATCTCGCTTTTAAAGATGTAGATTTTGTAGTGGTTTTTCCTACAGATGTAAACATATCTGATGAGGTAGGTATAAGAATCAAATCATTGATTAACTATTACAAATTAGCAAGCAAAACATACGACATAATTCAAGCATAATGAACAGACTAGATTTATTTGACGGAGGTTTTCCGTTATCAACAGAAACACTTGACTTTTTACAAGGTCAGTCTCAAATGGCAGCAACCCTTACTGCTTTAGGAGGAAGTGATACATATATATTATCGGGGGTAGCTATACAAGGTAGCAATGCTACCGATGGAATGATTGTGTATCAAGGAGAGGTTTTGCCTTTTAAAGGAGGTGCAATACAACCACAAGTAACAATCATAGAAACAAAAGAAGAGGTAACATACTTAGCAGATGATGATGGAGATGGATTGGGAGATAGTAAATCGGCATATGTTAGGCGCTACGCTGAGTTCGGTAATAGTGGAACAGTGTCTTTTGCGTTTTCTCAATTAAAACCATTTATTCATGGAGTTGCTCATGAAATGTTTACTACTTTTTTCAAAGATATTCGATTGCCTTATGTTGGAGCTATAGAAGATATTCCAGAAGGATGGGAATTATGTGAAATATTATCGGGTTCGTTTCCTGTAATTTATGATGCTTCAAATCCGGATTATAATCAGATTTTAAAGCAAGGAGGAGCTAATAGTGTTACTTTAACAGAAGCACAAATTCCTTCTCACAATCACTCTGGTACTACCAGTACAATAGGTAGTCATACACATACAGGTGATACATCAACTACAGGAAGTCACACACATACAGGAGGTACTGCAAGTGGAGGAAGTCATACGCATGGAGGTAGAACTACCACTAATGGGGCTCATACGCATGGTGTTCCTAATGATGATCATGAAACACCAAGAAATGTAGATTATAGTACAGATGAATGGGGTGGGCATACTGGAGGTATTGATAGGTATGTTAGAACAACTTCAGAAGGAAGTCACTCGCATACATTTACAACTTACAGTGCCGGATCTCATACGCATAGTTTTACAACCAATTCAGGTGGAAGTCATAAACATTCGTTTAGAACAGACGGTGCAGGAAGTCATTCTCATACGTTTACAACTCAATCAAAAGGAGGAGGACAATCACATGAAAATAGACCTTTTTATAAAGTAATAGCATTAATAAAGTACGTTGGTTTTGCAAGTTAATCATGTATACCACCAATTTATGGTAAATAAAAATCCTGTAACATTAGTTGCGGGATTTTTTATTGATGAAATAGAAAGGCTTGAATAGGTAAGGATATCACTTTTTTATAAAAAAAAACAATTGTATACTTAAATTCGTATTTTGTGGTTATGTATTCCATTCAGTGGGAATAATTTAATGCTTTTAATTTGTTAAGATAGAAATTTAGATGCGAGAACAGAAAATCACCATATTAATCACTACGCTTTTATTATTAGTAAGCATTCAATATTCGTTTTCACAAGTAACTTTAACATCTTCAGAAAAATTTCATCAAACTACAGGAGACGTATTAGTGGTATCAATGCCTGCATTTGCCTTAGCATCTGGTTTTATATGGGATGATGGTCAGAAAGGAGCTTTACAGTTTACAAAATCTTTGGTAGGTACTATAGCAGTAACTTACGGATTGAAATTTATAGTTGAAAAAGAACGACCTAATGGTGTAAGTACAAACAGTTTTCCTTCTGGGCATACAGCGGTAGCATTTGGTAGTGCTGCTTTTATTCAAAAAAGATATGGTTGGAAATACGGAATACCTGCGTATGCTTTGGCTAGCTATGTTGGGTATTCAAGAATAGAATCAAACAACCATGATGAATGGGATGTAATTGCCGGAGCTATACTAGGTGTTGGCATGAGTTATATTTTTACAAAACCCTACGATCCTGAAAAGAAGTTAAAATTAACTTCTGGACTACTAGAAAATACTCCAACTTTTGGAGTAACCTACAGTTTTAATTAATTAACAATATTTAAAGTTTTTGAAAATCAGGGTTTAAAAAGAATCTTGAAATAATTTCTTCTAAAATGTTTTTGTAGTTAGAAGAAAGGTTGTATATTTGCCGTCCAATATCGCGGGATAGAGCAGTAGGCAGCTCGTCGGGCTCATAACCCGAAGGTCACAGGTTCGAGTCCTGTTCCCGCTACTAAAGAAAAGACTTCATAATTTATGAAGTCTTTTTTGTTTTATGAAATTAAAGGTTTATTTTAAAATACCTAAATGTATAAGTCTACTACCTGTTTGTCCAATTGGATTAGTGCTTTTACCAATTACAATTCCATTTTCAGGTGCAATATATTCTTTTAAAATGTTGCCAAAAACATCTCTAATTGTAGCTATTAATTCTCCTTTTTTTAGTTTTTGAGTGAGTTCAACATGTACTTGAATAATACCACCTACATGACTATAAATCCAATATGATTTTTTACAAATGATGGCATTTTTTTCAGCTTTTTCTATAGTGTCATCATACATTTTTAAAAAAGATAAGGTGTTATATACTCCAGTTAGGCTAGAGTGAATCATGCCTTTTTGAAATTTATCAGGATCACCAACTTCAATAGTGATAGCATCAATACCTAAATCAGCAGCAGCACCTCTGAGGGTTCCATCTTTAGGAGGGGCGTTAAGAATGATTTGTGGGTTTTGAATTAGTGCTAACTGCTTAGCTATTTTAGAAGATAAATCAGCTCTAACATAATATGAATTAATTCTTCCAAAACTAGCGGTATGTAAATCTAAAAGAAAATCGAAATTCTTGATAATTCGGTTAATTACTCTACTAGCGTAAACTTTACTTCTATTACCATCTTTGTCTCCTGGCATTATTCTATTTAAATCTACTCCATCAATAAAACGACGTTCATTTACTAAAATAGAAGGAACATTTACGACAGGAATACCTATTATAGTACCAGATAGTTTTTCTAAATTAATAGAGTTGAATAAACGTTGAATAACAGACATTCCATTTAGTTCATTACCGTGTACTACAGCTGTAAGTCCTAAAACAGGTCCATCTTTAATGCCTTTACCAATGATTATAGGAATATAAATGGGTTGAGCAATTCCATTAGAAACTAAATGTAGCCAACGATATGATAGTGTATTGCTTTTGTAATCATTTAATTTTATCCTTTTAATAATTGGAATCTTTTGAAATTTAGCCATTATAAAATTTCTTTTATTAGTAATTCATCATCATTTAAAGATTTAAAAAGTTTACGTTTAAACGTTCCTTTTTTACTTAATAATTTAATAGCCATTTTATCTATAGCTATAGAGGTTAAAACGGTTTGAATGTATGCTTCTACTAAATCATCAAGACCAATACCCAAGTTATTAAACTCTTTTCTTTCCATAAGGAGAAGTCTGTTAGTGTCAGAACCCCAATCTCCATTTTCTTTTTTGTATGATAAATTAGTTCCAAGTATGTCCCATGAAGCTTTGCCTTCATCTAAGGTGTTTTTTAAAGGTAGTTTAGCTCTTCTAGAATAAATAGATATGGGTTTGTAGCCGTTTTTGGTAGCATGTATCATCATTCTAAAATCTAAAACATATGATAGACCTTTGTTATTGGGCATGGTACCGACATGATAATATTTTCCTTCAGAAGTTGTGGAACTCCAATTATAATTACCGACTAAACTTTGTACAATAAATTTATCATAATCAAAGTCCATTTTCATAAAATTATCTAACTCTTCCTCATTAACAATAGTGAAAACACCTTGTCCAGCATTACTATATGGGATTTTAACAACGGCTTTGCCTCCCATATTACTAATCCATAAAGGAATTTCATTTTTATTAACATCCCAAATGGTATGAGGAGTTATAATTTTAAGATTTTTTTCTGATAGCTCTGCATTGTAAAAAGAGTATGCTTTAGAGGCAATTAATTTATTTCTTCCACCTGCTAAGCAAACTATAGTAGGATTGATAATTTTTGTTTTGGAGAAAATAGGTAATCTATTCCATGGTTTTTGGGTTAGGTATCTAAACACTAAATCTAATTGGATCCATTTATCATTTACTTTAAGTTGAATGTATTCTCCCGAAATATCAATATGACTTTTATCTAAATTATTATAATAGGGAACAAGAAATACTTTTTTATCAAGCATATCTGCCATAGCATGAGCATAACCAGAGGCTTCCATATAATTTTTATCATAAATAACAGCTATATTGTTGTTAGCCTTCTTTTTGATCAATGGCTTTATAGTATGCTCCATAAATTGTCTATAACCACCTTGCTCTTTAAATTCGTTTAACAGAGGCATAGACTTTTGTCCAGATGGACAAGAGTTGTTTTCTATAATAACCATTTGACGCTTTCCATGTTCAGTGGTAACATGTAATAAATCTGCGCCAGATAAATGATAATGTTTAGGTTTATAACTTAATATTTCTTTTAAATCTTCTGAATTTACTTTAGGATTTAAATGGCAGTATCTTTTTATAATTCTATCGCTAGATAGGTTTAAAAAATAGCTAACCATAGGATGTATGGTAGCATTTAAAGATTTTTCATACCAATGGTTTTCAGGTTCAAAGGTATTTGGGGAAATAGTCCTTATTTTTTTGTCCATTTATATAGTTTTCTTAAACTGTTTATGGTAATTTTTTAATTTTCAATTATATTTTGATAGTTGTTAAAACTAATTTCTTCTTTAAAAAGGTCAATTGACTTTTCAATAATTTCTTGCGCTTTTTTAACAGAATAACCTAGTTCTACTGCATATATAATTACAGCTTCTATTTCAAGGTTGTTAATTTCTTTGTTAGAAGAAATGCTTTTAAATAAATCATATAATATGTATAATCTTTTAGTTGTATTATGAACAGTTTCAAGAGCATATTTACTGTGGTTGTGCATTATGTCTTTATACTCTTCATTGTTAATGTTTAAAGCAGTAGCAAAAGCATTAATAACATGTTCTTCATGTTCATCCATTAATACATCAAGAGTGGCTATATGTACTATGGCAGCAAAATGAGCAATACCGTTTCTATGCTCATTTGACTCAAATAAATCTAATATTGACATATATTTATGTTATAGGATAGGAGTTATCTTTTGATGTTCTACTCGGTTAGTTTTAATTCAGTTATTATCCATGCTAGATATATTTGTTCATCATCAATAGTAATTTCCTTTTCTTTATAAGAAATAATAAAGCTTTTACCGATGTGGCTTTCATCTTTTAAATCAAAAGAGTTTAGTACTTCGGGCTCAATGCCTTCAAAATTATAAATGTTATCATCATGAGAGAAATAATAAACATCTTGTTCGTACCCATCAAAAGAGGCAGAAAGAGTTTTAATTTCTTCTTGTTTAGAGAAATTGAGAAACATAATAAAGAATATACCTACAAGAATTGTTTTCATAAATGATTTTTTTATAATTAAAACTAAACTCTTAATTTATTTAAAGGTTACATGAAAATTTCATTACGTTTTTTGAAGGTTTTAAATTCTAAAAAGTAATTGTTTGGATCTTTTATAAAAAAAGAACTTTGTTCTCCTTTTTTATCTTCAAAAAATGTTTTTTTAATGATAGTATCAAAAGACCATTTATTAATTCTATCATATGTTTTTTCCCATTCATCATTTTCAAGTATAACTCCAAAATGAAAAGAAGGAAGTTGGTCTTTTTCTAAAGAATACATAGGGTATTGAAAATCAAATTTATCAGAGGTAACAAAAGTTATTTGATGACTAAATAAGTTAATGTCTGCCCAATTATTAGTTTTTCTGCCAATTTCTAAACCAAGTTCTTCAGTGTAAAACTTTATTGTTTTGTTGAGGTCTTTACAAGGTAATGATATATGAAATTTTGTGCTCATAATTATAACAGTGTTAATTTTTCTAGTTTTAGTACTATAAAATCTTCATCATCTAAATCGTCAAAGATTTCTTTATACTCTATTTCAAACTTTTTACCTTTTAAACTATCAGACTTTAGGTCAAATTTGACCAAGATCATTTTGTTAATTTCTTCAAAATCGATTATATCATTATTATCTAATTTAAAAATGAAATAACCATTTGTGTATCCTTTGTAAGTACCAGTTGAGGTAACTGATTGCTCTGCTCTATAATAATTCATAGTAAAAATTATTAAAAATTAGTATCATTAAAATTATCAAAATCATTGTCGTCAAAAGAGTTTTCATCTTCAATGAATTGATCCATAGTGTCTTCCAGTTTTCTGCTTATTTTAACTAAATAAATAGTGTCAATAGTTCTTACTTCTACGGCACTAATAGTTTTTCCTTCTGAATTTTGAAAAGAAATAATATCATCATAATCATATCCATCAGGATATTTTGCAACTAATAAGTTTAAGATATTCGACGTTAACTTATCATAATCAACTATAATACGTTTCATAAGGTTACATTTTTAATAAGTATGCGAAAATTAAAGGAGCAACAATTGTAGCATCACTTTCTATAACAAACTTTGGAGTATCTATATCTAGTTTTCCCCAAGTAATTTTTTCATTAGGTACAGCGCCTGAATAAGATCCATAACTTGTTGTTGAGTCAGAAATTTGACAGAAATAACTCCAAAAAGGAGTGTCTTCTCTTTCTAAATCTTGATATAACATTGGAACAACACATATAGGGAAATCTCCTGCGATACCACCACCTATTTGAAAAAAGCCTATTCCGTTTCCAGAATTCTCTGTATACCAATCAGCCAAAAAAGTCATATACTCAATACCAGATTTCATGGTTGAAGCTTTTAACTCTCCTTTCATAACATATGAAGCAAAAATATTTCCCATTGTAGAGTCTTCCCATCCAGGTACTACAATAGGTAGGTTTTTTTTGGCCGCAGCATACATCCATGAGTTTTTGATATCAATCTCGTAATATTGTTCTAATACACCAGATAATAATAGTTTGTACATAAATTCATGAGGAAAGAAACGTTCGTTATTATCTTCAGCATCTTTCCAAATTTTATAAATATGTTTTTGTAATCTTCTAAAGGCTTCTTCTTCAGGAATACAAGTGTCAGTTACTCTATTAAGTCCTTTAAGCAATAAATCCCATTCATCTTGTGGGGTTAAATCGCGGTAGTTTGGTACTCTTTTGTATTGTGAGTGGGCTACCAAATTCATAATATCTTCTTCAAGATTGGCACCAGTACAAGAGATTATATGGACTTTATCTTGTCTTATTACTTCTGCAAAAATTTTACCTAGTTCAGCTGTACTCATTGCACCTGCTAAAGAAACAAGCATTTTAGATCCTTGTTCTAATTGATTTTCATACTCTTTAGCTGCATCAACTAAAGAAGCTGCGTTAAAGTGTAAAAAGTATTTTTCTAAAAATTCAGATATTGGGTGGTTATTTACGTTTATCATGTAGCTTTCGTTTTTAATAGATATAGATTAGTCTTCTAATTCATCTTTAAACTTGTTAAGTCTGCTAAATGGAGACTCATTATCGTTTTGATCATCTTCATTAAAATCATCATTACTATCAATTGAATAAAATTTATAGCTTAACATTTTGTAGTATAGTTTAGCGGCTAAGAAGTCTGAAGATTTTTCATGTTCATTAGGGCATAATTCAACAATATCAAAGCCTACTACATTTTTTTCTTCAAAAATTCGGCGTAAAAAATCTAAGGTTTCATACCAAAATAATCCTCCTGGTTCAGGAGTACCTGTACTAGGTAAAATAGAAGGGTCAAAAGCGTCTAAATCAAATGAAATAAATACATTATCTGTTAATAAATCAATAACTTCATCTATCCAGTACTCATTAGTAGCCATTTCATGGGCGAAAAAAACTTTTTCTTCGTTCATAACTCTGGTTTCAGAAATATCCATACTTCGGATACCAACCTGAACTAAATTTGTATTTTGATTAGCTTCATACATAGCACAAGCATGATTGTATGGAGTTTCATCATATTCTTTACGTAAATCAGCATGTGCATCAATATGTAACACCGTTAAGTTATCAAAACATTCATTAAAGGCTCTAATACTACCAATTGATATTGAGTGCTCTCCACCAATAAGAGTTACAAACTTATTTCTATTAATGTATTGTTTTGTGGTTTGATGAACAGAATCAACCATAGCTCCAGAAGATCTGTTTTCGGTAATAGCTTCGGCTAAATAAATTCCTTCTTTATATACTTCAGATTTAGTTTCAATATCATAGAGTTCCATATTTTCAGAAGCTTCTAAAAAAGCATTTGGACCTTTATCAGCTCCTTTTTGCCAAGTACTTGTTCCATCATATGGAACAGGTATTAAAACTATTTTAGAAGTATCTACTTTACTGAATTGTTCTGAAATTCCTGCATAAGTTCTATTCGCTTTCATATCCTAATATTGATAGTAATTCTTTACTTTTTTGTTGTTCTTTAAATATTTCAGTGTTTATTTTTCCGTTTTTGTCTTTTTGGATCAAAATGTGTTTAGGGTGTGGAATTAGACAATGTTGTAATCCTCCAAAACCACCAATAGACTCTTGGTAAGCTCCAGTATTAAAAAAACCTATGTATAAAGGAGAGTCTTTATCATAAACAGGTAAATAAATGGCATTAACATGTTGCTCTGAATTATAGTAATCGTCACTATCACAGGTTAATCCACCAAGAAGGACACGCTCATATTGGTTATTCCATTTATTTATAGGAAGCATTATAAAGCGTTTGTTGATAGCCCAGCTATCTGGCAAAGTGGTAATGAATGAAGAATTAATCATGTTCCATTTTTCACGATCATTTTGTTTTTTTTGATATAAAACTTCATAAATAGCTCCACTACTTTCACCAACGGTAAAGCTTCCAAACTCAGTAAAAATATTTGGAGTATCTACATTTGCTTGTGTGCATGCAGTTTGAATTTGATTGATAATTTCATCAATCATATATTGATAATCATAATCAAATGCTAATGAATTTTTAATAGGAAATCCACCACCAATATTTAAACTGTTTAAGCTAGGACAGATTTTTTTTAGACTAACGTATACTTTTAAACATTTTAAAAGTTCATTCCAGTAATATGCATTATCTTTTATACCTGTATTTATAAAAAAATGTAGCATTTTGAGTTCAACTTGAGGATTGTTGGCTATTTCTCTTTCGTAAAAAGAAACGATATTTTTATAACCAATACCTAGTCTACTTGTATAAAACTCAAATTTAGGTTCTTCTTCAGATGCAATACGTATGCCTACTTTAAATTTTTTATTGGTTTCATCTAATAATAAATCAAGTTCTTCATAATTATCTATAATAGGGATACAGTTTTTGTATCCTTCCTCAATCAAGTCTACAATATTTGAAATGTATTGATCTCTTTTAAAACCATTGCATAAAATGAAGGTATGATTATTTAATTTTCCTTCTTTTTTTAGAGATTTAACAATGTCTATGTCAAAAGCAGATGAAGTCTCTAAATGAATGTCATTTTTTAAAGTTTCATTTAAAACATATTTAAAATGAGAGCTTTTAGTACAATAGGAGTAGTTATAACTACCTTTGTAGTTATGCTTTTTAATAGATTTGTTAAACCACTCTTTTGTTTTACGAATGTTTTCAGAAATTTTAGGTAGATACGTGAATTTTAGGGGAGTTCCGTATTTATTAATAAGCTCCTCTACAATATCAATATCATGGAAAAATAAATTTCCATTTTCAGTATAGAACTCCTCTTGAGGAAAATCAAAAGTTTGTTCAATTAAATCTTTATATTTTGTATTCATTTTTTTCAATAAAAATTATAGAAAGCAAACTCTATAGCTATCTGATAGCTAGGTTTGTTATAACCCAAATTGAAAATGAAAAACTAAACTAAAAGTTGTAAGTACACACCCCTTAAACGAAGATTTTGAAGTATGTCTAAAATTAAAAGATTGGAAGAAACCTTAATTTTTTCGTTGTGTTTCCAAAACACTAAACAATTTTTTATCTTCCTGTAAAAATTGTTTTCGAAATAAGCAAAACGTAACATTTTATTTTACCATAGGTAAATCAAATGTAATCTTTTTTTTTATATAAAAGAATATTACCTCTTTTTTTTGTTAATAATATTAGTAAAAAGAAGAGTTTGTTGTTGAATTCTTTATACTGGCTTGTATTCAGTGATTTATCTTGAAATTTTTAAAAAAGTTTAATCTGTTAAATTTTAAACGAAATGTTATAAACAAAAGACAAAGCCTTAGTTTTGCAGGCTGGTAAATGTATAACAACTAAATTTTAAATTTAATTATTAATAAAAATGATTAAGGTTAAACAGATAATAATCGTTTTAACTGTGTTATTTGCACAGCAAATTTTTGGACAAACTTTAAAGGGAAAAGTAGTGTCTCAAGATAATATCTCCGTTGCAGAGGTACATGTTTTAAACTCAAATGACGATCATCATACACATAGCAATGAAAGAGGAGCTTTTGTATTGCATCATGTAACTGTAGGAGATACATTAGTTATTAGTCATATCAACTACAAAAAGAAGCAGATAGTTGTAGCTAATTTTAATCCTATAACGATCACCTTAGAGGAGAACTTAGTTTCATTAGAGGAAATTACAATAGGGAAAAAATTAAATGCACTAAATGTAATTACAGCTGTTGATATTCAAACTAGTCCTGTAAACTCTTCTCAAGAAATTTTACAAAAAGTACCAGGTTTATTTATTGGTCAGCATGCAGGAGGAGGAAAAGCAGAGCAGATTTTCCTTAGAGGATTTGATATTGACCATGGTACAGATATTACAATTACTGCAGATGGTTTGCCTGTGAATATGGTGTCTCATGCTCACGGACAAGGGTATGCAGATTTACACTTTGTAATTCCAGAAACAGTAGAGAATATTGACTTTGGAAAAGGAGCTTACTATGCAGATAAAGGAAACTTTAATACTGCTGGTTATGTAGATTTTAAAACTAAAAATAGATTAACATCTAACGTTATTCAATTAGAGTCAGGTCAATTTAATTCACAACGTTTATTAGGAATGTTTAATTTAATTAACAATAACAAGCAAAGTGCTTACATTGCTTCTGAATACATTCTTACAGATGGATATTTTGATAGTCCTCAGAATTTTAACAGATTAAATGTTTTTGGAAAATATACTGTAAATGTTACTGATACTGATAAAGTAGGAGTAATAGTTTCTCATTTTACAAGTAAGTGGGATGCTTCTGGTCAAATTCCTCAGCGTGCTGTTGATAGTGGATTAATTACTCGTTTTGGTGCAATAGATGATACTGAAGGAGGTTCAACAGGTCGCACAAATGTATTGTTATCGTACGATAAAATGATTTCTGATAACTCGTCAATAAAAAATAAACTTTTTTACAACAAATATAACTTCGAGTTATTTTCAAACTTTACTTTTTTCTTAGAAGATCCTGTAAATGGAGATCAAATTAAACAAAAAGAAACGCGTAGTATTTTTGGTTTTACCAGTGATTATAAACAAGATTTTAATGATTTAGACGGAAGTTTTTCTGCAGGAATTAGTTTAAGAAATGACAGAAGTTTTAATAATGAGCTAGCTAATACATTAAACAGAAGACAAACTTTAAATAGAATTCAGTTTGGAGATATTAATGAAACTAATTTTGGAGCTTATGCAAGTGCAAACTTTAATTTCGGAAAGTTTACCATTAATCCTTCGTTACGTTTAGATTATTTCAATTTTGAATATAACGATGCTTTACAAACAAACTACGAAACACAATCAGCAACAGAAAGTATTGTAAGTCCTAAATTAAATGTGTTCTATAATCACAATGAAAATTTACAATTATACTTAAAAGGAGGAAAAGGATTTCATTCAAACGATACTCGTGTTGTAGTAGCGCAAAATGGAACAGATATTTTACCTGCTTCTTATGGTTTTGACGCTGGATTTATTTGGAAGCCAATTCCTAAATTATTAATTAATACAGCATATTGGTATTTATTTTTAGAGCAAGAGTTTGTATATGTTGGAGATGCTGGAATTGTTGAACCTAGTGGGAAAACAAACCGTCAAGGAGTTGACTTTAGTTTACGTTATGAGCCAATAAATAGATTGTTTTTTAATTTAGATGCAAACTACACACATGCAAGAGCCTCTGAAGAAGCTGCAGGGGAAGATTTTATTCCATTAGCGCCTGATTTTACCATAACAAGTGGATTAAACTATAAGAGTATTTCAGGATTTTATGGTGGTTTACAATTAAGACATATAGATGATAGACCAGCAAATGAAGATAATTCTATTGTAGCAGAAGGATATACTGTAACAGATTTTAATGTAGGTTACGAGTTTAAAAACATTACGTTAGGAGTTCAAATTCAAAACCTTTTTGATGTAGAATGGAATGAAACTCAGTTTGCAACAGAATCACGTTTACAAACTGAATTAGCTCCTGTTGAAGAAATTCATTTTACACCAGGTACACCATTCTTTATCAAAGGAATGATTACAGTAAACTTTTAATAGAGCAGTTATATAACGACTAGTATATTAATTTAGATTTTAAATAAAAAGACTTCGCTTTTAGTGAGGTCTTTTTTTTGTTGTGAATTATTGTTTTTATGAGAAAGTATAAAGGGAGTAGTTTTATTTTTTTAAGTAGTTTTTAAAAGGTGTAAACAGCTAGAAGTTTTAATAAAATAGACATATGAAACTGATTATTAAAAGATCAACTAACTGTTTACTTTTTTCATCTTCGATCTCATCAACATATATTGACAATTAATCCCCAATAACCGAAGAATCATTTATAGCTATTTTAGTCATCAAGACTTATCAATTGTATTTTCTGATAAGTAGTTCCCCAACCCCAAAATGATGTATAACTAAAAAGCTAACCCTTTGCTTACCCTTATCTATAGGCAAAAGGAATTTTTAAAATTTAAACGTATAACGAGTTTATTTTTAAATTCCGATTCTAAAGTATGAGTTTTAAAGACACAATAGATTTTATTAACTAATTTTTATAGGAATTAAACGAATAGTGTTAACAAGATTGTAATTGTTTTGAATGTAGTTGAGATGTTGGTTAAAACTTTTAACATTGTAGGTAAATAGGAAGCGATTGTAGTAGATAAGTTTTCAATTGAGCACAACAAGAATGCGATTGTAGGGCATAGATAATTGAAATAGCAAAATGAGGAAGTTATTGTGGTAGTTTATTAAAGAATTGTACAGAAGAGAGTGAAAATTGTTGATGCTTGTTTTAACTATGGAGTTGTTAAAGACTAAGTTTCGTACAATTTAGTAAGTTTAGCAAATCGATTTATACGAATTATAGTAACTTACACTAAATACCGTTTTTATGAGTAAAGGCAATCAACGAAATATTTCAGTTACAGGAACTACAGACTTTTCAGATATTAAATTAACAGCTCCAAAAGAATATGCAGCCGGAATTACTGCAGTAAAAGTAGCTTTAAATCATGTTTTTAAAGAGATGGGAGTGGTAAAAGGATTGAAAGGTTTGGGAGCAATGAATCAAAAAGAAGGATTTGATTGTCCTGGATGTGCGTGGCCAGATCCTGAAAAACCTTCTAAAGTAGCTGAATATTGTGAAAACGGAGCCAAAGCTTTTGCTGAAGAAGCAACGGATAAAAAAGTAGACGCTGAATTTTTTGCAAAATATTCTGTTGAAGAAATATCGCAATGGACAGATTATCAAATTGGAAAAAGCGGGCGTGTAGTAGAACCAATGGTGTTGTATCCAGATAAAGTTAATTACGAACCTATTTCTTGGGAAAATGCATACAAATTAATTGCCGAAAAGTTACACGAATTAGATATGCCAGATGAAGCTGTTTTTTATACCTCTGGACGCTCAAGTAATGAAGCTGCTTTTTTGTATGGATTGTTTATTAGAGCTTTCGGTACTAATAACATGCCTGACTGTTCAAATATGTGTCACGAATCTAGTGGAGTTGCATTATCAGAAACCTTAGGAATTGGTAAAGGATCTGTAAAATTAGAAGATTTTGATAAGGCAGAGGTGGTAATGGTTATTGGGCAAAACCCAGGTACCAATCATCCTAGAATGTTGTCAGCTTTACAAAAATGTAAAGAGAATGGTGGAAAAGTTATTAGTGTTAATCCATTAGAAGAAGCAGGATTAATTCGCTTTAAAAATCCGCAAGAATTTAAGGGAGTTGTATTAGGTGGCGAACAATTGACAGATGTACATTTACAAGTAAAAATTAATCAAGATATTTCATTATTAAAACTGATCATATTAAAGTTAGCAGCAATTCATCAAGAGAAAGGAAATGTTTTTGATCATGAGTTTATTAAAACTTATACTAATGGTTACGGTGAATTAATGAAGCATTTAGAAGGTTTTTCTGAAGCAGAATTATTATCAAACTGTGGTGTATCAGAAGAAAAAATAAACGAAGTAGTTAACATTTTAGCTCATAAAAATAAAATCATTATTTGTTGGGCAATGGGATTAACACAGCATAAAAATGGCGTTAATAACATTAAAGAGTGTGTGAATTTACTGTTGTTAAAAGGAAGTGTAGGAAAAGAAGGAGCAGGAACATGTCCGGTAAGAGGGCATAGCAATGTTCAAGGAGATAGAACCGTAGGGATTATGCATCACGTAAAAGAAAACTTTAACAAAGCAATTAAAGATACTTTCGGGTTTGATGCACCTGAAAAGCCAGGTTACGATGTAGTAAAATGTATTGAGGCAATGCATAAAGGCAAAGCAAAAATATTTATGGCTTTAGGAGGTAATTTTGTGTCTGCTGCCTCTGATACAGAATACACAGCACAAGCACTTCAAAACTGTGAATTAACAGTACATGTAAATACTAAATTAAATAGAACACAGCTAACTGCAGGAAAAACAAGTATTATTTTACCAACTTTAGGTCGATCAGAATTAGATGTTAAAGATGGAAAAACTCGTTTTTTAACAGTAGAAAATAGTATGGGTAAGGTGCATAGAACTAAAGGAATGCTACACCCTTCTTCTGAAAATTTAGTAAGTGAACCTGAAATTATAGGAAATATTGCCAACGCCTATTTTAAAGGAGACCATGTAGTAAATTGGAAAGCGTTAGGAAACAATTACGAATTGATTAGAGAAAAATTACAATTGGTAGTCAACGGTTTTCAAGGAATGGAAGAAAAATCAAAAGGAACTGGATTTTATTTGCCAAATAATGTAAGAAACTTAGATTTTAGTAAGTTACCTAACGGAAAAGCACAGTTTACCTGTTGTGAATTACCAAAGCATACAATTGCAGCAGATGAGTTTTTATTAATGACGATTCGTTCTCACGATCAATTTAATACAACAATCTATGGTATGAATGATAGATATAGAGGTGTTTTTAATGAACGTAGAGTTATTTTTATGAATGAAAAAGATATGGAACGTTTTGGTTTTGAGAAATTTGAAGTAGTTAACTTAACTAGTAATTACAACAATAAGCTACGAAAAGCACCTAACTTTAAAGTAATACCATATAACATTCCGCAAGGGAATTTAGGAGCCTATTTTCCAGAGACAAACTTGTTGATACCAATTCATGAATACGCAGATAAAAGTCAAACACCCATAAGTAAATCAGTAATTGTAAAAGTAGAGAAGGTTAATTAATGAGGAATTATGAATGAGGAATTACGAATTGTTTTTGTTGCTCTTTATTTGTAGGAAATCTGTGCTGTAAGAACTTTTTCAACTTTAAACTAATTAATTGAATATTAATGTGAATCTTGTCTAAGAGTAAAGGTTTTATTTTTAGTGATTTGCAGATTTGTTTGATCGAGACATGAGAAAAAAATCAAGCAGTTTTTGATGACATAAAGCTAAATTTTGATCATAAGTCTTGATTTTTGTTTCTTTTTATCAAGAAAAAGAAAGGAATGATAATCAAACTATGTGTTTTTATGTAGCTGTAAAATAATAGTTTAAAAAGAACGTCAATGGTAGTGTTATCGAGTTAAAAAGCTTTTTAACGAAGATATCTTACAAAGTAAGTCGAGATCTTTAGTAATTAGCCTACTAAAAACAACCTCTCTGCGCTCTAGGAGACAAAATGCTTTAAATAATTATTTTCACTCAAAACTTTCACGTGAAACTCTCTGTCCAAATTTAATACTGTATTTCTAATATCAACAATCTCTTCTCTCTATTCTCTTTTCTCGTCTCTAAAAAACTTAATACCTACTACTTCATACTCAGTACTAATAGAAAAGAAGTATCTTTGTAAAATCGAATGGTTTTTTACGAGGGGTAAAAATTAAAAGGGAATTTGGTGAAAATCCAAAACTGTTCCCGCAACTGTAAAATTCGAAATAGCTTCATTTATAAAGCCACTGTACAAAGTATGGGAAGGCAAATGCAAGTAGAATTAAGTCAGGAGACCTGCCATTTAGAAAATAATTTATTTAGTAACTCTCGGGTAAAGAGTTAGAAAATTATGTAAGTTATCATATTTTCTTTCCTTGCCTGCTTAATTTCATTGTAAAATGCAACATTTATTGATTTTATGCAGCGTATGGTATGTTTATGTATTAAGCACCATAGCTATTCAAAATAACAAAAATCTAAGTTTACTTAATCACTCACATATTCTTTAATTATGGGAAAAGATTTATCTAAAGTAGGAACGACTTTTCAATTTTGTGATGGAGGATCGTGTAGAAAAGCTAAAAGTGAACTGGCAGTAAGAGAAGCAAGAGCACATTTACGTAACGAAAATTTATGGGATACTACACACTCAATACGTACTCGTTGTAATGGTAGGTGTGAAGATGCGCCTACATGGATTGTGCAACCAGGAAACTATTGGTATAAAAACGTATCGCCAGAAAAAGCAGTAGAAATTGTAGCTTCTCATACCAAACAAAATAGTCCAGTTTCTGAGTATTTATTATTTAAAGATGGTGATGAGGTGTTGCAAACAGAAAATGAAAAAACAGTAGCACCCGTAGTTTTTAAATCAAAGAATGATGCTGAATTTGGAGAAAACTTAGTAGCAAGATCTTCAGCATCTGATCAATACATTTATCCAGTGTTTAAAAAGTTATTTAGTTTTGATAGTGGAGTAAGTGTTTTATATAATGACAAAGAATATACAATTACACAAAAACATTCGGTAAGTTATGCCGATGATTTTGATGTGGAAGTAATAGGAAATGAAATTGAATTTAAGTTAGCCATTGGTCCTATTACCAAGGCAATGGAAAAAGAGGTAGATGCAACTATTTTAGAAAGAAAAGTAGGAGTTGCAGAAGTAATTTGGTTAGAAAATAATTCAACATATAAAAGTGCCATTCGTTTAAAAAATAGAAAAGGGAAACATTTAATAACCGTTTTCATTGCTAAAGAAAATACCGATATTTGGCGCTACATTTTAGAAGTCTATTTAGGAATGGATGTAGAAAATCCAAGAATACTACATGAAGCATAAACAAATAAGCATACTAGGTTCTGGTTGGTTAGGTTTACCACTAGCTAAAAGCTTAGTAGCAAAAAGATATACAGTTAAAAGTTCTACTACTACAGCAGAAAAAGTAGTAGCACTGAATGAAGCAGGATTACGAGGCTATTGTTTTAAGTTAGGTACAGATGAAGGACAAAAAGTATTGTCTGATTTTGTAGCGGAGAGTGAGATTATCATTGTTAATTTTCCTCCGAAACGAAAAATAGTAGATATTGAAAAGGTATATCCAACACAAGTACAACAATTATTATCAGTAATAAATAATACGCAAAAGGTTATTTTTATAAGCTCAACCTCTGTGTATCAAAATACCAATAATACTATTGATGAATCGTTGGTAACTCAACCAGAAAAAGCTTCAGGTAAGGCGGTATTAGCAGCTGAAAACTTATTAAGAGATCAATTAAAAGACCGATTGACTGTTTTACGATTATCAGGATTGATTGGTTATGATAGATTGCCTGGTCGTTTTTTAGCAACAAAAACAAATTTAAAAAACGGAAATGCGCCTGTGAATGTAATTCATAGAGACGATTGTATTGGTTTAATTACTGCAGTGATAGCGAAAAATTGTTGGGGTGAGATAATTAATGGATGTGCAGATGAACATCCGCTTAGAAAAATTTATTACACTTTAGCAGCTGAGAGTATTGGATTAACTCCACCAACATTTGCTGATGATACAGCAGAAACTGCTTATAAAATTATCAGTAATACAAAGAGTAAAGAGTTACTTAAGTATGAATATCAACATCCTGATCCGTTAAAATTAATTTAATAATGAGGCACCCTATAGCTATTATTGGAGCGGGACCGGGAGATCCTGAATTATTAACTGTAAAAGCACACAAATTACTGGTTGACGCAGATGTAATTTTACATGATAATTTGGTTTCTGATACGATTCTTGATTTGAATACTACTGGTGAACGAATTTATGTAGGACGTAAATTTGGAGATGCTAGTGATCAAAAAGATAGACAAGATCGTATTAATGAGTTATTATATGCCCATTATTTAAAAGGACAAAAAGTAGTTCGATTAAAATCGGGTGATCCTTATATTTATGGAAGGGCAGCTGAGGAAGCACGTTTTTTAATAGAAAAGAATGCTGAGTTTAATGTAGTTCCGGGAATTTCTGCAGCCATAGCAGCAGCCAATATTTGTAATATTCCAATTACAGAAAGAAATCATTCGAATGCCATGCTTATTTGTACAGCGCATACAGCAGATTATTCTTTTGAACAATTAAACGGAATAGCTCATATGCTAAAAGCGGGAAATACTATTTCTATTTATATGGGATTGAAAAGTTTACATAGAATCATTCCGAAGTTATTAGAAGTTTGTAAAGATGAATCTATTCCTGTAAACGCAATTTCTAAGGTTTCTAGAGATCAACAAACTTTGGTAACTGGAAATTTAGGAAATATTGAAGAAAAAGTATTAGCAACAAACCTACAAATGCCAGTGGTATTTATCATTGGAGCAACACCTATACAACCTAAAAACAACTAACAGATGAAGGAAGGAATTTTATTATGTGGTCATGGAACACGCAGAGAAGCAGGAGTAAAATCATTTAAAAGATTGGTTGGAATTTTAAAAGATCGTTATCAAGATAAATATGAGGTTGATTATGGTTTTTTAGAATTTAATCACCCTACATATGAAGCTGCTGTTGAGCGTATGTACTTAAATGGTATTCGTAAAATATATGCGTTACCTGTTATATTGTTTGCTGGATCTCATGCAAAAAATGATATTCCTTATGAATTAAATACGTTACAAAGTTATCATGACGATTTAACGATTTCAATGGGTAAACACATTGGAGTGAGTTCTTTTTTATTGGATTTATCGTTAAAGCGTATTGAAGAAACTGAGAAAAATTTACCAAAGGTAGATCGAAAAGATACTTGCTTAGTGGTGGTTGGTAGAGGTACTACAGATCCTGATGCTAATAGTGATGTAGCTAAATTAACAAGTATGTTGTGGGATGGTATGGGATTTGGTTTTGCCACTACAGCGTATAGTGGAACTGCATATCCGAAGATTGATGAAGGTTTACGTATGGTTGATAAATTAGGTTTTAAACGAACAATAGTAATTCCGTTTTTCTTTTTTACTGGTGTACTGTTAGAGCGAATTTATAAGCATGTTTCTGAAATGAATGAAGAATCTGAGAGAGAATATGTGTATACCGATCCGTTTGGAGCTGATGAACTGATTTTACAAGCTTTTGATGAACGTTTGCATGAAGCTAAAAATGGAATAGCCAACATGAACTGTCAGTTATGTAAATATAGAAAGCAGGTGATTGGTTTTGAACAAGATCAAGGAAAAGAGCAAATGGGGCATCATTTAAATGTAAAAGGAATTCTGTTTGAAGAGGACGAAAAACCAAACGAAAAACAAAATACTTTTGGTAATAAGATTAAAAAGATTCTAGGAATTTAATGATTTTGAGTGTTTAGTAGGTAGTACAAAGTATTCAGTACTGAGCCTTTCGAATATCGCTTAAGACTTGCTAAAGTTGAGAATGGTTTTGTAAATTTAAATGTTTTTTCCGTTGGAATTTATTTTTTATATTGAGCAATCCAGCATCTTATGTACATGCTTTCTATTTTTTTATTAGGATGATAAACTGAGTAGATAGTGTTAGCACCATCAGAACAAGTTTTGTCATCGTATTCGTCTGGATTGGCATTCCATTGTTTTTTTAATTTTAGTTTATCATAGATGATCATCAAGTCATTATAAATATAGTATTTCTCCTTCTTTAAGTTTGTTCTATGTTTTTTGTATTGTATTTCGCGTATTTTTTTACCATTTGTTTTTCCTAATCGATACTTGATTAAAATTTCGTCATTATACAAACGAACATATACTGCTGGTCCTCCACTACTCATAAAATCATAACTCTCAACAATTATAATAGGATTTTTAGGGTGTTTTTTAGCTAACTCGATTATATCATTAATGTATTTCTCTCTGAATAAGAACTGCATATCTAATTCCTTAGACATTGATTCTTTAACTGCTCTTTGAGAATTATTAATTTTTTTATTTAAATATTTAGCAGAAGAACAGTTGCTTAAGATTAATGATGTCAGAATAATTAAGCAATACTTTTTTAATTTCATATTCAATTTTAGCATAAAGGTTTAAACAAATATATAAAATACTCAATCCTCAATTTTAATTACTTTTCCAATAACATCTTTTAGCGGAATCCAGCCATTTATTTTACCAAGGTTATTACCTATTAAGACTTTGTCTTCTTGAATTTCTTTAATAAGATGCAATAAATAATTTCCTTTCCATTTTATAAAGGCAATATCATCTATTTCAATGTTTTTCGGATCAATTTTTATAATTGTAACTAATTGACCACTTTCTATTTTTCCTTTCATAGAATTTCCAAGAGGTCTTATTTTACACTCTTCTGTTTCAGATAATTCTTTCAAAGCATCTTTAACCCATCCCATATTTTCAATATTTAATAAGTGCCAAAGTAAAGAAGAAATAAAACGTTACAAAAAAAACAGTCCGAATAAAATTTACTTTACGTAAAAATCACTCGGACTGAGAGGTAAGGGTTTTTTAGAAAACTGTTAGATAAAGATTACTTCCAGGTAACAATATCTTCTATATTTCTTCTTGTTTTTGGATGCGCAGGTTCTGCTTTTCTATATCCAAAAGCAACCATAAACGATAATCCGTATTTAGTGGTATCTACATCAAATTTTTCTTGTAGTAAAGCTTCTACCTTTTCTTGATGAAAACCTTCAATAGGACAACTATCAATTCCTGATAAAGCAGCAGCGGTCATCATATTACCTAACGCGATATAAGTTTGCTTAGATGCCCAGTCAAATAATTTTTTATCAGTATCTAAATTAAAATCACGCTCTTGAAATTCTCTATAAAACTTTGAGTACATTTCAACAACATCTTCAGGCAATTGCTTTACTTCTTTCATCATGTGATCAATGTAATCAGTATCCCATTTAGTCATAGGAGCTTTCATACTTAAACCTAAAATAAAGTGACTCGCAGTATCAAGTTTTAAAGGAGCTCCCCAAGCTACAGGCTTCAGTAATTCGCGTAATTCTTTATCTTGAACAACAATAAAATGCCAAGGTTCAAAACCAAAAGAACTTGGTGATAAGTTCGCTATTTTTAATATAAAATTAATATCACTGTCACTTAACTTTTTTGTTGCGTCAAATTCTTTAGTTGCGTGTCTGTATTTAAATGCATTTATGATTTCTTCCTGAGGAATGTTAGGTGTCTTCATTATAAATTTTAAACTATAGTTATTATAGTATCAAAATTAAGTATAGTTATTTATATTTGCAATAACGATCAAAAAGGATAGTATAAAAATAATATAGAGTATGCATACATTTAAAGGAAAAGATTACCCGTGTTGTACAAGTTTAACTATGGGAGTAATAGGAGGTAAGTGGAAGTGTGTAATATTATTTTACTTGTCTCAAGAAACGTTAAGATACAATGAACTTCGTAAGAAAATGCCTAAAGTAACAGAGCGTACTTTGAGTTTGCAATTAAAAGCATTAGAGGAAGACGGAGTGATAAAAAGGAGAGTGTATACCTCTAAACCGCCTTTAAAAGTAGAATATTCATTAACAGAGTTTGGTGAAACTTTAAAGCCTTTGGTAATCTCTATTGCAGAATGGGGAGATTATGCAGTGAAAAATTATTCATAGATAACACTCATAAAATTGTAATATAAAACCACTATTTTTAAAAGAAGTTAATTAGACTTCTTTATAGATTTTACTAATTTTTTCACCTGTTTTGCTTTTAAATTCGGAGAAAGTCCGGCTAAATAATCTCTGTATATTACTTCACCAGTTTTACTATTGGTTATTTGAAAGAAGCCTTCTGTATTATTCTGATGATATCGAGCATAGTATAACTCTTCATCATTAATTATTTTATGACTTAATTTTTCAGCATCAATAATTTCATAGTCAAATTCATACTTTTCAAAAATCTTCTTTAAACGTTTTTCTTTAACTGTTTCAATATCTTTTTGATGAATAAAATCAGTTAGTTTTAATCCAAGATGTTCTGGTATATATAGTTTTTTAGTACTCAACTCTTTTAATTCAGGTAAGTAATCATCTTTGTACATTGAGTAAGATTCACCAGAAACTAATAGGTTGTTGACTTTTTGAAGGTAGTTTTTTAAAAAACCAGGCTTGTAGTTATTGAAAATGTTTTTTGAATAGATTAAATGTTTAAAATTATCTTCATTCGCATAAAAATCTGGATTTTCAATTACGGTATCGCTAAAAGATTTATAATCTAGTGAAAGATATATTCTAGCTATTCGAATTCTATTATGATCAAGAATGTCTTTTATTTTACTTTTCTTTTTCTTGTTATTTTTAAGTTTGGCTAATTTCTTTTTTACTTTGTCAACATTATAAATAAAAGTATCTAAGTTTAAATATAAAAAATCAGAGCCCAATTTACCATCAGCTTTATAAACAGGTTTATTAATAGTGTTGATATCAACAAAAGAGTATGAGTCACATAAATAATTATGTACATCAAAATCTTCAATATTTACAATTACATAAGGAGTTACAGACCAAGATTCATCTAAAATCTTTTTATATACATCAGTTTCATAAGCATTAGAAAGAATAAAAATGGTCTTAGAATTTTTAAAACGCTCAAAATTTTCTTCACTAACTTTTTCTAAACCTCCGTTGTGAGTTTCATTTACAGAGATTTGTGAAAAAACGGATACGCTAAACAAAAGAAATATAATAGCTAGGGGAGTTCTCATAAGTTGCGTTTTAAAATTAAATAGTATAATAAGTTACTGATTTTTAGCTGAAAAACAAAGCATATTTCGTTAAATGGTATTATAAACGGTATGAATTGTAATTTTTTTTAATAACAGAGACTACATTTATAACGAATTAGCTTAAAATAATAAGATATGCTTCAAAAATTAGATAGAAATACAATAGAAACAGGTGGTTTTCATGGAATTGTTCAGAAAAGATTAATAGTGAATTCACAGTATGGTCCTCGTATGGGAGTTACAACTAGTACTTGGGAAGGTGTAGGTAATTTAGTGTATTTGGCTGATTCATGGTTTGGTAGCGGAGTAGGTACAGGATTACATCCTCATAAATTTATAGACGTACTAACTTTTGTTGTTGAAGGAACTTTAGATCACGAAGGATCTTTAGAGCATGGAGTGACTTTAGAAGCGTTGGATTTTCAAGTGCAAAAATCGGGTAGAGAAGGTTTTATGCATAATGAAATAAATAAGAAAGAACCTACTACTAGAATGTTGCAACTTTGGTTATTACCTGAAAAACAAGAAGTCAAAGCTGATTTTAGAGTTCATAAAATAACAAAAGGATCTGTTGTAGAAGTATATGGAGTACAAGATGGTAATAGTACTCAAATAGAGGCAGGATATTTAAACAACGAAACTTACACAACTCCAAAAGATAGTTTGGTATATATTGTAAAAGGAGCAGTGCAAATTCAAGATGAAATAGTTAACGAAGGAGTTTTAATCGCTGCCAATACAGAAACGATGATCATTGAGGACGAAGCTGTATTCATTGTGGCGTACAAGAAGTAGATCTACAGAAAAAATAGCTCCATAATTTTTTCTTTCACCATACAAAGCTAAAATATTCTATCCGTCTTTTCAATTGTTTATATGATTAAATAATTGTTAAAAAAAAATAAAATTCGTATATTACATAGGTGTGCTTTTAAAATATATCAACCATGTTCAAAAAAATCCTATTAATAATGTTTTTAGCTTGTGTGGCTAAAACGTTTTCGCAGTCAAATGAAACCTGTAATACCCCAAATGATGCTCCTGTTTTAGATTTAAACAGTATAACAAAATGTTCGATAGAAGATTCTGAGGATAAAGAGAAGAAAAAGATAAAAGTAGAGGTAACCTCAAGAAGAAGGGTTGTAAGAAAGAGAGATACTGTTTCGGGAATCGTGACAAACGATTATTCTCATAAATTAGCTAGTATTAAAAAGAAAACAGATATTATCAATAAAATTGACTTAAATAATTCTAAAAACTTTAAAGTTGTTCCTTTTAATTATGTAGATGAAATTCCGTTGTTTAAAAAATGTGAAAAAACGGCATTAACAAAGCAAACAAAATGCTTTATGGAATCAATGGCATCTCATGTTAGAAAACATTTTAAATATCCTTCAAAATCTTTTGAAGAAGGCATACAAGGTAGAGTTTTGGTACAGTTTAGAATACAAACAGACGGTAGTATTGGTAAAATAAATATTATTTCGCCTTATAAAGGAGAAGAATTAGGAGCTGAAGCGGAGAGAATTATAAGAAAGTTACCAAATTTTATTCCAGCAAAGCATTCAGGAAGAGAGGTAATAGTAAAATACGGCATACCAATTACATTTAAAATACCAGGTGTTAAACAAACAAATATTAGAACTAAAGCAGCAAAAGCTAAATTAGATAATTCAGGAGTTTTTGAATTTGTTGAAGTAGATAAATTACCAAAGTTTAAAAACTGTACAGCGAATGATTTAGATTGTTTTAATAAAGAATTAGTAAAACATATTCAAAGTAATTTTGCATATCCAGAGGATGCTGTTAAAAGCAATATTGAAGGAAATGTAACTGTAAGTTTTATTGTAAATAAAAGAGGAGAGGTAATTAATATTAAAGCAAAAGGAACTAATAATGCAAAGATATTAGAAGATTCTGCAATAAGTTTAGTAGCTAAGTTGCCTAATTTTGTGCCAGCTATTAAAAACGGAAGAGCTGTAAATACAAAATATACTTTTCCTGTAGCATATAAATTAGATTAACTTTTTTGTAAAAAAGTTAATAAAAAGAAATCCCTTACTTATTTAAAACAAGTAAGGGGTTTCTTTTTATTGCTACAATATTATAACACAGGATCAGCATAAAAATCAGCCAAAGAATTGGTGTATAAGAAATCATCTAAAGTCATTTTCCAAAAGTCGATTTTTGTCGGATTTTTACTTCCTTCAGGAACTAACATTAAACCACTTTTATCTGCTATTATATGAGCTTTTTCGGTAGTGTTTAAATGTCTTTGATCTAAACTAATATCAAAATAGTATAAATAATCATATACAAATTCGGTATACTCTCTTTTAGATACTTCTTCTAAACTTTTCATAACCAAATTATCGTAATCATTAGTTATTGCATTTTGTAATTCTACAGCATTTAAAGGAGTATTGTCTAACATTGGCATAATGTTATATTGACCATCTAAAAAGATCCATTTTTTTAATTCTGTTGAGTAAACTTCAGTAGCTACATGTCCTGGAGAACCTTTTCTAGCTTCTACATCTTTTGTTTTAAGATAAATAGTTCTGGCTTTAAAACCAGCATTCTCTAATTGCGATTTTAAAACAATAGCATAAGCAAAACAAGGAAAGTTCTTTCCTTCACTAGCTTCATTTAAAATAGTAATAGCATCTGATTTACTTGGAGAAACATTGCCGTTGTGTTCCCATCTATTATTTGTCCAATTTAAAACACTCAAAATTTTATCTACATCAGATGATTTATTTGCAATTACTGATTTTATAGGATATTTTTCTTCCAATTCCTTTAAATAAGGCACATTATTATTTTCTGTGTACTTAACAAATAACGATTTGTTTTTGTTTGTTTTGTTAAAAGAGATGGTTTCTCTAGGGAAAGTTTCACCAGTAATAGCAATGTACCCGTAAATTGAATCATTATACTGGGCATAAAATTCATAGGTCTTTTTTTCTTCTATTAAAAATGAAATGCTATCCACATCAGATTTAAACAAAATAGGCTCTTGTTTACTTAAACAACTTATTTTTAAAGAATCTTGTTGATTGTTTTTTTTAATCACCCAAGCGCCATTAAACCACATATTATTAAATTTAAGATCTATCGCATTCTTATTGGTTTTTAAAACAGGTAATCCTTTATAAGTTTCAGTTTTATTGGTACAGTTAATTAAAAAAACGATTAAGAATGCGTATAGAAATTTTTTCATCATGTTTAGTTTATATTTGGTCAACCAATTTATGAAAAAAACTTATGATTGCCGTTTGATTATTGTGTGTTTAAATTTTTCTCAAGTAAATATTACCACTAATTGTTTTTAAACGTAAAGAGGCAGTTCCATTTTTAACTTTACCATTAATTTTATTTTCTACTGAGTATCGTTTTTTTTCACCAAAATCAATATCTAAATTAGAATAAACAGTACCAGTTAGCGTTTGTGCTTTAAATTTAGCATCAGCCACATATACATCAATATCGCCACTAATAGTCTTTAGTTTCATGTTTTCGGAATGCTTTTTCACAGTAATATTCCCGCTAATTAAATCTAAAGTTAGTTTTCCTTTATAGCTTAAATTATTCACATCACCAGAAATACTCTTTACTTTTAAATGAACATTTTTAGGTATATAAATTGTATAATCTACAATTACTTCATTATGAGCGTAATTACAGCAATCTTCATTTTTATTAGTAGTAGTGATTATTGTTTTATGTTTTTCAAAGAAATCACCATAGTCAGACTTTATCAAATAAATGTTTCCTTTTTGTTCACCTTTTAATGAAAAATATTCATTGTGCTTATTATCATTTAAATTGGCTGAAGCTTTTACTAAAACTTCTTGTTTATCCCAATTTTTAATTTGAATATTTTGTGCAAATTTTACGTTTACTTCTACAGTTTCAATACCAGAAGTACTGTTTTTAAATTCAGTTTGTTTTTGTGCTGTTAGGTTACTATAAGACAATAGTATTCCTATGAAAAAAAGTATTCTTTTCATTTTAAATAGTTTAAGTTAAATGTTTTTTAAGAAGCTAGCTTATTTTTTGCGTAGATATATATTACCTAAGTTCGATCTTAGTTTTATTTGTACCCCACCATTGTTTAAAGTACTTTCAATTCTTTGTCTTCCTCTAACAGCTTTTAAGCCATCTTTTTTAGGTGTTTCAATTTCAAAATTGGTATAAAAAGTACCACTGGTTTTTAGTTCTAAATTTGCTTTTGTAACAGCAGGCATGGTAACATCTATTTCGCCTACATTAGAGTAAATAGTAATTGGAGAACTTTGGTTTACTTTGGTAAATTCAACATTTACATTTCCGGTGTTTGCATTAACCGTAATTGGACCAGTTACATCTTTTAGTTTAATAAAACCAACATTGGTAGAGGCTTCTATTTCTGAAGTTAAACCGATTACTTCAATGGCTCCTAAATTAGGGGTTTTAAATACAACGTTTATGTTTTTAGGTAAAGACATAAATAAACCATGACGTTTAATATGCGATTTTAAATCGACGATGTTCAATGTCTTTCCTTCCTTTTCTATAGAAAAACCTAATCCGTTAGCATCGTCTTTACCACCAGGATATATTGCGGTTAAACCTTTTGTTTTTTCGGCTAATTTTTTGCTGCGTTTTTCGTTATAATGATGTTTTTTGTGTTCTGTTTCACTTTCAGAAATGCTTAATTCATTTCCTGAAGTTGCAGTAATTTTAATTTTGGTGTCTGTTTCTATTTTTACGGTGGTTATGCCAGATAATTTATAGGTAAACTGATCTGATTGGGCATTTATAAGTATTACTAAAAATAGTAAAGCGGTTGTGATGATTTTTTTCATGATATTATTTAAATTAAATTAGGTATGCTATACGCTAATTCTTGTTTGACATAGTTTGGAGTTTCTTCATTTTCTAACAGTTTTTTCATAGGAACGAGCGCTCTTTTTTCCTGAATATCTGCTAAAATTTGTATCAACTCTATTTGAACTGATGGTTCTTGTTCTGTTTCTAAGGCTTTTATAAATGAATCTCTTACTTTTTCTATGGTTGAAAATCTAACAAGAGCTTCAACAGCGGCTAAACGTACATTGCTGTTTTTATCAATAAACATTTTATTAATTAATGCATCAATAATTCTAAAATCATCTGTAGCAGCGGTTGTTGTTTTTGAGATGGCTAAAATTCGTTTACTAGCAGATTGATTTTCTAATAAAGCAAGTACTTCTTGTTGTTGATTATCATTAGAGGTGTCTTCACTGTAATTTGACATTTTTCCTAAAAAGAATGCTCCACATACAATAGCAATACTAGCAGCAATTCTTAAAAACGATTTCCAATCATTTTTAGGGTGTAACTCAACAACAGGAGTTTCTAAACTCTTTATTTCTTCAGCTAATATATTTTCGAAATTAGCTTTTAAATTATTGCTAGGTGATTCTTCTTCAACAGTGTTTATAACAGATAAAAAAGACTTTATTTCTTCTAATTCTTGTTTACAATCATCACACGAATCAATGTGTAAACGAATTTGTTCGTTTTCAGCATCTGACAGCTCTTGCATTGCATAAGGCATCAATAATTCCTTTATTTCTGTACACTCCATCTTTCTGTTAGTTTTCATTGCTCACTGTTTTTACTGATTGAAAATAAATTTCTTTTAACTTTTTTAAAGCTCTATGAGTTTTAACTTTTACTGCATTTGCTGAGCTATCTAATATTTCAGCAATCTGTTCGTATTTTATTTCCTGAAGTTTGTTCATTACAATTAACTCTCTATCCTTATCGTTGAGTTTTAAGAGTGATTTTTGTAAATGCTCTAACTCATCTTTATTGTTACTAGTAAATAATACTTCTTCAGAACTTGTAATATCGTCTTCAATTAAATTGACTCTTTCTTTTTTCTGTTTTTGATAATAGTTTGAAAAAATATTTCGTGCAATGGTGTAAATCCAAGAAGTAAAATTACCTTCTTTATAAGAAGTTCTGTATTTTAAAACTTTCATAAAAACCTCTTGAGTTAAATCTTCACTCACCATTTTGTTTTGAGTCATTTTGTAGAAAAAATTATATATTCTTACATGATGTCTATCAAACAAAATGGATAGCTTTTTTAAGGCTCCATTAGCAACTGCTAACATTATTTCTTCATCAGTTATCTGTTTCAAGTTATTTGATAGTTTTGATTAGTTTCTATTATTAAAACCAGCTTTTTTTTAAAAGGTTACATTTTAATTTATCTTTTTTAAAAATAAATAAAATGAAAGAGTCAGTTGTCTTATGTAGAGTTGTATTCTAAAAAAGAAATAAAGTCTGTTACCAATTCTTATTCTTAAGTTAAGAAAGAAGAGGAGGGAAGTGAGGTAAAGTAAGAAAAGGAATTAAAAACTCCAGCCAAATAATTCAGCAATAAATTTAATAACGAAAGCAAAAATGATTAATGCAATAAAACAACCTAAACTAGAAAACAAATTATTTACATCATTTTGAAGTTTACTTTTCTTCTTTTGAGTTGGAGTACTAATTTTTTGTTTTGGCTTTTTTATAAAATAGCTTGGTTGAGCACCACAATTAGGACAGAAATCAGCAGAACTAGATACGTCAGATCCGCATTCACTACACATAACAATCATAATAGAAGACTTTTTATGATAAATGTAAATTATTTCGTCTTGTTAAAAAATATATTTAACAATTCCAGTGTTGTAATTTTACGTTTAAAAAAGAAGGATTTTTACAAATTATACGTTTTCAATGATTGATTTTACTACTTTTTCTAAAGTGATAATTTCATTACAGGTGACAGTATTGGAGGTTTTTATAAAAATATGGTCATTCAAATATTCTAAGGAATAGTTTTTCTTAGGTATAAGATTGATTGCTTTTGTAACAAGATTTTTATTCTCACTTTTAACCAATTTTGTTAACAAATGATCATCGAAAATTTTATGTTACTCTGTAATAAAATTTAAAAGTGTAGTATGATTACTGATAATTAGCTTTGCTGTGATGAAGCCAAGCAAATAATAAAAAAAGATGCTAAGTTTTTTCCAGAGGATTTTTGGAATCTCTTTGAAGTTTATGTTATTATCTTTTTTCCATAATGTAAAAACAATTACAGGGAGAGAAATAAGAAAAATGACTAAATAGCCAAATAAAAAATAATTCAGGATTTCCATAGTACTAGCAATTTTTTAACTCACACAAAGTTATAGAATTTTTCATAACGTTTAAAATAGGTGCTTGAACACTTTCAAGCACCTATTAATAGTATTGTTAATTTTTATCGATAATTAAAGCAGGAATATCTAAAGATTTGTAAAGAGTATTATAACTATTCATTTCGGTATTTATAATAGCATCTCTTTCATTTTTATATACTTGCCAGTCATTCATAAGGTCATTAAAACGTTCTTTAGCGCCCTTGGTAACTTTTGGATCAGGTTGGTCTATATAGTTTAATAGCTGGATCAGTTGAGAGTTCAATTTATTATTGAAATTAATAACATCTTGAAACGTTTTTTGTTTCTCTTGTATTAAATTTTCCTCCCAAGTATTGATGCGTTTTTGTAAAGCTTTCCCCTTTTCAATCAGTTCTTTTGCTTTATCATTTTCTTTTAAAAGTTTTGCATAATGATTCAATTGCTTTTTAGCTGAACGCATTTGATTTACAGATGTATGCATGTCTTTTAGAACGTTTTCAATACGAACTAATATTTTTTGTTGCTCAGTGAAATCAGTAGTTGTCGATTGAATTGCAGGATTTGATAAAATAATAGCTTCGGTTGATACTGTTTCACCATCTAAAGAAAGCTTTAAAGTATAATTTCCAGGGGAAACATTACTTCCAGAAAGTCCACCAAAAACAAAAACTTTATCAATAGCAGGAATAGCTTCACGTTTAAAATCCCAAGTAAACCTATTAAATCCTTTCTTTGAAGGTAATACTTGAGGTTTAGAAGGACCACCTGGCCATGATTTAAATTTTTTCGGTTTTTTGTTAGTGTATTTTCTAATTACTGTAGCCCTTTGTAAAACTTCTAATGTTAAGTTTAATGTATCAATGTTTTTAGGTAAATAATAATCAAAAGTTACTCCACTTTTAGGATTCGTTCCTTGTCCTGTGGCTTTAGAAACACCTCCAAAAATTCGATACGTAGGTTTAGGTGTAAATATTTGAATATTTTCTTGATTGGAAGTCATACTTTGAAGAGAGCCTAAATCATCCAAAATCCAAAATCCACGACCAGACGTAGCAGCTACCAAATCATTATCTTGAATTATTAAATCGTTAATAGCAACTACAGGTAAGTTCAATTTTAAACGTTGCCAAAAAGCTCCATCATCATTAGAAACGTATAACCCCGTTTCAGTACCAGCATATAATAAACCTTTTCGTTTTTTATCAGCTCTCACAACTCTAGCAAAACCATTAGGATCATTTAACCCTGTAACAATTTTTGTCCACGTTTTACCGTAATTAGTTGTTTTAAAAACATAAGAATTTAAATCTAAAGATTTGTACCTCATAATTACCACATAAGCGGTTGCAGGATCATGCTCTGAAATATCAATACTATTTATAATACCGTCAGAAATACCTTTAGGAGTAATGTTTTCCCAGCTAGCACCTCCGTTTTTAGTAATGTGTAACAAACCATCATCACTACCAGCATACAAAACACCTTCTTTATGTTGAGATTCCACCAAAGTAGTAAGTGTATTGTAATTTTCACCTCCAGCAGCTTCATTGGTATACGGACCACCACCAGGACCATGTTTATCTTTTTCGTTTTTTGTTAAATCAGGACTAATAGTTGTCCAGTTAATACCGCCATTAGTAGTTTTAAAAACAACATTTCCTGCATGGTAAATTGTTTTTCTATTATGTGGAGAAGAAATAATTGGAGCATTCCAATTGTATCTATATTTAGCATCTTTTGGAGCTATACTTAAACCTAATTCAGGGTATTCTTTTATTGATTTTTGTGCTCTAGATGCTCTGGTCCATTTACTAATATTTCCTTGATAGGTCCCTCCGTAAACCGTTTCAGGATTATCAGGGTCAAATGCAATAAAAGCACTTTCGCCACCAGCCACAGAATACCAATCTTTCCAATCAATTCCTCCATCATTTGTACGACTAGCAATGGCAATGGCTGAATTGTCTTGTTGACCTCCATATACATTATATGGCACTAAATTATCTGTAATTACACGATAAAATTGAGCTGTAGATTGATTTTGTTGTGTGCTCCAACTTTTTCCTCCATTAAAAGAAATATTAGCGCCTCCATCATTAGAGTTGATCATATTACTATTGTCATACGGATTAATCCAAAGATGATGATTGTCTCCATGAGGAACAGGAATGTTGGTAAAACTTTTACCTCCGTCTATCGATTTCATTACAGGTGCATTTAATACATACACAATATTTTCATTCTGTGGATCGGCAAAAATTTCCATATAATACCACGAGCGAGCAATATTCACACGATTACCATTAACTTGTTTCCATTTTTTTCCAGCATCGTCAGAACGATACACACCTCCCTTTTTACCTTCCGCTTCAATCACTGCAAAAACGCGTTCTGGATTTGCTCTAGAAACGGAGATTCCAGATTTTCCAAAGTCTTTTGGTAAACCGGTTTTCATTTGTGTCCAAGTATCGCCACCGTCAGTAGATTTATACAACCCAGAATCTTTTCCGCCTGATTCCATAATCCAAGGATAACGTTGATGTTGCCACATTGAGGCATACAAAATTCTAGGGTTGGTCATGTCCATAGACAAAGAAGAAGCTCCTGTATTTTGATTGATAAATAGTATTTTCTTCCAAGATTTTCCTCCATCATTACTTCTATAAATACCTCTTTCATTGGTAGGAGCATATTGAGCACCTTGTGCAGCTACATAAATAATATCAGGATTGGTTGGGTGAATGATGATGTCTGAAATATGACGTGTTTTTTCCAGTCCTATATGTGTCCAATTTTTTCCGGCATCCATGGATTTATAAACACCATCTCCCATAGAAGTCATTACACCACGTGCTGCATGTTCTCCCATACCTACCAATACAATATTGGTGTCACTTTCTGATACAGTAATAGCACCTACCGATCCTGTTTTAAAGAATTTATCAGAAATATTATGCCAAGTAATACCAGCATCTGTAGTTTTAAAAACACCACCACCAGTAGATCCCATATAGTAGGTATGAGGCTTTCCTATCACTCCTGTTGAGGTAACACTTCTTCCACCTCTAAACGGACCAATATTTCGCCATTTTAAACCATGAAATAAAGAATCAGTAATTTTTAAAATAGGTTCTTTGGTTTTCTTTCTTTTTTTTTGTGCTTCATTGGTTAAAGGCAACAGCAATATGCATAAAAAAACAAGTTTAAGTGTTTTCATGTAGTGGTTTTTAGGTTATTGGTTGTTGTAGCCTTAAAGGTACTTAATTCAATTGAATTTTGAGAGGAAGTCGATAATTCAAGTGAGGAAGTTAAAAAAGAAAGATATATGAAAAAAAACACAAACTTCAGCGCTTTGAAGTTTGTGTTTGTAAGAAATAAACTGTTTTTTAATTAGTTTTTTTGATTTAATTGTTTTTCTATTTTAGAAACTCTGTCTAATAAAGATTTTAAAAGAATATTTTCTTTTTCTAGTTTTTCAATTTTGGAATTTTGTTTTTTTAATTCTTTAATCTCTTTATCTTGAGCAATTGTATAAAGAGTTAACTCTTCTATTTTTTGTAATAATTTAGCATCCATTTCACCTAGGAAAATTCCGTTTTCTTCCACTTCTTTGGCGCTAGGAATGTCTTTTAAATGTCCTTTTTCATTAATGTGATTTTCTACTTCTTTAAGAGTAGGTAATTGATAATCATCGTAAAAAACAAAATCAGACCATGTATTTGCTTCTACTTTTATTTCTCTGGCACCTATTGATCCTTCTACCGCCAACTTGTGAGAGCCAGTAGTTCTGGTACCAATTCCAAATTTACCTTTATGATAGTATATTTTTTCTGTAATTCCACCATCTACAGTTTGAATAAAATTCAAAACAAAAGGATCATCATACTCAACAAAATTTAAATAAGCACTTCCAAGTTCATAAGAAGTATAAATTTTACCACCATCAGCATGATCAGTTCCTACTTTAAAAGCATTTTGAAGACTACCCTCTGCACTAATATCTAATTTAAAGCTTGGGGTACTTGTTCCAATACCAACATTTCCATCTGATGATATTCTAACTCGCTCTTCACCTAAAGTAGAAAAACCTAGAAAACCTCCAGCACCACTCGACCCTCGGTAAAAAGAAATAAATCCATTTCTTTCATCAGTATCGTATTTTAAACCTAATCTAAAAGACTCAATATTAGCTGGTTGTGTTGTAAGGGTTTTAGTGTATAAAGAGAATTTTTCTTCATCAGCATTGGCAAGTATTGCTCCATATGAATTATTGCCATTATTTATATGTAAATCTGCTTTAGGGTTTGAAGTACCAATACCCACATTATTTGTAAAAACAGTGTTTAAAGTTCCTCCTGTTCCACTTTCATATGTTCCAAATTTTGTTCGATGTTCATGAACAGTTTTATTAGGTGCTTGTCCAGTTGGTAATGGGTTAATAGTTATTTCACTACTCAAAGCTTCTACAGTAAAATAGTATTTGGCAGCACTAGGACTATCACTTTTGTATGACATAAAATAATTACCATTATCATCGCTTTCTATTTTTATAACACCTTGTGTATAGGCACCTGCAGTTGTTTTTATGAACACATCTTTATGGTGGTTCACAAGTATTTCAGCTGTAAAATTCCCAACATGACTTGCTCCATGACTGGTAGCACTTATTCTTACATTAGATGCTAATTGACCACTTTTAGTTGTTATTTGATAAATTTTAACGTAGTTGTTTGAAATATTGGTGTTAAAATAAATTTTATCGGAAGTGTTTATTTTTGAAGAAGAATGATTAGCTTTTTTTAAGTTATTGTCAGCTTTTAAAGATAAACCTAATCCCATCATAGTAATGACAGCAATTTTAAGTTTTGTTTTCATAATAATTTAAATTTATAATTCTGCAAAACTATAAATTAATAAACTACTGTACAACTACTTGTTTTATTGCATAAAATAGATCCATATAATCAATAATTAATGAGAGTTGAGAGAATCTTTAGTAGATAAAGATTGGTTATATTTTTTTCAACGAAATAATAAATATCATGTAGATCAGAATCAGATAAATTAGGAAAAGATTCCATTAAACCCCATCCTTGTTTTCTCAATTCAATAGCTATACTATCTTTATCGTTGTACATTTTTATTGAATTTCTGGTGTATTTATAAAGCCATTTTTGATCTCTTCGTTTAGTTATTCCACCTAAAGCAGGAGCAGTCATTATTTTGTCCATATCTATAGAATGACAAGAAGAGCAATAATTCTTTTCAAATAATTTTTTTCCTCTGTTAAATAAACTATCATTTTTTGTGATAGTATTTGTTTTGTTTTTAACAGAATAGTTTTCTTTTTTCTTGTTGGTATAAGTAAAAGTCAAAGTTAGAATTAGAGCAGAAGAGTAAAGTGTTTTTTTAGCTTTATTCATAACCTTTATCAAATTACTTTAATCTATTTTTTAAACTCTTAATAATAATGTAGAGAGATATTATTACAGAAGGAATTAAAAGTAATATTCCTAAAAGTTGTAATAAATGAATTAAACAACCATCACTAGCACATGGCTCACTTCCTACAATAATAAGTTGTACGGCAAATATTGCAACTACAATATTAATAAGAAGAAGTATCCAACTGATGATTCTGTATTTATTCATTTGATTGTTTTATGTTGATGGTTTTTATTAGTTTTAGTGTTTGATATTGAATTGATTGAATTCTGTTTCAATACCAAGTATAAAACCTATTTTATCACATATCTTTCTGCTAGTTTTCGTTAATTCATATATTATTTCATCTTCAGTTTTTTGAATAATTCCTGTTGGATTCACAACAAACATTTCATATTTATTCCCATATATATCTTTGCAATAGACTACACACATATATCTATATACCTTCTGATGACCATTATCACCTCCTGCTATATGTTCCTTTCTACTATCAATTATTAATGAATCTATTTCTTTAATTTTTAAAGTTTTAGATTTAAAGCGATTTATTTTTATAATGAATTGGTCCTTAGATCTGTTATATTCTATAATCTTATTGGTTGGTTTTGCATAAATACCAATAAGTTGCGAAATAAAAATAAAGAATAGAAAAGCAAAAAAGACGATTAAAATCAAATCTCCAAAACCTGAAAAATTATACAGCTCAAAATAAATAAAGACTACAAGTACAAGAGCGATTTTTATGGTTAAATGAAACGTGTGAAAATATTCAGATTTGCCTATCTGATATGAGAGTGAAAAAGTAGAAAAGTTATTTTTCCATAAGAATTTACCAATTCTTTCAGCCATTTTTTATTATTTGCTTTGATTTTTTTATATCCAAATTTTGATATGCTATTTAAGCGTGTTTTAATTATTGTTAACAGCTTCGTATAATCGTAAGCTGTGTTTATGAATTGTTGACGGTAGTTTTTATTTTTTCATTCCTGTATTCTATATGATATTCTATTTCCTTATTTTCAATAACTGCTTCAAATGGTTCAGGTTTTATTTTTATAGATGTTGGAAACCAAATATCTTTTAAGTTATAGTTTGGTAAAAGAAAAATTCCTTCTTGTGAACCATTTGTTCCAAATCGATTAATATCTCCTTTCCAATATTCCGTTTGTAATTCAGTTTTAAGTTGGTCATTTGTCTTTTTAACATTGGCTGTTGGCATTCCCATTTCATTTACTCCTAAAACTTTTGAAATATCAAATTCGTCAGAATCATCATTATTCAAATCATATCTTACAATGAATTCAGCTATATTTCCACTTGCATCATAAAAGTAAAAAGAGTCAGCATTCCAAGAGTCAAAGTTTTGAGTTTTTCTACCATTTCCAATATTTATAATTTCAGTTCTTTTTTCCATCCATTCTAAAGCTTCGTTTAATTTATTTGAAGGAATTAAAAAACAATAATGATATTTATATTCTCTTTCCGTTTTCTCGAATGATAATTCACTCCAACCAACTTTTATAGAAAAATAATTAGTGTTTTGTTCTAAAACTTTAAATCCTAGAGTCTTTGAGTAAAAATTTAATTCTGATTCTAATTTATTAGTATAAAGTTTTAATTTTTTAAATTTCATAGTTTAATTTATTCGGTTTTTTAATTACTGCTAACGTTTAATATATGTGTCGTAGTAAAGCAAAATGTTATCCCTGCTTTTCAGTGTAGTGATTACTAACTTTTCTTTATTGATAGTACTGTACTACTGCAAAATTACCAAATAATCTACTTAGTCATTTAGCTGCTATGATCACATATATGTTATCGTACAATATTTTTTATTTCCATAAGTGCTCATTTTCATCAAGCCATTTGTCTGCGAATTCATGTGGTTTAATAATATTTAAGAATTCTGAAAAAGAACTACTGATAACTTGTCCGTTTTTTATTAATTCAGAAGCATTACTTCCACAATCATGGTAGATGTATATAACCGTTGGATTTTGCTCTTTAGAGTTAATATAGAAACCATCTCCATCTTTATTGGTATTCTCCGCTATACAGATATAATTTTGTTTAATAAGTTCAGCCCCTGGGAATTCTTCTTTTGCTATTGATTCGATATTCTCAATGCTGTTGAATTCAGTATTCATATAGGGAAGTTCGCTTTGATTTTTATTTTTCAATGATTCCCATCCAAAATTAAAAGGAATTCCAATTTTTAGTTCCGCAATTGGATATTCAGTCAATAACTCGTCATACCAACCTGGAATTTTTTTTCTGACTTTTCGTCTGAATTTTTGAAAAATACTTTGTTGAGTTTTATATCCAATATTGGTCAATTCAGGATGTTTTTTGAATAAAAGTTCGATATTTTCTCTGATTTCTTTTTCCAATTTAGATTTTTCTTAAATGTTGTACAATGTAGAGCTAAACACAATTGTGTTTATTCCCATTATATCATGGTATAAATGTAGCTATTTAAAACAAACATAACAATGAATATTAAAAAAAGCAATGCACAATAGCTTTAACTTTCAAAATAAGTTTTTTAGTTATTGTCTTATCTATAAAACTGATCTACATACAAATTTGCATAGCTTCTAATAATCATTCATTCAGATCTTTTAACGATCACGAATTATGTGTTGTTACTTGAAAGGATTTAAGTAGAAAGTGAATTTATTTTAAAAACTATTGATGAGTAGAGGAGAGTTTGTGGAGAAGAAAATTAATAGAAGACCTCGCAAAAAGCGAGGTCTTCTATTAAAAAGATTTTTTAAGGTAGATGAGTCCTAAAAATAGGTAAATTGACAAGTTCCTTGACTAAACCTATTTCTTTTCTTACAGTAAACATCTGGCCATCCAAAAGTACCTCCAAAAGCAGAACAATCTGCATTTGTTGTACAAGCCTGACCTATTATAGGAAGTTGACCTCCATTAATTTCTTTTTGCTGATTTTTCGTAAGAGATTTCCCTAAGTTTTGAATGTTTTTTTTCATTATAATAGTTTTTAAAAGGTTGTTTTTGCTTTTGTTAAAAGCATTCCTTTAAATATACTTATTTTATTTTAATAAAATATTCACAACTATTGTTGACGAAAATATTAAGAGTACGATTATTTTTATTTTGAATTAAAGTAATGGCTACACATAAGAATAATAATAGATTTTCATGCATTTATTGTTTGTCGTTTATTTTATAAATTCAATATTTTTTTAGATATTAAACCGATATTATTTTATTGTAATGGAGTTAGTAATTATTCTTGTAAAAATTCATAAGGTGCTCCAACTATTGATTTAAGAATTTCGTGTTGATGGTTTTCGCTATTAAATAACTCAGGATTATTTTCAATCTTTAATAAACATAAATCAAAAAAAGAAGATAAATTTTCTGCCAGAACTGGCATTAAAGCTTCATCTCTACCAAAAATGATAATTTGCCCTTTTTTACCTTGAATATCAGGAGCTAAATCAATCCCCAAATAATTGCCACCTCCATCTGTAAAAACAGGTAACCATTTGTAATGAAAGTATTTCAATAAAATTGATTTGGGCGGATATGATTTAAATTCCATAATTGTATCCCAATCTTCATTTTTACGAATTATCTCATATTTATAATCTGAAAATATTTTGAATTCTAATTCATCCCAATTGTCCGTTGCTTTTTCTATTTCATAGAGTTCTCCACATAATTTCATAATATCATCAGTCTTTTGTCCAATTTCAATGATGATATTTGAGTCTGAATTGTTTTTATATAAATAAGGACCTCCAAATGAGATGGGAGAGCAATTAAACTCTATTCTATCCCAAGATTGAAAATTATTTTTAAGTTCTTTAAAATGACTAACAATCTTATCAAGAATCAAGTTTGATTTTTTGGGGTTCTCTAAAGTTTTTTTTTGGGGTTTAATATATCTTCTAGATTGTTTTAGCTGAGAAATAATTTCAGAAAGATCCATAAATTCTAAACCTAAAAGGATACCTGTTTCTTCACCAATTTCGCCATTAAATCTTGAATATAATTCAATAAATTCTTTGGGTAGCTTTTCTTCTAATAGAGCTTCTATATTTTCAAATAGACTTTTATCTGTCTTTTCACTTAATGAATTAGTAGGATAATTATAGTTGTTTAATGTCCAATTTTGAATTTTTAGTAATTTATCAGTTAAAGTCATTTATTAAGAATGTTACTATTATTACTGCTAACAAAAGTCTAACCACAATTGTTTAGCCTTATTATACGTATATAAATGTAACTATTTAAAATAAACAGCACAATGAGAAACTTAACATTCAAATCCTTTTTGAGTATCTAAAAGACTATAAATTTTCAAAAAGAAAAAGTAAAAAAGACAAAATATGCAAGTCGAATAGAGAAGACAAATCAAACATTTTAACACAGTAGTAACATGAACAGACTGCAGCAAAAAGAGAGAGAAAACATCATTTTAAACACAATACAACTGCAGTAGTAACAGTAAAAAACAACAAATAATGGCTGTAAAAAAAGAAGCTTAGCTTTTATTTTTTGCAAAGTTGCGGTTTAGTAAGTGCAAAGTTACTTTTGGTTGGTTGCAGCTTTGCAGTTAGTCAAGTGCAAAGCTGCGGTTACACAAGAGCAAAGCAGCAAAAAAAAATTGCAGCAGCAGCAATTTTGACAAAAAAGCACAAAAAAACCTCAAAAATACCAATGCATTTTTGAGGTTGTAGGCTTTAAAAAGTTGTAATACTAACTACACCAATTTACATTCAACGTTTTTTAATAATTGTTTCAAACGTTTATCGGATCTAAAGTTTATGCGTGATTTGTTAATTTCATCTTCAGTAGCCACTCCTAATGAGTTTATACCATTTCCAATAGCATGTAAATAGTGTTTCTTAGGTGCGGTAATATTTTGTGGATTAATCTTTTCCATTCTTTTTACATTAATCATAATTTTTTGTTTTTGTGCAATTAAAGTAATAATAAATTACTGGTGATACTTTTTTCTAATAGCTATTTTTTAAATAGTATGTCTTGTGAGTCAAAAATAGTATTTAATACAGCTTTAAGGTTTAAATACAATAGGAGTTATCTGTAGTTGCAGTAAATAGTGGTGATGTAATATTAAGTGAATTTTAATTTTTTTTAAAAAAAGATAGAAATATAGGGTAGAGTTAATAATATAATTAAAAATAGGATTGATTTTTAATGGTTGTCACCCGAAAGGAGTTGAGCGCTAAGCCTTGTTTTAATGTTATTATTCAGTTTCTATTGGCTTAGGTGGCGGTGGGGGAAAATAAAATTTCTAGTTAAGCCATATTTTTATATCAGTCTTATTTGTAGTTTGTTTGTAAGCATGAGTTAGTTTGTCAAGTGTTGAAACTAATTTCTTTGGGTCGAAATTATCATAAGAAATATAAAATAGTAATTTTTCAGGATTATCACTGGTTGACACCACTAGTTTTGAAAACTAGCGGGAGCTAGGGAGCCAGGGTAGCTGGGGACAAGTTTTTTTAATATTTGCGGTATAAACAAATTTCTTTTAAAGAATCAATTTGTTTTTCGTGTAATTTATTTAATTCGTTTTTATCTATTTTAACTCTGATTTTTCCGTATTTGTCATAAGGATGAGCTTCTGTTTTTTGATTTCGCTTTGAATTAATTTCAATCCAATATCTATTTGTTTTTGGAAGCTCTTCATTAATAATTCTTGCATCTAAATTTACTCCGAACTCATTTGCGGGCTTATTTATATTTAAACGTTCACATATTTTGTCGAAGCATAAGTTGTTGAAATTATTTAAGTTCAAAATCGCGATTGAAGGTTCACTATATCTAAACTTTTCATAAGCAAGAAGAGATTCATTTAACACATCATAAATTTCATCATTATCCCAGATATTTCTATTGAAAAATGTTTCAGGATTTGTTATACTATAAGCGTTTTTTAAAGTTTGTATAATGTAATCTTCGAATACTCCACCTTTAATTCTTTTTACATAGCTGTTATAATCATTGTTTACTTTTAAACCTAGAAATATACTCAAGTTTCGAATTGAAAGATATAAGCCTTGTAGAGCCAGTAAATCCTTTTTATTCTTTAGTAATCTAATTGTAAACAGCTTTTTGAATGTGTCGTCAGTAGAAGATATAAATTTATAATCATTTATTTTTCTTTCTATAAAATAGTTACCACCATTTCCAATTAATAATAGTTCGAATAATTCATTTTTTTTATTGTGATATAGCCAGTCAATCATATAATACCTAACAAGCCAATTTCTATTTCCTTTAGAAATATATTTTTCAAATATATTTTCGTTAAACTCAATATTTGGAAACCATTTGAATATTAAAGCTGTTAGATGATGAAATAATATATCCTCATCTTTCAATACTGAATTTAGAAATGATAGAACATCTGCGGAGTTTTTATAGTGCTTTTGTAAGTAAAATAAAATTCCCTCAAATTGAGTAAGAAGTAATTCATAATTTAAAATTATGATGTCTCTAATCTCCTTATCTTTATTTAATTTAAAAAGAGAAAAACCTATTATTGTTTTATCTAAATAGTCTTCTTTTCTTTTGTTGTCATCAATCTCAAAACAATCTAAGAATCGTTTCTTTAACTTACGATGAGTTTTGGATTTTAGTTTTTTAGATGGTTTACCATCAGTCTCTTTTAAGTATTCTTTATTTATTGCTGAAAATTTATTGTTTTGAACTTTTAGCTCTTTTTTAATATCAATTATTTCTTTAGTAAATATTTTACCTCCTTGGGGAATTAGTCCTAAGTCTCTGGAAATTAAGTCTAAAGCAGCTATAGCTTTTCTGGATACTTTTTTGTCTTTGCTGAAAATTCTTATATCATCAACATATCTTAAATATTTAATTTCTAATTTACCCTTTGTTGTGATTTCATCATCAAGATAAATTAAATACAAATCAGCTAAAAAAGCAGAAGCAAGTGGTCCTTGAGGTATTCCGTGTTTAGAAATAAAAGTTTTATGATTGAAGTCTCCTGTCCAAGTTTCTAGACAAATATCCAATAAATCAATTACAGAATTTTCAATACCATAGTTCTTTTTTAGGATTTGAAATAAGATATTATGATCAATCGTATCAAAAAAGGATGCGATGTCAAATTCGGATAAATATATATACCCTTTATTAAAATATTTCATTGAACGCTCACTAAATTTTTTCCAGCTTTTTTTCCAAGGTTGGAAGAAAAATATTTTGTCTACTTCATTAGAACTTGACGGATTTACAATATTTCCAAAAATTGTGTTTCCATACAAAGGCGCAATTTTATCATATGCTGAATCTGCAACTATGTTTACTATCGCTTGATATACTAATAAATCTGTAAATTTAAGCATTGAAAGAGGTCTAACTAATTCATTTTTTTTTGGAATGAATATTTTGTGAGCACTTTCTGGTTTATATGTTTTTGTTTTTAATTGCTCAATTAAAGTTTGAATGTTTGGTTGTAAAAAAGTCTCAAAAATTTTTAAATCTGAATAATAGATACTCTTATATAAGTTTCTTTGAGCTGTTTTTAATCTGTAAAAAGCTAATTCAAAATTCTCTAGAGTTAAGAGTTTATCGTATTGATTCATTCAATTCTTTGTAGTTTAGAGTAGGTTAAAATTTACCACAACAGAGCTAAATACAATTGTGTTTAATCTCTAAATAGGTATTTATAAATAAATGTAACTATTTAAAATAAACAAAACAATAAATATTAAAACAACCTACTCCACAACCCCTTCACCTTCCAAAAACAAATCCTCCAATTGCTGTTTCATTTCTTCAGACGGATTCGCCCACATACCACGTTGCATGGCTTCTAATAAACGTTCGCTCATATCTTTTAATGCCCACGGATTATGTTCTTTAATAAAAGCTTTGTTTTCTTCGTTTAATAGATAACTTTCCGTAATACCTTCGTACATAAAATCATCTACCAAATTGGTGGTTGCATCGTAGGCAAATAAATAATCGAGTGTAGCAGACATTTCAAAAGCACCTTTGTAGCCATGACGTTGCACACCTGCAATCCATTTCGGATTAATCACACGAGAACGATATACTTTTAGCAATTCCTCTTTCAAGGTTTTTACCTTTGGAGTTTCTGGTCGCGAATGATCTCCGAAGTAAATATCAGGATCATTTTTACTCACCGTTTTCACGGCATTTGCCAGTCCGCCCTGAAATTGATAATAATCATCACTATCTAAAATATCATGCTCTCTATTGTCCTGATTTTGCATTACAATTTGCATAGCTTTCAAACGATTCTGAAAAGATTCGTGAGCAGAAACTCCTTGCTTAGAATTTCCATAGGCATAACCACTCCAGTTGATATATACTTTCGCTAAATCCTCTTGAGTATTCCAGTTTTTTTCATCAATCACACCTTGCAAACCTGCTCCGTACGAACCTGGTTTAGAACCATACACTCTGTACAAAGCACGTTGATTACTTTCTTCTTCAGATAAACCTTGCTGTAGCCATTGCTTAGCTTCTTCTAAAAAACGTTTACGAATCGGGTTGTCATCTAAAGGTTCTTCTAAAGCAGCAACTTTACTTACTGCGGCATTGAACAAATTGATAACATCAGGAAAAGCATCTCTAAAAAAACCTGAAATACGTAAGGTAACATCAATACGAGGGCGACCCAATTTTACAATCGGAATTACTTCAAAATCGCTCACACGCCTGTTTAAACTTTTCCATACAGGGCGTACTCCCATTAAAGCCAAAGCTTGCGCAATATCGTCACCACCCGTACGCATGGTTGCGGTTCCCCAAACGGAAATACCAATGGTTTCAGGGTATTCACCATGTTCTTGTAAATAGCGTTCAATAATTAATTGTGCACTTTTTTCTCCCAATCGGTAGGCAGTTTCTGTGGGAATGGTACGAACATCTACCGAATAAAAATTTCTTCCCGTAGGTAATAAATCAATTCTACCACGAGTTGGAGCGCCAGATGGTCCTGAAGGAACGTATTTTCCATCTAAGCCAGCTAACAAATAACGAATTTCATCGGTGGTGTTTTGTACTGCTTTTAAGGTCTTATTTTTTATAGTGACGAGTATATTGTTTAACTCGGTATATTCAGTTTGTAGGGCATCAGTTTTTAAATAATCAATCAATTTTTCTTTACTGATGTCTTCTAAAGTAGCAATTACTTGTCCTACGGTATGATGTTGTTTGTTAGCAATCATCATATCCATTTTTTCAGCATAATCAAGTAATAGAATGTTTCCATCAATTCCCAAATCGTTAGCCAAGGCTTGTGTAATTCCTTTGGATTGAAAAGAGCCAGTACGATGCAAAGCAATCAATAAATCAATTAACTGTTCGTTTATAGGAGCTTTCCCAAAAATATGCAAACCATCTCTAATTTGCGCTTCTTTCAATTCGCATAAATAACCATCCAATTTAACCAACAACTCATCTACATCATCAGATTGAATACCTAAATCAACATTCAATTGCGCTTCTTTTACCACATTGGCAATCTCTTTTTCTAATACTTTGGTTCTTTTGGTATCTAAGGTAGAAGCCTCGTAGTATTCATCTACCAAATGTTCTAGTTTTAGTAAGCTACCATGATTTTCTGCCCTGGTCATTGGCGGAATTAAATGATCAATAATCACAGCTTGTGTTCGCCTTTTTGCTTGTGTTCCTTCTCCTGGATCATTGATAATAAAAGGGTAGAAGTGAGGTAAGGCACCAAAAACAGCAGCAGGAAAACAAGAAGTATCGTCTAAGGATACACTTTTCCCTGGCAACCACTCTAAATTTCCGTGTTTTCCTAAATGAATTACGGCATCGGCATTATAAGTGTCTTGCAACCAAAAATAGTAGGCTAAATATTGATAGGTTGGTGGTAAATCGGGTGAGTGATAAATAGCCTGCGGATCTTGATTGTATCCTCTTGAAGGTTGTATACTGATGAAAATATTTCCTAAAACAAATCCTGGAACAATAAAGGCATCTCCTGTAAAAAAAGGATCGTCATTAGGTGTGCCCCATTGTGTAGTGATTTTATTTTTTAATTCTTCAGATAGTGTTTCAAATCGTTTATTGAAATCTATGATTGAATAGGTAATGGCATGCGGACGCGTATCTGTAGTAGTAATGTCATTAGTTGTTAATTGTGTTAACCAATGCATTAATTCGGTACCACTTTGAGGCAAGTTATTACCTAAAGTATAGCCTGCATTTTGCAAAGCATCTAATAATACAATGCAACTTTCAGGCGTATCTAAACCAACGCCATTTGCCAAGCGACTATCTTTATTCGGATAGTTTGGTAAAATAACAGCTATCTTTTTCTCATTATTGTTGCGTTGCTGTAAATGAATCCAGTTTTTTGCCAATAACGCCATAAAATCGCAGGCAGGTTTATAAGCTTCGTATTTAATAATAGAGCTATCTGTAAGCGGATCTTTTGTGATTTCCTTTTTAAAAGAAACAGCACGACCAATAATTCTACCGTCAATTTCTGGTAATGCAATGTTCATGGCAATATCAGTAGGAGGTAAGCCAAACAGACCTTCTTCCCAAACATCTTTATTACTAGTAGAAAAAATAGTTTGTAATACAGGAATATTTAAGTTGTCAAAAATAAACTCAGCGCCTTCATCCATCGATTTTACGGTAAAACCAGTGGTGTTTAAAATAACATCCACATTTCGTTTTCCGTTGTTGGTCATCATTTTTTCAATCGCTTTCAATACCGATTGTTCTCTTAAATTATGAGCAAACAAGGTAATGGCATTACAATTCTGGGCTGCTAAAGAATCGTGTAATTCGTAAATAGGATCTAAATTATCGGCTAAATAATGCGCTCTGTAAGCAATTATAAAAGCATTCGGTTGCTTACTGTTTACATAATTATCTAAGTCTTCGTTAGCTACAATTCCGTGTTTTGGAATAAAAAAGAAGAGGTTGTCAAATGACTTCGGAGCAATAGTTGCTGTTTGCGCATCAAAATAATGATGATATAAATATTTTAGTAATGAAATAGCATTTTCTTTACCTCCTTCTTGTAAATATTGTCTGCATTGATGCACTACTTCAATCGATTCTGAAGAGCGTTTCATCAATTCATAATCGGGCTCATGTGCAGGAATAAATATTAATTTACAATCCGTTTTTTCTTGTAGTTCTAATAGCGATTCTACCAAATATTGATAATAACTCATGCCTCCCAACAAGCTACATACAATTACTTTGGCATTTTCTAGTACATCCTCTGCATAGGTATCAATAGTTAATTCTTGCTTTAGATACACCAAATTGGTCATTCGTAAACTCGGAATGTCATTATTTTCTTCGTGAAGCGTTTTGTATGCCTCATTCATGGTATGAATTTCGGTATCGCTGGCGCTTAAAAAAACAATATCACCAGGTTGTTGTTCTATATAAAAAACACCATCATCATCAGGATTCCATCCTCCAGGTATTGTAGCTATTAGATGCATAATTTTTTTCGTTTATTTGAGTATTGGATCAAATCCATTACCACCCCAGTAAAAATGTATATAACTTGCTAATACATTTTTATACTGATATATTTTTGTGTTCACTTCTTTATTTCTAGCAGAAAAAATAGAAGCTACATTAGTTGTTGTTTCGTCGTTTAATATGTTTGAGTAATGAAACTCATGTCCCCAAATTTCTTGATTGTTTAGTACAACTCTACGATAGCCCAAGCTTAATTTTTTTCGTTCCATAGAAGTGTTGAAATCAAATACATTTACCATTGAAAACTCAGTGCCTTTTTCATCGATAATACTTTTTCCTAAGTACATCATTCCGCCACATTCCGCCAATATTTTTACACCATTTTCAGCAGCTGATTTAATAGCCTTAAGCATCGTTTTATTATTCGATAACTGCTCTAAATACAGTTCAGGATAACCGCCAGCTAGATATATAAAATCTGCTTTTGGAACTTCTGTATCATGAATAGGGCTAAAGTATACGACTTCACCAAGTTGTTTAAAATAGTCGAGGTTCTCTAAATAGGTAAAGGTAAAAGCTTCATCTTTAGCAACTGCTATTTTAATGTTTTCTGAAGTTTTAGGAGTAGTAAGATTTCTTTTTTGAACTTGAATAGTAGCTATTTTAGTAAGCATGTTTTCAACAGAAATATGCTTGTTTATATGCGCTGCCGCATTTTCTATTACATCTTCAAAAGAAGTATCAATATGCAATCCTAAATGACGAGAAGGAATAGAGATTTCATCATTTGGCGGAATATATCCGAAGCTAGTCAACCCAATACTTTCGCAAGCTTCTTTTAAAAAAGCATAATGTGATTCGGTTCTAACAAAATTAAAGATAACTCCAGCAATATGTACATTCGAATCAAAATCTTTCAATCCTTTTAAAATAGGAGCTACTGTAAAAGCCATAGATTTTGCATTGACTACTAAAATAACTGGTATATTTAGTTTTTTTGCGATTTCAGAAGAACTTCCTTTGTCTTTAACAGCACCGTCAAACAGTCCCATAACTCCTTCAATAATACTAATATCAACCTTGTTGCTGTATTTAGCAAAAACATCCGTTAAGTGTTCGTCAGACATCATTACAGAGTCTAAATTTACACTCGAAATCCCCGCAGCTGAGCTGTGATGAATCGTATCAATATAGTCTGGACCACATTTAAATGGTTGTACACGAAGCCCTTTGTTTTTTAATAAACGTAACAAACCTAAAGTAATGGTTGTTTTACCAGAATTACTCCAAGGAGCTGCTATTAAAAACGATTTTTTCATGTATTACGAGTTTAATTGTGATAAAGGCATGTAACTAACCTTTAATTGAGAAGCTAAATTTTTAGCACGACCTAATTTTATGAATCCCGATTCAGTATCTATAATTGTAGTGTTTTTTAAATTGGAAAGGTATGTTTTATAGGTTTGAATAGCGATTTCAAAAGGTTGATCTCCTCCGTGATTTATTTTTCCGTCAGTCATCACAAATAACTGAACTGCTTTTTTATTAACCGATTTTAATAATTCATATACTTTTAAAAACGCATCTTTTAAGTTGGTTTTGCCTTGTGTTTTTAATTCCGAGCTTATTTCAGAAATTAAATGCGTATTCGAGGTAAAGGGCTGTACTATTTTAGAGGAGTTATTAGCTAAGGCAACCACGGCATATTTTATTTTTTTCAGCGGATTTGCTTCTATTGTTTTTAAAATAAGTCCTTTGATGTAAGCTATTTGTTTTCCTATCGCCATAGAAGCACTGGTGTCTATTAAAAATACAATGTGTAACATCGATTTTGGATGCTTGTATTTATAAATAGGAGTGACATTTCCAGTAATCAAATATTCTTTAACCGTTTTAAAAACAGCTAATGATTTATCTTCTTGCTGAGGAATATTGGTGTTTTGAATTCCTTTTAGCTTTGTTATTTCAATTCCTTTTTTTTTTACGGCACTAGAGGTAAACTTTAGTTCGTTTTTTACAGTTTCGGGTAATTGAAATTTTTGTTCACCATGTCGGTGATTTTCTTTTTCTTCGGATGATGAATCGTTGGATGATTCATTGTTATTGTTATCTTTTTGATTGTTGTTAGAAGGCGGATTGTATTCTTTTGATCTGTGTTGTAATACAAAAGGAGCTATTTTTAATACATGTTCTTCGGTAACTTCTGATTTATTTAAAAAAGAAGCATAAGCCCTTGTTGATTTTAATAACAAAATATCGGCACGCATTCCTTCTACATGATTTTGAAGTGTAAGTTGCGCACACATTTCTTTGATAGCATCAGTCAATACGATGGTTGCTAATTGTGTTTTAGCAACAGTGATTTGTTGTTGTAATGCTACTTCCTGATTTTTAAATGTTTCATAAAAAGCTTCAGGATTGGTGTCAAAAGAAAATCTATGATCGGCAATTTGCTTTCTAACAGAAATATCTTTTGGAGTTTCAATCAATACATTCAATCCAAATCGATCTAATAACTGTGGACGCAAAGCACCTTCTTCAGGATTCATAGTTCCTACTAAACAAAAACGGCTATCCAACCATTGCGAAATTCCCTCACGCTCTAAATGATAGCCTCCAGAGGCAGATGCATCCAATAATACATCCATCAAATATTCATTTAATAAGTTCACTTCATCTATGTATAAAAAACCTTGGTGCGCTTTTGCTAACAAGCCTTTTTTTACAAGTGTTTTTTGCTCTTTTAATAATACTTCTAAATTAACACTTCCTAATACACTATCTTCAGTAGCACCAATAGGTAAGTTTACAAAAGGAAAATCATTACCCATTAATTGACTTAAGGCTCTAACTGTAGTAGTTTTACCTGTTCCTTTATCTCCAGTAGCCAATACACCACCAATAGTTGGATCAATAAGATTTAAAATTAAGCATAATTTAAAATCGTCTTGCCCAACAATACCTGTAAACGGAAAATTCGTTTTGTGTTGCATATTACATTACAATTCTATAAATCCAAACGCATCCAACAATAATAGAAATAATTCCTATTGAAGCATTTAACCATTTAAAAATACTCATATTACGCTCAATAAATCGGCTCATGGTAAAAATAAGTACATAGCTATAGGCAGCCATTGCAATAATAACACCTAAAGACTCTACAACTAAAATCCAAATAGCTTCAGAAATGGTGCTCGCACTAATTACTAAGGCAGAGGTTAAGGCGCCTCCAGTTCCAGCTAATCCGTGTAACATTCCTATCCAAAAAGATCGGTTGATAGGATTCATGGCTATTTCTTCTCCTGATTTTCCATGTAAATGGATTAAGTTTCCAGGATCGTGTTCATGTTCTTCAATCTTTTTATGGTCTGCCATCATTTCTTTTAACTTATGGTTTCTTCGGATAGCAGTAATACCCAACCAAATCATAATAGGTCCTACAGCAACTTCTGCATAAAAAGAAATATCTTCTATAAAAGATAAAAGAAGTGTTCTAAATAAAAGAGCAATTCCTCCAAAAAGTAACAATGTTACAGAGTGTCCAAAAGCCCATTGCGAAGCAGTAAAAACACTTTTTAAGGTTACTTTTTTCTTTTTGATGGCATTTTCAGCAGCTAAAACAGAAACAGCAGAAATATGGTCAGGTTCAAAAGAATGTAAAACACCTGCAATTAATGGTCGTGTAAAGTTTAAAAAACTCATACTTTTTTATACGGTATAACTTGATTGTTATTGTTTATCAAATAAATATTTAGTGTTGTTTTGGGCGCTATTTTTATACAGTGCTCATAACATTTTTGAAGTAATTTTTGGTAAAAATTTTCTTCAGCATCAAAAGTAAAGATTTCTTGTAACCTACCCGCCATATTTAACGCTAAAACCTTATCGGCAGTCTCTTTATTATAGCCTGCTTCTATAGCCAATTGATGAATAAATTGTTTGTTCCAACTTGTTTTATTACTATGAGTATTGGTGTGTCCTTGTGCTAGTTTTGAGGCTTTACCAAGCATGATTCCCATATTAACTTGTTGAATCTCTTTAGAAATATGAATTTTCTCAAAAGTTTCTTGAATCCAATTACCGTAATGTATGCAAGCAGCTTCTGGAAAATTAGGAAACACATTTTTCAAAGCTTTTTCACTTCTTCCACCTGAATTGATTAGTAAAGTTTTATGCTGATTCGCTATGGCAACATCTATTCCTTGTTGAATGCTAGCAATGTAAGATGCAGCAGAAAAAGGAGTAACAATACCTGTCGTACCTAAAATAGAGATACCTCCTAAAATACCTAATCGACTATTTAAAGTTCGCTTGGCTAGTTGTTCTCCATTTTTCACTGAAATTTCTATGGTTACACCTTTGTTGGTAAGATTGTAGTCTGATAAAATTTTATGACATACAGTGGTCATCATTTTACGAGGCACAGGATTTATAGCAGGTTCGCCAACTGCTATTTCTAATCCTGGAAGAGTAACTAAACCAACACCTTCACCTTTTTTAAACTCAATAGTCCCAGTATTATTAAAAGTTACTTTTGCAGAAATTTCAGCTTTATGAGTAACATCCGGATCATCGCCTGCATCTTTAATAACTGAACAAGTAGCAGAAAGTTTAGATAATTTACATTCCTTTATATGGAAAGTAGCATCTCTTCCAATTGGTAAGGTGATAGTTATTTCGTTGGTGTTTTTTTGATTTACAAGCGCTAACAAACTAGCTTTGGTGCAGGCAGTTGCACAAGCTCCTGTAGTATATCCACTACGTAAAGGTTTGTCTGGTATTTCTTGTAAATCACTCAATATTTAGTACTTTTATTATTTTAGGTATGTCAGTTCGAGTGTTTTATTGATGATTGAATTTTTTGACTATGGTCCAAGATAAACTTTAGTCCGTATCATCAGTAAAAATGTATTGAGAATAGTTTTTTCTCTATACTTACATTAAGTAATAGCGAATAGTATTAAAAGAACTTTTAAACTTAAAACGGTATTACCAATAAATCACTTTTACATCAATTACTTTAGAAGACAAATTTACTTCTTCTTGAGGTTTATCTAAATATAAAACAAGAGATTTTGTTTTTACAGTATCTGTATTGGTATGTACTTTTGTTATTACATAACCAAGTTCGTAGTTGTTATAATTACAATGATTGTCTGGGTTTCCTAATAAAGTTAATACCTCTCCGTACGTTTTTCCTTTTAGATGGTAGTCATTGATTAAGTTGTCCAACATTTCGTCTCTACAGGTATATTCACCATCAACGTTTACCAGCCATCTATCTTTGTCAAAATCTGAATGACAGCTTATAAAAACTGCACAGATAATACAAATTAAAACTTTTTTAAACATGAGACATCCAAGATTGTAAGCACTATGAGTACTTTGGTTAGAAGATTAAGAGTGTATGGGCTCATTAATGATATAAATAGAGGGAATAATTGTTTTAGCAATTTAGAAAAAATGTAGAATACTTACAAGAAAGAGCGCGGTAAATGTTAAATATTTTAAAACTATGTTAACAAAATTTCTTTTAATTTTTTTATCGATTTGATTTGAAGGTAAATAGAAGATAGTGTTGGTTTTTTAATAATAATGATAGGGGTTTGAGTAGCAGTAGCAGCATTAATTTTTTGCTGTAATTTTCCGTTTATACCACTCTCTTTTGTGATGATAACTTCAGGTTTGTAAAGGTTGAATAATTTTATTTCTTCAGATGCTTCTTGTGGGAAACCGTAGAGTAAGTTTTCTAAAGGAAAGTTTGCGGCTAAAGCAACAGCTCTAGATTCGTCTCTATCTAAAATACGAAACCAAGCAGTATGTTTTTGCCAATACGGAGCTAGCTTTTGTATCGTGTTTACTCCAGATAATGCTAATAAACGCTGAAAGTTATGACGTTTTAAATATGCTAAAGCTTCTTCAAAAGTAGATAGATAATTAACTAAAGGATGGTTGATTCTTTCTAAAACAATACGTTCATATCGAATTTTAGGAATATCAATGTCAGCCGTAATAATATTGTTATGTAAGTTTTCGGCAAAAGGATGAGCAGCATTTATGATATGTGTGATCTTGTTTTTTTTACAAAAATTAGCAATGTCACTTGGTTCCATAGCTCCATAAATGTAAGTCCCTTTACCTTCAAACTTAATTTTTGTTTTGGTGGTATAAGTGTAGCTTAAGTTGAGATCTTCTAAAAAGTGAGCCACTTTTTTGCCTTCTGTTGTACCACCAAAAACAAGTATCATAATATATTTTTCTTTGTATTGAAACAAAGAAACAAAAGTTAATAGATTAAACTTTATCTATTGAGATCTAATTATTTCAATGCTTTTTGTTTCTTTCTAAAAATATGATGCCAATTATCATCATATAACCACGATCTGTTTTTTCTAGCACCTACAGCCTCACCAACTACGATTAAAACAGTTCTAGTTAACTTATTATCTTTAATAATCTGGCTCATTTCTGTTAGTTTACCCGTCCAAACTTCTTCGTCTTTCCAGCTAACTCTATATAAAACAGCTAAAGGAGTTTCAGGTGGATAATGTTCTAATAATTCAGCCTGAACTTTTTTAGCAATACCAGCACTTAAAAAGATACACATAGTAGCACGTAATTTTGCCATGTCGGCAATGTTTTCGTGTTCTGGAGTAGGTGTATTTCCTTCTCCACGAGTTAAAATAATGGTTTGTGCAACTTCTGGAATGGTAAATTCAGATTTTAAATAAGCAGCTGCCGCTTGGAATGATGAAATACCAGGAACGATGAAGTAGTCATATCCCTTCGCATCGAAAATAGTCATTTGCTCTTGAATAGCACCATAAATAGAAGGATCACCGGAGTGTAAGCGAACAATCTTTTTTCCTTGAGCATAATATTCATCTACAATATTTATTTGCTCTTCTAAAGTCATAGATGCTGAGTTACGTACTAAAGCACCTTCTTTAGCCATATGTGTTAATTCTTCAGGAACTAAACTACCAGCATATAAAATACAATCTGCTTCTTCTAATAATTGCTGACCTTTTAAGGTTAAAAATTCAGGATCACCAGAACCAGCTCCTACAATTGCAATTTCAGCTTTTCGTTCAAAAGAGCTTGATAAAGATAGGGCATAGGTGTACTTTTTATTAGAAGAGGTAATTCCTTTGGTTTTTTCAACTAACCAAGTTTCAGTATTTCCAATCAATGCTGCACAAGCTTCAGATACTCCGTAAACTCCCACTTTTTTCTTTACAACTTCCGAAGGATTTGCAACTTCTACAGAGTTCAATTCATCTCCATTGTAAATAATAAATGGAATCTCGTATTTTTCAGCAAAGTCTAAATAAGCTTGTTCTTCTGTTTTTATTTCAGCAGAACCAATAGCGAATACACTTTCAATGGCTATTTTTTCATTTAATAAAGCCTCCTCAATACCAGCAATTAATAATTCTGGTTCAATATCTTTTGCACAACCACTACCTAAAGCAACACATTGAGGGTAAAAACTTAGGGTAGGAATGGTAGTTGCTATCAATTCATATCCAACATAGATTAGTAACTCATGTTTAGAGAAATCCACATCATTTATATTGTAGTAGATAGAAACAAAATCTGGACACGTTTTTTCTAAATATTCCGTTCCTTTGTCTTTTACTTTTAAGACTAAAGCTGTTGGTTTTCTATTAACAAATAGAGAAATCTCGTTATTTAAATCTGTAGTGCTAGTCTTCCAATTATATTGAGAAGCAAGTGTGTCTAAAGACCAGATATTTTGTAAATCACTAGAGGTAGAAATAACAGGTTGTGCCTGTAGAATTCTACCAATTTGTAGTGTTAATTCATTTGCATTTCCAATATGTCCGCTTAAAACAGATTGTGCAAATTTTCCTTGATCATCCACATTAATTACTGCCGGATCCGTTTTTTTATCTTCAATATAGGCAGCAATGCTACGAACACAAATGCCTAATGCACCTACAAATATCCAAGCATCAAATTTTTGAAAACTCTTTTCTAAAAGCGTTTTTACCGAATCGATATGCTTTTTATCTTTTGTTTCAGTAATATTTCTTGTGGAATAAATCACACTTCTTTGGAATTCTTTCTGAAGGGTTTGCGCAATTTCAAAACCTTGATCTGTAAAGTTGATGATTCCTACTTTTAATATCTTTTCTGGCATGATTCCTTTATAGTTTGATAGCTTTTACAATCTTAATTGGATTGTGCAAATCTATGGTAATATTTGTTTTTTCTGAAATTGAAAAACCATTATTCTTACAGGTGTTTTCAAAATCGGTTTCACTTTTTTCTTTTACAGCGTTTATAACAATGATAGTTCCTTTGTCAACAATTTTGGCAATTCGTTCTATTAACTCAATTAACCTTCCTCCATGACCGCCAATAAAAATAGTATCAGGCTTCGGGAAGTTTTCAAAATTCAAATCAAAAATATCTCCCATTGCTTCCTGAATTCCCATAACCCCAAATTTGGCAGTGTTTTCTTTCAGAATAGCCTCGCATTCTGGACGTTTTTCAAAAGCGATAATGTCTAATTTCGGATTTCTGAGTTTGGCTTCAATTGCAATAGAACCTGTACAAAAACCAATGTCCCAAAGTGTTTTTGCTTCTAATACATTCAAATAATGTAATGAAGTTAAACGAATGGGCATTTTAGTAATCATATTGGGTCTTCCTTCTAACCCTTTAAAGGCATTGTTCGGAATGCCAAAAGGAATGGTTCTGTGCTGTTGTTTGTGTAATAACACACAGTTTAAGGTATGATACTCTTTGTTTAGTGCATCTGTTAAAGATAATGTTTGAACTTTTTCTTCCGTTCCATCTAAATCTTCACCAATGCTTATAGAATAATTATTGTACCCGTATTGCAATAACCGTTCAGAAATAGTTTTCGGATTCTTTTTCCCATCGGTTAATACACCAATTAACGGAAGTTGTTGCATTACAGCTCCGTCTAATGCTTTCCAGGTTCTACCATGAACACTTACCGTTGTTAATTGATTACTGTTTGTGTTTGTTTTATTTGCTAATAATTGGATTGAACTAAATGATGGAAACGTGTGAATAATTGCCTTCGGGAATTTATTTCGTAACGTATTTGAGATTCCGTAGAACAAAGGATTACCAGAAGCAAAAACAACAATGTTTTCTGATGAATTTGTATACTGGTGAAAAACTTCTTGTAATGGTCCACTAATCGAAATCCACTGATGGTTTTCTGGTAAAAAAGATTTTACTAGTTGATAATGACGTTTTCCTCCACTAAACAAAGTTGTGGATTGTATTAATTCAGTTTGTTCTGTAGTAAATACAGGTGTTTTATTTGGTATGCCAATTACGTAAAAGGTCATTTAATATTTGATTATTGCATATTAGAAGAAAAATCAAACATTAGATGGTAAATTTTGAGTTCTTGGTTTTCTATATCCATATGTTTTGAATGATAGTGAAATTCAAAATTTTTAATGAAGTTATCTTTTGTTATTTCTTCAGTCGTTTGTATTGAAGAATCAGTTGTTAGTATACTGTTGATGTGTTTTGTCGTGTTTTCATGTATATCTAATTTTTCAACAATAAAACCAATCATAGCATTCACTCTATAAAATGAAGAATAATATCTAGTTGTAAAACGAGAAATACCGTTTATTACATATTCAGCATTTAAACCTGTACGACCTTTAAGATTGTCTTTGTCTAATCTTTTACATTCAATCGTATAATATGCTTTTTGTTTCTTAAAAGTTTCTTGAGAAGTAACTTTTATATCCGTTCTCCCTTTAGAATTATCTTCTTGAACTTCTCTTTCGAAATTGTAAAGACCTACCAAACCAACTTCTTCTCGAACATCATCATTTTTTAGATATTTTAAAAGTAGAATATCTCGGATCGCGTTTTCTTTGTTTTGTAATTGAAGATGTTCTTTAGCCATTTTTTTATAACAAATGGTGATCTTTGAGAGAAGATCTTCAAAATTAGTATCATAAAAAGGAATAGCTCCAGAAAAATTAGTGGCATCTAAATTATTAAACATTGAATTTATTTTTTTTACCTGCCATTAATACAGCATCCATAAATTCATTTACATCAAGATGTCCAATTGCTTTATGCCAAAGTTTTTGTTCGTTTGGTTTTATGATGTAAAAACCGTTTTCTTCAAATCCTCTAATGTCTTTTTGAATGAAAAGTTTATCTGTAACTTTTTCAACTCCAAGTGAGGATAACAGTTTAAGAAAAACTGTGTTTTTTTCTTTTGTCTTTTTAATAGGTGTATTATTTGAGTTTAATGAGGTTAATTTAAAAAACAATCCAATTATTTGATTTGTGTACTTAATTTCAACGATTATTTGTTGATTAAGTTTTTTATAAATTGGGTTAAATGCATTAAAAAATAAATAGATATATTCTGTAATAATTTCACTGTCTAATTGTAAAGGATTAAATATTCTTTCATATCCTTTGTGTTTCATTATTAATGGAATTGTTATATCAGTAGCATAGTTTACTAAATCTCTTTCTTGTTTCGAAAAAGAAAAGGCTGATAGAATAGTATTGTCTAATTCTTGAATTTTGGTTGCTATTTTCTTATCAAAATCAATTATTTCAGTAGTATTTGAAGAATATTTCTTTTTTTTCAAATAACTTATTTCATTATATATATGTTCTATTAAGTTATTATTAGTGAAAGGTGTTGAAAATTTCTCTTTGTTATGCGATTGTTCTCTTTCTATTCCCGAAGAACTAAATGTTTGCAAATTTAAATACGTAAATACTATGGAATTTAGTATTCCAGAAATTATTTTAAGATAATCAGAATTATGATTATTAACAGATTTTATAGATGTTAAAGTATCAGTGAAAAGTACATTTTCTTCAGAATAACCAGAAACACATCTAAAAGTATTTGTGAAACCTTTAGAAATTAAAATCATAGGTCCTTCAAATAAAATGTCTTCTTTCTGTCGATGTACTATCTGTTTAGTCCATTTAGATTGAGTATTACTATTTATCCAAAAAGATTTTATGTCTTTTCTTGAATTAATATATTTTTTTCCAATATGTCTAGATACATCGTTTTCATCTCCTCCGGAAATTTGAATGCCCTGACCATACACAAAGTTTTGAGAATCTGAAATAATTTCAGAGATTGATTTGAAATTTTGATTTAACCTATTTATCAGATTAAAATCTAAATAACTCCCATACACTAATACTTTCCATAAATAATCATAGGTCTTTAACTTTTCTTGAAGAACTTCTTTATAGTCTCCTCGTTGAATAGTAAATATTTTAAATAAAGAAAAAAACTTGCTAGGCTTCAATGTAATATGTTGAACTAGGTTATTGTTTGTTTCTTGATTTTTTGTGTGTCTATAAAATAATACTGCGGCAGGGGCAATAGCACTATCGCTAGATTCATTAAAAACTTCTTTTCTAACAGGTGCTAATTCGAAAATTTTATCAACAAAGAAGTTCTCTAAAAAATATTGCCTGAATTGCTTAGCATTTAAATTATATAGCATTTTACTTGTAACAACAAGACTAATATTCGTGTTTTTTGAAGAAAAATCACTTGTTCTTAATACAAATGCTTGAGCAATTTCTTTGTTGCTAATTTTTATCTCAATATTTGATTTTCCTTTTTCTCTTTTTTGTCTATTTTTTATATATTGAATAAATAGAGGTGATTTCTCTCCTCCTTTACCTCTTTTCCAAGGAGGGTTTCCTAATATAAAATTAAATTCTATGTTTTGAAACTTTGTGTTAAAGTCAGCATTTGTATCAAAAAAATCGGATGAAAAAAAGTTTTTATTCTCTAGATTTGGAAATTTAAAATTTTCAATATCTGATGGTTTTTGATAATCTAAAAGTGTTAAATAAATAGAGAAAACAGCTACGTTAATAGCACTTTTATCTTTATCAACGCCATAAATATTATCTAGCGCTAATTTCTTTAAATCTTTTTTATAAGAATCAATATCGTTTAAATAATTTGGATTGTTTTTTTGATATTGTTCTATTATTTTACGTAAAGTTTCTACTAAAAAAATACCGGAACCACATGCAGGATCCAATACTTTACATGAGTGGTCATTATTTTTCTGAATTTTTCTTTCAACGGTTTCTGCAAGAATATAGTCTACTAAGAAAAGAGGAGTATAATAAGCACCTTGTTTTTCTTGTTGATCCTGTCCTATGAAAAGTTCATATATGTTACTAATAAATTCAACAGGAATAATTGAAAAGTCATATAAATTAAAAAGAGAAAGTTGATTTGTCGCGATTTCTTCTCCTGATAATAATTTAATAATAATAGAAAAACTTGTATAAGGAATATTTTCTATTTCATTTTGGGTTATAGGAAATAAATCACCATTGAATTTACTCTTTAAATAACTAAAAAAAGCAATGACTTTATTTTTATCATTTAAAAGATCACAAAATTCTTGATTTGTCCATTCTCTAGATTCACCTTGTTGTTCAAAATCTAGTTTAATACCTCTGTCAATTAAATAACGAACAAAGATAACTTTTCCAATAAGAGAATTAGTGAGTTCCTTAGAGAGCGAATGAGATATTAAGATATTTCTTGTAGCTTTTATATTTTCTAAAAGATAAAAATCAACTCTATTTTTAGAACCAAAACTTTTTTCATATTTCTCCCAAGTCTGTCCAGTAACTAACTCAAAATAACTAAAGTCATTTAGTTTTTCTTCATTTCCAAAAAGTTTTAAAGTTTTTTGATCAGAAAGGTATTCAAAGCCATTAAAAATTTCAATATTATCTTTTTCGCAAATAATAACAATTGGAGACTCATTAAAATTCCAAATATCCTTCAGTTTTTTTTCTTTGTATTTACCAAGGTTTTCAAAAAAAAGAATGAAAGGTTTGTTATCTATACAAAAAAAAGCATTTGGTTTAATTGTTTCTTTTAAAAGCTTTTCAATTCGATTAGAAAATAGTTTTTCTCTTTGCTCTCCAGCTATGTAGAGACCATTTTCTCGATTTAAACCAAGTTTTTCAAATATTTGTTTTAGATGTTTCAATTAAGTGAGGGCTATTTTGCAAAAGTAAGCTAATTTTTTTAATATTTCTCTTCAATAATTACTTCATTCAAAGGCTTGCGAGTGTCCCATTTTTTAAGTTCAAGTTCTGGTTGATCGTAAAACATGTCGGTATAACCAAAGCATAAATAACCAATTAATTCATTTTCTTTAGGAGAATTTAAAATGGTTTTTACTTTTTCAGGATCCAAAATACTAACCCAACCCATACCAATATTTAACGATCGTGCCATTAGCCACATGTTTTGAATTGCGCAAACAACACTATATCTTCCCATGTTAGGCATACTTGTTTGTCCTAAAACAGGAGTGTTTTTTGGTTTGTAAAATACAGCAATGTTTAACGGTGCTTCTTCAATACCTTCCAGTTTTAAATTGGTATAGGTATCTTTTTTCTCTTCGCAAAATTGGTCAGCTCCTTTCGTATTTTCGGTATTAAAAGAAGCTTTTATTTGTTGTTTTGTCTCAGGGTTTTTAACAATAACAAACTCCCAAGGTTGTGAAAAACCAACTGAAGGACCATGCAAACCTGCTTGAATAATTTTAAGCGTGGTTTCTTGATCAATTTCTTTTGGTAAAAATCGATTTCCACGGACATCACGTCTACTCATAATAATTTCAAAGAGTAAATCTTGTTCTTGCTCAGTAAAAAGACGTTGCGTAAAATCTGATTTCATGTTGTTAAATATTATAGTTGTTCGATTCTTGAATAATATTTGTGCTTCTAGTATAAATAAAATGTAGTTTCAATACGTTTATGAATTATATTAGTTACTCTAAATGACGAACTTCTCGACTGCGCTCGAAGAGACATTCATATTATTATTTCTTGAAATCATGTCCGATCGAGCGCAGTCGAGATCATTTTATTTATCTGGTTTATATTTACTATGAGTCGCATTTCTACATTCTGATAAAATTTTTATCATGTCATAGTCTCCTTGCGCTAATGCTAACTTTTTATTTCTACTCCACTTTTTAATTTTCTTTTCAAAATAGATAGCTTGTTCAATATCATTAAAAGTCTCATGAAATATCAATTCAAGAGGTCTTCTACTATACGTAAAACAATTTCTATTTAATCCTTTTTTATGTTCCTCATACCTACGTTCTATATTGTTGGTAACACCAGTATACAGCATATCATCAGAACATTTTAATTATGTATACGTAATACATTTTCATATTTTTCTTTTTGCAATTTATTTTAATTTTAGACTAATTATTGTACGGGTTATACTTATTATTCTCAACAACTTCTCGACTTACTTCGTAAACTATCTTCATTTAAAAAGCTTTTTTAAACTCGATAATGCTCAAAGAGACATAATCAAATATTATTTACTTACGATGTCCGATCGAGCGCAGTCGAGATCTTTTTTAGAGACGAATTATTTTCAACTGTGCTCGAATTGACTTTATTCTACAAATAGAACTATTGATCAATACTATCAGCTTCCTCTAAAGTAAAAGCAGCATTTACGATAGCAGCAGCAAAATTACTTCCTCCTCTACGATCTTTTACAAGCGTGTAAGGTGTGTTTTGTAACATTGATAAACGCTCTTTAGATTCAATTACATTGATAAAACCTACAGGAGCACCAATAATTCCTGTTGGATTTAAAGTTCCTTCATATACCTGATCTACAATTTCAATTAATGCGGTCGGAGCATTTCCAATCACAAATAAAGCATTCGGATATCTTTGCGCAGCCAATTTAATTCCAGCTTGCGATCGGGTTAAGTTTTCATCTTTGGCAATTTGTAATGCCTCTTCATCATTTAATAAACAAATAACTTCATTACCGTATTTACTGGTATATGCCCTTGTAATTCCAGACTTCACCATGGTAACATCAGTTACAATAGTGCCACCATTTTTTAAATATTCATGCCAAGTTGCAATAGCGTTTTTAGAAGCTTCTACATAATTGATATATTCAAAATCACCTGAGGTATGAATACAACGAATGGCAGCCCATAAAGTATCTTTATCTAAATTGTTTTCAGGTATGTTTTCTAAAATCTCATTAAAACTAGCTAATTGAATTTCAGGTCCTGTATGTGGTTTTCTATCTAAATACCCTCTCGGAGTAATTAGGTTGTCTTTGTATCTAAACGTTTGGCTATTTCCTATTAACACAACGCTAAACATATCTACTAATTCTACATCTAATTCACCTAAAGTAGTAAGCGTAATATGCTCTTCAGTTCTTCCTAATTGTTTACAAATAGAAACAGGTGTTTCCGGACTTCTATGCTCTAAATATATTTTCTTTAAAGCATTTAACTGCCAATAACGTTTTTTACTTTTCGGATTGTATAAACCCGTTACAAAATCACCAATGGCAGCACCTTTGATACGTTTTTCAATAGTAGTCCATGGTGTCATTAAATCAGATAACGAAATACAGCAAAAATCATGACCTAAAATAGCTCCTAATTTGCTTCCAGCAGTAATAAATGCCGAAATACCAGGTACGGTTTCTACTGGAATATCTAATTGTTGTTCGGCTACTTTTTGATATACAATAGATGCCATTGCATAAATACTAGCGTCTCCAGAGCCAATAACCACAACATTTTCACCTTTTAAAGCATGTTCAATGGCAATTTCTGCACGTTTTTCTTCCTGACTTAATTCTTTACCAATTCGTAAAGTGTTTTCAGAAATTAAATGTTCTATAAATTGAAAATAATAATGGTAACCAATAATAACTGTTGCTTCTTGTACAGCTGTCGTAGCCATTGGTATGATATAATCTTTATGTCCAGGTCCTAATCCTACTACTTTAATCATTCAATCCTTTCTTTATAATAAGTAACGAGAAGTATGGAATTTCTCGTGTTGATAATTCGGTTATGTTTGTGGTAATATATTCTTGAGTAGTACCTAATCGTTCGCAATAATAAAACTGCCATTCTTGTTGTACTAACTTCGGATATATTTCGCTCCAGTTTGTTTTCACCTTCATTAAAATAAGTGTATCAAAATTTTGCAAACAATCTGCTATTTCTTGAAACGTTTTAACTCTAGGTATCACGGCTATTTTTTCATTTAACAAGCTTAAAGGTACTTGATGTTGTGCACCACCTAATGAAAATGAAGAAATCCCCGGAATTAATGTTACAGGTAACTGTAATTCCTGTAATTGTTGTAAAATATATGAGAAAGAAGCATATAAACTGATGTCTCCTTCGCAAACAATGCATACTTTTTTACCTACTATTGCTAGCTTTTGAACATGCGCTACAGTTTGGTTGTATACTTCTTGTGCCTGACTTCTATTATCAGACATTTTTAAGTAAAAACCTTTTAGTTCTTTGGTGTCTAAATTATGATGTTTTAATATCGGGTATACATAACTTTTTTGTATGCCTTTTAAAATAGACCCCGGATAAAAAATTACGTCAGCCTCTTGTAATACACGCAACGCTTTTAAAGTTAATAACTCTGGATCACCAGGACCCAGAGCTACTCCGTATATAGTATGCACTATGCTTTTTTCTTCTTTCGTTTGTATAGAAATAGTTGCCATTTTTCCTCAGCTACACCTTTTTTGTCCATCTCTGCACGCGACATTGTAAAAAATAAATCAGATAACCTGTTGATATATGCCATTACATATTCTTCAACACTTTCAGGATCTTCTTGCATAAGGGTAACTAATGCACGTTCTCCTCTTCTTACTTGTGTTCTACATACATGACATAAAGCAGAAATTTCGTTTCCTCCAGGTAAAATAAAATAATCTGAAGGAGAGCTAATATTGTCTTCTAACTCATCTAACCATTGTTCGCAAAATTCAGCGCCATCAATTGGTCTTGGATTTGGATTTTCTTTTTTAGAGTTTGAAGGACGTGCCAAGTGTGACATCATATCCATCATGTCTTTTTGAATACGATGTAAGTTTGGTTGCCACTCGTGTGTTTCACCTAATTTAGCTCTTAACAAACCAATAGTAGAGTTTACTTCATCTAAGGTACCAATACATTCAATACGTGGTGAGTTTTTGTATTCACGTTTTCCACCAAATACACCTGTTTGTCCTTTATCTCCTTTACGTGTGTAAATTTTCATCAGTATGCGTTATTAAGCGGTTACAGATAATTTATTTTCAATGGCTTGTTTCATGGTGTTTTCATCTAACTTTTCGCCAATAATTACCAAACGAGTAGCTTGTAATTCACCTTCTTTCCACTTTCTATCAAAATAGTTTTCAAATCTATTAGCAACCCCTTGAACAATCATTCGCATTGGTTTACCTTCTACATGAATAATACCTTTAATTCTGTAAATCTCATATTCAGCAACTAATTCTTCTAAAGCTTTAATTAAAGCTTTTGGTTGATGAGGTACTTCTATTTTTACTACAACAGAATTAATAGTGTCGTCGTGATCGTGATCATGGTGGTGATGGTCATGGTCATGGCTGTGATGATGATCGTGGTCATGATCGTGATGGTGGTGATGGTGAGCTTCATGATGAGAGTGTTTCTCTTCAATAAAGTCTTCAGATTTAGCATCTAAACCTAATAATACATCTACAGGAATATCTCCTTTTACAGCAGGGATTAATTTAATAGTTGACCCTACTTTATTTTGAATAATATCACTTACTTCGTTAAAAGTTTCTTTGTCTACTAGGTCAGCTTTTGTCATAATAATCAAATCAGCACATGATAATTGATCTTCAAAAAGTTCTTCAATAGAAGATTCATGATCTAAACTATCATCTTCTAAACGTTGTGCTTGTACTTTGGCTCTATCACAAATTTCTCCAGTAGCTTGCCCAACAGCATCTACTACTGTTACCACAGCATCTACGGTAATTTGAGGTTTTAAATCTGGCCAGTTAAAAGCTCTTACCAAAGGTTTAGGTAATGCTAAACCAGAAGTTTCAATAATAATATGGTCAATTTGGTCTTTACGTTCCATTAATTCTAGCATGGTTGGTAAAAACTCTTCTTGTACGGTACAACATAAACAACCGTTGCTTAACTCTAAGATATTTTCTTCCTCACATCCACAGTCATTTCCTTTTAATATCTCTCCGTCCATGCCTAACTCACCAAACTCATTTACAATAATAGCTAAACGCCTACCGTTTGCATTTTTTGCTATTTGATGAATCAATGTTGTTTTACCAGAACCTAAGAATCCGGTTATAATAGTAACAGGTATTTTATTTGTAAGCATTGTTTCCGATTTATTTTGTCAAAAATACGGGTTTTATATTTCTTTTGAAGAGTTTTCTTATCTACATCACAATCAATCTAATTACAAATCTTTCGTTTAAATAAATAGTATATGAATTAACCGTCGATATTTTAAATAATATCATTATCAAAGAGTATAAGACTCTTTTTAAGTTTGTTAAAACTTAATGGGGATTAGTTAAAACGAAACACTTTATAGTTTTAAGTTTTATTGAAGAGAGGACGATGAATTGGTTGGGTAAATGATAAGTAATACACGTATGGTTTTTGTTTTTGTTGAGTTTAACTTTCTGGTATTTAGTGCTTTTTGAGTGTGTGGTTTCACTTTGTTTTTTTTTAACTAGAAGTAGCTAAAGTTAAAATTGTCACGTTTGTAATTAGTTCTCGTTTATTAATTGATTGTATGTTTATTAAATATAAATTTAAATAAGAAGTATTTAGCAATAATAATTAGATTATATTGTTACACATTTAAATCTAAAACTAATTCAAACACACTATGAAAAAAATATTTTGTGGTATTCTTTTAGTTGCATTCGCAGCATGTAAAAATTCAGAACCAGTAAATTATACGTTGTTTAAAGGAACTATTCAAAGTCCTAATAGTGAAAGAGTCATGATAATTGACGGAGATAATAACCTTGTTAAAGAAATGAAAGTTTCTGAAGCTGGTGTATTTGCAGACACTATTTTTAATGCCAATGGTTATTATACTTTTAATGATGGTAAAGAAGTAGCAACCGTTTATCTAAAAGATGGATATGATATCGATTTGAGTTTAAATACGAAAGAGTTTGATGAAAGTATTAAGTTCTCTGGAAAAGGAAGTGAAGCTAACAATTTTTTAGCTCAAAAATTATTGACTAGAGAAAAAATGGGGTCTATGGCTGACTTATATTCTTTAGAAGAAGCAGCATATTTATCTAAAATGAATGAGTTTAAAGGATCTTTAGAAAAATCATTGGAAACTGCTGAAGCTGATTTTGCTGAGAAAGAAAAATTGAATATCAAATATGAGCACCTAGGTCATTTGTCGCAATATCAGTCTGCTCATCGTTATTTTGCTAAGAAGCAAGATTTTGAAGTATCTGAATCATTTCCAGATCCTTTTGAAGGAATAGATTTAAATAATGAAGAACATTATAAAGAGTTTAATGCTTTCAAACGTCTTGTGGGATCTAATTTTGCAAAAAGCGCAAGAGAAAAGGCAGCAAAAGATAGTATTTCTTACGAAAAAGCATCTATAGCTTATTTAAAAGAGTTGAAAAGCGAAGTAATTAAGAATGATATTCTTTTAGGATTAGCTGATCAGGTAAGTATAATGAATCCTAATTCAGAAGAACTTTATAAAGCAATTATGGAGATTTCTACTGATGAGGATTTAAAAGCTAGATTAACAAAACAATACGATTTAATTTTAAAGTTAGCGAAAGGTAAAGATTCTCCAACTTTTGAAAATTATGAAAACAACGCAGGTGGAACTACTTCATTATCTGATTTAAAAGGTAAATATGTATACATAGATGTTTGGGCTACTTGGTGTAAGCCATGTATTGCAGAAATTCCTTCTTTAAAGAAAGTTGAAGCACAGTATCATGATAAAAACATTGAGTTTGTGAGTATTTCTATCGATGTTGAAAAAGATCATGATTTATGGAAACAAATGATAAAGGATGAGAATTTAGGAGGAATACAGTTATTTGCTGATGCTAACTGGGGATCTAAATTTGCTGTTGATTATCAAATTCAAGGAATTCCTAGATTTATTTTAATTGATCCAGAAGGAAAAATTGTGAATTCATTTGCGCCAAGACCATCTGATGAAAGGTTAGTAGCATTGTTTGATGAGTTAAAAATCTAATCATTATTATATACTAATTAAGTATTTAATAATATATAATCAGGGATCTAGAAAATTATCTAAATCCCTGATCTTTTCAAACTAAACTCTTTTATCCAACTAATACTTACTACTTAATCAGTTATTACAAACTTTTTAATCGTGTTCTTCGTTTTCAAAAAGTAAATTCCTGCTGGGTATCCTTTCAAATTAATATGTAAACTGTTTATGTTTTCTTTAGAAAGGTGTTTATCATACAATGTTTTACCTGTTATATCATAAATTAATACTCTTTCCAAATACGAATCGTCCTCGTTTACTACAGTGATAGCCGTTTTAGTCGGGTTTGGATACAGTTTTAGATGATCTGTTAGTTCTTGAGTTTTGGCAGTTGCTGCGTTAAAATTATATCCCTTAACATAAATTTTAATAGGTACTGCACTTGGAGCAGCAGTAGAAATACGATTAGAAATATACTCGGTGAAATTAATATACGTTCCTCTACCATCTGTAAAACTTTTTCTTCCTTTTAAAAATTTATTAATAATGTTTTGTTTATTTTTAAAAGTGTAATGTCTCACTAAATCAGCAGTGTTGTTTCTCGGAGAACGATTACCAAAATCATTTGTTCCACCTTGATCGGTAACTTTACCTCTGATGTTAAATTTAAAGTCGTTTTTATTAAGATCTATCAGGTCGTCCATATTGTTAGCTTTTCTAAAAGATACTTTATAACTAGGGTCTACCTCTTTATTCATGACTTTAATAATGTTTTTAGGGTCGTTTTTATAAGGTTTGTAATTTTTAGGACTATTTATCCAGTTAACTTTGTTGAAAATAAACTGAGCTTTAGAATCTGATTCATTTACTACAACTCCTCTTTTTTTCCAATTATAAAAGTTGGTATTATTAAAACTTAAATTATCATTACCAATATGAATAAGTAGGGGAGTGTTATTGCTGGAATTGGTGTTTACAGAATGAATTTTAGAATTATTGATTAAATACCCAAAATTAGAAGAAATATAAATTCCGAATGTGTAGATATTCCATCCCACCAAATTATCAATAACAGAATTGACTCTATGGTATGCGCCAGATTTGTTTCTTGTTTGCGACTTAAAAGTCTGTTGTGCATTAAATACAACGTTATTTTCAAATCGAATAAATGGCGCTAAAGTCCTTGTGATTTCTTCATCAAAAGGAAAAGGGTTTGCTTTTCCTGAAGCTTCATAAATACTAGTGTTTACTTTATCAGCTACCAATACACGATCGCCATTACCTTGGTAATTAAATCCTATTTGAATAGCAGCAGCAACATTATCAACCATTTCTACAGCTCTTCCTTGTAAACAGTATGCTTCAGGTAACTTAAAATCATCGTCAATAATATTTCTTAAATACCTTTTCATAGGAGCACTAAAACGTTCGTTATTAATAAACGGAACTGTAATGTCATTTTTTTCGCCAGTAACAAAATTGTGTTGCCATATTCCTGTTTCCGAACCACTTTCGGCTACCATTCCGCCGCCTTCTATATCTAATATAACGTTGTCAGAAAAATCGGCATGACTATCATGATGAACCATACCCCAACCAGGAGATCCCCAAACAACATTTCCTTTGGCAAGTACCATTTGTTCACTGTTAGCACCTCTTAACGTTTTATGAAAATGCAAGGCATATCTTCCTCTTTGATTTTCAATAAGAGAAGGATTTGTTTCTAATTCATTTTTAAAGTTAGGTAAGCGAACATCTTTTCTACCATCTTGATTAGTGATAACCTTAGGAATACCAATTTTCAAATCATCTAACATGTTACTTTTATCGGTTCTTCCTAAATCTTTAAACTGCGCATTTTGTACTCTAACATCGCCATTAAACATAAACATTACATGACCACGCCTTGTAGGATTGTTTTGTGTACTGGTGTGATCTGATCTAATAATTACGTTTCTAGTTAAATTACCAGTATAGGTAAAATAGTCAGTGCCGCTCAGATTTACACCTTGATGGCTATACTTTGTTTTTTTGTTAAGAGTAATAGTGTTTCCTGAGATTGCTTTGATGGCAAAGATTTCACTCTCTCCTTTATTTTTGGTACCTGCAACGAGTATTTGATCGCCAACTTTCCAACCACTCGGAGTTTCTTTTAATGAAATGCTATTGGCTCCTTTAGATATATTGTTTGAACATTCTGAAAAGCTTAACTTCTTCTGCCCGTTAATACGCACTTGTCCATGACTCATTAATGCTAGTGTAGCTTGTTTTGGGTCCCATTTATAACGTCCTAAAACACCAGGACCGTCAGAAGGTAAGTTTTTACCAAAATGATCTTTTACAATATTACCATCTGTATAATGATTTTTGGCAATACTGTTCCATTGAGCACCTGCTATTTGACCATTTTTTTTCTTATTAATGTTAAAAGCTTTTAGTACAATTTCTACCGTACTGTGTTCAGGTTTTCCTGCCCAAATTCTAAAGGAAGAATTTTTACCAGCCATAAAAGAATCAACAACTAGTTTAATAGGAGTGAAGGGTTGTCTAATAACAAATCCGCCGTCTACCCTTATGGCAAAAACATGTTCAGAACTATTGAGGTCATATTGAACAGTAATTCCTTCAGGAATAAAAACAATAGAAGCGAGTCCTGGTACTCCTTGACCAGAGCTCCAAGTAGTTGAATCAGACCATTTACCATTTTTAACAGCAATGTGTGTTGCGGTGTTTTCTGGAATTAGGTTTTGAAATTGTGAAATTCCAAGTAAGGGAATTAAAAAAATGAAAAATGAAATGATTTTTTTCATAATTAAAAAATTTAAAAGGTTAATAGGGTTTATATGTTATAATAATTTGTGTTAAGCCTTTTAAAACACGGTTTTAAGGTTTTTGGGTGTTAAAAAGATTAACAGCCTAAGAAATCATTACTACAATTTGTAAGAATTACAGCGTAATGTTTTTAGAAAAGAATTGAAATTATAATAAGTATAAGCTTGGTTTAGTTATTGAAAAAGAGAGTTATTGGTTGATTTTTTAGGTTGATTTATTCTCTTGTAACTAAATTTAAATAAACTTTAAACTTGGGGGTAAAATTCAAAATCTGTTAAATTATTATGTTTCAAAATTACCTTTTTACAATGCAAAAAAACATGTTCTTGGAGTATATAAAAAGTTAACAGTTAGGTATATAAAATGTATACAGAGAGTCTTGTATATTAAGTTTTTGAAGAAAAAATATCAGTATGTATGATAAAAGTATTAGTTGAACGAAAACGATTGAGAAGGCTGTTTGTTTTTTAATTAAAATTATAGATGTAATTGTTTTAGCTTAAATTAGAGGTTTAAAACCAAAATAGTTTATTATGAAAAAACTTTTCTTTATTGTAGGTATTCTGATTTCATTTAAAAGTATAGCTCAATCTAATGCTGAAACTACACAGTATTTTTTAGTTCGTCATGCTGAAAAGCAGGTAGATGGAACTAAAAATCCGCATTTAACAAAAGAAGGGTTTAAGAGAGCAGCTCAGTGGGCAAATGCATTGAAATATTATAAAATTGATGCCGTGTATGCTACAGACTATTATAGAACAAAAGAAACGGCACAACCAGTGGCAAAAGCAAATAATGTAACAATAACATCTTATCATCCACATAATATTGATTATAAGAAATTCATGTCTGACACCAAAGGAAAAAAAGTAGTGGTAGTTGGGCATAGCAATACCATACCTAATTTTGTAAATAAATTAATTGGAAAAGATAAATACAAAGAACTTTCGGAAAAAGTGTACGGAAATTTCTATATAGTAACGCTTAATAAAGATGGTAGTATTAATGATATTGTTTTAAATTTTTAGTAATTTTTAAACAAAAACACTAAACCCCACAAGTTTTAAACTTGTGGGGTTTTAGTTTAGGTATATAAAATTATTCAACCTTAATAATATAAAACTAATACCTATGAGTTTTTATTTTTCAATAACTACTTGTTTAGTAGTAGTTCCGTTTGAAGTGTTTATTTTGAAAATATACATTCCTTTTGGAAGGTCAGTATGTAAATCGTAATCTAAAACTCCGTTTTCAGTTTTTACGTTGTTTACTTTTTGAACTAAAGTTCCATCTAGTCTAAATATTTGTAAACCTACATTAGAGTCTTTAACTGTTTCTACTTTAATATGTACATCTCCGTGATTTGGGTTTGGATAAATAGAAACCTTTTCTTTTGGAAGACTCTCTCTTTCTAATCCAATAACATCATCATCAATAGAAATCAATCCTTCAGGCATGTGACATAATTGTTTAGATACTGGAGATTGCGTTCCATCAGCACAAACAGCCACTACTTGCCATACAAAACAACTACCTTTTAATTTACTAGATAAAGTTACACTGTTAGTAGCAGTTTGAATTGGAGCGATAGAGATTCCATCAGCACAACATCTAACGTTAATTCTGCTTGGAGAGCTTACAATGTATGATACAGCTCCAGGAACAGGATCCCAAGTTAAAGTACCGTTGTAGTTTTTAAGATTTATAGGTGCTTGTAAATCATCACATTTTTTTTCACACTCATAATAGAATTCAGTTTCGTAAGTACATACTCTATCGTTTGTAGAAGGAATTTCTACAGATACTGCATATGCTGTATTTACATTTGCAATTCGTGTGTTTTGGTTAGGGTATAAACCATCACTCCAAGTAATTGAATTAAAGTTAGTAATTAAGTTACCGCTACCATCTACTAATTGCATAATATAAACTCCAGACTCACATGGATCACATTCTCCAACTTTTACAAGTTTAATTTCTTCTTTACATGGAGGAATTTGACATATGTTAAGATCAGAAAGTGTAACTTCTATTTGTGGGTTTGGTGCAGCTGGATTACTTGGAGCGAACCAAATATTACTAAAGTTACTTGATGCAGTAAATGTAAATTGGTACGTTTGAGAACCATTTCCATTACTCCAAATATTCTGACTCATAATTTGTTGATTAGGAGTTGGTACTGCAGGCAAAGGATCTCCGGTACCACCTTGAACAGCGTTGATAGTATTAGGCGTTAAAAACACATTCATACTAGAGTTAGCATTAGGAAGTGCTCCATTGTTTGTTTGTGCATTTAAGGTAAAAGAAATACAGTACTCTACTCCTTGTACAAAATTGTGTCCTGAATAGTTAACACCTTCTCCATAGATTTGGTTGTTAACACTGTATGACCACATCCAAACAGAGTTAGTTCCCCAGCTTGGCGTACCGTGAGAAACACTCCATTTTCCGCTAGTACTTATAGCAATACTTTGGCAATCTCCATCTTTACATTGTTGAGATTGAATAGCTAAAAAGCTCAAAAATAAAATAACGAATAGTGATATTTTTTGTTTCATGGTTTTGTTTAATTAGTTAATTTACCTACTCTTTTTTTCGTTTTTCGGTTGCCACGACTTTTTAAATTTTATTAATAGATAGGGAGATCAATCCTATGAGCAATTGCTTGTTTCACCTTTAGGAGTATTGTTTTGTAAAAAGGTTATCCTCTTTTTTTATTTTTTTTGAAAAAAGCGTAAAAAAGTTTTTATATGCTTTGTTTTTAGGGTTTTGAGAGATGTAGTGTGGTTGAATTATACAAGTTTAAATCAATAATGTAAAGGCAATTGTTGATGTGACAAAAGCTTGAAGTAGTAATGTAATGGCGATTGTTGGAGTCACAAAAGCTTGAAACAGTAATGTAATGGTGATTGTTGATGTGACAAAAGCTTGAAGCAGTAATGTAATGGCGATTGTTGATGTTACAAAAGCTTGAAACAGTAATGTAATGGTGATTGTTGATGTGACAAAAGCTTGAAACAGTAATGTAATGGCGATTGTTGGAATGACAAAAGCTTAAAGCAGTAATGTAATGGCGATTTTTGGAGAGACAAAAGCCTAAAACAGTAATGTATTAGAAATTACATGATCTGTAAAGAAAGTATTTAAAACTTGTAATTTTTTAAAACGGTTTCAATGAAGTCAGTTCTTAGTAATACTGTTGTTTTTGGAATAACTTTAATTGCAAAACCCAAGTTAGTGTATATTTCTAAGAGTAACTTGTGTAACTTTTGGGCTTCTTCAAAAGATTGAAGTCGTTGAGCATCTTGAATATAAATTTCTTCCCAAGGCTCTAATAAAAAAACGGTTGTGTGATAGTATTTTTGATAATTGAAGTCTGTGAATTTATCATCTATTTGATAATTGTTCAATTTCAAATAGGCAATATTATCAGCCAAACCTCTGTCTACAAAAGTTATGGTGTTTGCTATGCTATTTAACTCCTCAAGTGTTTTTTCATATACTAAGTTTGTAAAGCCAACGACATCTTGCCAAGGAGTTTTATTACCGTTTATTTGTTGTTGGTTTGTAATAACTCTTCTAGATACTTCTTCAAAACAAGTGTACTTATGTGTACGTAAAGCATTAATAAGTGTTGTTTTTCCTGTTCCGGGAGCACCTGTTATGATGAATCGTTTCATTGCAATAACTAAATTTTTAAATAGGATTATACAATTTATCTACCTTTTTAAAATCAATTGTATTGTCAATTCTATAAAAATAATTCAATTGCCATTTTTGAGTTTTTTCAGCTTGTTTATTAGTAGTAGTGTCCCATTCAGGATAAACTCTAAATCCTCTTTTCCCATCTTTTTTTTGTGTTGATATGATTCCCTTTTTAATTAGTATAGACTTAGGGAAAACAAATTGACCTAATTTATTTTCTAATTGAACGTTTATAATATAAAAATCGATAAGATCAGATTCATGAAAGGGGGCTATAGTTCCATCGTTACTTCGTTTCCAAAATGTTACAAATTGACCTACTTTTTTAGGAGTAATTTTTGAGTTTCTACTAATAATATGTTTTTTATTAAGTTTAAAACTACAAGCATGATATTCTGTACTTTCTAAGTCAGTTTTAAAATCTGAAATATCAAAATTACATTTATCGAAAATACTTTTCTTTATCCTAACTAAGTTACTGTCCATTATTTATATATTGAAAATTTATATTCAATTATATTAAAGAAGAAACAAAACTATTGAAAATAGCATAAATAGTTAACAGCAATACAAAAATAAATGTGCTACTATGATTAACATCTGCCACTTGTTTAAATTCTGAAGCTTCTAAAATTCTTTCATTAGTACCAATAAAAGGTTTGTCAACTAACTTTCCATGATAATAATTTGGTCCTCCAAAACGACAATTGAGAATAGCAGCTAACGCAGCTTCAGGATATCCAGCATTTGGGCTAGAGTGGTTTTTACCTTGTTGCCAAACGAATTCAATTTTATCTAAAGTAAAAGTAACTAGTAACATTAAAATAGCGGTTAAACGAGCAGGTAGGTAATTGAAAAGATCATCTAGTTTGGCTGCAAATTTTCCAAAATTGATGTATCTATCATTTTTATAACCAATCATTGAGTCTAGTGTATTTACCATTTTGTATAGCATAGCGCCAGGCACTCCAAATAAAGCATAATAAAATAATGGGGCAATAACTCCATCACTCAAGTTTTCAGACAAGGTTTCAAAAACAGCTTTTATTATTTCTTGTGTATTTAAATTGGTGGTATCTCTACCTACAATCCATGAAAGGCGCTTTCTTCCTGTTACAATCCCTTTGCTTAATTCAGAAAATACAGCAGCACCTTCTTCAACTAAACTTTTATTGGCTAAAGCGTAAAAAAGAAAAATAGTATCAAATATAATTTGAGCGATAGGATAGGAAGTAAGTAGTGTTCTTACATAATAGAAAAACAGAAAAGTACCTGTGGTTAATAAAAGTGTAAGTATGGCACCTTTTAAAAAACGTGATTTATTTTTGTTTAATTTTCTTTCACCGAAATAAATAAGGTTTCCAAACAAACGAATTGGGTGTGGTAACCATCTAGGATCTCCTAAAAGTAAATCGAGTACATATGCCAAGGGCAATGGTAATATATATGTTAGAAATTCCATTGTTTGAGGGCATTGATTAATAATTGATTTTTTTTTGGTGTTTGACTAGCAACTCTAATGTAATGAGCGTTTAAGGTTCTAAAATTTGAAGCATCTCTAATGAGTAGCTGATAGTTGTTAACTAAGTATTCTTTTAATTCTTTGGCTTTAGGTTGCTTTAACTGAATTAAAAAATAAGATGTGTTTGAAGAAAATACCTTAAAACCATCAATATTATCGATTTGTTTTTTTAATGCAGTAGTATTTGCAAAACAAGTTGTAAAATCAGGATATAACTTATTGTAATTTTTAAAAATAAAACTAGCAGCATGCAATGCCATACTATTAACATTCCAAGGCATTTTATGGCTGGCTAATTTTTGTATAATATTAGGACTTCCTATTACATAACCTAAACGTAATCCAGGAATACAAAATAGTTTGGTTAGCGATTTTATTAAAATGATATTATGATGTTTAGCAACTAAATCAATACAAGAGATAGACGAACTGGTAAACTCCACATAGGCCTCATCAATAATAAAAAGTGTGTTGGGGAAATTTTGAAGAATCTGTGCTATTTCTTCAGGAGTATTTTCAAAGCCGTCCGGATTATTTGGATTACAAATAAAAGCGATGTCAGTGTTAAATTGATGAGTATTTATAGATTTTCGATCAATAAACTCCATTTGTAATTTATTAACCTTCGATGCTAATTCATATTCTGAAAAGGAAGGCGTACAAATAGTAACTGAACTGCTATGAAATGTATTGGTAACTAAATAAAAAGCTTCCGTAGCACCATTGGTAACTAGTACCGATTCAGGAGGTAGCTGATGGTGTTGTGTTATAAGTTCTATAATTTCCTCAGCATTTGGCGAAGGATAGTTTTCAATGCTGGTTATGGCTTCTTTTAAATGATTGGTCAATGTCTCTGGAGTACCTTTGTACCAAACATTTGAACTAAAATTAGCTTTAAAAGTTGTTTGTTTATATCTGTGTAAATCATCTCCATGTCCGTAGTCAATACTCATTTCTTAGGTTTTTTAGCTTTATCCTTCAATATTCATATCCTTTAATATTGCCTCAATGTCAATATGTTTTTCTAAATGAGCGGCTAACTTATCATAATTTTCTTCTTTATAAGCTTGATAATCGAAAGTAGTTTGAGAGGTTGTAGAGGTGTCAAATTTAGATAACAGTTCATCTATAATTAAAGAATTATCAAAAATACCGTGAATATAGGTTCCCCAACAATTTTCAGATTGATAGCCTTCTGGTTTTTGATCAATAATATTTAAATGCTGTTGATTTTCAAAGGAAGTAACTCCCATATGAATTTCGTAACCAGTACATGTTTCAGAGTTTTCTTTGAATTGGAAATTACATTGTACAGTCGTTTTTTTATCTGCTAAAATAGTGTGTGCAGGAATAATACCAAGTCCTGGAATTTCATGAATATCATTTTCTACATGATGAGGATCGGCAATAGATGTACCCAACATTTGAAATCCACCACAAATACCCACAACCATTTTATGATTATCGTGAGCATTTAAAATAGTTTTAGCAAGTGTAGAGTTTCTTAAAAATTGCATGTCTGCAATGGTGTTTTTACTACCAGGAATAATAATAATATCTGCTGTTTCAAGATCTTTAGGGTCTCTAGTATAAAATAAATGCACTCTTTCATCTTTTTCTAATCTATTAAAATCAGTGAAATTTGAAATGAAAGGGAGTAATACTACAGCAATATTTATAGTGTTTTCTTGTGAATTTTTATGTTTTTTTTCTAAGCCAAGAGAATCTTCATCTTCAATGTAAATGTCTTTGGCAAAAGGGACTACACCCAGTACAGGAACATTTGTGAGTTCTTCAATCATTTTTCGTCCCTCTTCAAATAGAGAGATATCTCCTCTAAACTTATTAATAATAATTCCCTTAATTAGTTTACGTTCTTCATCGTCTAACAAAGCAATGCTTCCATACACGCTGGCGAAAACACCACCTCTATCTATATCAGCAACTAAATAAACATTTGCATTGGCAAATTGTGCCATTCGCATATTAACAATATCACGGTGTTTTAAATTTAATTCGCTGATACTTCCTGCTCCTTCTAAAACAATAGGACTATAGTTGCTTTCTAATTTTTTAAAAGACTTTTTAACTTCTTCAAATAAATGTTGTTTGTTGTTTCCTAAAAAGTAAGAGCGAGCTGTTTGATCGCCAATAGGTTTTCCGTGTAAAACAACTTGAGATTTGTTAGCGCCAGAAGGTTTTAATAATACAGGATTCATTTCTGTACTACAATCGATTCCTGCTGCTTCTGCTTGTACAGCTTGCGCTCTACCTATTTCTAATCCATCTTTGGTAACATAGCTGTTTAAAGACATGTTTTGTGCTTTAAATGGGGCAGGAGTGTAGCCTTTTTGTTTAAAAATACGGCACATACCAGTAACAATAATACTTTTTCCTACGTCAGAACCAGTACCAACAAACATAATCGGTTGTAATACTTTAGTCATTTAATTACAATTATAAGTTTTAAATGAAAATGATAAATTCGTTTGCAAAAATACGGTAAAACTAAAAGATTGGGTGATTAGTTGTAGGGTTAGTTTAAAAAGAAAGAGAAATTAACATTAAAAACACGACCTAAGTCTGTTCTGTCAATTTCCTCAATAAAAAAAGCATTATCAACCGTTAAACGATTTAAATCTTGTATAGGATAACTTCTATTTATAATATTCCTTTTATTAAATACATTAATAATACCTAAACTAATTTTTCCGTGAATTTTCTTCTTTTTAGGATCTCCCCAATTAAATCCTATTGAAGCGTCAAATCTATGAAAGTCAGGAATTCTTGCAGAGTTTATCGGGTCTCTTTTAATGTCAAGATCATCAGGATTAAAATTATTCGGATCGATAATGAAAAAAGCTAACTCAGTTGGAGTATAAGGAATTCCAGTATGGTAATTCCAACTTAACGAAGTTTCCCACCTGTTTAGGTTTACCATAGTATGCCACTTTAGTTGATGAGGTTTGTCATTAATAGCTCTAAAGTTATTGGTGTTTATTTCTGGAAAACTCCATAGATTTTGACTTAAACTGTAAGCAATCCAGCTTCTAAGTCCTCTCCATCTTTTTTTAATCAAAAAGTCGATTCCAAGATGCTCAGAGCTACCAGTGGTAAAATTATTATTGTTAATCGTGTTTTCTGGTAATAGATTTAATGAGGTAAAGTGATTTATTTTTTTATGATATGCTTCTACTTCAAATAACCAGCCTCTTTTTTTATAAAGTACTCCTAAAAAGTATTCATTAGCACTTGGTAACGGTATGTTTTTGTCTCCAACTAAAATCCAAGTAGGAACATTAGCTACACCAAGATCAAAACTAAATTCTGGTATTTCATTAAAAAATTGGTGATTTTTACCATAACCACCTTTTAAAGCCCAGTTTGTACCTATGTCATATCTAAAATCTATTCGTGGTTCTAAATAAGTAGATTTTTTAGGCATATAATATTGAAAACGTAAACCAGAGTTGATAGAGAATTTAGGAAATAACCTCCATTTAAAAGTTCCGTATGCAATAGAACTAAATGCTTTAGTTCTGTCAGACTCTTTGGTTAATGTATTTACTAATGTGTTTTTTAATAGTTCATAATCAGAATCTAAATACTGAATTTGAGCGCCAAGATTTACTTCAAAAGATTCTGAAGCTTTCACATCGTAATTAGTTTGTAAGTTAAATTCTGATAATTTATTTCTTCGGATATCAGGAGAAACATTTAAGGCTCCAAATTTATTTTTTCCATATGCATTAAAAGAAGAAACAACTATTTGAGAGGTTAAACTACTTTTTTCTGACGGAGTATATGAATGTGTAAAACTTGTACCAAAGTTTTTTAATAACTGTTGGTCTTCTGAAAAGGTAATATTTTGATCAAGAGACAGTCTTAAATCGAAATTGTTTTGCTGATAAAAGCTACTTAGACTTAATTTATTCTCTTTATCAATACGCCATTGTATTTTTCCGTTTAATTCATGAAAGCTTAATTCTCTAACAGGAGTAAATGTTTTACTAACATTGGGTAAATCGGCAAAAACGGAAAGGAATGAACCTTTAAAAGCTTGATTTCTGTATGCTTTAAAAGTAGGAGTGAGGTATAATGAAGCATAAGAAGTTAGCCCTGAAAATTGAATATCTAGTTTATCTTTTACTAAAGGAGTTTTTACGAAAGCCTCTATTTCAGCTAAATTTATAGAAGCTCCAGCAGAAGTTTCTTTAATAATTTCATTGTCTGTGCTCATATTAATAACACCCGACAATTTTCCTCCATATTTTGCGTCAGTTTTACCTCGCCATACTTCAATGTTTTCAATTAAAGAAGATGAAAAAGATGATAAATAGCCAAATAGATGACCGTTAGCGTAAATGTTAATACCATCCCATAATATTTGAGTTTGGTCTCTACTACCACCTCTAATACTAATGTTACTAGCAGATCCATCTTCGGTATTAATTCCGGGTAACAATGTAAACGATCTAAACACATCAGTTTCAGAAAAACCAGGTATACTATTTAGTTCTTTTAACTGTATTTTTATTTCCCTTGTGTTTGTTTTAGCATTAATTCCATCAGTTAAATATTCTGTAATAGCAACAGAGTTTAATTGTTGTGATGTTGGAGTTAATGCAATGGTTGTATTTAGAGCATTATTAACCGATATTTTACGAGTGTTATAGCCTAAAAAACTTATTTGTATGCTATCATTTTCTGATGCTTTTATAGCCTTGTTAACCAAACCATCTTTAGAAGTGTAAAAACCTTTGTTTTTATAGCTAATAGTAGCATTCTCTAAAGCTGTACTATCAATTTCATTGATAACTTTAAAATAGAGATGAAAGTTTTTATGATCGTGTTTAGTAAATGGACGTAGAATTACATATTTAGAGTTGACAACTTTTACATGAATATTGTTAGCTTTAAAAAGGCATTCTTTTACAGTGGACCAATCTGCATTCTTAAAATTACAATTAACATAAGAACCAACTAATGTTTCTTCTAGATAAGAAAAGGAGATTTTATATTTCTCCTTTAATTCGTTAACAACATTTATTAATGGTGTTTTTTTATATTTTTTGGATAATTTAACGTCATTGATACTTTGAGAATTGATTTTTACAATACCAAAAACATTTAATAATAAAGCAATAAAAATTATCCTCCTGAGTTGAATCATTTAAAAGATTCTATAAAATTAGTTTTGGGATAAATATACTATTTTATTATTTCTTTTATAATCAATACCTTCAAGAGTTCCGAAAACTATATCTAAGGCGGTGTCCACATTTTCATGTGGGTATGATGTTTTAATACTTCTGTTTATGTTAAAGTTTTCAGGATATTTAACAGTTATATCAAATTGTCTTTCTAAATCAGCGATTACTTCTTTTAAAGGATTTCCATTAAAAATAGTTTTGTTTTCTAGCCAATCTAAAACATCCTCTTTGTCAAAAGTTAGTTTAGTTACTTTGTTATTGGTAAGTACCACTGATTCTCCGGGACTTAATGTCACTTCTTCAGTATTATTTTTGAATGCAACTCTAACTAATCCTGTAGTACAAGCTACTTTCATTTCATTATTTCTGTTATAAACGTTAAAGCTAGTACCTAATACAGTTACACTTCCTAAATTGGTTTCAATTTCAAAAGTTCTATTGTCTTTTTTAACGTCAAAAAAAGCTTCACCATCTAAAGTTAACAAACGAGCTGTTTCGGTATCTTTATAAGTAACTTCACTTTTTGAGTTTAAACGAATTTCAGATCCATCGGTTAAGGTTGCAATTTCTTTATCACCAAAACCAGTAGTAAACGTGTTTTTAGATGAATTTATACCAAACCAAACAGTAGCACCAATAAGTAAAACCACACTTGCTGCTGCTAGTTTTTTAGCAAAAGAGTTTAATTTAAAAACTCTTACTTTAGATTGTTTATTATTTACTTCATTTCTTTTTTCAAGAAGTGAAGCATATGATTTTTCTGTATCAAATTCAGGGTACGAAAATGTATCAGCTACTTTTATAAGTTGCTCGTAATACTCAAAATCAGACCTTGATTCAAGTTCCTGTACCTCTGTTTCAGATAGATTTCCCTCAAGCCAACGGCCAAGTATGTCTTCTTTTTGGAAATCGTTATCCATAATTTTATTTTTTAGAAATATTATGTTACCAATTCTTAAGACAATCTATTTTAATTTTACCCTACCCTTTTTTAGAGAAAATTATATAGATTGATGAATTTTTCTTAATTCTACTAATGCTTTATGCATTCTTTTTTCGACAGTTTTAATACTTATACCCAATAATTCAGCTATTTCACGATACTTTTTTCCTTCAATTCTGTTTAAAAGAAATACTTCTTTAGAATTAGGAGAAAGACTTGCAATAGCTTTTTCCAGTTTTTGTGCGAATTCTTTTTCAACAAGTTCATCGTGGGGGGAACTTGAGACTTGTTCTTCTTTAGGTATTGTTTTTTTAAACTTAATAATAACCTTTTCTCTGGTTTTTGTGTTTAAAAACAAGTTTTTACCAATGGAAAAAACATAAGCCTTGGCATTTTCAGGATTTACCTTTTTACAATTTTCCCATAGTTTTAAAAAAGCTTCTTGCATTAAATCTTCAGCTTCTTGTAGCTTGCCAGTTTTGGCATACAAGAAATTACGCAGTAGCGGTGCTACATCACTGAATAATGCTCTATAAGCATTTTCTTCACAAATGGTATGTGTTTTTTTTAAAGGCATAAATCTTGCGGTAAATCTACTTAAAAAGATTTACTTAATAACCAATAGTTGAAGATTTTACTGTTATAGTCTTGTTCTATTTTGTTAAAAAAATGATTTTATTTTATCATAATAGCTTAGAAGTCTAATTTTTCAATACTAATATTGGTGCTATCATTAAGAATTCCTGTTAACACTGTTATGTCTTTATTAGAATAAAAAGAACAATGACTTTTGTGATTGTCGTTTCGTAATAGCTGATGTTTGCTTAATATATTTTTCGTTTGCCTGGCAACAGCTTCACCAGAATCGATAATTTTTATATGATGTCCAACTATTTTTTGAATTAAAGGAGTAAGGTAAGGGTAGTGGGTACAACCTAAAACTAAACAATCTATTTTTTGATCAATCATAGGTTGAAGATATTTGTGTAAAAGATTTTCCATTTCAGAGGAGTGTATTTTACCATTTTCTATCAGCTCAACAAGACCTTGACCTACTTGTTCTATAATTGTGATATCATCATTAATTTTAGAAGATGTTTTCTCAAAGAGTTCACTATTTAGAGTTCCTTTGGTAGCTAAAATACCTACAGTATTTGTTTTTGTTTGTAACGAAGCAGGTTTTATAGCTGGCTCTATTCCTATAAAAGGAACGTTGTAATTAGCTCTTAAATATTTTATAGCATTGGTAGTAGCAGTGTTGCAAGCTACAACAATGATTTTTGAGTTTTTATTTAATAGAAACTCGGTGTTTTTGATAGATAATTGTAGAATCTCTTCTTTTGTTTTTTGACCATAAGGAGCATTAATGCTGTCAGAAAGATATATTGTGTCTTCTTGAGGTAGAAGGGTGTGAACTTCTTTCCATATTGAAGTACCACCAATACCTGAGTCAAAAATTCCTATAGGATTATTTTTAGAAGTAGATTCCATGATTGCAAAAATAAAAAATCCTACTTTTTTAATAAAAGTAGGACTTGATAATTTATAAATTAAAAGTTTTTTAGAAACCTAATTTAGCTTTTACTGCGCTATAGATATCATTTCCTTTTTCGAAAACGATTAAACCTTTACCAGGAGAAGCATCCATTACATAGATATATCCTTTTTCAGCAGCTACAGCTTTAATAGCATCTTCAGCTTTCTTTAAAATAGGAATAGTCATTTCTTGATACTTCTTGTTCATTTCTTGACTCATTGCTTGCTCTGCTTGTACAATTTTAGCACGCTCTTGTTGAACTTCTGCAAGTCTCTTTTGGTTTGTTTCTTGAGTTTGAGTTTTTCCCTCAGCGTCATATTTTTTGATCTTTGCATCTAAAGCTTTAGCCATTCCTTCGATATCAGATCTGTATGTTTTTTGTAACTTCTCTAACTCTGCTTTTAATGCCTTAGTTTCTGGCATTTCAGATAATAATTTATCGGTATTAATGTGTGCAGATTTTTGAGCATTTGCCATACCACCTAAACCAATCGTAAAAATTGCAACTAATAATAACGTTTTAAAGTGTTTCATGTTTGTTATAATTTAAATTTTAAGTTCTTTTGTCTATTTTATATATTAATTTTTTTCTTCTGCTTGTTTCTTAGCCTCCTCTTCAGCGGCTTTCTTTTTTTCTTCTCTTGCCTTTTTTAGAGCCTCTCTCTTTTCTTGTAATAATTTTCTCTTTTTATCACGAGCCTCTAAACGTTGCTTTCTTTTTTCTTCAATGTCTTTTAATTTTTTCTCTCTTTCACTTAGCTTCTTTTGTTTAATAGCTTCTTTTTTAGCTGCTATTTGTTTTTGTCTTTCAGAAGGCTCGTTGTTGCTTAAAAGTTTTTTCTTCTCAGCAAGTTTTTCAGCCTTATCTTGTTGTTTTATATCAATTTTTATCAGTTTTAAAACTAAAGAGCTGATATCATGTTTTTTATTAGAATACAACATGATAAACTCACTAGATTTATCAAAAACAAAATCATATTTTTTTCTAGAGGCAATCGTTTGTACTGCATTGTAAACTTGATCTTGAATAGGTTGTATCAATTTTTTTCTTAAAATGTACATGTCCCCATCTGTACCAAAGTAAAGCGATTCTAATTTTCTAAGAGCTTCTTGTTTTACTAAAATATCTTCTTCTCTTTCGTTAATTAACTCTTGAGTTAAGATGGCTTTTTCGTTTACAAGATCCGTTTTTAAAATTTCAATGGCTCTAGCTTCCTTATCAAGTGTCTTTCTCCATTTAGCAACCTTATCATTTAAAGCATTTTGAGCTTCTATATATTTTGGAATATTCTGAAGAATATAATCCATGTCTATATATGCTAAACGTTGGTATTTTTGTGCAAAGCTTACCCCTACAATAAGTAAAAGAACGAATGTTAATTTAATGTTTTTCATTTTGATTTATATTGTATTTAGAAAAAACCATGCCAAAAATAACAGCTTTACAAATTTAGGAATTTAGAATTGTCTACCAATAATAAAATGAGTTTGCCATCCAGATTTTTCTGTCATTCCTGGAATAGGATCAAATCCATGAGCAAAATCAATTCCTAACAAGCCAAAGGCAGGCATAAATATACGAACACCAAATCCGGCAGATCGCTTTAATTCAAACGGATTAAAGCTACCAAAATTGTTGTAAGCATTACCTGCTTCTAAAAATCCTAACGTATAAATAGATGCGGTTGGTTTATCTGTGATTGAATATCTTACTTCTAATTGAAATTTATTGTATATAGAAGAACCTTCATTCGAAGAAAGGCTATTGTTTTGATATCCTCTCAATCCTATAATTTCTCTTCCGTCCAACTGCCCTTGAGCGATACCATCACCTCCAACAAAGAAACGTTCTACTGGTGTAATACCTAATTCGTTATTGTAAAAACCTAAATAACCTAATTCAAAATTAGACATTAAAACTAATTTTTTAGCTAATGAAGTATACCACTTACCTTTAGCAGATAGTTTATAATATTCTAACCACTTGTAACGATCCGCTAAGAAATCTTGTGTTTCACTAGCTGTTAAATTATCTGGAATAGGTCCAATATCTTCACCATTTAATAAAGAATAAGGTAAAGTTGCTTTTGCTTTTAAAGTAAATTCAGAACCATAAGTAGGGAAAATTAAACTTGGTCCAGCAGAGTTTCTGCTAAGAACGGCATTATAAGCAAGGTTATTTAATTCACCTTCTTGTAACGCTACATTTGAAGAACCTACTCTATATGGGAAATTGTTTAGTCCAATTCTTTGGTAACTAATGCTTTGGGATAAAGAGAAGAAGTCGTCTGGCCACGATAAACGTTTTCCTAAACCTAAAGTTAAACCAAAAATATCTAAACTCTGGTTACGATCCACTCTGTTTGTTTGAAAGTCAAATCTATACTGATTTGAGTAGAAAATAGAGAAAGATAATGATTGAGGTCTTCTTCCACCTAACCAAGGTTCAGTAAAAGATAAACTATATGTACTATTTGTTCTACTTGCTTGTAAACGTAAAGCTAAACTTTGTCCGTCTCCCATTGGAAGTGGTTTATAAGCTTCTTTGTTAAATAAATTCTTAATAGAGAAGTTGTTAAATGAAAGTCCTAGAGTACCAATGAAAGAACCACCACCAAAACCACCTTGCAATTCAATTTGACTACCACCTTTTTCTACAACAGAAAATTCAACATCAGCAGTCTTGTTTTGATAATCAGGTTTAACATCAGGAGTTACATTAGCGTCAAAGAAACCAAGTTGGCCAATTTCACGAATAGATCTAATAATATTTTGTCTACTAAATAAATCACCAGGTTTTACACGTAATTCTCTAAAAATAACATGATCATTTGTCTTTTCATTACCTACCACTGTTACTTTTCTAATAGTAGCTGGTTCGTCTTCTCTAATTCTTACTTCTACAGTAATAGAGTCATTTTTTACTTTAGTCTCAACTGCATTTACAGAAGAGAATAAGTATCCATTATTGTGATATAGTGATTGAATATCTTGAGAGTCAGGAGTACCATCACCTGTAATTCTTTCTTTTAAAACTTTACCATTATAAACATCTCCTTTATCTATTCTTAAGTAGTTGTTTAACTGCTCATCAGTGTATTTTTTATTTCCAACAAAAAGAATTTCTTTAAAACGGTATTGTCTTCCTTCTTCTAATTCAATTTCTAAACTAATAGTGTTATCATCATTCCAAACAAGTCTGTCATTTAAAATACGAGCATCTCTATAACCTAATTCGCTATATTTTTCTAAAACAGTTTTTAAATCTTCTTTAAAATCATCTTCAATATATTTTGAAGTTTTCCAGAAACGACCTAAGAATTTACGCTTAGTGTTTTTCATGGCACCTCTAAGCTTTCCGTCAGTTAAAGCTTTGTTACCAACAAAATTGATGCTTTTAATTTTAATACGATCCCCTCTGTCTATGTGAATAAACATGTCAACCGTATTTGTATCTGTAGTATCTTTTTTAGTGTTTAGAGAAACTTTAGTTTTTAAGAAACCTTTGTCTGTGAATTGTTTTCTGAAATAGTTTCTGGTAGTTACAATTAAGTTATCTGTAACTTGTACACCTGTTTTAATTTCAGTTTCTTTTTTTAAGTCTTCAGCTTTAGATTTGCTAATACCAGTAATAGTGATATTGTTTAATCGAGGTAATTCATTTACATCAAACTGAAGATAAACAGTGTTGCCATCTATTTTAGACAAATAAACATCTACTTCGTTAAATTGTTTACTTTCATATAACTTTTTAATGGCACTTGTTAATTTGTCACCTGGTAATTTAATTGGCTGTCCAATAATTAAACCAGTGTACACTTTCACTGTTTCTTCGCTAAACTTTTGAAGTCCAGTAACAGTTATACCTCCTAAGATATACTCTTTACCTTTTTCATAATTAATTTTACCTGAAGTAACTTCTTTATTGCTAGGAATGCTGTCTTTAGGCGATTCTTGAGCTTTTGCTGTTACAAAAGAAGTAATAAATAATAATACAGTTAGAAATAAATTCTTATGCATTGGCATCAATCTGTTCACTAGTCTTTCCAAATCTTCGTTCTCTATTTTGATAATCTATTATTGCGTCGAAAAGATGCTCTTTTCTAAAGTCAGGCCACAGTACTTCTGTAAAATAAAGTTCTGCATAAGCCATTTGCCATAACAAAAAATTACTTATTCTTTGTTCCCCACTTGTCCTTATCATCAAATCAACGTCGGGCAAATTAAACGTATATAAATGATTATTTATAATTTTTTCGCTAATTTTTTTTATCTCTATTTCGTTATTAACAACTTTTTTAGATATGTTTTTGATAGCATTAACAATTTCCTCTCTACTTCCGTAACTCAAAGCAAAAGTTAATGTTATGGTTGAGTTGTTACTTGTTTTTTCAATTACCTCTTTTAAAACTTCTCTAGCTTTTTTAGGTAATTGTTCAATATTTCCAATGCTATTTACTTTAATTCCATTTTTTTGAAATTCTGGAACTTCCTTTTTTAAAGAAGTAACTAACAAACTCATCAACGCATCTACCTCTAATTTAGGGCGATTCCAATTTTCAGTAGAAAAAGCATATAGTGTAATAAATTTTGATCCGATATCACTGGCAGCAGCTACAGCTTCTCTTACAGCTGTTAATGCATTTCTGTGTCCGAAAACACGTTTCATGCCTTGTTGTTTAGCCCAGCGACCATTACCATCCATAATAATTGCAATATGGTTTGGTACTTTGTTTAGGTTGATGTTTTGTAGTTTTTCACTCATAAAATTATTCTCTTTCTGCGTAACAAGGCGGTCGTCCAAATGTATAGACCAAAGAAAAAGCGGTAAAGGTATAAAAATCATTACCATTTCCGGGGCTAAAGTTAGGAATTCTGTCTGTTACAATCTCGCTAGAAAAATCAATATCATCTGTAAATGTTAGTCTAACAGCTGCTTCAAAACCATATGCTAAATGATCTGAAATTCTTCCTTTAATTCCAACTCCAAGAGGAATTGCAACAGAAAATGTGTTTTCTAACAAAATATCTCTACCACTATTTATTAGTGCTTTAGGTTTCTTGTAATTCATTACAGCTATTTCTGTCAAGATGTAAGGAGTGAAAGATTGTTCTGGATTACGAATGTTGTAATCGAAGAAGTTATATTCAATACCAGCTGCAAATTCGTGTATTTTATTTGAGAAGTTAAAACCTCTGGATTCTCTGAATGAGTTTCCAGAATTTGCGTCATTTCCAGAAAGAGATAAATAAGTATAGGTTCCTCTAAGTGCTATTCTTGGGTTTAAATTGTATTTGTAAACTAAACCTCCAGAAACTTCGTTAGGATAAATGTAATTGGTACTACCAACATCTCCTATAAAGTTAGAACCACCCAAAAATACCCCAACCTCGTGGATTTGAGAAAACGATGTATATGCGATACACGTTAGTACTAATATTAAAATATTTTTTTTCATCTCTAGAAATAGCGTGCAAATATATGGAATTGAATTTGCTTTAAAAAGTTAATAATCTGTCTTTTTGATTAACTGTGTTTTTTGAGTTTTATTGTGATTACAGTGTTAAGATGACTGTTTGTTTCTGATATCTTCTCCCCAAAGAAGTTTTTTACGTAATGTTTTTAAATAAGATTGGTTTTCTAATAGTATGGTTTTAATGGTGAAAGGTGCTCTTCTTATAAAAACTTTAGTGTGTTGAGGAACTGTGGTGATTCTTGAATCTAATGAGATTAAGAAATCTTTTTCTCTTGCACTAACCTCTAATTGAATTGTAGTGTTTTCTGGAATAATTACTGGACGTGCATTCAAATTATGAGGTGCAATTGGAGTAATTACAATGCTAGCTGAATCTGGCATAATTACAGGTCCGCCGCAACTTAAAGAATAACCAGTAGAACCTGTAGGTGTAGATATAATTAATCCATCTGCCCAATAATTTGTCAAATACTCTTCGTTTAAATAGGTTTTAATACCTATCATAGAAGTAGTATTTCTTCTAGATATAGTAACTTCGTTTAAAGCAAAATTCAATTCAGAAAAAGTTTCTTCTTCTGGATCTGTTTTAATTTCTAAGAGTGTTCTTTCTTGTAATGAATACTTACCTTCTAATAAGCATTCTATAGATTCTTTAATTCTCTTTTTAGAAATAGTAGCTAAAAAACCTAGCCTACCAGAATTTATGCCTAAAATAGGGATGTTTAAATTTCTAGTATAAGTGGCTGCTCGTAATATAGTTCCGTCTCCACCAATAGTAAATAAAATATCAAAAGAATCTGATAAGTCGTTAAAATGAGAAAAAACAGGATATTTTTTTTCTAATAAATTATTTGTTGTAAGAAGGTTGTAAAAGTCTTTTTCAATAAAAATTACAATATTGTATTTCTCTAAACACTTAATGAGTGTTTTTATTTCTTTTTCTGCAGAAATAGTGTAAGATTGCGCGTATATTGCTGCTTTTTTCAATAGTAAAAATTTAAAAATTTAGACACATATAAATTACATGTCAAGATATTTTCTCAGATAATTAGCTCTGTCTTTCAACTCCTCTAAATAAGTGTCATCTTCATGTATGGTTAAAATAGAGTAATCATATCTTCTAAAAGTTTGTATAATTTCATTCATATCATCACTAGAAATTTTTAAAGTTACTTGAACGTTGTCTGGTGATTCTTTAGAAACATATAAACCTAAAAGTTTAGCATTATTACTTTCTACTATTTGAGATATTTGACTCATAGAAAAATCAGCTTTTGTTTTTGCAACAATTAGCGTATCATTGTCTTTGTGCATGAAGGGACTATCAGCAAAAACATCTAAAATATCTCTTAATTCGTAGTAGCCAATATAATTTTGATCTTTATCTAATACAGGGATAATATTACAGTCATTTTCAGCAAAAAGAGCAATTAACTCTAAAAGAGGTGTTTTGGTATCTGCATAAAAATGATTCAATAAAAAGCGATGTTCGTTTATGGTATCTTCTTTATTTTCAATAGTCTGAATGTCTTCTTCAGAAAAGCTTCCAATTAATTTATTAGTATCAATAACAGGAAAATGTGTTATTGGGTAATTTCTACATAAATCGTGTGCACTAGCTACAGTATCTTGTGGTACAAGTGCTTTTATTTCTGTGAGGATGTAATCGTTAATATTCATTATTACGAATATAGTTTAAAAACTTTTAATAAGTTATTTTTGCACTTATAAAATAGAACAATGACAAAGTTAAGTGTAAATATTAATAAAATAGCTACGCTAAGGAATTCTAGAGGAGGAAATGTTCCGAATTTACTTAAAGTAGCTCAAGATATTCAAGAATTTGGCGCTAAAGGTATTACAATTCACCCAAGACCAGATGAAAGACATATTAGATATCAAGATGCTTACGATTTAAAGCCTGTGGTAACTACGGAGTATAATATTGAAGGAAATCCGATTCAGAAGTTCATAGATTTAGTTTTAGAGATTAAGCCGACTCAGGTAACTTTGGTGCCAGATGGAGAAGATGTATTAACATCAAATGCGGGTTGGGATACAATTACACATCAATCATATTTACAAGAAGTTATTAGCGAATTTAAAAATGCTGGTATTAGAACTTCTATTTTTATCGAAACAGATTTAAAGTTAATTGAAGGAGCGGCTAAAACTGGAACTGATAGAATTGAGCTATATACAGAAGAGTTTGCAAGTGAGTTTGAGAAAGGCAATAAAGATGCGATAAAACCATATACTGAAGCAGCTGTTTTGGCACATGAATTAGGTTTGGGTATTAATGCAGGGCATGACTTGAATTTGGAAAACATTCGCTTTTTCAAAGAGAATATTCCTAACCTGGCTGAAGTGTCTATTGGTCATGCGTTGATTTCTGAAAGTATTTATTTAGGTATTCAGAATGTGGTGAATATGTATTTACATAGATTGAAATAAGTATGGAAAATATCTTGCATTCTAAAATATTAGGTGAAGGAAAACCTTTGTTAATACTCCATGGATTTTTTGGAATGGGGGATAACTGGAAAACTTTGGCTAATAAATTTGCTGAAGACGGTTTTCAAGTTCATTTAATTGATCAGCGAAATCATGGAAGAAGCTTTCACGCAGATGCTTTTAGTTATGAATTGTTGGTAGAAGATTTACATGAATACATTCAGCATCACAATCTAGATAAAGTGAATCTATTGGGGCACTCAATGGGTGGAAAAACGGTAATGTTGTTTGCAGTAGAGTATGCCGATTTAGTTGATAAATTGTTGGTTGCAGATATTGCTCCGAAAGCATATCCGCCCCATCATCAAGATATAATTAAAGCATTAAATTCTATTGATTTTTCTGTGCAATCGAGTAGAAAATTGATTGATGAAAAATTATCAGAGTTGATACCAGAAGTTGGTGTGCGTCAGTTTATTTTAAAAAATACCTACAGAAAAACAAAAGAACAATTGGCTTTTAGGTTTAATTTAAAATCGTTAACCGAAAACTATTCTGAAGTGGTAAAACCATTGCCATCTTTTACTACGTTTGACGGTGATGTGTTGTTTTTGAGAGGGGGGAAGTCTGGTTACATATTAGATGCTGATTTTCCACTTTTAAAAGCTCATTTTTCCAAAGCTGAAGTTGTGACCGTTCCAAATGCAGGACATTGGTTGCATGCAGAAAATCCTATCGATTTTTACACTAAAGTAATTAATTTTATAAAATAGATAACCTTCTTAATAGGTTCTGACAAAATAAAAAGAGACAGTGTTTGAAAACACTGTCTCTTTTTATTTTTATGTAAAAACTATTTTATGAAGCTTTGTTTTGCGCTTGCTCTTTTAATAATTTCTTTTGATATCTTCCTTGAACCACATCAACAATAACTAAAGCAACAATAACAAAATAGAAAGTTGTTTTACTCATTGGTTCAATCGGATTACCAAATAATTTTATGTGAGCTAAATGTCCTCCTTCAGTAATAAGCATAATACCTACCACTAATAAGATAAAAAGACCTAAAACCTCGTACATTCTGTTTTTTGCTAAAAAAGCAGAAATTCTATCAGCTAAAAATAACATTAATAGTCCGCTGGCAACAATTGCTATTGCCATAACAATAAAAGCTGTTGTAGAATTTTCTATTTCGCTAGTTAAACCAATAGCGGCTAAAATAGAGTCAAAAGAAAAAACAAGATTCATTATTACAATACTAACGATAACTGCATTTGGAGATTTTGATTTTTTTCCGTCTCCTTCAACGTTATGATCTAAATTGTTTATGGCAATCATGTGCCAAATTTCTTTAATGGCTGTGTAAATGATGAAACCACCACCAGCTAATACAATTAAACTATGTCCATTGAAAGCAAATTTAACAACGTCTTTAATTCCGCCCGATAACCAAGAAAAAGGTTCTTGGAAAAAATCAATAATTGATACTAAAACGAATAGTAATACAATTCTTAAAGCAATGGCGATTAAAATACCTACTTTTCTAACTCTTTTCTGATCTGATTCAGGAGCTTTTTTAGATTCTAAAGAAATGTATAATAAATTGTCAAAACCTAATACTGCTTGCAGTAAAACAAGCATTAAAAGCGTGAAAATGATCTGACCCATGTGAAATTTTTTTTATTTGTTTAGCGGCTAATTTAGCTGAAATAACATAAACTTTCAAACGAATTCTCTAATTCTAGATTTTAATATTGTTTTGTTTTAGGAGAAAAAAGTATGTGGTTAGGGTGATTGTTAAAAAAAACGAGACAGTAAATATTTTCATAAAGTAACCGCCTCGTTTAAAACCTCGCCTCTAAGTTTTAGATATTATGTAAAAAGAAAAAACTTTAGGGGATTTCTTTTTTAGCATGGTTTGTAATGAGGTTAATTTCGTTGTTAATTTCTTCTTGTTCTTTCATGTAGTTTTTAAAAACTGTAATTATTGCTTTTGCAATTTCTATGTTATTTCGTTTACCAGAATACACCTTTTGTATAGTTTCTAATGAAAAATGTAAGTTATTTTTGCTTAAATGTTCTTTCACTTTTTCTCTATACTTTGGAGGTTTAATTTTTTCTAGTTCTTCTCGTTGCATTGATGTAATCATAAAAACTATTTGTTGTTTTTAGGTAATAGGCATCACATTTAATTTATATTTGTACGAGTTTTGTACTTGCGATAATATAAATTTACAAACAAAATTCTAATAAAAATAACAAAAACAATATTTTTTAGAAAAAAGTTTTCTGAATGAGCGAATTTATTGACGACACATACAAGAGGGTAGAGGAAGTGATTATGTATAAGAAGTTGAAGATCAAATCTTTTGAAGATGTTATTGGTGTGTCAAATAATTCGATAGGAACTTCAATTAGAAGAAAAGCGTCGTTTAAAAGTAATGTGTTAAACAAAATTCTAAATTCTTTTCCAGAAATTAATCCAACTTGGCTACTTACAGGGAAGGAAGAAATGCTGAAAAAAGATCAAATTAAGAATCTTTTATCAGAATCGCCATTGGAATATCAAAGAGCAGATGGTATTATTAAAGATAAATTGATCAGGCTTTTATCTGATGATGCAGAAGTAGGTGAAGTGTTGATAAATAAAATTTCTGAACTTCTTAAAGATTCTAACTAGAACAAGTTTTAATTTCTATTGATTTTACTGGTGAATTGAGCCACTTTTTTAGCGGTGTTTTTTTAAATAAAAAAAGACACACAGTACACCCTTCAATCTGTATACCATGCATCTTAGAATAAATCGGCATTCCCCCGAATGCTTCTTTGTTAATACAAATATACTTTTAATTTTTACTTAAACAACTCTAAAAAGAAAAAAAGTTAATAAAAAGTAGAATTATGTTAGTTTCATGTGTTTTAATATTTAAAAATAGATCTTTTAGTAATAAGGTAAACGAACAAAAAACAATTAGAAATTAACTTTTTTCAATTTTAAAAAACGACTATTAAAATGAGTTGAAATAAGATTGTTTTTCAAATAGCACTGCAATGATTGAAGTTTTAGTTTAAAATTAAACTTTTCTTAAAATAAAAAAACTAAACTTGCCAAGATATATAAATAACTTGAATTCAATTAAATAAAACACTTGGTAGTCAAATATAAAAATAGTAATTTTGCACCCAATTTTTTTAAGAAGATAATACTAAAATGAATATTACAAAAGAAAACGTAGACGCATTAAATGCAATTGTAAAAGTTGATATTGTAGCTGAAGACTACAAAGAAAAAGTAACTGAAGTTTTAAACGATTATCGTAAAAAAGCAAACATTCCTGGATTTAGAAAAGGTCATGTACCAATGGGAATGGTAAAGAAGCAGTATGGTAAATCAGTGATGATTGATGAAATAAACAAGCTTTTACAAGAGAGTTTAAATAAGTTTTTAGTAGAAGAAAAATTAGATATTCTAGGAAATCCATTACCTGTTGTAAAAGACGATTTTTCTTGGGATGCGGATCAGTTTTCTTTTGAATTTGAATTAGGTTTAGCTCCTGAATTTGATGTTGATGTAGAAGGAAAAAACAAGATTGTAGATTATAAGATTGTTGCTACTGACGATTTATTAGATAAAGAAGTAGAAAATATTCAAACACGTTACGGTAAGTTAATAACATTAGAAACAGCTGAAGAGCATTCAAATGTTACTGGTACTTTTGTTAACGAAGAAAAAGAGATCAATAAAAAATCTACATTTTTAGTTAACGATTTAAAAGGAAAGAAAAACGAAAAGAAATTCATCGGTGCTAAGGTTGGTGATGTTATTGAGTTAGATACTAAGAAACTTTTCGAAGAAGATACTAAATTACAACAAGTTTTAGGTGTATCTGCAGAGGATGCTAAAGACTTAGATGTAAAAGTTACTTTTACTGTAGAAGAAATCAGTAAGACTGAATTAGCAGATTTAGATCAAGAGTTATTTGAAAAATTATTTGCTGATGGAAGCGTTAAGACTGTTACTGAGTTAAGAGACAAAATTAAGGCTGATGCTGAAGGACAATTCCAACAACAAGCAGATCAACAATTATTAAATGCAGTAACTGAGCATTTAGTTGATACTACTAAGTTTGATTTACCTGCAGAGTTTTTACAAAAGTGGTTACAAACTGCTGGTGAAAAAGAATTAACTTCTGAAGAAGCTTTAGAAGAGTATAACAAATCTGAAAAAGGATTACGTTATCAATTAATCGAAGGAAAGATTATGAGAGATAACGATATCAAATTAGAGTATGCTGAGTTATTAGAATACGCTAAAGGATTTATCAAGGCTCAAATGGCTCAATTCGGAAACATGAACCCATCTGAAGAGGAATTAAACGATATCGCTGGTAGAGTATTATCTAACAAAGACGAAGCACAACGTTTACAAACTCAATTATTATCTCAAAAACTTTTAGGTTTCTACAAAGAAAATATGAAGTTTAAAACTAAAGAGGTAAGCTACGAAGACTTTATTAAAGAAGTTTACAAATAAAATTAACAGATATATTTAATTATTAAAGCCGATGTTTAAACACATCGGCTTTATTTTTTTATAAGAAATCTAAATACAATGCTATTAAGGCAAATGAATCAAAAAAGCCATGAATGGCTATGTTGGTCCATAAATCATTTTTATTAAAATGAAATATAATAGAGAGTACAATACCTAGTATGCCTGTTATAATTTGACCTGTTATTCCTTGATACGAATGTAAGTACCCAAATAAAACTCCAAAAAGAAGAATATTTATAAGTAAAGCAATATTTGTTTTACCAAATAGTTTAGTGAATTGTTTCATAAAATAACCTCTCCAAACTATTTCTTCACCAAAAGCAGCAGAAATCCATATGAATATAATAGAAATAAAAAATAAAGTATAATCGTTTTTTATAGTGTCAAAATCGGAAAAATCAATAGGAGCTTTGGTGAAAAAAGTTACAGAAGGAATTAAAATATAGTAGTAAACTAAAAAAAGAACAAAGGCAATTATAGGAGCTTTAATCAGTATTTTTTTTGCGGTGAAGTTTTCAGCATTAAAACCCAGGCTTTTTATGAAGGTTTTCTTATACTCAATTAAACTAACCAATAATACAATAATTGTTGCTATTATAGTGTCAAAATAATCAATATTAAGAGGTGATTTCCATAAAATAAAAATGAAAAGTATGGTAGTTATTGGTAAAATAATAGTTTTAAATGATTGAAAATTCATAATATTGTTTATTAAATTCAACAACAAAACAAGAACAATTAAAAGGCTATAACTACTACTTTTATTGGGTTTTTACCGAATGGTAGCAAAATAATCACTGAATGGTCGTCTATATTTTTTAGATTTGGTTGTCAAACCATTCTATAAATTCCTTTTTTTTATATCGGCTAATTATGATTTCTGAATTTTCGTTTGATAGAAGGTTCGGTTGTAAAGTAATGCTAAGTTTTCCGTTGGTGTCAGGGGTTATTTTATCAACAGCTCTAGCATGAATTATTACTTGTCTGTTAGCTCTAAAAAAAAGAGTAGAAGCTAGTTTTTTTTCTAAATTCTGAAGAGTAAAATCTGAAGTAATAGATTTTTGATCGGTTGTAATAATAGAAACTATTTTATCGGTACTATAAAAATAAGCAATTTTACTATAGTCAATCATTGTAGTTTTACCATTTCTAGTTACCGCTAATTTGCCGTTATTAATATTTTTTTTGTGAATTTTATAAAGTTTTTCACCGTATAAAATTGCTATAGCAATGCTGCTCAATAACAATGTAATTAATAAGCCCACTAACAAATAGTAAAAAATAAAGCTTTCATCTGCTAAAAAAATAGCGACAAAGTAAAAAGGAATATAACAGATAGTAATATACCCTAGTGTAGTAACAAAATAATTAGCGATAGTTTTTGGAGAGATGGTTTTTGTAAAAATATTTACTTTATAATATTTAAAATTGAAGTCAGCAATAAAACCAATTACAGTACCTATTAGAATGGATGTAATTGTAGATACCCAAGGGAAATTATAAGTTTCATCATCTGAAAAATAATCATAATCAGTTAGGTGACTGGTTAATAAAGATAGTAAAACAAGAAAAACAAAGTTTCTAATTTGGCTATTACTTAATTTATATCTTGAGTTTATAAGTTTCATTAAAACGCAAAATAATAATATTAACCAATAAGAACCTTTTTAATAAAAGGATTTCTAAAAAGAATTTAAGATGTTTTATTGATAAATAACATCAAACTTGTAAACAGGATTTTCATTTTCATATTCAAAAATCTTAGAATAATCCATAACATTATTAATGTTTTCTAATTCGCATAAATAACTAACAACAGCGCATAAACCATTAAATAAAGTGTCTTTGTCGTTTGTGTTATTTGGTTTCGGATTGTAATGGTTTAAAGGAACGGTAAAGCCACAAGCTTCTAAAAATGTTTTTTCAATAAGAAGTAATTCAAGAGGAGTATAGCCATTAAAAGTTCTTCCTAATCGCTGATGAACTCTACCTACGTAGCTTAAATTTGTAGAGCCATGATCGTCAGATAAATGTTTCCAACTATCATGATTATCTAAAATATTACCTACTGCACAAGCCGAGCAACACTCAGGGTTTAACTCATCATTATGGAATGCGTTGTATAGTTTTATCAAAGCCAGTTCTAAACGTTTAGGAGTTTTCATCTACATTACTATTTTACACGTATAAATATACAAAATATTGGTTGTACCTTTGCACAAATTGAGTTAAATGACGACTTTCAACGATTTAGATTTATCTAATCCTTTAAGAAACGCAATTGAAGATTTAGGCTTTGTATCGCCAACTCCAGTTCAAGAAGAAGCTTTCCCTATAGTAAGATCAGGAAAAGACGTAGTAGGAATAGCACAAACAGGTACAGGTAAAACATTTGCCTATGTATTGCCTATTTTAAGAGATTTAAAATTTTCAAAACAACTAACACCTAGAGTAGTGATTTTAGTTCCTACTAGAGAACTAGTAATTCAGGTTGTTGAAGAAATTGAAAAGCTATCAAAATACATTACACTTAGAGTTTTAGGAGTGTATGGTGGTGTAAATTTAAATAGACACAAAGAAGCCGTGGCTCTAGGAAGCGACATTATAGTTGCTACTCCAGGACGAATATATGATTTAGCATTAAGTAGAGTTTTAAAACTAAAATCGGTACAGAAATTAGTTATTGACGAAGTAGATGTAATGTTGGATCTAGGATTTCGTTTTCAATTATTAAATATTTTCGATTTATTACCGCCAAGAAGACAAAATATTATGTTTTCTGCAACAATGACTGAAGATGTTGAAGCTTTAATTGATGATTACTTTTTATCGCCTAAAAAAATAGCAATAGCCGTAAGTGGTACTCCACTAGATAATATAGAGCAAAAAGCATATAATGTTCCTAATTTTTACACAAAAATTAATTTAATAAACCACTTACTTTTTGATAAAACAGTATATAGTAAGGTATTAATTTTTGCTCCGAATAAGAGAAATGCAGATCGAATTTTTAATTTGTTAGATGAAGAATTTCCAGGACAAACATGTGTAATTCATTCCAATAAAACTCAAAATTATCGTATTCGTTCTATAGAAAACTTTAATGAAGGAAAACATCGAATTTTAATAGCAACAGATGTAATTGCTAGAGGATTGGATTTAAAAGAGATTACACATGTAATTAATTTTAATACGCCTCATTTCCCAGAAAACTATATGCACCGAATAGGAAGAACAGGACGTGCAGAACATAAAGGAACTGCTATTTTATTATCTACAGAAAAAGAGCAGGAAGCCAAAAATAGAATAGAGGAGTTAATGGATTATACAGTGCCTCTTTCTGAAATACCTGAAACTGTGGTAATATCAAAACAACTTACAGAAGAGGAGCGTCCTAAAGAAGAAAGAGAACAATCTAAAAACAGAACTTCTCAAGAATATGTACCTGGACCAGCTTTTCACGAGAAAAAAGAAAAGAATAAAAAGGTGAATTTAGGAGGTAGTTACCGAAGAGAGATTGCAAAAAAATATAAGAAACCTAAAACAAAAGGGGACAAAAACTATAACAAAAGAAACAAGCGAAAATAAAATGCACATACTTACAGAGCAAGAGTTACATAATTTGGCAATGAATTTTATTGGCAAAAAGTTGCAAGAAATGGGCTATGAGTTTGTGGCAGTAAATAGTAAGTTAAAAAAACATCCACAGTTTGTTTTATTCAAAAAAGGAGAACCTACTATTTTTGTTTTAGTAAAGGCTACTAAAAATTTACAAAACCCAAATGATTATGATGTTTTATGGATGGAAACTTTTAAAGAACATGCTAAAAAACAACATGCAAAAGTTTGGTATGCAGGTGTTGGAATAGCCAATGCAGAGAGTGTAGATTTACCTGTTATTAAAGATAAACCATACTATATTGCTTTTGAAGACTTCTTGAAGTTATCTGGTTGATTAATAAATGATTGCATAATACACTTAATTTTAACCAAACATAATCATTTTTTAACATATAGTACAAAAAGGGTTTTTTCCTGCCATAATACCATGTTAATCAATTATATTTGTGTTGGGATTATTTTTAAATTATTAACTATTATGGGGAAATTATTACTTAAGAGAGTTAGTAGTTTTTTTAGAAGTTTTATCGTACTACTTTCAGATTTTGGTAGCGCAGCTAGCTACGCAATAAGAAATTAAGAGTTAAAAAAACTATTAACAAAGGCGCTTATTACTAAATTTGTAATAAGCGTTTTTTGTTTATCCATATCATAAATATTTTGAAAACCCTTCTAAAAAATATTCGAGAGTGCAGTTTGTGTAAAGAACATCTTACACCTAATCCTGTTATACAAGTTAGTAAAAAATCAAAGATTATTATTATTGGTCAAGCACCAGGAACTAAAGTACATGCATCAGGTATTCCATGGAACGATGCCAGTGGTAGGCAATTAAGAAAATGGTTGGATGTAACAGATGAACAGTTTTACGATGAAACTCTTTTTGGAATTGTACCAATGGGTTTCTGTTATCCTGGAAAAGGAAAAACAGGAGATTTGCCGCCAAGAAAAGAATGTGCACCTCAATGGCATCAACCTCTTTTTGATAATATGAATGAGATTGATCTAGTGTTATTGATCGGTATGTATGCTCAAAAATATTATTTAAAAGAGAATGCTAAAAAAACACTCACAGAAACGGTGAGTAATTTTGAAGAGTATTTACCTAAGTACTTTGTATTACCGCATCCTTCACCTAGAAATCGTTTTTGGCTTCAAAAAAATGGTTGGTTTGAAGATAGCGTAGTACCTATTTTAAGAAATAGAGTGAAAAAAGTACTATAATAAAAATCCGAAACAAGCATATACTAAATTCCGGACTTTAAAGTAATTTCTTTATTATAAAATAGATGTTTTAATCACAACTCCTTCTGTTTTCATCTCCTGTAGGAGAATATACTCTAATCCAATCAATTTTCATTTTAGTGTTATCTCCAGTTTTTATATCAGAACTATTCCAAAAGTTTTCAGCACCTCCATATCTCCATACTTGTGAAGCCTGACTTATAATCATATGCATTTCTCTGGTTAAACCATCACCACATTTTGTGTAGCTTCTAGGGTCAATACCATCTTCTATTCTTAAACCATTCACGGTTTTAACTAGTTTACCATCTACAAAATAGTCAAGCCTTGTAGGACTTACCCATTTTACACCAAAATAATGATAATCTTCACTCCAAACTACATCATTTTCACGAGTACAATCATTGGTAGTTTTCTTTCGAGACATCCATGTTTGTATTTTAGGCTGATAATCTTTTCTTTCTCCTCCTATATTGGCAAAAGTATGATGGCTTAAGTGTATTCTATCAGCAAAATAAGGATTAGCACATTCAGTTCCGTCTGGTAGTAATCTAGGACCATAAGCTTCAAGGTTGTCTATTTCTTCGGTGGTTCCTGGGTCATCACTTAACATCCATACAGCATTTGCTAATTGAGAACTACTTATTTTTACTTTCGCTTCCTGAAATAAAGGGTAGCTACTTTTTCCTCTACTAGTAATCATACCACAGGCTAATGTTCTATTATTTCCAACTCCGTTTTCTTTTGCTGAAAGAACTAGTGCGCGATTGCTTCCATATATGGTTTCAAATGTAACTTGCTCACCAGTCCATACAGTTGGTAATGGTCCGGTATAACTATTAACAAATCCAGGTTTCCATTTTTGATTGTATTCAGGAGAACTCTTTCCTCCAGGATAATTAAATTCATCAGATAAAGAGTTGACAATTTTCCAAGATTTCATTCCAAAAGCATTTCTATTTACTTCTTTTGGAGTGTTATTTACACGTGTATCAAAAAGAATATCATTTAAAGGACTACAGTTTGAGGTGATTGCTATATTTCCTGTTTGTGATGTTGTAGTACCTTCATTGTTAAGATGATTGCTTATGGTTAGTTCATCTGATGTTTCGTTTGAAGTAATTTCATTACTGCTACATTTAATAAGTGAAAAAGCAAGCAAAGAGTAGGATAAAAGGATGATTTTTTTCATTGATTTAGGGGTTAAAAACGGTTGAAACACTAAATTTTACCGTTTGGTTTTTTTAAATGTATTGAAAAATGAGTGCTTTTAACCTTGAATAAGCGCTATATATGATAGGTGTTTAGTTTTTGTCTAGATAATTGAGTGGTTTTTGATAGCTTAATGATTTTCTGTGTGCTTTTTTATGGTATTCGTAAAATAACTCTTTTAAATTTTTAATTAAATAATTTAAAGAAGCATGTTTTACTTTTTGTAGCTTAAATGGTATATAATTTAAAAGAGATTCTTTGTGGATAAAGAATCTCTGAAATTTGTTTTTTAGGTTATTCCCAGCAGAATAAAGATGGATTTGGTTTGTATACATAAAGTCTCCAACCATTGTTCGTTGATGGACATCCTGGCTTATATGCTCTACCAGCCGTATTTCCTGGACCACCACAAATAATAAAAGAACATGGCCAGCTATCTACATAAGAACCATCATAACCTCCTACAATAGTTTTCTTTTCTTCTTTTGTAAGGATGTTTGCCTTAATTTGTTTTAAAATGTTTTTTTTCATTTTTATAAAGTTGATTAATTAATGCCTACTCATAAAGCTTTTTGGCTACCGCTATTTAAGTATATTTATAAAGTAGCATTTGCTACATTTTGTGCTGTGTATATGCTGTTGTATGTTGATAAGAGTGGAGTAGGAATTAAAATTTCTAGCAACATAGATTTGTCCATAACAAATGATATTAATTTATCTTTTAGCTCTTTTTTGTTGGTTTGTTTCAAAAAATCTTCATCCTCACTAAGTTCATTGTATAACTCTTTTACAGAAGTTTCAGTTTCAAAATAAAGTAGAATAACCATCCAATCTTCTAGTTTTTCTTTTCGTAGTTTATTATTCTGAGGTAATTTATAGTTTATATAATACGCTTCTTCCTCTTCAATAAATTCAGCTGTTGAGTTCAGTTGAAAAGTGGTGTTAAATATATCTTCAACAGTTTTATCCTCTAGCCACTCGTAAATCTTAAATAAATAATCGAATCTTTCTTTAGTAAAATCACATTCAAAAGAACTGTCTGTAAAATGATGTTGTAGTCGATTGTTTAGTTCAGTATAGAATTCTGGATAATGGTATTTTAATCGGGCTTCTAATTGTTCACAAGCAAAAACAGATCTTTTAGCATAACCTATACAATGCACATACTGTGAGGTAAAAGGAACTATATGGAAATTAATAACTTTAGAAAAATCAGTGTCTACATCTTCTAAAAAATAATTAATAGGAATATTATTTTTCTCAGCAATGGCATAGCCTAATTGTTGTTCAAAGATAGTATTGAAAATACCGATGTCTATTTTTTCTAAAATATGAGTGTTTTTATTGATGAAATCTAACACGGTATCTTTTAATTTTTGAAAGAATTTGTAATGCTTTCCACCAATAATACCTGCGTTAAATGCATGTATTTTTTGATGTTTGTATAATGAGTTGACTAATTCTGTTGGAATCCAATCAAAGTGAATAAAAATATCGTTTAGAGCTTTTTCATAAGCAGGGAAATTTACCTCTATATTTTGAGTAAAAACTTCTGAAGATGTAAGAGATTCGGGTAATTTTTTCCAAATAAAAACATCTGAATCAGCATGAATAAAAGGTGTTTTTTGCTCAGCATACGTAAAAACTTTACCAAGTGCCCATAATTTAGAGTTGTATGAGTCAATTTCGTTTAAGGTAACATGGGTTTTAGTGTACGGAATGTTTAAAATATCTACTAAAAGTTCTTTTCCTTGTTCATCAGTATATAATTCAACATTACCATAAAACTCTTTAAAAGTTAAACAGCTTAATGCTTGGCTGTAAAAAGAATATTTCTGTTTTAGCCAACCGCCTTTAAATCTAGAATTAAGATCATCTGAATGTTCTGTACTGGGTTTCGACCAGAAACTTTGTATTACTTTCATTTAAAATAAGTGTTTAGGTAGGTGAAATTGATGAAAAGACTCTTCCAATAGAAGAGTCTTCATATATGTCGCTTTGTTTATTTTATTCCCAGCAGAATAAAGAAGGATTTGGATTGTATACATACAATCTTCTTCCAGAACTATAAGTTGGGCATCCAGGTTTGTATGCTAGTGCTCCATTATTACCACTACAAATAATAAAAGAACAGCTTCCTGTAAATGATCCATCATACCCTCCTACAATAGTTTTCTTCTCCTCTTTAGTAAGGATGTTTGCTTTGATTTGATTTAAAATGTTTTTTTTCATTTTTAAATTAATTAAGTTTGACCTACTCATATAGCTTTTCGGTTTCCGCTATCATTAGTTTTAAGACATATGTATTGGTCTTCGTTGTACAACAGTTTTAATTCTAATTTTAAAAGGTTGAACTTCTCAAAGTGTCGCTACTATTTTTAAAGAAAAAGTGAAGTAATAAAGAGGGTGTATTACAAGTTGTCTTATCAAATAGAATTTTTCATGATCCTATAACATAGTTCTCTTTAAATGTAGGATAAAAACTTAAGTAGTTTAAATGTAGGTTTTTACTATTTCGATTTCGTGTTGATAAATTCTTGTTTTTTAACTTTTTTTATCTCGATTTGTCAGAAATTGGTTGGTTTTATTATTAAAAATGAATTAGGCGTTGTTGTTTGTTAATAATTGAGCCAAATGTTATTTCGGAAAGTATTTTGTGTAACTGGGAAGTGTTTTTGAAGGTTTTTATCAGTCAATAGTTACTTTTGAGTAACATCATCAAAGATGTTAAAAGGGGATTACTACGATAAAAACCCGTTAAAACAATTGTGTTTTAGCGGGTTTTGTGTTTTGGTAATAAGATTAAATATTATTCACATGAGCAACCGAATAAATCTAGGAAGTTGTCATAGTGATGAATTATTTTATCATTTTTAATTTTAAATATTACTCTAAAAGGATCTTCTCCTTCACGTATATCAATATCATTTTGATTTCTGTAGCCAAAGTAAAGATCATTGTATTTAGCAAAAACCTTTACATGTTGGCTGTCCCCATCAAAGGAACAATCTCTCCATAGGTTTAGGTTTGTATAATTGTTTTTTTGAGCTTCAGCTTTTTTATAGTTTTTAAAGCTTAATGATAGTTTTTTTTCTGAAGCTAAAATAGGTTCGCCTAATTCAGGGTAGAGATTGTCAAAAACAAGAACACCTTGTAAGCCTTCACCACAACCATCACTTCTAAAAATAACATCACTAATGTTTACTTTTCTAACTCCTTTTTCGTAGTAAACGTACCAAAATTTATTTTTAAAATGATTGATGTTTTTTGTTATTTTTTGATTTGAAAAAAATGATCCGATAGGATTGTTAAATAAAAGTTCGTCTATTTTTACTTCAGTATCTTCATTATTAGCATGGTATTTCATGATAGCTGTATAGTCATATTCTAAGCTGTATTTTTCGAAAAAACTTTCAAGTAAAATACCATAATAGCCATGATTAAGTTCGTAAACACCTTGAAAATGATTAAGTGTTGAGTCAGATTTATACTCTATTAACTCATAAGAATTCTGAAGTTCCTCTTTAGATTTTAAAAAACCATCAAAAACATAGCTGGGAGTGTTGGTTACTTCGCTATTATCAATTTGGACCCATTCACCATATATTTTGTATCCATTTTCATTAAAAATAAACTTTTTAGATGTTTTTTGAATTACATTTATTCTCGATCTATATGATATTTTTCCAATTTTATTGCCGTTGATAGATGGTTGGTCTCTAATAACTAAACCATTAAAAGCAGTTACATATTTAAAATTTTCGTCTTGAGAAAAACAGTAAGAACTTAAAAAAAGAATAGTAACAATTAATTTCAATTTCATAGCATATTTTTTAATGCGCTTCTAACCAGTTACTACCTAAACCAATTTCAACATCTAAAGGAACAGCTAGTTTAAAAGCATTTTCCATTTCTTGTTTTATGATAGGTTGTATGGTTTCAAGTTCTTCTTTATGAGCATCAAAAACCAATTCATCATGCACTTGTAAAAGCATTTTCGATTTAAAGTTTTCTTGCTCAAAACGCTTATGAATATTAATCATGGCTAGTTTAATAATATCTGCCGCACTACCCTGAATAGGTGCATTTACCGCATTTCGTTCAGCAGCACCACGAACAATAGCGTTTCTTGAGTTAATATCTTTTAAATATCTTCTTCTACCTAAAACAGTTTCAACATATCCGTTTTCACGAGCAAAATCTACTTGAGTAGAGATGTAGTTACGTAATTTCGGATAGGTTTCATAATAGGTGTCAATTAAAGCTTTAGCCTCTTTACGAGATAAATCTGTTTGATTACTTAATCCAAAAGCAGAAACCCCATAAACAATTCCGAAGTTAACTGTTTTGGCATTACTACGTTGCTCACGAGTAACATCTTCTAAGGCAACATCAAAAACTTTTGCAGCAGTAGAAGCATGAATATCTTCGCCATCTTGGAAAGCTTTAATCATCGTTTCTTCTTCACTTAAAGCAGCAATAATTCGTAATTCTATCTGACTATAATCCGCAGCTAACAACACATAGTTTTCATCTTTAGGAACAAAAGCTTTTCTAACTTCTTGTCCTCTTTTAGTACGAATTGGAATGTTTTGTAAGTTCGGATTGTTAGAACTTAACCTTCCTGTAGCAGCTACTGCTTGTGCATAAACGGTATGTACTCTTCCTGTTTTCGGATTAATTTCAGCAGGTAAAGCATCTACATACGTACTTTGTAATTTTTTATACTGACGATATAATTGAATATCGCGGATAATTTTATGATCTTTTGCTAAGAATGATAACACATCTTCAGCAGTAGAGTATTGTCCTGTTTTAGTTTTCTTAGGTTTGTCTACCAGCTTCATATTTTCAAATAAAACAACACCTAACTGTTTTGGCGAAGCAATATTAAACTCTTCACCAGCTTGCTCATAAATACTCTTTTCTAAATCTTTAATATCATTCGATAATCCTTCAGACAGCGATTGTAAAAACTCAGTATTTAAATTAATACCTTCAATTTCCATGGCTGTTAAAACAGAAACTAATGGAGTTTCAACGGTATCAAATAAAGAAGTAACATTTCCACTTTCTAATTCTTTAGTAAAATGTTCTTTTAACTGAAAAGTTATATCAGCATCTTCAACAGCATATTCCGTTTGTTTAGAAAGCTCAACGCTTCGCATGGAAAGTTGATTTTTCCCTTTTTTACCAATAAGTTCGGTAATAGGAACAGGTTGGTAGTTTAAATATGTTTCAGAAAGAATATCCATATTATGACGCATATCTGGATTAATTAAATAATGCGCAATCATGGTATCAAACAATTTTCCTTTAACCGGAATGTTGTAGTTTGATAATACTTTAATATCGTATTTTAAGTTATGACCAATTTTTTCGATGGTTTCATTTTCAAAAAATGGTCTGAACTCTTCAATGATTTGTTGTGTTTCTTCTTGATCTTCTGGAAAGTTTACATAATATCCTTTACCTGTTTCCCAAGAAAAAGCAATACCAATTAATTCAACTTCTAAGGCTTTTAAACCAGTTGTTTCAGTATCAAAACAAACAGAAGTTTGTAATAATAATTTTTCTAACAGTAACTTTCTACCTAAAGAAGTGTTGATTAACTGATAAAAATGAGAGGTGTTTTCAATGGTTTTAAATCCGTTAACACTATTTTCTTCAGATGCGTTTCCGCTTCCTGGTTCAGCAAATAAATCAAACTGATCTGGATTTGAAGTTGATTTTTTAGTGCTACTAGCTATTTTTTCAGGAGTAGTAGCGGCTCCAAATGTTTTAGCAAAACTATCAGATAGTCTACGGAATTCTAATTCTCTAAAAATTTCAGTAGTCTTATCAATATTAGGTTGTTCAAAAACAAGCTTATCTTCTTCTAAATCTACAGGAACATCTAGCATAATAGTTGCTAGTCTTTTAGAAAGTAAACCAAGTTCAGCATTAGCCTCTACTTTTTCTTTCATCTTTCCTTTTAATTCATGAACATTTTCAAGTAAACCTTCCATACTTCCGTAGGCAGCAATAAACTTTTTAGCCGTTTTATCACCAACCCCAGGCAATCCAGGAATATTATCAACAGCATCTCCCATCATCCCCAAATAGTCTATTACTTGTTCAGGACGTTCTACTTGAAACTTCGCTTTTACTTCTTCAATTCCCCATTTCTCATATCCATTTCCCATTCTTGGCGGACGATACATAAAAATATGTTCAGAAACCAACTGAGCAAAATCCTTATCAGGCGTAACCATGTAAGTTTCTAATCCTGCTTTTTCAGCTTTTTTAGCTAAAGTTCCAATAATATCATCAGCTTCATACCCTGCTTTTACAATGGCAGGAATGTTCATAGCTTCTAATATTTGTTCTATATAAGGAACTGCTATTTTAATAGCTTCAGGAGTTTCTTGTCTGTTCGATTTATATTCAGGAAAAGCTTCAACTCTATCAACACTACCGCCTTTATCAAAACAAACAGCTAAATAATCTGGTTTTTCTCTTTTAATTACATCAAGTAAAGAGTTGGTAAAACCTAAAATAGCTGAGGTATCTAATCCTTTTGAGTTAATTCTAGGGTTCTTAATAAAAGCATAATAACCTCTAAAAATCAATGCGTAAGCGTCTAATAAAAAAAGTCTTTTTTTGGTTTCCATGTATTGTTCAAATTGAAGATTGTAAAACTACGAAATCAATAATCAATTAACAATGATCGGTGATCAATTATCAGTTTCAGTTTTTCAGTTCTCGTCTATCAATTATCATTTTGTAGTACTTCACTCGGTATTGTAACATATCCTTATTATTTAAAGCTGGTAGTTATGAGTATTTCTGAAAAAGAACTTAGAGCTTCCAACTTCAGGCTTCTAACATTTAATATTGTACTTCTAATATCAGTGGTAAAAATTAAATAACTATTTATTGATCACCGATCATTGATCATTGATAAATGAAAATTTTCTGTTAAAAAAATATCGCTCAGATTATTAATTGATACAATGGTATATAAAAAAACCTCTTAAAGCTAATTTAAGAGGTTTGTAAAATATTTTTGATTGATTTAATACCAAGGCCAAGCGCTAAACTGCTCGCAATAGATAGAGTTATCGTCTCCAGCCAAATCTCTTTTAGGGTTACCTATATAAGAAGGATTCATTACGTTAACAGGAGAAAATTGTAGAAAATCACCATCAGGTTGTCCGTTTTCGTTAACAGAAGCTATTAATACACCAGAGTGTCCTAAACCTAAAGAATGTCCAAATTCATGTAAAGCTACAGAGGCAATATCAACTGAACCAGGAGCAAGTCCATCTGCACTCCAATTAACGTTGTCGTTAAACCAAGTTTCTGTGTGCGATAAATCTATTTTTCCATCGCCATTTATATCTGTAAAGTTGCCGTTTTCATCTCTAAATCCGAAAGAGAAATTAACAGCTAAAGTATTTGTTGATGATGCTCCAATTAAATCGAAGATAAAAGCAGGAATATACCCTATAACATTATGGTCTGCTACTGGGCTAGATACACCGTCTCCTAAATTTAATATAGTACTAGGAAATCCGTCTGTTGCTAAAGAAAAAGCTTGTTTGTCAATAGCTACATTATTACAAACAGATGCATTTTCCCAAACATCATACATGTCGTCAAAAATTTGCTCAGAAGGAATTCCGCTAGGCGACGTTGCAAATTCAGAAACTACTACATAAGTTAAATTATCTCTGCCTTCTCTTCTTGGATCATTTGGAATAAATCTAAAGCCAGTTCTATATTCATTAGAAGCATCAATAATAGGTATTACCGTAAGTACGTCTTTATCGGCTAGATTATGTGCCTGATTATAGATTTCTATTTGAGCAATTCCGTAATCTTTTAATTTTGTATTAATGTCCTCAGCAACAACAAGCGTTTTATTAATTCCTTTTCCTTGAATACTTTTGGCTGTTTTAAAATTAAAAGTTAGGTCATTTTTACTTAAAGTTTGAGTTTCATCTTTAGGTAACTGTTCTTCCTCTGAATTACAAGATGATAACATAAAGCTCGCCGTAACAGCGATTGTTAAAATTGATTTAATGGTTTTCATTTTTATTAAAATTTAAAAATTGTTTCTAATTGGGAGTAAATAGTTAATTAAATTTAAATATTTAGGTTAAATGTAATTAAGTTTATAGTATATGTGTAGTGAATGTTATTGGATTCTTGATTTTTTAACCTTTTAAAATAAACTTTTAACGTTTTAAGGTGTGCTCAAAAGTTAAGGCGTTTTGAAGATGTTGTTTTTCTGTTAAAAAAATATCGCTCAGATTATAAATTGATACAATCAATTTATCTTTGTATGATTTTTAAAAGGATAATATGTCTAGATGGATAGTACTAATCATACTTATAACACTACTAATAACATTTGAGTTTTACGCTTTTCAGGCAGTAAAAACAATTACCAAAAATAAAATTATTCGCTACTCATGGTTGCTTTTTAGCTTATCTGCTTATGCTAATTTTTTCTACATGATATTTACTTACGATAGAACGTTGGGGCAAACGAAGCAGTTTCAGTGGGCTGTTGGTTTTTTACTAATAGCAATGCTACCAAAGTTATTTGCATCAATTGTTTTATTTGGAGAAGATATTGTTAGAGTGATAGGTAAAATAGCTTCTTCGTTTTCTAATGAAGCTACCAAACCGCTTGCAGGAAGAAGAAAGTTTATTTCACAGATTGCATTGGGTATTGCAGCGATTCCTTTTGCTAGTATTTTGTACGGAATTATTAAAGGACGCTATAATTTTAAAGTAATTACTTACGAATTAGCGTTTAAAGATTTACCTAAGGCTTTTGATGGTTATACCATTACTCAAATTACTGATATTCATTCAGGGAGTTTTGATAATAAAGAGAAAATTCAATATGGTGTTGATTTAATTAATGAGCAGCAATCGGATGTTATTTTATTTACAGGAGATATTGTAAATAATTTTGCGCATGAAATGGATGAATGGATTCCGCTTTTTAAAGAGTTAAAAGCACCCGACGGAAAGTTCTCTATTTTAGGAAATCATGATTATGGTGATTATGCTACTTGGAAGAATAAAGAAGATAAAGTAGCCAATTTTGAAGCTATTAAGAATATTCACCCTCAAATAGGGTTTGATTTACTATTGAATGAAAATAGGTATTTAGAGAAGAATGGCGAACGAATTGCGTTGGTTGGAGTAGAAAATTGGGGGAAAGGTTTTAACCAATCAGGTGATTTAGTAAAGGCTTCTGAAGGGATTAATAAAGAAGATTTTAAAATTTTATTAAGTCACGATCCAAGTCATTGGGATGTACAAGTAAAGGAGAACGATTTTAATTATCAATTAACATTAAGTGGTCATACACACGGATTGCAATTTGGTATTGAAATTCCTGGTTTTTTAAGATGGAGTCCTTCTCAATATGTATATAAGCAATGGGCTGGTTTATACAATGAATTCGGAAGATATATAAATGTAAATAGAGGTTTTGGGTATCATGCTTTTCCGGGAAGAGTGGGTATTTGGCCTGAAATTACTGTAATAAAGTTAAAAAAAGCTTGATTTTAATGGTTTTTTAACGAGTTATTATAGTTACTTAATAAAAAAATAGTAAATTTAGGCGCTTTACGTTAATTAATTTAATTTAAAATGACAAAGTTTGGTGAAATTATTAATATCAGTAAGCCTGTATTGATAGATTTTTATTTCGACTGGGACGACACCGATAATAGTTTAGATACTTTACGCGATGTTGCTGCGGCCTTAGGCGATAAAGCCAAAGTTATTAAAATTGATATTAAAAAAAATGAAGTGCTTGCGGAAGCTTTAAGAGTAAAAGGGAATCCTACTTTTATGATTTATAAAAATGGAGAAATGAAGTGGAGAAAAACAGGCGAGCAAGATGCCAATACGTTGATTGGTTTGGTAAAGCAATTTGTATAAGAAATATTAGCTTTTTAAGCAAATATAAAACAAGGAGGTTAAAAGCGGTTGGGGAACTATTCAACCGTTTTTTTTATGTTATAACATCAAGCTGTTTCTTGCTGCGTATTCCTAATAATATATTGATTACAAAAAGTATTTGTGCTATTAAAAACATGATCATCCCAATTCTCATTGACAGGTTGATGTTGCCTATATTTTTTTGATTATTAGATTGGGAAAAGAAACAAGTAGTATTCCTATTGTAGAAAATAATGCATGACTGAAAACTAACGAGTGTATAAGTTTTATATTTTGCTTTTTCAGTATCCAATATACAAATCCGACCATACCTAATAAATAGATAAATAAAGCATACAGGTTTAAGCGTTGCGTTGTAAAGCTACTATTCTTGTTTACAAGCGTGTTTTTAGTGTAAATATTCAAAACATCAATATTATTTATAACACCAATGGTTAGGAATAGGAATGCTAACAAAATGAAAGTGATGTGAGGAGTGAGGAGGTTTTTCATTTGAGGGTTATTTTTTCATTAGTTTTATTAGAGGGCTACGGTATTCTTCATCTTTTTCATTTAAATAAATTATTCTTTTAGAAAAATTGAAGTTCACAAATAACTCAGCGTAGTCTTCTTCATTTTCTAAGAAAATTTTGAATCTACTTGTACCGCTTTTATAATTAGTTTTTTCTTGATTTAGATTAGCACAGGTAAATATTTGAGAATCTTTAATAGATACATTGTTGTCGTTTAGTCCGTATTTGTTCGATAAAAAAGAGAGTAATCTATCACTTTCTTTTCCTTTGGAAATAAATTGAATTCCATCTTTAATAAACATATTTTTAGGTTCACCATTTACAAATCCAGCAGGAATATCTTTTTTCAATTTAACAATAATTCCAACAGTATTATCATTCAAGGTTGCACTTGTATTGTATTCAATGTATTCTCCAGATTCTTTACTGTCAATAATAGATAGGGGCACATCAATAAAACCTTCAGTTGATTTTAAATTTGTTAAATCAATTATTTTTGGTGTATCATTCTTACATCCTAATATTCCAAATGTAAGTATTGATAATAAAAGTCCTTTTTTCATATTTATATTGGTTTGTTTTGTCGTTAACAGAGCTTATTAGAAGTTAAACTTTGAACAAACAAGTTAACTAAAAAATAAGCCTCTTAAAAAGGTTTGTTTAAAAGTTTTTTTGTGAAATTATAGAGTGTTGCAACGGCTACTATAGTTGTGTGCAGTTTTTGTTTATTCAAATTGTAATGCTATCTTTTCCGATATTCTTCTAACCAAATATAAATATGGTTTAATCAGTTCATTGTTTTTTGGTGTAGGTAAAATAACTTTGTTTTCTCTCGAATGTCTTAAATGAACGACAGTATTTCTTATTTTTTCAATATTTTCTTTTACAGATTTTAGTGTTGAGTTATTAATGTGTTTAGCCTGTTCTTTATTATCAAATATTTTTTTCACAGTTAAACCACCATCAAATTTCAAATCTTTGCAAAAGAAATCAGTATTGGTTAGCAATTCATCTTTTATGTCATTTATATCAATAAAAAAGCTAATTGAACTTTCTAATTTATTCGAATCAGATTTATTCTTATAGAAATGATTTTTTAAAAGGTCTTGGACTCTTTTAGAATATTCAGATGTATTATCAGCAATATCAGGTTGTGATAATATTTTCTCTAGTTTATTACTTACGTCAGTCTCTAGGAAATAGTACGTGCAATATTCAATGATTTGAAAATAAAAAATAAACCTTAATCTTAAATCACGAGTACTATTTGCGACTTCGAAAATGTCTAGAATTGTCTCATTTATCTTTTTGGCATTTATTGTCTTTGGAAAAGATTTTTCTTTAGAAATACAAGGTCTTTTTATTTCTTCTGTTTCTTTTTCATTGTTCAATAGGACTATTTTCGGATGAGAACGCTCAAAGTAGCTCATATAAAAATTAAGAGTTTTAAGTAAAGGCGTAAATTGACCTTTAAACTTCTTAAAATTACCTTCAACAAAAAATGAAATTGGAACCCTGTCTTTATTGTATTGTTGAATGTACGCAGGTCCTTTGTTGTCAAAGTAACTTCTAAAATCTCTTAAGTTTCTATGTTCTGAATCTGTATCTGGTTTAAGAATCCTTAAGTTTTTAGCAAGAAACTCAATCGATTTTGAACAAGTGTCGAAATGACATTTATAAGATTCACCTTGATAATTGAAAGTGAATTTTTTCTTAATAATTGGGTCAGTTTTTAAACGAGGTGAAAATATGAATTCAAGTTTATCATCTTCAAAATGGTGTAAACCAATAATTTCTGGCGGAAACTTTATTTTCATTAAAACAGTAGTTCGTTTTCCTGTATCTATTTTAAAGCCAATTGAATCATCTTCCCATAAATTTTTTATGATGTGAAAGTCTTTTACTTTTTCAATTTTAACAGTTGGATTATTCTCAATTATCTTTTTTAGACCGTTATTCATAGTTTGGTTTTAATTGCACACAACGTTCAGTATAAGAAAAGTAGGGCAGATGATAAGCGATACGTTTCGGTTTGATGCCAAGTCAAATATAAATATTTTGCTTTTATCTTTTTTGTTGAAAATATCAAATTTTATATTTGGCGGACTTTATAAATAATCACAGAACTTTGGAGTTAACACAAACGCACTATGTTTTTTATACCGTGTTGTACCTAGTTTATTTCTATTTCATCTAAATTGATTAATGTATTCTTTACTTTCTCAACAATTTCAGATTGATTTTTATGTCCATCGAATAATTCTAAATAATCTTCGATTGTTCTAAATTGGGTTTGTAATTTTCTAATATTTCTTGTTTTGTTTTGAAAACTTAGGATACTAATTATAAAAGCTCCTTTATTACCAAACTTGCTCGGATCATAATCTGTTTTAGATATTATTTCTATTAACTCATATATAGAATTGTATATTGTTTTGGTCGATAAATTACTAAAATCACCTTCTAATTCATCATCAATTAATTTATATAGAAGATAAACAATATATTCATCTCCAATATTTAATAAATTGTCAAATTTGGTTGAGAAATCAGAGTCAACTGAGTTTTGGCTTTTTTTGTGCTCAGACTTGAAAATTTCGATAAGAGAATAAACAAAAAATAATTGACTATAAAATGGTGAGTCAATATCTCCTTTTAAAATTTCATAAAGAGGATGTTCAGATTTATTTGTTGCTTGAAATACTTCTTTATACATAAATTTAGGAGCACTCAACGCTATATGTGGTGATTCAAAAAAAGCAGAATACCATAATGGAATTAATGAAGTGTTATGAATTGTTTTACTTAGACTATCACTATTATTTACAAATACTTCTCCACGTTTAGTTATATAGCCAATACCTTTGTTTTCAAATAATTCTTTTGCATAAACATTAAATTTCTTATTACTTATTTTATCTCTGAAACCAATAGCACTTTGAGTATTTGTTGCATCTGTAATTAATTCTACAAGCTCTGGGTCTTCAGTTTCATAAAGACGAATAGTTATGTATACATCATCTAATATGTTTTCATCTTTAAGGTATTCTTGATAAAGAATATAAGTGGTTTGTAAACCATTTACAATTACTGGATTTTTTGTAGGTAAGTTATAAGTACCTAATTGAGGATTATATGGTAAATTAAATTCGTTACAGATTATTGTTATTCCATTATTTAAAAAAGGAAAATATACATTTTTGTCACTATTAATAGTTTCAAGTATCTTTTCATTGGTTAAATTTTTCTTACCTAAAAAACCTCTAATATTTTCTGCAAATATTTTTTCAAAAGTATCGTTTGTAGATTTTTCGAGGTCTAATAATTCACATAACTGTTTTGCTGGAATCCTAAAAATAGCAGCTTTTACTTGATAAATAGAAAAACTAATTAAGCCTTGATTATCTTTTTTTGATGTAATGTTTGAATTTTCAGGCTTAAAGACAAAGTTAATTTGTTTTCTTTTATTTAAGGATTTTACTAAGCGTCTAATTTTTTGATACAAATCATTAGAATCCCAAATTTCAAATTCATCTTCAGAGTGAAAATTATCGGTCAGTACTTTGTTTGATGTAAATTTTGGATCGTCAATTTTTCCATTATATACAAAGTATTGTTTACAATCAACAATTTTTCCAGACCTAACAATATGTTTAAATTTTTCTATTGATTTATTTAAACCTGATATATGAAGTTTATTCGATTTATTACCATCAAAAAAGATTTCTTTAAAATCATTTTTGAATTTTTCAATTTGATTTTGCCCAAATTTCTTAGAGTTTTTACATTGAAAAATATGCATTGTGTAATTACCATAATCTTCACTAAAAAAAATCCCATCGATTCCTCCATCTTCACTTCCTTTTATTAATATATTATCATATACTTCATCGAAACTTCTATCCAAAACTGCTGAAATAGAAAATACTTCGAATGCATCATTAAGACTAATATTAAATTTTTTAGATATTTTATTTAAATAACTGTCAATAAAAAGTTTACAGTTCATTTTTTTTAGTAATTAGGTACAACGTAGGGCTAAACACAATTGTGTTTATTCCCATTATATTATTTATATTTTGTTATTGAAAAATAAAAAGGAATAGGAGGTTTAGTTACATATTTCTTCATCTTTTCTTAGAACTTAAAGTTATAAAATAATAATAGTAGCACAATGTTTTTAATGTGAAATTTTAATACAATAATGTCATTTTGTTATATAATTGAAATGTTTTCTAAAAGAATAGAGTTTAAAACCTAAATAGAAAAAGATTGTCAAAATTACGTACGGTGGTGTGAGGTGGGACTCAATTATCTGAAGAGCCGTTTACTCGATTGTGTTCTTATTTTTTTAATTTAGAATCAGTTTTTAATTCTATCATTTCTATCAAAGTAATAAATCCAACACAGTCTTGATTAATTAGAGTTTTACCAGAATTAGACTTAATATATAGGTATTTTATAGAATCAATAAATTTAATTTTGATGATATCATTCCATTCAATGATTTTTTCTGTTCCTTTCCAATTTGTAATAATAATTCTTGAATCATTAAACTCAACACTGTAGTTATAATAATACATCATCATTAAAACCCCTGGAATAAAAAATAGTAGAACTCCAAAAGGTGCAATAAACTGAATTTCTTGATTCCAATTTAGAATCATAGCATATGTAAGTAATATGGAAATAAAAACAAAAATAATTCCCAAAACTTTATAGGTGAGATTAGCCTTTAGTATATACCTTCCACTAATTTCTTTTCTTAATTTTTTATTTGATTTATTCTCAGAATACCAAATTACTACCGCAAGAATACTATTTGCTACAATAAATAAAATTAAGTTGGTCATTTTTTAGTAGGTTAATTGTTTATAGACCGTGTTAGCAAATGTTATTTTTTGTATTTCTCTCCAGATTCATTATATAGTTCAGACATACTAAAAGCTGTTGGACTAGAACCATTTTGGTTAAGTAAATCCAATTTTTTTTTAGCCTCAGATATTGTAGGAATATGACCTTTGTCAATATACCACATTACTGCTTTATGTCCTTCAATTTCATTCGCCCATTTTTTTCTGCTTTTGAGAAAATAACTGTGTACAGTTTTATAGGTATACTCACTTAAAGAGGCATAATTTTCCCAAACAGACATATTTACAAAAATCAATTTATCCTCATAAGGAGTTTCCAATTCGGTAGCGCTTTCTCCACTTTCATCCTTGAGTCGCCAAATAAAACCGCTACTTTCTTCTGCCAATAAGTTAACTGGAGCTAGAAAGTCTTTAAATTCTTTAATAATAGGAGAGTTTAATTCATCTTTTAATTTGATAATATTGTACTGGGCAAGATGTTTCTTATTCATTGTTTATGTTTTTAATTTTCGTTTAAATACCAAATTTTATATTTGGCGGCATTGAATATAAGCCCAAACTGTTCAAACAATTTTAGACTCCCTTATGTTTTTTATACAATGCTACGTGTGTTTCTGATCCAACTTTTAATGATTTTATCAAATAATTTAGAAAAAGGTTCTTCTATATTACTTAAATCATTGTCGTAATCGATTTGTAATGTCAAAGGATCATTTCCTGAGTTCTTCTTAATTAACAAAAAGAAATTGTTACCATGTATAAATCCATAATCAATTGCTATAAAATTTTCAATATCAATATTTATAAATCTATAATCATCATTGTCCAATTTGAAACCATTTTCTAAATCATTGATTAAGATTTGTTGATTAGCTCTAACCATTTCAATTCCATCGTTGACTTTAATTTTTTCTATGCAAGAATTAAATCTGTCAAAGCCCATTGTCTTTCCTCCAAGAAATAAAAATTCCTCAATAGAACTAGGGATATTTCCATTAAAAGTCTGCTTAATAGAATCAATTTCTTTTTGCGAACAACCATTCATTTTGTTATGATTTATTGATTCCAGATATTTCACAGAATCTATTAAATACTGATAATGGTATTTAGTTGTTTCGTTCATTTTTTTAAGATTATACATAACGTAGGGCTAAACACAGGTGGCAGCTTTTGCTGACACTTTCCGTTTTAGCCACCGTGTTCATTCTATTTCTATTTTTGAAATTTTAAATTCATATTCTCCTTTTATTTCAATCTCTGCTAATCCAATTATCATTCTATCAGTGGAAGGGAATATTGTTTCCAAATCGGTTTCAAGTATTGTTTTCCCAACTCTTTCAATAAACTCCAATTTATAATTTTTGACAAATTGATTTTTATTGATTATTGAAGTCTTAAATTCTTTTCTTTTCTTAATTTCAATAGGGAATTTTAGGTATTTATTAAGTAATTCTTCGTAATTTTTTTGAACAAGTAACGTTTGAATTTCACTCACAAAATCTTTAGATTTTATAAATAAATTATCTGTTATTTGACCTGCTTTTACTTCTGGTTCTTCATACTCTTTGAAAAAATCAATCATTTCTTTTACTTCATTCAAATGATAACCAGAATTGCCATTTCCCGTAGTTAATATCTGATTGTTCTTTATAAACTTCATAGTTTTTGATGAAGGATTTTTTACTTCTTCTAATCTTAAGTCTGTTAGAAATTTAAAGTAAATGGGCTTTTTCTTCAATAATCCAGATCTATGAATTCCTCTAACCCATAACTTATGATGGAATCTATATTGACTATTATAAAAATGAGAAAGTACAATTTCAGTATTTGGAAGAAAATGTGGAGAACCTTTTCTCAATAATTTTTGATTTCCAAAATGGACATATTCTCGGATTTTTCCTTTTACGATATACATTTTATTTTTTCTTCCTTTTTTGTTTTCATGGTGGCTAACGTTAAATATATGACAAGTTGGGCAGAAAACAAGCGATTATTTTTCGGTTTAGCAACAAGCCAAGTCTTTTGTGTTTTGTTTTAAACTCTCTTTAATACCAAATCAAAAGATTTGGTGACTTTACAAAAAGATAGTCACCTTTCTGTTAAATACTAATCACCCAATTCGCTATATATAATATTGTGAGCCAGTATTTTCACTCAGTTTATATTTTTCTTGAACTTCATTAGAGAAAATTATTGTTAAATGGTCCGCCCAATAATAATTATCAGATTCATCTTCTTTTATCTCTAGAGTAGCAATCCAAATTTTATTTTTACCGAATGAGAATTCCCAAGTTTGAGGTAATTTGATAACAGTATTTTCGGATTTAACTATTCTATCGTTTTCATATTCTGTTGTAATTCCTTCACTAATATCCCATAAAACTCTGATTCCAGATATTTTTTCTCCAATCAGTTTTTTCCAATTTTTATTTTCCGAAACATTAAAGGTTTTAAACCCTTCTTTTTTTTTCTCTAATTTATCAATAATGGTAAATCCGACATCATAACTATAAAATTCGTTATCCCAAAATATTTGAATAAGTTTTCCGTTTTCCAATCGGAATATTACATTCATATCGACCGAGTGAATATCAGTTGAGAATTCCCAAAATTCAGATTCATCAGTTTCCCAATTAACTTCTTCATAATAAACCTCACAGATCTTTTGTCCGATTAGTTCACTTTTTATTCTTTCATAATATTTACTTTCTTTTTCGGTCATTCTATGCTTGCTTAGAACGGTTTGTGTATGAAACGTAGCGTTTAAAAAGACACTTACTTTTCGGATTAACACAGAGCCTGATTTTTATATTTTGTTTTTATTTTTCGATAAAGTCTAATCCTGGTATAAATAACTCTTTGTGTTTATAATTAGTGAAAAAAGGAGTAAGAGTTTTGTTTATAGCAGAGATATATTCATAATCGATGACGTCTATATTTTGTCGAAAAGCAAAATAGAAACTACGGAATCCTAAATAATATCTTGAGTCATTTTGTTTTAAATTAGTTTGATTTTCAGTCAAAAAATCGATCAACTCTAATTGATCATTAACTTCTTTCGCTAAAAAATTCTCTTTACAATATTTAAATTCATCATCAGTATATTTCAAGTCAAAAACTATTTTTTTAGCTGCATTATAGAATGGAGTTGTTAATACTTTATTCATTGTCGGATTGTTGATTTCAAAATCAGGAAGTTCACAAAAATCAGCGTAAGGAGAAATTAAATTCAATTTATAAAGTATCAAATCATCACCTTTTTCTCTAATTATTTCTTGTTCTTTTTTTAATATCTCTCTGAGACTGAAAGAGCCTAAATTATCTTTAATTAATTTAGTTCCTAACATTTTTGCTCCAGAAATTATCAAGCTACCAATATCAACCATTTATTTCTTTATTGTTTTTATTAATGTACTACAATGTAGGGCTAAACACAATTCTGTTTATTCCCATTATATTGTTTATATTTTGTTATAAAAAAATAAAAAGGAATAGGAAGTTTAACTACTTATTTCTTAATCTTTTTTACGTGAATTCGATGTAATTTTACCTTTACCGACTTGTAAATAAAGAAGTCTTTGCGAAGAAGTAAAACGGATGAAGCAATCTTTGTTTTTAAAACGAGATTTTAGTTATTAAACTAACAGATTACTTCTTCACTTCACTATGTTTCGTTCATCGTAATGACGTAATTCATTAATTTACATGTTTAAATTGCATTCTTAAATCGAACTCACGATAAATTTATAAAATAATAATAGTAGCACAATGTTTTTGATATTTAATTTTTAAGGAATAATATCTCTTTGTTGAGTTATTTTAATATTAAACAAATAAGACAAATTAAACATTTTAACACAGTAGTAACATGAACAGATTGCAGTAAAAAGAGTGAAAAGTCATTGCTTTAAATACCTCAAAATCGCTTTTTGAGTATGAAAAACTGCAATAGTAACAGTAAAAAGTAGCGAATTATAGCGATTAAAAAAGAAGCTTAGCTTTTATTTTTTGCAAAGTTGCGGTTATACAAGAGCAAAGTTGCGTTTGGTTGGTTGCAGCTTTGCAGTTGGTTAGGTGCAAAGCTTCGGTTACACAAGAGCAAAGCTGCAAAAAAAAATTGCAGCAGCAGCATTTTTGACAAAAAAGCACAAAAAAACCTCAAAAATACCAATGCATTTTTGAGGTTGTACGTTTTAAAAAATGATAAAACCAGTTACACTAATTTATAATCAACGTTTTTTAATAATTGTTTTAAACGTTTATCGGGTCTAAAATTGATATGCGATTTGTTAATTAATCGAATGCTAACTTCATCTTTAGTAACCACTCCTGATGAATTTATACCAATTTTAAAAGTACCTAACGTATCTAGTTTTATAATTTTTCCTTGTGCTAATTCATCTAAAATATTGTGTACTAATGATAGTACTACGGCATAACAATCTGCTTCTCTAACTGTACTTTGGTTAGAAATTAAATAAGCTAAACGTTCTAAATCGGTGACACCACTTCCTACAGCATGCAAGTAATGTTTTTTAGGTGCGGTAATGTCTTGCGGATTGATCTTTTGAATTCTTTTTACATTAATCATAATTTTTTTGTTTTGTGTAGTAAAGCTATGGCTACTACGGGTGATACTTTTTTCTCTTTAGCTATTTTTTAATAGTATAGCTTGTGAGTCAAAAATAGTATTTAATGTAGTTTTAAGGTGTTAATGCATTGGCTAGTATCTGTAGTTGCAGTAAAAAGTGGGGGGTGTTGTGTGAGAGTATAAGTTAGAAATATGATTGAATATTAATAGTTGTCACTTTGAAGAGGTTTTGATAAGAATAAGGAGGTATGAAAAACAGTTTTCTAATTATTAAAAAATAGGGGGTCATAATATTCTTTATCTTTCATGTATGAACACATTTTAAATTGACTTTTATTTATAGTTCCGATATAAATATTTGAATAAAAAACATTATTGAAACTTTTAATTTTCAACCTCATTTGAGTCTTAAATTCACCTTTGTATTTTATTATTTTAAATTTCAAATATTTCTTAGGTTTTATAGTCAAAATTCTATTTGTTTGGATAGTACACCAATCACCTAAATTGGCGAATTCTATAGGTTTCCAATTTCCGTTTTCATTTTTAGCTTCTTGAATAGCATAAACATTATTCATTGTAACATCAATGAATGCATTTTCATTCATCGGGTTATAAATATACACTAATCGTGCGGCTAATTTTACTGTGTTCTTTTGGTTTTTATTGGAACTTGTGTAGGGTGAACAACCTACTAATTTGTGCCATTTTTTTTCAATATTTATATTAGCAGATGTATCAACAATAATGTTTAAGCAATTGTTTGTGTATTTATTAGTTTTTAAATCATAAAGATTACTTCTGTTTATTTCAGATTCGTTAATTATTTCATTATGATTTTTGATCATTTCTAACGAGGAATATTCAATTGATTCTTTTTTTTCAGATGTTTTGCTATTAGGAACATTAAATAATGAACTTGAATAACAATCATTGGAAAGGTAAAATCTAGTAAAGGCTTTTTTTGTTTTACAGGAAACAATAATAATTAAAACTATTAAGAATATTAATTTATTCATTTATGGTAAATCTGAATTTGTACTAACCATTGATTAAACACAATTGTGTTTTTTAGGTTATACAGCTAAAATTATTTTTTAGAAATAATAAATAGAGTAAGATATATTTGCTGTTTTTCTTTTTTTTTGATGTGTAAACTTATGAACAAAATAAGATAACTAATTAATTTCCAATTCGTCTAATGTGTTCGAAATAGTCACCATTGTTACCCACAGTTATTGTGATAATATAGGGTCATTAGGATCTTCAGTTGTACAATTTACAAAACTAAAATCACCAGATTCAGAAAAGTTTCTAATTAAGCAAACGTATCCAAATTCTACAAAGGTAGTTTCATTTTCAACTACTATTTTATATTTATAAGTTCCAAAGCTCAATTCTGAGTTGTCTGATTGGTTTACGCCTAGAAATGGATTGTTTTCGTAATTCGTAGTCTCATAAACAATATTATCGTCTATATCATAAATGATTACAGAATGATTTGTATAAAATTCTATGTTTTGGATTTTAAAAGAGTCATTAATTCCGTCTCCATTCGGTGTAAAAGCTCCACTAGGAATAATTTCACCTATAGTTTGGTCGAGATTATCGATGTTTGAATTCGAGAAAGGATTTTCTCCACAACATAAAAAAGTATCTAATTTAGGTTCTTGTTCGGTTTTGTCACTACAACTAAAGATTTGAAACATTAGTAAAATGCTTGAAAATAATAGTATTGTTCTGTTTTTCATTTGGGGTTTGTTTAATGATGGGTAATGGTATAACTAGGTTATATATGGAATTTAGGTTTTGTTATACGTAGTTTATTTCTTTTCTTGATTCCAATATGTTTTTTTATTTCTTTTTTGATTGTAATAGCCGACAAATATTAATGAAATAGGGAAAAAGAGAATTATTAATATCCATTTAAAAGGGCTCAAAGCATGTTTTGCTTTTAGTTTTGGAATTTGATGATTATTCTTTTGCTGTTTTCTGTTTTTTTTAATTTCAATCTCTTTTTTAATATTTTCATATTTAGTTGAGTTTTCTGTTCTTCTTTTTAGTAATTCTATTGCTGCTAATCTTGCTTGCTCAACATATTTTTTGGGGTTAGAAATTATATTTTCCAATTCAGTGTTGGTCTTATCTTGAAATTTTTTTAGGAATTTATTTTCATTCATAATACCATAAAATAGTTTTCATTAGTCTGCTTAAAAGTAGTTTTTTAATCATTAATAATCAGTTGATTATTTTTTTCTTTAGTCTTAATTAATAAATTTAATATATAGGGAATTGTATATAACGTTTTGGTTAACCTGAGTTTTAATGTGTTTTTAGATGTTGTTAACCAGTGTTTTATTCAGTTTTTATTAGTTTATGAAAATCTGTTTCTTTGTAGATGTCAGATATAGATTTGTTAAAACTCTTTTTTAGATGCTTGTCAACTAGGTTATTATAACATTCCATTTCTGACCTTAAAATACACCCCATTGAATAGTATTCAATCTTATAATTCGATTTCATAATTTTATCCATTCCGATAATAGAACCTAAGCCGAAATCAAAGTATTTTAATTCATCTTTTTTCAAGTCAATATAGAATCGATTTTCCATTTTTTCACAAGTTTCTAATTCATAATATTCAGTAAGTCTATTTTGTTTTTGTAAAGTTTTATAATATTCAGTCCATAAGAGTAAATTTAAAACTAAACAAATTCCAAATGCGCCAATCATTAATTTTGTCAAAAAATTGCGCCAATCTTTTGCAAGTAAATAAAGTCCAAAACTAATTAGCCCTATAAAAAATAAAACTTTTGAAATGTCTAATTCTATTTTTACATTGAACCAATATTGCATTTTAACTGAATTAAAAATCAATAAAGAAAATGCGATAATTGATAAAGTGAGAAGTATGTATTTTGTTTTAGTTTTCAATTTATGTTAAATTATTTTTGAATAATCAAAGTAATTCATAAGTATCCGTGTAAGGGTTATATTTGGCAAAAGATTTTTTAATCAATCTTTTCCAGACTTTATCTGCATCAGGTTTTCTCCATTCTCCTGCTATTAGTTGTTGTTTATTAGAACTGGAAATAATTTTTTTATCCTTGTATAGTTTTTTTACTTCTAGTATTAATGCTTCAGGGATTCCTTTCTTTCTATGTCTATTATTGCTAGCAAACATGTCTGTTACTTTGATTAAATTTGTATTAATAAAAGCAATCTTAAAATCAAACCAGTCATCTTCTTCATCATCAATCATAAATGTTTGGAATTCTTGTTTTTTTATTCCTTCATCAGTAATGAAATTTCTAATCTTATATTCTAAAGGAATATTATTGCCATATATATCAGTAGATGAAAGTTTATATTTCAATTTCTTTGATTATAATATTATATACCATTGTATTTATTTTAGTTATAGTGTAGCTTTTTTACAATTACTTATACCTACTTCTTTAAAGCATCATTTATACGATCAGTAAATTCCACTTTTTTGTCTACATGCAAAGCAATATTCCTATACTTTCGTTTAATTCCGTACAATCCAGTTAATTCATTTTCTTGTTTTAATCGGATAATAACATTGTGTCCTTCCAATTCACCTAAAAACGATAGTTTACGAGTTGCTGAATCCTCTTCAATATCTTTTGACGAAATTTCAATGCTATCGATAGTATTGATGTCAATGATTGTTTCATTCATAATACCGTATCGAAGCAATAGTTTGTTGTTTTCAATAGCAATCGGTCTTTTAGAAAGTGATTTTAAGAATCCGAGTAATTGAATTCCAGAATAAACACTTAAAAAAGTTAAAATCCAAGCTACGGTAACACTCCATTTTTCAAGAAAAATATGCAGAGTAACAGTTTCAATGGCAATAATAAAAATAATAGCAATTAATAGGGCTACAGTTCCGCTCTCTTTATGATAAGAGAATTCATTCTCATGTAGTTTTCTCTTTTTCCAGTAAATAAAACCATAATAAAAAACGGCAATTTCAGTAACTAGAGGAATAACCACACTTTTAGGAAGTATTTCATAACACGTGTTTTTTAAAGCCGAAAAAAAGTCAATTTTTTCGTTTTTATTAAGTTGATAACGCTTCACAGCATTACGGACTTTGTAAATTATATAAGATACGATTGAGAGTTCAACTATAGGAAATACCCAAGTTTTAAAAAGGTTGAGGAAATATTGATTCTCTGATGGAAGTATTAATGAACAAATGACCATTCCGATAATTAAAAAAGGAACAACAGTTGTTTTAGGTACACTTGTTTTTCTGATCAACAAAAAGTAAACAATAGGAACTGTTAATAATAAATCGAATGTAATTCCAATTGATAATGTATTGGTGTTTGTTATGAAAGCCGATGATTTCGAAAGCGCTATCATCATTGCTATCATCAAAAGTGGGATTCCAAATATGATTAAATTTCTCTGAAAGTTTAATGTTTTGTTCATTACTTATATATAATTTTATGTGAATGAAGAGTGAGCATTTTTTCTTTAGGAAAGATAATTAATAAGATTGAATTACAGCTGAAGAAAATCAGTTTGAATCATTTTAATTCATCTTCAAATTCGTTAAAACTCTCGTGTAATCCGTTTATACTTCTTTTAGTTGCACCATTTTTGAATTCTTTTAAAGTCCATCCAACTTCTCCAAATCCGTAAGTACCGTCAAGTTGATTGGTTACTTGCCACATAACACCTTTAGTATATGATTGTAGAAAATTATTTAACTCTTTGTCACCAATAACTTTTTTTAATTTTTCGGCAACTTCAAAAATATCATCTTCATAATTTTCATCTACATCATCTGCAAAGGCTAAATTTTCTTCAACATCATTAATAATTCCGTACAATTCTTTTAAAAAGAGAAACCTTCCGAACTGCGGAATATTTTCAGTGATCTCACTTAAAGCCCAACCTAATGGACTTTTAGCACCTGAGTTATCCATTTTTTCAAGTAAGTTTTCTAAATCGTTTTTTTGCTCTGCGTTTAATTTATCAACAGCACTCTTGTAGTACTCGGTGTTGTCTGAGTCCTCTATGTATTTTTCAATTAGATTCACTTTGTGTATGTTTAATTTGAAATGTTTTGTTCTCGAATTAATTTATCAGTAGCTTTAGTATAAAAATTATCAGGAGATTCAGGAAAAGCTAATGCGACATTTAATTTTTTCCCATTTTTATAAAAATATATAAAAGTCCAATTTTTATCTCCGTCTAACCAGTCCATATGATTGCTTAATTCTTTACCTAAATAAGTCCCGCAATTTTTTTCGCATATTTGATGAAACTTTATACAAGGATAATTTTTGAAAGAATCTCTTTTACCAACTTCTAAACTATCCCATTCAAAACAATTAATTCTTTCAGAAGAGTTTAATAATTTTGATACAGTAGTTAAATTTATTGACTGAAAATTTTCAAAACAAGAGGTGTTGATTACTCGTTTTGTCATACATGTATTACTGTTACAGCTGCATATAAAATATATGATTCCTAAGAAATAAATTTTGTTCATAATTATTGTTGCTAATTAATAAGGTTGAATTTGAGTTGAGGAAATTTAGTGATAACTAATTATGAATTTTGCTACTTGTAATTTATTCTACTTTATTTCTATTGATACTATATAAATCAAAATTTTCGTGATCCAAAAACTTTTCAAACCCATTACTATTGATAAAATCAATTTCAGAGGAGTAAATTGGATAAAGTCCAGATATATTTATTTTATAATTCAAACCAATATCAATATCTAAATAATCTTCACTTTCAAGAATTGATGGTGCAAAAATTGTAAAAGCAGACATTTCAGAATCATTGGATATTTTTTCTCCAAAGTTAATTGTATCTCCATAACAAAATGGAGTCTCACCTCTTAATTTATTAGCAATATAACCAACAACTAAAGCCCAGTCGGTTTTTTCTGAGTTAACAGTAATTATTAATTCGCCTCTTTTATTTTTTAACCATTCATCATGTTTTTCAAGAGAGAGTCCATAAGTAACTCCAGTAATCATCCCTTTTTCAGGAATATCTTTGTAAATTATAGAAGTAACACCACTAAGTTTAGGGTTTGTTGAATCAAACATGTTGAATTCAGGTTCAACAATAAAAATATCGTCTAGATGTTTCAAATATCTTTCAAATGGAGTTTTTTTATTCATTTTTCATGTTAGATTTTAATTGGTTATAGTCAAAGTTTAACACTGTTTTATTTAATATTGGTTACTTTCTTTCATCAATTTGTTGAAGGCAACAGTCAACAGTTTTGACAATCTTTCATTTTCAGCTTTTACTACAGGTAACAATATTTTGTAAAAGTGTCTATTTTGTTTATTGCCAGGGTGAGGTCCGTCAAATATGAATCTAAAAACACTTTTTATTTCTGAATCAGATTTTTTTGCCAGTGCTATACAAGATGGTTTAGGGTTGTAAAATAAATGTAGTCCAAAACCAAATCCTGCCCTTATTTTATCAGCTTGCCAATAACCATCAATACAAATGTTAACATATTTATTATAATATATGTTTGCTGGAATTGAGGTTAATTGACTGAAAAATCCAATATGTGAGTCTGAATTTACATAAGATTTAACTTTTCGAGGGATTTTTGAATGATATAGAGGTGCTGGTTTTTCGTTAAAACCGAAAATAGAATCCATAACAGCATACGAGCTAGGAAATGCACAAAAGAACTTCCTTTCCCATTTGTCTTTATTTTCAGTTTTTTCCGACATTGCTTTAACTACAAATTGATGTATTGAATCTGCTTGAACTTGAATTGATTCAAAGGTGTAGTCTTTAAAATAATTTTCAGTTTGAGCAGTACATAAATTTGTTGTCAAAAAAATCCAAAGAAATGCAAAGTATGTTTTTAAGTTTTTTATTTTCAAGACAATTTACAATGTTCTTTGTTTGAAATATACAAAAAAACACATCAACTTTTTTGAGAGAAAAAGAATTTTAAAAACTAGACAGAAGCTCTAGTGGTAACAGGATATAACTTTTCTTTCTGTAGTAAATATTCATTAAAAACAGTAACTAAAGTATCTTCGTATTCACTTTTCAAAATATGACTGTTTTTTGTTTGCATAAATTTTTCAATAACAATGCTTGCTTTATTACAACAAAAAATAGCATTTGAAATACCATGAGAAGAAATAGGATCAAAAGCAATAGCAGCATCACCCACAGCTAGCCAATTTTTACCAGTAATATGTAAGGGTTTAGAAGAGTTTGCTTTTTTACCTATTATTTTAAAGTTTCCTTGAGTAGGTAAATGAGCCTTTAAAACAAGTGTGTTAGCTAACAACTGTCTCCAATTTTCAAAAGATTTAAAAAGCGAAAACTGAAAGTTCGATTTAGAAGTATACAAGGTAATAATTCGAGTAGTTTCATTTAAATCAGAAACCGTACCCCAACCATCGTCAAAGCTTTCTGTGAAAAATCCATACTTTAAATGACTATTATTTCTAGGAACATAACAAATAAAAGCAAATGTGTGATCGTAATCAATAGAAGGAATGTCTAAAAATTTTAATAAACCTCTATTTCTACCAGTAGCATCCACTATTAAATTACTCTCTATAGTTACTTTCTTAGTATAGATAGATACTAAGTTGTTGTTGAAGTTGATATCATCAATAGCATTGTATGGAAGAATATTTTCTGTAATAGAAGTTGCTAACTGTTGTAAAAGTACTTGTTTGTTTAATTTAAATCCATATTTAAAAGAACGGTAACTAAAAAAACTCTGATCTGTAATTTTTTCATCATTCCATTTAGATTGATATCCATACGTTTTAGAAGCATTTTTTTCAAAAAGGTCTAATAAGTTTAACTGCGCTAATAACGGAAGCGTAGTAGGAGGTAGGGTTTCAGCCAAAGGCGTACTGTTTTTAGTGCCTTTGTCTAAAACAACAGAACTAATTCCTTTTTGCTTTAGTAAAAAACTTAAAAGGATTCCTGAGATTCCTTTCCCTATAATTGCTACATCTGTTTTCATAAGAATCTCAGGAATTTAAAATTATTTGAATACTAAGTAAAATGCAGATGAAGACTCTACACCACCACATTTATCAATATAGTTGATTTCAATATTTACAAAAGAATTAATGTATGCTTCTAAGAATTCAGAAATATCAATAGGATTTGTAGGAGTAATTTTACCACTACAATTATCACTAAAATCGACTGTTACTGCTAGTTTTCCGTTTACATTTAACTCTAAAACATCATCTACATATACATCACCAGTTCCATCTTCATTAGAGGCTAAATATGCTTTTTTACCAGCAGGAATCCATATCATTTCTCTGGTATTTGAGTAAAATATATTCGGAGGATTGGTAGACACTTGTTGATTCGTATATGCCTTTCCTAAAAATACCGACATATTATCTTTTACATCTTTACTTTCTGTAGATACATATACCGTTTCTGGTACTCCATTTACATTTGATTTTCTTGCAGCAACCACACCAATATCTTTCCATTTATACACCATGTTTATCAAACCGTTCATATAGCCACCTTCAGCATGGTAACCAACATAACCTGTATCTGTAGTCATTAACCAAGGCGATCTGTTAGCATATAAATATTCAACTGTATTAGGTGTTAATTTCGCATTGCGCATAGCAACTAAACTTTCTTCTGTAAGTACATCTACAGGTAAGTTTGCAGCCCACCAAGCAGGAATTGGATATTGACTGTCTAAGAATACTTTTTGACAGCTTCCCGCATCAGATTGCCATGGAATTCCCATCCATTTCGTTAAATCACCTGGTGTACTTTTCCATAACCAATCTTTAGTATTGTTTGGTTTGATAGAATCCGCAACATCATCAGAATTCATTTGAAAACCAAAGTCGTTGTAAAAAATTTCAGCTTGTTCTTCTTTAGTAGCGGCATTCACTCTAATTTCTCTAAGTCCAAAAAGAGAGTTGTCATCGCTTACTTTTGCATACACTTCTTTATTCTCTTTATACATTTCTTTATGCCTCATTGGCCATGTAAGCTCTACACCTGGGTGAAAACCACCTCCGTATAAAGTTTCTAATACAGCTCTAGTCATTAAGAGAGCTTCTTTAGTCGGATCATTAGCAGCTTTTATAAAATGATCTCGGTAATATTTACCGATAGCTTCCATGCTTGTGAAATCTTCATCAGCTTCTAAAGAATAAAAATTTCCATCTCTCCACTTTCTTAATTCATTATATAAAATAGGAGGAATGGCAAACCATTGTGCCGGACTACCAGGATAGTTGATTCCATCACCAGGATAAAAAGGATATTTAATTTCTTCGTTACCGCTTCCTATATTGGTAATATCTGTAACGCTTTTACTAGGAATAATAGGTTCATTATTATAGTTGTATAACGGATCTCTAAATGAATTGAATATTTTTTCTCTTAAAGGCTTAGCTTCATCAGAATTACTAAACAATAATTTAAAATCTCCTTTAGCTATAATTTGATCAATAGTTTCTCTGAAAGAAGGAGATAAAAAATCACTTAAATTCACCCATTGCATTCTGTATAATCTGTATAATATTGGAAAAATAGCACTGAAATCTGTTTTTTCAGAACTCTCATCAATATGAATACCACAAATAAGATCGTACATAGTAGCTAAAGGCTGAATTTGAGGCGCGTAATCTGGCGGAGCAGTAGCAATCCATGCAGCTGATTCAGCATCGTTTAGTTCGTAAATAGTATTACCAATGGTAACTCTCGCAGTTACCCTACCATCACAAATATCATCGTACCAATTTGAATTATCGGCAAAATCAGTATTCAAATCAGAAGGGTTTAAGGCCGCAGAAATTCCATCAGCTGGATAAAAAATTAAAGTTCCTTCATCGTGCTCAATCGTTCCTAAGTTTACATCTTTTACATTTGTTTTCATGGCAGTAGCAATACGACTGTTGTTTGCTTCTGTTTGAGGAAAAGGAAACTTTCCACCAGTCATTTGTCTTTTGTTAGTTTCGCTTACGCTAACTAATTTCGGACTGTTTACCAATTCTCTTCTAAAGTCAGTATCGCCTGTATTAATTAATTTCTGATTTAAAACATTTGGGTTTCTTCTTGAAGTACTAATACCTGGAGCAATTTCTTTAGCAAAAAAGTTTGGACTCAAGTTTTCGTTTTTAGATTTAACTGATAAATCTAAGCTGTTATTAAAGTCGTACCAAAAAGGTTTTTTATTGGCAACTTCAACAGACCATTCTATGTTACAAGTGCTAGGATCTAGTTTTTTTACAGGCACACCATTATCATCACATTCGTAAATATAAAATCGTTGTGCTTGCTTTTTTAAAGCTCCGTCTTTAGTACGAAACTCAAGTTGTTCGTCATATAAGTTTTTCCAAGGAATTTCAGGAGTAAAAACAACTTCTTCTTTGGTTGCAGGTCCATTTCCTAGTCTGGCAATACCAATTGATGGGTAAATACGTAGTTTCATGGTAGTATAAGTTTTAATTAGATTATATCCTACTCATAAAATTATTGATAAATGAAACCAGCATTTTTTTAAATTTCTTAAAAGCGCTTTTTTTAGGCATAAGCGCAACTAAAAAACACCTAAAATAACTTTTAAGTGTTTTTGGCAATGTTTGTTTTAAGCAAAGCTTTGTATTTTCATTTTGCTGAATACTCTTAAAACGATTATAGTGGCAACAATTGCAAAGAGCATAGAGAGTATAAAAGGAGCTCCTAAAAAAGATGAGCTATCATTTGTTTTGAAAAATGAAAATGTTTGTGTCATAATTAAAGGACCAACCATTAAAGAGATTCCATTGATAGAAGTAATTACGCCCATTAGCTCTCCTTGTTTATGATAGGGTAAAAAGGAAGACATAATTGCTTGTAAACAAGGTTTCATTAAAGCACCCAAACTTCCGAATACAATGATGATATATACAAACCAATCAATTGATACCGTTGCATAAGCAAAAAAAGCGGGAATGATAAATGAAGCACCCAATAAAAACGTTTTTTGTTCTCCTAGCTTAGGAAGTAAAAAGCGAATCAATACATTTTGAACAAAGAAATTTGTTAAACCAACAAATAATAAAGAACCGCCTATTTGTAAAGCTCCCCAATTAAATTTATCGATCATATAATATGCCCATATAGAGGTGAAAGAATGAAAAGCCAATTGATATAAAAAAGAAGCGCCTAATAATTGTACAGGAAGATTTGTAGCTTTTTTAAGGCTTTTAAAAATACCAAAAGGCGTGAGTTTTTTCCATTGCAGTTGTTCTTTACTCTTTTCTTTTAAGGTTTCAGGTACAAAATAATATACTAATATTAAGTTGATCGTAAATAATAAAGCACCAAGTAAGAGAGGTCCTCTAATACCTACGAATTCTCCAATAATTCCTCCTAAAAACGGACCAACCATTAAACCTAATCCAATTGCAGAGGCAATAATACTAAAGTTAACAGCTCTTTTTTCAGGCGGAGAAATATCAACAATAGCCAAATTTACTGTAGCAATAGTAGCGGATAATACACCTAATAAAAAACGTGATAAAAACAATATTTCCATGTGCATTGTGAATGCCATAACTAAAAAATCGATGGCACTAGCCAGAATAGAAAACAATAAGATTTTTTTTCGTCCATATTTATTGGATAGAGCAGCTATTAATGGACTCATTAAAAATTGTCCTAAAGCATAGCCAAATAATAGATAACCACCCAATATAGCTGCATTGGATAAGTCGGTTTTAGCAATATCCATAATAAGTTGAGGCTTAATAGGAATGATTAAGCTAAACCCCATTATATTTATAAACAGTGTAATAAAAAGTAACAGGAGTATTCGTTTGCTGTTTTTTGACATTTTACTAAGATTTATTTTGTTGATACCATTGTTTCCACCAGCCAGTAAATGCTTGTGTTCTATATTCATCTGCTTGAAAAGGACCTGGGGTATAATATAAAGATTGAACTCCTTTTTGGGTTTCTTCTACCAATACAATATCTTGTTGTAAAGTGGTATCCCATAACCAAGTTAATTCATCTTTAGTACCATTGTAATCTTTGTGTGTAACCCAAAAAACTTCTACTTCAGTTTCATCTACTGTTTTAGGTCTGATGGTGAAAAGAACAATGTAATCTACATAAGCAACGTAAAATAAAAACGGACCAAAACAACCAAAAATAGCTCCGCCTTTCATTCCGTTTAAATTACCTAATGATGGTCCGATTTGTTTACCAGATTGAGTAGCTGTTTCTTTATCTTTTCCTAGTGGCATGGCTACATTAAAATAAAAAAGTCCGCCTTCCGATAGAAAATCAACTTCCTCTGGTGGTGTCCACCCTTGTAATTCCGATTGTTTCCTCCAGTTTAAATCATCATGAATATATAAATCTTCTCTACCTTCTTCAAACTGATTGATAAATCCTTTTACTTCACATAGTTCTGGATGATTTGGAGCACAATGCCAACATTCTAAAAAGTTTTCTGTCCATAATTTCCAGTTGGCATTTACAGTGTAAGTTTTAGTAGCATTTAGTTTGCCGTTTTGAAGTTGAAAGTTGCCTAGTACACGATTCAATTCTTTTAGTTGAGGTATTTGTCTGCTTTTACCATGATAAAAAGTAAGTCCCCCAGCTTCTTCAACAGTTAATTTTTTTAAGCACAATCCTTTTAACAAACTCGATTCATCACCTCTAGCAATTACCAATTCGCCATTTAAATTATATTTCCAAGCATGGTAAGGGCATACAATGGATTTTAAATTGATTCTTTCATTGGAGTTTATATTTTTTTTATCAAGTAAACGCTTACCTCTGTGCCTGCAAGTATTTGCCATTGCTTGATATTCATCTTCTTTATTTTTAGCAACAATAACACTTTCATGGGCTATATCTACAACCGTATAATTTCTTTTTTTATCAAAATAACAAGCAGGTATTGCTAATACAGGTAACGAACGAAAAAGAAAGCGTCTTTCAATATTAAAAATATTAGGATCAGTGTATGAATTTCCTGGTAAGGATTTTGTCGGTGTATGAACAAGAGTATCTAATTGTGTATCCATGTTAGTTTGTTTTTTGTAATAAAAATCTATCTTCATTTAACAATTGTTCAGCTGCGCTTCCGTATAAATTATGCGTAGAAATTTTAGTCAATTTTTCTCTCCAGCTATCCAAGGGAAGCATATCGTAATATGTTTTTATTTGTGCTCTGGCACTTGTAATTAAAACCTCTGGTTCGTTAGGATAATCTTTTAATAATTTTTCAAAAGCTAAACTTGTTTGAGTACCTATTTTACGCATGTTAATGGCATGTGCAGCGTTGCGTAGTTTAAAAACATAAGTGTACACTTCAAAAAATCTTAAATCTTGTTCGTCACATCCTCTTGTTTTAGCCCAATTAATAGCGGCAAGAGCTTCCGTTCTATAAAATTTATTTTTAGCATCGTCATTTCCATTAATACCAAAAAGAATCAAGGCTCTCACCAATGCGTTTAAGCTAGTTAAGTTTTGAAAAGCTCTTAGTCTTAATTCTTCTAAATGCGGAGTTATGATAGATTTATCACCAAGGGCAAGTGCTCTTTTAGCCATATCTAATAATTCAATCGCTGTTTTTGAACTATATTTAGTTTCAGAGAAATGATATAGTGTAGCATCTAATTCCCATAAATCAACAGCAAACATATTTTTTATAACTTCATAAGTACGTCCGTCTTTGAATGAAGGTTTTAGTTTTTTCCAGTTAGTAACCACATATTCCATCCCTTTATTTTGAATGAATTTTGTAACTAAAAAAGCAGCCAGTTTATGTGCTTTGTGATCGCCTTCAATAGGTTCTGCAAAATTAGTTTCCACAGGAGCAATGTGAGAGAAATAAGGATCGTAGCTCCAATCAGATTCTATAATAGCGGCTAAACTTGGTCGGTTCCAATCTGTTTCATCAATATGAATAGCTGTTTGTTTATATTTATATTCGAGTAAAGTAGCTAGGCCTTCATCTAAAAATAAAGCTCTAGACATTAAAGAACAATGGGTGATTTCATGTACTAATAATGATTTGTTTTTGATGCTTTCTGAATTGATTGCGATAAAACCAAAGTTGTTAAACCCAGTAATAGCATGAGTAGGAACATCATCCGCAGTAACTTCTATAATTAATGTTGGAGCAGGAAGATTTAGTGTGTTGCTTACCCAATGTTGACTCTCAATGATTAGTTGAGTGTGTTCTTCTGACAATGGATTTTCCACAGAAAATATATGATCAGACGCTTTGTAAATAGTTTTTAACCCATCTGCTAAATCATAAGCTAAATCTAACCAAGTACCTTGAGCGCCAATATTGGTAATTTCTTCAGCAATATCTCTAGCAGTATCCCATTGTTTGTTAGCAGAAGCTTCGCATAACAGTGTAAATAATTCTTCTGGTTTTTGTATTGAGTTTAGTGTATTCATGATTTATTTATTTTTGAAGTCCTACTAAAAAGCTGATTAAATAGTTTTCTTCCAGTCCGTCTATTTTGATTAATTGATTCATATCATAATCAAGAGCACCGCCCCAGGTAAGTCCGTTCAAATCCATATCTGCACAAGCCAAACCAAGTTGTTGAATTATTCCACCTGCCTCAATAAGAGAAAATCGATAGCCTAAAGGACCGTATTTATTAACACTTCGATTAAAAATTCCAGAAAGGACAATGACAGCTCCGCATTGTATTTTAGTAGCATCTAATTGAAAAGCATGTGCTACTTTTTTATGTTTAATGTTGCTGTCTACTAATGTGATAGAGTGGTTTCTAGGATCATAGTTGTAACTATCCCATTCAGTAAAATTGTTATTAGGAATAAGTGCATAAATCTCTACAGGAAATAAGGCACCAGCTGAAGCATAAGTACGTCTTTTTATGATTGCTTTTTCATTGAATTTAGATTGTCCAGATCTTGTAACTCTTAAACTTGATAGTAAATTAGAGATTGTTTGTTTTGATAATGGTTCTTTTTTAAACACCATGTTAGATGAACGCTTTTGTATAACATCATCAAAAGAATGGGTATATGTTGATGGTGTAGGAAGCTTTTCTTCAGATTCAAATACATATTTTTTCTTGTTTTTTGAATCTAAATAGATTTGAGTAACATTTGTTAAATGATGAGAAATAGATTTAGCTAAAAATGGTTTCCATACGGTGGTCATTTTAGAATTTTCATGAAATATTTCTACCAAATCTCTAAACGTTTGCTTTTGATCAAAATCTAAAGACTGTTCATTTTTATGTAAATAATATGCTAGGTTTTTTGAGCGCATCTTAGGTGTTTTAATAGGTTATAATTTTTTTGAAAAAAGGTTGATTGAATTTTAGCCTACGGAAAAGGATGAATGTCAGTATTAATAGGTGTATTAATGTCTTTTTTAATATGATTTAAAAATTCTTCAAACCTTCTTCTGTCAAGCGGAACCCTATTATAACCACACCACATTGGTTGTAAGCTTGGAATCACCACTTTATTTACATGTAAGCCTAAGCTTTTAATATCACTAGGAGTGTTGTTTACTAAAAAAGAACTATGTCCTAGTTTAAAAAGTTTATTAATAACATAGCTGGCTTCTTCTTCCTGGTTTTCAAATGATAATTCTTCAGCATCAAATAGAGTAGAGGTTTCTTTACCAGTCCATAAAAAAGCAGCTTTGTTTTCATTTTCTCTGTTTAGGTAATATTTTACATGATCAGAGAATTGTTGTACATCTTCTTCTTTAATAGCAGTGGGTCTGTGTCTCATTTCTTGACACCAGTTAAGGGTGTGAAAACATTCAATTACCGCTTTTTCTAAAGCTTTTTTAGGACTGATATTAGCTGAGGCTCCCAAAGCAATACCAGGTTTTCCTTTTTGGCGTGCAATAGTTAAAATAGTTGGAACTCCTAAATCAGAAGTAATATCACCAATAAAAAGTTCTACACCAGAAAAGGTTAGTAGTTTTTGTAGTGAATTGGAAGCGTGTTTAATTGCTTGTTCTATAGGAATTCTTTTTGCTGATTGTTTTGCTGCCCAGTGTAAAGAATACGAATCTCTTTCAATAACCTCATAAATACCACCACAAATAGTCCAAGCTTTTGTAGGGCCACATGCTAAGCCTGTACTGTAAGAATCTGTAATGTATTCAGATTCATGTTTGTGTTTGTATGCGAAATAAGCCAAAGAAGCAGGAAAGTAAAATTCTTTTTGCTGATTTAAAGATTGTGCTTTTACCCAACCAATTTCTGTTTCAGGATTGTGAGCATTGTATTTAAAATCGGCTTCTTTGTATTGATCTGGAGAAAACAAAACAAAGTCGTTAGGAGAAACAAATGTACCTTCTTCTAAATTGTTAGAGGTACTCCATAGAATGGTTTCAGGATCATAAATGGCACCTGCATAACGTTCAATGCCTTCTCCAACAGCAGACCATATAGCAGTTTCTCTATCTAAAGCAGCACCTGCAGATTTTCTTTCCATAGAGTAATTTTCTCTGTTGGCTGGAGCAATAATAAAGGGATCTTGAAATTCGGTTACTGCAATAAAAATGTTTGGCTCATCTGGAGATATTGGAGCTTCTTTAATAAATCGAATAATTCCAAAATCTACATCGAGTACTTTATCCAATAATTGTTTTAAATTGTTATCCATTGCTCGTGTAATTAATTGGTTTCATTAATCAGATCGTGTAAATTCTTTGAAGGTGAATGAGATTCACTTCCGCAGACTTTACAGCGAGGTAATTTTAATACAGAAGAATGTTTTACGTTTAAAGTAAGTGGGTCTATGGTAATGATATTAGAAGTACCTAATAAATCAAAGTCTCCTCTTAAAATTAGTATGATTTGTCTTATGATGATAGAGGCAGCTAAACTATCTAAAACAGGTCCTCCTTCATAATTAGGAAAACTAGTAGCTTCAGTATTTAAATAAGTATTCATTTCATTCGGAAAAAGGCTAGAGCCCAGTTCTCTTTGGTAAGCACATTCTAAACAAGCACTTTCATTTGGTAAAAGAAGAGGTCCAATTCTAAATTTACCACCAGTCCATCTAAAAAATATTGTGAATTGATTGTCGTTTACCGACTTTTTATTTTCTGCTCTTAAAAATTCATGATTATCTTGATCAGCAATGACAACTTTTAAAGAGTTTGGATTATTAGCTTTATTGATTTTTATGTTGGTTGCTGCTAAAGACTCTCGAAGTATTTCTGATAATTTTCCTTCTCCAGTAACAAAAACAGATCTAGGAAGCTTTGATTCTTTATACTTAATTTCTTTATTTTTATTTAAATCGGCAATTCTTTCAAATTGCGATTTAGAGTAAGCTGAGTCTACTAAAAAACCTTTAGAAATTAATAATTCAATTACTTGGCGCATAATATCTTCATCTACTGGAGTTGATTTTGTATAAGTGCCTTGTAAAAGATTTAAAACATTACTAATATCTTCTACATGATTATCAAACGTAATATGCTCTCCATTAGGTTGACGGATTTGAAGAAGTTCTTTTTCTTTTTTGATCCATTGTATATCAGGGTGTAAAGATAAGTTGTTAATACCTTGTTGCATGATTTTATGAGTTTATTGATTTGAAAATAAAGAGGATGGTTGTTGTAAGTTTCAAAAAGAATCAGTTGGTGTTTATGGCTTGTTGAACAACCTACATCACCATAATTGGTAATAATTGAAAAGGCTTCTTAAAATTGTTTATCGAAGCCTTTTCTTTTTTGCTAGGTTTTATCCACAACAAGATGAACTAGAGCTACATGCGCCAGCTACTAAAGTGTTATCTAAACCTTCTACTACAGCTACTCCTTGTTGAGAAGAGTAAGCGTTGATTGTTTTTGCTTGATTTGTGTTCATAATAAATTGAATTTTGATGTTAATAAATGATTAGATTACAAAAGACTCCAAAGCTTTGCTAAAGAGTCTTTTGGTTAGGTTTTATCCACAACAAGAAGAGCTAGAGCTACATGCACCAGCTACTAAAGTGTTGTCTAAACCTTCTACTACAGCTACTCCTTGTTGAGAAGAGTAAGCGTTGATTGTTTTTGCTTGATTTGTGTTCATAATAAATGAATTTTTAAAGATTAATAAATGATTAGATTTTTTTTAAAAGACTCAGAAGTTTTAAGAGTCTTTTGGTTAGGTTTTATCCACAACAAGATGAACTAGAGCTACATGCACCAGCTACTAAAGTGTTGTCTAAACCTTCTACTACAGCTACTCCTTGTTGAGAAGAGTAAGCATTAATTGTTTTTACTTGAATTGTGTTCATAATAAATTAAATTTTAAATATTTATCTGGTTTCAAAGGTATATGGAGAGTATGTTCTGTGAATAAGTGTATATACTTAATTGTTAGCACTGGTTTGTAAATATTAAAAGAAGGTTTATGATTGGTTTTGAGTTTTTTAGCTTCAAATAGAAATATTGCTAAAAGCCTTGTGTAACGTAGGGTTGAGGCGATTTGTAGGCAAGGACTGTTGTTAGATATTAAACATTTTAACGTTTAATTGTTTTATTTTAACGTTTTCAAATGTATGATTATGAAGAAACTGCCGACTCAAACGAGATATTTAACCTCAATTAAACCGGACTTATGAAAGATGAGATAGACTTATTTTTTAACAACAAAAACATGGCTAAAGGTGTTTCTGAATATGAAAATATTCAAATGACCAATTATTTAGAAACAATAGCGGCTTTTTCTAGAACAACTTATAAAAGTATTTATGTGATAGATTACATACAAAAAGGGTTTGAATATGTGTCGGACAACCCTTTGTTTTTGTGCGGACATACTCCCGAAGAAGTAAGAAAAATGGGATATGCGTTTTTCTTTAAAAATGTTGAAAAAGAAGATTTAAATTTATTATCAAAAATTAATACAATTGGCTTTGAGTTTTATGATAATGTATCAATTGAAGAAAGAAAAAGATACACAATATCATATGATTTTAAGTTGAAGAGAAAGAATGAAAACAAGTATATTTTAATCAACCAGAAATTAACGCCTTTGTTTTTAACACATGATGGAAAAATATGGAAGTCTATCTGTATTGTGTCGTTATCAACAGAAAAAGAATCGGGTAATATTAAAATATATAAAAAAGGTAATAGTAAAATTTTTAAGTACGATTTACAATGTAATGTTTGGAAGACAGAAGAAAAAAAGCAGCTTTCAGATAGAGAGAAAGAGATTTTACAGTTATCAGCTCGTGGATTTACGATTAATGAAATTTCAGAAAAAATATATGTAACCTCAGATACGGTAAAGTTTCACAGGAGAAAAATTTACGATAAGTTAGAAGTTTCTAATATTTCTGAAGCAATAATGTGCGCCATCAATAATAAGCTTATTTAAAAATCAAAATCTTTATAATAGAAAGAGTCAGAAGGCAACTTCTGACTCTTTTTTTGCTATGAAAATAAGAATATACTTTTCAAGAAAAACTAACTGTACATGTCGTTAGAAATATAAAATTCAGGAAAAGCCTTTACCGGTTTGTTAGTGGCAATTTTAAAAATAGTAGTTGCACACATAGCTGCCACAGCATAACAACCAATTGATAATTGAGGCGTAGAGGAAAGTTGTTCCTTTTCTTGTTTATATTTATTCAGAATATCTCCAATCCAAGGTTGACTTTCTTGCCAAAAATCTAAATGTTGATTAGCATACTCTATAATTTCTAGTTCGTTTATTTCTTCAGAGTCGTTAAATATCTTTTCAATATTCATTCCGTCCGGCATAATAACCGTTAATAATCCACCCCACCCGATATTATAAGGATGTAAAACAGGAATGTTATTTTTCTGACAAAAACGATCAAAAACTAAAGGAATATCTGAGCAAAAATCTAGAGCATTTATGGCAACCCCAGTATCATTATTTAGCATAGCTTTTATATTGCTAGGAGTAATAAACTCTTTATAAATTTTAATTTTAGCATTAGAATTTATAGCATGTAGTCTGTTTTTTAAAGCCTCAACTTTAGCAGTATTAATGTCATCCTCTATATAATTTTGTCTGTTTAAATTTGAATTTTCAACGGTATCGCCATCTACAATGGTAATGTTTTCAAAACCTAGTCTAAGAGAACATTCTGCAATTAAACTGCCTATTCCAGCACCACCAATAAATATAGGGTAGTTTTTAATTACTTCTTGTTCTTCATTAGAAATGTAAATGCTGTTTCTAACGTATTTTTCGTTTATTGTGTTCATTCAAAATTATATTTAAGGAGGTATTTATTTGGTTAAATATTAAGGGACTACTTGAGAGATGTGATTAATCTTCAAAAACAATAGCAATAGTGTATCTGTATCTTTTAGTAGATTGATTAGAAGATATAGAAAAGCCTTTAGTAACGTTTCTTAAATTACTTTCTAACGAGCTTATTACAGGGTATCCTTTAGCATTGTATTTTGTGCGAGCATCTATTCTATTGCTTAATACATCACCAGTAGGAATTGTAAATTCTTGAGTTAAATATTTTCTATTTTTTCTTCCAGAATAAAACTCAGGACTTTGAATAAAAAGACCAACAAAAGGAGAAGTAGCAATTAAATCAACAGCATAATTTTTTCTGTTTTCATGCTCAACATTTAATGTGAAGTTAACATCTCCTTTTACATTAGTAGCTGGATTTACATTACTAGTTTCAATTGTTTTAATGTTAGATTCGTTGTCTTTATAAAATTGATTAAAAGTAATTTGACTAGGTGTACCCTCTGCTGAGAAAACTGTTTTTTGTTTGTAATTTACATCGCCATTAGGTTGAAAAGTAATTACTTCTTCTTGTTTTGTAATATTGTTTTGTTTGAACAAAAATGTATTTATTCTTCCGTCGTTGTATCGTGGTATAATGTTGAACTTTTCTCTGCTATTATCAGCAAAAATAGATCTTTGGTTAATTCTTCTAATTACTCCGTTATTCCAAATAACACGTTGGTTAATAGATTTTAAGTTTTCTCTATTATCTGGTGGTGTAATTGTTCTGTTGTAGTTAAGTAGTAAGTTTTGGTTATTGTATGTAAAAGTTTCTTCAACAGTTCTATAACTTCCATCCTCTAAAGGAATGTATTCTGTAACTTCTCTAGGTAAGAAAACGATTCTACCTTTTTTGTTTCCTCTTGGGTTGTAGTTGTAGTAGAAAATTTCTTCTTCTTGGTTATTGATAGTAATGTTTAACTTTCCATCAATATTGTCATTATTAGAGGTTTTGTTTTGCGGTATTGATTTGTTTAAGGCTGTGCTTAAATTTACAATTGTTTCCTGCCCGTTGTTATTTTCAATGTTTAATAGAAAATCCCCTTCAGAAAGTTCAATATTAGCGTCAGAGATGTTTAAGGTTTTTTCTAAACTTGAAGTAGGTTCGTCATTATTGACGATCTCTTCAGAATTACACGATGAAAGTAAAATCGTAGCAAAAAGGGTTGAAAAAAAGGTTAAGTGTTTCATAATAATTAAAAAGTTTTTTGTTAATATTCTGATGCAAATATTGTTAGGTCTTTTGTTAATTTTCTAAGTGTTTATACCTATTTAGAGCTTAAAAAATGAATTTATTCACCTGTGTTTTTAACGTGTGTTTATGTTATTAACTTCTATTTTAGAAGTTGACAATATTGAGTTTTTATGGTATCAGAAATTTTAATAAGAGAATGAATCGTATTGGCTTTGATTCATGTTGTTTATAAATGCGGGTGGAGTAGTAGGAGCAAGCATTTTAAGAATACGGCTTTTATTTTCTATTAAAAATAGAAATAGTCGCCCTTGTCCGCATCTATTAAATTTGACAGCAATATTTTGACGATGAGTATCAATTGTTCTTTTACTGTTAAATAGCTTTTCTGCTATTTGTTTGGTTGAGTTTCCTAAAACAATTAGTTCTACAATACTTTTCTCTTTAGGGGTTAAACTTTTAATTGAGTATGCTAATTCTTGTGAGTTCATAAATTGAAATTAATAGTTGGTGACTTATTTTTTATTTGAGTTTATTGGTCTAAACTCTCGAAATCTATATTCAGCATGTCTGAATAGTTAAAAACATCTGAAATAATGTTTTGAATATCTTCTGTGAACTCAGAAGTGTAAGTGGTTTTTGGTTGTTGTTTCTTTTCTTTCATTATAGGTAAATTATAGGAGGTTGGTGTTAGTTTGCAGTAATTAAGTGTTTGTTTTTGTGGTAAAAATCGATAACACCAATATATTCAATAGTAATAGGTATGGTTTCTGAACCTAAATACATTTTAGGATTGCCAATTCTTTTTGCTTTAATGCCCAAAAGATTCATTATTCTTAATAATTTCGAATCACACTCAGCTAATCCAATATTAAGTTTGTGATCGCAAATTTGTTTAATAGCATGAAGCATTAATTTTTTAAATAAATTTTTGTCTTTTGCATTTTTGCTTACGGCAAATCTTCCAATGTGGATAACTTGATTGGATGTTGCTACTTTTGGAATTAAGATAGGATTAAAACCAAAGATTTTTTGCATTGGTAATTCATCATAATAGTTCCAATTTAAAGTTCTAATACAGCCTACAATTTGATTAGACTTGTCTCTTACAGTAAAAATTTTAGAGTCTTTAAAAAACTTTTTTTCTTCTTGAAGAATTTCATCTACACTTTTTTCAAAATTATACTCGCGTTTTGTTTGTGAATGATGCTTGTAGTTTTCATAAACTATGAAGTTCGCAAGTTCATGAATTTGATGTTCTCTTGGAGAAGTGAAAGGTACTTGTACGTTTGTCATTTTGTGTTGTTTTTTAACAAACCTAAACTTTAAAAGTCTATAAGTCACTACACTTGTGTTTAGTTATCAGGCAAATAATATAACTTCTACCCCTAGAGGGAGGAGTCTTCTAACCTTTAGTTTAGTAGAAGCTATTCTTTAGTAGAGAATTTGTAAAGAATATTAGTTTAAAAAGGAGTTTTTAGATAATTAAAAAGGTATCTAAATTGATGATTTTAAGGTGAAAAGTATAATTAGAAGAGAAATAGAGAAGGAGAATGATGCAAAACAAAAGAAAAACGAGATTAACTTAAAAGCTAATCTCGTTTTGTGTTTTTATTTTGTAGAGTCAATAGGTTGTATGGTATCTAACTCTTTTTGGGTGGCAGATTCAAGTGAATCTAGAAGTTCTAATTCTTCTTCAGTACCACTATCAGGAATAAATAATCGTTCTTTTTCTAAATATTCTAAAAGAATGCTTTTAAAATATTCATCATCATCAAAACGACCTATTTGATCTAGCAAGTTTCTATACATGTACAAGCTTGTTTCAATATCGTCAGCTACATAGTTAGGATTTTCATAAGTGTAATAATAATCTAATCGCTGTTTTAAGATATCGATTAAAGTTTCAGCAGTCATTCGAGCTTTATCCTTATCTCCAATTTTGTAATACAATTCAGGATATCCCAAAGAAATACTGTAATGACCAAAATCTTTAATAGGCATTTTATGTAACGATAAATCTAAAACATCTTTAGCCGTTGTTGTATCACCTTGTACTAAAAACTCTTCAGATAAACGCATTAAGTTATTTCTTAATGAAATTGCATTTCTCTTACTTTGTTCATCTAAGTAAATTTCACCGTTATTAATTGTTTTCCAATCCCATTTTTCAACATTGGCTAGCATTTTTTCAGGATCAATTCTTCCCATATCAAACATAGATTTACCTGCAATAGGTGTTTTAATAGGAACTAATTTAAACGACATACCATCTAATTGTAAGTAATCTTTCAACCAAATATACTCTTCGTCAGCATTTGCTCCTCCAGTAAAGTAGATAGGACGTTTCCAATCGAAGTTGTTAAGAATATCAAGCATTAATATTCTGTTTTTAGTAATAGCATCGTCAATTTCTATATCTATATAATCAACTATTTTATCAGCGTCTTTAGCTGCTACAATACCATATTTTAAAACATTTTCTTTGTTTACAGGAACTCTTATTTTATTAGTTGGATAAATCTTTTCCTTTAAATTGTTTTGAGTTTCATAATAAGTAGCTTCATTGTCGCTAGCAATCCATTGCATAAAAGACTTTAAAGGAAGTACAGAATCTTTTAATTTAGGATGTGGGAAATGATAAGCAATATCTAAAGTTCCATATTTATATTGATGGTGTTTTAATTTTGACGGAATTGGATCTGCATCATATGTTTTTTTCTTCATTTGATCTATGTACCAATCAGTTGCAAATAAACTAGTGTTTATAATTTTAATATCTCTTCTAACACCTTCAATTTGCTGCATATACCAAAGCGGAAAAGTATCATTATCACCAATAGTAAAAATAATAGCATTCGGATCACAACTTTCTAAGTACGTTTGTGCATTTAATTGCGCAATGTATCTATCAGCTCTATCATGATCATCCCAGTTTTGGAATCCCATTAATGTTGGAACAGCCAATAAAGAAACCACAGAAACAGCCATTGCCATCATTGGAGTTTTTACATAATTTTTTAAGTATTCGTATATAGCTAATACACCAAAACCTATCCATATGGCGAATACATAAAAAGAGCCAACTACAGCATAATCTCTTTCTCTAGGTTCAAAAGGTTTTGGGTTAGTGTAAAAGATAATAGCAAAACCAGTAAAAGCAAAGAATAATGCTAAAGCGTACCAATTGTACTTATCTTTATTTACATGGTATAATAATCCGATAATACCTAAAATAAGAGGTAAAAAGAAATATGTATTTCTTCCTTTGTTATTTTTAATTTCATCTGGAAGATTATCTTGTGGAGCGATAAATAAATTATCAATAGGCTTAATACCACTTAACCAATTACCATTATTGTCAAGGTGTCCTTGTACATCATTTTGTCGACCTACAAAGTTCCACATAAAATAACGACCATACATATAACCAAACTGATAGCTGATCATAAAACGTAAATTTTCTGCAAAAGTTGGTCTTCTGGTACTAGACATCGGAATACCTGCTATTTGCTTGTAGTATTGCTCAGCTCCAGGATCTACCATTCGAGGAATAAAACCTTTGTGTTTGCTAGACCATTTTGGAATTACATTTTTATATTGATTAACGATCTCATATTTACCGTTAATTTTTTCATACTTAGGTTTGTCGTCTTTATAAACATCAACTAAGTCACCGTATTCATCTATAGTTTTCTCTTGTTCTTTCTTATAAGCAAAAGAGTAGTACTTGTCATAAAATACATTCGCATCACCATATTGTTCACGATTGTAATATGCTAAAAGTTCTCTGGCACTCGATGGATTATTTTCGTTTACAATAGTATCCGCATTGGCTCTAATAGGTAACATTAACCAAGAAGAAAAACCAATCATTATAAATAAAACAGATAAAATAGCGGTATTAGCAGTTACTAACTGTTTTTTTCTAGTGTAATTTAAACCAACATAAAAAAGAACAATTAAAATAATACCTGCTATAATAGTTCCAGAATTATAAGGAAGCCCAATAGAATTGATAAAGAACAATTCAGAAACACTAAAGAATTTTAAAGTAAAAGGGAAAAGGAATTTAAATACAAAAGCTAAAACTAAAATAGAAACTACAGTAGCAATGGCGGTTGTTTTTAATGTTTTGTTTTCATAATTCTTAAAGTAATATAGCATTACAATTGCAGGAATTACCAATAATGATAGTATGTGTACTCCAAAAGATAAACCTACAACAAAGCTAATTAATAATAGCCACTTGTTTCCTCTAGGTGATAGCATTTCTCCTTCCCAACGAAGTCCTAACCAAAAAAGTAAAGCCATTAAAAAAGAAGACATCGCATACACTTCACCTTCTACAGCACTAAACCAAAAACTATCAGAAAAAGTATACGCTAAAGAACCAACTAAACCACTACCTAAAACAGCAATTTTTTCTCCTAATTCTAAAGAATTATTTTTGATGACAATTCTTTTGGCTAAATTAGTGATGGTCCAAAACATAAATAATATTGTAAAGGCACTTGCCAAGCCAGACATAAAGTTGACCATTTTAGCCCATTGACTAGGATCACTAGTAAACATGGCAAAAAATGCACCAAGCATTTGAAAAAGAGGAGCGCCAGGTGGATGCCCTACTTCAAGATTTACAGAAGTAGAAATGTATTCACCACAATCCCAAAAACTAACTGTAGGTTCTAATGTTAAAGTATAAGTAATAAGTGCAATTGCGAATGATAACCACCCAAGAATAATATCCCACTTTTTGAAATTAAAGTCTTTCATAATTATAATGTCCAAAAATCAATGCGAATGTACTATTTTAAGTTAAAAGCAGTACGTAAAACAAAATATTTTATTTAATCAAAAAGCAAAGTTAAAAGATTGAATTGTTGGTGTTGATAAAGTTCTGTTAAAAGGATAAAATAAAAAAATAAAAAAAAGTTTTGTGTGTATATAGAAATGTTCTATATTTGCACCCGCAATTAAGGTATTGGCCTATGGTGTAATGGTAACACACCGGTTTTTGGTACCGATATTCAAGGTTCGAGTCCTTGTAGGCCAACAAAAAGCTTCTAGATTTTCTGGAAGCTTTTTTTATTTAATATCTTTTTAGATGTCTGCAGAATTATTTTGGATCATTCCTAAAAGTTGTGGTTAAGCAAAAATTTGTGTTAATCTGTATAGAAAGAATTCTACATTTCTCACTCCTCTAAATTGAGCTCTAAACGCTTTTATTTTAGCATTAAAAGATTC
>NZ_SJXJ01000030.1 GCF_004337695.1 Tenacibaculum sp. M341
TTCTACTTCAGATACAACGGAAAGTTTAAAACTCATCGTATAATCTTTCTGAGTACGTTTACGGTAAATATTGTCGTTCATAATGTTACATAATTGTGTAACGCTATTTCAGGACGAGACAGATTAAAAAAATAAAAAAGCTGTCCATAAATGGGCAGCTTTTTTTGTAAGTTTTAGCTTATAAATAAATCTAATTTTAACCTTAAAAAGATGCTTAAGGTATGTTTTAAAGGTATAAAAAAACTGCTTGCATCTTCAATAATGAGATGAAAGCAGTTTCCTTTAAGTTTAAATAAGTCAACTAAATTTACATAGCTTTCTCAAGGGTAAAAGAAAATTCAGACCCTTCACCAAATGTACTTTTTAATAAAATAGTTTCGTTGTGAGCTTCAATAATATGCTTTACAATGGATAAACCTAAACCAGAACCTCCTTGTTCTCTAGATCTACTTTGATCTACTCTATAAAAACGTTCAAAAAGCCTCGGAATATGTTCTTGCTTTATTCCTTCACCATTATCACTTATTTTAATCACAAACTTATTTTCATTGTAAGTTTCTATGCTAGCAGTAGTAAAACCACCAACTTTACCATATTTAATTGAGTTAACAATTAAGTTAATAAGTACCTGTTCTATTCGTTCAATATCACCTTTTACAAAAATTGGAAAATCATATACTTTATCAAAAATAAGTTTGATATTCCTTTTTTTAGCTTTCATTTCAAATAAGTCAAAAACATTTTGAATAAGCTCTAAAATATTAAAAGGCTCTATTTTCATTTTCATTCCATCCGTTTCTAATTTGGCAATCATATCCAAATCTTTAACAATAGAAGTCAAACGCTCAACACCTTTATTTGCTCGCTCTAAATATTTATCTCTAATTATTTTATCATCAGCGGCACCTTCTATTAATGTTAAAATATATCCTTGTACGGTAAATAAAGGTGTTTTTAATTCGTGTGCTACATTACCTAAAAAGTCTCGTCTAAAAGAATCTCTCTCAGTTAAATTAGCAATTTCTTCTTTTTTATCTTCTACATAATCTTGTACTGTTTTTGTAAAAGAATCAATATCTGTAGTAATCTTATCTCTTTTTAAATCATTTACATCTAAAATAGAGATGTCTTGATATAACTTTTTTACACGCTGATAAATGAAGTGTTCTGCTCTGTATTGTATGATAAAAAAGGAAACAACAAACACTAGAATACCAAAAATAATAACTACAATTAATCCTAACGATTTAAAGAACGATAAGTATGAGAATACTGCAATTACAATAGAAATTAGCGTTAAATATAGTGCCGAAAATAATGCGTAATTATATGTTTTTTTTAGTTTCTTCATAATAAAAAAAGAAGGCTTGTCTTAGATTTTAAAACTAGACAAGCCGTAAATTATTTAAATTTAAAAAGACAATTATTTGTCTCCTTCCAATACAAACTTGTAACCAACACCTTTTACAGTTTTAAAATGATGATCACCAATTTTTTCTCTCAACTTTCTAATATGTACATCTATAGTTCTACCACCAACAACAACTTCATTTCCCCATACACTATCTAAAATAGTTTCTCTTTTAAAAACTTTACCTGGTTTAGATGTTAACAAAGAAAATAATTCGAATTCTTTACGAGGTAAAGTAATTTTATCATCTCCTTTAAAAACAACATATTCATCTCTATTAATTAAGATGTCTCCAATTTTAGTAGTTGCTTCTGAAGCAGTTTCAGTTTTTAAACGTCTTAATAAAGACTTTACTTTACTTACCAAGACCTTTGGTTTAATAGGCTTTGTAATATAATCGTCTGCACCTGCATCAAAACCTGCTACCTGAGAATAATCTTCTCCTCTAGCAGTTAAGAACGATATTAAAACATTTTCTAAAGTTTTAATATTTCTTATTTTTTCACAAGCTTCAATACCATCCATTTCTGGCATCATTATATCTAACAGAATTAAATGAGGTACTATTTTTTTGGCAATTTTAACGCCTTCTACCCCATTAGTTGCTGTAAATACTTGGTAACCTTCAGATCTAAGATTGTAACCTACAATCTCTAAAATATCAGGCTCATCATCAACTAATAAAATTTTAACATCATTAGTGTTCATACGTTATATTTTGATTAAGTAACGATTCCAAAAGTAACGATTTAATAACAAAAACAGTTAATGGTACTTTAACTTAATGTTGCTTTAATATTAATAAAAAGATTTTACCTAAGATTTAAAATCAGATATTTAAAATAAAAATAACCTTTTTGATGAAATATAAATCGTTACTTTTGATAAAGTCAACTTAATTTATAATTGAAAAGATAAAGAAATGAAAAAAAATTACTTAATTAGTCTATTAAGTATACTATTGTATGCTTTCACTTTTGCTTCAAGCACCAATACAGATCCTTCCATTGTAATAACCTCTTTAACAGAAGGACAGGTTTTGGATGCGGGCACTACTAGTGTTCTGGTTGAATATGAAATTAGAGATTTTCCTGGTTTCACACTAGGATCAGATGGATCTGTTGTATATAGGATTGAAAAGAATGGAGATTTTATAGATGCTAGAGATGGTATAACAGATACTTCTTTTACAATAGATGTACAAGCAGGTAATCAATATAGTATTGAATTAGAAATATTAGATACATCACTGAATCCTTTTTCACCAGCTGTTATATCTACAAGAAACTTTTCCATAGCTCCAGGTCCTTCAATAAACATTTATGCTCCTGATGATAATGAAGTTTTTGATGCTGCTACAACACAAGTAGATATATCTTACGATATTTTAAATTTTTCAGCAACAATAGGAACTGATGCTTTTGTGGTGTTCACTTTAAAAGAGAATGGAGACTTAGTGTTATCAAATAATGATATACGAGATACGACTATAAGCACACAAGTAAGAGCAGGCTACAATTATGAAGCTACTATAGAGTTAGTAGATGCTTCAGGAAATTCTTTTACGCCAGCTATAACATCTGTTAAAAACTATTCTGTAGCTGCATTTCCTTCTATCAATATTTTTGCGCCTTATGATGATGAGGTTTTTAGTACTACTACGTCTAGAGTAGAAGTTGCTTTTGATATTATTGATTTTCCAAATTTTACTTTGGGTACAGATGGTACTATTGTTTACACAGTAAAGAAAAATGGAGATATAGTTAATATAACAGATGATTTTACAGATACAGGTTTCTCTGTTGATGTAAGTGCAGGAAACGATTATAGTGTTGAAATAGAACTAGTAGATACAGATCGAAACTCTTTTAATCCTGCTATAAAATCAACTAAAAATTTCTCTGTTGTAGCTGATCCATCAGTAGTAATAACTTCTTTAACCCAAGGACAGGTTTTAGATGCGAATACTACAAGTATGAATGTTGAATATGAAATAAGAGATTTTCCTGGATTCACAGTTGGATCAGATGGTTATTTATCATATGTAGTTTGGAAAAATGGCGATATTATTTTAGAAGAAACAAATAATTCAGATATAGTTTTTGACGTAGCTTCTGGAAACAGTTATACTTTAGAGGTAGAATTATTAGATAGTGGAAAAGATAGATTTACTCCTAGAATTATGACTTCTGTAGATTTTTCTGTTGCAGCTGTAACGGGAAATCCTTCTATCAATATTTATGCTCCAGAAGACGGACAGGTTTTTGATGCTTCAACAACAAATGTAGATATTGCTTTTGATATTATTGGTTTTCCTAGTTTTACTTTAGGTACAGATGGTACAGCTGTTTATACAATAAGAAAAAATGGAGATATAGTTAGTATAACAGATGATTTTACTGATACAAGTTTTTCTGTAGATGTAAATGCTGGGAACGATTATAGTGTTGAAATAGAGTTAGTAGATACAGCTCGTAATTCTTTCGATCCAGCTATTAAGGCAACTAAAACTTTCTCTGTAGCTGCAGCTGCTCCTTCAGTAGTAATTTCTTCTCCAACAGACGGACAAGTTTTTGAATCAGGTACTACAAGTGTTCCTTTTAGATATGATATATTAAATTTTCCAGATTTCAATAATATAGATGGATTTATAAGTTATTCTGTAAAAGAAGATGGTGATCCAAATACTACAACAGAAATAGCAGCAGCAGGAGTAAATATAGATTGGTCAGTAACCGCAGGTAATTATTTTTTAGAAATAGAAGTTTTAGATGAAAATGAGAATTCTTTTTCGCCAGCTATTTTAGCTTCTGTTAATTTTTCTATCACCGAATCAACTTCAGCTGATCCATCAGTAGTAATAACTTCTTTAACACAAGGACAGGTTTTAGATGCGAATACTACAAGTATGAATGTTGAATATGAAATTAGAGATTTTCCTGGATTCACAGTTGGAGCCGATGGTTATTTATCATATATAGTATGGAAGAATGGCGATATTATTTTAGAAGAAACAGATAATACAGATATTGTTTTTGATGTTGCTTCTGGAAACAGTTATACTTTAGAGGTAGAATTATTAGATAGCGGAAAAGATAGATTTACTCCTAGAATTATGACTTCTGTAGATTTTTCTGTTGCAGCTGTAACAGGAAGTCCTTCTATCAATATTTTTGCTCCAGAAGACGGACAGGTTTTTGATGCTTCAACCACAAATGTAGATATTGCTTTTGATATTGTTGATTTTCCTAGTTTTACTTTAGGTACAGATGGTACAGCAGTTTATACAGTAAGAAAAAATGGAGATGTAGTTAGTATAACAGATGATTTTACAGATACAAATTTTTCTATTGATGTAAATACAGGGAATGATTATAGTGTTGAAATAGAGTTAGTAGATACAGCTCGTAATTCTTTTGACCCAGCTATAAAGTCAACTAAAATTTTCTCTGTGGCTGCAGCTGCTCCTTCAGTAGTTATTTCTTCTCCAACTGACGGACAAGTTTTTGAAGCAGGTACAACAAGTGTCCCTTTTAGATATGACATATTAAATTTTCCAGATTTCAATAACATAGATGGATTTATAAGTTATTCTGTAAAAAAAGATGATGACCCAAATACTACAACAGAAATAGCAGCAGCAGGAGTAAATATAGATTGGTCTGTAACCGCAGGTAATTATTTTTTAGAAATAGAAGTTTTAGATGAAAATAAAAACTCTTTTTCACCAGCTATTTTAGCTACTACAAATTTCTCAGTAGCAGAAGCTGTTGGTCCATCAATTGTATTTACTTCACCAGATATGGATACTGTTTTTGAGTCAAATACAACAAGTGTTGATGTTACATATGAAATAAGAGATTTCCCTGGTTTTACTTTAGGTTCAGATGGTTCAATCATATACACGATTCGTAAGAATGGGGATATTATCGATTCTGGAGATAATTTTACTGAAACTAATTTTAATATAGATGTTAGTGCTGGAAATGAGTATAGAGTAGAAGTGGAGTTGGTAGATGCTTCTTCTAATCCTTTTACACCAGAAGTTAGAGGAGATCTAGTTTTTTATGTTGCTGATGTTGTTAATCCATCAATAGTGTTTTTAACGCCAGATAATGATACTGTTTTTGATGCAAATACCACCAATGTTGATATTTCTTATGAAATAAGAGATTTTCCTGACTTCACTTTGGGTACAGATGGCTCTGTGAAATATACAGTTAGTAAAAATGGAGCAACAGAATATATAATAGACGATGTAGTTGAAACTAATTTCTCAGTAGCAGTAACTGAAAACAATGCATATCAAATTGAAGTTGAATTGGTAGATGCAGATCGTAATTCATTCAATCCAGCAATAAAAAAATCAGTATTCTTTTCAGTGGCTTCAGCTACACCTTCAGTAGAGATTATATCACCTCAACAAAGTGAAAGTTTATCTCCTTCAACAACAGAAGTGACAGTTGAATATGAAATTAAAAACTTCCCAAGCTTTACTCCAGGTTCTGACGGTTTTGTGAAATACACAGTTAGTAAAAATGGAGTGACGACAATTGAAGAAGATAATTATATTGATATTATTTTTGATGTTACAGCTGGTAGCTATACAGTTGAGGTAGAGTTATTAGATGGTGCTAAAGAACCTTTTTCTCCTAGAATTTTAGCTGCAACTTGGTTTAATATAAGTGATACTTATAGAGAAGCAAGTAGTTTAGAAGAACTAGGATATTCTGATAGAGGTGAGTTTTATGAGCTTATCAATGAAATAACAATAACATACGATACTCAAAATGAAAGAAACCAAAAGTACATTCAAGATGATTCTGCTGGTTTTATTATTGATGATGTAAAAAATGTTTTAGACGGATATAATGAAGGTGATGTTTTTACAGGTTTAAAAGGGCAATATATAGAAGATGCTGAAGGAAAGAAATTTATTCCAGAGCAAGAGCCTACAAATGTAGTTTCTACAGGAAATACTATTCCACCAACAGTATTAACACTTGAAGAGTTAATTGATAATATAGATGAATATCAATCGCAAAGAGTAACCATTAAAAATGCTAGTTTTGATGCCGCTGATGGTGTGGCTAGGTTTGATAGTTCAATTACAAGAGATTATTTAATTTCTAGTGGAGATTTACAAATGGTTTTTAGATTAGAGTTTGATGGTTTAGATTTAGAAGGAACTATCATTCCTCAAGGTACTTTTGATATTACTGGAATTGCAGCTAAACCAGCAACAAGTTCAAGAAGAACAAGTGGTCTTGCTCAAATATTTCCTACTGAGTTATCTGGTATAACAACCAGTGTTAAAGAAAACACTATTGAAGGCTTTAATGTATTTCCTAATCCAATAACTAAAAATGGTTCTTTAACTATTACTACAGCTTCATTTGAAGATAAAAAAGTGGAGATTTTTAATTTATTAGGAAAAAGAGTGCTAGTTAAAAATGTTACAGGAAACATCAATAATGTAACTATTGAACAATTATCTTCTGGAATGTATGTATTAAAAGTTACAGCATCTGGGCAAATAGCAACAAAAAAATTAATTATTAAATAATAAGGCATTATTTATGCTATTTAAAAAAGAGAGTTGTAAAAGGCTCTCTTTTTTAATGATATCATATGAAAAATACAATTGTAAAGGTTTTAATATTCGCTGCTATTACTAGTGGATATACTCAGTCAAGTTATGAAAAGTTTAAAAAGTTATCTCGTCCTAAAAAATGGTGGACAATTTTTCATCCATTTAAAGCAAAAAAGGCATTAGTAATATCGTTAGAAGCCAAAAGGGTTGCTGATAGTATTAGAAAAACTAATTTGTTAGATGGAGATCATGCAGGCGGACAAGTGGATGCTTTTAGACATTCATATTGGATGGCTCGATTAAATGAAGAAATTGGTACTTCTGCAGCACGATCATTAGGAAGAGCACATGAGAAAGAAAACTATTTAATGTATAAAAAACAACGATTAGAAGAAGGAATTGTGCCTGATGAAATTTCTTCTGAAATGGACTTGTTTAATAATGAAGTAGGGCTTACTCTAACAGAGAAAGGTAGAAAATCACCAAGAAAAGGATTAATTTATAAAGTGATTAATGCAATCACTAGTGGAAAAATGAAGGTGATAAAAAAGAATAAAAAAGGACAGTTTTTAACTCAAAAAGATCTAGTAATTCATACCGATTCATTAAAAGGAAAATGGAAAAATAATAAGTGCTTAGTAAGTTCAGATTACAAGCGAAAATAAGTTATATAGAAGTCGAGTAGGTAACTCCTTAGCTTCTATTTTTTAATTTTAGTGATACTTTACTTTACGTAAAACTCTAACAACGTCTTTGTACTTAATATAGGTTGTTTTATCTTCTAAATCTCGAATATAGTTTTTAGCTTTTTCTAGTTGTTCTTTCGCATCTAAAAAATTATTTAAATAGCAGATTAAATAATTGTTCGGAAGTCTAGATACATCTTCATGTTCTGTCACTGATAATGGAATATTTTCTTCTATTTTTCGAACTACTTCATTACTTGTTTCATAAATGTGTTTAATAATATTGATATCGTAAGTTGGTGGTTCAAATAAAAATTCTTTTATAATCTCCAATTTTCCATTGTTCTTAAAATGTATGATTGTTTTTTCTAACGGATATCTAGTTTCATCTTTCTCTAATCCTAGTAAGATATACTCAACAATAATAAAAGAATGATCACTTATCTTTATTTGTACTTCGTCTAAAGCAGAATAAAACAAACGTACTTGTTCGTTAATTAATTCAATATCAACTCTAGAGTAGTATTCTTTTTCATTAATAACTGTTTTTTTGCCTGCCCAGCATAGTACAAATTGTTCTTTAAAAACAGTATAAGTAGGGTTGTATTCTTCTTTATGTCTATTTAAAAAATCGAAAACACCATCTAATGTAAGTTGAATATTATTACTAGCATTTTTTTCAATAGCAGTAACAATATCTTTGTTTGTGTTTCTAAGTTCAAAATCTCCCTCTATAGGCATAGAGTTGCTACCTCTTCTGTAAAAGACCGTGTTTTTTGGATACTTCCATGCATTTTTAGCTAAACGAGAAGTGTTTTTGTTGGGTAAAATAGTTACCAATCCAATTACTTTATACCTTGGTAAACCTGTAAAAGGTATGTTTTCGTATTGAATTTTAGGAGGGTTGATTAAATAAGCGTTTACTAGGTTTTGTATTTTACTGTCGTCAAAAAAATCAACGCCAATTACCTTATTGTCTTCATCTCTAATACCTATAACAATGTATGAGTTATTATCAGGATTAGAATTAGAAAGGGCACAAATGTGTTTTACAAATTTTGCTTTTCCTTCTTTATTTCCTAACGATAATTTTTCCTTTTTATCATAAAAGCTATTTTCATCGTTATTAGAGAGTAAGTTTTTTATGAGTAAACGCTTATTTATCATTTTAAGCTACTTTATGACCTCTACTTGCTTCATAAAGAATAAACCAATCTTGTAAATCTAAATTGATTGTTTTTGCAGTATTTGCTTGTATAATTCTATTCTTGCTAGTAGTACCAATTACAGGAATACTTTGCGCAGGATGTTTTAAAATCCAAGCTAATAATAGTTCACTTTCAGTTACATTATATTTTATTGAAAGTTCTTTTAAAACGGCGCTTATTCTTTCAGATTGTTCGTTTTCTAAAGAAAAGAATTTTCCGAGCGGACTCCAACACATGGTTTTAATATTATTTGAAAGTAAATAATCTAATAAACCATTTTCAATTGCTGAATTCTGAATTAGTGAAAATTCGATTTGATTTGCAGTAATAGAAAGATTACTTTTTTTCAATAAATCTATTTGAGAAGGTGTAAAGTTAGAAACCCCAAAATCAATAATCTTTCCTTGTTTTTGAAGTAATTCTATAGCTTCAGAAATTTCATCTGCTTGCATTAACGGACTAGGTCTGTGTAATAACAATACATCTAAATAATCTGTATGTAAATTTTTTAAAGATTGTTCTACACTCCAAATAATATATTCTTTAGAGTAGTTGTAATGCTTAACTTTATTTGGTCTGGTATCTGTTTTGTATTGAATACCACATTTTGAAATTAACTGAATATCTTCTCTTTTTACACCGCTTTTGGCAAAGGCTTTCCCAAAATCAAGTTCAGTAGAATAATCTCCATAAATATCAGCATGATCAAAAGTAGTATTACCTTGTTCAATGCAAAAATGCATTAAGTCTACCATTTCATCCGTAGAAAATTGCTTACCCCAGGCTCCCCAAGTCATGCAACCAATTATAATATCAGAAAGTTTAGTTTTCATCTTTTTTTAAAATAGAAGCACTAGCTTGTGCTGTTGGATAAACAATTAAATCTTCAATATTCACATGATATGGGCGCGTAACCACAAAATGAATAATATCAGCAATATCTTCTGCTTGCAAAGCTTTATAACCTTGGTATACTGTTTTTGCTCTTTCAGAATCTCCTTTAAAACGAACATCAGAAAACTCTGTTTCTACAAGTCCAGGATGAATAGCAGATACTCTAATATTATGTTGATTTAAATCTAAACGCATTGCTTTGTTTAGAGCGTTTACAGCAAATTTTGAAGCACAATATACATTTCCGTTAGGATATACTTCTTTACCAGCAATTGAACCTATATTTACAATAAAACCATTGTTTCTTTCAATCATCGATGGAATAATCATTTTTGTAACATATAAAAGTCCCTTTACATTTCCATCAATCATTGCATCCCAATCATCAATATTACCTTCTTGTATTGAGTGTAAACCGTGTGCATTTCCTGCATTGTTGATTAAAATATCTATTTGATTGAATTCTGAAGGTAAGCTTTCAATAGCTTTAGTAACCTCCTCTTTATAACGTACATCAAACTGTAGTGTGTGTACTTCTGTAAGTTCAGACAATTCTTCTTTTAAAGCTTGAAGTTTTTCAGTTCTTCTTCCACAAATAACAAGTCTAATGTTGTTTTGAGCAAAAAGAATTGCAGTAGCCTTACCAATTCCGGAAGTAGCTCCGGTAATAAAAGCTGTTAATGACATGTGTTGATTAAGTTTTTTATAAAGGTAAAATTTTTAATGTAAATGAGGTGTTATAGAATTTAGAAATTTGGTAAGAAACTGGTTACTTGAAGTTTTTTAGTGTTATATAAAAATAAAAACCGTCCCTTTTAAAAGAGACGGTTTTTTCTTCAATTGGCTATCGAGAAATAACCAACCAAAAATCAACTAACCAAACTTTATTTTAATACCTTTCTTGTAATTTCTTTTCTTTTTATTTTAGTACGTTTTCTACCATTATTTCTTACAACATCTTTTGCTGTTTTCCCACTTTTACTCTTTAAAAGTTGAATAAAACTTCTTCCTGAGAATGTATATGTGGTTCCTGTACTTACGTGAAATAAATCAACTGTTCCGTCATTAACAACGCTTAATTCAAATTCTTCAATATCTCCGCCATCATAATTTAGTGTTAAAAATTTCAAGTCGTTAAAACCTGTTATATCACTAACTGTATAAGAACCTACATAATCCCAATTTATAAAATCAACATTTGTGCCAAAGTCATCATGAGATGAATAGAATGTTGTAACATTTTCTGGAGTGAATTGTAAAAAGTGCTCAGCATCAAACGGATTTGGAGCTCCATTTCTAGTACCAATTCTTTCCCAGGCTACATATTCTTGTAAGAAAAATTCAATATTTTCATAAAACAATCTATCATAATCAAAATCATTTCTGTTGTAACCTACTAATAAATAACTAGCGTCACTGTTTATATCGTATATTCTAATTTCATTGTTGCTTAATACATCAATTTCAAAAGCATGGTTACCATCTATATTATGAAAGGTTTCCAAAACACCATCATCAAAAGTTTGATAACTTCCAACTTGTATACCCAAACCATTTCCTGTTCTTCCTATATCAACTATATTGTTGTTTGCGTACAAACGTCCGTTTAAAAAAGATACCGTAAAAGCACTTGATAAATAAGGAATTTCGGTATTACCTCCTCTGTTATGAATATCTACATACCATAAATCGTATCCAGATACAACTTCTTCTGCTGAAATAAAATTGTCATTGCGAACAACACATGAGTTTAAAGTTGTTATGGCTATTAATATTCCTAAAAGTAATTTTATTGTTCTCATATCTTAATAGTATTATGGTTATGTATGGTGTATTTCAAAATGCATGCCAAAAAAAAGACTACCTAAAAAAGGCAGTCTTAAAATATTATAAATACTAGTTGTTTATTGTATTCTTCTAGCTGGTTTTTCTTCAGAAAGTTTTGTTATTTTGAAGTACTTTTTAGTCCCTTTATAAATGTAACTAACAGCAGCTTCTGTATCTTTTAATTCAAAAGGAAGCTTTTCTATTTTTTCTGTTGGTTTGTTCCCAAACTCTTTTTTAGCATCACCTTCCATTACTAGATTTTTTAATCTATGGTCTGTTTTATCTTGAAACTGACCCAATATTGATGTGCTACCATTAAATTCTTTGTAACTAACTTTTGTTTGTCTGTTTTTATAAAAAATACTCTCAAAAGTTATCTCATCTGTAGCTTTATAAGTAATGTTTATGTTAGTGCCTTGCACTCCTCTAACACCTCCTGTCCAATTTAAATAAGTAGCAGAAATTACTTCGAAAGGAGGCTTTGAATCCATTTTATGACTTGCACAATTCATAAAAAATAGTGTTGTTAACGATAATAAAATATTCAGAATCTTCATGATAACTTTTTAAATTAACTATTCAAGTATCGTACCAAATTACAAATTATATTTAAATGGATTTGTTTAGTTTTATAATTATGAAAAATTTTAGTTACTGGGAGATTAAAGAATGGTTTTCTAATGTAGATTTTACAATTATAGGAAGTGGAATTGTAGGTTTGAATTGTGCGATAAGATTAAAAGAGAAATTTCCTACAGCAAAAGTTTTAGTTCTTGAAAAGGGAATGTTGCCACAAGGAGCAAGTACAAAAAATGCAGGTTTTGCTTGCTTCGGAAGTTTATCTGAACTTATTCAAGATTTAGCATCTCATTCTGAACAAGAGGTATTAGATTTAGTAAAGAAAAGATGGAATGGGTTACAACTTTTAAGAAAGAATTTAGGTGATCAAAATATCGGTTTTGAATTAAATAAAGGATATGAACTATTTATTAATAATGATTTATATGAAAGTAGCATTTCAAAAATGAATCAGGTTAATAAGTTGTTACATCCAATTTTTAAAGAAGATACTTTTAAAAAGAGTGATAATATTTTTCAGTTTAAAAATATTAAAGAACAATATGTTGTTAATCAGTTTGAAGGGCAGATTGATACTGGGAAAATGATGAAAGCTTTATTATTTAAAGCTCAAAAATTAGAAATACAAATTGTAAATAATTTTACAGTTGATAGTTTTGAAGACTATTCAAATAAGGTTACGGTACATGCTAATGACTTTAGTTTTACAACAGATAAGTTATTAATTGCTACAAATGGTTTTTCTAAAAAATTATTGAATGAGAACGTAACACCAGCCAGAGCACAGGTGTTAATAACAAAACCAATTAAAAATTTACATATTAAAGGGACTTTTCATTTTGATGAAGGATATTATTATTTTAGAAACATAGATAATAGAATTCTATTTGGAGGAGGTAGAAATTTAGATTTTAAAGGAGAGGAAACAACTAAATTTGAAACAACAGATCGAATTCAAAATAAATTAAAGGAATTACTAGAAACTACTATTTTACCCAATGCCTCTTTTGAGGTGGCGCATAGTTGGAGTGGAATTATGGGAGTTGGAAATCAAAAGAAGGCAATTGTTAAGAATATTTCAGACAATGTTTTTTGTGGCGTTAGGCTAGGAGGTATGGGAGTAGCTATTGGAAGTTTTGTTGGTAAAGAGTTAGCAGATTTATTATGAGTATAAAAAATCAATTATTTGAACAATGTAGATTGTTTGTGCAGAAAAGAGAGGAAACAGTTTTACAAATAATAAATTCTAATAAGAAGGCTTTGTTAAGTGAAACAAAAAGTTCTGCGGGAGATAAACATGAAACAGGCAGAGCAATGTTACAACTAGAGATGGAAAAAGCTAGCCAGCAATTAGAAGGAATTCAGATAATGAAAGAAACACTAGCTAAAACAAATTTAGAAGTTAGTCAAAAAGTTCGTTTAGGAAGCTTGATTATAACTGATAAAGTAGGCTATTTTTTATGTATAAGTGCCGGTCAGTTAAAGGTTGAAGGAAAATTGTTTTTTGCAGTTTCAGCTTCTTCACCTATTGGAAAGCAGCTATTAGGTAAAGAAATTAATAATGAAATTGTATTTAACGGAAATAAGTTAATTATTAAAGAGGTGCTTTAAAAATCGATAGTAATTTCTGTTCCTTGATCAATATCTGATAAATGTGATACAAATACGTTTTGATTTTTATAAGATACTTGTATTAACCAGTAAAAACCTTTAAAAAAAGTTTTTAAAACAGTGGCGTTGCGTGTTGAACTTTCTACAATTTTTATTTGATGCGGATACATTAGTATACTTTTATTATCTACTAAAATCTCGTTTACGTCATCAAATAAAGAAGCCACATATTTATTGGTTAAATCGTTGTACAATTTCTTCGGATGATCTTTAGCTAAAATGGTATTGTTTTGTATTACAATTAATTGATCAGAAAAAGATAAAGCATCGTTACCATCATGGGTAGCAACAATACAAGCTATTTGTTTTTCTTTTAGGTAATTAAATAAGTTTCTACGTAAGGCATTCTTTTTAAAATTATCAATTTGACTAAAAGGTTCGTCTAGTAATAATAATTCAGGCTCTTTAGCCAAAGCTCTTGCAATGGCAACTCGTTGTTGTTGACCTCCGCTCAAGTTTTTTACTTTTATGTTAGCAAACTGACTCATTTCAATCACTTCTAATAATTCTTCTGTTCTTGCTTGAGCTTCTTCAGGATAAAAACGAGACAAAAACTTTGAAATGTTTTCAGAGACTGTTGTATATGGCATTAAATCAAAATTTTGCGGAACGTATTTAAAAAACTCCATACCTGGAACTAAATGAAAAGCAGGTCCTAAAATTGTATGTTCGTTCCAGAAAAGATTACCCTTTGCAACATCAAGTAAGCCATAAATAATTTTAAGTAAAGTAGATTTTCCGCAGCCACTTTCACCCATAATACTTAAATGTTCGCCTTTGTTTAAAGTGAAACTAACATCCTTTAAAGTTGTTTTTTTATCGGGGTACGAAAATGAAATATTATTTACTTGTAGCATTATTGTAAAAGTAAATATTACAAGTTTTATATACACCATTTGTTTTAAGAAAAATAGCAGTACTATTATAAATATTAAGGCAAAAAAAAACCTCTCAGTAGGAGAGGAAAATAAAATTAATCTCGGGGGCGATGAGTCTTAAAATATTTGAAATAAAGGTACGTATATCAGGGAGTTATGTTTTCAGGAAAAACCCCTAAAATGATAAGCCCAAATGTTAAAATTATAATACTTTTTTATCTTAATCTTTGATTTTTAGACATAAAAAAACCGATACATTTTTGTATCGGTTCTTAAATATGCTTTTAAATCTTACCAGATTTTAACACGATCTTCAGGTTTTAAATACATTTTATCCCCTTCTTTAATATTAAATGCTTCATAAAAAGCATCCACATTTTTTAAAGGTACATAAGCTCTAAATTTACCAGGAGCATGTGGATCTGTTTTAATTTGATTTTTTAATGCTTCAGGACGAGCCTTAGTTCTCCAAATAGTTCCCCAAGAAAGGAAGAAACGTTGTTCAGGAGTAAATCCATCAATGTTCTCTGGACGACCATTTTTCGCTAAGAAAATTTGTAATCCTTCATAAGCAGCATTAACACCACCTAAGTCACCAATATTTTCACCTAAAGTAAACGTACCATTTACATGAACACTATCAATTGCCACCAATGCATCAAATTGATCTATTAAAGCTTTACCTTCCTTTTCAAACTTTTTAGCATCTTCTTCAGTCCACCAGTTGTTTAAGTTTCCGTCACCATCAAAACGAGCACCAGAATCATCAAAACTATGTGAAATTTCATGACCAATTACAGCACCAATACCACCATAGTTTACAGCTTCATCAGCTTGATAGTTGTAAAAAGGAGGTTGTAAAATAGCAGCTGGGAAAACAATTTCATTGTTTACAGGGTTAAAGTAAGCATTTACTGTTTGTGGAGACATTCCCCATTCAGTTCTATCAACAGGCTTACCTAATTTAGCCATATCTTCTTCGTAGTTCCACTTTGCTACATTAATTGAGTTTTCAAAATAACTACCACCTTCTTTAATACCTTTTACTTCTAAAGTAGAGTAATCTTTCCATTTGTCAGGATACGCTATTTTTACAGTAAGTTTACTTAACTTTTCTAAAGCTTTTTTCTTAGTAGGCTCGCTCATCCAAGTTAAACCATTAATACGCTTTTCAAAACCTAAAAGAACATTATCAATCATTTCTTTAGCTTTTTGTTTAGCTTCTGGCGGAAACTTTTCAGCAACATATAATTTACCAATAGCTTCACCGATAGATCCATTTACAGATGCTAAAGCTCTTTCATCACGAGCTCTTTGTTGTTTTGCACCACGTAAATCTCTACTGTAAAATTCCCAGTTTGTCTTTTCTAAGTCGGTACTTAATAAACCAGCAGCACCATTAATAGCATTCCAACGTAATAATGTTTTTATATCAGCTACAGAACGAGTTGTAAAAATATCGTTCATCGCTTTAAAGTATTTAGGATCTGTTACAATAACTTTATCAACACTGCTTGTACCATCTTTCAAACCTATACGTACTCCAATTCCTTCAAAGTGAGCTTTCCAGTCAATAGCAGGAACTAATTCTTGAAGTTCTTCAACAGACATAGGATTGTATATTTTCCTAGTGTCTCTTCTCTCTTCTTTTGTCATTTTTGGCTTTGCTAAACTAGTTTCAAAAGCAACAACTGTAGCAGCATTTTTAGCAGCCTCAGCTTCAGTTTCGCCAAGTTTTTGAAACATTTTAGCAACAAAACCTTCGTATTTTTTTAGTTTCTCTTTAGTGTCTGCATCTTCATCAACGTAATAGTCTCGAGATAAACCTAAACCACTACCACCTAAATAACCAGCATTCATATTACTGTTTTTTAAGTCGTTGAAAACTCCTAAGCCATAAAATGCACCACCTCCATAAGGAGCCATTTTAGTGATATAAGTTTCTACATCTTTCTTAGTTTTAATCTCATCAATTTTAGCTAAGTAAGGTTTTAAAGGAGCAATACCTTGCTCATTACGAGCAACTGTATCCATAATGCTTTCATAATAGTTTACTGCTTTTTGCTGATCACTATCAATCTCATTACCTTGAGCGTCTTTAATTTTAGGAAAATTACCTTCTTCAATAGCTTCTCCTAAAATTTTTAATACATCTGCATCTGTTTTTTTACGTAACTCTCCAAAGCCACCCCATGAAGTTCTATCTGCTGGTATCTCAGTTTTATCTAACCAAGAACCATTTACAAATCTGAAAAAATCCTCAGTAGGTTTTACAGAAGTGTCCATATTTTCCAAGATGATTCCAGGAATCTTTTCAACAGCAACTTCTTTTGCTTCATTAGATTTTGGATTATCAGTTTTACAAGAAGCAATTACTAAAGATGTAATTGCTACTGTATATAACCCTCTTTTAAAATATTTCATTACGAGTTGTTTTTATTATGATTTAATTTTTGTGTTTGCTGAGTTTGGTAATTCTTTATATCCCATATTATGCAGTGTAAAACCAAAAATATCGGCATATTGCTCAATAGTTTTAGCTACAGGAGTTCCCGCACCATGACCTGCATTCGTTTCAATTCTAATTAAAACAGGGTTATTTCCTTCTTGTTTTTCTTGTAATTCAGCAGCAAATTTAAAACTATGTGCAGGCACTACACGATCATCATGATCACCAGTTGTTACCATTGTTGCTGGATACTTTGTTCCTTTTTTAACGTTATGAACAGGAGAGTATGCTTTTAAATATTCAAACATTTCTTTACTTTCTTCAGCAGTACCATAATCGTATGCCCAACCAGCTCCGGCTGTAAAAGTATGATAACGTAACATATCTAAAACACCTACAGCAGGTAAAGCTACTTTCATTAGTTCTGGACGTTGTATCATAGTTGCACCTACTAATAAACCTCCGTTAGAACCACCTCTAATTGCTAAGAAATCAGATGAAGTATATTTACTCTCTATTAAATATTCAGCAGCAGCAATGAAATCATCAAAAACATTTTGTTTTTGCATTTTAGTACCAGCTACGTGCCATTTTTTACCATATTCTCCACCACCACGTAAATTTGGTACAGCGTAAACACCACCTTGTTCCATCCATACTGCATTTGCAATACTAAAACTTGGAGTTAAACTTACATTGAATCCACCGTAACCATATAAGATAGTAGGATTTTTACCATTTAATTCAATTCCTTTTTTATAAGTAATAATCATAGGAACTTTTGTACCGTCTTTAGAGGTGTAAAAAACTTGTTTACTTTCGTAATCATCTGAATTGAAAGCAATGTTTGGTTTCCAGTAAACTTTATAAGTACCTTCTTTAGGGTTGTATTTATATGAAGAACCTGGAGTTTTATAGTTTGTAAAAGAGAAATATAAATCTTTAGCATCTTTCTTTCCACCAAATCCACCAGCAGATCCAACTCCTGGTAATTCAATTTCTCTAACTAATTTACCTGTATAGTCGTATTGGAATATTTTTGATACAGCATCTACCATATATTCAGCAAAGAAAAAACCAGCTCCAGTTGAAGGGCTTAATACATTTTCAGTCTCAGGAATAAAATCTTTCCAGTTTTCAGGAGTAGGATTAGCAGCATCTACAGTAACAATCTTTTTGTTTGGAGCTTCTAAGTTTGTAACTAAGTACAATTTACTTCCTTCGTTTTCTATAACATATGTATCACTTTTAGTATCACCTAAAACAGTTACAATTGGACTTCCTTCAACGGTTAAGTCTTTCATTAATAATTTGTTTCCAGATGTAGATATTCTTGGATAAATAAAAAGATATTTTCCGTCTTCAGTAACGCTTCCACCAACATATCTATGTTTTTCTTCTGGCTTAGCTCCAAAAATAACTTTGTCATCTTTTTGGCTAGTACCTAACTTATGATAGTATAATTTGTGTTGATCTGTTTTTGCAGATAATTCACTTCCTTTAGGTTTGTCGTAACTAGAATAGTAAAAACCATCGTTGTCTTTCCAAGAAATACCAGAAAATTTAACATCAACTAAGGTGTCTTCTTTTACTTCTCTTGAAGCTGCATCTATAATAATAATTTTACGCCAGTCACTTCCTCCTTCGGAAATAGAATAAGCAACTGTTTTTCCATCTTTAGAAAAACTAACCGAACTCATTGAAGTTGTACCGTCTTTAGAAAATGTATTAGGATCTAAAAACACTTCTTCTTTACCATCTTCTTTTTTTCTATATAGAACGTAGTGATTTTGTAAACCATCATTTTTATAGAAATAAGTATAATCTCCTTCTTTAAAAGGAACGCCTAACTTTTCGTAGTTCCATAATTCAGATAATCTATTTTTTAATTGTTCTCTGTATGGAATTTTAGATAGATAATCGAAAGTAACTTTGTTTTCAGACTTTACCCAATTTTCAGTTTCTTCACTTCTATCGTCTTCTAACCATCTATAATTATCAGTTACCTCTGTTTCAAAGTAAGTATCTACTACAGGTTGTTTTTTAGTTTCAGGATATTTCAATGCCATTGTGTCTTCAGAAATATTTTGTTTACAGGCAACTAGTAATAAACTAGCGGCAACTGGAATGAATATTTTTTTCATATTTTATGTTGATTAGTTTAAGCGTCTCAAAATTAGATTAAAAAAACAATCAAACGTTACATATTAAGATGTTTTTAACATTAATAGGTGTTTTTCTGTAATGTTTTTAAGTATTATCGTCTAACTTTATACGAAAACAAATCAAAATGACAGAGTTATTATCAAAAGATACATTCCTAGAAAAAATATTTAATTACGAAGAGAGTAAAGAGTGGAAATTTAAAGGTGAAATACCTGCAATTATAGACTTCTATGCGGATTGGTGTGGTCCGTGTAAAGCTCTGGCACCTGTGTTAGAGCAGTTAAGTAATGAATATGAAGGAAAAGTAAGAATATATAAAGTAGATACAGAAGCAGAAAGAGAGTTATCTGCAATGTTTGGTATTAGAAGTATTCCATCAATGCTATTTTGTCCGGTAAATGAAGATCCTCAAATGGCACATGGAGCATTACCAAAGCAACAAATACAGAAAATTATAGCCGATGTTTTAAAGGTAAATAATTAAATAAAAGGCAAATACACTTTTGTAATAATACCCTACATACCATGTGGGGTATTATTGTTTACCAAATACACATAAAAACAAACCATTTATACAAAACTTAGTTTTTATAAGTAGAATGTTCATATATTTGCTTTGTACTTTTATGTATTCAACATTTACACAATCATAAATCGTAATATTGGGGATTATTCGAATTATGGAATCAAAAAGCAACGTTTCTCAGACGTTGCTTTTTTCTTTTATATAGTGTCTCTTTTTTCAGAAAAAAACTCAGTTTTAGAATCCTAGTAAACATCACTACTAGCGGTTTTTTTTGTTTTTAAAGTGTTGTTTTTCAGTTAATTGTGTTAAAAATTAAAAACACCGATTTTAGCAAAAAAACACCAATTTGTTAAAAACTTTAAGTGCTTTGTGAATAAGTATGACTTTATTTTTGTGTTAATTTTTTGAATCTTTGTGCTTCCCTCCGCAAAGGCTTTTTAATAACAAAAAAAAGAACTATAGAATGGCTAATATAGAACCTATTTTACAAGAAAATAAGGACCGATTTGTTATCTTTCCTATTCAGCATAATGACTTATGGGAATGGTATAAAAAACAGCAGGCTTGTTTTTGGACTGCAGAAGAGATTGATTTACATCAAGATTTAGACGACTGGAATAATAAGTTAACAGATGACGAACGCTATTTTATAAAACACATCTTAGCATTTTTTGCTGCTTCTGATGGAATTGTAAACGAAAATTTAGCCGAAAACTTTGTAAATGAAGTTCAATATTCAGAAGCAAAGTTCTTTTATGGTTTTCAAATAATGATGGAGAATATTCACTCTGAAACTTATTCATTATTAATTGATACTTATATTAAAAACGAAGACGAGAAGAATAGTTTATTTAAAGCTATTGAAGTTTTTCCTGCAATAAAGAAGAAAGCTGATTGGGCTTTAAAATGGATTGAGTCAGATTCGTTTGCTGAGCGATTAATTGCTTTTGCTGCTGTTGAAGGAATTTTCTTTTCAGGATCATTTTGTTCTATCTTCTGGTTAAAGAAAAGAGGTTTATTGCCTGGACTAGCGTTTTCAAACGAATTAATTTCTAGAGATGAAGGTATGCATTGTGATTTTGCAGTACACTTACACAATAATCACCTAATAAATAAAGTTTCTAAAGAGAGGATTCGTGAGATTATAATTTCTGCATTAAATATTGAAAGAGAGTTTATAACTGAATCATTACCTGTTAGTTTAATAGGAATGAATGCTAAGTTAATGACTCAGTATTTAGAGTTTGTAACTGACAGACTATTATTAGAGTTTAGTTGTGAAAAAGAGTACAACGCATCAAACCCTTTCGATTTTATGGAAATGATTTCTTTAGAGGGGAAAACAAACTTCTTTGAAAAAAGAGTATCTGAATATCAAAAAGCTGGTGTAAAATCTGGAGGAACTGGGTCTATCAGTTTTGATGCTGACTTTTAGTCGGAACACATAAAAAAATACCAAAAACAATTGAAATCTTGAGAAATTATTTTCTTGAGACTAACCTATATAAAATCAAAATTAAAGCATGTATGTAGTAAAAAGAGATGGCAGAAAAGAACCTGTGATGTTTGATAAAATCACAGAAAGAATCAAAAAGATGTGTTACGGATTAAACAATATTGTTGATCCGGTGAAGGTAGCTTTACGCGTAATTGAAGGGTTATATGATGGTGTTACTACATCTGAGTTAGATAATTTAGCTGCTGAAGTTGCAGCAACTATGACTACTGCTCATCCTGATTATGCTAAGCTTGCAGCGAGAATTGCCGTTTCTAATTTACATAAGAATACTAAGAAATCGTTTACAGAAACGATGACTGATTTGTATGAATATGTAAACCCACGTACCGAGAAGAAGGCGCCTTTATTGGCTGATGATGTATATGAAATAATAATGAAGAATGCTGAAAAGCTTGACTCAACTATCATTTATAGTAGAGACTTCAACTACGATTATTTTGGATTTAAAACTTTAGAGCGTTCTTATTTATTAAAGTTAAACGGACAGATTGTTGAGCGTCCTCAGCATATGTTAATGCGTGTTTCAATTGGAATTCATAAAGAAGATATTGATGAAGCAATAGCTACTTATGAGTTAATGAGTAAAAAATATTTTACACATGCTACGCCAACTTTATTTAATTCAGGTACGCCAAAACCACAAATGTCTTCTTGTTTTTTATTACAAATGCAAGATGATAGTATAGATGGAATTTATGATACATTAAAGCAAACGGCTAAGATTTCTCAGTCTGCTGGTGGTATCGGTTTATCTATTCATAATATTAGAGCTACAGGTAGTTATATTGCAGGTACAAACGGTACTTCTAACGGAATTGTACCAATGTTACGTGTGTTTAATGATACTGCTCGTTATGTAGATCAAGGTGGAGGTAAGCGTAAAGGATCGTTTGCAATGTATCTTGAGCCTTGGCATGCTGATATTTATGATTTCTTAGATCTTAAAAAGAATCATGGTAAAGAAGAAATGCGTGCGCGTGATTTATTTTACGCAATGTGGATTTCTGATTTATTTATGAAGAGAGTACAGGAAGATGCTGAATGGACTTTAATGTGTCCACATGAGTGTCCTCACTTATATGATACTTACGGAGAAGAGTTTGAGCGTTTGTATACAAGTTACGAGCAAGCTGGTAAAGGAAGAAAAACAATTAAGGCACGTGATTTATGGGAGAAAATCTTAGAATCTCAAATAGAAACAGGTACGCCTTACATGTTATATAAAGATGCTGCAAACCGTAAATCTAACCAGAAGAATTTAGGAACGATTCGTTCTTCAAATTTATGTACAGAGATTATGGAGTATACAGCAGAAGATGAAGTTGCTGTGTGTAACTTAGCTTCTATTGCTATTCCAATGTTTGTGGCAGAAGATGAAAACGGAAATAAGTTTTTTAACCATAAAGAATTATTTGAAGTAACTAAGAAAGTAATTAGAAACTTAGATACTGTTATTGATCGTAATTTCTATCCTGTAAAAGAAGCTGAAAATTCTAACATGCGTCATAGACCAGTAGGATTAGGTATTCAAGGTTTAGCAGATGCTTTCATTATGCTAAGGTTACCTTTTACTAGTGAAGATGCTAAGAAATTAAATCAAGAAATTTTTGAAACATTATACTTTGCAGCTGTAACTTCTTCTATGGAAGTAGCAAAAGCAAAAGGAGCATATTCTACATTTAAAGGTTCGCCAATGTCTGAAGGAGAATTCCAGTACAACATGTGGGGAATCAAAGATGAAGATTTAAGCGGAAGATGGGATTGGAAATCGTTACGTAAAGAAGTTATGGAACATGGAGTTAGAAACTCTTTGTTAGTAGCTCCAATGCCAACAGCATCTACGTCTCAAATTTTAGGAAATAATGAAGCTTTTGAGCCATATACTTCTAACATTTATACAAGAAGAGTATTATCAGGAGAGTTTATTGTTGTAAATAAACACTTATTAGAAGACTTAGTAGAATTAGGTCTTTGGAATAACAATATGAAAGAAGAGATCATGAGAGCAAACGGGTCTATTCAACATATTGATGCAATTCCACAAGATTTAAAAGAGTTATATAGAACAGTTTGGGAAATGAGTATGAAAGATATTATTGATATGTCTCGTCACAGAGGGTATTTTATCGATCAGTCTCAATCGTTAAACTTATTTATGAAAGATCCAGATTTTGGTAAATTAACATCGATGCATTTTTATGCTTGGAAGAGTGGATTAAAGACAGGTATGTATTACTTACGTACTAAGTCGGCAGTAAATGCAATTCAATTTACCTTATCAAAAGAAAAAACCAACGAAGACGAACCAATGAGTCCAGAAGAATTTAAAGCAATGGTAGATGCTTCAAAGAACTCAGGTCCAGAGGATTGTTTAATGTGTGGTTCTTAACCAAAGTTAGATTAAAAGGGAAGTTTAAAAGAGAAGTCAGTATGGCTTCTCTCTTTTTTTGCAGATATTTTAAAACAAGAATTAAAAAAGATTCTTTTTTTACATTTTTATTAGTGTGTTGTAGTAAAATAGTTGTTTTTCTTCAATACAAGTGAGTCTAAGATCTGTTGAACCTTTCAAAACTGCATTTCATCGATTAATTAGATTTTGTCTAACCGATTTAAGTAGATTTACTACAAGACACACATTATGTATGATTAAATAACTATAGTCTCTGGGGGGAAACTATATGTTTATTTAATCGCAAAAAAAAGAAGCTCTATAAGAGCTTCTTTTTTTTGTATATGTAATATTATATATTATAAATCGAACTTGATACCTTGTGCTAAAGGTAATTCAGTAGTATAATTTATAGTGTTTGTTTGACGACGCATGTAAACTTTCCAAGCATCAGAACCTGATTCTCTTCCGCCTCCAGTATCTTTTTCACCACCAAAAGCACCACCAATTTCTGCACCAGATGTACCGATATTTACATTGGCAATACCACAATCTGAACCAGCAACAGATAAGAAACGCTCAGCTTCACGTAAGTTGTTAGTCATAATTGCTGAAGATAAACCTTGGGCAACTCCGTTTTGTAACTCTATTGCGTTTTCAACATCTCCAGAATACTTTAATAAATATAAAACAGGAGCAAATGTTTCGTGCTGTACAATTTCAAAGTCGTTAGAAGCTTCTGCGATAGCAGGTTTTACATAACAACCACTTTCATAACCTTCACCTTCTAATACACCACCTTCAACAACAATGTTTCCGCCTTCTGCAACTACTTTTTCTAAAGCAGCTTCATACATTTTTACAGCATCTTTGTCAATTAATGGTCCAACGTGATTGTTTTCATCTAATGGGTTACCAATACGTAATTGTTTGTATGCAGCTACTACAGCATCTTTTACTTTATCGTAAACAGAATCGTGTATAATTAAACGACGTGTAGAAGTACAACGTTGACCTGCAGTACCAACAGCACCAAAAACAGCACCGATTACAGTCATTTTTATATCAGCATCAGGAGTAACAATAATAGCATTGTTTCCACCTAACTCTAATAATGATTTTCCTAAACGACCAGCTACTTCTTTAGCTACAATTTTACCCATACGTGTAGATCCTGTTGCAGAAACTAATGGAATACGAGTGTCTTTAGAAATGTATTCTCCAACAGTGTAATCTCCATTTACTAAACAAGAAATACCTTCTGGTAAATTGTTTTCAGCAAAAACTTCAGCAGCTATATTCTGGCAAGCAACACCACATAATGGAGCTTTTTCAGATGGTTTCCAAATACATACATCACCACAAACCCATGCTAAAGCTGTGTTCCAAGACCAAACAGCTACAGGGAAATTAAATGCAGAAATAATTCCTACAACGCCTAAAGCATGATATTGCTCGTACATTCTGTGTCCAGGGCGCTCAGAATGCATAGTTAAACCATGTAACTGACGAGATAAACCAACTGCAAAATCACAGATGTCAATCATTTCTTGAACTTCACCTAAACCTTCTTGATAAGATTTACCCATTTCATAAGAAACTAGCTTTCCTAAAGCTTCTTTTTTCTCACGTAACTTTTCACCAAACTGACGTACAATCTCACCACGTTGAGGTGCTGGCATCAATCTCCATGTTTTAAAAGCAGAAGTTGCAGACTCCATTACTTTTTCATAATCTTCTTTTGTAGAAGCTTTTACTTTACCAATTAATTTTCCATCTACAGGAGAGTATGATTCTATAATTTCTCCATTAGAAAAATTAACAGTACCTGTAGAAGTTCCTTCATTTATATCTTTCAAACCTAAAGTTTGTAAAGCTTCTTGAATACCAAAATCTGCCATTTTGTATTTACGTTTTAGTTGTTTAAATTGAAGTCAAATTTACAAATAAATCATCAATCAATAAATTAAACAAAAAACATCTTTTTTGTTTGAAATAAAACTTAAAATGAAACATCTTTTCTACTGCCTATCTTTTCTTATAATAACTATCAGTTGTACAACGCAACCAAAACAAGAAGAGAAAATAATGTCTACTCCAACTCAAGTAAATGATTTTGCAATTGTAATTCATGGAGGAGCAGGAACTATTTTAAAGAAAAATATGACTCCTGAGAAAGAAAAAGAATATATAGCAAAATTAGAAGAAGCAGTAAAATTGGGATATACTATTTTGAAAGAAGGAGGGACAAGTGCAGATGCTGTAGAAAAAACAATTCAAGTAATGGAGGAATCTCCTTTGTTTAATGCAGGAAAAGGAGCTGTGTTTACGAATGAAGAAACTAATGAGTTAGATGCTTCTTTTATGGATGGAAAAACATTAAATGCAGGAGCTGTAGCTGGAGTAAAAGATATTAAAAGTCCAATAGCAGCAGCCAGAAAAGTAATGACAAACTCAAACCATGTAATGCTTTCTGGAAAAGGTGCTTCTATTTTTGCAAAGAAAGAAGGGTTGGAAATTGTTGATCCAAGTTATTTTTTTACAGAAAGAAGGTTTAAATCTTTACAACGTATAAAGGATAAAGAAAAAACAGAGCAAGACCATGATGATCAAAAAGCAGCATTTTATGATGCAGATATTAAGAATGCAAAATTTGGTACTGTTGGTTGTGTTGCTTTAGACAAATCAGGAACAATTACAGCAGGTACTTCAACAGGAGGTATGACTAACAAACGTTGGGGTAGAATAGGTGATGCTCCTATTATTGGTTCTGGAACTTATGCGAATAATAAAACATGTGGTGTTTCATCTACAGGATGGGGAGAATATTTTATAAGAGCACAAGTTGCTCACGATATTTCAGCTCAAATGGAATATAAAAATGCAACACTAAAAAATGCAGCTGATGATGTTATTCAAAACAAATTAACTAAGCTAGGAGGAACTGGAGGTATTATAGCTATTGATAAGTTAGGTAATATTGTATACGAATTTAATACAGCAGGTATGTACCGAGCTTCTATGGATGATAAAGGTAGTTTAGATGTAAAAATATATAAAGACTAATTTTTTAAACCCATTCTTTAAAAGATAGTTTACTTAAATTAGAATTGTAGTATTTTGCTTCTCCAGTAACTTCATTTCCTAGCCAAAGAGGTTTTTGAAATGATTCACTTTCAGAAGATAATTCTATTTCAGCAATTATTAAACCTTCATTATCGCCTAAAAATTCATCAACTTCGTATATATGATTATCTGATTTAATTAAATAGCGATACTTTTCAATAATTCCTTTTTCACATAAATTGAACAAATCAGAAGCTTCTTTTTTAGAAATTTCTTTTTCCCATTCGAATCTAGTGGTTCCTGATTTGTTTGATTTACCTTTTATTGTTAAAAAGCCTTGATCATCTTTTATTCTTACCCTAACTACACGTTCTTTATCTGAGTTTAAAAAACCTTGTTTGATATACACTTTTTGGTATGAATCTACTATAAAATCAGTATTAGCTACTAAAAACTTACGTTCTATTTCTAAACTCATGTTTTCGATATTTCAATTTTGTACGAATGTATCGCTTTTGTCGTTATTATTAAATACCTTTGAAGTTAATATGAACAAATGTATCTTATTTTTCATTCTGTTTGTTTCAATACATTCTTATTCTCAAACAGATTTTAGCAATCAATGGGAAGATTTTTTTTCATATAATAATGTAAAAAAAATCACTTTCACAGATAATACGTTGTATGCATTAACAGATAATGCTGCTTTTACTTATAATTTATCAACAGAAGAAACTCAAAAATTATCGTCAGTTAATGGATTGTCAGGAGGAACTACTGCTGCTTTTCATTACAATGAAACATATAATCGATTAGTAATAGGTTATGACAATGGTTTAATAGAAGTAGTTAACGATGATGGAACTGTTACTGTTTCTCCAGATATTGTAAATTTTAATCAATCAGGATTGAAACGAATCAATCATATCTATGAGCATGATAATAAATTATATTTAGCAACATCGTTTGCTATTATTGTATATGATATTGAAAAGTTAGAGTTTGGAGATACCTATTTCATAGGTCCTGGTTCTTCTAGCATAAATATTTATCAAACTACAGTTTTAAACAATACTATTTATGCGGCAACGGAAAATGGAATTTATACTGCTGATGTTAACAATAATAGTTTAATAGATGCTAGTAATTGGACTTTACAGTTTCCTGGGAATTACCAGAAAATAGTTACTTTTTCATCAAATGTATACACTGTACAAGGAAGTAGTGTGTCTCGAATTAATGGAACTACTTTACAGAATGTGATTTTATTAGCAGGGAATATTATTGATATTACAGCTTCTGATACGCATTTAGCAGTTTCTTTAAATAAAAGTACAACAATTTACGATGCAGCATTAACTGCTGTTGGTAGCAATACAGTAAGTAGTACTTTTGATTTTTCTTTGAATTCGGCGCAATATTTTAACGGAAAGATTTTTCTTGCTACTGAAAGATTTGGGGTGCTTTCTGGTGATGTGGGGTTACAAAATTACACAGAGATTCATCCAAAAGGACCATTGGCAAATACTCCTTTTTCTATTGATGTACACAACAATAATTTATGGATTGTTTATGGAGGTTATGATGCTACTTTTACACCATCTCAAAACAGACAAGGTTTTTCTCGTTACAATGGAGAAGACTGGTTTAACACTCTTTTAGATCCGTCAGATTTATTTGGAGATTTGGTAAATGTAACGATAGATAAATCACAAGAAAACCATGCGTTTATAAGTTCTTTTGGAGATACCAATCGAACAACGACTAAATTAACAGGAGGGTTATATGAAATTCAAGATGATCAAATCATCAATTTTTACAATCATTTGAATAGTCCTTTGCAAGATGTAGTACCAACCAACCCTAACCGAGTTACGATACGTATTTCAGATACAGCTTTTGATAGAGATCAAAATTTATGGGTTACCAATGTTGAAGTAAGTTCACAATTGAAAAAATTAAGTCCCGCAGGACAATGGACAAGTTACGATCTTAACGAATTGTATGTAGATAAAAACAGACCAGGTATGTCTGAAATAGTAATTGATAATACCAACAGTCTTTGGATAACTACGAGAGGTAATGGTGTTTTTGTTTTTAATGAAAACGGAAATAGAAAAAGAGCATTAACAACAGAACCTACTAAAGGGAGTTTGCCTAATATCAATGTAAAATCTATCGCATTAGATCAAAATAATCGTATGTGGATTGGTACTGTTGCTGGTTTGGTAGTTTATAACAATCCAAGTAGAATTTTTGATGAAAATGTGTATGATGCAGCACCAATTATTATTGAAGATGATAACGTAGCTAAAAGATTACTTGGAGATCAAACAGTAAATGCAATAACTGTTGATGGGGCAAATAACAAATGGTTTGGAACAGATAATGGAGGTGTTTTATATACAAATCCTAATGGTCAAAATACTTTAGCTAATTTTAATACTGAAAACTCACCATTACCATCAAACAAAATTTTAAAAATTGCAATTAACGAGTCTTCTGGTAAAGTTTTTATAGCTACAGATAAAGGTTTAGTTGCTTATGATAGTAAAGTAGCTCCTTTTGGTGATGAATTAGGTGAGGTGTATGCGTATCCTAATCCGGTTTTAAATGTTCACGATTCTGTAACAATCAATGGAAGAAATGGAACAAACTTACCTAAAGGAACAAACCTTAAAATTTTAGATGTTGCTGGTAATTTAGTGTATGAAACTAATGTAGTTGAAGGGCAACAATTAGAAGGAGGTAAAATAGTTTGGAACAAAAGAAATTTAGCTGGTCAGAAAGTAGCTTCAGGAGTTTATATTGCCTTATTAACAAATGATGACGGAAGCGAAAGTACTTCAACTAAAATTGCCATTGTTAATTAGAAATGGCAGTTGTAACTACTAAAACGATTGTTTTAAATGCAATCAAATACAGTGACACTAGTTTAATAGTTAAATGTTTAACGCAAAAAGAAGGTGTAAAATCTTACATGCTTAGAGGGATTTTAAAATCCAGAAAAGGAAAACTAAAATCAGCGTACTTTCAACCATTAACACAACTAGAAATTACAGCTAGTCACACCAATAAAAATACACTAAATTCTATAAAAGAAGCACGTGTTATTTATCCGTATTCATCAGTGCCTACTTCAATTGTAAAGCAAAGCATTGTTTTGTTTTTATCTGAAATACTAACGAATATTATTCAAGAAGAAGAAGAAAATGAACAGCTTTACAATTACATTGAAGCTTCTTTAATTTGGTTAGATACACATAATTCTATTTCAAATTTTCATTTGCTATTTTTACTCAATTTATCTCGATATTTGGGGTTTTATCCAGATGTATCAGATAGTGATAAATCTGGGTTCAATTTGCTAGAAGGAAAGTTTACTTTTTCTAGCAACGACAAATTAACCATAACCGACAAAAATTTAACACTCTTTAAAAGGCTATTAGGCACAAATTTTGATGCTATTCATACGCTTTCTTTTCAAAGTAAAGAAAGACAAATAATACTTAAGATAATTATTCAATATTTTGAGTTACATTTGGACGGCTTTAGAAAACCGAAGTCTTTGGCTATTTTAGAAACAGTGTTTAACTAACTTATGAAACATTTAATTTTATTTTTTTTATTTATTTCAACTACTCTTTTCTCACAAAAGATTACCATTTTTGATGCGGAAACCGGAAAAGTTGTAGAAGGAGTAGCTTTGTATAACAAGAGTAAAACTGTTTCAGCTGTTTCCGATAAGAATGGTATGGCAGATATTACATCTTTCTCTAATGAAACCATTTATTTTTCTCATGTTTCTTATGCACAAATGACCGAGAAAAAATCGGCAATTCTTTCAAACAATAACATAGTATACATTTCAAAAGAGTCTGAACAATTAGATGAAGTTGTTGTTTCTGTTTTTAAAAATGAAGCAAAAACCAATCGAATAGCAGAACAGATTGAAGTGATAAAAACAAAAGGGATTCAGAAAATAGCTGCACAAAGTTCAGCGGATGTTTTAGCGGTAATTCCTGGAATAAAAGTTCAAAAATCTCAATTCGGAGGTGGAAGTCCTATTTTAAGGGGAATGGAAAGTAACCGTGTGTTGTTAGTTGTTGATGGGGTTCGAATGAACAACGCTATTTACAGAAAAGGACACTTACAAAATTCTATAACGGTTGCACCAAATATGTTAGATAAAACAGAAGTTGTATTCGGACCAACCTCTGTAACTTATGGTTCTGACGCTTTGGGTGGTGTAATTCATTATTACACAAAAACGCCAAAAATTTCAGATAAGAAAGAAGTAAAAACGAGTGTGTTTTCTCGTTTTTCTACGGTTAACAGCGAAATAACCAATCAAGGTTCTGTTGAGTTACGTTTTCCTAAATGGGCAAGTTTTACAAGTGTTTCACATAGTGATTTTGGCGATTTGCAAATGGGAAATAATAGATCACACGGATTTGATGATTGGGGAAAAATATTCTATTATTCTGAAAATTTAAACGGAAACTACAAAGAAACTCCAACGTTAAATACAGATCCTAATTTGCAGAGAAATACAGGGTATCATCAAACAGATATTTTACAGAAGTTTTTTATACCACTTACTCAAAATACCGACTTAAAGTTTAACATACAATATTCTACTTCTTCAGATGTTCCAAGATTTGATAGGCTTGCTGAGTTGACTGATCCATCAGATGTTTCTTCTTTAAAGTTTGCAGAATGGTATTATGGTCCTCAAAATAGATTATTAGTATCATCACAATTAAATATCAACCCTAAGAAAAGTTGGTTGCAAAAAGGAACGATTACATTAGCGTATCAAAACATTCAAGAAAGTAGAATACAAAGAAGGTTTGGTAGTTTAGAAAGATCTTACAGAGAAGAAGATGTTGATGTATATAGTTTAAACGGAGATTTTACAGTTCCATTAGCTAAAAATAGAAACTTAGGTTATGGTTTTGAGGTTGCTTACAATGATGTAGGTTCTACATCTTTTGGTAAAGAATTAAACATTGTAAACAACCAAATTCAAGGATTTTCTAATGATTTTAATGTGCAATCTCGTTATCCAGATGGAGGAAGTAGTTATTTAAGTTCTGCTTTGTATATGGATTACAGGCAAGATCTTTCTGATAAATCTACCTTAAATTCAGGTATTCGATTAACAAATACTCAATTAAGAGCTAAATGGATAGATACTTCATTTATTACATTACCAGATTCTGATATCAGTTTAAATAACACTGCATTAACTGCTACACTAGGATATGTTTACAAACCAATTAGAGGATGGCAATTAAATGCTGTTTTATCATCAGGATTTAGATCGCCAAATATTGATGATGTTGGAAAAATCAGAGAAAAAAGTGGACGTTTAACCATTCCAAATGTAGATTTAAAGCCAGAACATGCATATAGTGCAGAAATAGGTCTTCAAAAATATTTCAATAAAAGAAGGTTTAAAGTAGGGGCAAACGTGTATTATACTTTATTGAATAATTACATCTATAGAGATTTCTTTATGCAAGAAGGTGGCTTAGTGTTACAGTATGACGGAGAAACATTTGACAGTGCTGATAAAGTAATTTTAGCAAATGTGAATAGAGGAACTGCATATATTACTGGTTTTACACTTAATTATCAAGGAAAACTATACAGAAATTGGACAACTTCAGGGTCTGTAACTTATACAAAAGGAAAAACCTTTGACACCAAAGAACCAATGTCATCTATTCCACCTTTATTTGGAAATTTTGATGTGAATTATACCATAGATAAATTTGAATCGGGAGTTAATTTCCGTTTTAATGCTAAAAAAGATATTAGCGATTTTAATATTGATGAAGGTATCGATAATCATGATTTAACTCCATTCATAGGAGTGGATCCTAATGATGGCGAAGATGTCTTTTTTGGATCTCCTAGTTGGTATAGATTTGATGTTTTTTCAAGATATAACCTTAATGAAAATATTACATTACAAGGAAGGTTAGATAATATTTTTGATAAGCACTACAGAGAATTTGCTTCTGGAGTTTCTGCACCAGGTAGAAACTTTTCGTTAAGTTTAATCGCTAGCTTCTAAAAACACTTTCATCAATTATCGTTAAATTGTACGAATTAATTCAATAATTAAAACAATGCCTAGAACGATTATTGAAAATATTGTAATAAAACACTACGAAAATGAAACGTATTTTGATTTTTGTAGATACACTAGTATTCGTTTTTTTGAGATTCTATATTTTGAAAAAGGAACAGGAAACCTTAAAATTAATGGAAAAACAGTTCCGTATACAGATAATACTGTCTTTGTTTTTATTCCTGATGATATTTATACTGTAAATGTAGATAGTGCCACTACCGTTACTACCATTAAATTTTTAAAAAGCTTTTTCAATAATCCTGTAAATACGACTACCACATTACCAATTAACAAATGGTTTAGAAATATAGAAGGTATTTTGTATAATGAAATCCGTCAGTTAAGATTGTTAGAATTTGAAGAAAAATTTGAAAAAGATAATCTTACTTCACTAATAAAACTACTCACAAAAGAATATTTGAAAGATGTTGCTTATGATGCATTCGTAGTTGAAAATTCATTGTCTATGAGTTTGCATTTAATAGCAAGAAATATGCGAGTTAAAGCTACTAATTTAGTTACTAAGAAAACATCTTCAAAAATACAGGATATTATAAATTATATTCAAGTTAATATTTATAACCCGCAAACATTATCTACTAAAAATTTAGCAGAAGAATTTAATATAGCAGATAACTATATCAGTCAATATTTTAAGAAAAGTATGGGAATGAGTATTAAAAAATACATTCTTAATTATAAACTAAAGTTGGTTGAAACTAGGTTAAAATATACAGATATGCAATTTGCAGAGATTGCTTTAGAACTTGGTTTTACAGATGCTAGTCATTTAAATAAAACGTTTTTAGCCTATAAAGGAATTACTATAGGAGCTTTTAAAGAAAGTTTAAAGTAATAACAAGAAAAAGCTACTTCATTTTTTACACGTATCACCTTTTTTTTTACTCGATAAAACAAACAAGGCTACAATAATTTTGTAACCATAATAACAAAAAAATAATAATATGTTTTATTCAGTATTAGATGTAACACCAACTATAGACACTTGGATTCCAGCTTACATAGCAGAAACAGGAAAAATAGTAAAAAAGCACGGAGGAAAGTATTTAGCAAGAACAGCTTCTCATGAGCAAATAGAGGGAGAAGACGCACCAGCAGCATTAAGAATAATTTTAGAATGGCCTTCAAAAGAAGATGCATTAAATTTTATGAACGATGCAGAATATATACCACATTTAGAAGCTAGAACAGCAGGTTCTGTAAGTCATCATTTTTTAATTGAAGCAAAAGACGATTTAGCTTAATAATTACTTATTAATAAAAGTATGAATACACAAGACAACAATACTAATTTTGAAAATATAGGTTGGATAGTTGAAGCAAAGATTAAAGAGGGTAGGAGAGAGGATTTTAAAGTTATAGTAGATGAAATTGTAGCAGAAACCAAAAAAGAAGGAGGTACATTAAATTACCAATATTATGTTTCTGATGATGGTGATGTTTTAGTATATGAACGTTTTGCAAATATAGAATCTGCTCATATCCACATTACAAATTGGGATAATTTTGCTGAGCGTTGGTTAGATGCGGCACCAGGTACACGAATGGTGCACTTAGGACATCTTCCAGAAGAACTTACAAGTCGTCATGCAGCTTTAGCTCCTAAATTATTGAAACCTTTCGGAGGATTTGCTCGATAATGTGAACATCAGATTTAAGAATAAAAAAACAGAACACATGAAGAAAATAGTCTCTTTTTTATTTTTGATATTATGTTTAGTTACTATTTCATGTAATACAGCAAAATCAGAAATTAAAAAAGTAAAAACAGTAGCTAATAAAGCTGAAAAACTTCAGTCTAAATTATTTTTAAACTTACCAGAAACATTTAATTCTCCAGCTAGTGGTGATATAGATACATCAGGTAATGTTTATTTTACTTCACCAAATTTTCATAACGATGTATTAATTAAATCTGGTGATATGAAAACTCCTGCAGTTCCAACAATAGGAAAGATTGATGCAAATAATAATTTAACTACTTGGTATACATTTCAATCAGAAGATATGGAAAAAACAAGTGGTAAAGTAGCTCCCTTCGGATTAGCTTTTGGACCAGACGGCAATGCTTATGTTGCAGATATGCAATTATGGTTTGGAGGCCAATCGAGAATTTTAAGAATTAATGTGGAAAATGGAAAAGCATTAGGTGTTGAAGTGGTAGCTGAAGGAATGTCTTTTCCGAATGCATTGGTTTGGAAAGGGAATGATTTATATATTTCTGATACCGTTTTAGGAGAGACAGAACAAGGGAAACAAATTAGTGGTGTGTATAGAGTCAATTTATCAGAATTAAATGCTGAGAAGCCATTAAACATTAGTGCAAATGTAAACGCTGAGAATCCTCATTTGTTTGAAACGTTTATTTCTGATGGAAGTTTAAAGTTTGGTGCCAATGGTTTGGCTATAGATAGTAATGGAGATTTATATACAGGAATAATGGAAGAAGGATCTGTGTATAAAACCACAATAGATGATCATAACAATAAAATTGCAACAACACTTTTTGCGAAAGGTATGATTGCAACCGATGGAATGAAGTGGGATGCAAGAACTGATAAACTTTATATTACAGATTTATTTGCCAATGCGGTCTACAGTATCGATAAAAGTGGAAAGTTAGAACTTTTGGTAAAAAATGGAGATACAAATGGTGCAGATGGAAAATTAGATGGTCCATCGGAAGTTGTGATTCGAGGCAAAGATATAATTGTAATGAATTTTGATGCAGTTTTTGATAACCCTAAAATGGTTAATACAAAGGCAGATTTTCCTTATACGTTAAGTGTTATAACGTTAAATTAATAAATTAAAAAAGGTATTTGTGATGACACAAATACCTTTTTGTACTCAAGGTGGGAATCGAACCCACACTCCCGAAAGAACTGGATTTTGAATCCAGCGCGTCTACCAATTCCGCCACTTGAGCAATCGAGGATGCAAATCTAATTAATTTTATTTTAGATTTAAAATAAAATCATTTTAATACTGTTTAAAATAATTTTACTTTTGCAAACACAACAAAACATAAAACACAACAAATAAATGTCTTGTAATCAACTGACTCCTAAATTGTTTGCTTGCAGACAGAGTATGGAGCTTGCGAAGAAGATTGCAGCAGAATATGGCGAAGGATTAGGAAATGTAAAAATTACTCCTTTTAGCGACGGCGAATTTCAACCTGCTTTTGAAGAATCTGTACGTGGTAGACGCGTTTTTATCATAGGATCAACTTTTCCTAATGCAGATAACTTAATGGAAATGTTATTAATGTTAGATGCAGCTAAAAGAGCTTCAGCAAGACACATTACTGCTGTGATGCCTTATTTTGGATGGGCTCGTCAAGACAGAAAAGACAAACCAAGAGTAGCAATTGGAGCTAAATTAGTAGCAAAATTATTAGAAGCCGCTGGTGCTACTAGAATTATGACTATGGATTTACATGCTGATCAAATTCAAGGTTTCTTTGAAAAGCCAGTAGATCACCTTTTTGCTTCCACTATTTTTATGTCGTATATAGAAAGTTTAGAGTTAGAAAATGTAACTGTAGCTTCTCCTGATATGGGAGGTTCTAAAAGAGCTTATGCATATTCTAAATACTTATCTAGTGATGTAGTTATTTGTTATAAGCAAAGAAAGAAAGCAAATGTGATTTCTCATATGGAGCTAATTGGTGAGGTAGAAGGTAAAAATGTCATTTTAGTAGATGATATGATTGATACTGGAGGTACTTTAACTAAAGCTGCTGATTTAATGATGGAAAGAGGGGCAAAATCAGTACGAGCAATTTGTACGCACCCTATTCTTTCTGGTGACGCATACGAAAGAATTCAGAACTCTAAATTAACAGAGTTAATTGTTTCAGACACAATTCCTTTAAAAAAGGATGTTTCTAAAATAAAAGTTGTATCTTGCGCACCTTTATTTGCTGATGTGATGCATAAAGTTCAAGACAATACATCTATCAGTGATCAATTTTTAATGTAATTTAAATATATAAGTAATGCAATCAATTACGATCAACGGATCTCAAAGAGAAAGCGTAGGAAAGTCAGCAACTAAGGCTCTACGTAATGCTGGAAAGGTTCCTTGCGTATTATACGGAGGAGACAAACCTGTACATTTTTCAGCTGAAGAAAAAGCGTTCAAGAATTTAGTATACACTCCAAATGTATATACTGCATCGATTGAACTTGACGGTACAACTTATGCTGCTGTTTTACAAGACATTCAGTTTCACCCAGTAACTGATAAAATCTTACACATTGATTTTTATCAATTATTTGATGATAAAGCGGTAACTATGGAAATTCCTGTAAAATTAGTAGGAAGTTCTAAAGGTGTTATGGTTGGTGGTGCCTTACGTCACAACATGCGTAAATTAAAAGTAAAAGCTTTACCAGCTGATTTACCTGATTTTATTGAAGCTGATATTACTGAATTAGAAATCGGTAATAAGTTATACGTAACTGCTTTAGAGAATGATAAGTATACATTCTTACACCCAAAGAATACGGTTGTAGCTCAAGTACGTATGTCTCGTAACGCTGCTAAGGCTGCTGCTGCAGAAGAATAGATAACAATACTATTTGATAAATAAAAAACGTTTAAGAATTTTCTTAAACGTTTTTTTATGCTGTGATATTTGATTTAGATAATTATTTTAAATCAAAACCAATATCTTTTCTATAGTTCATTTTTTCAAATGAAATTTTATCAATGTTTTTGTAAGAAGTAGTTAAAGCTTCAGTAATTGTATCACCAAAAGAAGTAATAGCCATAACTCTACCTCCGTTTGATACTACAGAGTCATTGTCTTTTTTAGTACCTGCATGAAAAACAATAGAGTCGTCAATTGATTCGAAACCAGAGATTGTTTTTCCCTTTTCATATGCTTCAGGGTATCCGCCAGAAACTAACATTACAGTAGTAGCTGTCTTAGAAGTAACTTCAAAACTCTTTTCAGCTAAATTTTGATTCGCTACACCTTCAAATAAATCTAATAAATCAGAATCAATTCTTGGTAATACTACCTCAGTTTCAGGGTCACCCATTCGAACGTTATATTCAATAACAAAAGGATTTCCGTTTACATTCATTAAACCAATAAAAATGAAACCTCTGTAATCGATACCGTCTTTTTGTAATCCATCTACAGTTGGTTTTATAATACGATCTTCTACTTTTGTTAGAAAATCTTCATCAGCAAAAGGAACTGGAGAAATAGCTCCCATACCACCAGTATTTAAACCTGTATCTCCTTCACCAATTCTTTTATAATCTTTAGCAGAAGGCAATACTTTGTAGCTTTTTCCGTCAGTTAAAACGAATACAGATAACTCAATTCCGTCTAAAAACTCTTCAATAACTACAGTTGCAGAAGCACTACCAAATTTTTCATTGGTAAGCATTTCTGATAACTCTTTTTTAGCTTCTTCTAAAGAGTTTAAAATTAATACTCCTTTACCTGCAGCTAAACCATCAGCTTTTAATACATAAGGAGCTTGTAACGTTTCTAAAAAGGCAAATCCGTCTTCTAAAGTATCTTTAGTGAAAGATTGATATTGAGCAGTAGGTATGTTATGCTTTTGCATAAATTGCTTAGAAAAATCTTTACTTCCTTCTAACAAAGCTCCATCTTTTTTTGGTCCAATTACAGGAATTGACTTTAATGCATCATCAGACAGAAAAAAATCATGTACACCATCAACTAAAGGTGCTTCAGGTCCTACAACAACCATATTTACATCATTTTCAAGCACTACTTTTTTAACAGCGTCAAAATCTGTAGCATTAATGGCAATATTAGTAGCTATAGCATCTGTACCTGCATTTCCTGGTGCTACAAAAAGTTTATTGATTTTTTTACTTTGTGATAATTTATATGCAAAGGCATGTTCTCTACCGCCTGAGCCTAATATTAAAATATTCATGTTGTTGTGTTGTTATAGGTTGCAAATATAGTTTGGTTTTTTCAATTATCGATAGCATTCATGGCTTGAAATTGTAGCGATAATTTTTAAGATACATTTACTTTATTTTATGAAGTCATCTTGACTTTTTTTGAGAAAAAATTAAGGGTTGTAGATATTTGTGTTGCGAAACATAAAAACACAACCCTATGTACCAAGTACTAAGCAAAGATATGATAGAATTAGAAAT
>NZ_SJXJ01000031.1 GCF_004337695.1 Tenacibaculum sp. M341
TTTCTAATTCTATCATATCTTTGCTTAGTACTTGGTACATAGGGTTGTGTTTTTATGTTTCGCAACACAAATATCTACAACCCTTAATTTTTTCTCAAAAAAAGTCAAGATGACTTCAATATAAACACTTGATTTTAATAAAAAAACAAAAGAAAATCTTTATTTTTTTGTTAAATTAACCCACCTAATATAACAATTCCTACTCTATAAACTTTTCTATAGTGTACTAATTTTAAAATTAGTTTCTCTAAATATTCTATTATCCCTACTAAGAATAAGCTCAACATTATATTCAGTATTAGTATCTAATCCTTCAATAAGAATTTTAGGACTAGTTTTAGATGGATTAAATTTCATATACTCTATTCCATTTAATTTCAGAGTAAATTCATAAATATAATTTACTCCATAGTATATACCTGTATCTAAATGATAACCACAATTATACGACAAAGCAGTTAACCAATATAAATCAAAACTATTTGACGTAATATTTGATGTGTAAACATCTATATTAGAAGAAGGAGTTACTTCTATTGGGTAAGTTGTAATTTCGAATTCCTTAAAACCTCTTTCAATTATTAAGTCTGGCTCGTAAATAGGATTAGGAGGTACTACTTCATCCTGACCTCTAGCGTTTTCAATTTTAATAATATAATTTGTATTTGGAGTAAGTTCATATGAAAAAGGTGTCTGAAAAAATCTAAAACATTGAGTTGTTTCAATAAATTCATCATTTATATAAAGATTCCATATGTCCCAATTTAAATCTTCTAAATAAATAGGGTCATGATTACTTTTTAAACTATTAGCAACAAATCTAAAAGAATTATGTGTTACATTGAATATCTTTACATCAAAATTTGAACGTACAGGTGGGAGATTTAAAGGAGTAAAATCTATATAATGATTATATTCAACGTTAAGACTTTCATTTCTTGAAACAATTTTAAGTGTGTTTAGTTTGTTGTCATAACTAACTGGTAGTACTATTTTTAAATCATTAGATTTATAGTCTTCATAAATAATATTACCATTCAACAAAACCGTATTTTTTGTATCCAAATTTAAACCTGATAATTTAAAAACAACTGTTGAATAACCTATATAAATAGATTCACTTTCAAAAAAAACACTATTCGCTTCTTCTCTTGAAAGACTTTGTATCTCAATTTCTTCTGATTTTAAGTCATTATTCTCAGGGAATTCAGCTATAATTTGCACTTTATATAAAAAAGAATAATCTCCGAGAGGTAGTCCATAATAAACTTTATCATCATCTGTTTCGAAACTATCTGAAGGTTTGACTCTATGTGTTTTACCATTTACTAAAATTCTATAAAGAGGTTTAACACCATCTGGCCCAATAATTTTATTCCAGGTAATATGGCTGTAAATAAGTGGAATTCTGCCTTGTGAGTTCCACAAAGGCTCAATACTAAACTCTTTAAACTCCAAATCTACAGCTATAGTTTTTGTAGTAAACGAAAATTCACCAACAATCCTTTTTCCACTTTCTAATTTGGCTATTACTTTACCAGAATAAGCTTGATCTAATTTAAGATTTTCGAAAGAATAACTAGTATCGGTTATTTCAGAAGAAATAACTTTATCTTCAAGAAGAATATCATAATATATTTTTTCTGAACTTTTAGGAGAATTCCAAAATATAACCGCAGAATCTTCTTTAATATCTCTAAAAGAAATAACTAATTCATCTAACTCTTCTTCAACTACAATATTTTCATCCCCCTTACATCCTAAAAAAAAGAAAGAAAGAAAGAAAGAATATATAAATATATTTATCAATTTATTTATTTTCATTTTTATCAATTTATTTTTGCAAAAATATATATTGTATATTTAAAAAGCAAAAATATCAGTAGTTAGTAAAACATTAAAAAACACTATATTCCCCTGTTGTGCATTTAATCTAAAGAAGGTAATATAAAATCGTCTAAAACACTTTTTTTAGCCATCATTTTCTCTATAGCTTTTATAGTTCTTGGGGCTTCTTCTGATAAATTTTTAGGTCCTTGTTCGGTAATTAAAATATCATCTTCAATTCTTACAGCTATTCCCCACCATTTTTTATCACATGAACTTCCTTCTGGAATATAAATACCAGGTTCAACAGTAATTACCATATTTTTAGCAAGCTTACCATAAGTTCCTGGATCGTGAACATCTAAACCAATATGATGTGAGGTACCATGAGGAAAATAAGAATGCTTTTCATCTATAGATTTGATAATTCCTAATTTTAATAAACCTTCATTAATAATTGTTTTTGATTGTTGTCCAGGAGCCCAAAATTGATTTCCTACTTTACAAACTGCTATACCTGCATTTTGAGCTTCTAATACAATTTCATATATCGCTTTTTGTTCAGGTGAAAACTTACCATTTGCCGGAATTGTTCTTGTAACATCTGCTGTGTAACCTCTGTATTCGGCTCCTAAATCCATTAATACTAAATCGTTGTCAACTTTAGTTCTGTTATTTTCAATATAATGTAAAATGCAACCATTGTTACCTGCTCCTACTATTGAAGGGTATCCTTCATATTCTGCTCCATATTTTTTGTAAACAAACTCATGAATTCCTTGAATTTCAGTTTCAGACATATGAGGCTTCATAGCTTTCATTACTTCTATTTGACCAACTGCAGAAATTCGAATTGCTTTGGTTAGTAATTTTAATTCTTCTGCAGTTTTTATTTCACGCATTTGAGCCATTTTTATACTCAAAAACTCTTTATTTATATTATTGTGCTTAATACTTAGTTTTAATGTTGCCTTTTCTTTAATTGCTTCTATTTTATTTGTGTCACTAGTATTCCTGTATCCCTGAATCAACTCATCTTTTTCTAAGTCTGGATAATATACCATTACCTTTCCTAAAGCTTGAGCAACATTTGCAGCATTTTCAACGGGGGTAGCTTTGATTAACTCATATACTTTCTTTTTAGGTTCTGATAATGATGCTGATGTATTGTAATTTGAATTTCTCTTAAAACTCTTCACTAAATCATATACTTCCCCTAATTTATTCAATGAATTTCTATAATCATCTTCAAAATCTTTGATATAAACTTCGTCAAATTTTGTAAAATCTATAGCGTCTTCTATAAACTCTTCTGAAGTTTTAGCTATAGAAAAACCTAATTGAGATTTGGCTCCTTCAACTCCTAAACGTTTACCATTCCACAATTCATAAATAGGGTCTTTTTTTGGAAGATAAATAACCTCATTGTAGGTATTCCCTATTTTATCTGTTCTATTTTCAGAAAAAATTAAAACTACTGCATTAGGTTCTCTCAATCCAGTCAAATAATAAAAATCTGGGTCTTGATGAAAAACATAATCTACATCGTTAGCTCTATTTCTAATAGGATTGGCAAAAACTACTGCTACAGAATTTTTAGACATTTTTTGTCGTAAAATTTCTCTTCTATTTTTATGAAATTCTTTTGAAAGATAATCGGTTGGTGTTTGTGCTACTAATAAGTTATAAAAACTCAGTAAAAAAACACTGAATAAAATCTGCTTCATTAATTCAATTTTGATGAATTCAAATGTACTATTATTATGAATACTATTGAAAGTTTTAAATAATTGGTAGCTGTAATAATTAAAACAAGTAATAAATATCAACATCAAACGATCTATTTATCAAATTATAAAAAACAACTAGTCTAAAGCAATCACTCTTCATTTATTATTAAAAATAACTACTGTTAACTGAAAAACTGCTAATGGCTAACTAATAATTGGATACTATTCAATATTTTTGATGCTTGAAAAATAACAACTAAATCATAGCATGAAAAATACAGCGCTAACACATATACATGAAGCACTTGGAGCAAAAATGGTTCCTTTTGCAGGTTATAACATGCCTGTTCAGTACGAAGGAGTAAATGCTGAACATGAAACAGTAAGACAAGGAGTAGGTGTTTTTGATGTAAGTCATATGGGTGAATTCTTTTTAAAAGGAGAAAATGCTTTGGCTTTAATTCAGAAAATAACTACCAACGATGCTTCTAAATTAGTACCAGGTAAGGCTCAATATACTTGTATGCCAAACAATGATGGTGGTATTGTAGATGATTTAATTATTTACATGATTGCTGAAAATGAGTACATGTTGGTTGTTAATGCTTCTAACATTGAAAAAGACTGGAACTGGATTTCTAAACATAACGACTTAAATGTTGAAATGGAAAACAGATCTGAAGATTGGTCTTTATTAGCTATTCAAGGTCCTAAAGCAGCAGAAGCAATGCAATCATTAACTGAAGTTGATTTATCTGCTATCAAATTTTATACATTTCAAATTACAGATTTTGCAGGTATTCCTAATGTTGTAGTTTCTGCAACTGGTTATACTGGTTCTGGTGGATTTGAAGTTTATGTTAAAAATGAAGATGTTGCTCAACTTTGGGAGAAGGTTTTTGAAGCTGGTGCTGATTGGGGAATTAAACCTATCGGATTAGCTGCCCGTGATACTTTACGTTTAGAAATGGGATATTGTTTATACGGAAATGATATTACCGATACTACCTCTCCTATTGAAGCTGGATTAGGGTGGATTACCAAGTTTACTAAAGATTTTGTGAATGCTGAAGCTTTAAAAACACAAAAAGAAAACGGAGTAAGTAGAAAGTTAGTTGCTTTTGAATTAACAGAGCGTGGAATTCCTCGTAAAGATTACGAAATCGTAGATGGTGAAGGAACTGTTATTGGTGAAGTTACTTCAGGTACTATGAGCCCTAGTTTAAGTAAAGGAATAGGTTTAGGATATGTGACTATTGAAAATTCAAAAGTAGATTCAGAAATCTTTATTCAAATTCGTAAAAAACAAGTAGCTGCAAAAGTAGTGAAGTTACCTTTTTATAAGGGATAAATTATTATAAACAAGGAGGAGAGCAATTTTCTCCTTGTTTAACTAATATCACTCCAAATTCCACTCGTTTTTCTTAATGAAGTCAAACGTTTCAGAATTAAACTATTTTTTTCTAATGATAAATTAGGATCATCGTTTAACAATTGCATAGCAGATTGACGAGCTTGAAATAAAATAGGACTATCTTTTACCACATCTGCTATTTTTAAATTCAACACACCACTTTGCTGTGTCCCCATAATATTTCCAGGACCACGAAGCTTTAAATCTACCTCAGCAATCTTAAATCCGTCAGTAGTTTCAACCATTGTTTGTAACCTTGTTTTAGAATCTGATGATAATTTATAACTAGATAATAAGATACAATAACTTTGTTCGGCTCCACGTCCTACTCTACCTCTTAACTGGTGTAACTGACTTAATCCAAATCGTTCAGCACTTTCAATTACCATTACAGATGCATTTGGTACATTTACCCCTACTTCAATTACTGTAGTAGCTACCATAATTTGAGTTTCCCCATTCACAAAACGATTCATTTCATAATCTTTGTCCGCTGGTTTCATTTGACCATGAACAATACTAATTTGATATTTCGGAGAAGGAAACTCTCTTATAATACTTTCATAACCATCCATTAAATCTTTATAATCCATTGCCTCAGATTCTTGAATTAATGGATATACTACATACACCTGTCTACCTTTCTCAATTTCATCTTTTAAAAATTTAAAAACTCCTAATCGATGACTATCATATCTGTGTACTGTTTTTACATCTTTCCTTCCAGGAGGCAATTCATCTATTGCTGAAATATCTAAATCTCCATACAATGACATTGCTAATGTTCTTGGAATTGGAGTTGCTGTCATTACTAAAATATGTGGAGGAATAGCCCCTCCGACCTCCTCAGAAGATTTATCAATTGAGTTTTGTGTTTTCTCCCATAACTTTCTTCTTTGAGCTACTCCAAATCGATGCTGCTCATCAATAATGGCTAATCCTAAATTTTGAAACTGAACTTTATCTTCTAAAATAGCATGCGTACCAATTAAAATCTGTAAAGAACCGTCTTCTAAGCCAGCATGAATCTCTCTTCGCTTTTTAACTTTCGTTGATCCTGTTAATAAATCTACTTTAATATCCGTACCCTCTAACAACTCAGCTATACCATTATAATGCTGTGAAGCTAAAATTTCTGTAGGTGCCATAATCGTTGCTTGGTAACCATTATCAATAGCTAAAAGCATTACCAACAGAGCAACAATTGTTTTTCCAGAACCTACATCTCCTTGTAATAAACGATTCATTTGAGCTCCAGAACCTACATCTTTTCGTATTTCTTTCAACACACGCTTTTGAGCATTTGTTAAATCAAAAGGCAAATGATTATTGTAAAAATTTGTAAATATCTCTCCTACTTGTCCAAAAACAAACCCTTTATTTTTTGATTTGTTAATTAGCTTTTTCAACAATAATTGCAACTGAATAAAAAATAATTCCTCAAACTTTAATCTATACTGCGCCTGTGCTAATAACTCTTGACTTTTAGGAAAATGAATATTTAAAATAGCTTCTTTCTTGTGTAGCAATTTGTGTTCATTTCTAAAATCAGCAGAAAAAACCTCCTCTATGCTTTCAAAAGTTTGTTGTAGTGCATTTTGCACCATGCTTCGCATTACTTTGTGTCCAATACCTTTATTAGATAATTTTTCTGTTGAAGGATAAACAGGCTGCATAGCCGTTTGCAACTTTTTTTTGTATTCTGAAACTAATTCCATTTCAGGATGTGGCATACTAGCTACGCCATTGTACCAATTCAACTTTCCATAAATAACATAAGGCACGCCACCTTTTAAAGAATCTTTAATCCACTTGGCTCCTTTAAACCAAACCAATTCTATACTTCCGGTTGCATCAGAAAAAGTAGCTACTAACCTACTTCCTCTTTTTTGTTTGACTGTTTTTACCGAAGTAATTTTTCCAACAATTTGAACTTCCGAGGTGTTTCTTTGAAGCTGGTTTATAGTGTAAAATTGAGTTTTATCTATATATCGAAACGGAAAAAGATGCAATAAATCATTACAAGTTCTTATTCCTAATTCTGAAAATAATAACTCGGCTCTTGCTACACTAACGCCTTTTATATAAGTTACAGGTTGATTTAGATTCATTTATAGTAAGATGACTTTTACTATTTTATAATTTTAAATTTTATTTACACAGCATTTTTACATGCAAACGAAAGTACAAAAAACCATTAAAATCAACTATATTTGTAGCCTTAAAATCATTAAATGAGATTACATAGAAACTTGGTATATGCTGTTATTGATAGCTTAAGAGACATTTTTAATGAAGGTGTTTATGCCGATAAAGCTGTTGAAACTGCATTAAGAAGAGATAAAAGATGGGGTGCTAGAGATAGAAAATTTGTTGCTGAAACCATTTATGAAATTGTTCGTTGGAAACGTTTATATGCTGAAATTGCGAATGTAAAAGTTCCTTTTTCACGCCCTGACTTATGGCGATTATTTTCTGTTTGGTGTGTATTGAGAGGAATTCAATTACCTGATTGGAATCAAATTGAACCTACTCCAACCAGAAGGATCAAAGGAAAGTTTGATGAACTTTTAAAAATTAGAAAATTTAGAGAATCGATACCTGATTGGATTGACGAAATAGGTTTAAGTGAATTAGGTGAAGAGGTTTGGACAAAAGAAATTGCAGCTCTTAATAAACAAGCTGAAGTTATTTTACGTACCAATACATTAAATACTACTAAAGAAAGTCTTCAAAAAAGATTAAGTGCTGAAGGAATTGAAACAGAATTTGTAAAAGGACATCCTGATGCTTTAAAATTAGTAGAAAGAGCGAATGTTTTTAAAACAGAGTGCTTTAAAAAAGGATTATTTGAAGTTCAAGATGCTTCATCTCAATTAGTTGCTGCATACCTAGATGTTAGTCCTGGTATGAAAGTTGTAGACACATGTGCAGGTGCAGGTGGAAAAACTTTACACTTGGCTTCATTAATGCAAAATAAGGGGCAAATTATAGCTATGGATATTTACGAGAGTAAATTAAAAAAGCTAAAAGTTCGTGCTCGTAGAAATGGAGTACATAATATTGATTTGCGTGTTATTGATTCTACCAAACCTATAAAGAAATTACACAACAAAGCAGATAGAGTTTTAATTGATGCTCCCTGTTCTGGTTTAGGTGTTATTAGAAGAAATCCGGATAGTAAATGGAAATTACAACCTGAATTTTTAGATAATATTAGAAACGTACAACAACAAGTACTACAAGATTATTCAAAAATGGTAAAATCTGGTGGTAAATTAGTATATGCTACTTGTTCTGTATTGCCTTCAGAAAATCAAAAGCAAATTGAGTTTTTCTTGGCTTCAGATGCTGGTCAGGATTTCTCTTTTGTAAAAGATGAAAAAATATTATCTTACCGATCTGGTTTTGATGGCTTTTACATGGCTTTATTAGAAAAAAAATAAATTTAATATATAAATGATGACGATGGTAAAAAAATTACTTTTAACAATAATTTTCCTTACAAATGTAGTAGTATTATTGGCACAACAATCATACTATAATGATGTTGATTTAACCAAAACAGGTATCGAATTAAAAGATGAGTTGGCTGTAAAAATTTCTAGTACACATACTAATATTTTAGATTATACTCCTGGTGTATGGGAGGCTTGTAAAGCTACAGATGTGAATCCAGACAATCCTAATGAAGTATTATTAATTTATGGATTTAGCGCTTCTGGTACTACAGCTAGAACTAGAGGAATTGATGACAATGGTGGTAGTAATGGCGATTGGAATAGAGAACATACTTTTGCTAGAAGCTTAGGTAATCCTAGCTTTGATAGAGGTGATACTCCTTATTCAGATGCACATCATTTACGCCCTTCTGATGTTCAATATAATGCAACAAGAGGAAATAAGCTTTTTGGAGAGGGTTCTGGGAACTCTGGAGAACAAGCTTCTGGTGACTGGTATCCTGGTGATGAATGGAAAGGTGATATAGCGCGTATGATGATGTATATGTATTTACGTTATGGTAGTCAATGTGTACCCTCAGATATTGGTGTTGGTACGAATGCTGGTGCTGGTGACGATATGATTGATTTATTTTTACAGTGGAATGCAGAAGATCCTGTTTCTGCTATAGAAGATAAGAGAAATGAATTTCATGAAGATACTAGTAATACCTATGCACAAGGAAATAGAAATCCTTTTATTGACAATCCTAATTTAGCTACTCAAATTTGGGGTGGTCCTGCTGCTCAAGATAGATGGGGAACGGCTAGTACTGATGATTTTAATAGTTTTGGTAATTTAAGAGTTTTTCCAAATCCTTCTAATACAGGAAATGTTACAATCAAATCTAGTAACGAGATTACTGAAGTTAAGGTAATTTCTATTATTGGTAAAGAAATTTACTTTAAAAAGAATCCAGAATTTGTTGCTCAGAAATTTACTATTGAAAACTTAAATAGTGGAATTTATTTAGTAAGACTTTCAAACGCTAATAGCTCAGTTACAAAAAAGTTATTAGTTAAATAAACAATAAGCTCATAGCTATATAAAAGCCTTAAAAGTATGATACTTTTAAGGCTTTTTTGTTAACTCAACGTTTTATTTATTCTTATTTTACAATAAGTTTCTGATCTAAGAAGTATTAAAAATGGAAAAAACATTTAGTTTCTACAATACTGAAATTTTATATTTGTTATACAGTGTAAATAAACACAATTGTATTTAGCCATATGTTAACTTTCATATAAAATGGGTATTCAAAATCAAATATTAGTATTTGCTAAAAAATATTCTCTGAAGGAGAAGGCTTTATCCTCTATAGATCAAGTAATGGATGCGTGCATTGAATCCGATAATGAAATCGGCATAGATTTCTTGGAAGGTAATAATAGAGAAGACTTGATTTATGAATTTGGAAGATTTGAATTTCAAGTTGACCCAAATGACGATTGTAAAATTGTAACAAAGATTAAAATCTACTCCAAAAAGCTTTATGGACCGAACTATGACGTTCCTGTTGGGGGCTATGAAGAATGGACTGATTTAGAGGGAGAGCATTTGGACGAATTTTTGATTTTTGACTGGACGCCAATAAATCTGAATATTGATTACCACATTGAGCGAATAAACAAAACTATTCCTCAAAGATATTTTCGAAGAAATATTCCCGAGTATGAATTTGCGACATACGTCAATCACGCAATATCCTTATTTCAGGGAAAGCAATTTGATAGTACAATAGTATTTCTAAAAAGATGTCTAGACTATTTAGAAAAAGATATAAATAAGGAAATAGAAGAAGAATATTTAAGCGAATGTCTAGAACTGTTTCAAAGGGTTTATCATTACGTTAAAAATGACAACTTGGTAGATTCTGAAAAACTAGATGATTTTAGAATAAGCGAAAGAATAAAAAACGAAAAGCTAACAAAAACTAAACGCTAATGAAATACGGATATACAATAATTTATGTTGAGGATGTAAAAGATACCATTGAATTTTATGAAAAGGCATTTGGGTTTCAGCAGAAGTTTATAACACCTGAAAATGATTATGGAGAATTGATTTCGGGAGAAACAACAATTGCTTTTGCCTCTATTGAATTAGGGAGTTCCAACTTCAAAAAAGGATTTGTAAAAACGAATAGAAATGAAAAACCATTTGGTGTGGAAATGGTATTCGTCACTGAAAACATTGAATCGGACTTTAAAAAAGCTCTAGAAATGGGAGCGATTGAATTTGAAGCTTTGACTGAAAAACCTTGGGGACAAAAAGTAGGTTATGTGAGAGATAATAACGGATTTTTAATTGAAATATGTACACCAATTAAAACGGAATAAAAAATAAGATGTAAAAATTCGGTTCTGTGTTAATCCGAAAAATTAGTGTCTTTTTGTATGCTACATTTCATACACACGACCGTTATAGTTGATTAGATGGAAAACGAATTAGAACTACTAAATAATAAACTCGTAGGTCAATTTATCTCACGATTTAGTGTTGGAGATACTTGGGATTTGCTTATTGGGGATTATTGGCTTTCAGCACATACCATTGAATTCAAAGAAGAAAGAAAAATAACAAAACTCCTTAAAGAAAACTACAATCAATTTAATTTTAGCGTTGACAAAGAAGATGTTTCTAAATCGACAATTGTAGCCGCAAATCTAAGAAAGTTGATAACTCGTATTGATTTGGATGAAATGAAAAATTTGATAATTGATTTCAAGAATGGTTCAGAATTAAGAGTATTGACTAATACCGATATTGTAGACTGGCAATGGTGTATCAATAAGAGTGGTAAAAATCCATATACAGATTTTGAAATAGCTTGCTTTTGGAAAGGTGAAATTAAAATAAAAGAATAAAAATTCGGCTCTGTGTTAATTCGAAAAGTTAGTGTTTTTTACACGCTACGTTTCATACACAAGTCAGTAGCGCCACATATTGAAGAATAATGGAAAATAAAGAAATCGAAGGGTTAAAGAAACACATAGAATTGCAAAAAATGATTTGTAAAAAGTATAATTCTAACTTTACTCCTATTGACGAAAAACTTTTTATTGGAGTTTCCTCAAATCTTGAACTTGAACCTTTGAATGGTTTACGGCATCCTAAACATGAAAAAATGATCGGATGGTACATTTGGAGTGGTGAATGGTCTGACGAAGATGATTTTTTCAAACCTCTATGTCTGGAACATTTAATTGAATTAAAACCTGAAATAATCAAATATCTCGGACTTGACATTGGTTTTCGTTTTTTAACGGACAAAAAAGGCTACGAAGATGTTTGGCTTGATGAAAATATAAAAGAATTAAAATAAAAACGTTTGTTTTGACTTAGTAGTAAACCAAAAGTTAAAAGCTTTAAACTTGCACTACTATTAATACGAAGAAAATTACCTACTTTATGAAAAAAGAAATAAAAAAAGATATACAGTCGATAATTGACTATTCTCATAAATTCGCCAAATACATGTTAAACAATGGAAAAGAATATTATCCATTTGGAGCACAAATTAAGAATAACGGAGAGCTTGTTGCTGTCGGACAAGAAGATAATGAAACTGATTTTCCAAATAGTATGAAAGTTATTAATGAACTAAGATCTAAATTTGAGAAACAATTTATTAATGGTGAAATCATAGCTTACGGATTGACTTATGATGTTAAAGTACAAACAAATGATTTAGGTGAAAAATCAGATGCAATCTGTATTGACATAACTCATAGAAATTCAAATGATATTCCAAGATATTTTTTTACTTATTATTGGAATCAAAACAATGAACTAATTTTTGGACAGAGTTTTGGCATGAAAAAGTAGGCAATAAAGTTAACAGTAATACAAGAAAATGAAAAACATATTAAAATTGCTAATTCTAATATTATTGATTTCATGTAGCGAAATTAAATTAGATAAAAATAGAATTCTAAATATAGGAAAGAAACTTACTCAAACCGATTTTTCTCAATTTCACTCTAACTTTCCTGATGTCGTAACACTTGGAGACGGTTTAAAGACTAAAATGACTGAACTACAGAAAAACGCTTCTAAATTTGGTTTTGAAATTAAAACTCATTATTTGATTTTTCCTTCTAATAATACTGAAAACTGTACCCTAACAGTAATGACCGATTATCAAAATGTAGAAATAAAACTGAGATATGATGCCGAATTTGATAAATTTCACATAATCGGATTTATGACACTAAATAAAATAAAGTAAGCATAAAAATGTATTATTAATTGCTCATGAACTTGATCCTAAGAACTAAATTTCACAAAACACTTATATACTTTTAATTAATTTTACAAACAAGTGGAAATAAATCTAAAAAAGAGTCTAGAAAAGATTCTACCCTTAAATACTTTCAACTGCAACTACAGATACATACTCCCCTATTCAATCCTTAAAACTACATTAAACACTATTTTGGACACAAAAGGAATACTATTAAAAAATAGCTATAAGTAAAAGTATCACCTGTGGCTAACATAGCTTTACTATACAAAAACAAAAAAATTATGATGAATGTAAAAAGAATCCGAAAGAACAATATACAAGAAATTACTACTCTAAAAAGACATTATATACATGCTGTTATTCGACAAATTAATAAATGGTGTATAAATTTTAGACCCAATAAACGTTTGAAACAATTATTAAAAAACGTTGAATATAAACTGGTGTAACTAGTTTTACAACTTTTTAAAAGGCAAAACCTCAAAAATACATTGATCTTTTTGAGGTTTTTTTGTGCTTTTTTCTCAAAAATGCTGCTGCTGCATTTTTTATTTGCAGCTTTGCTCTTGTTCAACTGGAGCTTTGCACTTCATCAACTGCAAAGCTGCAATCAACCAAACGCTACTTTGCTCTTACTAAACCGCAACTTTGCAAAAAATAAAAGCTAAGCTACTTTTTTAATCGCTATAATTTGTTGCTTTTTACTGTTGCTACTGCAGTTATTGTGTCTATAAAATGATGTTTTTACTCTTTTTTTGCTGCAGTCTGTTCATGTTACCACTGTGTTAAAATGTTTAAATTATATTCTATTCACAACATTTAACTTTTTCTATTTCTACCTTTCCTTTAGTACTTTTACTATACATCTCACATTTTATTATTAGATTTTCCTTAAGGCTCCTTTTTACATGATAAACAATGTATTATCTCCAATTCTACAACAGTATATTATTCAACTAACTAAAAGTAGTAATTTACTTTGGTCTCATGAAAATGAACAAAAAACATTTTTTTAAAATCCCCATATAATAGAAACAGCTTAAACACTCTTTTTCTCCCTTAAGAATAGCTTCTTGCATAAACATATCATATTAAAAATGATGCAAAATGTAACACCAGATACTTTAAGACATAGCTTTGCTACTTTCCTTTAAAAAAATAGAACTGATTTGATATATGTAAGTATTATAAGGACACAACTCAACAAAAACTACTGAAATATATACACATATTGCCACTAAAAACTTCAACAATATTAAAAACTCTTTAGATTTATAATATATATGAGTATTTTTGGTCTATATATAACGGGAATAAAAACAATTGTGTTTAGCCCTACGTTGTAAAACATTAAATGAACAGAACATTAAACTTATTATTTATTTTAATTATAATTTTGAACTTTTCTTGTTCAAATAAAAAAAAAGATACAAGATTAAATAATGTTCAAACAATACATAAAGCAGACTCAATTTCTGATGATTCTTTCTCATTCAACGAGTTTAACAAAACTGAACAAATACTTTTTGAACGAATTTCTGATAATGAAATTTGGATTTACAATTGTTTATATTCTGGATTTACAGGAGAAACAACTTTAATAAAGGTTAATAAAAAATTAGAGATAAAGTCAGCTTACTACAATTACTGGACGGATGTCATTGATGAGAATTCAACTGAATTCAAAGTAGTGAAATCAAAAATTGAGTTTAACGAAAACCCATTTACAACAAATAAACAAATCAATATTAATTACGAATTAAAAATAAATGAAATTTCTTATAAAACACAGAAAATAGTCAACTCTAAAACTATTACTTCTAAATTTATTAGTAAAGAAATGGCTGAAAGTGAAGAGAAAAGTTACAAAAAGAAATATGGATTTATTAATTCATTTGATGCATATAAAATTAAATATGTAGACAAAAAACCTAAATTATTATCGGGTATTGAAACTTTAAAAAGAAAACTAAATTCTGATTTTGACTTAAATAGAATAATAATTTTATTTACGATAGATATCAAAGGAAAAATTCTAAAAGAATCAATCAAATTAAGAGTTAGGAAAAATTTAGAGACAGAAGAAAAAGATAAAATAAAAAATTTAATAATTGAAAGATTAAATTATATGCCAGGTTATATTAATGAAAAACCTGTGAACACTGAATTTTATTTAAAGATTTAAAATAAACGTTTTACAACAAAGGTAGCCGTTGCACAAGTCTATAATTTCACATAAAACAACTTTAAATAAGCCTTTTAAAGAGGCTTATTTTTTTAGTAATTATAAGACTACTTTTAATTTTGAGTACATTAAAAAGTATGATACAAAGTCTACGAACATCCTTTTTATTAAAAACAGACTATTTATAGCCTTTGCCTTACTTTTTATAGTCTTTTTTATAAATTTTAAATATTTTTTCAAATTATAAGCAATTGCCGATACATGTATCACCTTATTAGCTTACTTAATTCCTAAAGTATTTATTTTACGAAGTCCCATAAACTGAGTTAAGGTGCCAAAAACAGGCTCTACTGTACTTTGACGTTTCCTTTTCATATAACGCCCTTGCTTACTAGCTATTCGTTTATTATTACGTTCATACTCCTCTCGGTAATAAGTAACACTAAACCTTTTCTCTTTTGCCGTTTTTCCTAAACATTCCTTTTTTATAGGACTGGTTTTGCATAGTTTACTTGACCCTCGATATTCTTTCTTCTTTGTTTGTGTTCTATAATCTAAAAATACTTTTTTGAATGGAATCTTTTTTCCTTGAGGACATTGATAATAATCTCCTTTTTTATCATAAATAAAACCTTCTGGTCCGCCTTTATAAGTTCCATGAGGTGCTATAAAACTTGTCACACCTTTTTTTTCTAAGTAAGCATATACCTCTCCACTACTATAACCCGTATCGGCTATGCAGTTTTTTAACAATAATCCAAAGCCCCATAATCGTTTATGCAAACGGTTTATAATATCTTCTAAACATTGACTATCTTTTTTATCAGCATGATAAGCTTGTATATCAGTAATCACATGATTTGCTGTATCTACACTAAGTTGACTACTATAATTTAACTTTCGTGCCTTGCCTGGTTTTACACTAATTCGGGCATCTGGATCGGTAGGACTGTAATGTGTTTTGTTACTAGTATAGCGACTTCCTTTATTATTAGCTCCTGGACGATGGTTCTGATCTTTTGCCCATTTCTTATTTCGTGATGCAATACTATTTAACTCCTGTTTATTGGCACTTAGTGTCCTTTGTTCTTTCGTTGTTTTATCTTCCTTGGCTTTTCTAAAAACTTCTTTATCTCGGTTACTTATATGGCGAACGGAAGCTAAATGAGAGGCTAAATCTTCTTTTGGTACTTTTAACTCCAAACTATCCATACTTGCATTGGCTTTTATTGGCGCTGAATCAATGGCTTGAGTATCTCCACTTACCATACCCTTTTCTATACACATACCTAATACCTTGGTAAAAACACTTTCAAAAACAGACTCTGGAAACAATTGACGAGTACGACTAAAGGTAGAATGCCAAGGAAGTTTTTCATCGATGTCATAATCTAAAAAATATAACAAATCTAAACGCATACTACAGTGTGAGATCAGTTTTCGATCACTTATAATGTTTTCTAAATAACCTATTAAACTAAGCTTAAAAAAAACAATAGGATCTATACTTTTTTGCCCGCTTTTACCATAGTAACATGACGTTGCTTTATATAAAAAATCTAATTGAAGTATCTCTTTTAATTGTCTGTAAAAATTAGATGGAGGGACATGATCGCTTAAACGAAAACTATTAAATAACTTCTCTTGGTATACTTTAACTCCTTGCATATATAAAAATAACAAACTAATGGAACCTCTTTTCTAAAGAAACCTTATTTTTTTGTTAACTTGTGCAACAGACACAAGGTATAACCGCAATTACGGCGGATTCGACTACGTCCGAATCCACTCGGAATTGCTAAAGTCTGTGCTTAATCAAAAATTAACGCATATTAACCCGTAACTGACGGTTATACGAGACCGTTGGGCAACATTCAAACTACCAATAAATGAAATTAATAATTGTAATATTTTGTTTTGCTTTTAGCTGTTGTGGACAAAATAAAATCACAAACAAAGTTAAATTTAAACTTATCTTTGACAAGAACAAACCAATCAGAGGTGTAACTATTTTAATTAAAAATTCTAAACCACCTGTTGGAACAGAATCTGATATGAATGGTAATGCAGTATTGGATTTAAAAATATAAGAAACATGATTGTTATAAGTTTTTTAGGGCCTTATATTGAATTTCCACTTGAAGAACCTGTAGATTCAGTTTTTCTAGATTTATCAAAAAAAAAGGTGTTTTGTTACTATCAAAAGAAAAGAACGAAAAAATACAATTTAAATTAAAAACGATTGCCCAACACCACCTAAACTGCATTAAAACGCAGCTTAGCCAAAACGTTAGCTTTAATTTGATATGATAATCAGAATAATTCTATTTTTAACATTTTCAACAACTTTACATTCACAAGAATTGGAAAAGAAAAAGTATTGGATAAAAACTCGTGATAAAAAGGAATATAAATCTTCTCTCAAACAAACAAATTGGTTTAAAGAAAAAACTGACTCAATAAAAGAACAAACTTTAAAATCAATTAATGATTTAGATAACGATTATTTATGTCTAGCTTTAGATGATATTTCTTTTGATACCGAAGGTTTTTGGAATTATAATGATTATAAAAAATTAACAGAAAAATTATTTCAGTTACTTAATATCCCGATAGAGATAAGTGGTTCAGGAAAAAATAAAGATGATTTAATTAAACTGAATATTAAGATTAATAACGTATATAAAAATTTTGTATTTGATAAAAGAGAAAATGGAGATTGGATAGATGACGAATATCTTAATGAAATAAATTCAATTATAAAGGTTTATTCAAAAAAGAAAATTTTCACTTTACCCATAGTTGACCAAGTAATTAATTGTATCATTATTTCAAGTAATGAGTATTCGGATTTTTTAGGAAAAGGACTAATACCAAAAGAACCTGATTATCTAATTAGAATTGAATATGAAAACAGTAAAAACTAAAGCTATCAATGGCTAAAGTTAATACGGGTTTTGGTGTTTAATCCGAAAGTTAGTGTATTTTTATAAAGTATATCAAATAGAATATTACGCGATAACGAAATGGTCTATTTAGGCTTTTAAAAAGAAAAAAATAAAATATAAAAATTCGGCTCTGTGTTAATCCGAAATGTTTGTGTGTTTTTGCACGCTACGTTTCGTACACAAGTCCGTTAGCAAGCATTAAATGCACTTGATGAAGAAAATATTTGGATTTAGTTTATCATTAATTTTGACCTTATGTCTTTCGTCATGTTCTTGGGGAATATTACTTTTTGTTGGTAACAATCTTGACCAAGAAATACAGATAAGTTATAAAATAAATGAAACTGAATTTTTAAAAAATCCTAAAACGTTCACTTTTAGCGAAAGCGTTTATAGACTTTATTATAAGAATGAAAAGAAAAGACCAACTGAATTACCAAATAATGCTGAATATAATGATGAAACACAAATGGTAACCGTGACCGTAAAACCCAATGAAGCAATTTTTATTGGAGGATACGCATCATTCGAATCATTTGAACAGGAATTCGACAAAAGCGAATTGAAAATAATTATTAATAAGGATTCTATTGTTGAAAAAAATAAATTGATTGAGCTTTCTGAATATAAAAAAAAGACTAGACTAATTAAAATAAAATAACGTTTTACAACATGGTGTATAAAACATAGCTAATAAGTCCTAAACCGATAGGTTTGTGTATATTTAGAAAGTCCGCCAAATTTTTAATTTGGCTTTTAAAAAGTGATAAATTAAAAACAAAATATAAAAATTCGGCTCTGTCTTAATCCGAAAAGTTAGTGTCTTTTTACACGCTACGTTTCATACACAAGTCCGTTGTATATCATTAAAAAACCGAATGAAAAAATTATACTTTATTTATATATTACTAATTTTAGTATCTAATAATATTTCAAGCCAATGTTATAAAAGCACCTACGATATTATAGAAGAAAAGCTTTGCCTTAAAGACGGAAATTTTGAATTTGAATTAATTGACCCGCTTGACCCAAATATAATAATCAATGGAAAGTTTATTAAAAAAAAGGACACCTTAATATTTAATCCTAAAATTAAACAAACAGAATTAATTGTCTCTAATTCAAAGCTTATCAATTATGAGCAAAAAGGAAAATTCATTAAACTAATTGATAATCAAAAGAAACCTTTAGCCTATTTAAGTGTCGTAATAAATAGCAATCGTGCACGAACCAATAAAGAAGGACTTATACAAATTGAAACTGATTTTCCTTCAGAAATTTCAATTAAAGTCTCTACTATTCATTCTCAGAAAACGTGGGCTAATCCATACCAAAAACAATTATTTAAAGTTGAGACAGGTTATGAGTCTAATAATAAATCTAATAAAGCAAACCTCCTAGTTATTGAATTAAATTTAGAAAAGGATTTCAAAACACCCTTTGAACACGAAACCAAATTATTAATTAGAGATGAAAGATTACACTACATTCTGAATAGCGGAGAAGTAATGGATATGCACTTTAATAAAATGTAATAAAAAACGCTACACAACAAGAGTAGTCATTGCACAAGTCTATAATTTCACAGAAAACAACTTTAAATAAGCCTTTTTAAGAGGCTTATTTTTTGTTAACTTGTAGCGACAGACACAATGTATAAAATCATTAACAATTCATTTGTTATATTACCTGTACTCCAAACACCATAGCCAACTCCCCAAAAATGTTTTCCCCAGTAAAGATCACTTAACTTTCTAAATTCTTGTTGAAGTTTACGAGAACTTCTACCCTTTAACTGCTTTACTAAATAGCTCACACTTTGTTTAGGAACATATTCTATATACATATGGATATGATCTGAACTAATTACTCCTTTTAAAATCGATACGTTCTCTGCATCGCAAATTTGCATCAGAAGTTCTCGACAACGAACCTGTATATCTCCTTTCAATATCTGATAACAATATTTTGTAACCCAAACTATATGAAAGGTTAATCTACTTACTGTATGAGAGCCTTTGCGTTTTAATCTTTCCATATCTGAAAAGTATTAATTTTTCATATAACTGAAAGTGCTGCAATAAAATTGCAGGGTTTTAGACCCTAAGTTTAGACCAATAAAAAGTAAGAGAGAATATTTCCCTCTTACTCTTCTAAATCTGTTGTAAAATATTCAACTCCAAAATAAAACTCATAACTATTTCATTTTTAAATAATTACCACACACAAGCAGCTATTTATAAAAACATCTCGTAGATAGCTCTGTAATAAAGTTGTAGGGTTTTAAACCCTAAGCTGAGATCAATAAATACCATAAAAATTTGTTTTTTACTTATATATTTCTGCAAAATCTCTATAAATACACTTTATATTCTTTTCAAGATTTATAGAAGCTGCTATATAAGTGATGTAATTTTCATCTATATCAATTTGGTACAAATTATACTTTTTATTTTCTAATAAAACAGATAAACTTGTAGTATTTATAGTATTGAGAGGGATTTGTAACCCTCTACCATCGGCTTTAACAATTGCTTCTTTTCGTGTCCAAAAAGTGTAAAAATTTTTATAGTTACTAATCATTTTTTTTTCTTCTTCGGAAAAAATACTTTTAAAACCTTCAAATTCTATCGGTTTCACCTCTTCAATATCAACACCTAAGAATTGTTTCTCATCTGTACTAACCGCACAAACAATATATTCTCCAGAATGAGAAATATTAAATGTAAACTCGCTGTTCTCAAAATAGGGTTTTCCATATTCTGTTTTTTGCATAAGTTCAAGCGAATAATCGTATCGTAATTGAGAAATAGCTTCTTTTAATAACAATCTTCCATATAAATATGCATGAGCATCTTGCCATCGTTTATAATTTCGCGTTTTTTTTTGCATCTCTAATGGCAATAAGGCAACTAATTTTTCAAAAGAATGATTAGGTAATTGTTTACACATAGTATAATATACAGCTGTCATAGTTTCTGGGGGACTAAATATAATAAAGCTTCTAATGCACTTCTAATTATTAATACACACACCATTCTAAAACTGCTTTTGCACTATGAGCCTTGTTTTCAGCTTGATTAAAGACTATACTTCTGTCTCCATCAATTACAGCTCCTTCTACCTCATCTCCTCTATGAGCAGGTAAATCATGCATAAAAATAGCATTTGAATAAGTATTCATTACTTCCTTTGTTACGGCAAATGGTTCAAATACTTCTCTCCAATTTGAATCTGGTTTTACTGTACCTGTAGTTTTCCAACGTGTAGTATATACAATATCTGCTTGTTGAGGAAGCTTTTTCAAATCATGAAACTCTTGAATTATTGTGTTTCTTGTTACTCCTTCTTCCTTAGCATATTGTAATAACATAGGAGCTATATTATAATTAGGAGGAGTAAAAAAGCTAATTGTCATATTTGGAACCTTTGCAATTGCCAATGCCAATGCTGATGCAGTATTATTTCCCTCTCCCAAGTATATTATATTTAACCCAGATAATTCACCAAATTGGTGTTTTATGGTAGTTAAATCTGCTATAGCTTGCGTTGGGTGTTCATCTGCAGACATAGCATTAACCAAAGACATTCTATCTTGATTTGCAAGTGCTTTCATTACATTAGGGTCACCTGCCGTTCTTACAACCAATCCATCTAACATTCTAGAAAGTACCTCTGAGGTATCATTAATACTTTCTCCAGTATTTAATTGTAAGTCATTGGGACCATAAGTTACAATTTGTGCTCCTAACCTAAGAGCTGCGGTAGAAAAAGAGGTTCTAGTTCTAGTTGATGTTTTTGTAAAATAGATTCCAATTACTTTACCTTTTAATTGGCCTCCTAACTCAACTTCTCCATTAATATATTCTATCCCTCTATCAATTATTTCAACCATTTCCTCAGGAGATAAATCTCTTAGAGTAACTATATGTTTTTTTGTTTTGCTTATTGTAAGGCTCATTTTTATACAATATTATTAATCATTAATATTTTGTTCATAGCAGAGAAGTCTTCTCTAATTTAAAGTATGAACTATTCATCTTTAAGTGCTTCTACTGGGTTTTTGTATGCAGCTTGAATTGCTTGGTAACTTACTGTTGCCAATGCTATAGCCATAGCCATAAGTCCTGCCAATAAGAAATATCCTAAGTTCAAATCAACTTTATAGGCAAAACCTGTTAACCAATCTCTTGTTAAGAGATAGGCGATAGGTAAACCTATTAGGATAGAAATACCAACTAGTTTTGCAAACTCCGAAGTCAACAATAAAATAATTTGTGTTCTTTTTTGCCCTAAAGCTCTACGTATACCTACTTCTTTTCTTCTATTTTCTGATGTAAATATTGCTAAACCAAACAATCCTAAACTCGAAATAATAATTGCCAATCCTGCAAAGTATTTAGAGAGTGTAGCTATTCTTTGTTCAGATCTGTACAAGGCTTCAAAATCTTCATCAATAAACTTGTATTCGAAAGGAAACCCTGGGTTATACTCTGTATAAAAACGTTCAACATCTCTAATAGTTCCTTGCAACCCGCCTGATTTTACTTTTACCATTATTGTACTGGTTCTTTTCGTATTACAAATAATAAACATTGGCTTTACTTGTTCTTGTAATGATTCTGTATGAAAATCTTTAGCAATACCTAATATTTCAAATTGCTCTCCCCATAGCTCTACCGTTTTACCAATAGGGTCTTCCATTCCCATCAAATCTATTGCCTTCTCATTGAAAATAATTTTAAGACCATCATTACTAAATTTTCTAGAAAAAAACCTTCCTGTTTTCATTTGTATTCCAAGTAATTCTAGCATATCATAATTAACACGCATATATTGCATATCTACAATTTCACTAGGATCCTTTCCTTTCCAAATTAAATCACCAGTAGAGTTTGCTTGCCCAATGAATTCATTAAACATACTTGAGGCATATTCTACTCCAGGTATCCTATCCATTGCTAACAAGAAATCATCTAACTGAGTTACAGCTTTTCCTTCTGCTTTAAAAGCTATTATATTGTCTTTGTTATAACCTAAATCTTTACTTTGAATAAATTTCATTTGTTGGTAAATAACCATTACTGCAACAATTAGAATTACAGATAATGAAAACTGAAAGATTACTAATCCCTTTCGCATTAATAACTCGCTAAAACTAGTACTCAATTTCCCTTTTAAGATTTCAACTGCGTTTAATTTTGATAAATAAATTGCTGGATAACTTCCTGCTAAAACACCAGTAAAAACAATCATTCCTAAAAAGATTCCAATCAAAGTAGTATTAAATGAAAGTGTAATTTGTTTTCCGGCAATAGCATTAAAATGAGGTAACAATAAAACCACAATTAAAAGTGCAATAATTCCAGTAATAGAAACGGTTAATATTGATTCTCCAAAAAACTGTGCTCTTAGTTCTTTGGTTTTTGCTCCCATGGATTTTTTTACTCCTATTTCACGCATTCTTCGAGAAGCGTTCGCTGTAGAGAGATTTATAAAATTAATGCAAGCTACTACAAGAATAAAAAAGACTATAATTCCGAAAGTTTTCACATAGTCAATTCTGCCTCCAGCTTGAACTCCTTCTTCATATTTACCATATAAATATTTACTAGAGAATGGACGTATAAAAACTGTTGCCGCCTTATTATTTGAGTTTTGCGCTATAATATTTTTAACTTTCGACTCAACCAATTCAGCAGACGCTCCCTTACTTAACTGTAAATAGGTATGCACATAACTATTGTTCCAGTTTTTCTTTACTCTTGGAATATGAACATATAAAACTTCATAAGGAAACACATAATCAAACTGCATAGAACTGTTTAATCCTGACATGTCAAAAACTCCCGAAATTTGTTTTACACGATCATTATTTAACTTAATACTTTTTCCTAATACACCTTCACTAGTTCCAAAAAAATTAATTGCCATTTCTTTAGAAATAACAATATTGTTAATATCCCTTAGTGCTGTTTCAGGGTTTCCTTGAATTAAATTGTAAGAAAACATTTCAAAAAACTCTTCACCTGCATAAATTCCTTGAAGTTTAAAGCTTGTATTTTCAACAGAAATTACATTCTTTGCAAAGTCATATATATAGGGAATCGCATTTGTCACTTCTGGAATTTCGTTTTTTATAGCCTGAGCCAATACAGGAGGGGTATTTTCATAAACTGCAGTACCATTGCTTTCCTGAGATTTTACCATTGCTTGATACAATTCTGGTTCATTTTCATGAAACTTATCTACAGTCCATTCTTCATAAATCCATAAACAAATAAACAATGCACAAGCCAAACCAGCACTTAACCCAATGATATTAATTAGCGATACACTTTTATAACGGAGTGCATTTCTAACAAATAGTTTTAAATTATTAATTATCATAATATTTATTCTGTTTAGTGTGGTTAGTTTATCATTTCGCTTTTCATTGCAACGTGCTCATTCTTAATTTCAGAAACGATCTTTCCATCAAACAAGTTAATAACTCTATCGGCAAATTGCGCATCATAATCTGAGTGCGTTACCATAACAATCGTAGCTCCTTCTTGGCTTAATTCAGAAAGAAGATTCATTACTTCTTGCCCATTCTTTGAATCTAGGTTTCCAGTAGGCTCATCAGCTAAAATAACTTTAGGGTTGGTAACTACTGCTCTAGCAATAGCTACTCTTTGTTGCTGTCCTCCAGATAGTTGTTGTGGATAATGTTTTGCACGGTGTCCTATCTTCATTCTTTCTAACACCTCATGTACTTTTTGTTTGCGTTCTTGTTTAGGAACTTTCATAAAAAGTAATGGAAGTTCAACGTTTTCATAAACAGTAAGGGTATCTATTAAGTTAAAGTTCTGAAAAACAAAACCTAAATTCCCTTTTCTTATTTGCGCACGCTGATCATCTGTAAGTTTTGCCACTTCATATCCGGCAAATGTATACGATCCTGAAGATGGTTTATCTAGAAGCCCAAGGGTATTTAACAAAGTTGATTTTCCACATCCAGAAGGTCCCATTATTGCTACGAATTCGTTTTCTGCTATATTTAATGAGACATCATTAATTGCATAAGTTTCTACATTTTCTGTTTTAAAACTTCTCTTTAAATTTTTTAGTTCTATCATTTCTTTAAGTTAATATTAATTAATTGGTTATAGCTATTTTTGCTGCATCTCCAAAACCATTATAGCTTGAAGTAATTACTTTTTCATTAGGTCCTAATCCTTCAACTACTTCAAAATATTTTGAGTTTTGTTTTCCTAAACGAACTGGTCTTTTAAGAGCTGTGGTTCCATCTTCACTTAACACAAATACATATTGTCCTCCGCTACTCTGATAAAACCCACCTCTAGGAATTAATAAGGCTTCATTAGATGCACCCAATTGTAGTTTCAATGAATAATTTTGTCCTGTTCTTACTGTTTCCGGTTTTTCATCGGTAAACACTAGATCTACTTTAAACTTACCATTTCTTACTTCAGGAAATATTTTTCTTAAGCGAAGAACATAGGATTTTCCATTTCTTTCAATAACAGCATTAAGATTTCGTTTTACTCTATCAATATAATGTTCATCAATATCTGCTTCAACTTTAAAATCAGTAAGCACATTAACTTGACCTATTCGCTCTCCTTCTTTAATACTTTGTCCAATTTCTGCATCTAAGAAACCTAATTGTCCATCGGCAGGAGCTCTTACATTTAAATGATCTATTCGGTTATATACCATTGATAGCGTTTTACGCATTCTAGCCAAATCAGAATTTAATTCGGTCATGGTTGCATTTCTTAGTTTTTTATCCTGCTCTGTTTGCTGGATAGCTATCTCGTTATTTCGTTTTGCTAAATCAAAACCTTCTTTTGCTTTTAAATACTCTTCTTTTGCTATTAACTCTTCCTTATATAAAGCTTCATTTTGCTCAAAAGCTCTTTTTTTCTGAACAAGTTCGTAATTTGATAATGCCAGACTCTTCTGTCCTTCTATCTGACGTGCATCAAAATTTAATCTAGTACTTCTCAAATCGTTTTGTTTTAATGCTAGATTGTTTTCACTTGAAAGAATTCTTTCGTATAAATTTTGATTTTCCAATCGCAAAATAATTTCTCCTTTTTTTACCATAGCTCCTTCTTCTATCTTCTTTTCTACCACTCTTCCACCTTCATAAGCGTCCATATATATAGTAGCAATAGGTGCTACAGAACCGTTAATAGAAATATAATCATCAAACTTCCCTTTCTTTACTTCTGCAATACTTAAACGATTTCTGTCTGTTTTATATGTAGTTCCACTAAAACCAAACAGTAATTTCTGACCAATAAAAAACGCAGCGATTACCACAATTGCAATGACAATATGCTTCTTTTTAATTCCTTTTTTTTCTTCTAATTGAATATCCATTGTTGTTGTTAATTTGCTTAGTTAATATTAAACACTTTAATTCCGTTATAAAATGCTAAAGTTTGCTCTTGTAGTTTTAATTTTAGTTTAACTTGTAAGTGTTGATTTTGCGCAGTTGCGTATAAATTTTTTTCTGTATTCAGGTCAATTACATTGATTAATCCGTTATCATATTTTTTCTGAGCTATTTCAAACGATAAAGCTCTTTCTCTTTCCTGTTGTAAAGTTTGCTCATATTCTGATTTTGATGCATCATAATTCTGTAAAAGTTGCTCAATAATATTTCTCAACTCTTGTTTTTGAATATCAAGATCATTTTCCGCTTGCAGTAAAGCTATTTTCTTTTGTTTCACTTCTGTCCTTCTTTTCCAACTTTGGAAAATTGGGATATCTAAATCTAACCCAATATAGTTCGAAGCATTAATATTTAACTGTTCTGAGAAAGGAATAATATTACCATTATCATCTTTACGAGTTTCAAAATACCCAGTACTATACCCTGCCAGAAAAGACAATGATGGCGCTAATGCCCCTCGTGAAATTGCTAATTCTTTTTTTGCAGACTGCATTCTCGCTTCACTTGCTTTAATTGAAGGAATAAACGTGATAGCTTTTCCATAAACTGCCGCTATATCATTTGACTTATTTGTTTTTTCAGCTTTATCAAAAAACGTTACATTATCTACAATAAAACTCAACGTCCCTTCAAAGTTCATTTCTTGTTTCAGTTGAATCTTAGCTAATTTTAAATTGTTTTTTGCCTGAGTAACTTTTAACTTATCAGAAACTAATGTTGATTTTGCCGTATATACATCAACTCCCGCTTTAATACCTATTTCCTTTTGACGTTTTATAGATTCATAATTTTTCTCAGATATTTCTTTTTGTTGCTCCGAAATGGCTATTGCTTCTTTAAAATACAAAACATCATAATACTGTTGCATTACTCTAAAAGCCAGCAAATATTTTTCTTGTAATGTTTCTTGTGAAAGCGCTGTATAAATAAATTTAGCAGAAGCTATTGAATTAATTTTTCTCCATCCGCTAAAAATATCTACCGAACCATTAACAGAATAATTATTAAAGAAAATCTCATTACTAACAATAGTGTTATTACCAGGATCTATTGATCTTCCTCCTCGTACCGAATAATTCGTATTTCCTACAATTGAAGGTAATAAGTTTCTATACGATTGCCTTTTAACTTCCAACCCTGAAGCTTCACTATATTTTAGCTTTTTTACAGACAGGTTATGGTTTACCGCATAATTAATACATCTGTCTAAAGACCAACTCTCCTGAGCTATTATCATTTGAGTTAGAAAAATGAGACTTAAAGTACATAGACTAATTTTTTGCATAATTTTAATTGAATTACAAATGTGTTGTGTCCTGTTAGATGCCAAGACAATGCCAAAAAACACAAATAATTAATTTACAACGTTTTAAAACAAAAAACTTATAAATACCTGTGTAAAAGTGTAAATTTTTTTAACACATAGTGTATATTAATTTTACACTTCTCAGTGTATGCCTTAGAAATTTTAATACCTTTGTTAGTAACTAAAATATGGTTATGCATTCAGGGAAAATTTTAATTATTGATGATAATAAAAGTGTGATAAGTGCTTTAGAAATCATGTTACAATCAGAATATGAAACGGTTGTTTCTATTAGTAACCCTAATCAAATATCTTCTTTTCCAAACCTTAAAAGTTATGATGTTATTTTACTTGATATGAATTTTTCTGCAGGAGTAAACACTGGAAACGAAGGTCTCTTTTGGTTGCGAAAAATCAAAGATTTTTCTCCTGATTCGGCTGTAATTATGATGACCGCATATGGTGATATTGAGCTAGCCGTTAAAGCTTTGAGAGAACAAGCTTATGATTTTATTTTAAAACCATGGAATAATGAAAAATTACTAACCATGGTTAAATCTGCCATGGAACTTCGGCGTTCGAAAGCTGAAATTCATAATCTTAAAAATAAAACCGCACAGCTTAAAAAAATTATTACACAACAAGATCATCAGCCTATTATTGGTTCTTCCCCTGTTTTGCTTGAGGTCATTCATTTAATTGATAAGGTAGCCAGCACGGAGGTTAATGTTTTAATTACAGGAGAAAATGGTACAGGAAAAGAAATGATTGCTAAAGCACTTCATTCCAAATCTAATAGAAAAAATGAGGTTTTTATCTCTGTTGATATGGGTTCTATTTCTGAAAACTTATTTGAGAGTGAACTTTTTGGACATTTAAAAGGTTCATTTACCGACGCAAAAGAAGATCGAATTGGTAAGTTTGAGGCTGCTGAAGGAGGCACCTTATTTCTTGATGAAATTGGAAACTTGTCACTTTCTATGCAAGCTAAGTTATTATCCGCTATTCAAAACAAAACTATTGTTAAAGTTGGCTCAAACACACCTATGCCTGTTGATATTCGCTTGGTTTGTGCTACAAATTGTAATTTAGAACAAATGGTCTCTGAAGGTTCTTTTAGAGAAGATCTTCTCTACAGAATTAATACCATTCATGTAAATACTCCTCCACTTCGTCAACGAGATAATGATATTATTTCTTTAGCCCAACATTTTCTTGATACACTAGCTTCAAAATATAATAAACCTCCTTTTTCTTTAAATGAAAAGGCAAAGGCTAAACTTATAGAACATTCTTGGCCAGGAAATGTAAGAGAACTAAAACACACTATGGAACGTGCCGTGATTCTAAGTGACTCTTCTATATTAACACCCGAAAATTTTATGGTTAATCCTATTAAAAAAGTTACCACTGATTCCAACACCATTCATACACTTGAAGAAATGGAACATGATATGATTTCTAAAGCATTATTGCAATCTTCTGGTAACTTTACAGAAGCTGCAATCATGTTAGGAATTACACGACAGACCCTTTATAACAAGGTTAAAAAAATGAAAGCCAATGATAAGTAAATACTTCTACATTCAAATTGTTATTCGAATTGTTTTACTTGTTTTAACTTGTTTTGGAAGTGCCTTTCTTCTTTCACACTCATTTTATGCAAGTAATTTACTAATAATACTCGTTATTACTCAAGTTATTCTATTGATTTCTTACATAAATCAAGTTAACAAAAAAATCGCTTTTTTTTTTGAAGCTCTAAAGAATAATGATTTTAGCTTGAATTTCACTGAACATAACACTGGAAAAATAGTAGACAATTTGTCGAAAAATATTAACGCATTCAATAAAAAAACAGAACGTATTTATGCAGAAAACCAAGCTCAGGAAAACTATTACAAAACTCTCTTAAATCAAACGAATATTGGAATTTTTACGGTAGATGAAAATGGGACAATTCTCTTTAAAAATTCTAAACTTAAAGGACTCCTTAATTATTCTTCTTTAAATCATATACGTCAAATTAAAAGCTTGAACGAACATCTGTTTTCTTTTATTGATACTCATAAAAACTCAGATAAAACACTTATTGAGTTTACTAATGAACGAGAAACTGTACAACTAATTGTAAAAATTACACCATTTAAATCCACTAAAGCCACACTTAAACTAATTACCATTCAAAACATAAAACAGGAACTTGAAAGAAATAAAACCGATTCGTGGATGCGCTTAATTAGGGTAATAACTCATGAAATAATGAACTCTATTGCTCCGATTACCTCTATTTCTGACTCATTATTACGTTATTTTGATACTGAAAAAGATAATAAACCAGTCTTTACTGAAATTAAGCAAAAGAATATTGTTAAAGGTTTGAATGTAGTAAAACTTCAAAGTCAAAATTTGTTGCGCTTTGTAGATTCTTATCGTAGTTTTATTAGTGTGCCTCTCCCTGACAAAACTATTTTTAATGTAAACAAGCTTTTAACTGAAGTTCAAGAGTTAATGATTTCGGAAGCGAATAACAGAGGTATTAATTTTTCCACTGCAAATGTTTCTAAAGATTTGCTAATTTTTGCAGACAAACAACAAGTAAATCAAGTTCTTATTAATTTAATTCATAATGCTTTTCAGGCATTCACCAATAATTCTATTTCAAAAACAGTAACGTTAGAGGCAGGAATTCATTCTTCTAACAAGAAATTTATTCGTGTTACTGATAACGGTCCAGGTATTCCTGAAGAATTTATTAATGATATTTTTGTTCCTTTTTTTACTACTAAAGAAGAAGGTAACGGAATAGGTTTAAGTTTATCTAAACATATTATGCATTTACATGGAGGAAATATTATACTTCACTCTAAGATTAATGAAATTACTTCGTTTACCTTGTTGTTTTAATTTGGTATAATATGATATTCAAATAAAATCTAGATTAGAGACATTTTTATAAATACTTTCTTGATATCTCAGTTTTTATTACTCCTTTAAAAATACTTGGTATATTAATTCGAGTAAAATTGATGGAATATAAATCTCACAGGCTTCAAAAACCTGTGAGATCTAAAATCATTATTTATAATAACTCTTATAATGTTTCATGAGCCTGACGTACTCATTTAGTTTGAAATGATTAATTCGTTATTAATAACAGATACTATTTCTTTCGTTTCTTCATGAATAAAAAAATGCCCACCTTTAAAGTATTTTAATGTACAATTACCCGTAGTATAGTCATTCCATCCATTTCGTTTTTCTATACAAAACCTCTCTTCCTGTCCAAAAAATGCTGTAATATTAATAGTTTTTGGGTTAATTTTTTGGGTATGAACTTCGGTATCTGCAATTTTAAAATCATTTCTCAGTAGAGGAAGAAAAACATCAACCAACTCGGGATATTCAAAAAATTTTGGAGGAGTTCCTCCTAATTTTAGTAACTCTTGTTTAAAAGTTTCATCATCCATTAAATGGTAGTTTTTTTTTTCTCTCTCAATATGCGGAGCTCCTTTTCCTGAAAAAAAAGCATGAACAGGCAAGGGCATATTACTTACTTGTATCTTTTCTAGTAATTGATGTACTATCAATCCTCCCATGCTATGCCCGAAAAAGGCATAAGGTTGACCACTCTTTATTTCTTCTCCTATGGAGTCTAATATATATTCTATTAAGGAATCTAACGAAGATTTAAATGTTTCCTTCATTCGTTTTCCTCTCCCTGGTAATTCAACAGGTATAAGTTCAATTCTATTATCTAAATACGGTTTCCATTTATCGTAAATCATAGCAGAACCTCCTGCGTATGGAAAACAAAACAGTTTTATAACACTCATAATTAATTTTATTAAATATGTATAGACTTAACATCATTTATCATTTCATATTCTTTGACGTACTGTCCTTTTCCAACATCAAGTTTTAATATTTTATCAGCTACATCGAAATATTGATCATCATGAGAAATAGCAATAATAATTTTTCCTTGTTCCTTCATTTTAGGTAAAAGCTCGCGATAAAAATACTTTCTAAACACTGGATCCTGATCTGCTGCCCATTCATCAAAAAGATAAATTGGTTTATCTTCTAAATAACATTGCAATAACGCTAATCTCTTTAGCTGCCCTCCAGAAAGAGAAATTGTACTAAACTTCCCCTCCTTTATATTTACTTTTTCCTGAAGTCCTAGTACTTCTGTAAGTTCATTAATTTTATTTTCATCTAAGTCAATATCTTCGGCATATATCTTTTGAAAAAGATAAAATGGATTGAATACCGCGCTATAATATTCTCCTAATTCCCTTGGACTTACTTTTTCTCCATTAATAAATAGATTTCCTGATTGAGCTGTATATAGCCCTGTTAATAATCTAGATAATGTTGTTTTTCCACTTCCATTTCCTCCAATGATAAAAAGTGTTTCTCCACTTTTTACTTCTAAATCTATTGGTCCTACTGAAAAGTCATTATCATACTTAAATTCAATGGATTCTGCACTAAAAGATTCTAATATGCTTGGTACTTTTTTGACTTCAAAAGTTGGAGTTATTTCAGCTTCAGACTCAATATCGACAAGTAATTTTTCAATTCGTTTCCATGCAATTTGTAAATGAATTAGTTGCGGAATAGCACCAAAAATTCCATTAATAGGTCCTATAAGATATAATAGAATTACCACAAAACTCAATACAAGTCCACTTTGTATATTTGGAAAAAACTCCGGAATTCCGAAAGCAGTTAATCCTAAAAGGACAATTAGCAAAGATTCTCCAACCATAAACGCATTGATGAATTTTATATTAGCTTTGGTGCTTTTGTTTCTGAACTCTTCAGTACTATCTTTAAGATCTTCTTTATAGTTTGCTTTTTTCTTCTTACTAATGCTTAGCTCTTTGTAACCATCAATCATTCCATTAAGAAGTTCCAGATACACTGTTTTTGTTTCTCTTGCCTTGTCAAACAACCACTTGGTTCTATTACTTACAACATAGTAAATTGAAGAGATAACTGCTAGCATTAAAACCGTAATTAATGTAATCCACAAGTTGAGAATGGCCATATAGGTAAATGCTCCGAATGCTGTAATGATATTTGTGGTAATGCTTACAAATATATCTGCTGAATGACCGATGGTTCCAATATCATCATCCATTACTGAATAAACTCTACCACGGTCTATCCTTTCAAACTTTTCGAAAGAGGTTCTAAAAACTTTATCGATCATTTTTATACGTAAATCGTAAATAATGTCTTTAGTTACATATACCATTTTACTTTGAACAGTTTTTCGCATTGACAAATAGGTACCAGCTGCTAAAGCAAAATAGAACAACATGTATTTTAGTTCCATATTACTTTGAAAAGAGGAGGTTATTAAAACAATTACAACCATATTGGCTAACCCAGAAAGAACACTAAGTACAATAACTTTTGGTGCTGCTCTTTTGTATTCATTCTTTTCTGGAAAAATGGTAGTAAATAAAAAAGCTAAATAGCTTAATCCCATTCCCACTACTCCTAAGCCCGCTACCGCACCAAAACTTAAAGGTGTCCAAACTAATGCTGACTCCCAAGAGAAGTTTGCCATTGCTGTTGGTAATAGATATATACCTGCTAAAAAAGGTATAAAAGCAATTAATGTAAAAACTAAACTTTTTACTTTTTTCCATGTAATTTTTTCGAAGGTTCGTTTTTTGGCTACTATTTCATAAAAAACATATCCAATAAAAGCTAAAACTCCTAAAAGATATATGCTCATTAATATTGCTATAATAGAAAAGCTTTTGTCTTGAGAGGTATTTGTTCCTAAAGGCTCTATTGCATCTCCAACTGTCATTTTCAAAACATTATCTCCAATAATTTCTGTTAAATTACTATTAGCATTAGCTAACACTACTACCCCTACATCTTTCTTTCTAAATGTTATAAAAGAGGAAAAATTGGGATTCATTCCTCCATGATAGATAATATTATCTCCTTCTAAAGATACTTCCCAACCAAAGGCGTATGATACTAAACCATGAGGTTTGACCGAAGTATCTCTCTGATGTGATTTTTCTATCAATTGTTGATAAGGACCTAATTTTACTCCCATTTGATATTGTAACCAACTAGTCATGTCTTCAATATCAGAAACAATATATCCAGCAGGTTCATTCCCTCTAAACACAGGTGCGTTATAAGGTCTAGCTTTAAAAAAGCTTATTTTATTTCCAACACTCATACGATCTTCCAACCCGTTAGTCCCTACATAGGTATTTTTAAGCTCCAGTGGCAATAAAATTTCTTTCTGAATATATTCTCTATAAGATGTTTTTGTTACCTCTTCAATTAAAAGTCCCAGTATATCATAATTAATAGTAGCGTATTCATAAGTTGTTCCTGGTCTTGTACTAAGTTCAATCCCATCAACTTTACTTACCGTATTTTTTAAAGCATCCTCTTCATCTCCTTCAGGAATCAATGCTATTGTTTCCCAAGGAATTCCGCTTGTATGATGAAGTAATTGTTGGATTGTAATAGTAACTTCCTTTCCTTCGAAAGTAACGTTAAACCATGGAAGATAGTCCGAGATATTCTCTGTCAACTCTATTTTATTCTCTTCGACTAATTTTAAAATAGCCAATGCGGTGTAGGACTTTGTAGTAGAACCAAGTTCGAAAAGTGTGTTATTGATTATTGTTTTGTTCTTGTCTGTTGTTTCATAACCAAGTGTTTTAACTTCCCTCTCATTTCCTTTGATAATACCAATAGCTAAACCTGGTATATCTCCCTCTTCCATTAATGTTTCTATCTTAGAAATCATTTCTTTGGTAAAAAGAGTACTTTTCTCTTTCTTTTTCTGCCCATATATAATTCCTGAGCCTAAAAGCCCAATTAATAAGGCTATTGTATAACGTATGTTTTTGTTGTTCTTCTGCATTTTGTTGTTTGGTGTAAGCTCTATTTAGAGATTATTAGATTGTTATAACAGTTAATTTTGATTGTATAATTTTAACTTATTCTCAATCTCTATTCTTTTTAAACTCTATTTTCTCATTCGATTTATATAACCAATTTTAATAATTACTAAAGTTGGTGACATTTAGTTACCTTATTACTTTACTTTTTAATTTCTGATTCATCAGGGGGACAATGGCAACATGCCGGATAACAAGCTAAACAGTCCCAACCGCTCAGACCACCTAAAATAGATATTAAATTCTCATTAGAAAGAACTTTTTTACTCTCCTTTCTTAATCTACTCAAAGCTAAAAACTTACACATGTTTAAATTTTTAAATTAGTGCCTACTCTTATAGCTTTTCGGCTTCCTCTATTTTTTCTTTTGCTTATTTTTTCTAAATAATGATTTCAGTAACCATAAAAGCTACGATTTTTTTAGAAAGTTCTTCAGCATTTTCTTTTTGAACTATAGAAAAATGATCTCCTGAACTTGTTTCGAATAGTAGCTTTTCATTTTTAAGTTTCCATAGTTCTCTATTTTTATCTTTAAACTCTTGATCATGCACTTCTGCTTGAATAATTAAGGCTTCATAATTATTAGCAGGTATATCATAGTTCAATTTCAAGTTTGCCGTAAATACTTTATATAGATTTTTAAAAGTTTCCATATAATTATCGGCAATAAAATAATTTTCCAAAAACTCAAATATTTCTGCAATAGTTCTGCTTTGAAGAATGTTTTGCTTCATAGTAAAAAATGCTTTTTCAATTGTCTCTCTTTCATGATTCACTTTAGGAGTAAAAAATTCTTGGTGTAAATAACGTTCCAATAGGAAAAATACTTGTTCAACTAATTCATCTTGTTGTATAGCTTGCATTCCTGGTTGAGAATCGATCATGGCTAAAACTACCTGCTCTTTCTCTTGTTCTAATTGTATTGCCATCTCTAATGCTATAATTCCTCCATCAGAATGTCCTACAAAATTATAAGGTCCTTTTGGCTGTATTTTTCGAATGTCTTCAATATTTCGTTGAGCAATTTCCTGAACACTTGACAATGGAAGTTCGTTGTTTTGCATACCTATTGCCTGCATTCCATAAACAGGACGATTTTCTCCAAGTGCTTGAGCCAAATCATAATAATAATCGACAATTCCATAAAGTCCAGGAAGAATAAATATTGGCTCCTGAACTCCCTCTGGACTTAAGTTTATTATTCGTGTATTATGTTTCTTGTAAGATTCTTTCTGAAATATAGCATTACTAAACTCTTCTATTGTAGGATATCTTAATAACATTTGGAGTTCTAACTCATTTAAATTTAGAGCTTCCTCAATTGCTATTTTTAATTTTATAAGCAATAAAGAATGTCCTCCTATTTCAAAGAAATTATCTGTTATACTTACCTTATCCCTTTCTAAAAGATCTTTCCACAACTCTACTAATTTGTGTTCTCTTTCATTTCTTGAAGCTATATAGGTACCTTGTTCTTCTTTAATTTCTGGAGCTGGTAAAGCTTTAGTATCTATTTTACCATTTGATGTTAATGGCATTTCCTTTAAGAAGACATAATACAACGGAATCATATAATCTGGTAAATTTCGACCTAATTCAGTTCTTATTCTTCCAATATCATGGTTTTCCGTTAAAACGTATGCTACCAATTGCTTTGTGTCTAAATGATCGAAAGCAACAACTTTAGACTGACTTATTTTTTCTATTTCTGTAAGTCTATTTTCAATCTCTCCTAACTCGATACGACGACCTCGAATCTTAATTTGAGTATCTTTTCTTCCTAAAAATTCTATATTCCCATCTGGTAACCATCTCGCTAAGTCTCCTGTACGATAAAGTATTTCCCCTTCTCTATAGGGATCCTGAACAAACTTCTCGGTCGTAAGCTCTGCTCGATTCCAATACCCCTTAGATAATCCAACACCTCCTATACACAATTCTCCTACGACTCCTTGTGCTTGTAAATTTAAATCTTCATTTAAAATATAAATCGTTCTGTTACTTATTGGCGCTCCTATAGGAATACGTTCTGAAGACTCCTTTATCTCATAATAAGTAGCACATACAGTAGCTTCTGTTGGTCCATAACTATTGTAAACCGAATAATGAGGTACTAAGTTATCTACCTGATTCCATTTTAAAACATCTCCTCCACTTATAAGTATTCTTAATGATAAATCATACTCCTCTATATGATCATTTAAATAATCTAGTAAATATGGATTGGTACTTAAAACTGTTATCTGATGCTTCTCACAATCTGCTAATACATTGACAAAATCTCTTCGCTCATTGGTTATCACCAACTTCCCTCCAACTCCAAGTATTGGAAAAATCTCTTCTATTGAAGTATCAAATGAAATACTCGATTGTTGTAAAATACTATCGTTTGATGTTAATCCAAAGTAATCCTTTACTGTATGTACGTAATCAGATAACGAACTATGAGCAATCATAACTCCTTTTGGAACTCCCGTAGTTCCTGAAGTATAAATCATATATGCCAAAGCTTCCTCCGATATATCTGGGGCTCTAAAACCTGCAAGCTCCTCTCTTTCTAAATTGACTGTATTAGCTATTGATACTAAAGTGGTATCCTCTAATGCAAGCCCCTCCAAATCTGTCGAATCACTAACAAGCAAATAACTTATAGCTGCATCTGAAAGTATAAATTCAACACGCTCTTTTGGGTATTCTATATCTATAGGAACATACACTCCTCCCATTTTCAAAATACCTAAAACACCTACAATAACTGATGTCCCCCTATCCATATAAAGTCCTATAAAACTTTGATAGTGTGCTCCCTGATTTTGTAATTGCAAGGCTACATGAGTAGAACGATCATCTAGCTCTTTATAACTTAAAGTTTCAAAACCATAAGCTACTGCTGGAGCTGATGGATTAAGTGCAACCTGTCTATGAAAACGTTCTAAGAAAGAAACATCTTTATAAAGATTATTAGTTACTCCTACTCCTAATTCATGAATCAATCGGACCTGTTCTTCCTTATTCAAAAGACTGATCTCTGAAATGTTTCGATCTGATTTTTCCAGCACCTGATCAATACAGGTCTCTATATAACTCATATAAGTCTCAATAGTACTCGACTTAAATAAAG
>NZ_SJXJ01000032.1:0-395 GCF_004337695.1 Tenacibaculum sp. M341
ATGTAAACATTACAACAACAGCTAATACAGAAAACATTACTGTTGATGCAACAGGAGCAGTTCAAGTTCCAGCAAACACACCATCAGGAGATTATACGATTACTTACCAGATTTGTGAGAAATTAAATCCAAGTAATTGTGATACTGCTACTGTAACAGTAACAGTTGAATCTTCAGGAACAATAGATATTCCAGATACAGAAGATGACACAGTCAGTACGAATGAGAACACATCAGTAGATGTAGATGTATTTGGAAATGATGTTGTAGTACCAACAGATGGAACAATCAGTGTAACTAATGGAACAAATGGAGTAGTTGTAGTAACAGATCCAAATAATACACCAAGTGATCCAAGTGATGATGTTGTGACTTATGAGCCAAATTCAGGGTTT
>NZ_SJXJ01000032.1:490-35697 GCF_004337695.1 Tenacibaculum sp. M341
ATGTATTTGGAAATGATGTTGTAATACCAACAGATGGAACAATCAGTGTAACTAATGGAACAAATGGAGTAGTTGTAGTAACAGATCCAAATAATACACCAAGTGATCCAAGTGATGATGTTGTGACTTATGAGCCAAATTCAGGGTTTACAGGAACAGATACATTTACTTATACAGTTTGTAACAATGTAACACCAACACCAAATTGTGATACGGCTACAGTGACAGTAACAGTTGAATCTTCAGGAGCAATAGAAATTCCAGATACAGAAGATGACACAGTCAGTACGAATGAGAACACCCCAGTTGATGTAGATGTATTCGGAAATGATGTTGTAGTACCAACAGATGGAACAATCAGTGTAACTAATGGAACAAATGGAGTAGTTGTAGTAACAGATCCAAATAATACACCAAGTGATCCAAGTGATGATGTTATTACTTATGAACCAAATTCAGGGTTTACGGGAACAGACACATTTACTTATACAGTTTGTAACAATGTAACACCAACACCAAATTGTGATACTTCAACGGTTACGGTAACAGTGGAATCACCTGAAATTCCAGATACAGAGGATGATATCGTTGTAACAATTGAAGAAATCCCAATTGAAATTGATATCTTTGGTAATGATATTGTAGTACCTTCTGATGGAACTATCTCTGTTTCAGATCCTAGTAATGGAGTTGTAGTTGTGACAGATCCAAACAATACACCAGATGATCCGAGTGATGATGTCGTTACATATGAACCGAATGAAGATTTCATAGGAACAGATACATTTACTTATACAGTTTGTAATAATGCATCCCCAGTACCTAATTGTGAAACTTCAACGGTAACAATAACAGTAGAGCCAGAGGATATAACAGTAGTTAATGAGTTTAGTCCAAATGGAGATACAGTGAATGATTATTTAACCATAGCAGGTATAGAGAAATTCCCTAACAATACTGTTGAAATATTTAACAGATGGGGTAACACGGTTTACAAAATGTTTGGTTATAGAAATGACGATGCTACTAAGAGATTTGAAGGAGAATCAAATGGAAGAGCAACGATCAAAACATTAGATAAATTACCAGTAGGTACATATTATTATGTTATTGATTTAGGAGATGGTAGTGCAGTTAAAACTGGTTGGATATATATTAATAGATAAAAGGATAATGTTTGTATGAAATTATTTATAATAAAAAAAGTACTTTTTATAGTGTTTCTTAGCTGTGTTACAAGTATGTTTTCACAGCAAGATCCGCACTATACACAATATATGTTAAATACAATGTCTGTGAACCCTGCTTATGTAGGATCAAAAGGACATTCAGTATTAACAGCATTAGGAAGAACTCAATGGGTTGGACTTAGTGGTGCTCCTGATACACAAACTTTAAGTTATGATTCTCCAATAGGATATAATGGATTAGGAATAGGTATAAACCTGGTCAATGATAAAATTGGACCTTCACATGAAACATATTTAGATGGTAACTTATCCTATACATTAGAAACTGGAGAAGAAGGAAATTTGGCATTTGGACTAAAGTTAGGAGGTAGATTGCTAAACATTGATTGGAGTTTGGGAAGATCTGATATTGATGGACCAGATCCTACTTTTGCTCAGAATATTGTAAATAAGTTTTTACCAACTGTGGGGGCAGGTATTTATTATCACGAACCACAATGGTATGTGGGGTTATCAGTTCCAAACTTTTTAAGACAAGAACATTATGATGGAAATAATGCAGTTGGACAAACAGCAATAGAAAGATTACACTATTTCTTAATAGCGGGTTATGTTTTTGATCTTAATGATAATATTAAGTTTAAACCTGCAGGATTAGTAAAATTAGTTTTTGGAGCACCAATATCAATAGATGTATCTGCAAACTTTTTAATCAACGAAAAGTTTAGATTAGGTGCTGCATGGAGATGGGACGATTCTGTTGCTGCATTATTGGGAGCACAAGTAAGTAAATCATTACATATTGGATATGCATATGATTTAACCACATCTAATTATAATGTAGTGAATTCAGGTACCCACGAAGTATTACTTAGATACGAAATTTTTAAAGACGCTAGAATTAGATCCCCAAGATTTTTTTAAAGCATGAACCGAATGATAATGCAATCAATGGATAAACTAATAAGATTAATTTTAATTTTTTGCTCGCTTAGTATTTTTTCACAGAGTAAAAGAGTTGCTGATAGATTTTTTGAAGAATTTGCCTACTATAAATCGGCAAAAATTTATGAAGCTGTTTTTGAAAAAGGAGATACCTCAAAGTACATTGTTACAAGAATAGGTGATTCTTACTATAATAACTCAAAAACACAGGAAGCGGAAAAATGGTATCAAAAATTAATAGAGGAGTATAAAGAAAAAGATCTTGATTACTTATTTAAGTATGCACAGGTACTTAGAAGTAATGGGAATATAAAGAAATCTGATTCTTTATTTATAGTATTAAATAAGGATAAATCTTTCAAAAAGAAGAAAAAGTATTTAGATAAAAAGAATAATTTACAGAACTTTCTTAACGGAGGTAATAAAAAAATTAATGTAAGAAATTTAAAAACGAATACGCCTTTCTCTGATTTTGGAGCGTTTCTTTTTGATCATACTTTTTATTATGCTTCATCTGCACCTAAAGGTACAAGAGGAGAGAGAATTTACAGGTGGAATAATCAACCTTTTTTAAATATTTACAAGTCTAAAATATATTTAGAACCTGTTCCAGAATCTGAAATTGATACTGTTTTAGAATTAACTAAAAAAGAAATATTACCAGCACCAGTGAATACAAAATTCCATGAATCATCAGCAGTGATTACAAAAGATGGAAAGTATATGTACTTTACACGAGTTAATTTTGATGGAAGAAAATTAAGAAGAGATAAGAAAGAAACAGTAAACTTAAAGATTTACAGGGCTGAGAATGTTAATGGATCGTGGACAGATATTGAAGAATTACCATTTAATAGTGATGATTACTCTGTAGGGCACCCTGCTTTGAGTGTTGATGAGAAAACATTGTACTTTGTTTCTAATATGCCTAGTTCTATAGGTAAAACTGATATTTTTAAAGTAGCTATAACTCCGGAAGGATATGGTGAACCAGAAAATTTAGGAAAATCAGTAAACACAAAAGAAAAAGAAATGTTTCCATTTATATCAGATGAAAATATACTTTTCTTTTCTTCGGATGGACATAGAGGTTTAGGTCTTTTAGATATTTTTCAAACTAAAATATATAATGACGGAACTTTTAGTAAAGTAGTTAATTTAAATTTTCCTTTTAATAGTAAGAGAGACGATTTTTCTTTTTATGTAAATAATACCGGAAAGAAAGGTTTCTTTACATCTAATAGATCAAAAGGTAAGGGAGATGATGATATTTATAGTTTTTATATTTCTGATTTACCTGAAGATGAAAAATGTTATCAATCAGTAAAAGGTATAGTAACTAACTCAGTTACTAAAAAGCCTATTCCAAATACAGTTGTAAAGTTAATAGATAAAATTTCAGGAACAGTTATTAATGAGTCTTTAACCAATTCTAAAGGTATATATTCTTTTGAAAAACTAGATTGTGGTGAGGATAATTTGACCATTTTTACAGAGAAAAAAGACTATAGATCTGCTGTGAGCAAAGATTTCTCTTTAACAAAAGAGAATAAGAAAGAATTTAAAATAGATTTAGCTTTAGAGCCTTTAATAATTGGAGATCAAATTGTAATTAAACCAATTTATTTTGATTATAATAAATCACACATACGTGAAGACGCACAGTATGAATTAGAGAATATTGTTTCGGTTATGGATAATCATCCAAGTATGATTATTAAAATAGAATCGCATACTGATAGTAGAGGAAATAAGAATTATAATAGAAAACTATCAGATAAAAGAGCAAAATCTACAAGAGACTTTATCATTTCTAGAGGAATAGATCCTAGTAGAATAGAGAGTGCTATCGGTTATGGAGAGGATCAATTATTAAATCATTGTGATGATGCAAATAGTAAAAAATGTTCTGAAGAAGAGCATCAATTAAATAGGAGATCTTATTTCTACATTGTAAATGGAGATAATATAAAAATAGACAATGCCAAACCAAAAGTTATAGATAGAAAAGGTTATAAAGATCAAAAAGCTGTTTTAGAACGATTACGAATGGTAAGAAAGTCTAGAAAAAAACTTAATAAGGCTTTTTTAAGAAAGAAAAATAAGTGTTACAGTAGTAATAGTGAAAATTGTGATAAATAAGCTTAAAACTTATAAAAAAGCCTCAGGATTTAAATTCTGAGGCTTTTTTATAAAAAGTATTTTAATTTAAAAGTTCACATAGTCAACTATTTCTAAACCATAGCCGATCATACCAACTCTTTTTTCTTGTTTACTATTTGAGATTAAACGAAGTTTATGAATGTTTAAATCGTGTAAAATTTGAGCACCAATACCAAAATCTTTGTTATCCATTGTAATTCTTGGAGCCTTTATTTCACCAGTTTTTTGATTCTCTTTTAAACCTTTTAATCTATTTAATAAGTTTAAAGACTTGTTTTCTTGATTTATAAAAAGAATAGCACCACGACCTTCATCATTAATAACTTTAAACATTTTATCTAGCTTTTTATCAGCATCGTTGGTTAAAGTACCTAAAATGTCATTATTAACAAGTGTTGAATTAATTCTAGTTAAAATAGATTCATTTTTACTCCAAGTACCTCTAGTTAAAGCAATATGAACTTGGTTGTTTGTAGTTTGCTGATAAGCACGTAACCTAAAATCACCAAATCGAGTTTGAATAGTAAAATCTTCTTTCTTTTCTATTAAAGAATCATGTTCCATTCTGTAGGCAACTAAATCTTCAATAGAAACGATTTTAAGATCGAATTTTTTAGCAACTTCTACTAATTGAGGTAGACGCGCCATTGTTCCATCTTCATTCATTATTTCAACAATAACTCCTGCAGGTTGTAATCCAGCTAAACGAGCAAAATCAATAGCAGCTTCTGTGTGACCAGTTCTTCTTAATACACCACCTTCTTTTGCCTTTAATGGAAAAATATGTCCAGGTCTTGCTAAATCAAAAGGTTTAGTATCATTACTAACTAAAGCATTTATGGTTTTAGCTCTGTCTCCGGCAGAAATACCAGTTGTGACTCCATTACCTCTTAAATCTACAGAAACTGTAAAAGCAGTCTCCATAGGGTCGGTATTGTTATTAACCATCATACCAAGCTCTAAATCCTTACATTTTTTTTCTGTTAAAGGAGTACATATTAAACCACGACCGTGAGTTGCCATGAAATTAATCATTTCAGGAGTAGCCATTTCAGCGGCAGCAATAAAATCTCCTTCATTCTCTCTATCTTCATCATCAACAACAATGATAACTTTACCATTGCGAATATCATTAATGGCTTCTTGTATTGTGTTTAGTTGTATTTTTGGTTTTGTTTCAGTTGTCATGAATTTAATTTTTCATCTCTCTTAGAGAATATCTTCTTAAAAAAGTTTTTAGGTTTTGCAAAGATACTATTTATATCAAACAAACCTTTATCTTGTGTAGCTCTGGTAGTTAAAATAATAGCAAGTGGAAGCATAAAAACAATAGCTAACCAAGAACCAACGATAGCTGATATAGTACTTTCTTCTGCCATGTTTCTACCAAAAGTATTAGTAAAGTAGTATAAAACATAAATAGAAATTGCTAAAATCATTGGGAATCCCATACCACCTTTTCTAATAATAGAGCCTAAAGGAGCTCCTATAAAAAATAGCAGTAAACAGGACAAAGAGAAAGCAATTCTATTGTAAAATTCAACGTCATAAAGATTAACTACTTTACGTTTAAACTTGAAAGTGTTTTTATTTGATTTGAAATTATTAATTGTTCTATCTAATTTTGAAATAGCTGAATTAACAATTTCTTTTTGAACTTTTATATCGAAGTTATTTAGAATAACAGTGTCAACTTCTTTATTAATCAGAGAATCTGGATATTGATATAGTTTATTAGCTTTTGTATTTACATACAAACTTCTTGCTCTAGATTCTACATATTCATCATAAGTTTGCTTTAATTTAGGCATAGTATCTTTTAGTTGAGCCAAACTAAGCATGTTAAAGTTGTTCTTATACTTAATTTCATCAAGGTCGCCTTTACTTAAAGCAGATAGATCAATGTTTAAAGTGTATTCATCAAAATCGGCATAAGAGGCTTTCATTCTTTTGCGTTCTTTTAATGAAGTTTTATTATTTACATGATGCTCGAAGAAATGACCATTAGATAGTTTTAAGGTCATGTATTTACTTCCTTCTTCAGAAATTAATTCTCCATTTTTTGCTGTGATTATTTTATTATTACCTTTTTTAGAAGACAAATCATAAATAAGAACATTTTTTAATAAATTTCCTTCTTCACCATATTTTTCATCAAACTTTATTTGATAACCAGGAATATCTCCATTAAAACTACCTGGTACTAAAGCTAAGGCAGGTTGTTTCTTTCGAATATTAAGTTTTAAATTAATTTGTTTTAAAATGGCATATGGATATACATAATCTAAAAAAACAAAATTCAAAGCACTCATAAACAAAGCAAATACAACTAATGGGCGTACCATTCTTTGTAAAGAAATTCCAGCAGATTTAGCAGCTGCAAATTCATACCTTTCAGATAAACCACCTAAGGTCATTATTGAAGAAAGTAAAACTCCGATAGGAAGTGCTTGAGGGGCAACAAAAAGAGTTGTATACCACAAGAACTTTAAAATGATTGACAAACTTATTCCTTTACCAGCTAAATCGTCAAAAGCAAGCCAAAGAGCTTGCATAACTAGTACAAAAAGAATAATAAAAAAGGTAGCTAAAAAGGGTATTAAAAAACTCTTTAATATGTATTTGTCCAATGTTTTCATCAATGCAAAGGTAGTAAGCTTATGTGTAAAAATTAAAAAAGTTTTGTTAATAGAAAAATTAGTTCAAAAAGAGAATGATTTGTGTATTTCTTAATGATTTGAAATGGTAAGAATTTAGAATAGAATATCCCTGTTTTCAGGGGATGGATAGATTAAATTATTAAATATTTTTGCCGCCAGTTTAAAGTGTTTTATCAGAAAGTAATTTTAGTTTCCCCCAACATAATTAAAAAAGCCTCAACAATTTTGTTGAGGCTTTTTGATTTGATTCTATTTTAGAATTAGTCTATTAAGTATCCTAATTTTTCGTACTTGTTACGATCAAAAGCAAACAAGTTTTCAGAAATAGCTTGATTACTTTTAAATTTAGTAATGGTAAAAGTAGTTTCAGTACCGTTAGAACCTATTTGAACTAATTTATAAATGTGTTTAGTTTTAGCATCTATTCCTAATTGTACTTTTACAATATCAGAATTACTATCGATAGGAGTTAAGTTAACATACTGTACTTTTCTACCGTTATTATTTTTTAAGTTACCCATTTCATAATTATATCCTTCTTTATAAAAAGTAAGTAATTTAGAAGGGTAGATAAAACCGTCATCTTCTTCAACATCTCCACTGGTAATTGTAACTTCTTTTTCTTCAGTATTAATTACTACTAATTTTTTACCATCAAAAACAAAGTTATTACCTAAGTAGTTTAAGTTATATTTTTCTCCAGCTAATGTAATATTTCCTCTAATTGGAGGATCATTGGTAATACCAGCTTCTTTATTTACTAAAGTTGAATTAAATCCGATACTCATATTTTCATACGCTCCCATTTTTGTTGAAACCTCATCTAATAAAGATTTTGCTTTTTGAGATGATGATTGCGCATTGATATGTAGACTTACTAATAATCCTACTAAAAATAATGTTATTTTCTTCATATTTACCGTTGTATATTCTTAGTTATTTTTCTCATTTTCTAATAATTGTTCTAAAGCCATAAAATCAGGTACTAATACTTGACGAGCTTTACTTCCTTCAAAAGGACCAACAATTCCTGCAGCTTCAAGCTGATCTATAATTCTACCAGCTCTATTGTAACCTAATTTCAGTTTACGTTGCAATAACGATGCCGAACCTTGTTGAGCGGTTACAATTATTTCTGCTGCGTCTTTAAATAATTTATCTCTGTCTGCTATGTCTATATCAACATTTGTGCCAGCATCTTCACCTACATATTCTGGAAGTAAATGTGCCTCAGGATAAGCCCTTTGCGAACCAATAAAATCTGTTATTTTTTCAACTTCAGGGGTGTCAACAAATGCACACTGAATTCTGGTAATGTCATTTCCACCAGAATAAAGCATATCTCCACGACCAATTAATTGATCAGCACCAGGAGCATCTAAAATAGTTCTACTATCAATTTTAGAAGTTACTCTAAATGCAATTCGAGAAGGGAAGTTAGCTTTAATAATACCTGTAATTACATTTACCGAAGGTCTTTGTGTTGCAACAATTAAATGAATACCAATAGCCCTTGCTAACTGTGCCAAACGAGCAATAGGAGTTTCTACTTCTTTACCAGCAGTCATAATTAAATCAGCAAATTCATCAATAACCAAAACAATGTAAGGTAAAAATTGATGACCATTTTCTGGATTTAATTTTCTAGCTTTAAATTTAGCATTGTATTCTTTAATGTTTCTAACCATGGCCGTTTTTAATAAATCATAACGGTTATCCATTTCAATACATAAAGAATTTAATGTATTTACTACTTTAGAAGTATCAGTAATAATTGCTTCTTCAGCATCTGGAAGTTTGGCTAAGTAATGACGCTCTATTTTGTTGAACAAAGTAAGTTCTACTTTCTTAGGATCAACTAAAACAAACTTAACTTCTGCAGGATGTTTTCTATATAATAGTGAAGTTAAAATAGCATTTAAACCTACCGATTTACCTTGTCCGGTAGCACCAGCCATAAGCAAGTGAGGCATTTTAGCTAAGTCAACCACTAAAGTTTCATTAGAAATAGTTTTACCAAGTGCCAATGGTAATTCCATTTGACTTTCTTGGAATTTTTTAGAAGTGATAGCAGAGTGCATAGAAACTATGGTAGGCTTTTTATTAGGCACTTCTATACCAATAGTTCCTTTACCTGGCATTGGAGCAATAATTCTAATTCCTAATGCAGCAAGAGATAAAGCAATATCATCTTCTAAGTTTTTAATTTTTGATATTCTTACACCAGCTTCAGGAACAATTTCATATAAAGTAATTGTAGGTCCCACAGTAGCTTTAATTTGTGCAATACCAATTTTATAGTTCTTTAAAGTTTCTACAATCTGATTTTTATTCGCTTCTAATTCTTCAGGATCTATAGAAATACTTTCATTGTATTCTTTTAATAAATTAAATGTAGGAAAACGGAAATCACTTAATTCTAGGGTAGGGTCAAACTCACCAAAATCTTGAACTAATTTATCAGAAATGTTTTCGGTTACACTCTTTTCTTCTTCAACTTTTTCAATAGCTATTTGTACTTCTTGTAAGGTTTGTTCACTTGGTGAATTTATTTCTAAAGGAGTATCTTCAACTGTATTTTCAGTTGTAGAAGTAATTTTTAGTTCTAAATTATTTTCTTCATTATCAACACCAGAATGTTTGTTAATGGTTGGCTGAAGATTTTTAACAGACATTTCAAAGTTTGATTTAGCTTCATCGCTAACAACTTCTGGTTCTTTTTTAACGACTGTTTTAACCTCTTCTTTAATATCGTTAGTAGGTTTTTCAGCAACAACAGTGTTATTAGCTTTAGCTGTAGCTATATTTTGTTTCTTCTCGTTAATACGTTCGCTAATTTTTTCTAGCGTAAGTTTAAAGCGTATTACAAGGTATAATATTAAAAAGAAAGTTAGCACTATGGCTAAACCAGTTCTACCTATAAAAGTTCTTAGGTAATCATTTAATTCGTAACCAACAGTACCAGATAATAGGGCAAACTTTTTTTCAACAAAACCTAAAGCAATAGAAACCCAAAGCATGTTAAAAAGTCCCCAGTTCCAACGAACAACCATACTTTTTAATCTACTTTGAAGTAAAAAACTAATTCCAGTTAAAAAAGTTAAAAAAGGAATTATAAAAGCGGCTAAACCGAAACCATTGTATATAAAAGTATGACTTAAGTTAAAACCAATTTTACCTAAAAGGTTTTTAGTTTTAATTTGTCTGTTAGCAAAATTATGTAATGTACTTTGGTCTTCTTGCCAAGAAAAGAAAAAAGAAATAAAAGCAACACATAAAAAAACGGCAAAAAGTACTAAAAAAGCACCTAAGACTGTTTGCGTTTGTCTGTTTTTTAAAAAATCAGAAATAACTGATTTTGAGGCGATTTTTTGAGGTGTTTTTGTCTTTTTTGTGTTTGTTTTTTTAGCCATATACGGTGTTAAATTTAGACCTGTAAATATAGAAATATTACGATAATAAGTTCATTATTTTTGGAATGTATATTATACAACCAATAATTATAGAAATTATTGCTGCAAAACCAGCGGCGCCAGCAGCAACATCTTTTATAACTCCAATTTTGTTATGGTATTCAGGATGAATAAAATCTGCAATTTTTTCTACAGCAGTATTTAAAGCCTCAGCTACTAAAACAACACCAATAATAGTTAATTGAATCATCCATTCAATAGCCGAAATATTAAAGATAAACCCGAAGACAGTAATAAAAAGCCCAATAAAAAATTGAGCTTTTATACTATCTTCAGTGGTAATAAGAATGAGAATACCTTTAAAAGAATATGTAATTCCTTTTAATCTTCTCTTAACAAATCCACTTTTTGTTTTTCCCATTTATAAAGCTTTTAAAGCTTCACTGTAATTAGGTTCGTCTACAATTTCAGATACTTGTTCTGTATAAGCAACTTCACCTTTTTCGTTAATTACTACAATACAACGAGAGTGTAAATTGCTTAAAGGACCATTTGAAAATTCTAAACCGTAATCTTTTCCAAAGTCTCCAGTAGCAAAATCAGAAAGCATTTCAACGTTTTCAATACCTTCAGCGCCACAAAAACGACCTTGAGCAAAAGGTAAATCTCTAGAAATACAAAGAACTTTTGTATTCTCTAAAGCGGCAGCTTCTTTATTAAAATTTCTTACAGATGTAGCACATGTACCCGTATCTACACTTGGAAAAATATTTAAGATAAGCTTTTTACCTTCATAATCTTTTAACGACTTATGAGATAAATCAGTAGCAACAAGATTAAAATCAGGTGCTTTAGAGTTTAATTCAGGTAATGATCCATTTGTTTGTATTTCATTGCCTTTTAATGTAACTGTAGCCATTTGTTTTTGTTTTTATTCTAATCAAAAATAGTCAAAATCTATCAATTTAAACTATCTTCGTGCCCTCAAAAAAATAAAAAATGATTCTGTGAAATTATCAAATTACACATCAGAATTTAAAAGGAATTTAACCCTTGCGTATCCTGTTATGTTAGGACAATTAGGACATGTTTTAGTTGGACTAGCAGATAATTTAATGGTAGGTAAGTTGGGGGCTGCGCCATTGGCATCTGTATCATTAGCAAACGGATTAATGTTTATTTTTTTATCATTAGGAATAGGATATAGTTTTTCTATTACAACTTTAGTAGCAGAAGCAGATGGAGAAAAAGATATTGCTAAAGGGAGAAATATATTTAAGCATGGAGTTTTTGTAACTATAATTTTAGGATTTATTGTTTGTGCTTTATTGCTGATATCTCAACCTATAATGTATTACATGCAGCAACCAGTAGAAGTGGTAGAACTAGCAAAACCATATTATGCAGTAATAGCGTATTCCATGATTCCTTTGATGATTTTTCAAGGATTAAAGCAATTTGCCGATGGTTTATCGCTTACTAAGTATGCCATGCAAGCAACTTTATTGGCTAATGTAATTAATGTGTTTTTTAATTATGTTTTAATCTACGGAAAGTTTGGGTTTCCTGAATTAGGAGTAGTGGGTTCAGGAATTGGAACCTTAATTTCTCGCTTTATGATGGTTGCTTTTATGATATATATGATTAAAACTAGAAAAGAATTTTCTGAATATATAAAAGGTTTTTCTTTGAGAGGCATTCAGAAAAAAGTACTAAAAAAAATATATGATTTAGGAATTCCTACAGCATTACAAATGTGGTTTGAAGTAAGTTTATTTGCTTCAGGTATTTTTTTAGCTGGAAGTATTGGTACCAATACACAAGCAGCAAATCAAATTGCACTGAATTTATCATCTATGACATTTATGATTGCCATAGGTTTAGGGGTAACAGCTACAGTAAGAGTAGGAAATCAAAAAGGACTAAAGAATTTTGTTGAATTACGAAGAATAGCTTTATCCATCTTTTTATTAATGATATTGATTGATATTGTATTTGCTGTTTTATTTATAGCTTTTAAAGGAATTTTACCTACCTTTTATGTAGAAAATTTAGAAGTAATAGAAACAGCTAAAATATTGATTGTTATATCTGGTTTTTTCCAATTATCAGACGGTATTCAAGTAGTTGTTTTAGGAGCACTAAGGGGAATTCAAGATGTAAAAATACCAATGCAAATTACATTCATAGCTTACTGGATTATAGGTTTTCCTATTTGTTATTTCTTGAGTATTTATACGAACTTAAAAGGAATTGGAATTTGGATAGGGCTTTTAATTTCTTTAACAGCATCAGCAGTAATGTTGTATATTCGCTTTCATAAACTGACAAAAAAATTAATTTACAATACGAATGGAGTTGCCTAAATTTTTATTAGCAGACAATAGTAAACACCCAGAGGATATTTTTGTGTTACATACAGAATATCCTAGGTTTTTAATCAATTTAAAAGATGATAGTGTAGAATGGTTTGAAGATATAGCCGATGAAAATGAGCAAGAATTAGCGAATGCACTAGAGCAATTGATTGAAATGGCTGGGAATTTTTACGATGAAGAAATGAAAACTTACGAATAAAAGAACGATTATTAATCGTTCTTTTTATTTTTATAAATTATAAGTAAAAAAAATCTTTGTCAAAAGAAGTTTCTTAAGAGAGAAAGAAAAAAGGAATTTGATGCTAACTTTAAGGTATATAATTTCTAAAATCAACTAAATTATATTTTAATACCCCCACTATGAATATTCAAACTTACACTAGATTATTAGAAGAATCAGATTATAAAATGAAATCTATAATACAAGGAGTAGCATCTGGAGATGCCTTTTTAAATTTAGGTAAGGTTTTAGATCGTTTATCTTTTTTTGATGATTTTGAAGAGTTAGAAATTGAAATGAAAGAGAATGAAGATAGAGCAGTTGTTTCATTATTATATAAAGAAGAACGTTTCAATTATCGTATAGAGCTAGAAGAAGTTTCAGTAGATCATTTCTTTAATTTATCGCATCAATTAACAGAAATTGAAATCGAAAGGTTAAGAAATGCTCAGATGGGAATTACTGTAATAACTCATTTTAATGAAGATAACTTGGCTTCTTACCATTTACAAATAAAGATTTTATGTGCTTTATTACCCAATTTATCAAGTATAGTTGATTATAGTTCGTTAAGTATTTTATCAGGTAAATGGGCAACATTGTGTGCTGAATCTGAAATTCCACCTCCACCGTCATATTTATACAGAATTCATGCAGTTTCAGGAGATGATAATGAAGTTTGGTTGCATACACATGGATTGAATAGGTGTGGTACTATTGAATTAGAAATTTTAAATGCAAGCAAAGAGAATGATGGTTATAGAGCCGTAAGTAGTGTTATTGAAACATTGGCTGTTAAGGCTATAGATAATAACTTATCTGAAAAAGAATTAGAGCCTATTTTTTTAGGACACGATATTGTTGTTACTTGGAAAAAATGGGAAGAAACCATAGAAGATTTTAATTGTTTAGGTGCCAGTTATGAAGATAGAGTAGGGCATGATTTTCCTTGCGGAGTTTTATTCTTGTATAAATCTGAAGAAGATTATGAGCAAAAAAGATTAAGTTCTATGAATGATATAATTCCTCATTTACAAGAGAATCCTTTGTTTTTTATCAGTAATAAAGAAACTCAACGAATGAAGAGTTTGGCTGTAGAGCGAATTGATTATGTATATGAGAATGCTTTTAAAAATGAAAATAAAATTCTTATTAAGGTTGGAGTAGAAGTTGATGAAGGATATAAAGATGAAGAAAATGGTTTTGATACAGAACATTTGTGGTTTGAATTGGTAGATATCACTAAAACAACATTTACAGGAGTTTTATTAAATCAGCCCTATTATATAGAAAGGCTTAATGAAGGTGATCAATTTCAATTTGGAGAAGATGAAATTACAGATTGGATTATTTACACTAGTGATGATACAATTTATCCAGATACAATTTACTTATTGATGATTGACAATCATAAAGAAGTTATTGATATAAATGAAAATAGAGAAGCCTTTATTCAACAATTACAAAATTGGCACGAAATAGATAAACATCAAGAAATTATTGAAGCTTGTAGAAGTTTAGATAAACTGGATTATGAAGTATCTTCTTTGTATTGTAGAGCATTAAATAATTTTGGATTATTTGATGAAGCAATTAAACAGATGCTTACTTTTAAAGAGGAAGCCAAAGATGATTTTAAATGGCATTATAGATTATCATACTCATACGATTCAGTTGCAGATTATGATAATGCTTTAAAAGCAATTCAAGCCTCTATTGATATTGAAGATGGTTATGCTCCAGCATGGTTACAACTAGGTTTTATATACAATGGCTTGGATAGACATAAAGAGGCGCTAGAGGCTTTTGATAAAGTATTTTTATTGTATGAAGCTAGAGGAGAAGACTCAGGAACTTCTAAAGATGAAGTAGCTTATTTAAAGCAAGTTTATGAAGGAATACAAGAAGTTATTGAAGATAAAAGAGAGTTAGATTTATATAATTTGCTCACAGATTTAAAAGAGGAAGGTAACTTTGAAGAGATCAAATCAATTTTAACGAACTATAGTATTGAAAAATACCCTTTTCAGCTGTTAAAAATCGAAGCACATATTGTTTTAAAAGAGTATGAATTAGCATTACAAAGTTTAGAAGAAGTAGCAGAAGAAAATAAAGATCATAGTAGATGGCTGTTTCACAAGTTTACAGTGTTAAAAGAAACAGGAGAAACTTTAAAAGCTGATGATGTTTTTAAAGAGTATGAAAAAGCTAAATCTACAGAGAATGAGTATGTAAGAATTTATCATTCAGAAAACTTTACAAGTGTTGTATTAAATATTTATAAACCTAAAGTTAAAGAGCTGTCTAAATTAATAGAAGCTAAACAATCTGAGTTTAAAATTAACTCACGTCATTGGGAGCGTATTGTATTTAATACCATTCAAGATGAAAATGCTGAATTATTAAAATATGTAAAATTTGATTTAGATGGAGAAGAGTTTTGCGTGTTTTACTTTGAAGCATCCGAAGAAAACAACAAAAAAGCGGAAGTTGTAAAAGAGATAGTCACTAAAATTATTGAAAACAAAGAAGCAACGTTAGAGTATGTAATTAATAATTTTGATAAAATTAATGTATAATACAAAAAGAGCTAGTTTAAACTTAAACTAGCTCTTTTAATTTTTTAGAAATTTCGATACTTCTTAATACACAACCTTCCATATAACCTGGAAAATTCTCACATGTTTCTGTACCTCCAAGAAAAAGTTTACCATTAAAAAATGATTTTTGGTATACAGGATGTCCATTATTTTGATGTGGATTTTCATTAAACTGATTATTAAAACAAGTTAAAGATTCTAGTTTCCATACCTTCTCTTCATAAGATTGAAAGTCGTTTGCTTGTTTTCCAAAAAACTTAACTAATTGTTTTATTATTAAATTTTTGCGCTGCTCTTTGGTTAATTGATATAAATTAGAATTCATAAATCCCATCAGAGAGAAATAATTTTCATGTTTATCTGAATGATCATAAAGTTCAGTAAAAGGACCAACATGACTAAAACAAACACCAGAAAGTTTCGACTCTTTCCAAAAAGGTTTTTTATATATAACAGCAAATTTTATAGCGTCTTTCATCCATGTGTGTGTATTATTAGCAATGGAAAATACTTTTTCTGGTAAATGTGGCTTGAAATCTATGGAATTAACTAATAGTTTAGGCGGAATAGTAGTAACTACAAAATCAGTAATATATTCAGATAAATTGGTAGTAACTTTTACTGTATCATTAACATCAGTGATTTTAGTAACCCTTTCTTTTAAATGAATATCATCAGAACTAATATGTGCAGCAAGCTTTTTAATTATGGTAGATGAACCGCCTTCAATTCTATAACTTACTTCTTGGTTTTTTGGTAATTCAAATTTTTGAGGACCAACAGAGTTCATAGCTTCAAATAAAGCGTAGCCATCCATTTGTTGTTCAAACAAATTTATATTTAATTCACTACAAAGAGTTTTTAAACCAACATTATAGTTCCATAACCATGTAGCCCCAAGTTCAACCTTAGTATTATGGCTTTCTTTAGTGAAAATTCGTCCACCTAATCGATCATTAGCTTCAATAATTTGAACAGAAATATTTTGATTTCGCAAAAAATAAGCTAAAGAAAGTCCTGATAAACCGCTACCTATTATTATAATTTTCTTACTCATTTAATTTAAAAAAAGATAAAGAATTAAAAATCAACTATTTAAAACAATATTAATTTTTTCTTCTATTAGAGATTTATTTATAAAGATACCAGCTTTGTTACCCTCAGAAGTTGCTCTAGCTACTGTTCTTAAGGGAGATGTATTATCTCCAGCAGCATATATACCATTGATACTTGTTTTATTTTCGAAATCAACCGATAAGTAACCATTTTCAGTTAATTCACAACCAAGTTTTACAGGAATTAAAGTATTATGTTCAAATTTCATTTTAGAATATATAGCTTCTAAATTTATTGAATTATTATTCTTTAAAATGATTTTTTGGATATAGCCATTTTTATGAATAATTTCTTGAATTTCCTCTTCAATAATTGAAACTCCAAACTGATTGATTGCAGTTGTTTGCTCCTTAGAGAATTCAGAGGGACCATTCGTAAAAATAGTCAAATCATCTGTCCAATTTTGTATTAACTTGAATAGATCAAAGCCTGTATCACCATTAGATATAATACCTGTCTTTTTTCCATGAACTTCGTAACCATGACAATAAGGACAATGAAGAACAGAAATTCCCCAGCATTCTTTAAAACCTTTTATATTTAGAAGTACGTCTTTAATACCAGATGCAAAAAGAACTTTTTTAGCAGATAAATTATGGTCAGAACTTGTGAAAACTTGAAAAGTACTATTCTCTTTTTTGATATCAATTACTTCATCAGAAACAAACTCTACAGTAGTATATTTTAAAACCTGTTCTTTAGCTAAATTTGAAATTTTAGAAGGAGAATTACCATCTTGGGTAATAAAGTTATGAGAATGAGGAGTAAATCTATTACAAGGTTTACCACTATCTATAATTAAAGTTTTTCTTAAAGATCGACCAAGAGTCATAGCAGCAGATAAACCAGCATAACTACCACCGATAATTATAACTTCATATTGATTTTCATTCATAATAAGTGAAATTTTAAACATATTAAGGTTAAGCTAATATACTAGCTTAACCTTAATTTTTTAGTTTATTATATGTGTACCATGAGTAACAGCAGCACCTGCTCTTAATGCAGCAGCCACAAAAGTTACCTCAGCAAGTTCTTCTTCAGTAGCACCAGCTTTAATGGCTTTTTCTTTATGAATTTCTAAACAATAAACACATTGAGTAGTTAAAGCAACACCTAAGGCAATTAGTTCTTTATATTTTGCTGGAATTGCACCATCTTGCATGGCTGCTTTATCAAATTCTTGAAAAGTAGTCATTGCTTTCGGAGCTTTTTTACCAAGAATACCTAGCTTGGTAAAAAGATTAGTTATAGTTAAATGCATACAATTCTTTTTAGTTTCTACCAGCAATTACACCTCCATCAACATCCCAAATAGCACCAGTAACCCAAGATGATTTTTCAGAAAGTAAAAATGTAATACTATTTGCTACATCATCAGCTAAACCATTTCTACCAATAGGGTGAAAAGCATTAAAAGACTCTAAAGCATTATCAGCAGCTTCTTTTCCACCAAATACTCCATGGTATACAGGTGTTTGTACAACTGCAGGTGAAACAGCATTTACACGAATACCGTAATCGGCTAACTCCATAGCTAAATGTTGTGTTAATGAGTGTAAACCTGCTTTTTGCATAGAATATGCAGAAGAAGGAGTTGCTTTTACAGCTTGTTTAGCCCACATTGAACCAACATTTACAATAGAACCAGAATTGTTTTCTTTCATTTTTTTAGCAACAGCTTGTGTTATAAAGAAGAAACCTCTATTCAAATCTAAATAAGAATCATAATCTTCAACAGTATGATCTAAAAAAGGTTTTGGACCAAAAATACCAGATGCATTTACTAAATAGTCTACACTGTTTAAAGAAGCAATTGTGTCAACTAGGTTAGCTACTTCACTTTTATTTGTAATATCTACTTTATGTTTGATTAGATTTTCATGGTCACCAACCTTGTCGATGCTTCTACCAACAATATGTACAGTGGCACCTTCATTTAATAATTGATTTGTTGTTGCATAACCAATACCGCTAGTTCCACCAACGATGATTGCTACTTTGTTTTGAAAATTTGACATTTTTTTATTTTTAATAATTAACAATTGAACAGACAAGTCTGTCTTTTTTAGTGTAAAAAAATTATACTATTTTTTTACATATATTTTTAGCTTCTATTATTGGCCAATCATTTTGATGTAAATGACTTTCAGCTACGGCACTTTCGTATAATAAGTAAATTTGTTTTGAAATAATTTGAGATTCATCATTTGATAAATCAGGGATGTTTTGACTTAATAAATCATTAATGAAATCAATTAATTGTCTTTTTTGTAACTGAATTTCATGTCTAATTCTAACATCGTCTATAGGTATTTCAGAAACAGTTTTAATACACCAACATCCATTAAAGTCTTTTTGTTTAAAAAAAGCTTTTAAAAAATCAAAAACAGCTAAAACTCTATCTTTTCCACTATTTCTTTCTTCACAGAAAATTTTAATATCATTAGAAAAGATTTCGTTTTTATGTTTTAAATAAGCTAAACAAATATCTTCCTTAGATTTAAAATGATTGTATAAAGTAGCTTTAGCTATGCCAGCTTCAGCAATAATTTCATTAATACCTGTTGAATTATATCCGTTTTTATAAAATAACCCAGAAGCTATTTCTATAATATGTTGTTTTGTTTTTGACTGTTTCACATTGCAAATATATAAAAATAAAATTAAAACAGACAAGTCTGTCTTTTTTATTTTCATGGCTATTTGATAAATGAATAGTAATAAATAAAATTTAGAAGAGGTAGGGAAGTAGTAGAACAACGTTTTAAGACCGTTGCAAGGGGTTTTAAAAATTGCTTAATTTTTCTTACCTTGATTCTATGGAACACCAACATAACCCTACATTAGCAGATAGTATTTGTGATTTACGATCTCGAAAAATAAAACAAACATTTTTTACTCAGGTGAATACTTTATTAGATTGGACAGTTATCGAGTCTATTATAAAAATTCATTATAAAAAAGGTAAAAGTGCCACAGGGAAACCGAGTTACAGTGGTTTGTTATTATTTAAAATGTGCTTATTACAAACTTGGTATGGATTGAGTGATTATGAAGTTGAAGATCGTGTAAATGATAGTATTTCCTTTGGCTATTTTTGTGGTTAAACTATTGACAGTACAGCACCAGATCACAGTACTTTAAGTAGATTTAGAACTATTATGACAAAAGCGAATGCTTACGATTTACTTTTTAAAGAGATTAACAATCAATTAGAATCTCATAATATTATAGTTAAAAAAGGAGCTATTGTAGATGCAAGCGTAGTAGATACTCCTTTAAAACCTAAAGGAAAGACCAATCATAAAGTTACTGAGGACAGAAAAGATACTCAAGAAGTTAGTGTAGAAAAAGAGTATCCTGAGAGTGTAGATAAAGAAGCTTCTTGGTTAAAGAAAAGAGGGAAGTATAGATATGGTTATAAAAAGCATTATGTTACAGATGAAGAAGGACTCGTTTTATGAGTGGTAACCACTAAAGCTAGCACTAATGAAATCGCTAATTTAGAAGAAGTATTAGAGGCAGCTGATCTACCAGAAAACATTCCTTTAAAAGCCGATAAAGGATATAAATCAGAAAAAAATGATCAGCTTTTAAAAGAGAGAAAACTTAAAAATCATATTCTAAAAAAAGCTAAAAAGAATAAACCATTAACAAAATGGGAAAAGAAATTTAATAAACTCGTGGGAGCAACTAGATTTAAAGTCGAACGAACTTTTGGAGGAATAAAAAGGTGGTTTAATGGAGCAATTGCTAGGTATAGAGGAATTAACAAAATGCATACTCAAAATCTTATGGAAGCTATTTGTTATAATTTATATCGAAGTCCAGGAATAATTGCGTCTAATTGTCAGAATTAGGGAAAAAACACACCTAAAAAGGCTATGAAATAACAAAAAATGACTCAAAAAAGTTAAAATATACTCTTCAAAAATTTAAAAGTGGATTTTTAATCCTAATAAAGTGAGTTTTGCAACGGTCTTGTTTTAGTAAAAATAAAAAAGAGATTAAACCATAGAATAGTTTAATCTCTTCAATGATTTTAAATCTTACAATAAAATACAGCTACCCCAAGCATTACAATAGCATGGTTCTCTTAGTTCGTATCCGTTAGGTAAAGTGATACAACACCATCTGCTTCCGCACTGTGTCCATCTACCTCCATTGATAGATTTTTGATCTTCCTTGTTTAAAATTGTTCCTAAATTTGAAATGTTTTTTAACATGATTTGGTTATTTAAGTTTCTCTAAAATAGTGATTTAAAATAATAGAGCAAAACTTACTATAAAATATGCTTTCTTATTCATAAATTAACGATATTGACATTTATCAATCTTTAGAAAAGAAACATTTAAGACATTTATCACTCAATTTAAAAAGTTATAGTATGGTATTTTTTTTATCATTATTAAGTAGTTTAATTTTATTTATAGTTTCAATATTTCATGTTTATTGGGCATTTGGTGGTCATTTTGGTGTAGAAAGTGTTATACCAAAAAAATTAACTGAAGATGAAAATAGAATGCCGCCAGCTATACTTACATTGATAGTTGCTATGGTGTTTTTTGCAATGGGGATTTTATTTTTAGATAAGCTAAATAGATTTGATTTTAGTTTTATACCAGAGTTTTTGAAGAGTTATGGAATAATTTCTATGGGAGTAATTTTTTTAATTAGAGCCATTGGTGAATTTAATTATGTAGGATTCTTTAAGAAAATAAAAAATACAAAGTTCGGAATTAATGATACTAAATATTACTCACCACTGTGTTTGTTTTTAGCTATTTCAGCTTTTATTATTGAGTTTACACAGTAAAGTATTAGAGTATTTTACCAGCTAGTATTGCACGATTGCTATTAAGCTAATTGATTGTCTTATCTTGCACATTCTAATTTAGAAAACTAATGATAGAAGATACGTACAAAACAATTACGCTTCCTTCACAAGAAACATTATTTAAAGATCGAAATAGTAAATTTTTTGGTTATGCCTTTCCTGTTAACAATGAAGAAGATATAAAAAATAGATTAGAAGAACTAAGAAAGCTGCACCATACTGCTAGGCATCATTGTTACGCATGGCAGTTGGGAACAGAGAAAATTAGATTTAGAGCAAATGACGATGGAGAACCTAGTAATTCGGCAGGTCAGCCTATTTACGGACAAATTCAAGCATTTGGTGTTACCAATGTTTTAATTGTTTCTGTTCGTTATTTTGGTGGAACTAAATTGGGAGTTGGCGGGTTGATTAACGCCTACAGAAGTTCAGCTCAGTTAGCATTAGAAGCATCTGAAATTATAGAGAAAACTATTAATATTGAATACAAGTTAACGTTTGGTTATGATATGATGAATAAGGTGCAACAAATTATTAAAAAACAGCAGATAGAAATTATAAATCAGAAGTTAGAATTGAATTGTGAATACATTATTTCAGTTCGTAAAAAAGAAGCTGAAAGTATTTTTAATGTATTTGATAATTTGTTTAAAGTTGAAATTAAAGAAAATGAATATGAGTAATTTAAAAGTATGTTAAATTACTCATATTTAATGTTTAGATAAGAATTTATCTAATTTTACAGATAAAACGGTATAATATAGTTGATGTTAATTGTAATAAACAATTTAAATTTAGGATAATTCATTAAAAATCTGTACATTTGCACGCCTTTTTGCAAGAACAGATTTAAAAAAGGTTTAAAATTTTTTACAAAAGTTTAATTTCTCTTAGCGTTAGTGTTGTTAAAAATCTGGCTAACAAAAAGATACAAAATTATTTCAGACATGTCTGAAGAAACAAAAAAAACAGTTGAAGAAACTGTAAGCCCAGCACAATTTTTAGCAACTTTTAACTGGCATAAATACGAAGAAGGTATTGATGAGGTTGATGAGTCAAAATTAAAAGAATTCGAACAAGCGTTAGAAGGAACTGTAGGTTTCGTAAACGAGCGTGATGTTATCGAAGGTGCGGTTGTACGTATCACTGATCGTGATGCTATTATTGATATTAACTCTAAATCTGAAGGAGTTATTTCATTAAACGAATTCCGTTACAACCCTAATTTAGCTGTTGGTGATAAAGTAGAAGTATTAGTTGATAAGAGAGAAGATTCTTCTGGTCAGTTAGTATTATCTCACAAAAAAGCACGTGTAATTAAAGCATGGGATAGAGTTAATAATGCACACGAAACTGGAGAAATCGTTAACGGTTTTGTTAAGTGTAGAACTCGTGGAGGTATGATTGTTGATGTTTTCGGAATTGAAGCATTCTTACCAGGTTCTCAAATTGATGTGAAGCCTATCCGTGATTACGATCAATACGTAGAGAAAACTATGGAATTCAAAGTTGTTAAAATCAACCACGAATTTAAGAACGTAGTAGTTTCTCATAAAGCATTAATCGAAGCTGATTTAGAAGAGCAAAAACGTGAAATCATCGGTCAATTAGAAAAAGGACAAGTATTAGAAGGTGTTGTTAAAAACGTAACTTCTTATGGTGTGTTCGTTGACTTAGGTGGTGTTGACGGTTTAGTTCACATTACAGATTTATCTTGGTCTCGTATCAATCACCCAAGTGAGGTTGTTGAGTTAGATCAAAAATTAAATGTTGTAATCTTAGACTTTGATGATAACAAGTCTAGAATTCAATTAGGTTTAAAACAATTATCTGCTCACCCATGGGAAGCTTTAAACTCTGACTTAAAAGTAGGAGATAAAGTAAAAGGTAAAGTAGTTGTTTTAGCTGATTATGGTGCGTTTGTAGAGGTTGAAGATGGTGTTGAAGGATTAATCCACGTATCTGAAATGTCTTGGTCTACTCACTTACGTTCTGCTCAAGATTTCGTAACTGTTGGTGACGAGGTAGAGGCTCAAATCTTAACATTAGATCGCGAAGAGCGTAAGATGTCTTTAGGTATGAAGCAATTACACCCAGATCCATGGACAGATATTACTACTAAGTTCCCAGTTGGTTCTCAACACGAAGGAACTGTTCGTAACTACACTAACTTTGGTGTATTCGTAGAATTAGAAGAAGGTATTGACGGATTAGTTTACATCTCTGATTTATCTTGGACTAAGAAAGTGAAGCATCCATCAGAATTTGTAACTGTTGGTGATAAGTTAGCTGTTCAAGTATTAGAATTAGATGTTGAAAACCGTAAGTTAAACTTAGGTCACAAGCAAACTCAAGATAACCCTTGGGATGCTCACGAATCTAAGTATACTATCGGATCTAAGTTCGAAGGAACAATTACTACTAAAAATGATAAAGGTGCTACCGTAACTTTTGAAGATGGTGTTGAAGCTTTTGCTCCAGCTCGTTTCTTAGAAAAAGAAGACGGAGGTAAATTAGCTAAAGGAGATACAGTAGAGTTTGTTGTAATCGAGTTTAGTAAAGAATACCGTAAGGTAGTAGTTTCTCATACTTCAATCTTTAGAGAAGAAGAGCAAAGAAACGTAAAAGCAGCTGCTAAGAAAGCTCAAGAGTCTGAAAAAACGACTTTAGGTGATATCGGTGGTTTAGCTGAATTAAAGAAGAAAATGGAGCAAGGAAACTAATTCTTAATCCGTTTAAAATATAAAAAGACTGTCTTTTAAGACAGTCTTTTTTGTTATGTATAGTTTTTTTAGTTTTAATGAAATAGTTACTTGATTTTATTAATTTCTATTTGAAAATTTTTTAGGTAGTCAAACGAGATGAAAAATAGTGTAGATAACAATTCATATGAAAAACATTTCAATAATGAGAATAAAAAAATCGTACAAATTATAATAAACATTGTACGATTGAATATTTAAAAAAATGTTTTTGATATTTTAATTTTCTTTAGCTCTATCTATAATGTTTTTAGGTAGTACTTTTTTGGCTTTAGCACCCATTTTCTTGAGTTTTTCAACACTAGTTATTAAATTACCTCTTCCTTCAACCAATTTGTTCATAGCTGCGCTATATTCAGTTTTAGTAGCGTCTATTCTCTTACCAATGTTAATTAAATCTTTTAGTAACCCTTCAAACTTATCATATAAAGCACCAGCTTGTCTTGCTATTTCTATTGCGTTACGCTGCTGTTTTTCATTATTCCACATGGTATCAATAGTACGAAGCGTAGCCAATAGGGTAGTAGGAGTAACAATAACAATGTTTCTTTCAAAAGCCTTGTTATAAAGTGTGTTATCTTCACTTAAAGCTACCGCAAAAGCAGGTTCAATAGGAACAAAAAGTAAAACAAAATCAGGTGATTCAATTTTATAGAGATCTTCATATTTCTTTTCAGATAGTTGTTCAACATGACGCTTTAAAGAAAGAATATGCTCTTTTAAAAATTGTTCTTTCTCAAGGTCATCTTCTGTATTTACAAATTGTTCATATGCAGTAAGAGATACTTTACTATCTACAATCATTTTTTTATGATCGGGTAAATGAATTACAACATCTGGCAACACACGTTTCCCTTCTTCATTAGTAAATGATTGTTGAACAAAGTATTCTCTATCTTTTTCTAATCCTGATTTTTCAAGTACGCGTTCCAGTACCAATTCTCCCCAGTTCCCTTGAGTTTTACTGTCACCTTTTAAAGCTTTAGTTAAGTTGATAGTTTCTTTACTCATTTGAGCATTTAACTCTTTTAATCCTATTATTTGTTGACGAAGCGCAGAGTGATAATCGATACTTTCTTTGTGTGTTTTATCAACCTTATCCTCAAAATCTTTGATTTTCTTTTCTAAAGGATCTAAAATATTTTTGATATTTTCTTTATTCTGAACAGTGAATTTATTCGATTTTTCTTCTAAAATTTTATTAGCTAAATTTTCAAATTCTTTTGTGAATTTTTCTTGTAAACCTTCTATTTCTTCTTTTTGGTCAATTAGTTTATGATTTAAATTTTTTAAATCAACATCTTGACGCGTATTCATTTTAATAAGGTTTTCCTTTTCTTTTTGAATGAATTTTAACTCTTCTTTTAACTCATCTAAGTTATTGTCAGAAAGAGTTTTATATTCCTTTAAGGTGTTATTACGTTCCTTCAATATATCTTTTTCAGAAACAACAAACTTTAATTCATTTCGTAAAGAAGTAATAGTTTCAGAATTAGAAGTCTTATCTACTAAAAGTACATTATTTCGTTCTTGTAGACTTATTTTTTCATTTTCAAGTACAGAAGCTTTATTTTTTTGAATGATATACGATAATAAATAGCCTATAATAATTCCAACAAAACTAGTGAGTAAAAGATATAGTAGTTGACCTGTCATTAAAGTAAAATTAAAACGGTAAATTTACCACTTTAAAATCTATTGATGATACATGTAATTTCTAAATTTATTTTTCATAAAATCTTAGGATGGAAAATTGAAGGAAGCTTTCGAGGCGATATAAAAAAATATGTTTTAATAGGAGCTCCCCATACTAGTTGGAAAGATTTTCCAATTGCTATTTTAACAAGAAATATAATCCAAATTCCTATTGATTTTGTTGGTAAGGCTTCATTATTTAAGCCACCATTTGGTTTTATTTATAGAAAATTAGGAGGTACACCAGTTGATAGAACGAAAAGTAACAATTTTGTAGATGCTATTATTAATATTTATAATGAAAAAGAAGAGTTTCGATTAGGAATTTCTCCTGAAGGAACTAGAAAATATGTAGAGAAATGGAAAACAGGTTTTTATTACATAGCAAAAGGAGCAAATGTGCCAATAGTAATGTTTGCTTTCGATTTTAAAAACAAAACAATAAAGGTAAATGAACCTTTTTACCCGACAGATAATAAAGAAAAAGATTTTGAATATTTTCTAAATTTTTACAAGGATATTGGTCCTGCAATACCAGAACAGTTTAACAATAAAAACCTGCTTTAAGCAGGTTTTGTTATTTTGAATAAATTCCTATATTCGCACCTTTATTAGGTTGATTTAAAAATAAATATATGAAAACAAAAATTGCATCTATTGCCCTTTTAGGGCTTGCATTTGCTATGAATGCTCAAGAACCAATTGTAAGAAACGATTCAGAAGCTAGTTATCCGAGTGTAACATCTAGAGGAGACATTTTTCAATTATACAGAAATGTAAATAACACATTAGAACTTGGTGTAGCAGGTAAAACAAATACTAGACGTTCTTGGATTTTATCTAGGCATAGTGATATTAGTGGGGCTTATGGAAAATATTATAGTACGCTACATTTACAGCCAGATACAGGAGATAAATCCCAGTATAAAGGTGTTGCTATAGGTTATGGTGCAGGTACTCACGTTACAACAGGTACACATTTAGCAATTAATGGAAATGTTGGTATAGGTACTGTAGCTCCTATAACAGGGTTACATATTGATACATCGAATGGAGGCTTTCCATCTGCATCATATAATAATACAGTTCAAAAATCTGGTTTTGCTATTTCCTCTGTTGATGGAATAGGTACTCAAACTAAGCTATTTATGGGGATTGGAGATTATAAAACGGCTTGGTTACAAGTTCAAAATTCCGATAACCAGGAATATGACATGTCTATAAACCCTTTAGGAGGTAATGTAGGTATAGGAACTACTTCACCTTCTGAAAAACTTGATGTAAACGGTAGGATAGTTGGTAGTTCTTTGTCTTTAAAAAGTAGTAATATAACACCTTCTGTAAATAATTTTTCTAATAGATTACAATTTACAGGAGGAGCTCACGGTGCTTTAGTTTTTCACCCCGGCGGAACTGATGAGTTAATGTTCGGTTTTCATACCAATGGTAACTTTTATTGGGGAACAGGTAGATCTGCAACAAAAAAAGATTATTATTCAATGACATTAAACGGTCAGACAGGAGAGTTAAGTCCAAGATCAATTAATTTAACAGGAGGAACAGTAACAAATGGTTGGAGAACAACAAATTTTAATTGGGCAGGTCATAGCTTAGTTTTCGGAAGTAAACCAGGTGTTTATGCACATAATGTTATAGAAATGAAACCAGGAGGAGCTGATCAAGGAGAATTAATATCGTTATTTAAAATGCATCATGCAAAATCTAAAACGGAACATGATCTAAGAGTAAATATTGATTCTAGGACAAATAAGTATACTTATTTTGATGTAGGAAATGTTGGGATAGGAACTAGAAATCCAGATTCAAAACTAGCTGTAAATGGAACCATTCACTCAAAAGAAGTAAAAGTAGATTTAGTAGGATGGCCAGATTATGTTTTTGTAGATGATTATAAGTTACCTAGTTTAAAAGAGGTAGAGAATCATATTAAAGAAAACGGGTATTTGAAGAATATTCCTTCAGCAAAAGAAGTTGAGAAAAATGGTATAATGTTAGGAGAAATGAATAAAAAGTTACTTGAGAAAATTGAGGAGCTAACATTATATACGATTCAACAAGAAAAGGAGATTCAAAAATTAAAAAAACAAGAATCTAGTCTACAAAAATCTCAATCAGATAATGATAAGTTATTATCAATTATAGAAAAATTAGAGAATAGGTTAGAAAAAGTTGAGAATTTATTAGAAAAAAAATAAATTTAATACTGATTTTAAATAGAAAAGAGAATTTAACTATATGGCTAAATTCTCTTTTTTTTATTGAACTACTTTCTATTTCTTCTTATATGTTTTCTGTAAGCTTTCTTTTTTACTTTTCTTCGTTTTATAATTTGAGCTTTTTTAGATGTATTATTTCTAGCTCTAGATTTGTAATAATAAAAGTTTTTATCCTCTCTAATTTTGTAATAGTTTCTTTTAAATGAATTTCTGTAGAAAAAAGCATCATCAAATTCATAAACATTATTGAAACTTGAGTTAATAGAACAATTATCATCATTATGGTAATATCTATCTCTCTTAACACGTCCTTTAAAATAAGGATTTCCCCATCTATCATATGAAATAAATAAATTACCAACCTTAACCAACTGTCCGAATCTGTAATTCATGTATACATTACCAATTCTTTTAACATTACCTCTGTGATCGTAATTGATAAATACATTACCAATTCTTCTTACTTTTCCTCTACGATCTCTTTTAATTTTTATTCCGTAATTGTTATAATTTCTACGAGTATTAAAATCAAAATCACCATTAAAAAAAATGTGAAATTTTATTCCTCGTTCAAAAAAGGTAACAGCATCGTTGTAACGATTGTGAACCCCAATTTTTTCTGTATTGGTACTTTTAGCATTAACTAATGTTATTGACATGAATACCGCACTTACTAATAAAATTAAATGTTTTCTCATAATTTCTAAGTTTTAGGGTTTTGCTTACTCTAAATATGCTTTTCAGCTTCCGCATTTGTATTCAATAAAACCAAATAGCATGCCAAAAAAGAATAAATCATTTTGTACATATTTCTCGTTCAACCAAAACTTCATTTAATTAAGCTGTTTATACTTATAACTATTAATATGGATTATTCGTTTTTTTTATTTTTTTTTTGAAAAATAATTATGATTTTTGGATAATGATAGATGCAATAGAACTAAATTTAAAAAGAGGGATTAATTTATTAGAGACTATTTCTGACGATCAATATAGTGATTGTTCTGTTCCTCCTTATTATTCTAGTATAGGTAATAACATGAGACATATTTTAGATATATTTTCATGTATTTTCAAAGGAATTGAGGTAGGTGTTATTGATTTTTCTAATAGAGAAAGAAATGAGTTAGCTCAACAAAAAACTGCATCAGGTATTGAGTATTTTAATAATATTTTAAAAGAATTAGAAGCTATTAAAAATACAGATTTAGATGTATTGATTAAAGTTTCTGATGATTTAGGTAATGGAAAAGTAATAACTAATTATACGTTAGGGGCGGCATTAGCACAAGCACATAGTCATGCTATTCATCACTATTCTAGTATTGGTTTTATTATGAGTCATTTGGGGATTGAATTAATAGATCCTGCATTTGGTTACAATCCAACAACTCCAAAGTTAAAAACAAAATTATCTGCTAATGTAAACCCAACCAGTTAATTTTCTATCTAATTGTTCATTACCAAAGTTTAAAACATAAAAATATGTTCCTGCTGGTAATTTTTCATTTTTATTGACAGTAGCTCTACCTTCAGAAATACCAACCCAATCATTATTGTAGCTTTCTACTTCTAAAACTGAATTACCCCATCTGTTAAAAATGGTAAGTGTGTTTCTTTTAAATTGCTCTAAACCTTCAAATACTAAAGCATCATTTGTACTATCATCATTAGGAGACATTAAAATGTTAACATCATCACCTAAATCTCCTTTAGGAACAACTGATCCTATAGTAATAATATCGAAATCATCAGGAACAAATGTTGAAGAAGTAAGTCTACCAGAAGTACTATTACCGCTGATATCATTTCCACCTAAATCAAACCATCTGTTTTGACCTTTATTCCACCCAACAACAGTTAATCTAGATAAGTCTTCAGAAATAGATTCAATATCACTATCAGCATCCCATGTTAAAGTAACTGTGGTTTCAGTATTACCATCTAAATCCCAAAACTCTAAATTGCTAATATTTTCAAGAAATATTTGTTTGTTCTCAGTATCAAAATCAGTATTAAAAGTAGTTGGCGAATTAGGATCTTCAAAGAAGTATGCTCCATTAAAATACGTTTCAGAGTTTTGATTTGGAACTATCATTGGTCTGAATCTGTCATCATCACCAATAGGAAATGTAAACTCTTCACTACCTAATACAGAAGCATAACCATCTGTGTGTCTGAAATCATCTTCACCCACATAAAAATCATGATTAATAAAATCTAGAGATACATTTACATTATCACGTGGAGTAAGTACTTTACCATTCACAAATTCTAATTCATTAGTGACACCTACTGAAGTTTCAAGTTGTAAATCATCTATAGCGTCAATTTCAACATTGTTAAAAACAGCTCTATTGTTTCCAGAAATTACTCTAGCTCCTGAATCGCTGTAAAAACCAGTAAAACCTTGATTATTTTCGAATTGACCGTCATTGATCATATCTGTGTGAAAACCTACTTCTGCTTCTGAGTGCATTTGGATGTTACCAAAATTTTTGAAAGAAGTTTGGGCATTGATAGCCCCCACCATTAATAATGATGCATATATAATATTTTTCATATTCGCCCCCGAATTATTTTAAAACTTACATTACAAAACTTACAAATTAATTGTTTTCATTTTAGGGATCAACTACCATAGGGATAAGTATTTGAAAATTAAACAATTAATGTAGTGCAAATATAACACGTTTATTTAAATTAATACATAATACTATGTTTATATTTAAGACACATATTTTCGATATAAGTCACTTTTTATCAGTTAAATAGTGTGTTTTTTTTATCTAATGTCTCTAAAATACATTATTTTCATTATTAGTCGTGTTTTTTATCTTTCCTTACAAATTTTAATTTATGTTAAATGTTGTAAATGATTGAATTTTAATAAAATAAAAATATTTTGTATTGCTAGAGTTGATTTATTGATTGTAATTTTGAGATTTGCTTTAGCACATGATAGAGGAAAAGTGTTATTTGATTGCTTTTTTTTAATAAGAATGTTCTTTTTATTTAATAGAAAATTGATTTGCTTGTATAACACTATTTACAGTATATCCATCTGGGTTTGCACCCCAAGTAAATTGCATAAAGTCGCCTCCTGCATTTTCATAATACCAAAACTCAATTTTATGTTCTCCTTTGGCTAAATTAATAGTAGCAGATCTAGTTGTTGCTCCCTGATCAAACCAATTCTCTAAAACTAATACATCATCTATATATATTCTTGTTCCATCATCAGACCTACCATTAAATGTAAAATCACCTGTATTGTTTACATTGAGTGTACCTTTATATAGTAAAATATACCCTTGTGTGTCAGGTGCAATAGTTCCTCTAGATGTATCATTTAAGTCTGTGTTAGTAATTCCTTGACTTGTAGATTGTCCTAATGAACGAACATTATCAATATTAGGTTGAGTTGTATTAGCTATATTCCAAGTATAATATTGTAAACCTGGATCACTAATTTCTTTTCTGTTTATTTGTTGCCAATTTGTCCCATCACTTTGTAACCATAAAATTTTTCCATTAAAACTGGTTAAGTTATTGTTATCAGAATCTACATAATTGGATAATGTTAAATTGTTTCCAGAGGAATTTTTAATAACATAAACTCTACCTGTACAAGTATTCGCTGCAGGCAAAGTAATTGTGACAGCTGAAGTAACTAGAATTGTATGATGATCTTCAGTTAATGTTAAATTAGCAGATACTGTTTCTATAGATTTAGAAATAGATCCTTGAACTTGTAAAGTTGAATTAGCAATGTTAAATCCCGCTTGAGATTCATTATAAGTTGGATCAACAGCAACATAATTAGGATTGATATTTATACCGAATCTAGTTTTTGCATCAGCAACATTAGCATGACCTTGAACTCTAAAAAGTTCTCTGTAAGATTGATTTCTATAATCAAAACGTTTAAAACTAATTGGTTCAGCGCCATCATCAGCAATAATTATATCTAACCTTCCATTATTGGTATTACCACCAGAACCTATTTCAAAAAAATCAGTTCCTCCAGAACTACCTTTTAATCTAAAACTACCATTAGGAGTTGTAAAAAACATTGGCTTGTAAAAATTAGCACCAGCTGCAGCAAATTGTAAAGCAGAAATAGTGCCATTTCCATTTAAATGTACTAAGGGTTGATCAACGTCATCATAATCTAAAAATGTTTGGTCTAAATTCAATGTTCCTCTTCTTCCAAATTCAAGCATAGGTGTATTATTTGAACGAATTTCCATTTTTACGTCGTCTATAGTACCTAAAAAATTAGCGTTTGTAGTTCCTGTATTTCCATTAATTAACCAATTATTAGAACTGGTTGATATCCAGTTAGTACCATCAAACATATAAATACCTCTTTCTGCAATATTATAAACAATAGAACCAGTATTTGCACCAGTTACAGAATTCATTTCAGTACTATTAGCCACAGTAGGTACCCCCATAACAGAATCTGCATCTATTTGAGAAAAAACTAATTGAAAGCTAATAAAAAAGAAATAAAAAAGAGCTTTTGTTTTCATCTTCATCTAGATTAATTAATTTTTTTGATAGTCATTCCGCTAGCATTACCATTGATAACCACGTTTAGAGTAGTTAAATTTATACCTCTTATTTTAATCCCGTAACTTTGAAATTGATTTAAATTTAAAAGAACGGTTCTTGAAGCATTAGCATATCTTGCAGCTGAATTAGCTCCAGGAAGTGTCACAATTGCACCAGTATTTGCTATAGGGTTATTATTTTCACAAACCACAACTTCAAATGAAGGTCTATTAAAGTTTGAAGCTTTAAGAATTGAAACTGAATATGATATTTCATATAAACCAGCTTCTGTTATCTGAACTTGACTGTTATTAATATTATTTACTGAACCATTTGAAACTCTAACAGAATTTAAAGGAATTAAAGTTCCATTCGTATTAAATCCATTTACAGATAAAGTTGAATTACCATTGTTAAATTTATCAATGTAAGTTAATGTAGAACTTCCTCCTCCTGATGATCCATTATTTTCATTACTCATTTGATGCCAATTAGTACCATCACTTTGAATTGATAAGGTACTATTTCCAGCAACTGAATTAGTATTGTTATTTGATAAGTTAAGGTAATTTGAAATATTTATATTGTTACTTGTTACATTCTTTAAAATATACTCTCTACCCAAACACGTATTAGCATTAGGAAGAGTAATCGTATGATTACCGTTTATTATAATTGAATAATGGTCTTCAGTTAATGTTAAATTACCAGTTGTGGTAGTAATTGATTTAGAAACTGAACCCTGAACTTGTAAAGTAGAGTTTGCTATATTATATCCTGAAGGGGATTGATTATAGTTAGGGTCAACTGCAACATAATTTGGATTAATATTAATTCCAAATCTAGTTTTGGCATCTGGAACATCTGCATGTCCTTGAACCCTAAATAATTCTCTATAGGATTGGTTTCTGTAATCAAATCGCTTGAAGCTAATTGGTTCTGCACCATCATCACCTATAATTACATCTAGTTGTCCATTGTTGCCATCACCAGAAGAACCTATCTCAAACAGATCTGTCCCTCCAGAACTACCTTTTAGTCTAAAGCTACCATTAGTAGTTGTAAAAAACATTGGTTTATAAAAACTAGCACCAGCTGCAGCAAATTGTAAAGCCGAAATAGTTCCATTTCCATTTAAATGTACTAAGGGCTGATTAACATCATTATAGTCTAAGAATGTTTGGTCTAAATTTAGAGTTCCTCTTCTACCAAATTCAAGCATAGGTAAATTATTTGAACGAATTTCCATTTTTACATCGTCTATAGTACCTAAAAAATTGGAGCTAGTAGTACCATTATTCCCATTAATTAACCAATTGTTAGAACTAGTAGATATCCAATTAGTGCCATCAAACATAAAAATACCACGCTGAGCTATATTGTATACTACTGATCCTGTATTGGCACCAGTTACAGAATTCATTTCTGTATTATCTGTAACTGTAGGCAATCCCATAACAGAATCAGCATCTATTTGTGAAAATATATCAGAACTAGAAAAAATAGATAATATTAAAATTATATAGATTTTTCGTATCATTTCTTTTGCTTTAATATCTTATGGTAATTTTATAACTGTAAACATAAAGTCTAAATCGATATCATCTCCTTGTGAAGTTCCGTTATCGCTATCTTTAATATTTACCTTAAAACCATTGACAGTTTGATCGTAATATGTAATACCTGGATCATCATAATTTGCATTAGTATTACCTGGACAATTTCCACCACAATCAGGAATTGTTAACTGAATAATATAGTTTGTATTAGTAAGTGCAGTAGTGAAAGTTACTTGGTAATCACCTTCAGTTCCACCACCACCATTATTAGTAGTTAATTTAGTAATTGTTGCATTATAAATAGCACCAGGATTTGTAGTACCATCTGCATTTACTTTTCCTGCTGAATAAATAACTGGACCAGCAAAATAAGCACCACCATTTGCTCCAACTTTAATATTGTTGTCAGCTTCAGCTGCAACAACTTGAGCAGTACTAGTAGTTCCTGTTTCATCAGTAAAAGTTATTTCACCAGTAGCAGAAGGATCTGTAGTACTAGGAGTATCGTCTTGAGATAAAGAAGTTACTGTTTCATTAATGTTAGTTACTGTTCCATTTTCAGAGGTATGCGTAGCAATTGTGTTTGCATCACTTGATCCTACTTCTGTATCTGTATTACCAGTAGCTTGAGTTGTAGTAGTAATAGATTCTTGTATAGTGCTTACAGTTGCATTTGCAGTGTGAGTAGCAATAGTTCTTCCTGACAATCCTCCAACAGGTGAATTTGTAGTTACAGTTGAAGCTAAAGAAGAAAGATCTACAATTAAAGGTGCAGCTCCGTCATTTTCTAAAGATATCGATAACTGATTGTTTGTTGTATTAAATGTAAACTGATCTACAGTTTGATCATCTGAACCTAAAGCGGTAA
>NZ_SJXJ01000033.1 GCF_004337695.1 Tenacibaculum sp. M341
ATGAACTCCCGCCAAAAACGGACTGCAAATATACAAGCTTTATTTTTAAACCCGCAAGTAAAATTTTAATTATTTTTTAACTTAAATTTCACTCTTTACTTACACTCTGTTAATGAACTTACGCAAACTCTAAAACTACGTTTTGTTATTTGCGGGTGCAAAACTACACACTCTTTACAAACCTACCAAACTTTTTAATGCCTTTTTTTGAATTATTTTACAACTTACAGTTTTTCAGACACATAAAAAACCAACTTTATTATACCATTTGTGATTCTCTTATACTTTATCTTTTCCTTGATGAAAAGAAACAAAAATCAAGACTTATGATAAGAATTGAAAAAATGCTACTGCATCACCTGCCACAGATGAAAAAAACTCACTCCGTTCAAACAGTTTTTCATCTCTTAGCCAACCCTGCTGCATTGATTTTTAAAAATTCTTATCGATAGGTCGGATTGGATTCAATGTTTTGGAATCAAAAAAATATAATACTAATATAGGTTTAGACTAACTTTTTGAATCAATTTTTAAAATCCTCTTCTATTATATATGCTTTATTTTATGATTGAGCATTTCTCTCTCTGTAATATTTATTCTTTGTCTTTTCCTTGATGAAAAGAATCAAAAATCAAGACTTATGATAAGAATTGAAAAATGCTACTGCATCTCCAACCACAGATGAAAAAAACTCACTCCGTTCAAACAGTTTTTCATCTCTTAGCCAACCCTGCTGCATTGATTTTTAGAAATTCTTATCAATAGGTCGGATTGGATTCAATATTAATGTAGGTTTAGACTAACTTTTTGAATCAATTTTTAAAATCCTCTTCTATTATATATGCTTTATTTTATGATTAAGCATTTCTCTCTCTGTAATATTTACTCTTTATCTTTTCCTTGATGAAAAGAAACAAAAATCAAGACTTATGATAAGAATCAAAAAAATGCTACTGCATCTCCAACCACAGATGAAAAAAACTCACTACGTTCAAACAGTTTTTCATCTCTTAGCCAACCCTGCTGCATTGATTTTTAGAAATTGTTATCAATAGGTCGAATTGGATTTAGTGTACTATTATATAATTAAGCTTGTGTTGCGTTAGGGATTGAAGCATTTGTTGGAGCTCTTTTTAATTTTTATCACAGTAATATTTTCTCGCTATCTTTTCCTTGATGAAAAGAATCAAAAATCAAGACTTATGATAAGAATTAAATTTAAGTTTTATTACAAAAACTACATTACTATTAATGCTTTATATAAAGTCTTGATTTGATAATATGTTACTATAATGTTGGGTTGTTTAAAACACTAGGCTTTTTACTTGAATGTATTCTATGGAGTCTGCTCCGTATTGTACTTTTATAAACCTTTTTATTTGTTTGCATTTTGTGATTAAGTCATTAAACATCGTTTTTCTATGTTGTTTTTCTGCTTTTAGGTTTGCTAAACTTACATCTATTTTAGTGTTTACATTTTCTATACTAAGGTGTTTTAATCTCAATGCTCCATACTTTATAAATGAGTTAGATGGATTGTAATCTGTTTTTAAACTTAGTTCTGTTATAATTTCTTTTAGGTTTTCTGTTTTACTTGCAAAGGTTGTTTCTACATTACTTATAGTACCGATCACTTCGTTGTTTTCATTTGTTACTAATGTTGGTGGTGTTGTTCCTCTCATTTTTCGAATACTTTTATTTACTTGCTTTACTCCAACATCTGTTTTTCCGTAGAAAGCTTCCAAATAGTTTTTTATTGGTGATAGTAATCTTAGTACTCCTTCCTTTTCTTTGTAAAATAATTCTCTTCTTTCTTCTACTGTTTTTTTGTATTCGCTTTCTTTTTCTACTAGACTTGTATTTACTTCTACTATTGTATTTATAATTTTAGTTAGCTCTTCTGTGTTTAGCTCTTCTTTTGGTGCTTCATAGTCTTCGTAGTTATTTAAATAGTTAACTAATGTTTTTGCGTTTCCTAAGCGACTTGCATAGGATAAGTGTGATTTTGAACTCATAATTATTTTTTTGTACAAATATATTTTGAGTTGTTTGTTTATAAAATGTGCTTTTCAATGGTTGCGGAGTTTACTTCAATTAGCTGGTGTTATATATGCTATTGTTGATTTTTATTTGGAGTTATTTAGTATAATAGAATGTACTTATTGACAATAGCAAAGCAAGTGTTTTGAGACTGGTGAAAAAGGCGCATATATAATGTAGCACAAATTAGCATAAAAAAAGCCCCTCTCCAGGGGCAGACCAAATTTTATTGTTTGCCTTTTTTAAAAAGGCTCTCAACTACTACATTATAAATATAATAATTAAAACTCTTAATTTCATTAACATGAGTTAAAGGAAGTTACATTTTATATTTTCTTAACATTTAATTTAAACACATAGATACCTTCAATGTATAAACTTATGATTAAGCTTGGTTATTTTATTTTGAGGAAGTATTATCTTATTTTAAAGAGTCCTTATCTTATTTTGAGGAAGCGTTATCTTGCTTTGAATTAACCTAATCTCGTTTTGAGGAAGCCTTATCTTACTTTGAACAAACCTAATCTTGTTTTGAGGAAGCGTTATCTTGCTTTGAATATACCTAATCTCATTTTGAAGAGCCGTTATCTTGTCTTTGAGAGTCTACATCTAATATTAAAGAGGTCTTATTTCACTTTGATTTAAAAACTTGCTTTTATATCTTATTTCTATTTTTTAACTTTCTTGTTCTAATTCTGTAGGTTTTATTTGGTTATAGAGACTAAACAAAAATATGATATCAACTAAGTACATATATATGATTGTTTTTTTACTTGTGATGCTTGACCTGAGTGGACAAAGTATTTTAGGTAAATGGAAAACTATACATGAAAAAACAGGTAAACCTATATCTATTGTTGAGTTTTACGAAAACAACGGAAAGATTTTTGGGAAAATAGTTGAGATTTTAGAGGAGGAACATAAAAATGATCTTTGCTCGAAGTGTAGTGGTTCTGAGAAAAATATTCCGATACTTGGACTGGATATTATAAAAGATATGGAAAGGGTTGGTAAGTATTATAAGAAAGGGACAATTTTTCACCCAGTAATGGGACATCGTTTTAAATGTAGAATTAAACTTTTAGATGATCCTGATAAAATTCAGGTTAGAGGTTATCTATTATTTTTATATGGCACACAGTATTGGGAACGTGTAAAATATTGAGTGTAGTTATTTTTTGATTTCCCTTTTCTTTTATTAAAATATATAATAGGCTTGCTACAAGTAAACGCTTAAAAATATTTAAAGCGTTTTTTATTTGTGTTTATTCTATTATTGAGTTTGTTACTTTTATTGGTGTTTCTTGATGCATTGAAATACTTGGGTATACGGGATACCATGATCCGCCAATGTTATTTTTTATTACCGAGTTATCTATAACAATGTCTCCTGTTTTATTGTTACTGACAAAGAAGATAGAGGAACCAAATTCTACTACTTCATTCTTTTCTATTAATGTGCCGTTTATTGTTAATGTCATTTCATTACCATCATTATATATTGCTCCTCCACTACCCCCACCTGGTGTGTTTGGTCTTGCTGGATTTCCACCTTCACCTATGGCTTTATTGTGTGAGAATACACTATTAATTATTGTCCATGATACTCCAATACTGCTTATTGCTCCTCCATTGGCTCCTACATTTCCGTATCCTTCTGCTCCGCCAAAGGTACTATTTACAATATATACTGGTGAATTATTGTATTGACTGAATACTCTTATGGCTCCGCCTCCGACATCTTGACCTACACTTGCACATTTATTATTAAAAAATCGGCAATTAACTGCTTTAAATCTTCCGCCTCTTACCCATATTGCTCCACCTCCATCAAACTCATTTTCGTTTGTTGAATTACCATCTGCAAATGTGATGTTTTGTACTGTTAGCTGTGGGTGATCTTGGTTGTTACAATGACTTGTGGTCCATACTTGATTTTCATCGCAAGTATTCATGTATAATATTCTTGTTACTCCGTTTCCACTTAGTGTTATGAGCCCTCCTCCATCAATTACAATTTTATCACTTGCATTGTTAAATACTTTTGCTGGTTTATCCATTTTTATTGTCAATGGCTTGTCTCCACAATCAAATACTATTTTACCTCCTTTAGCTACTGCATCTACCACTGCATCACAAGTACAACTTTCGGGTGTTCCGTTTCCAATAACTGTATCTGGGTTTGATACATCTTCTGTTTTGGCTTCATTTGGTATTGGTGAGTTTCCATTTGGGTTTCCTGCTGCTGGTCCGCTTTCAGGGTTTTCTAAAGGATTGTGTATTTGAGGTACTGTTCCTTCATTTTCATTATTTGAACAACTAATTATAATTAGTATTAATGTTGCTAATAATGCGTTTTGGATTTTTTTCATTTTTTTTATCATTTATATTGGGATTATTCTTTTTTTCTATTTAATAAACTAACGTTATTATGGTTATTCTTATTTTTTACAACCTCTGGACTGTGATCGAAAAATAAAAAATAGCTTTATTTAGTTATGATTGATTTATTGACACAAATTTATTGGATGATTGTTTGACTTTTTTACCTGAATTCAGTGAAAAAAGTTGGTGTTGTCTACTGAGTTGATTTAGTATATTTGGCTTTTATTTTTAGAATTTAATTTTTTCCTATGAATATCCTCAGTTATATTTCTTCAAGAGCTACTAATATTTCAGATACTTCTATTAAGAATACTATTGAACTACTTAATGAAGATTGTACTATTCCTTTTATTTCTCGTTATCGTAAAGAAAAAACTGGAAATTTAGATGAAGTTGAAATTGGTTTGATTGTAAAGTTGAAGGAGGAGTTTGAGGCTTTAGAAAAAAGAAAGACTTCTATTTTAAAGGCTTTGGAGGAACAGAATGTATTGACAGATGAGTTAAAGACTAAGGTTATGAATGCTTCTGATCTTACGGTGTTAGAGGATATTTATCTTCCGTATAAAAAGAAGAGAAAAACAAAAGCGGAAACTGCTCGTGCTAATGGTTTGGAGCCTTTGGCTAAAATTATTATGAGTCAGCGTAGTGATGATTTGGAATATATTGCAGCTAAATATGTGAATGATAAAGTTGCTGATGGAGATAAGGCTTTGGAGGGTGCTAGGCATATTATTGCTGAATGGATTAATGAACGAACTGATGTTAGAAATTTGATTAGAAGACAGCTTGAGCGTTTTTCTACCATTACTACTAAGGTAGTGAAGTCTAAAAAAGATGCGTCTGATAGTGCTAATGATGAGGCTATGAAGTTTAAAGATTATTTTGATTGGTCTGAGAATTTTAGCCGTATTCCTTCTCATAGATTGCTTGCTATTTTAAGAGCAGAAAAAGAAGGTTTTATTAGATTGAAGGTTGAGATTGATAACGACCATGTATTAGAGAAAATTGACAGAAAATTAATTAAAAGTAATAATGAGTGTGGTGCTGAAATTCAATTAGCTATTGACGATTCTTATAAGCGTTTGTTGTTGCCTTCTCTTACTACGGAGGCTATGAAAATTGCTAAAGAAAAGGCGGATGATGCTGCTATTACTGTTTTTACTAAAAATTTAGAACAGTTATTATTGGGTGCTCCTTTGGGTGAAAAAAGAATTTTGGCTTTGGATCCTGGTTTTAGAACTGGTTGTAAGGTGGTCTGTTTGAATGAGCAAGGAGATTTATTGCACAATACCGCTATTTACCCGAATGCTCCGCAACATAAGACTTCTGAGGCTGGGCATACGATTGAGCATTTGATAAAGAAATATAATATTGAGGCTATTTCTATTGGTAATGGTACGGCTTCTAGAGAAACGGAACGTTTTATTAAAAACTTGTCGGGTACTAAAAATTTAGAGGTGTTTGTTGTAAATGAAGCTGGTGCTTCTATTTATTCTGCTTCTAAGATTGCTCGTGATGAGTTTCCGAAGGAGGATGTTACGGTTCGTGGTGCTGTTTCTATTGGTAGAAGGTTAGCGGATCCGTTGGCTGAATTGGTGAAGATTGAGGCTAAATCTATTGGTGTTGGTCAGTATCAGCATGATGTGGATCAGAATAAATTGAAAAAATCTCTTGATACTGTTGTTGAGAGTTGTGTGAATAAGGTTGGTGTAAATATAAATACGGCTAGTGCGTCTTTATTGAGTTATGTTTCTGGTATTGGGACTAAGCTTGCTGAAAATATTGTGAGTTACAGGAATGAGCATGGTGTTTTTAAATCTAGAAAAGATATTAAAAAAGTGGCTCGTTTAGGTGGTAAAGCTTTTGAACAGTCTGCTGGTTTTTTACGTATTAAGAATGGTAGTAATCCTTTGGATAATTCGAGTGTGCACCCTGAGTGTTATGCTTTGGTAAAAAATATTGCGAAGGATTTGAAACTTAAAACTGAGGATTTAATTGGTAATAAACAACAGTTAAAGGGTATTGCATTGACTAATTATGTGACTGATGATTTTGGTTTGCCTACTTTAAAGGATATTGTTAAGGAATTGGAGAAACCGGGATTGGATCCTAGAGAGAAGGCTAAGGCTTTTTCTTTTGATGAACATGTGAAAACTATTGAGGATTTAAGAACTGGTATGGTGTTGCCTGGTATTGTGAATAATATTACGAATTTTGGTTGTTTTGTGGATGTGGGTATTAAGGAGAGTGGATTGATTCATATTTCTAATTTGTCTGATACTTTTGTGGATGATATTAATAAGATTGTGCGTTTGCAACAACAGGTTAGTGTGAAGGTTTTAGAGGTTGATTTAGGCAGAAAGCGTATTCAGTTGAAATTGGTTAAATAGGTTTTAGGTGCTGGGTGTTATTGTTTTGGATTCTTGATACTTTATAAGTAGAAAAAGTATATTATGATTGATAAAATTTTAAGTTTTTTATTTCCTAAATCTTTTGATAAAGAAAAAAAAGAATTGTTTCATCAAAATGATGCTATTAGTAGCCCTAAAGATGAAAAATTGCCAGAAAAAGAAGGGAATAATGTCTTAAAAAATGATGCTAAACTTAAATCTGGTGAAATAAAAAGTATTAGGATCCCTAATTTGGGTATTAAGGAGAAGTTGATTTTAAAGAAATGGAATTTTAAAGTTGGTGACACTATAAAGCATGGTGATGTATTATGTGAAATTGATGGTACATCTGTTCATTTAGAGTTTGAAAATATGTTTGATGGTAAAATAATATGGCTTTGTAATACCGATTCAGTACTTTATTCTGGAATGGAAATATGCAAAATTGTGGGAGAATAGTAGGTTACCAACTTTATTGATTCAAAATCAGAAAAAAGTATTAACTTTGTAGCGAAGAAATTGTTATGAGAAAATTACTTACCGTAATTTTATCTAATTTTAAACATAAGAGTTGGTTATAGCTATATATATTGTTTTCTTACATTGAGGAAAATTGTTTTTTGATTATACTTATCAACAAATAAGCTGTGACTAATACAAATTACTTAAGCATATTAAAATGAAAAAAATTAGTTTAATCCTATTTTTAGTTCTTAATTCTTTGTTAGTGTCATGTTCTAGTAACGATAATGATGAAAATATAACACAAGATTTATTAATAGGAAAATGGAAAAGATTTAAAAATGAAACCATTTGTTCATCTGGCAGCGAAAGTTCAGAAGAATATTCTGCATGCCAACAAAACGGTACAATTACATTTAAATCTGACGGAACGTTTGTTGATGAACCATATATCTTTTTTAATAATAATTGTGAAGTAGATGGGGTTTATAATGGTAGTTGGGAGGTTATAGATGGTGAACTTTTTACTAAACAAAATGGTAATGCATCTTCTAAAAAAGTTGATTATTTCCAAATATCTGATAATTCATTGAAAATAGGTTCTAAATCGACTCCCTGTGATAACGAATCTTCTGACTCAATTAAATACATAGAATTTATTAGGTTTTAATTTAAGAGAACTTATTTTAATATGGTATTATTAAGGTTACCCTAGTGTTTAAACATTACCCTTAATTATTACTATTTTAGATATAACTATAATGGGAATAAACATAATTGTGTTTAGCCTTACGTTGGCAATAATGTAAAAAAGAAAATAGATGATTAAAAAAATAGCTCTAATATTTATACTTTTCTGTTTTTCAAATTGTAAAAATTATGAAAGTGAAGATTATATAAATCAGGAAAATAAAGCTATAAATCAAATAATTCCTGAGATAACCAATCTGAATAAAATGATTGAATATAATAATTGGGACACAAAAGATTTAAAATTATTTATTTACAATGAATTAATAGTTGAAACTGCAACTAACTTTGAACCCGAAGGTTATACAATTGGTATAGATGGAGTTCCTTTATCTGAAAAAAGATTAAAAGAAAACAAAAAGGAATTTGAAGAAAAAATAGCTAAATATGAAAAAGAAGAAAAGTTATTTGCTCCTTTAAAAAAAAGAAAAATAAAAACTCGTTCTCTTCAATATAAGTTTAACGTAGATAATCTTAAAATCGAATTAGTAAACTCAGAGAGTGTTAGAATTCGTGATTTAAAAAAAGGAGAATTTGGAATTTTAGCCGTGTCAAGAATAATCTTTAACCGAAATTATTCAAAAGGATATTTATACTACACATTTTATTGTGGTAGTGGTTGTGCTTGGGACAATAATATTGAAATTCAAAAAATAGATGGAAAATGGAAAATAACGGAATATTTTTCTGGAGGAATAGCATAAACACTATTGCCAACAAGGGTAGCCGTTGCACAACTCTATAATTTCAAAGAAAACAACTTTAAATAAGCCTTTTTAAGAGGTCTATTTTTTTAGTAATTACAAAACTACTTTTAATTTTGAGTAAATTAAAAAGTAAGATATAAAGTCTACGAACATCCTTTTTATTAAAAACAGACTATTTATAGCCTTTGCCTTACTTTTTATAGTCTTTTTTATAAATTTTAAATACTTTTTCAGATTATAAGCAATTGCCGATACATGCATCACCTTATTGGCTCGCTTAATCCCTAAAGTATTTATTTTACGAAGTCCCATAAACTGAGTTAGAGTGCCAAAAACAGGCTCTACTGTACTTTGACGTTTGCTTTTCATATAACGCCCTTGCTTACTAGCTATTCGTTTGTTATTACGTTCATATTCCTCTCGGTAATAAGTAACACTAAACAATTTTATCTGTTTTACAAAAAGTATTAAAAATAATACAATAAAGTGATGTTATTGTATAAGAACTTAATATTAAAAACATTGTCCTACTATTTTTATTTTATAATTTTAAGCTCTCTAAAAGAAATAAGCGACTAAACCTCCTATTCCTTTTTATTATTAAAAATAAAACATTAACTATATAACGGGAATAAACGCAATTGTGTTTAGCAATATGTTGTAAGCAACCTAAAAAACCAAACTTAATGAAAGAAAAAGAGTATGATATTTTTGTTAATCAAAAGATTTATCCAAATGCTTCTGAAATTTTTGGAGTTTCCCTTTCTTCATTAAATAAAATTAAAGGAGATTGTAAAATAGTCTTTGACACAAATGCTCTTCTTGTCCCATATTTAACTGGTAGTGATAGTTTAAATGAATTAAAAAAAGTTTTTGAAAAACTCAAAAAACAGAAAAGATTAGTAATTCCTGGACAAGTCGCCCGAGAATTTGCAAATAATAGACCTGAAAAATTAAAAGAAGTCTACCAACAACTAACTAGAAAACAGAATGGCTTGCAAAGTATCAGTATTGGAAAATATCCATTATTAGAGAACATTAAAGAATATAAAGAAGCTATAGAATTAGAAGCAAAGTTAAACGAGCAAATAACTCAGTATCGAAAAAAAATTAAAAGCCTTGTAAACGAAGTTAAGTCTTGGAATTGGAATGACCCAATTAGTGAAATCTACAAAGATGTTTTTACAAAAGGAACTGTTCTTGACCTCAAATTTGACGAAAATGAGGTAAAGGAAAAATTACAATATAGATACTTACATAAAATTCCACCCGGATTTAAAGATGATAACAAACCAGACGATGGAGTTGGAGATTTTCTTATTTGGTTAACAATCTTAAAAATTGCAGAAGAAAAACAAGATGTAATTTTTGTTTCAGGAGATGAAAAAACTGATTGGTATCATAAAAGTGAAAAGAACGGATTATATCCGAGATTTGAACTTGTTAATGAATATAGAATTGCTTCAGGAGGTAAAAGTTTTCACATATTAAAATTTTCCGAATTATTAAATCTACTTGGAGCTGACGATAAAGTAGTTAGAGAAGTAGCGAAAGAGGAACGTCATCAAAAGTCAAAATTATCTATGTTTCGAGAATTTGTAGGTAAAGCCGAAAATGCAATTATGAACTGGTTGCTACAACGTGACGATTTGGGTGTTATACCCAATAATGGGTTTCCTGATTTTGAAGTAAACTATGATGACGGAACTAAATCTGGAGTTGATGTTGTACCAATAAATAGTCAAAGAAATTCTGGTTTAATTTCAATGCATTTTCGTGAAAGATTTTACAGAGCTTATTACGAAGTTCAAGAGAAAGATTATGATAAATTTCAATTCTATTTTGTTGTAGAAACTAGAAACTATCCTTTTAACGAACTTAGAAGAAATATTGAACGTTCAATTAAAAGTTTCAATATGGAAACAGCTAAAATTGAGTATTTTATTGGTTACTTAGACCAAAGTGAAGAATTCAATAAAGTATAAAAAAGGCAGCTTACAACAATGTATATAAAAAATAGCTCAAGTCTGTGCTAACACAAAGGTTTGGGCATAATTTGAACAAACCGAATGTCAGAAACAAAACTTCAAAAAAAATTAAAAACAGACCCAAGGTTTATTCCATATAATGAAAAATATGATTTCGACTATGTTTTAAACTATTTAAAAAAAACAGTGAAATCTAAAACTGGATCATATGTAGAACATAATGCATTAAATTCTTCCTTCTTTAATCCTTATTTCACAGAATATAAAGAATATTTTAAAGAAATAACTAAAGGAAATGACCTAGCATTAAAAGACTTTTTAGAGCTTATAATAACTTTTGCTAACAGAGATTTATATTTAGTTACGGCTAGTCTCAGAGAATCGAATAACGACAGAACCGAAATTGACTATGACGGAATGATGAATTCTACGATTCAATCCAATATTCCTGAATTAGGACAAATCAATGCTCAAGCAGGGTTGGAAGCTAGTCACGATGGACTAAATATGGTTCTTAATATGACACTTAAGAATTATGACGATGATGGCAGTTCAAATTATCAATTGAAACATTTGGATAATTGTGCTAAATTATTGGGATTTAGCAACATCTACATAGTTATAAAGTCTGGTTACGATATTGCGATTTGGGAAGATTATGCAATACGTTACAGTAAAAAAAGTGATGAACTCAAAATTAAAATCATCCATAAAGAGAATCAATACCTAAATAGAATTGGAGAGTACAGATTAAAAAGAAATATTTTTTCAAGCAAAATGGTTGTATTATCTGCATTTCAAGAACAAAACGCCTTTTATCAGTACATTTCAAAAGAAGCAAATAAGAAAAGAAAAGCTAAAAGACTTAAACGTACAACACTTGATGAAAATGAAATTAAGTATAAGTTAGCTGATGGAATTGAAAAAGAAACTGTGTTTAAGGAATTACAATCATTTGCAAGCCTTACAACATATTATGCTTTCATCAGAGATGAAACCTTACCTAATATAAATAATGTAAACCTTTATGATGTTTTAGTTCTATTTACAGAAGTACAACACCTTTTTGGTGAAGCTTTTGAGATTAAAAAAGTTGAAACTGCTACTGATGTTGAAAATTTTAATCTATTTAAACTAAAAATTAAAAAGCACGAATTAGTTGAATATTTACTTCGCAAGACTAAGTACTCAAGAAATCAAGTTAAACAAACTTTAGAGTTATTCATTCAGAAAGAAGGCTTCTATAATATATGGGAAAGGCCTTTAATTGAAATTGAAAACTATTTATTTCCTGTCATTTTACCTTTAATAAGCCCAAATACTCTAAGAATGCTTGATTATTGGTTAGAAAAAGGCGGTTTTGACTTAGACTCTCGTGGTTTACTTTTTGAAAAACATATCAAAAATGTTTTATCATTTGAATTTAAAAGAAAGGGTTACAAATTCAATATTCCAATTGAAAATATCTTTAGAAATAATAATGATGAATTTGAAGAAATTGACTTAATCGTTGAATTAAAAAAAATCACACTGATAGCAGAAGTAAAATGTATTAAATATCCTTTTGACCCAAGAGATTATTACAATATGCATTCTCGACTTATAGAAGGTGCAAAACAGATAAATAGAAAGACTAAGTTTTTAATTGATAACAGAGATTATTTAAAAAACAATGGCTTTTTATCTAAACCAATTGTTAAGCTAGTTATCACAAATTACCCTATTTTTTCAGGTTATAAAATTGATGGAGTTCCAATAACAGACTTTTCATTATTAGAAAATTATTTTATAAACGGTAGATTTGGGAAAGGAAGAATGGTAGGTACGAAAAAAGGTGTTGAAATTGACGACACTTTTCATTCAGAAATTAAATATTATCAAAATGAAGATGAATTATCAGATAATCTTGAAAGCTTTTTTAAAAACCCTATACCAATAACAGAAAAATTAAAGGATGTATATATTGAAGAAACCCAGATAAGTTTACCAGAAACAAATCCGAAGATTATTATGGATTATGTGAAATTTAAACAATCGAATGAAATATAAAAAACTATGCCCAACAATAGTAGCCGTTGCACAACTCTATAATTTTTACAGAAAACAACTTTAAATAAGCCTTTTTAAGAGGCTTATTTTATTTAAATGGCAAAAAAAATAGAGAAAGGAATATCACAGAGAAATGGATTCACTTATTAAAAATAATATGTTGGAATAATTAAATTAGTTATGGTTTTATCTTTTGAAATAGAACCTACAATCCCAAAAAATCATTCCTTTTAACTAACTTTACAATAAAATTGCTAATAATAGCTTACAAAATTTTGTAACTAATTTGAGTAAGTAACATAATCGATACCAAATCGTCTTAATATAAAAAAACACTATGAAAAATATTATTACCTCACTTCTTTTTGCTATTGTAATTTTAAGTTGCCAATCAAATGAAAACACATTTACCAAGCAAAAAGATTTTACGTTCATTACTGATAGCTTAAACATTAACAATCAATTAAAAAATCATAAACTAGCAGGGTTTAGTCTTACTGTTTTTGAAAATTATAAAATTGTTTATTCTAATCAATTCGGTGTAAAATCATTTAAAACCAATGAAAAATTAGATGAAAACACAGCGTTTTCAACCGCATCTATATCTAAGCCTGTTACTGCACTTCTTTGTCACATTTTAGCAGAAAAAGGATTCATTAATTTAGATGAACCTATTGAAAAATATTTAAAAAGATGGAGTTTACCGAAAAGTGAATATACTACAAACGTAAAGCCTACATGGAAACATTTTATGAATCATACAGCGGGGACAACTCAACATGGTTTTGCTGATTTCTACGAAGGTGACACAATACCGTCTATTAAACAAAGTCTTTTAGGACAAATTCCGAGATACGATAAAGAAATTGATTTTTTATTTGAACCAGGAACAAGTTGGCAGTATAGCGGAGGTGGTTATGTTATTATTCAAATGGCACTGGAAGACACTTTAAATAAGCCTATTGCTGAGCTTGCTAAAGAGTATATTTTTGAGCCGTTACAAATGAATAATACTACGATGAAGCAGCCTAACGAAAAAGGTTTCTTAAAAAATGTAGCGCTTGTTCATAATAAAAATGGTGAAGTAATTCGTACAGGTTTACCTATTACACCTCAGGTTGCTCCATCTGGTATGTGGTCTACAACTAATGATTTAGCAAAATTCGCAATTGAGATACAAAATGCATTACGTAATAACAGTAATAGTATTATTTCTAATAAAATTGCTAAAGAAATAACTAAAACTACTGCCCTAAAAAATGCTGTAGGTGGTTGGAGCTATGGATGGCAAAAAACTTTTGGTTTTAATAATTATGACTGGTTTATGTGTAATGGCTCTAATACTGGAGTTGGAGGAGATGTTCATGCAACAATGACTAATGGAAATGGTTATGTTTTTCTTGCTAATGGAGATAAGCCCAATCGTTTTCCGGTAATTAATCAAACCCGTCAAAAACTACAAAAATTAATGAATTGGAATATTCAGATTAAAGAAAATGAAATCCAAAAAATTCCTGTTCAGTTAAAAAATAAGCTTATTGGTACTTATGATGACTTCCTTTTTCAACAACCTAAATTACATGTAGAAATAGTAGAAGAGGGAAATAAACTAATTGTAAAAAGTCCTTATTTTGATTTTATAATGGGAAAGGGTAGTGAAATTGTTTATTTAAAAAATGGGTATTTTAAAATCATTGATTATCCTAACTTGCTAAATTTTGATTTTAATGATAAAAAAATAACTAAAGTAACTTTATACAGAGATAATATTAGTGCTGAAATTCCGATAAAACAGAAAAAATAGCTTACAACTATTGCTAAAAAAATACAATAAGAATATAAAAACTGTTATATAAAACATCACACAGAATAAAATTCTATATTTTCAACCATAATGATTAAATACTTTTTAACCTTACTTATTCTAGTTTCATTTTTATCTTGTAAAAATGAGATTAAGAAAAATGATGAAACTATTTCTACAGAATTAGATAATTACATAAATCAAGTAATCGAAAATCATGATATTCCTGGTTTAGCTGTAACGATTATTCAAAATAATAAAACTTTATATAAAGATTATTTTGGAAACTCAACTATTGATGGAAAAGAACAAATAAAATCTAGTTCAATATTTCCTTTATATTCTACCACCAAATTAATTACAAGTGTAGCTGTTTTTCAACTTATTGAACAAGAAAAACTAAACCTTAACGATACCATTTCGAAATACTTAAAAAATTTACCTGAGCAATGGAATGCCATTCAAATAAAACATTTGTTAAGTCATTCGTCTGGCTTACCAGATTTTGTAAAATATGATAGTTCTTTGTCTGATGAGGAAATGATTAAAAAATTAGCTGAAGATGAAATGGAGTTTGAAATGGGGTATGAGTATAGATATAATCAAACTAATTTTTGGCTATTGGCTCAAATAATTGAAAAAGTTACAGGGGAAACGTATGAAGATTTTGTAATTAACAATCAATTTAATTCTAACACTAATGATGTTTTTGATAATAAAGTTACAGTATCATATTACAACCGAAAAAAGAAAAAGTTTGAAATACCAACATATATAAATGGAAAAAGAGCCCATGCTGCCAATGGAATTAATTTATCTCTAAAAAACATGATTTTATGGAATAGCATGTTAGATAATGATCAATTACTAAAGCCAGAAACAAAATCTTTAATGTGGTCGTCTTTTAATTTTAAAAATGAAGTTGATCGTTTTCTGTTTGGTTGGGGTATTACTGATGTTAATGACATTACTTCTTATGGCTTTTCTGGCGGCAATATTTCAGCGTTTAGAAAATTCCCAAATCATAATACTACGATAATTTTATTATCTAACGGATATAAAATTCCTGCTTTTGATATTATTATTAATGATTTAGCTAGAATTGTAATTACTGAATTAAAAGATAAAAATATTGGACTTGAAGAGTATGTTATAACTCTTATCAACAACAAAAAGTACAAAGAAGCTCTTTATTCATTTAAAAAACTCAAGACAGAAAACACACAACTAGATTTTTTCAACCTTAGGTTTAGCGTTAATACTATTGGAAATATTGCTTTAAACAATGATGATTTTATAAATGCATTGGAGGCTTTTAAAATTAATGCTGAAGTTTTTCCTGATTGGTGGGTTTCTTATGCAGGAATGGCTGAAAGCTATGACAAGCTTAATGATACATCAAATGCTGTATTCAATTATAAAAAAGCTATAAGCTTAAATAAAAACTCTAATTCTGGTTATACTATTTTTATGAAAGATCGAATAGAAAAGATTAATAAATAATACTAACATTCTATAAAAAATACTCTAAAATGAAAATCACTAAATTAGTTTTGCTTTTTAATTACCAGAAAATTATTTTAGGAGTAGTAGCTGCAGGAGCTTCATATTTTTCATCAACTTTAATAGAAAACAAATTATTCTCTAATTCATTAATCATATTAAGTTGTTTAATAATCTTAAATATTTTTCTTTCTATTCTAGCTTCTTACATTTTATATGATAAATCAGATTTATATAAGTTAGAAAAATTACCAGATTATATAAATTTAGATGAAATTAAGAATGGTGTTTTTATACACGCAAGTTTTGACCCTATATCTAGATTTCTTGAAAAAAAATTCCCAAAAATGGAATTAGCTGTTTGTGATATCTTTGAGAACAGACATTTAGAAGAGAAAATGATTACGATTTCTAAAAAAGAATTTCCTCCTAATAATAAAGAAATAAAAATTGACCCGACAACTTTACCTTTCTCAGATAACTCTCAAGAAATTATTTTTGCTATAACTGCTTTGCACGAAATTTTAGATCATGATAAAAGAGTTTTATTCTTTAAAGAAGCGAAAAGAATTTTGAAAAAAGACGGAATTATAATTATTTCGGAACAAATGAGAAATACTACCAATTTTGCTTTTTTTAATATTGGAGCCTTTCACTTCTTGAGTAAGAACAAATGGAAATTAGCAATAAATGAAAGTGGATTGAAAATACATGAAGCTAATAATATTAATATTTTCGCCGAAACAATTATTATAAAAAACGTTACCTAACATTGGGCTATTATTGTATAACTCATCTTTTTTGAATAAATTAATTATTTATAAATTGATTTTTAAACACCATTAAAAAACAAAGTCTATACCAAGTAGAGTGGTTTAAACTAATTCGAAAAGTTAGTATCTTTTGACACACAAGTTCGTTAATATATATTGAAAAAAATAGTATTCATATTGTCAATTTTTGTTCTTGGTTTTAGTTCTGCACAAAAAATTAAGCCTAGTGCGAATAATGATCAGAACTCTTTGCATTCAGTTCACTGGATTACTAAGAAATGTTCTGAAATTGAAAATCTTCTTTTAAAAAGTCTTTGCGTTCGTAAAGAACTAAATCGATTCCTAGCACTTAATGCTTCTTTCCCTGAAAACATTATTCCTGGAACTTATCATATATCTGTAACATTAACAGTAGATAAGAAAGGGAATATAACAGAAGTTTTGGGTTATAATGGTGAAAAATCTCTGTATTCAGAAATAGAAAGAGTATTGAAATTATTTCCTGATAATTTATACTTGGCTGATAGTAATGGTGATTTTTTGGATTATAAAGGAATAATGCATTTTAAAATTGAAATTTCCGAATAAAACGTGCTGCAATACTATATCTAATAAATTACTTATATTTTTTCTTTTACTAAACATTTCATATCATCAAAAGTTCAACCTTTTTAATTAACTTTATGTGCTAAATAACAAAACATACTTACACTAATTAAGAAAAACTGATATGAAAATAATGGAAACACATAGAAATGATTATACTATTTCTACTGATAAAGACAAATTAGATATTTTAAGCATTCATAAATTCCTTGCTAATGAAACTGATTGGGCGAAAGGTATTCCAATTGATACTTTGAAAACATCCATTGAAAACTCTTTAAACTTTGGACTTTATTATCAAAACAAACAAATTGGTTTTGCTAGAATAATTTCTGATTTTTCTACTATTGCTTATTTAGGAGATGTTTATATTTTAAATGAGTATAGAGGAAAAGGGTTAAGTAAATGGTTGATAAATGAAATAATGGAGCACCCAAATCTTCAAGGATTGAGACGCTGGATTTTATTAACGAATACCGCTGAATGGCTTTATAAAAAGTTTGGATTTACAGAGGTTCCTAATCCTGAATTTTATATGGAGAAACACAATCCAAATGTATACAACGTTTTAGATAAAACTGAAGCAAACTAAATGTATAAATAATTAGTATGTATTTTTTTATGCAAAAATGTTTGCTCTAATAAACTTAAAATTATGGCAGAAGTAACGACTGAAAAGAACGAGAAAATTGCAAAAATGAACTTCGGTTCTATTTATCCTCATTATCTGAATAGAATAGAGAAAAATGGTAGAAGTAAGAGCGAGTTAGATCAGGTTATTTTGTGGTTAACTGGCTATGATCAACATACCTTAGAATCTTTTATAGCTGGAACTGGAACTTTTGGTGATTTTTTTGAGGGTGCTAAAATGCACCAAAATGCAGATATGATTAAAGGAGTTGTATGTGGATATCGTATTGAAGAAATACCTGAGGAATTTGCTTTGTATCGTGATTGCAGAAGAATGGAAAAATTAATTGACGAATTAGCTAAGGGACGTAAAATGGAAAAGATTTTACGTAAAGAGAAAAAATAACAATAACTATCATTTAAAAAATTGTAGTTAGTTAACGTATGGGATTTACTTTACTTGACAAATCAGACATTCATTTTGAGGTTGTAAAACAGCATTTATTAAACACCGAGGGATTTACATCTAAATATTGTCTTTTAGATTATAAGTCTGCTACACCTTATTATTTTAAGTGTCCTGTTTGTAAAGATAGTATTCGTATTGATCACTCAAACGCAAATTCTTTTAATCCGGAAAAGATTAAGATCAACTTACAATCCATAATAGATTTAGGTGGAACTGGAACAATTTGTAAAATAATTCAGTGTGATAATTGCCACACGAATTATTTTGTTGGTATTGGATATATGGAACCTAATAATGGACGTGATGTTTTTTTATTACATTCAATTATTGAGTTAAAGGAAAGAAAACTGCTAAGTGATAATAAAGTATAAATGCATTATAACACTAACAGATTTTCTCTTATCAATAAATATACACTTAAAACAAAAACTCTAAAAATATGATACCAATTAACGATCTACTTTTATTTGGACTAGCAGCATTATTAATGGTACTTTCACCAGGTCCAAATATGATTTATCTAATTTCAAGATCTTTATCACAAGGAAAAAATGCTGGAATTATTTCTCTTTTTGGTGTAATGTGCGGATTTTTATTTCATATCCTCATGGTTTCTTTTGGATTAACTGCAATATTTTTTGCCATACCTTATGCTTTTATTGTAGTAAAATTTTTAGGTGTTGGGTATTTACTCTATTTAGCCTATAATTCAGTAAAACTTGATAACAAAATCTTCGACACTAATAAGAATTTAAAATCAGATAATGCTTTAAAACTATTTAACATCGGGCTTATGACCAATGTTTTAAATCCTAAAATGGCTGTATTTTATTTATCCTTTTTTCCTCAATTTATAAAACCTGAAAATGGTTCTATTTTAAATCAAAGTTTCCAATTAGGAGCATTACAAATAATTATAAGTTTCACAGTAAATTTATTCATTGTTATTTCAGCAGCTAAAATGACTAGCTGGTTCACAAAAAAGCCTGTTTGGTTAAGAATTCAAAAATGGTTTATGGCTTCTGTACTTACTGGACTTGCTGTGAAAATGGCTTTAACAAAAGCAAAATAAATACACCTCTACAATTTCTAAAAAAAAAAGCCAAGATTATTAATAAAGTTAAAAACCGTAATGAAAACATTCACTAAAATATTTTTAGTTACTTCTGTTTGCTTTATTGGCATTATTTTAATCAATCCCAAACAATTGATGGGTAGTAATAATAAAGTTAATACTTATAATGCTGTTTGTGGTGTTGTTTATTCTACTGAATTTAGAGAAGGAAAGAAGGTATTTAATATAATGTGTGCCTCATGTCATAAATTAAATAAAAAAGTTAATTTCCTAGCTAAATATATTTTAAAATAGCATCTTTTTGAAATTACTATTTATAATCAATCAAAAACATTTAATGGAATTATATAAAATTCATCAATAAACTATGATTTATAAATTAATACTATTCTTTTCTTTTTTTACTTCTTTTGGACAAACTATTAAAACAGAATTTGAGATAAGTGGAAAAGTAAAAATATATCTTGTAGATGAATGGATAGATGCAAAAGAAGCTACAGTTGAGTTAATTAAGAAAAACAAGATTAGTGATTTAGATAACTCAGGAAAATATAAGTTTAAAGTTGATAAAACTGGAAGTTATGAATTAAGAGTTTTGAATTTTAATGATTCAAAAATTTTTCATTTAGAAATCATTGGCGAATTAAAAAACAATTTTGACTTATATGTAGATATAGATTGTGATTTTAACAAATTAACTGCTGAAAAAGATATAAAAATGAATAAACCAAGACTTTTATTAGCGAGCGGAATTGTACCATTTCTTGAAATTGGTCAAGAAAAAATTGAAAATAAATATAACTTTAAATATTATGATTTTGGATGTATACTTCCACACATCGAATGTGCTGAACAATACAATAAGATAATTTTCAATTATCTTGATAAAAAGTATGGCATGAATTGGCGAAAAGATATAAGGAAAGATGTTATAGGGTTATAATTAATTTTAAAATTTCTTTCGAACTACATCATATAATATAAAAGCCATATAACTTGAATTTAGGAATACTAAAAAACATTAAAAAAAAGGAGTAACATTTTACGCTTTATTGATACATATATGTGTAATCTTAAAACATTCAAAAATTATATGAAAAAATCATTATCGCTACCTGTATTTCTTATTACAATTATTCTTATCGGATGTAGCGTTTTAACAGGTAAAGAAGTTGCTAGACTATCAATTAATGAAGTTAGTACCGAAAATGCCAATCTAATTATAAAAGAAACTTCTTTAAATTTAAAAAAAGATGAAGAAATTGCTATTTGGTCTGATATGGATATTGAATATGAAGGTGATATTGCCCTGAGGTTTCGATTAGAAATTCTTAAAGATGGGGAAGATTTTACTCGTTTAGAAATTGATCCCACAGAAAAAAACATTACCATTGGAGAAATAAAAACATCTCTTATGAACAAAACCAACTGGAGCTTTTTAGGAAAAAATTCAGAAATTAAAATAGAAGAAGATGGAAACTATACTTTTAGAGGAATTCTAGTCTCTTCTAAAAATCCAACCTTAAAGGTTAATAAAGCTGAAATTGTATTAAATAAATAAAAACTCAATAAATGCAATGAATAAAAACACCATTTCAAAGTTCATCTATACTGCTAGTTTTTTTATTGGGCTAGTAATGATGCTTTGGGGAATCTTAATTTATGAAAGCACTTTTATCGATAAGAAGTTATTAATTATCCTATGCTTAATTCCTTCTTTAATTGTTTTTGTTCTAATAAGAGACCACTACAACAACACATATTCAGTAGTATCTTCTTTTTATGCTTTTGCAGCAAGTATTGTATCTGCTGGCTTTCTGATTATTTCGTTATTCTTAATCTGTAATTTTTACTTTGCAAGCGATAAATCAATCACCAAAACTTACATAGTATCAGAAATAGGAAAACTCTCAGGTAGTTCAAAAAGTAAATATATTTATATAAATCACAAAGATTTGAGCAAGCAACTAATTTTAAAAAAGAATACGAGCATAAAAAAAGGGAATAAAATTAAAATTGAAATTTCAAAAGGACTTCTTGGGCTTGATGTAATTAGAAATAAAAAAATTATCGAATAAACATTAATTGTCTAATGAAAACATTCACTAAAATATTTTTAGTTACTTCTGTTTGCTTTATTGGCATTATTTTAATCAACCCCAAACAATTGATAGACAGTAATAATAACGTAAATACTTATAATGCTGTTTGTGGTGTTGTTTACTCTACTGAGTTTAGAGAAGGAAAAAAAATATTTAATATAATGTGTGCCTCATGTCATAAACTAAATAAAAAATTAATTGGTCCTTCTTTACATAAGGTTGATTCTTTGAAGTTTTGGAATTGGATAACTTTAAGAAATCAAAAAATTGATTCAACAAAAATTGATCTGATTGGTATTGATTATCATAAAAGTAATTTTGGCGAAAGATTGACTAGTACTCAAGCTTACGAATTATATCAATTTTTAAATGAAGAATAGCTTTCCATTATTCTTATAAAAAAACTTCTATTCTTTATAATAATTAGTTTCTAAATTCAAAGATAACCTACTGAAAAACTGTAACAATCACATAAACACCTAGTCTTTATTAGTGACTAATAAAGATAAAATGAAAAATCAATTTATAATTACCATAGCAACCATCTTTTTGTTATTTCCTACCATTGGTAATAGCTGTAGTATGTATAAAATAACCAAAAACGGAAAAACCTTTGTAGGAAACAATGAAGATTTTCTTAGCCCTAATAATCAATTTTGGTTTGAAGAAGCTGGTAATCATAAATTTGGAGTTATGTATATGGGAAGGTTGAATAATTTTGCTCAAGGCGCTATTAATGAAGCTGGTTTAATGTTTGATGGTTTTGCTAATGACGAGTTACCTGTTACAAATACCGCTGGAAAAACTAAGATTTCTCTAGTTAAAGCCATTAGAAATATCATGCAATCTATGTCTTCTGTAGAAGAAGTTAAAGCATATTTAGAAACTATTGATTTAAGTTTTCTTTCTAGTAGCATGATTGTATTTGTTGATAAATCGGGGACCTATTTAATTGTGGAAGGTGAATTATTAATTACTGGTGATGAACCTGAAAAATCATTCTCTAACTTTTACTATTCACAAATAAATTCACTGGAAGATGTTGATATTCCTAGATTTCAAAAAGGTCTACAATTTTTAAATGCTACGGAAGCTAAAGCTAGTTTAGATTATTGTAGTAAAGTAATGGATAATATGAAAACTGAAAATTCTGAAGTTACCTCTACACAGTTTTCTACTATTTACGATTTAACTTCTCTGAAAATAAGGGTGTATTTATATACTGATTTTACACAATTTGTTGAGTTAGACTTAATGCAGGAGTTAAAAAAAGGAAATCATAAAACAATGATGATTGACTTGTTTGAAACCCAAAAAGAATCTATTGCGCATAAATATTTTGCTAAGTACAACGATACTAATAATCCTGTTTTATTTCTTCAAGAAAAAATGAATCCAGAACAATATTCTGAACAAGAATTGAAAAATAAAGGTGTAGGCTGGGGAATAAACGTTATTGGTTATGAATGGCTAAAAGACAAAAAGCAACCAGATGTAGCTATAAAAGTTTTTAAATATGGTATTAGTTTAATGCCAAACGATTTTGATTTATATGATAGTTTAGGTGAAGCTTATTTTGATAAGAAAGACTGGAACAACGCTATTATTAACTATTCAAAATCTTTAGCATTGAATCCTGAAAATGATAATGCCATTCAAAAAATAATAGAATGTAAAAAAGGTAGAGATAAAACTAAGGAAAATTAAAACAGTAAGTTTTTAATAGATTAACAAAAGCTCCCTAAGGAGCTTCCTGTTTTTTAACACCCCCTAGCTTTCATACATATCTCAAAGTCTGCAAAAGTAGCATCACCAGAATCACAATAGTCCCAAATATCATAACAAGAACCTCCATTAATAATTTGTTGTTCAGATTTGTTTAAAACTGAACCTAAGTTTGAAATGTTTTTTAACATCATATAATTTTTTAGGTTAATATGAATAAATCTACTACAATAAGATTAAGAAGTCAACTGAATTTATCCTATGATTAAAAATAAATTATAAAATTAGAGTAATTTTACTAAGCTCTTTTTTAATTAGCGTTATATTATAATTGTTGTTATTTATGTGCGTTATTTTATTCAATTATTTAAAATTAGTTAAGCAATATTGTTAACTTGTGCTGTACATACAAACTGTAATAATGTATCAGTTTAATTACTATTAACACAAGTGAAATTTGTATTTACCATTTTTACACAAATATTGTGTTTAATTATAAGCAAATGAATAATACAAAAAATATAGCTCAAGAATATTTTGAAATATTAAATCAACAGCAATTTATTGATTCGGAATTGGATTATAGTATTTTTAAAAAACAAATTCCTTTTTTAAATCAAATGGCTAAAGTTAAAAATAGTGGATTAACTGTATTTGATTTACATAAGAAAGAACATATTTTTAATTCTTATAATTTGAGTAATTTTTTTGGATACGACTTAAATAAAATTGACACAAATTATTATAATTCAAAAATACATCCTGATGATTTTATTGCTCTTATGAAGATAGGTACTTTTATCATCCAACATTCATATAAGCTTCCTATTTCTGAAAGAAAAAACTATAAATTACAAAATGAATATCGCATATTAAATTCTGAAAATAAATATATTCGAATTATTGAACAATTTCAAATTCTTGAACTTGATCGTTTTGGGAATTTTTGGCTCGCTTTAAGTACTATGGATATTTCACCTAATCAAGAAAAATATAACGGTGTTAGAAGTCAATGGATAAATTTAATAAATGGTAATATAAAAGTAGTTAAACCTTTTAATTTAGTTAACTCAAACCTTTCAAAAAGAGAGAATGAAATACTTTCTTTTGTTGTTGATGGTTTGCTTAGCAAAGAAATTTCTGAAAAACTATCTATCAGTTTACATACCGTTAACACCCACAGACAAAATATACTAAAAAAGCTAGGCGCAAACAGCTCTATTGAAGCTATTAAATATGCTAGGGAATTAAATTTGGTTTAAAAATTACTGATAAATCAGTATTGTAATAATTTTCATCTGATTATAATTTTGTTTCTAACAATTAATAATTAAGATGAAAAAAAGAACCTTTTTAACTATTTTACTTTTCCTTTTACATAGTGTATCTTATTCTCAAGTTATAACACAAACTATTAAAGGAAAAATTATTGATGAGGCTACCTTACAGCCTTTGTCTTTTGCAACAATTGTTATTCTTGAAACGGTACCTAATATTGGAACAACATCTGATACAAATGGAAATTTTATTATTAAAAATGTGCCTGTTGGTAGATATGATTTAAAAATATCTTTTATAGGTTATGAATCAATTATAAAACCTGAGATCGTTGTTACTTCCTCTAAAGAAGTTGTTTTGAACATTAAACTTACCGAAAACTCTTATTCTTTAGATGAGATTGTTATTAAACCAAAAACGATTAAAGAAAAACCTATAAATAGAATGGCTACAGTTAGCGCTAGAATGCTAAGTATTGAAGAAGCTAATAGATATGCTGGGGGTTTTGATGATCCAGCCCGTTTGTCTTCTTCTTTTGCTGGTGTTGCTAGTTCCGTTGGTAATAATGCTATAATTATTAGAGGAAATGCTCCTAGATTTCTTCAATGGAAAATTGAAGGAGTTGAAATACCCAATCCAAATCACTTTGCTGATTTAGGTGTATTTGGCGGTGGTGGTTTAACCGCTTTAAGCAGCAATTTGTTAGCTAATTCAGATTTTTTGACTGGTGCTTTTCCTGCTGAATATAATAATGCTCTTTCTGGTGTTTTTGATATTAAAATGAGAAATGGAAATAATGAAGAATTTGAACATAGTTTTGAAGCTGGAATTATAGGTATTGATTTTGCTTCGGAAGGACCTTTGAGTAAAAAAAAGGGATCTTCTTACCTTGTAAATTATAGATACTCTACTCTTGGACTTATTTCTTCTTTACTTCCTGAAGACGCTAAAGGCACTAACTATCAAGATTTATCATTTAAATTAAACTTTCCAACCCAAAAAACAGGCACATTTTCTATTTGGGGAATTGGATTAATTGACCAATCGGAATCTATTCCTAAAACTGAAATAAAAGAGCAAAAATATTATCAAGATATTGAAAAACAAAAAGTGAATCAGTTTATGGGAGCATTGGGAATTAATCATAAATATTGGTTTAAAAATGCAGCTTATTTAAACTCTACTTTAGCTATATCTACAAATGGATTAAGTTTAAAAACAGATAGGCTTAATGATTTTTCTAACTTAGAACCAGAAAACAAAATAGAAAACACAAAATATAATGTTACTCTAAAAACATTTTTAAATAAAAAGTTCAGCAAAAAACATATTAATAGATCTGGAATTACGATTAGAGCATTAGGATATAATTTAACTTTAGACGAAAAAACAAATGAAACAAATACCTTAAAAAACTTGGTGTTAGAAAACGGGTTTAACACTTTAATATCTGCTTATACAAGTTCTTCTTTTTCTTCAAAAAATTGGCGATTTAATATGGGAATAAACTCTCAACTTTTCACATTGAATAATAGCTTTTCATTAGAACCACGTATGGGTATTAATTACCAATTAAACAATACTAATGCTTTAAGTTTAGGGTATGGTCTACATAGCAGAATTGAACCTTTAAATATTTATTTTGCTAATACAATTAATTCCAACTCATTACAAGCGAACAAAGAACTTGGTTTTTCAAAAGCACATCATTTTGTATTGGCTTATGATTGGAATATTTCAGAAAAATTACATTTAAAAATTGAACCTTATTATCAATATTTATTTAATATTCCTGTAATAAAAGATAGCACAACTTCTCTTTTAAACCTGCAGAATAATTGGTTTATCAACGATGCTTATGTAAATTCAGGAAAAGGTCAGAATTATGGAATAGATTTAACTTTAGAACAATATATAAATAGTGGATTCTATTTTTTGTTTTCAGGTTCAATTTTCAATTCAAAATACAAAACCAATACAAATGTATGGTATAACACACGTTTTAATAAAAACTTTTTATTTAATGCTTTAGCTGGTAAAGAATTTAGAATTGGAAAAAACAATTCAAATTTAATTAGTGTAAATGTAAGATTTAGTTATCAGGGAGGTGATAGGTTTTCAGCTATTGATGAAACACGCTCTATCATTGAAAAAGATGTTGTTTATAATGAAATGAATCCTTTTACAGAACAAACAAACTCAGGTTTTATATCTTATTTTACAATTAATTATGAGTGGTACAAAAAAAAGAACACCCAAAAATTATCATTAAAAATATTAAATGCGACCAATCATAAAGATTTTCAAGGACATCGGTATAATATTAAAACAAACAATGTAGAAGAATATAGAGAAGCTTTAATGATACCTAATATTAGTTATAAGATATCATTTTAAATATCAATACTAAGTTTATTTAAAAATAAATAATTTCCTTTTTCTATCTTCACAAAATTAAGTTAACGATAGAGAATATCAATAAAATTAGAACATACTAAAAACAAACATGGGCATAATATTATTACCTTTTTTAATTGGCGCTATTATAATTATTGTTATTTGTGTGCGTAATTTTATTCTGTTATTTAATTCAGAAATAATTGGTGTTAATGAAATTGGTTTTGGATTTTTACTTTCTTTACTCCTATTCGTAATTATTACAATTAGTTATATTGTTAAAGGTAAAATATGGAATCTGAGTCCGTTTTTTAGAATTCCTCTGGTTACTATATTTATTCCTTTTCTAATTCACTTTGTTATTAAAATGATCAATATTCCTAGTTTAAATTATTTATCAAACCTTTTAATCGTTAGTATCTCTATCAATGGCATACTAGGAATTGCTTTTAACTATATTCTTTTTGACTTATTAGCTTATTTTAATGTGAAAAAGCATTATTAAGAAAAATAGCAAACGACTTAATATACTTTTAACAAAGGCATCCAAAAAATTGATGTAGGAATGTTATAGCTATTAGAACATTGTACATACCTCCTCCTCTACTTTATTAGAAACACTACATTTCTTATCTTTACAATTATTACTTAACTAACACTATTCATCTAATATTTAGTAGAAACTAAAATGAAAAACCATTTAAATTCACCTGTTCATTTTTCATGCGGATTAACTATGAAAAATAAATTTATGCTAGCTCCTCTTACCAATACTCAAAGTTTTGAGGACGGAAGATTGTCTGACGATGAGTATAATTGGCTAACGATGAGAGCTAAGGGACAGTTTGGTTTGGTTATGACTTGTGCTTCTCATGTACAAGCCATCGGAAAAGGGTTTCCTGGACAACTAGGTATTTTTTCTGATGATCATATTGAAGGACATCAAAAATTAAGCAAAAAGATTAAATCGTATGGCAGTCTAGCTGTTGTTCAAATTCATCATGCAGGTATGCGTTCTCCTGCCGATCTGATTAAAGAAGCTCCTGTATGTCCATCATCAAATGAAAAACATGGTGCTCGTGAACTCTCTTTAGAAGAAATAAATCAATTAAAAGAAGATTTTATTCAGGCTGCAAAAAGAGCTCAAAAAAGTGGTTATGATGGTGTTGAAGTACATGGTGCACACGGCTACATTTTAGCGCAATTTTTAAGTGCTAGCATTAATAAAAGAACTGATATTTATGGTGGTTCTTTAGAAAATAGAACTCGAATTTTATTTGAAATTGTAAATGGAATTCGAAATGCTTGTGGTGAAAATTTTTTAGTAGGTGTAAGACTTTCTCCTGAACGATTTGGTCTTGAATTAACCGAAATTAAACAAGTATGCCAACAATTAATTGACGAATCTAAGATTGATTTTCTGGATGTTTCTTTATGGGATGTTTATAAATTACCTGAAGAAAAGGAATATCAACATCAATCGTTATTGAGTCATTTTACTGAATTAGATTTCAAAAACGTGCGCTTAACTGTAGCTGGAAATATTCGAAATGGCGAAGATGTTACCAATATGATGGATGCTGGTGTAGATTTTGTTTCAATTGGTAAATCTGGAATTCTTCATCATGATTTTCCTGAGAGAGTAATTAATGATGTAACTTTCAAAGCAACGGAAACACCTGTTTCAAAAGAATATTTACAAAAGGAAGGATTGGGTGAAAACTTTATTCAATATATGAGTAGATGGTCTGATTTTGTTCAGTTAGATAAAATGAAATAAATATAGAAAAAAGTAAGTGAATGAATCGAGAAATAATTGACATAAATGATTGTATTATTTTATTGGAAGAAGCTTCAACCGATACAACATTGATTGATTCTTGCTTTTTTGACGAACCTGTTATTGCTATTGCTTTTTATGGTGCAGGCGATGTTAGTTTAAATGTAAAATATAACGGCAAAACAAAAACTTTTCAGCATACAAAAGGAATGGTGCTTTCATTTTATGCTGATGAAAAAGTAACTTTTGAGCATCATGTTTCCGCAGACAAACCTCTACAATGTTTGGTAATAGCAACCACGGTAAAAAACTTAGATAAGTTACCCAATGGTGAAGGTGAATTTTTAGAACAGTTTTTATATCAATTAGTGCATCCAAAAGATCATTATGTGGAAGGAACTGTTTTTAAAATGAACCCTGAAATGTTTTTATTAGTGGATCAGTTTTTTAACAACACTTATGAGGGCGGAATTAAAATGATGTTTTACAAAAGCTACATGAGTGCTTTACTTTCACATTATTTCGGTGAGTTAGCCATTCAGCAATCCACCAAAATAAATACAAAACTGCTTGAAAAAATTAATTTAGCACACGAAATACTTTTATCTGATTTAGAAAACCCTCCTTCACTTACTGAATTAGCACACACAATAGGTACCAATACCAATACTCTTAAAAAAGAATTTAAAGCTCAGTTTGGAGTTCCTGTTTTTAAGTACTTACAAAATGAGCGTTTAAAAAAAGCTTACAACCTTATTAAAAAAGAACAAAAAACCATTCAAGAAGCTGCTTGGGCTGTTGGATACGATAGCTTAGGTTCTTTTTCTAATGCCTTTGAAAAAAAGTTTGGTTACAGACCTAGCCAAGTATAAAATTCTTTTTGAATAAACCATAATTCTTTTCGAATAAGTCGCTGATTTATATCGGTTATAGATTTGTATCATCATTTAAAATCAACGAATTATGATACATTCAAAATTATTTAGCGTTGCTTGTGCCATTTTAGTTTGGACTTTAGGAATTTGCTTTTTTCTAATTTCTTATTACCTACCTATTTTAGAAAACGCTACCCTACAATCAAACATTACATTGGTTTTAGGTATTATTCCAAGTGCTTGTTTAGGAACTTATCTTTTTTATAAAAAGAGTTTTTTAAAACCATCTACGCTTGCTCTTATTTTTATAACAACAGCGGTTATTTTAGACACTTTAATAACTCTTCCTGTATTTATGATTCCTGCTGGTAGTAGTCATCCTATGTTTTTTGGTGACCCTATGTTTTATACCATTGCTGTGGAGTTTTACTTTGTTGTATACTATTTCGGTAAACATTTAACTGAAAAAATAACAGCATGAAAATCTACGCTCTTTTTATAACGGTTTTACTAAATGCGCTGTCTACTGGTTTCTTTCTTGCTTGGTCTGTTTCTATCATATTGGGAACTACTACGAAACGAATTGGAATAAATATCACAACATAAAAACCCTTACAAACATGCTTCCATTTTTCATTTTACTCATCTCAATTTTCATTCAAAAACTTTTTTAAACAATAAATAATATATTATGAACAACAACATTTTAGTAATCGGAGGAACTGGTAAAACTGGTCGTCGAGTAGTAACACAATTAAATAACAAAGGAATAACTCCTAGAATTGGCGCTAGAAATGCATCGCCAAGTTTTGATTGGGACCACAAAGAAACATGGCCAGATGCCTTAAATGGTATTGAAAGAATGTATGTTACTTATTATCCTGATTTAGCTGTTCCGGGCGCTAAAGAAGATATAGAAAGTTTAACATATTTAGCTAAAGAATTAGGTGTTAAAAAAATGGTTTTACTCTCTGGAAAAGGAGAAAAAGAAGCTGAAGCTTGCGAACAAATTGTTATGAACTCTGGTATAGATTATACCATTGTAAGAGCTTCTTGGTTCAATCAAAATTGGAGCGAAAGTTTCTTTTTAAATCCTATTTTATCCGGTGAAGTTGCCTTGCCTATGACTGACGTTTTAATTCCGTTTGTAGACGCAAATGATATTGCTGAAGTTGCTGCAACTGTTTTACTTGACGATGCCTACAATGGTGAGATTATTGAAGTTACTGGTCCGGAATTAATCACTTTTAAAGAAATTGTAGCCATAATTTCTAAAACAAGTGGTAGAAACTTAAACTTACACAACATTACCTTAGAACAATATACTAATGGAATGAAACAAATGCAATTGCCTAATGATGTTATTTGGTTAATTGAGTATTTATTTAGTCATGTTTTAACCAATCCTGAAAATCAATTAGTGGTAAACGATATTGAACGTGTTTTAGGTAGAAAAGCTACTTCTTTTTTAGCATATGCTGAAGAAACTGCAAAAACTGGTGTTTGGAACCAAGTAACTGTTTAAATGGCTAGTAGGTAAATAAAACTTACTACAATTTAGTATCTTTAAACTCGTAGTTGAAAATATTATTTATTTTTTACTACGAGTTTTTTAAGATTAGTACTGTAAATCATAAACTATAAAAATGACATTTTCTGAAATATGGAACATACATAAAGATCATTTACAAAACTTCATCAAAACAAAAATTGACGATGCTTATATAGTTGACGATATTTTACAAGAAGTTAGTATTAAACTGCTACACAGTTTTCATAAAAAGACAATTATTAAAAATTATAAAACTTGGCTTTTTCAAGTAACTAGAAATACTATTGCTGATTACTACAGAAAACTTAAAAAAGAAACAGACTTATCAATAAGTACAACAGATACAAGACCTGCTTCTTGCGTATGTGATTTATCTGGTTTTATAATACAAACTTATTTACCAGAAAAATATGCAACTGCTCTTTATTTAAGTGATATAGAGAAAAAACCACAACAAGAAATTGCTGACATATTAAACTTAAGTTTAACTGCTACTAAATCTCGAATTCAAAGAGCTAGAGTTCAACTAAAGGAATTAGTAAATGAGTGTGTTCAAATTTCCTATAATAATAAAGGTCAAATAACTGATTTTCATTTAAAAAATAACTGTGAACTACCAACAGAATTAAAAAATGAGATAGATCGATTAAATTTATTCCTTTAATCTTGCGTCTTTTTACTTTCTAACAACGACTATAAGAGAAAGTAAAACAATGAAATATCATTTTATCTCTTCAATAGCAATACCTTTTCTATTATTAATAGTAGGTACATTTAGTTATTTAGTAATCTTAAACAATTGGAATTTTGAAATAGCATCGTATTCAATTTTTATATTTACACTTGTCTATATTCTTTTTTTAGAACAAGTAATTCCTTTAAAAAAACATTGGACAACAACCAAAAAAATGTTTCTAACTGATATTAAGCATCTATTTTTTTCAACAGCTTTGTTTGATACCTTAGGAAAAACATTTGCCTTGTCTTTTGTTATATATCTTCAAAAAATGTTGTTTCCTTCTTTTGATTTTTGGAATTCTTTTCCTTTCTTTTTCAGTTTCATTTTTGCCAATTTAATTGGGGAGTTTTTACCTTATTGGTATCACAGAATCAGTCATAAAGGCAATAGTAACTCCTATATGAGCTTACTTTTATGGAAATTTCATTCAATACATCATTTACCTACAGAAATGAACTGGTTTAAAACTAATTGGATGCATCCTGTAAATATTTTCTTCAATACATTTTTTAAAATGGCACCACTACTTTTTTTTGGTTTCAGTGATCAAATTATTTTTTCAGTTGGTGTTACACATGTTGTTATTGCATATTTATCTCACGCAAATATTCGTACTGTTAAAAGTTTTTGGGATTATTTAATTATTACTCCACAGTTACATCATTTTCACCACAGTAAAAAAATGGAAGAAGCTAAAAACTTTGGAAACATTTTGCCTTTCTGGGATTTAATATTCGGAACTTATTACAATAGAAAAGGGAGTGTTAAAGACGTAGGAGTTATGAAAAGTGAAAACTCTAAATATCCTAGCAATAATAATTTCATTCAGCAAATTTTTTATCCATTTACTGTTTTTAAAGATTGTTGTAATTAACATACTATTCGTTCTTTTCTTATATTTAAAATCTTTAACAAACAGTTTTTAAATTGAATGAAATGAAAAATATATTCTTTATTTTATGCTTAATGTTTTGTTGTTTTTGTAACGCTCAATTTTTTACAAGTTATAAAGTTAAAACAACCCAAAATAAAAAAGAGCGTACCGAATTATTGAATTTGGTTAGAGCACAAACTGGCGACTACTTATTTATTGTGAATACTTTAAATGTAAGTAAACAATATGCATGGTTTCAGGGTACTCAAGTAAGACGAGATGGAAAACCTATTGAAACTAGTGAATATGAAGATTGTTGTCATACAGAGGCTTTATTAAAAAGATCTGGAAAAACGTGGAAAGTAATTGAATTTGGCAGTAACTCTACTGATGTATGGTGGTTTGGTTTATGGGAAACTTATCAATTACCTAAAACATTTTTTACTGAGTAAGAAGTAAGTCTAAAAAATCTTATACTTGCTATTTTAAAAATTACTATGATGAAAAAAACACTACTTGGAACCTTAGTTGGATTATTCCTTTTAGGCATCTCTTATATTTATATTTCAAATACATATGTATTTCCATGGGAAAAAGAAGAAGCTATTCAATTTGCATTAACTATTGGAGGATTAAATGCATTACCTGACAATATTAAAGACTTAGAAATTGAAAAAAAGGGAAGCATGTTTACAAGACAATTTATTATTGATTTTGAATTTAAAAATTCTACTCAGCTGAAAAACTGGATACTAACTAGTAAACGTTTAAAAAACAATATTCCTAATATTAAAGGAAACACAAAGGTTTATGAAATTTATCCTGGAGAAGAAAACAGCTATGGAGGAAAAGTCAAAATTCAAGATAAAAAAGTTCAAATCAACATGAGCTCAAGCTAAATACTAATCAATTATTTCAGCCAAATTTTAATTAACCATACAACTAAAAGTCGCCAATTACTACCTTGTAAATGTCACATTTAAAAAATGTGGTTTGTCGTTAAAAGAAACTATCACAATGAAAAAAGCAACTATTTTACTCTTAATTTTTTTAATCTTACAATCGTGTAAACAAACTAAAGCCGATTATTTAGCTAACAATCGATTTAATGTTGAAGATACCAACTTTGAATTTCCTCAAAAAGATTTCAAAATTATCGGATTTGGTGCTTATCACGGTAGTGTTAAAACTGAAGATGTTGAACTAAAGCTACTAACATCGTTATTAAAAAGTAAATCTATAAAATACTATCTTCCAGAAACAGATTTCAGTATTGCACACTACTTTAATAAGTATTTACAAAATGGAGATACTCTTTTATTAAAAGACTTGGTTACAATATACGGAAACCGTGTTCCGCAAGAAAGAACTATTGAAGTATATGAAAAATGGAAAAAGTTGAAAACTATTAATGATCAATTACCTGACCAAGATAAACTGAATGTGGTTGGCATTGATTACCAAGTAAATTATAAATATACCTCTAAACATATTTTAGAACTTGTAAATGATACTAAAAATGAATTAGCTCCTATTCAAACAATTCAAGATATGGTAAAAACCGATACTACTAGTTTTGTTTTAGGTGATTTGAGCTATGCATACAAAGTTTTAAAAGATTTTGTAAATGATTATGAAACTAATCAAGACAAGTACAATCCGTTTATTTCTGATAAAAAAACATTAGATCATATTGTCAAAAATATTAAAATCTCTTTTGGAAAAGAGGATAGAGAAACAATCATTTATAACAACTATATAGATCTTAGCGTTGTTTATAATTTTAAACAAACCCCACAATTTTTAAGAATGGGCTTTGCACATATTAAAAAAGCAAGAGACGGGGCAGACGGTTATCCTTACTTTTTTACCAGACTTATTGAAAACAACATTTATCCGAAAGAAGAAATTATATCTGTTATAGGTTATTTTACCGATAGTAAAGTAGTTTGGGATGAAGTGTATGACAAACAAGGAAATTATACTGGTTACACAGTTGAAGCTGGTTTTGGTATTGGAGATTACGAAAAGGAATATTTTAGAGGAATTCAACACTTAAAAGACAGTAAAATATCAGACAAAACTCTTTTCCGATTAAATAAAAAAGATTCTCCTTATGCTATAAATGAACCTGATTTAATTGAAGTAATTATGCAAGACGAAAAATCTAATGGTGAAGCTGTTAAAGGAATGTCTACTTTAGCTTTTTTAGATTATGCTGTGCTTATTTCAGACTCTAAAGAAAGTATTCCTATTTATGAAATGAATAAAAAAGAGTAAATTATTCTACAAAAATTAAACAGATGATTGGAATTGACGGTAGAATTATTATGACTAATTTATACGTATCAATAATGTGTTTTAATCATGAAGTCATCTTGACTTTTTTTGAGAAAAAATTAAGGGTTGTAGATATTTGTGTTGCGAAACATAAAAACACAACCCTATGTACCAAGTACTAAGCAAAGATATGATAGAATTAGAAATA
>NZ_SJXJ01000034.1 GCF_004337695.1 Tenacibaculum sp. M341
TCTACTTCAGATACAACGGAAAGTTTAAAACTCATCGTATAATCTTTCTGAGTACGTTTACGGTAAATATTGTCGTTCATAATGTTACATAATTGTGTAACGCTATTTCAGGACGAGACAGTTTTCAATAATAAAAAAGCTAAAAAGCACCATGGACTTTATTTAAGTAGTGGTGCTTTTTAGCTTTTTTATTTCGTTTATAATACCTTCATTAGATACATTATCAGGTAGACCAAGTGTGTAAATAATCTCTTCTCTTAGATTAAGATTCAGGCTTATTTGATTCATTTGATCAGAGATTAATTGAAAATCTTTTTTTGTGTTATTGAATAACTCATCTAATACTATGGTGTCAATTTCGCATACAGGAGTTCCAACGGTAATCTCTTGGTTTTCTTTCACAAAAATATCTTTTATGTAACCTGTTTTTTCTGAAGGAATTTCAATAGTTGCTTTATCGGTATCAAACTCATATAAAACATCTCCATTAACTACTTTATCACCTACTTTTACATGCCATTTTGTTATCATTCCTTTTTTTACTCCTTCTGAAATTAATGGAAGTAATATTTTAGTAGTATTTTTCATAGGTTATTCTTTTAAAATTAATCGATTAACATAATAGGAACTGACCATCTTTCATGTCTAGTCATTGTAACCCAAAATGGAGAACGGTTTTTTAAGATTGTTTCAATATCACTACCTTTTAATAGATTACATGTTTCGTAACCAATTTTGTAATTCCATATTTGAAAATAATCAGTAATTACATCTTTTACATGATTATTATGTTCTTTTATAATTGGTTTCATTTTTCTAACCAATTCGTTAATGGCAGTAGAAGTAGGGATTTCTGCAAAACTTTCATCAATTAAGTTCCCATGCTTTAGTTTTAATTCGATGCCAGGTAATTCTTCTGGACCAAGATCTGATTTTGATAAAGTTCCTTTAGATAAACAATGATCAAATCCATAAGCTAATGCAGAACCCGTTTCTCTTCCGGCATAATACCATTCAAAATCTAAGGCTTTTATAGATTCATTTTTAATACAATGTTGTAGTGCAGATTTGATACCTTTTTCAAAATCATTTTTAATTTCTTCTCTGGGCAAATTATCAAGTATTTCATCAGCTTTTTGTAATAACGATTCAAGTTGATTGTTTTTTAACCAATTTTTAATGCCATTTTCTCTTTTTAATATTCTTTTAGCAAATTTATCCATGTATTTGTAAAACGTAAAAATTTAGTTGTTCTTTTATAATTTAAATCTATAAAAAATATTCCATTTGAATTAAAGGTATTTAGTAGTCAAAAAAAGAAAGTGTAATAAAACAAAAAAGTGAGCCTTAGTAAAGCTCACTTTTTAAATGTTTTCTAATTATAGTAGTCTACTATATCGCATTAACCGATTTAGTACTAATATAAAATTCATTATAACTATCTAAAAGACTAATTAATCCTGAAACTAAATCTTGAGTTTCTAATAAAATACTAAAATATAAAGTAGTGTTTTTAGCACTTGTTTCGTCTGTTCGTATTCTATCAACTTGTCTTTCTATAGATTTAGAAACATCGTTCAATAATTCTTTCTTTTCATCTAAAATATTGATAAGATTATCAAATGATTTAGTTTCAAAAGTGTCGCTAATGTTTTGTAATAAATCAGTTAATGTATTGTCAATTGCTTTTAAATCTTTTAACTGCGACTTTTTTAAGTTCTTGTGATTATTGTTTACGTGATTAAATGTTGCCTTAGAAATATAACTAATAGATTGTGCAACATCTTGTAGGTAACCTAAAATTAAAATATAAAACTTACTTGCTTTTACTGAAGAATCATCTAAAGATTTGATAAAGTAAAACATACCATTCTTTAGAGCTTCAATTTCTTCGTTAAGCTTTAAAACATGCTTTTCTGTTTTTCTAAGTTTGTTTAAATCATGATTCGCTAAATCATTAACTACACTAGAGTATAATTTATTAACTCTTGTAGCTACATTACCAATATGACCCGAACTTTCTTCAATAACTTCATTAATAGAAATTAATTCAGCACGTTCTACAAACTGTTGTTCTTTTTTCTCTTTTTCCTTTTTAGAGTATTGTAAAGAAGTTCTAACAAGCATTCCTATTACTAACAATAAAAACACAGGAATCATTACAATATCCCAGCTAATTAAATAAGCAACAATACCTGCAGCAGTAAATGCTATGATTGCTGTTAAAAACCAACCACCAATTACATTTAATACCCCTGCAACTCTATATACAGCACTCTCACGTCCCCAAGCTCTATCTGCTAAAGATGTACCCATGGCTACCATAAAAGTTACATATGTAGTAGATAAAGGTAATTTCATAGAGGTTGCTATAGAAATTAAAATACTAGCCATTATTAAGTTTACCGCAGCTCTTACTAAATCAAAAGCAGGTAATTCATATGTTTTGTCTTTTGGTAATTTTACTACAGGTTTCTCAAATTTAGAATTGATAAACTTCTGTGTTTTTTCAGGGATTAAATAGTTAAAGCCCATGTTAGTAAACATTGCAGCTCTTACTACAATACGAGAAACATTGTTTGGTTTAAATTTTTCTTGACCATCACCTTGTCTAGATAAGTTAATACCAGTTTCTATAACCGCACGTGCTTTTTTAGATCTCCATAAAGTGATTACCATAATAGCACCAGCTACAAACAACAACAAAATGTTTGAAGGAACTTTCTTTGCTAAAATACCCATAGAAAATTCATTAGCAGGAAGGCCAGAAGCTTCCCAAGCATCATAAGAATTTAAGGCTGCAATTGGTACACCGATAAAGTTTACCAAATCGTTACCAGCAAAAGCCATTGCTAAAGAAAAAGTACCTATTGCTATGATAACTACCAATATGTTTGATTTTAATACTTTAATCAAAAAGTAAGATAAAGCAGACCAAAAGGCGAAACTACCAGCAATAATTCCAATAGAATTATTTTCAATAATATCTTTAATACTACCGTAAAATTGAGTTCCTTTTAAACCTTTTATAATGATAAAGTAAGTAATTGCTGTAATGGCAAAACCACCAAATAAAGCATTAATATATACAGGTCTTTTTTCAAAGTTAAATGAATAAATTAATCTAGAAAAGTACTGTACAATGGCACCTACACTAAAAGCTACAACTACAGAAATAACAATACCTAAAATGATTTCTGTTGCCTTTTTATCGTTAATGTACGACCAAATATCTGCGATTGTTTGAGTATCACTAGCTGAAATTTTAATTAAAGCAACAGCAACAGCAGCACCTAATAATTCAAATACAATAGATACCGTAGTGGAGGTGGGCATCCCCAGCGAGTTAAAAATATCGAGGAGGAGTATATCGGTAATCATTACAGCCATAAAAATGTACATGATTTCTTCAAACATGAACATGTTAGGATTAAAAATACCTTTTCTAGCTACCTCCATCATTCCACTAGAAGTTGCAGCCCCAAAGAAAACACCAACACTGGCAATAATCATAATGGTTTTAATTGGAATAGCTTTTGAACCGATTGCAGAATTTAAAAAGTTAACTGCATCGTTACTAACACCTACAACTAAATCTAATATTGCCAAGGCAGCCAACGCTACCAGCATTAAAATATAAGGATCTCCCATACCTCGTTACCTTCTAAGATGATTAAACTTGGCAAATGTATAAAACCTGCATTGAACTACGTTATGTAAATGTTATGAAATGCAATTTAATTAATGTAATCGTTGATCTTTTGGGGTTTTTCTAAGATTTCTTTAACAATTTGCATGGTTCCGTCTTCATGAGTAGTTAAAAACCATTTGATTAGCGTAATTTTATTGTTAGCTATTTCTATACCTGTAATGCATCTTGGGTGTACGCAACTGCCATTGTTAAAATAAGGTAATTCATTGGTGTCTGGGAATCTAGGTCTGTGGGTATGCCCTGCAATAATCATTTGGTTATTGTTATTTCTTATCCATTTTTCTATACGACGTTCTACTTTTAGTAATTCTTTAAAGTTTTGTGCCGGACTTGTTGGGTCTTTTACGCCAATTATTTGAAGAGGTTTCCATAAAAAACGAACTAAAAAACGACTCAATTTCCAAAATGAATAATTAAACCAATCAGCTTGATGTCCGTGTAATAAAAGAACAGATTGTCCATTGTCATTTTCTAAACGAATACTTTCAGAATATGAAGCATTAGGCATTAGTGTTACTTTTTCATTTGTAGCACTATCGTAAAAATAAGATAAGTTTTTAGTAATGTTTTTAGGATTTTTGTAATCCATATCATGATTACCCCAGATAAAAAACAGTTGGTTTTTGTCGTAAAATTGTTTTAAAATTAAAAAGGTGTCTTTGTTAGCATTAAAAATACTTTTGAAGGAATTTTCCCATAATTCATCACCATCTCCAAGTTCAATATATGTAAAACCATCTTTTAAATACTGAGTTAATGCGTAATTGTAAACTTTTTTATTTCTAGCAAAATCATCAGCAAAACTATTATCACCCCTATGACAATCAGAAAAAAGAATATACTTGCTCTCTTTGTTTAGAGGAAGTTTTTTAGCGTTTTTAAAAGCTCTTGATATTCTTTTATTCGTAGACATTTCTTTTCTTTAGATATGATAAAGATCAGAAAAAAGATTAATTTTTTAATAAAACCTCACAGATTTTTAAAATCTATGAGGTTTGTAATGTATAATGTTGGTTTTTTATTACTTAACAAGTAATTTAATGTTATCAATTTCATAAGTACCGTCGTTTTCTTCATCGCCACTACCAATGTATCTAAAGCCAATATAGGCAGTGCCATTATATGAAGATAAATCGATGTCACCAGAGCGAACCCAATTTTCAAAAGATTCTTTGTCGTGTGCAATACGAGCTGGTAGTTCTTCCCAAGTAGCAGTAACTATATGATCTGTAACACCATCCCAGTCAGTAGAAATTAAAACCTTTAAATCGCTATTATCAGAAAAGCTATTAGAAGATTCAAAAGAGAAAAACTCACTTTCAGAAGTATCTAAATCAATAGGCGGTGTTATAAACCAAGAAATGGTGCGATCATTTCTAGAAGCAAAAGAACCAATTTTTATGGCTCTACTACCCGTATCTTCATCGTCGTAAAGTTTAAACAACTTAGTTCCTTCCTGCTTAAAGTTAGTCCAGCCAGTTATATTAACATTACCTGTGCCTGTAGTATTTTCAAAATCTTCATCAATACTAGTAGTAAAAGTAGTTGCATCTAAAGTATTGCAAGCAGTATCATTAAAAACTACATCATCAAAACTATTTAAAACCAATACAAAAGTATCACCTCTAAAATCTCTGGTAACAATAGCTTCTAAAGAACCTCCACCAGAAGGTATTGAAACATTAGCAAATGAAGCAAAAGTGCTGGTTTCAATAAATGTTTTGTCTAAATGAAAACCATTACAGCTTAATATTTCTCGTTGAGTATCAAAATCATCATTAATGCTTACTATAGGTTTGTCAATCAATTCTTCGTTAAAAAATAAGTTTTCAATTCTTACCAAAGTACCTAAAGAATTATCGTCAATTTCAGGAATTTTAATAGTATTAGGTATAATAGTTTCGGTAACCTCAGATCGTAAAACTTGTTTTTCTAATTGACTAATAGATAGCACGTCAATTTCTTTAATATCGTTTAACTTCCTTTTTCCTCCAATAGCAATAATACCGTCGCCAGAATTGGTTTCACCAAGGTATAAATCTTTTAAATGAATGTATACTTCACGTCCTTTATTGTACTTGGTATAACTTTTTTGCAAACTAGAAGCAATTTTAATTCCACAGGTTGGATTTTCAGGAGCATCTTGAATGTATATTTCTTGAAAAAAGTTCTGATGCAAGTCTGAAGAAACCACATAGCCTTTTATCACATCATTTTTATCAATCAGTAAAGGAGCATCTCCTGAATTGAATCTTGATTTTAGATCTTTAATAGCAATCAAATTCCAAGAAGCATTATTTTGAATACTATCTAAAATAGCATTTAGTTTTAAGTTGGTTCTATTTTCAGAAGGAGTTGGAACGTCGAAGTTTTCATGCACGCATGAGGTGTTTAATAAAGTAGATGCAATTATTAAGAATATTGAAATACAGCGTAACAAAGAGACCTGTTTGTAGTTAAAATAAAACGAAGTAGTAATATTAAAGACGGATAGATTACTTTGAGTTTTTTTATCATTATTGTTTACAAAGTTTCTGATAATAAACTTTGTTATGAGTTGTTTTTTCATAGTTGAAATGTTTTTTCTTTTATTAGAATTTAAAATAAGTATTGAAGAAATAATTAGTACCTCTTCCGTACCAATATTTATTAGCAAATAGTCTTGTAGGGTTGTTAAAATCTTCTAGCAACGATTGAAAATCTCCGTTACGAGCTTGTTCAAAGCCACCAGTTTTGTATTGTTTATTTAAAATATTACTGATACCCAAAGTAAAGCCAATGTATTTGTTTGTTTTTCCAAGTCTCCACGATTTTCCACCAATAACATTTGCAGTTATGTACGAATCAAATTTTTCTTGTTGTAAATATTCTGTAGCTTCTTCGGTATTAAAATTATTAAAAGGCAATCCATCACTATCAGTAAATAAAGCATTACTTCTCATAACAGGGCTCACACTTGCAAAAGCATCGTCAAAATAATTACCAGTTAAACTTATCCACCAATATTCAGGATCACGATATTCAAAACCTACAGAATATGTTTTTTGAGGACCAGTAGGTAATCGATAGTTTTTTAAATACGTTTTTCCAAAGTTTTTAATACCGTTATCAAAACCTTCGTTTTGTGTAGTCTCTGTGTTTTCTGTTGAAAATTGAACATTGCTAGGATTGTTACTATAAATGTAATGTCCAAAATTAGCAGCACCTTTTAATTGTAAAGAAGGAGTAATTTTAAATTCAATTCCCAATTCAGCACCCATATGCTTTTTATCGATTCCTGTAACTGTTTCCTGAACAAAAGCTTCAGCTGCTGCAAGTTGAGAAAAGAAAAAGTTAGTTTCGGTATCATTATTTATAGCAGCATAATATCCTGTAATTTTTGCATTCACAATAGGTGTACGAGCAATGTAACTAGCATCAGCAATAAAAATAAGTTTACTACTTAAAAAGTCAGTGATTAAATTACTGTTGCGTATTTGATTAAAAGTGTTTCTTATGGTAGGAGCTTTGGTAAGATATCCAATATTAGTATCGAGTAAATGTCGTCCAGAAATTTTGTAAGTCAATCCAGACTTGGCTCCAAAGTTTAAAAAGCCTTGTTGTGCTGAGTTTCCTAGAGAATTGTTGGTAAACTGACCACTTTGATATAATCCTTTTCTTTGGTACGAAGTTGAAGAAACGTTTGCAGCTACATAAAAGTCGATGTTTTTTAAATGTACTTCTACTTGCGTAAAAGCTTTTATAACCGAAGAGTGTATTTGGTAATTGTATTTAAAAGTATCACCAGTGTTAACAATTCTATCAGGATTTAATAAGTTGTTTTGTCTTTCAGGGGTTCCAATTTTACCAAAACCATTCACGTCTAAATACCCATTAGTACTACCAAGTACATCTAATACATGAGCAAACCGACTTGAAACTTCATTTTTGTACGCTATTTTCCCTGTAATTAAAAGACGATTGTTTAATGTGGCGTTTAAAATGGTGTTTATATTAAGTGTGTTGTTATCTTCTCTATCTTCATATAAAACATAAGCAGCATTAATACCTTGTTCATTATTGGTAAGGTTGGAAGTATATATGTTATTCCAATTAATTTGTCCGTTATTTAAAAAGTCCTGCTCAGCTTCATATGCTTTTGCTAAATCATCTTTAGCTAGCCAAAAACTAGGTAAGTTTCTAAACTGAGTCGGATTTGGATTGGCGCCTCCATTAAAATCTATTCGACTACGACCAATTTTACCAAACTGATAAGAAATATTTGTATTTGAACGAATGTTTTTGTTTGGTTTCCAAAAGTGATTTAGCATAAAAATGGGTTCGCTTACTTCTTTAACTTTAGCGTTTCTAATATTACCGTTTTGATATCCCCAATTAGGATTGTATTGAATTCCTTTTAAATCGAAAACTTCTTGAGTGTTAGGAGAATTTCCGCCACGTTTGTTTGTAGTAATAAAAGAAGTGAGGTTTATACTGTGATTGGAGTTGAATATTTTTTCTATAGATGCAAAGAAAGAATTGGCGTTGTAAAAAGTACCGTCAATAAAACCTTTATTACCAATTCTATTACTTGCAGAAACAGCAAAAGCCCATCCGTCTTTTAAAATTCCAGAAGCATAAGTCCCCATTGTTCTATGGCGATAACTTCTGTTAGATGAAGCATATGAAATTCTAGTACCTTTGCTGTATTTAGAAGCTCTAGTATCTATATTAGTTGCTCCTAATACTCCACCAAAAGAAAAACTAGAAGGAGCCAGCCCATTGGAAAATTCTTGATTTCTTAGTACATCATTCAAACCACCCCAATTGCTCCACTCTGGTCTTCCTGAATCTAATTTATTCATTGCTACACCATTTATAAGAAGCGTTGCATTGTCAGAGTCTAATCCTCTAATTTTATAAAATGAAGGACTCCATTCAAAAGCTGCAGTTTTAATATATACGTCTCTTGATGATTGCAGTAAACCAGAAATATTATCAGCAATATTAGCGTCATCATTCAGCTCATCATCAGTAATGGTAATAATACTTATTTCTTGATCTTCTAGTATTTGGACTTTTTGCATAAAAATAGCCCCTAAATCAATAGTGCTGCCAGATAATTTTACAGGATAGTTTTGATTTTCATAGCCTTCTTTTTTAATCATTACCATCAATTTTCCATTAGGTAAGTCTTTAATTAAAAAAATACCATTTTCATTTGTGTTGTAAGTGTTGTTGTTAACAGTAATATTTACCTTATGTATTGGTTTTTCTGATATATAATCTTTTATAATTCCTTTAATGGTATTTTGAGCCAATACCCTAGCAGGTATTACAATATATATTAGTATTGTTAATAATATCTTTTTCATAGTTTATTATGTAAATAAAAGAATAGTGCACTCAGAAACCTCACAGGTTATCAGTATCTGTGAGGTTTTATTCTTTTAAAAATGAATAATACTTAGTGCGTTTTAATTAAATAACTAAGCCTTTAATTTGCTTGTATTCGTTAGAGTTTAAACCGTACTGCGCCTTTACAAAGTTTTTGATACTTTGAGTTTGTTCATGAAGTTGATCAAATAATTCTTGACGCTTGTTAATAATGGGTTTTAATATACTTAAAGATACATCTACAGTATTGTTTTTAGCTTCAGCTTCGGTAGCTAATTCATTTAAAGACTCAACAGATATTAAAGTGTTTGGAGGTGCATAGCTTTCACCGTAACTAGCAATAATATCAACAATATTTTTAAAGTTTGCCAACCTACTAGCATAAGTACGTTCAATTAAACTAATAGAAGAAGTTTCACTTTCATTGTTAGTTAAAATTTTACTAGTCTTTTTAATGTGTCCTCTAATTTTGTTGACAGCAGTGCTTACCTGTTTTAATTCGGTACTGTTTTTACCTTTTAAAGCTTCAATAAAAGTACGAATAGGAGAGAGTCGTTTTTCTAACGAATCACTATTTTCCGTAAACACTTTTTTACGTTCGTAGGTTTTAGTAGTGTAGTCAGATTTTGCAGTATTGTACTGCTTTTGTATGTTTTCTATACTAGTAATAGTAGTTGCTAATATTAGTACAGAAGCATTTTTAGTTGGTGCTACATAATCAGTATAACTACTTAAAATAGTTTGTAGCGTTTTAGCCTTGCCAAGTCTGCTGGCAAAGGAACTTTGAGATTTTGAACTCATAGACAATTTAGATTTACAATTTTGGTTAAAGGTATGTTTTTTATTTGAAAATTTATTGTTGTTAACTAAAAATTAGTGATTTAATTGTAATAGTATTAATGAGATAGCTATTGTTGTTAATAAGGGAGCTGTGCTAGTTAAAGCTTTTAACATTGTAGGAAATAAGGGGTGAATTGAGCATGCTAAGGAAGCCATTGTAGGCGATGAGGAAGCGATTGAGCAAGCTGAGGAGAGGATTGCAGGCTTCTAAATTTTAATTGTTGAGTTCTTGTTTTTTAGTGTAAGTGATGAGGAGAGCGTGTTGTGTACAAAGTTTTAGCGATTTTAAGTTTTAGTAAGGAAGTTAGTAGAATAGTTTAGCAGAGTAAAGCTATTGTTGAAGAAAATAAATAAGTTGAATTTAATTAATATAATATTTTAGACTGGATTAATGTGAAGTTTTAGTTTTACTATAAGAGAAAACAATATTACTGTGTTAAAAAGATCTTTAATTGAAGAGAAGTCCTTGATTGTTTAAAACAAAAGCGACAATATTCTAAAAATATTGTCGCTTTTATATGCTATTTATATGTGTATAAATATTTTATAAAGTAAATTCCCAGCCTATAATTAAGTTTAAAGAATTTGTTTTATACGAGACAAATTTACTAATGCTAGTTAAACCTAAATTATCTCTAATTTCTATAATTAAATTGTTTTTAGTATCCATAGAAAACTTTTTACCTACCCCTAAAGAGACTCCAAAATCAAAGTTTGTCATTCTATCCGTAAAATCTGCAGTTGTTTCATCAGGAAAAGTATCTTCTAGTTTAATTAAATAACCAAGAAACGTTCCTCCGTTAATGAAAAATGGATTTTTAGAGTTTCCAAATTCATACTTAAGTAAAATAGGTAATGTTATAAAACTAGCATTAGTAATAGTTTTAGAGTTTTTGTATGAAAAAAAGTTTTGTTGTATAGAAGAAGGAATATTTCTACTATCTTTTTTGCTTTCGTAATTCAATTCTACTTTTAAAGACAAATTGTTTGAAAAATAATAATTAGAACTAATACCAGTAATAAATGAAAATTCAGAGTTCTTAAGATTCTCTGAATCAGGAAATGCTTCTTTTTCTCTTAAAGAAGAGTAGTTTAGTCCACCATGTACTCCAAAAGTGATTCTTTTTTGAGCGTTTATTTTATTAAAGAATAAAATAGAGATAAATAATAGCTTGGCTATCTTTTTAGTTTTCATAAATAATTTATTTTTTGCAAAAGTATAAAAAAGAAGTACAACTAAAGTCAAAGAAAGAAAAGGTTGTTTCTATAATGTTACCTACGAATATAAAGTAGGGGGCTTTTTTTAAAAAAAATAAAAACTGATGATGAATTTTGGGAATTAAATTCTATTAATAAAACTAAATTCAAGCGTTAGGGATTGCAGTATTTGTTGGAGCTCTTAAAAAAGTATGCATATACATTTTTAAAGCGACTGCGTAAAGCCCGACCCTTGGGTAACGCCCAAATAATAGTGCTTATATTTGAAGAATATTGCGGAATTGGTAAAATAACCATTAAAAAAAAGCATATCTATTATTTAATAAACTAGTTTTGCAATCCTTTTGAAAATATAAAACTATTACATATGAGAAATTCGATCTTTATTTTAGTACTTTTATTTACAAGTATTTCTGTATTAGGTCAAAAAGAATATGATATAAGAACAATAGCTTTTTATAATCTAGAAAACTTATTTGATACTATTAATAATGTAGAAAAAGACGATGAGTATAGCCCAATTATGCAAATGAAAGAAAATAGATCTAAAGTATATTGGGATAAAGTAGCTAATTTATCAACAGTATTAGCACAAATTGGAGAAGAAAAAACAAAAACAAGTCCTGCATTAATAGGAGTATGTGAAGTAGAAAATAAAACAGTGTTAGAAGATTTAGCTAAAACTGAAAAGTTAAAAGGTGAAAACTACGGAATTATTCATGTAGATTCTCCTGATAAGAGAGGTATTGATGTAGCTTTAATGTATAAAACGGCTTATTTTAAACCTGTACATTACGAAGTGTTTAATCCGAATATTTATGATAACAATGAAAAAGTATATACTAGAGATATACTTTGGGTTTCTGGACATTTAGATGGTGAATTGATTCATATTGTTGTAAACCACTGGCCATCGAGAAGAGGGGGAGAAGTAAAAAGTAATCACAAAAGAGAAAAGGCAGCTTATAAAGTAACAAAGGTTATAGAAAAAATAAGAAGTACCGATGCCAATGCTAAGATTTTAATTATGGGTGATTTTAATGATAATCCAACTAACACTAGCTTTAAAGAGGTATTAAAAACAAAAGGAGATAAGAAAGAGATTACTGATTTAGATATGATGTACAATCCTTATGAAGAAATGTTTAAAAACGGATTAAATACATTACGTCACGGAAAAGAGTTGCATGTATTTGATCAAATTATATTTTCGGCACCATTATTACAGAAAAGTGAAGCGCATAAAAACTACAAGCGTTATAAAGTATTTAAATCGGGAATTTTTAATAAAAGTTTTTTAACACAACAAACGGGTAAGTATAAAGGATTTCCTTATAGAAGTTTTGTGAGAGGAAGATTTACAGGAGGTTATAGTGATCATTATCCGGTTTATACATATTTAATTAGAGAAGCTAAATAGTATAAAAACAAAAAAGTCTTTTAAAATTAGTTAAAAATAAAAGTGGTATTGTAAAGATGTAAGAGGTATCTTAATCTTAACAATACCATTTTTATTATAATATTTACTATTTTATATGGTAGCTATATGGTGTATATTATTGATTTTAACTGCTTTTTACATGTAAAGTTTACATTCACCTAACAATTACCTAACATGCAAGGTGTCGTAAGTGCTTATTTTTGTTCGGTTTAATTAACAGAATATATCAAACATGGACAAAAACTTCTTTAAAAAGCAAATATTGGGGGTTGCTTTTTTATTGATGTCTGTTAGTGTGTTGGCACAAGTTCCGGCTTATTATAACGGAACCGACATAACTAAAACAGGTCAAGAATTAAAAACTAATTTAGCTGTACTTATACAGCAAGGAACTACAGGATCGTATACACCTGGTGTATGGGATGCTTTACGACAAACAGATTTAGATCCTACAAATCCTAACAACGTATTACTAATTTATGGATATAGTGATGCAGATGGAAATCCGACTACGGATAGAACAAGGGATAAAAATAGTAACGGAGGTAATAACGGAACCGACTGGAATAGGGAGCATACGTATCCTAGATCGTTAGGAAGCCCTAACTTAGGATCGTCAGGACCAGGGGCAGATGTTCATCATTTAAGATCTTCTGATGTTCAAATGAATTCAAATAGAGGAAACAGACCTTACATAGATGTTGCTGGTGGAGGAAATGCCAGAGCTTTTAATAGTGGTTGGTATCCTGGTGATGAGTGGAAAGGTGATGTTGCACGTATGATGATGTATATGTATTTACGTTACGGAAATCAGTGTAGAATGACTACTGTTGGTATTGGATCAGCTACTTTTAATGCAGAAATTCCTGATATGTTTTTACAATGGAATGCTGAAGACCCGGTATCTCAGTATGAAATTAATAGAAATGTAATAGTTGAAGGAATTCAAGGAAATAGAAATCCGTTTATAGATAATCCTGCTTTTGCTACTTCAATTTGGGGAGGACCACAAGCAGAAGATAGATTTAATAGTTCAACAACACCAGATGATGAGGTGCCAACTACACCAACAAATTTAGCAGCTTCAAATATTAAAACTGCTGAGGTAACATTATCATGGAATGCAGCAACTGATAATATTGGTGTAATAGCATATCAAGTTTTTCAAGATGGAAATCAAGTAACAGCTGTTACAAGTACTAATTATACAGTTACAGGTTTAACTGAAAATACTACGTATAGTTTTAGTGTAAGAGCAGTAGATGCAGCTGGTAATGTATCTGCAAATAGTAATGCAATAAGTGTTACTACTTTAGAAGATACTGTAATTACACCACCAACAGATGGTGATTTTATAGCTTTTCAAGGATTTGAAACGGATGATACTTGGAGTTACACTCTTTCGCCAGTACCTTGTACTCAAGGAACTGATGTTTGGGACATTGTTTCAAGCTTAGGTCCTATTAGTACACCAAAAGCAGGAAGTAACTTTTTTGGAGTGCAAGATTTAGACGGAAATTGTGGTACTTCAGTAGGAGGAACGATTTCTTTTGATGCAGTAGATGTTTCGGCTTTTGATGATGTGCAACTTTCTTTTTCGGTAAATGTTAGCGGATTTGATGTTAGTAATGGAGATACTATTGCTTATCAAACAGTTTTTGATGGTCAACCACAAGTAGAAAAAACAATCACAGTTGGTAGTCCGTATAGTACAAACGGATGGGAAGCTGTTACAGTAAGTGTACCAAACACAGTAAATACAGTAGCTTTAGTAATAAGTGTAAAGCAAAATGGAGGAAGTGATTATGCCGGTTTTGATAATATAAGTTTAGTAGGTACATCTGCAGCAGCAAAACCAGCAGCGCCAACAAATGTATCAGCATCTAATATTACTACTTCTGAGGTTACTTTATCTTGGGATGCTTCTACAAGTAATGTAGCAAGTTATAATGTTTTTCAAAATAATACTCAAATTAGTTCAGTAGCAGTAACTAATTATAGAGTTACAGGTTTAACTGAAAATACTACCTATAGTTTTAAAGTAGTGGCTGTTGATGCAGCAGGAAATACATCTGATGATAGTAATGTAATTAGCGTAACTACTTTAGAAGATGTAGTGACACCACCTACAGGTGGAGATTTTATCGTTTTTCAAGGGTTTGAAACTGGTGATTCATGGAATTATACAGTTTCTCCGGTAGCTTGTAATGATGGTGGAAGTGATGTTTGGGATGTAGTATCTAGTGTAGGAAGTATTAGTTCAGCAAAAACAGATACTAACTTTTTTGGAGTAAGAGATTTAGAAGGAAATTGTGGAACTTCAGCAGGAGGAACAATTTCTTTTGATACTGTAGATGTTACTAGTTTTGAAAGTGTACAACTTTCTTTTGGTGTAAATGTAGTTGGTTATGATGTTAGTAATGGAGATACAATTTCATACCAAACTGTTTTTGATGGACAGCCTCAAGCGGAACAAGTAATTACAGTAGGTAGCCCATACAGTACTAACGGATGGGAAACTATTACTGTAAATGTGCCAGATACAGTAAGTGCTGTAGGTTTGGTAATTAGCGTAAAACAAAATGGAGGTAGTGATTATGCAGGTTTTGATGATGTAAATGTTACAGGAACTCCTATTGCTACTACACTAAATGTTTTAATTAACGAATTAGATGCAGATACAGCTGGTACCGATACACAAGAGTTTGTTGAATTGTTTGATGGTGGTACTGGTAATACTTCTTTAGACGGATTAGTGTTGGTTTTTTACAATGGATCAAACAATCAAAGTTATAGAACAATTGATTTATCTGGGCAAACAACAAATGCCGAAGGGTATTTTGTAGTAGGTAACCAAGATGTGCCAAATGTAAATATTGTAATTCCAAGTAACGGATTACAAAACGGAACAGATGCAGTGGCTTTATTTAGTGGTAACGTAGCAGATTACCCTAATGGAAGTGCAGTATCAACAGATAATTTAGTAGATGCTGTTGTATATGATACCAATGATGGAGATGATGCTGAGTTGTTAGTATTGTTAAATGCTGGAGAACCTCAGTTAAACGAAGGTGAATTAGGTGATAAAGATGGACATTCATTACAAAGAACACCAAATGGTGCTGGTGGTGCAAGAAACACAAGTTCATTTTCGCAATTAGCTCCAACACCAGGTACAGAAAACGGAGTGGTAATAGTACCACTTCCTAATATTTTAATTAACGAGTTAGATGCAGATACCGCAGGTACCGATACACAAGAGTTTGTTGAGTTGTATGATGGTGGTACTGGTAACACTTCTTTAGACGGATTGGTATTGGTTTTTTATAACGGATCTAACAATGAGAGTTATAATGCAATTGATTTATCAGGGCAAACAACTAATGCAGAAGGATATTTTGTAGTAGGTAACCAAGATGTGCCAAATGTAAATATTGTAATTCCTAGTAATGGATTACAAAACGGAGCAGATGCAGTGGCTTTATACTTAGGTAACGTAGCTGATTATGCCAATGGTAGTGCAGTATCTACTGACAATTTATTAGATGCAGTTGTGTATGAAACCAATGATGGAGACGATGCTGAATTATTAGTGTTATTAAATGTAGGAGAGCCTCAATTGAATGAAGACGAGCTTGATAATAAAGATGGTCATTCTTTACAACGTTTACCGAATGGAGCAGGAGGTGCAAGAAATACAAGTTCTTTTACTCAATTTGCCCCAACACCTGGTACTGCTAATGAAAAACCAGTTGTAATTCCTACTAATTTAGTAATTAATGAGATTGATGTTGATACTTCTGGTACTGATACGCAAGAGTTTATTGAATTGTATGATGGTGGTACTGGTAATACTTCTTTAGATGGTTTAGTCTTAGTTTTTTACAATGGTTCAAATGATGCTAGTTACAATGCAATTGATTTATCAGGTAACACTACTAATGCAGAAGGGTATTTTGTAGTAGGAAATCAGGAAGTACCAAATGTAAATTTAGTAGTTTCAAATAATGCATTACAAAATGGAGCAGATGCTGTAGGTTTATATGTAGCTAATGTTTCTGATTTTGCTAACGGTACATCTGTAACTACTACAAACTTAATAGATGCTGTTGTATATGATACCAATGACGATGATGATGCTGGGTTATTAGTATTGTTAAATGCTGGTGAACCTCAATTAAATGAAGATGAGTTAGGTGATAAAGACATTCATTCTTTACAACGTTCGCCAAATGGTTTAGGAGGACAAAGAAATACAAGTTCATTTACAGTATTACGTCCAACGCCAGGAGCAGAGAATGCAGATGTAGTTACAGAGCCAACTGAAATTATTAGTATTGCTGAGGCTAGAAATAAAGTAGAAGGAGAAAAAGTAATTGTTACAGGAGTATTAACAGTTTCTGATCAGTTTAGAGGTTCTGCTTATCTTCAAGATGCAACTGGTGCTATCGCTATTTTTGATGAGCAAGTATATGGTGAAAATGTTTTCCAAATAGGAGATTCTATTACAGTAAAAGGTAGAAGAAGTGCTTTTAATGATCAGGTTCAGTTACAAAATATTACAGAGGTTGTTAATAATGGATTGCCAAATAGACCAATAACTCCAAAAGAGATTACTTTAAGTGAATTAGGGAATCATCCAGGAGAATTAGTAAAGGTGTTGAATCCGAATTTCCCAAGACCTACTGATATTTTCTTCGGGAATGCAAATTATGAGTTAACAGATGCTAGTGGAAACGGGCAGTTACGTATTGATTTAGATGTAACAGAAATTGTTGGTTTAGCTCAACCATCGTCTTGTAATGAGGTAATTGGTGTTGTGGGAAGATTTTTAGAAACGTATCAATTATTACCAAGACAGCGAAGTGATATTTCTTGTGCTAATGAATATACTTTACCTCCGTTCCCAATTAATGATGTATCAAAAGAAAATACTTTAGATATTGTTACTTGGAATATAGAATGGTTTGGTGATGAAGAAAATTCTCCAGCTACAGGAAATGAAAACTCAGATCAAATTCAGAAAGAAGGTGTAAAAACTGTTATAGAAGGATTAGATGCTGATGTAATTGCTGTGCAAGAGATTGTTGATGTTCCTTTATTTACAGAGTTAATTAACGAGCTACCAGCATATGACTTTATACTTTCTGATGCAGTTTCTCGTCCAACTTCAAATGATGGAGCAACTCAAAAAGTTGGTTTTATTTATAAAAAATCAACAGTAAATGTAAAGAAAACAGAAGCTTTATTAAGATCAATTCATCCACTTTACAATGGAGGAGATGATTCTGCTTTAGAAGGATATCCAGCCGATAGAAATAGATTTTTTGCAACAGGAAGATTGCCATTTTTAATGACAGCAGATGTAACTGTTAATGGTGAAACTGAAGAGTATAATTTTGTGGCTTTACATGCAAGAGCTAATAGAGGAACTGATGCGCAAGCAAGATATGACATGCGTAAATACGATGTTGAAGTATTAAAAGATTCTTTAGATACTAGATTTGCTACTGATAATTTAGTGTTATTAGGAGATTATAATGATGATGTAGATGAAACTGTTGTAGCTAGTTCGGTAAGTAATAGTGCTTCTACGTATGATTTATATGTAAGAGATACTGTAAATTATAATATTGTTACTACTTCATTAACGAATAGAGGATATAGATCATTTGTGTCTTCAGAAAATATGATTGATCATATTGCTATTTCAAATGAATTAGAAGATAATTACTTACAGAATTCGGAGATTGTACATTATGAGTTTTATAATAGTACATATCCTCGTACTACCTCAGATCATTTCCCTGTTTCAGTTCGTTTACAATTAAAAGAATTAGAAATAGGAGAATTAATAGTATCTGATGTTAGTTGTAATGGAAGTAATGACGGAGCTGCTTCTGTACTAGCGTTTAATGGAGTAGCGCCATATACTTATACTTGGAGTAACGGAGCTACTAGCGAAACAGTTACTGACTTAGCTGTTGGTACTTATTACGTAACAGTAACGGATGCTGTAGGTATTACAATTACTAAAGATTTTGTAATTCAAGAACCTACTAAAATGGAAGTGTCAGTATCTGAAAACGCTACTGTATACAACTATGGAGATGAGTCTTGTACAGATATAGAAGTTCTTTCGGTATCAGGTGGTCAAGCACCATATTCTTATGAATGGAGTAATGGAGCAACATCAGAAACAATTCAAGTTTGCCCTGAAGAAAGCACCACATATACTGTAGTTGTTACAGATGCTAATGGATGTAGTGTTTCTAAAGAGGTAACTGTTGAAGTTGAAAATATTATTTGTGGAGGTGTTGGTTTCTTTAAAACAGTACAAATGTGTTTTAGAGGAAGAGAAAGATGCGTTCCTGAATTCTTAGTACGTCATTACTTAAGAAAAGGAGCTACTTTAGGATCATGTGGAGATGATAATGCTAATGTTTTTGAAATTTCAGGAATGAGAGTATATCCGAATCCATTTGTAAGAAACTTAAAAGTAAGTTTTGAATCTACAGGAGAAGGAACAGCTGTAGTTTCTTTATACAGTATTTTTGGCGGAAGAAAAGTATTCTCAGAAGAAGTAGAAGTTGTTGAAGGTGTTAATAAATACCACTACAACTTAGGGAATTTAAGAAGAGGTGTATATTTTATGAAGATATTTGTTGATGGTAAAAAACAACAAGTGAAGCTTCTTATTAAGAAATAATATAATACCATTATAAACTAAAAAACGCTCTCAATTTGAGGGCGTTTTTTGGTTTCAATAATCAATGGTCAATAGGTTGTTTTTCTGGTAATAAGTTTTTTAGTTAGCAGTATGTTTTGGGATTTATATAAACTAAAAACTACTTACTGTACACTAACGAGATTAGTTTTTACAAACTTCATATAAATAATCATTCAATTTAAGTTGAAATAAAGTACCTTTTAAAAGATCTTCAATCTGACCTAATTCTATCTTAGAAACAGCTAAACTTACTTTGTTAGAAGGAGTTTGAAGTAATATTGATCTGCAATTGTCTCCATATTCACAAGTGCTGCATTGTGTTTGCATTTTAGAGTCGTATATTTTTTCTATAAAAATTTCAATCTCATCTACAGTTAAATGAAAACCAGTATCTCTAAAAATAAGTTGCGTTAAAAAAGTTCTAGTATCATTCCAAACAAAAGAAAGTCCTATAGTGTTCTCGTATATTTTAGTAATGTCCTTCATCTCTTTATTTTTGATAAACAAATATAATACTTATTTAGATTAATTATAAATAAAAGTATTTTTTAAGAAAAGTTTAATTTTTGAGACTTTTAAAATTTGAATTAGCTAGGTGAAAGTGATTGAAAAAAAAATACACTGGAAGACTTTAATAATCCAGTGTATGTTATGTTGTAAAAGAGCTTTAAAGTTTATTTTCTAACAGCAATTTTATCTTTATTGTTGTCCTTATCGTTTCTAACTCTACCGCCAGATTTAACGCCACCAGATAGTAATAATCCAGCTACATGCGGAGCTGCCATAGAGGTACCACTAATAGTAGCATACCTTCCACCTGGCCAAGTAGATAAAATATTTGTACCGGGTGCTGCAAAATCTACAGGAGAACCATAGTTTGAAGTAGGGGCAATATCATTATTTCTATTCATGTTAGAAATTGTAAATACTCTTTTAGCATTTACTCTAGCAGGCGAGTAAAAACGAGAATCATCATTTGAGTTTCCTGCAGCCATAACTACTCTAATATCTTTAGAAGCTACGTTTCTAACAGCATTGTCTACAGCCACACTTGTATATCTTGTTCTTGGACCTAAGCTCATGTTAACAACATCCCATTTCTTTCCATTAGATGCTACATAATCTAAGGCTTCAATAGTCCATGAGAATTCTCCAGAACCATTTCCTGCCAAAACTTTAAGGGCAACTAGTTTTGCTCCTGGAGCAACACCAACTACACCAAAATTATTATTTAAGGCTCCAATTGTTCCTGCAACATGAGTTCCATGACCATTTCTATCGTCTGCATCTCTAGAGTCTGCTCCGCTGGTAACAAATGTTCTACTTCTAGAAACATTAACATTTAAATCAGGATGATTTAAATCAATTCCAGAATCTAAAACCCATGCAGTTCTATTTGATGCAGCACGAGCACCACCTACTCTATTAATTCCCCAAGGAGTTCGTTGAGAAGAAGATTGTTCTAAATCAATATCTAAAGCAGAAGATATTGAGATAATATAATCTTTTTCAATAGCTTTAACTCTAGGGTCGTTTGAAAGCTCTTTTACTTGTTCTTGGGTAAGGTTAGCTACAAAACCTTGTAAAGCATATCCAAAAGCTTTTTTAACATTATTTTCTTTTAAACTAACGTTTTTAAAGTCAGAAATAACTTCTTTTTTTAAAGAAGTTACTGTTTTTTCATAAGCTATTTTACTGCCTCTAGCAGCTGGCTTGTTAAGAGTACCATCTTCTAAAACAATAATATATTGGTTAGGGATGTACTCGGTAAGAGGGTCGTTTAATAATACTTTTGTAGAGTTTTCTTCAATTTCATTGGTAGGTAATAAATCTACTTCTTCGTCAGGCTTATTACAAGCTACCATTAATAAACAGGCAGAGATTGCTGACGCAATTGCGAATTTCATTGTTTTCATTTTAGATAAGAGTTTTTAATTAATTGAAATTAAAGTAGTTAAAAAAAGCAATAAAAAACATCTTTCGCATGTAAAATGTTAAAATAATACAAAACTTTATGTTAAATCAATGTGTTGTAAGTTTACTTAAAAACGATCTTAAACCTTTTAAGTGTAATTGAATAGAAGTATTAACTTGTTGAGTGTTCTCTTTAAGTTGATATACAATATCAAAATCGTTTACAATAGAGTTTTAGGTGATTGTGATTAGGGTAGATTGATTGACTATTTGGTTTCTCTTAATAAAGTTAAATTAGGTATAAGAAAGTCAAATCAAGAATATTTGACGAGCTTTATAAAAATACGTCAAATTTTGAATTAAGTATTAATGAGGTATAGATTAATTTCAGGTAAAAAACATTAATTATTGATGTGTCAATTTTGCATTAGGGATTGTAGCGTTTGTTGAAGCTCTTTAAAATTTATGAAATAAAAATTTTAAAAGCGACTGCGAAAAGCCCGACCCTTGTGGTAATGCCCAAAAAAATAAAGGAAAACTACTTCAAATCTTTTAAATGTAGTTGAATAGAAGTGTTGCCTTGCCAAGTGTTCTCTTCAAGTTGATATACAATATCAAAATCGTTTGAAATGGTATTAAATTTATCACCTAAATTAAAACCAATAGCTCCAAATGTGTTTTGATTACTGCTTTGAAAAACATTTAGTTTTAAATGCGTTTTTTCTTCGCCTACTTGTTTTCCGTACCCATTGTCTCTAACAGTAGTTGATTTAAAAACAGGATTCATATTTAAAGGTCCGAAAGGTCCCATTTGTTTAAGAATTCTGTAAAACTTGGGAGTAATATCTGTAAAATCAAGTTCAGCATCAATAGTAATCTCAGGAATTAATAACTTTTTGTCGATGGTGTTTTTAATAACTTCTTCAAACTTAGCTTTAAAATTATCGTAGTTTTCTGGTAAAAGAGTTAAACCAGCAGCGTATTTATGTCCACCATATTGTTCAATAAACTCTTCACAACCTTCTAAAGCATTGTAAACATCAAAGCCTTTTACAGATCTAACAGATGCCGCTAATTTATCGCCACTTTTAGTAAATACGACTGTAGGGCGATAATAGGTTTCAGTTAATCTAGAAGCTACAATACCAATAACACCTTTATGCCAATTTTCAGCATATACTACGGTAGAGAATGTTTCAGTTTCTCCTAAATCTTCAATCTGCTGCAGTGCTTCTTTAGTGATTGTTTTATCTAACACTTTTCTATCAGTATTAAAAGTTTCAATAGTACCTGCAAATTCTAAAGCGGTTTCAAAATTAGTTTCTGTAAGTAATTCAACAGCAAAATTACCATGCTTAATTCTACCAGCAGCATTAATTCTAGGAGCAATTCCAAAAACAACATCGGTAATGGTAAGCTTTTTTTTGTTGGATAGGTGAGTGAGTGCTTTAATTCCTGTTCTTGGACTATCATTAAGTACTTGTAGCCCATAATAAGCCAATACTCTATTTTCTCCAGTAATCGGAACAATATCCGCGGCAATAGCCGTAACTACTAAATCTAAAAAAGGCAATAAATCATTTATAGTTTTACCTTTTGCATCAGCTAAAGCCTGAATTAATTTAAAACCAACACCACAACCACATAATTCTTTATAAGGGTAGTTACAATCTACTTGCTTAGGATTTAATACAGCAACAGCATCAGGTACAACAGCACCAGGTTTGTGGTGGTCACAAATAATAAAATCAATTTCTTTTTCTTTTGCATAGGCTACTTTTTCAACGGCTTTAATACCACAATCTAATGCAATAATAAGAGAGAAACCATTATCATCGGCAAAATCAATTCCTTGATAAGAAACTCCATATCCTTCATCATATCTATCAGGAATATAGGTAGCCAAATTATCATAAGACGTTTTTAAATAGGAGTACATTAAAGAAACAGACGTAGTTCCGTCTACATCATAATCACCATAAATTAAAATACGTTCATTGTTATAAATTGCTTTTTCTATTCTAGCAACTGCTTTATCCATATCTTTCATAATATATGGATTGTGCAGGCTTTTTAAAGAGGGTCTAAAATACTCTTTGGCCTCTTCAAAATTTGTAATTCCACGTTGCACTAAAAGCTTAGCAAGCTTTGTGTTAATGGAAAGTTCATCAGCTAATTTTTTTACAATAGATATGTTTGGGCTAGGCTTTAAAGTCCATCGCATATATGTTATTCGTTATAATATTTAATGTCAGTAGTAACGGTAGCAAATTGACGAAACATTTCCATAACTCCACAATATTTCTCAACAGATAAGTCTACTACTTTTTTTAATTTTTCTTCATTCAATTCTTTTCCGTAAAAATGATAGATTACATGTACTTTATCATAAAATTTAGGATGCTCCTCTGTTAAGTTAGCCTCTACAGTAATTTTAAGATCGTCAAAATTCACTCTCATTTTTTCACCAATCATTACTACATCTAATCCAGAACATCCGGCTAAAGACGATAACATTAAAGCTTTAGGAGACGCACCAACCTCGTTACCTCCATTAGCAAAAGAAGTATCCATCAAAATGGTAGCTCCATTTGGATTGTCACTTTTAAATAATAAATTTTTCTTCCATTCTGTTGTTACAATATTAGATGCCATTTGAGATTTTTTTTGTTTATTGTATGAGATTACAAAACTACTTAAATTAAAATATAATTATGCCATTAGTAACACCATTAGATCCGAATCATGATGAAGAAACGAAAAGATTATCGGATTTTTATAATGAAACATTAGGTTTTTGTCCTAATTCTGTATTAACCATGCAACGCAGACCAGATATTTCTAAAGCTTTTATAAATTTAAATAAAGCGGTAATGGCAAACCATGGTAGAGTAACTTCTGCGTTAAAAAGAATGATTGCTTGGGTTAGTAGTAATGCTACTGGATGTCGTTATTGTCAGGCTCATGCAATTAGAGCAGCAGAACGTTATGGTGCTGAACAAGAAAAATTAGATAACATTTGGGAGTACAAAACACATCCTGCTTTTTCTGATGCAGAACGTGCAGCCCTTGATTTTTCGTTAGCTGCTTCAGTTGTTCCTAATAATGTTGATGAAACTATTAAAGAAGAGTTATATAAATACTGGGATGAAGGAGAGATTGTAGAAATGTTAGGTGTAATTTCTCTTTTCGGTTATTTAAATAGATGGAATGACTCTATGGGAACAAGTATTGAAGATGGTGCTGTTGAAAGTGGAGAACAATACTTAGGTAAGCATGGTTGGAATAAAGGAAAACATGTTTAAAACGTAATTTTAAGCAGTTTGCTTATATTAAAACGCCTTTGTTTAAAAACATAAACAAAGGCGTTTTTATTTTATAATAAATATCATTTTAAGAAGTATTGTAATCTAAAATAGATCTCTCAATTTATATATTCTAATTTGTTGTTTATTTCTCTTTTTTCGTATCTATTTTTTATGAAAAATTACAAATGTTACTCTGATTTTAGTGATTCTTAAAAATATTGAGTTTTTTGTTACTTAATATTTCCGTTTGTATACTTTTTATATACCTGTTTTCATATAATAAATCTAAAGGTTATAAAGTTATTTGCATTGTAATTATTTGGTTATCAACTGTTAGTGTTCTTTGTTTTTTGTTGTGTAAAAACAAGGATTTTCTAATGTTGATTTGAATAGTCACCATCATACTGAATAAAACATTAACCCTAAAATGATTTTAATTATGAAAAACAAACTATTTTTCATGTTCATGTTTTGCTGTCTTTTGCTTCAGCAATTACATGCAAAAGATTACTATGTAGCAAAGAATGGAAAAGACACAAATAACGGTTCTTACAATCAACCCTTCAAAACTTTTAGTAAGGCTGTTTCTGTTATGAAAGCAGGTGATGTTTGCATCATCAGAGGCGGAGTATATACCGAGCCTTTAATTGTTAATAAAAAAGGAACAAAAGCTAATTATTTAACTTTTAAAGCTGCTGATGGAGAAAATGTAAAAATTAAAGCAACAAAGTTTATCAATGGATGGCAATTACATTCAGGTAACATCTACAAAACTTCTGTTGATATGGCTATTGAAGAAAGATTTAGAAATGTGTACCACAATCAAAAACACATGGATTTGGCAAGATGGCCAAATAATACTGACAATAATAGATTTACAGTAGATTGTAAGTTTATTGACAATGGAGGTAGTAACTTTTTCAGTGTATCTGGTATGCCAAATTTTGATTGGAAAGGTGGTTTGGTCTATTATATAGGAGGTCATTCTGGTACCAGTTGGACAAGGAAAATTACCAAAAGTACTGCTAATAGAATTGAACATGCGGGAGTAAACATTAATAAATGGCCTTTTACACCTCATAATCCAACTATTTTAAGAAACGGTCATAGAGGGCAGTTATATTTATTTAATAAGTTACAAGCATTAGATTATGCAAGAGAATGGTATTACGATAAAGCTAGTAAAACACTTTACTTTCAGCCTGCAAATGGAAAAAAACCAACTAACAATTCAGTAGAATACGCAACTCGTAAGTTTATTGCAGAATTAAAAGGTGATTTTATAAAAGTTAAAGGAATTGAATTTTTTGGAGGTAGTGTAAAAATTAATGGACGTGCTACTATTTTTGAGAACAATAAAGTAATTCACGGTAGTGAAGGGTTTGATAATATTAATAATACAAGTGCAGGAGTAGGAGAGTCATCAATTGAAGTGCTTGCGCCAGATGTTGTTATTAGAGGTTGTGTGGTTAACCATAGTTCAGCAAATGGAATTTCAATTCAGAGTTGGGCAGGTGCTCATAATGCTATTGTTGAAAGAAACACAATTTCTAACATTGATTATTTAGGTATTCATGCAACACCTATTAGAACTAGAGCAAATAATGTAAAAGTTTTTAAGAATAAAATTACAAACTCTGGTAGAGACGGAATGTATGTAAGTGGTGATAATTGTGAAGTTGCTTATAACGACGTATCTAGAGCTCAGTTAATTAATGCTGATTCAGGAGTGTTTTACACTGTTGGTGATGATAGAAGAAAAGGAACTGAAATTCATCATAACTGGTTTCACGATTCAAAACCACCAGCTTATGCAGGTAATAAAGCAGCAGGAATTTATTTAGATAACAATAGTAAAGGATATGTAGTGCATCATAATGTAGTGTGGAATGTGTCTTGGACTGGTTATCAGGTAAACTGGAATAATGAGCATTTAGATTTTTTCCATAATACAATTTGGAATGCAGGTGAAGCTATGGACTCTTGGGTAAACGGATATCCACAGAGCGATAACAGAGTGTATAACAACTATTCAAATAATCCAGGTTGGCATATTGCTCCAGGTTTTGAGTATAAAAATAACATCATTAATAGTACTTCTCCTTTTGAAGACGCAAATGGGTTAAACTTTATGCCTTTAGCAAATGGATCTGTTGTAGATGCTGGTATTGTAATAGCTGGATTTGACAAGAAATTTAATGGAAATAAGCCAGATATAGGTGCTTATGAACTTGGAGGAACTAGATGGACGGCAGGAGTAAATGCTGTTGAAGATACTGGAGAAGGAGATGCTACAGTAGATACAATTCAATTGAGTAATGTTCCAACAGTATTAAGTCCTTCTGATACTTATACTTTTGAAGTTGTGTATAGTGCATCAACTAATAGAGAAGTTGTAGTTAGTTTTTGGAATAACGGAACTTGGATTGCAGCAGAAGTTGCTCAAGTACCAGCAGGTGATGCTAAAAAGCAAAATGTTACCGTAACATTGCCTTCTGTTACAGTAGCAGGAAGCGGGTATGTTGTAAAAGCACATATTCGACCAATTGGAACAGATCATCAATCAGCTATAGACAATGATCAAGTTGATGGTATTGCGGTAGTAGCTATTAAAGATGAAATAAAACTAGCAAATGTTGCTACTACATTAAGTCCTGCAGATAGCTATACTTTTGATGTAGTTTATAGTGCATCAACCAATAGAGAAGTTGTGGTTAGTTTTTGGAACAACGGAACTTGGGTAGCAGCACAAGTAGAGGAAGTTACTTCAGGAGAAAACAAGAATAAAAGTGTTACCATAGCACTTCCTTCGGTTACAACTTCAGGAAATGGCTACAGTTTAAAAGCTCACATAAGACCAGTTGGAACAGATTATCAGTCGGCTTTAGACAATGATGAAGTAACTGGTATCAATGTATTTAACCAGTTAATTTCTAATGGAACCTATTTTATCAAGTCACCGTTTGGCACTCAGCGATTGTTGGCAAGAGGATTAGAAAATCATAGTGCAAGAATGCATGATGCAGCGAATTTTGATGATCAAAAGTGGATTTTCACACATTTAGGAGATAATGTATACTCAGTTCAAAATAAAGGAACTCAAAGATATTTAGAGGTGCCTAATGCAGATTGTAGTAACGGAGTAAATGTAGCTACATGGACAAAGGCTATGGCTAATCATCAAAAGTGGAAAGTAGTGGCTAATGGAAATGGAGTGTATGGTTTAAAGCCTATGCATTGTGAAGATTTAGGACTGGATAGAGCACGAGGAGCTGTAAATGCAAATGCTATTATTTGGAATTATAATGCAAACAATAACAACCAAAAATGGAGTATAGTTGAAGATAATGTTGTTTCTAGTAGAGAAGAGCTTACTTCAACACCAATAACTTCTAAAAAAGACGAAAGGAAGTTGTTTTTATTTCCAAATCCATCAAAAGATGTATTATTTGTATCAGGATTAGTAGCTGGTGATCAGGTTTCTATATATAATATTCAAGGAAGAAAGGTAAAAACGTTAGCATCAACTAGCGAAAAGGAAGAAATTTCTGTAACCAACCTTACTACTGGATTTTATATTGTGAATGTTAATGGTACATCTAAAATGAAGTTTGTTAAAAAGTAAAATGTAGTATGAATAGTAGTTTTAAAATGAGTTTTGATTTTTTAAGAGCTAACTTTTTCAAATTATAATAACATAAAATAATACCTCGAATGTATTATTCGAGGTATCTATTTTATCAATTTAAAAAGTGGTAATTAATTAGAATTTAGAAATAAATTCAACAAGATTAACCTCTCTTGAAATATTAAACTTTTTTCGAACTCTATACCTGCTCATTTTAACACTTCTATCAGTTATTCCCATTAAGTTGGCAATTTCTTTAGAGCTTAATTTTAATTTTAAAAAAGAACACAATTTTAATTCAGATGCAGTTAAATCAGGATATTCCTCTTGTAACTTACAAAAGAAGCCTTTGTGTATATTTTGAAAATGAATTTCAAACTCTTTCCAATTGTTTTTTGGTCTATTTTTAATAGAAGAATTTAATTGTTCAATTTTGTGGTGATACTTAGAAGGAATTTCACTTTTTAGATTCTTTAAATATTTTTTTAAATCTTTTTCAAATGTTTCACTTTCTAAAGCTTTCAAAGAAGACAATGTTATTTGCTGATTAGTTTGAGCAACTAGTTTTTCATAATTAGTTAGTTGTAATTCTATTTCTTTTCGTTGCTTTTTTTCTTGTTGGTACTTCGTTTTAATTTTTAAAAAGTAAGATAAACCTAAAGGAATAGCAATGGAGTACACAATAAAATGCCAACTAAAAATAGTATGAATAGTTTTTTTTGTTGCTTGGGTTTGATTTTGAGAATTACTGTTTAGTGTAAATAACAATAATGAAGCTAACTGAGTTGTATTTTTATTTAAAAAAATATTGGCAGAGGTTTCATTACAGTGCGGGTTGCTTTTAGCATGTAAGCTAAAAGCAAAAAAGAACAAAAAGATAATTTTTAGTAATTGAAGAATTACTTTTTTACGATAGGGATAAATGGGGATTGTAGTCATTTTCATTTATATTAAATTCATATTGGGTTGATTTTATAACTAATAGAGAGTTTAATTATTGTAAGATTTGAGTTTCTTACTCTAAAGTTAAGGTATTGAAAATTAAATAATTAATGAAATTGTCACTTTTTGTTACTGTTTTTTAAACATTATTCAGTAATTGACTACATTTTTTCAAAATAAAAGAAAGAAAATAATTTGAACTGATAAAAAAGTATAAAGGAACATACGAATTGTACCATTGGTAATTTAAAGAGATAAAATTTACAAATAATGTTTTTTAAAATTTAAGAAGTAGATATTATTCAATATTTAAAAAGAAAAAAAAGTAGGAGTGTTTTATTAAATAATAATGATGCTATTTATAAGTTATTAAGTTAATTAGCTTTGATTTTTTTCTTTAAATTTTTGATGTTTTTTCTTAAAAGAGAGAAAGATTATAATGTTAAATTTGTGATAATCAGCTGATAATAAACGAACCCCTAAAAAAAACTTAATATTTATAAACAGCTTTAAAATTAGCTTACAAATTAGATAAAACATCAAAAAATGAACTTAAAACTCTAATAAGAACCAAAGTTTCATTTGGCTGTTTATACTTCTAAATTTTTTTATGAATCCCCTATTCCTAGTAATAGGTTACTATTTAAAATAATCAACCTAAAATTAAAAATTAAAATCATGAAATTTTTTAATTTAAAACACCTATTGTGTTTTTTATTCTGTTGTGCTACAATGTTTTCTCAAACACCCACGGGAGAACTAAAAAGATGGCACAAGTTAAAACTTACTTTTAACGGACCTAATACTTCTGAAACAGCGAACCCAAATCCTTTTTCAGATTTTAGATTAGATGTAACGTTTACACATACATCTAGTAACAGATCATATACAGTTCCAGGTTTTTTTGATGCCTGTGGTAATGCTGAGAATAACAGTTGTAGCTCTGGTAATAAATGGAGTGTAAACTTTAGTCCAGATCAAACAGGATCTTGGAGTTGGAAAGCTTCTTTTAAAAAAGGTACAGATGTAGCTATTAACGGAGGTGGATCTAGCGGTGGTTTTATGGATGGAGCTACGGGTAATTTTTCTGTAGCTGAATCTGATAAAACAGGAAGAGATTACAGAGCTAAAAATAAAGGTCGTTTACAATACATTGGCGAGCATTATTTACGTTTTACAGGAACCAATCCTACAAAACCTAACGGAGATTGGTTTGTAAAAGCAGGTGCTGATTCTCCTGAAAATGCCTTTAATTATGTAGATTTTGATGCTACACCAAGTTATACTAACAATTTAAATAAAATAGGAAGTAAAACTTGGCAACCACATCAACAAGATTATGCAGCTACAGATGCAAGTGCGTATACTTGGGCTAATGGTAAAGGAACTGAAATTTTAGGAATGGTCAACTATCTTCACAAGCAAGGTGCTAATGTTATGTCGTTTTTAACATGGAACACCAGTGGAGATTGTGGTGCAGTTTTTCCTCATATTTTAAAAGTATCATTACAAGAGTATGGAAATACAGGTAGAAGTCAGCAGTGGAACAAAGTACACAAAGATCGTTTTGATGTTTCTAAAATGGCGCAATGGGAAAAAGTGATGGAGTATGCAGATAAAAAAGGAATCTATCTTCACTTTAAAACCATGGAAACAGAGAATGATAATAAAATGGACGGTAATACTTTTGGTAAACAAAGAAAGTTATACTACCGAGAACTTATTGCTAGATTTTCTCATCACTTAGCATTAAATTGGAATTTAACAGAAGAAACTACATTACCAAATAATGTAGTAAAAGCTACAGCTACGTATATAAAGCAGTTAGATCCATATAACCATAATATTGTTATTCATACCTATCCAGGAGAAAAAGATCAACGTTATACACCACTTTTAGGAAATGCGTCTGATTTAACTGGAGCCTCTTTACAATCAAATCAAAACTCAATACATAATGATGTAATCAACTGGTTAAAAAAGTCTAAAAACTCAGGTAAAAAATGGGTAGTAGCAAATGACGAGCAAGGTTCAGCATCGCAAGGAATTAGAGTATCTGATAAAGATGTAAGAAAAAAAGTACTTTGGGGTACATTACTTGCTGGTGGAGCAGGAGTTGAATACTATAGTGGTTATTTAAATGATGATGGAGATATTAATGGTAACGATCACAGAAAAAGAGGTAAAAAGTACAAAGAAGGAAGTTATGCTTTAGATTTTTTTAATACGCACTTACAATCATATTTAATTGATATGGTAAGTTCTGATGGAGTTACGAACGACGGAGGTGATTTTGTTTTTGCAAAACCTTCAGAAGTATATGTTGTATACCGTCCAAATGGAGGATCAACAGGTTTAAGTTTACCAACCGGTAATGGTAAATACAATGTACAGTGGTTTAATCCTAGAACAGGAGGTAACTTATCAGGAAAAAACACTTTAGGCGGAAGTTTAGTAGCTCCTGATAATAATGACTGGGTAGCATTAATTACTAAAAAAGACAATACTGGTGGAGGTGATCCAGGAGATGGTGATGGAGACGGAGATTGTGTTGCTTTAGAGCAAGGCGGAGTAGTAGCTGTTGAAGCTGAGCATTTTGTTGGTCAATCTAAAACATCAAAAAGACAGTGGTATAAGAGTTCAGCATCTAACTTACCAGGACCAGATCCAGACCCAGAACATAATACAGGAGCAAGCGATACTGAGTATATTGAAATTTTACCAGATACAAGAGTAACGCATGGAGATCCGTTAGCTGTTGGTGAAAGTTTTTCAAATACACCAGGTCAAGTAGCTATAATTGATTACAAAATTAAGTTTACGTCACCAGGTAAATATTTTGTTTGGGTAAGAGCACATTCTACAGGTTCAGAAGATAACGGAGTTCATGTAGGTATTGATGGTACATGGCCAGCTTCAGGACAAAGAATGCAGTGGTGTACTGGTAAAAATAAATGGACATGGGAGAGCAAGCAACGTACAGGAGCTAATCATTGTGGAGAGCCTGAAAAGATTTTTATCAACGTTCCTACAGCAGGTATTCATACCGTTTCTTTTTCAATGAGAGAAGACGGATTTGAAATGGATAAGTTTGTATTATCTAAAACTTACACAAAACCAGTTGGAGTTGGTCCTGCAGAAGTATTAACAGATTGTGGTGGTGGAAATGAGTCTCCTCAAGTATCGTTAACTTCTCCAGTAAACGGAAGTAATTATTCAGTAAATGAAACAATTCAGTTAACAGCAAATGCATCAGATGCAGATGGTACAGTGGCTAAAGTAGAGTTTTTTGCTAACGGAAGTTTAATAGCAACTGAAAATACAGCACCATATATTACAGATACTACCATTGCTCAGGCAGGAACTTATAGTATTACAGCTAAAGCAACGGATAATTCAGGAGCAGTAACAACTTCAAGTCCGGTGAGTATTACGGTAAAAGCTGCAAGTGAAGTAATTCAATTACCAAGTAATATTCAGGCAGAAAATTACACTAGTAAATCAGGAACTGTAAAAATAGAAGACACACCACAAACAACAGGTCAAAATATCGGGTTCATTCAGAACGGAGATTACACTGAATATGAAGTTTCAGTACCTTCTTCTGGCGAGTATATTTTTGATGTATATGCTTCTAGTAAAGGAAGTGGTGGAGAAGTTGAATTTTTTGAAGATGGTATTTCTGTAGGAAGTGTTGCAATACCTGTAAACGGAGATTGGCATCAGTACACAAAATATTCAGCAAATATTGATTTAACATCAGGAGAAAGTACGTTAAGATTAGTATTTAAAGGTACTACTGGATATTTATTTAATGTAGATAGAGTAAATGTAATTAAGAATCACGAAACTGAGCAAGAAGCAACTTTTGCACCAGTTCAAGATTCGTATTTACAAGGTGGTGCTAACTATAATTCAGATATGATAAGAATTGAAAATGGTAAGAGAGTAGGATATTTGTTATTTGATCTTTCTTCTATTTCAGGAAAAATAGAAAAAGCTTCTTTATCATTTACGGTATATAGTGATTCTGGTAGCGGAATCGTACAAGTACACAAAGGAAATAGTGTTAGTTGGACAGAGACTAATTTATCAAACACTAATAAGCCAGGTAAAGGAAGTTTATTAGGGCAAGTTAATAAGAATTATAATGTTGCTAACGAAGTTGTAATTCCGTTAAATGTATCAACTCTTACAAATAGTCCTTTGAGTTTATTGGTAAGTATGACCAACGGAAATGATTTTGCATTTGCATCTAAAGAAAATGCATCTGTAGCTGCAGCTAAGTTAAGTGTTACATACACAAGTCAAGGACAAAGTACTACGGTAACTCAACAAGTACGATTGTTCCCTAATCCAGTAGTTGATAGATTACATTTTTCTAATGATGAAAGAATCTCTGAAGTAAAATTATTCAGTCCGTCAGGTACAGTATTGAAAGAGCAAAAATTAGAATCTTCTAGTTTTATGAATGTTTCAGATGTGCCAAAAGGATTCTATTTTATCAAGTTATACGATAAAAACGGAAATATAATTTCTGAAAAGAAAATTATTAAGAGATAGGTTCTATAAAATTATTAGCTGATTATTGATAAAGCCGTAACTGCCGAAAGGTAGTTGCGGTTTTTTGTATTTAATCTAAAATGAAGCTCTATAATGCTTAATGAAAGTAGTCATCCTATGTTTGTATTAGGAATAAATTTTATTAAAGTTTTAGATTTAGAGATTTAATAAAAGGAGAAAGAACAAGACAAAAGCTCGTCATTAGTTTACAAAACAGTTCGCAATGGCTG
>NZ_SJXJ01000035.1 GCF_004337695.1 Tenacibaculum sp. M341
TTATAAAAATAGCTATTGCTAATAAACTTTTAAAACAAGCTTTTGCAATAGCTAATTCTAAGCAAAAATATATAGAAAATTATCAAGAAAATATTTGTTTTTAAGCACAGTTCATTGCGAGGCACGAAGCAATCTGTTCATTTTTAGTTAGCAATTTTATTTTAAGTTCAACGATTTAGAGATTACTTCGCTTCACTGTGTTCCACTCGTAAAGACGTTTTGAGACATTATTATCTTAGGTATAGCGAGGGGAGAAGTAAAACAACCTTTTTTTGATCACATAATCTTTTTTCATTTTTTGGGGTAACCTTTTTCTTTTTTCTAACTCCTTAAGGCAAATAAGCAATTGCTTCAAGGGTTGATCTCCCTTGATATAATTTTTCGATCGTATGTATAACAATCGAAACAAACTAAACATAACAAGAGAACAAAATGAGAAAAATATTTTTAAGCATTTTTGCTTTAGTCATAATGGTAAGCTGTAAGGATGAAGAGGTCATCATAAATGGAGAAACATCTACTGAAATAGTAGCTTCTAAAACAGAAAATAAAGGCATACTGACCTTCAAAAACTTTGACTATTTAGAAAGAAGAATTAACGAAATAATTGAGCGAGACCATGATTTATACAAAGAGTCTAGAAATGAGTTTTTAGAAACAGGAAGAGTATCTTTATTATTGGTAAAAAATATGGGGAGTGAAGAAGCAGAAAAGCTAGGCATACATTTAAAAAGAATACCTTCTGTAAGTTCTGAAGACCAGGTATTACTGTATTTATTAAATGCAAACGGAGAGGTTATAATAAACGACATTATTTTTAGAATAGATGGAGATTTTGTGTATAGCATTGTGCCTGGAGGAGATGATTATGTGAATGAGTTTTTAGAAGCATATAATGCAGGGAAGTTAGAAGTAGGAGAGAGAAAATTGCTTAACTATAATAAATATTTAAAGGTATACAAACATGGAAATAAAAAAGAAAAAGAGGTGGTGAAAAGAACTGGCTATGATATTTTTCCGAATGATTCAAGTGTTCGTGTAAAAGGACGTCAGTATGAAGAGTATTGGTTTTTCTATAGTTCGGTTGGAGCTCTTACAAAAACAGAGCAATATTGGAGCAACTGGGTGAATGTAGAAACGACTAACAGATTAAGGTTTTCGGTATACTTTGAAAGTTTTTCAATCTTTGATGCATACACACCTATTGAAGGGAAGTTTTTAAACGATGATATTATTAAACGTGCCTATGCTATTGATAAAGTATTTGGATTTAGTGTAGGATCGCCAGCACCATTAACTTTTAAAGCTCAAGATGGTTTTACAGAGCATCAAGCAGGATGGTACGGAAATAATTCACACATACTTCGTATGGATTATTAATGGTGAAAAATTAAAGAGTTTCCTAAATGCTTACGTTTAGGGGGAGTGTCTATATAAGTAAAAAGGCTGTCTGTTAATAGATAGCCTTTTTTATTTGTATTTTATGAAGCATACCAAAAAGATTATTTACCAACATTCCAACCCATATTCAAAGCATGTTTTAGCATTTCTCTAGTATCTTCAGAATCATATTGACTTGTGTCTCCTCCTTCCATTTCTACTTCTTTTTTCAAAGCATTTATATACATGTCTACATCTGGTTTTTTCTGAATATTATCTTTTGTAGAAAATAAACCACAGTAATGTAACTTTTTAATAATTCCGTTTTCTTTATCTAAAACAAAAGCAAAATTTTTGTTAGAAGTATTTCCTGTTAAATTAAAAACAGCACAGTCAGGATAGCAATTACTATTGCATTTTCCTATTTCTATGCTAACCTTGGTATCACCGCTATTTTTAAAATCAATAAAAAGATCTCTCAATACAGCTAATGTTTGATATTTACCTAAAGAGTCTTTATCATTAACATTTTCGTCAATAATAGGTTCTATTTTAGTAACGTTCATTTCAGCAAAAAGAGCTAAAATTTCCTCTAATTGATTTTTATGAGTATCGGAAAGTGCATCTATTTTTATATTTGATTGTATTTCTAATTCTGGCATTACTTTTTGTTTATTAGTTTATTGAAATAAATTTAAGTATAAAATTGAAAGATTTTAAATTCACTAATTATTTATAGAGAATCTAATTTATTTTTAAGATTTTACCCATCAGTAGGAATATACCATCCAGAAACAACTTTAATTCCATGCTTTTTAAAATAAGCTTCTTCGTAATCGGTATTTTTTTTAGGTTTAGAAATAACTCTAGTTTCAAAACTAATAGTATTAGCTAAGGTATTTTCTACATTCGCTATAATAGTAACATATTGTTTTACATTTCCTAGGTTTTTAAAACTATCAAAATGCAAGTTAATATATCCGCTCTGTCCTTTACCAATGGCTCTTGTTGTGTAATCAGAGATAGTACAGTTACAAGAGGTTTGTATTTCTGAAATTACCAAAGGATGATCTCCTTCGTTGGTGTACTGAAACGACATTTCTAATACTTTTCCTTTCACAATAGGATTGTATTTTCTATTTGGGTGTTTAAATGTCATGATAGTTTTAGGAAGTTTACTAACATCAGTGTATTTACCACACGACATAGTGATTACTAAAAGAAGGAGTAAGTATGTGTTTTTCATTTGCTTTTTAAAATAATTTCGTCACTAGCAATAGCGCTTTTACGATCAGAAAAGCGTCTTTTAATAGTTACGATTATTGGGGTATTGTATGTTTTTTGAAAGTTAAAAGAAACTTGTTGTGTTTCTTTTTTTTGCGTGTTTTTTATTTTTTTTCTGAAACTTTCTTTTCCATCAATAGTTATTGTAATTTCTTTAGGGAAATAAATATGATGGACAGGATCGTTTAAAAAGTTTAACAGTAAAGTATCTTCTTTTTTTATGTTTTTGTGTAACTGAAAAACCAAATCGTTTTTACTTACAATAAACCAATTGGTGTTGTAATCTAAAAAACCTGACTTGCCATCAACTAACATTTTTACATTTTTATAATCTTCGTCTAGTTTACTATTTATAATAAGTTGATGTAGGTGTAATTCATTTTTGAATTTAGGCTTTTTTAATTCTTTTTCCCATAAATAAATATATTCTTTGAAAGTAGCTTTGGTCTCATTTAGCTCAACAATATGAAGCTTTTCTGTAAGTGTTTTTAACATCACTAACATTTCAGAAATATCAGTATCGCTACTTTTTGGTAAAGTACCGATACCATGAATTCGAATGAGCTCTAATTTTAAATAGGTAGCTGAAATAAGTAACTTATGAACCCTGTTTGAAGGCTCTACTAATTGTTTGTATTTGGCAAGTAATTCATCGTAAAAAGTAAAAAAGCTATTGAGTTCTAAGTATTTTTTCTCTGTTTTACGAATGTTACTATAAATGTGTTGCTTTTTATTTGATGCATAGAAATTATCTTCTATTGCTAAGTAAAAAGGGGTAAGAATTTCTGCAATAGCACTAGGGTAGTGGTTGTAAAAGTAATTCTTAATTTCTTTTTTTATATCGATATTTACATCAACAAGTAATTTAGATAGAATAGTTGTTTTTAATTCCTGAAAAGCAGCATACGACTCACTACCGTTGTAAAAAACACCGTTAATTCCTATAGATTTAAAAAAGCGGAGATTTTTTTGAGCGACTTGTAACATAGGATAAAAGTCGTTGTAGTTGTCAAAGTTCAATGCGTAATCCCAAACAATAATTTCATTTACTTTCTTTTTCCATTGTAAAAGTTCTTGATGTAATTTGTCAAAATTTTTTTGACGTTCGTAAGGAATTCCTTGTTGATATTTAATGGTGCTAAATAAGATGCCTACATTTTTTTCAATGTCGAAAGTAGGTGTATGTATTACTGGTGGATAAACTAACGTATAAAAAGATAAATGAGGTTTTTTACTGGCTAACTTGTTTAATAAAGTAAATACAGCAGGACTAGAATTTGTTTTGGTGTTTCCTAATTTTTTACAGAGATCGCATTGACAAGATAAAGCATTGTCTTTAGGAGCAATAATGTACTTTTTCTTATCAGAATCAATGGTTTTAGCAAGAATCATTTCTTCTAATTCAGTACTTGCAAAACAAAGTTGTTTTTTATTTCTAATGCCATTAATTAAAGCATAAACAGAGTCAGTATGTTTTGTGTTTTCTAGTAACTTGTATACATTATGTCCCCAAATACCCCATTCATCATCTAGTCGATGCGTATGATATTTTAAAGCAAATTTAGGCGTGTTTATTTCTAAAAAATAAGGTTCTCTATAACTAAAATCTGCTTTTTGTGAGTAGGTATTCATCACAAAAAGAAATAGTATCGTTAAACACGTAAATTGTTGTATGTAGTTACTTGTTTTCTTCATTAAAACTTCGTTTTCAATACAAAAAACAAGCCAGTTTGGTTTAAAAATTGATCGTCAGTGGTTTTAAAGCTAAATTGATTTAATTGAGCTCCCACCACTAATTTTTTATTAATTTGTTTGTAATATCCAGCTCCGTACATGGTGTTTGTTAAATTATAAAAAGCACCATTTTGAAAGTCTAAATTTTCATCAAAAGGAGTAGAACCAGTAGAAACCATTAATGAAACATAGTCAGAATTATTAACAAAGTATCTTGATTGTAATAAGATGTTATTTCTAACAGTATTATTGCCACTAGCAACTAAAAATAATTTCGCATTTAACCAAAAATCATCTATTGTTTTAGAAGCTCCTAAAACTCCTGTTAAAATATTATTACTTTCATTAAAAAAGATAAGTTGAGCACCTACTTCTAATTCAAAATCGTTTTTTAAACTTTTAAATACTGAAGCTGTTATTTTATGATTCGGAAAAATTTGATCACTGATAGCATAACTGATTCTTGTATATAAAGTTTTTGAAAGTGTATGAAACCATCCAAGATGTAGTTGTAAGGCAACTTCTTCATTTCTTGAAATGTGATTTACTTCAGCAAAAAAACTATTTTTAGGGGTAAATCTGGTATATCGAATAGAACCAATATTTGATTTTAGATTATTAAAATCTGATTGATTATTTGTGTAACTAAAATCTAACTGGTTTTTAAGAGAAGCATAGGTTAAACTGTTTAACTTATGATTCCAAGCTTCATAATCTTTTAAAGTAGGTGTATGTTTTTCAAAATAGTATAAAGCAGAGTCTGGTTGTTTGAGTAATTCAAAAGCCACACCTTTTTTGTACCATAACTGCTTATTAACTTTTTCTTCTTTTTCAAGTTGATTAAATAGTGTAACTAGTTTTTTAGGTTCTTTTTTTCTAAGATACATATCCGCAACACTATGTATAGCAGGATTTTCTTTATCTCCTATTTCTATAGACTTTAGGTAGTACTTTAAAGCTAAATCAACATTTTGCTGTTGTTCTAATTCAGCTCCTTTTAAAAATAAAGCTTTAGCTAACGATGCTTTTATTTTTCCGTCAAAAGGATAGCTTTTATGTAAAAAAGTTAATAAGTCTATCGCTTTGTCATGTTCCTTGGTTTTAAGGTATACTTCGGCAAGTTTTAGTAATGTTTGCTTATCGTCTGTATTGGTTTCTTTCGCAATTTCGGCAAAAGCAATAGCTCGTTCATAATCTTTTATGGCAATAGCAGCAATAATTGCTTGATTGTGTAAATACGGCGTAGATTTTAGAGTAATCACTTCTGTAATTACTTCTAAAGCTTTTTTGTATTGCTTGTTTTTCATTAAATCAGCAACGTAAGCTTCTGAAATTCCTGAAAATAAATTTTCGTATTCAATAATATCAGGATTTTCAGTCAATAACTTTTTAGCAATAGCCAAGGCATCATTATATTTTTTTTGTTGTTGATAGATTGTTGCTTTTTTAAACAGATATCGATCTGTTTTTTCAGGATTTAAAACTGTTAATTTTTCAATTAATTCAAGTGCTTTTTGATGTCTTTTTTGTTGCTGATAAATAGTTAACATATTTTCCAAAGCCAACAATTTATAATCTGATTCTGTACTTAAATATGAAAACTCTTTTAAAGCAGGTGTATATTCTTTTACCAATAGAGCACTTTTTCCTCTATTGTATGCTAAACGGTTGTATTTTTCTTTAAAATCGGAATGGTTAGGGTGTACTTTGTGTAATTGATCTAGTAATTTTTCGTAATTATTATTGTCTTTAGAAGCTTTGTACAAATTAAGTTTTAAAGCTAATATTTGTATGTCGTTTTCATTACGTTTTAAGCCTTGATTAATATAGTATAAAGCTTCAGAATGAAGTCCTTTAGCAATAGCCATATCAACTAATTTTGCTAATTCTTTTTTGTTTCCTGTTACTGTATATTCTTTCTTTTGAAGTTCGTAAACATCTTGATTTTTATAATATCCTTTAGCCTTGTTTAAAATGTATAAATAAAGATTGAAAAGTTCTTTGTCTTGTTTTTTGTTTTCTAAATAAACTAAAGCTTCATTGTATCTGTTTAAGCTCTCTAAAATACCAACTTTCTTTTTTATAAAATCTTTGTCTTTAGGATACACACGTAACCCTTTTTCTATATAATTTAAAGCGGCTAATTTATTTCCTTGTGATAGTTCATCCTTTACCAAAAGAAGGTAAGTGTCTTTATCGTTTGGATTTTCATTTAAGAGACTTTCATAAATAGATTTAGAGTTATTAATAGTAGCACCATTTAATAAAGTGTCGCCTCTTTTTAAGTACAATTCGTTATACGTGTTGTTGACTACTATATCCTTAGGAAAAATACTTTTAAGTCTTTTTACAGTGTTAAAAGCTTCTTCTGTATTTCCCATATCATTGTAGATATTTATTTTTCTAAGCCATAATTGTTTGTCGTAAGGAACTTGTTCTAAGAGTTCATTCACATAACAAATAGCAGAAGAAAATCTTTTAGATATATACTCGGTATTAATTAGGTGTTTTAAAGCAGTCTTGTTCTTTTCTTTAGTTTCTACAACTTTTCGTAAAATATATCTAGCACTATCTAATTTACCTAACTCTAAATAACTTTTACCTAAGTATTCTTTTAAGTCTAAGTTTTCTGGAGTTATTTTTAGTCCGCTTAAACAAGCATCTGCAGCTTTTCGGTATTCTTTTTTTTGAACCAAGCGCTGTGCTTTTTCCAAGTAAGTAGTTTCATTTTCTGTTTGTGAAAATGAATTATATGTGAATATAAAATATAGTATTGGGAGTAATATTATTTTTCTTTTCATGATTGTAGGGTAATCATCTTTAAATTATTAATCAAGTCCTGCTCTGGTCATACTTCCCCAGCTAAGTTCTTTAGCACTTAAAAAGGTGATGTATCCTTTAATACCGTAATACACAATTAGTGGATGGTAAAGAAAAGGTTCTAAAATAGCAGCAATTATTAATCTATATATATCTTTTGAGGATTCGTAATAAGAATGTACGGTTTTATCTAAAATTATAATTAAAAGAGACACTAAAATGGCAAACGAATAGGAATACAAAAAAACGATTAATGCCATAAGCCAATTAATTTGTCCGAAAACAGCCAGTAGTATTAGTACTATAATTCCTAACACTTCAATTACAGGAGCTAAAAACTCAAATAAGAAAGCATACGGATATACCACTAGCCCCATTAATTTATATTTTGGATTGAATAGAATTTTTCTGTGATCAGAAAATAACTGCATTAATCCAGAAGCCCAACGTGTTCTTTGTCTGTTTAAAACAGTGGTGTTTGGAGGACCTTCTGTCCAACAACAAGATAACGGAATGTAGTCAACCACATTATCTTTGTTGTTGTCAAACATATATTTTCTCATTCTGGTAACCATGTCCATATCTTCAGCATGAGATTTCCCATCATAACCACCAGCTTTAATGGCAATTTCTTTATCAAACATCCCCAATCCACCAGACACATTAGGTACACAGTTTATTAAACTCCAACCAAACTTACTTAACAAATAAGCACGCATGTATTCTAGTTCTTGAAATCGTGGAATTAATGGTTTTGGAACTTTAATTCGTTTCAATCTACCAGACTCTAAATCACAACTATTAACCATTCGTAATGTTGCTCCAACTGCTACTACCTTTTTTCCTTTTTTAAGAAAAGGCATAATCATTTTAGTTAATGTATTTTCTTGTAAAATACAATCAACATCTGTACATAAGAAGTAAGGGAACACAGAGGCATTTATTCCTGCATTAGAAGCGTCTGCTTTAGTACCACCATTTTCTTTGTCAACAATTGTTAGGATGTCATATTTTGGGTTGGTAGATTTAAAAATTCTTTTAAATGGCTTGGTTTTAATTTTTTCTACATAATTAAAAGGAGCCTCTACTAAATCAAACTCATTAATTAGTTTTTCAAGGGTTTTATCTTTACTACCATCGTTAACAATGATCACTTCATAAAGAGGATATTTTAATGTTAGTAGCGAGTGTACATTGGCAATCACCGTTTTTTCTTCATTGTATGCAGGTGCTATTACAGAAATACCAGGTGCATATGCAGAATCATATAACGTAAGATCATCGGAATCTAAATTGTAAGCTTTATACCTAAAAATATTGATCATAGATAAAGCCGCTAAAAAGATATAACTTGATATAAGAAGTGAACTATAAATGAATATAAACACTTCAAAAGAATTAAGCATATTCTTTAAATTTAATTAAAGGGGTTTCTACGTGTTTTAAAATGGAAAGTTTAGAGTGGTTGCTTGTTTGTTTCAGTTTTTCAAACAAATTTCTACCTTCACCATTGTAGGAGTAAATGGTATTTGCTATGCTTGTTTTAATATCGTGTTGATATGTATTGTTATATACTTTCTCAAGAAAATCTAATGATTTTCCCGTATTGAAATTTTTTATAGACTTTATTATTGCCTTTTGGCATTCAATAGTCTCTTTTTCGTAATTGTCAGTCAACATGGTTTCTACTTCTTCTATTTTTAAAGCACCTAAAGCTTCAATGGCAGCAATTCTAATATCTTCATCTTTATCTAATGCTTTCTCTAATAACAATTCTTTATTTTCAAATTGATTGAAATGACCAATTGCTTTTATTAGAAAACAAGTAACAGATTTATTGGTATTGTTAGCTAACCAAGGACCTAAGCTTCTTAAAGTACCTTTTTCTTTTAACTTTTCTAATGAGTTCATTAATTCAATGAAATCCCAACGAGATATATCGCCATCTATTGTATTAAAAAAATTAAAAGATTCTTTTTCATTAGATAAGAAATATGACAATCTAGCTTTCTTTCTGATTTCTATGTTTTTACTATGTACATGAGGTAAAACGTTAAGTCCTTCAGAATGTATGTCTAATTGGTCTAAAATATCTATAGCTTTATAAACTTCACTAGACTTTATATGATTTGTCTTGTTGTTTACATAGGTATTTAAAGATAATAGGTTGAATACTCTAGCAATTATTTCGTTACTGTAATTATTACTTTCTTTTAGCTCCACCATTATATCGATACTGGTGTTGTAAGCTAAACGAGATTTTTTTTTGATAATTTCATTATACTTTGTTACAATCTCTTGATCAGTATATTTTTTATGATTTTTTAAAATATCATTAAAAAATAGAGAAAGTTTTGGGTGTAAGCTAGCTGTTTTTTTAGCTATCATTTTAGTTCGCGTAATAGCGACTAATAGGAATAATAAAAGAATAGTAAATATTAAAAAATTACTTACTACCATAAGGAAAACTATAAAGTTTTCCATGGAAAATGTTTCTGCAACATAATACATCTCCACCAAAGAGTACCACAATTCGTTCATAATTTAAAAGTTGATTAATGTTTAGTAGGGTTAGTTTTTAAACTTCGAACTTATGTTTTTGTGGGGGTGACTAAAATGACTCGCCAAATGTACTATATTTTTTTAATATTCAAAGTTTTACTGCCAGAAAAAGACTACTATATGTGTTTTTTTAATTTGTTTATGTTAAATAATTAGATTGAAATTTCTATTAGACGGCATTATTTTAAAAAAAGTGTCTGTTAATATTGTGCTTTTGTATACTAGATTTCGCTTTGAAAATAAAATTACATTTTTTGATATTAATTTGTTAAAACTTGGAATTAAAACGACCAGTTTTTATAATTATTACTAGCTTCTAGTTTTTTTTCTAATTTATCAGGTAAATTAGGGAAGAAATCGATACCTGTTCTTTTTTCTAACTGATCAATAGAAACAACAAATTTGTAAAGCGGTTTATTACTTTCTTCATGTGGAATTAAAAAAGCAATAGCTTTTATTTCTGGTTTGCTGTAGTCTAATAATACTTTATAAAAATATTTAGGTACTGTTACTCTTTCTTTACCAATCTTTTTTAAATTACTGTCAGTTAATACACCACCGGTAACAACATATAACTGCTTATATTTTTTTGTCCAATAACGAACTTTTTGCTCTAAACGATTCCATACCCCAGCATTGAACTGATGTTCTTGTGGAGAAATGTTAGAAGTGTAAAAAGTTTCATTGAATGCTTTTCTAGAAAATTTTCTATCGGCCGCCGGACAAAGGTGTCCTTTGTCATATCCTGATTTTTTATAGTTTTTCCAACTAGCAGATTTAGTTTGAACTTTTGGGTCATCTATAAAATAAGGACGTTTAAAATCGGTATATACAATGTCTTTTTTACGTAAGGTATAAGCAACCCATTCAGGTTGCTCATCCTTTTCGCTATATGATAACGAATAATAATTGTGATTTACAATCTGCTTAGTTGTAGAAGTAGGTAAAAAATCAAAATCAGACGTAGCTGTTACCACAGTTGCGTCATCCAATACAGGTTGGTTGTTTTTTTCTTCTTGTTCGTTCATATAATAACCAACTAAAGTGATTATTAAAATGATGGCAGAAAGTATACGTTTTGTATTATTCACTCTTTAAAATAATTTCTTTGAAATCCTCAGTTTTTTCAGCGTCTTTAAAAATATCTTGAAACTTTTGTGGTGGTACAGTTAGTTTACGTTTTACTAAATCTAACCAAGCACCATATACATTAATTACAGCAGATACTTTTCCTTGACTATTAAAAACTTCATGTTGAATTTTCCAACGTTCACCTTTACTTGATAATCCTGTAATTTTTAAGTTTACAGAAACATCTTCTCCCATGTGAATTTCTTTTAAAAAACGGGTATTTTCTTCAAATAAAATAGGACCAACTTTTTCTTTGGTAAAATCGTGAATTGTAATTCCGAATTTATTAAAAAAACGAAGTCTAGCTTCCGCTGCATAATCATTATAAGCTGTATGACGCATATGTATATTAGCATCAAAATCTGCCCATTTTGTGGTAAAGTTTACAGTAAAGTTCATATTGAAATTTAAATGAATTTTTGAACAAATATATAGAACAATATTAATAGCAAAGCGGTCAAAAACATAAAAAAAACTTATACTATGTAAAGGTTTTTTGATTGGAACAGTGAAAAAATAAGGTTTGTATTTGTTTTATATTTTAGGTTTAAATTAACTGTTTTATCTCTTTCAATTTATAAATTGAGATGTTTTTTTGTTTCAAACTAGCTTATACATAGTTAGTTTTGAATTTTCCTGTCAATTGGCTATATCTAAATATTGCGAACTACACAAAATGAAAAATTATTTAAAATACTTCCTCCTATTAGTTTTCATAAATCATAGTTTATGGAGCCAGAAAAACAAAAAAGAATTGCATAAATTGTTTTACAAGGTGAGCAAATTGGGTACTGAAAAGCAATTTGATAGTGCTCATTATTATCTTGAAAAAATACATTTAAATATTCGTGAAATTGATAACAAAGAGATCAGTTCTTATTGGAATATTTTTAAAGCTAAAGTTTTGTTTTGGGAAGCGAACACAGATACAGCTAAAGAAATTTTACATAAAATTATAAAGAATAAAAAAAGTATTAGTGACAGTATTTTAGTTGATTCTCGTTTGTTGTTAGGAGAGATTTTGTTCTATGAAAAAGACTATAAAAAATTATCAGCAAATCATATACAGATAGAAAAACTCTTAGCAAAAAAAGACCAGTACAATTCAAAAGATAGTATGAGGTATGCAAGAACTTATTATTCTATGTCAAAAGTTTATGAAGAGTTAAAAGACAAAGAGAATTACCGTGATTATTTATTAAAAACCATAAAATTTATTTCTAATGCCAAAACAAGGAGTTCCTTATATTTTGAATTGGCTAATATTTATAAAAATGATGAAAGACAGTTGCCTTATTTACAAAAGTCTATAGCGTTAGCAGTAAAAGAGAGATGGCAATTAATGTTACCAACGTATTATTCTCAATTAAGTGATTTTTACATTCAGCAAAAAGACAGCGATAAAGCGATTATGTATGCCAAAAAAGGATTAGAAAATAATGATTATTGTCGTTTAAACTGGTTGTATAGTAACTTAGGAGAGGCTTATCAAATAAAACAAGATTGGAATAATGCAATTACTTTTTATAATAAAGCTTTAAAGTACACCACGCTTGAAGAAACCATAGCTGTTTATAATAATTTAAGGGAATTATATATTGAAAAAGGGGAGTACAAAAAAGCAATGATGAAGAATGATGTGTATTTAAAATTAAAAGATTCTTTAGATAATTTAAAAGTAAAACAAGAGATAGCAGATATCACTCAAAAATATGAGGCAGATAAAAAAGAACTTACCATTGAAATTTTGAATAATGAAAATAAAAACAATGAACTGATTATAAAAAGACAGCAAACTAATTTGTTGTTTTTTATAGCATTATTACTTTTTGCAGTGTTAATTTTAGCAACAGTTTTTTACTTTTATAAGAAAGAAGAAAAACAAAAGCATGTGTTGTTTTTAAAGAATAGAGAATTAGCAAAAGAGTTAACTAATAACGAAAAAGAAAAAACAGAAACTACGGTAATAGAAGAATTGAAAAAGAAAGAAATTTATAATGCTATTTTAAAATTGATTGCATCTGAATTTTATTTAGAAAAAGAAATTACACTAGTTAAAATGGCTAAAAAAATGAATACCAATACTTCTTATTTATCTAAAATTATAAACGAAAGCTATCAGCAGTCATTTTCTAGTTTTATTAATGAATTGAGGGTTTCTTATGTATTAAAAAGCATTGAAAACTCATATGAATACAGAAATTTAACTATAGATCATATTGCAGATTTAGCAGGTTTTGCATCAAGTAATACTTTTTATAGAGCATTTAAAAAAGTTACAGGCTTAACACCATCTTATTACATAAAAAAAATGGACGTTGAAGTTTAAATTCAACATTATTTCCTTTCAATTTATAAATTGAAATAGAGTTTGTTTTTAAAATTACTTCCTTCTAAATAGCTTTGAGTCAGTCTTGAAATAGAGTTATCTAGGTTAGGACTAACTTTTCGCGAAGAGAGACATAAGCTTTGAGTGTCTTTAAATGTTCAAGGATTTAATCAATTTTTAAATCATATAAATTTTATGAAAAAATCAATTTTAATTTTAGGTAAAAGCTTAACAGCTGTACAACAGAAACAAGTTAATGGAGGCTTTGCAGCTCAGCAACAGTGTCATGAGGTTTGTCCACACACCTATGATGGCAAATTTACTGGATGTGGATTTCCACACTGTCCAGGATATTGTGATGGTAACGGAGGCTATGTAATTTATTAAACAAACACGTATTAACTTTTAAGAAAAACAATTATGTTAAAAAACATTTTAAACCTAAAAGGAACACAAGAATTAAGTAAAAAAGAACAAACTACTATTAATGGAGGTCATTTTATATTTACAAATGTACGATGTAACACCATATTTGATTGCATTGATGTAGGAGATCGCTGTTATAAAACTCCAGAACATTCTACCGGATGGTGTGTTATATTTTAATCACAAGGTAAAACTCAAGTATTTAATTAACTTTTAAATTTTTAGTATGAAAAAATCAATTTTAAATCTAGGAGAAAAAATAACAGCAAGTAAACAGAAAGAAATTAATGGAGGGGGAGGTTTTGACGAGCCATGTGAAACTGCTTGCGCTAATGGATATATAGGTATTTGCGGAGCACTAACTTTATCTATAGGTTATTGCGATGGTAGCGGAGAGTATATACCTTTGTAAACTCATATAAAAAGAAGTACAGCTTGTGATATAAGCTGTGCTTTTTACTTAACTCTTTACATCTAAAGCATCTCTAAGTGTATTTCCTAATAACATAAAAGCCATTACTAAACTCATAATTGCAATTCCAGGAATAACAGCTAAAAAAGGTTTTCCTAAAATGATATAGTTATAATGGTTTTTAATCATGCTACCCCAAGATGGAGTAGGAGGTTGGGCTCCTATCCCTAAAAAGCTTAATCCACTTTCAATTAAAATAGCCGCAGCAAAATTTGCAGCAGAAATTACGATAATAGGCGCTAAAATATTAGGTAAAATATGTTTGAAAATAATTCTATAATCTGAATAGCCCAATACACTGGCAGCCTCTACATATTGTTGTTGTTTGGTTGTAATTACTTGTCCACGAACTATACGGGCAACTTCTACCCACATTGTTAAACCTACAGCAATAAAAACTTGCCAAAACCCTTTACCCAAAGCCAAAGTAATAGCAATTACTAATAGAAGTGTAGGAATAGACCATGTGATATTGATAAACCACATAATTAAAGCATCTATTTTTCCGCCATAATAGCCTGCAATAGCACCAATAGGAATGCCAATAATTAATGAAATAAATACAGCAATGAATCCTATAAAAAATGAGATGCGAGCTCCAATTAACAATCTACTTAAAAGATCTCTTCCATATTTATCAGTTCCTAAATAAAATGTCTTAGTTTCAATAAAATCTTCTGGAGCATTTTTGAATATTTTTAAATCAAATTCTTTAGGTAAGCCATCAGCATATTTAATAACTTCAAGCTTGGTGTCTTTTATTTTAAAAGATGTTATGGGGAGTTCATCAAACTTAATTTCTTTTCCGAATAAAAAAGAACTGATAAGAGAGTTTTTTTTAGAATTTTCTAATGGAATTTTTACAATTTGAGTAGAAAAGCCAATAGGTTTCGAATGAATCTCTAAATGCATTTGATTCGCTGAATTGGTATTGTCAGGAGCTAGCCAATAACAAAAAACAGCAATGAATCCACAAAAAATGATGTACCAAAAACTAACAACACCGAGTTTGTTTTTTTTGAATTTTTGTAGGGCTAAATGCCAAAGAGAGTTTGTTGATTTCATTTTTTGCCTATTACAGTTGAAAAGTTAGGGTTTTTCTTAAAATATTTGATAAGAACACTGTCTCCTTTTTTTCTGAACAGAAATTAAAGAACCAAATTCTTTACCGAAGCCAAAAATAGCAAGGTCATTGTAATTTTTGTAAATATCTATTTTATAATTAGCTCCTTCTTTAACATAATAGGTTATTTTTTTAATAATTTCTTCAGCAGAAGCGTTGCTAAGTTCAGCTACTTCTTCTTCATCTTTTACTCTAAAATCATTAGTTAACGGGATGATTAGTAGATCCATAAAACCTATTATTTCAAATTCATGATATCCTTACTTGAAGGGTTTTCAAAAACTTCTAGATTAAAATAAGGAACACTAGCAAAAATATGATCAAAAATATCAGCCATAACGCGTTCATAAATTAACCATTGTTTTTCACTACTAAAAGCATAAATTTCTAACGGAACTCCATTTTCAGTAGGAGCCAATTGTCGACTCATAAATAATAAGTCCTTATTAATTTTAGGATGCTGATCTAAGTATAAATCTAAATACTTTCTGAACATTCCAAAATTGGTTAGATTTCTACCATTAATAAGCAATGATTTGTCAACATTATTAGTAGTATTATAATGATTCACTTCTTCAGAAATTTCATTAACATAACTATTTAAAAGCTCAATCTTTTTAAAATGTTCTATAGCTTTTTCGTCTAAAAATTGAATACTATTAATTTTAATATTGATGGCTCTTTTTATTCTTCTTCCACCAGAATGACTCATAGCTCTCCAGTTTTTAAACGATTCAGAAATGAGAGAGTAAGTAGGAATACTGGTAATTGTATTATCGAAGTTTTTTACAATAACAGAAGTTAAGTTTATTTCAGTAACATTTCCGTCGGCTCCATACTTTTCCATTGTAATCCAATCTTGAAGACGGACAGTATCGTACACAGAAATTTGAATACTAGCCACAAAACCAAGAATTGTATCTTTAAAAATTAATAAAAGTACCGCAGAAAAAGCACCTAAAGCAGTAAAGAAACGTAACAAAGGTTTTCCGGTAATTATAGAAAAAGAAACTACAAACCCTATGATCCAAAGTAAAATCATGAAAATTTGAACATAACTCTCTAAAGGTTTGTCTTTAAAAGCACTAAATGTGCGTAAAAAATCTTTTATGCTTTGTAAAATACTTTTAACTAACCATATAAAACTCACTACAATTAGCAGGTTTGTAAAACGCTGTGCGTACTTTAAAAAATCTGGAAAGTCAATAAGAATATGTTGTAAAGAAGCATAGGTAATTAAGAAAATAAAAACTCTAGAAATGTTTAAAAAGAATTTATTTTCAATTAAAATATTGTCAAATTCTGTTTTGGTTTTATTAGCAACTTTTTTAATAAACTTACTACCATAGTAACGAATAACTTTAAAAAGTAAATACCCTAAAATAGCAATAATTAGTAAGTTACTTATAACGTTTAAATAGGTTGATACTTCATGAGTAATTCCTATTTTTTCTTTAAATAGCGTATAAAAAAAACGATTCAAAATGTATGTTTTTAATTAAATATTTTTGATTTCTTCACCAGGCTGCAAGTTAAATTGTTTTTTGAAAAAATACACACATAAATACAATAAAGGTGTATCTAAAATAGCCACTAAAACTTTAAAAATGAAACCGCTTATTAAGAGTCCCCAAAACTTATCCCATGCAATAATATCAACAGCACATAATAACAGTAATACGGTTAACGTATCTATAAATTGCGATGAAAAAGTAGAAAAATTATTACGCAACCATAAATGCTTTCCTTTAGTAAGATCTTTCCAAAAATGATAAATTCTAATATCTATAAACTGTGCAAATAAGTAAGCCAACATTGAGGCAAGTACCGCTAATGGAGCACCACTGAAAACTAAATTATAGGTTTCATTGTCAACTGGAGACCATGCAGTAGAGTTAGCTATTTGACCTACATAAATGATCCCTAAAGAAAAGAAAGAAGCAAAAATACCTGCAATAACCACTTGGTTAGCTTTCTTTTTTCCGTAAATTTCTGATAAAAGATCTGTAATTAAAAAAGTTATAGGATATGGTAATAATCCTACAGATACTTCAAATAATTTAACTCCGAAAATTTCTATATCAAAAGGATACCAGTAAAAGAATTTTTGAAAAATTAAATTAGATACTACTAAAGAAGAAATAAATAATGCAGCTAAAATTAGAAAAATGTTTTGTGCTAATAGTTTATTTTGATTGGTCATAAAACGAAATTAGCAAAATTAAAATTGATTATGTTTGCAATACATAACAAAAGACAATAACAAACTTATGAAAGCATATATTTTTCCTGGACAAGGAGCTCAATTTACTGGAATGGGGCTTGATTTGTACGAAGGTTCTCCAATTGCACAAGAACTTTTTGAAAAAGCAAATTCTATTTTAGGATTTAGTATCACCGACGTTATGTTCGAAGGTACGGCAGAAGAGTTGAAACAAACAAAAGTAACACAACCAGCTATTTTCTTACATTCTGTAATTTTAGCAAAAGTATTAGGTGACGATTTTAAGCCAGAAATGGTTGCAGGACACTCACTTGGAGAGTTGTCTGCTTTAGTAGCTAACGGAGCATTATCTTTTGAAGATGGATTAAAGTTAGTATCAAAAAGAGCACAAGCAATGCAAAAAGCATGTGAGGCTCAAGAGTCTACTATGGCAGCTGTGTTAGGTTTAGAAGATAATGTAGTAGAAGAGGTGTGTGCTTCTATTGATGGAATAGTAGTAGCAGCAAATTACAATTGCCCAGGTCAGCTTGTAATTTCTGGAGAAGTTGCAGCAATTAATAAAGCTTGTGAAATATTAAAGGAAAAAGGAGCTAGAAGAGCATTAGTATTACCAGTTGGTGGAGCTTTTCATTCACCTTTAATGGAGCCAGCTAGAGAAGAATTAGCAAAAGCTATTGAAGAAACTACTTTTAATGAACCTACGTGTCCTGTATATCAAAATGTAGTAGCTAAAGCAGTTACTAGTCCTGAAGAAATTAAAACAAACTTAATAGCACAATTAACAGGTCCTGTAAGATGGACTCAGTGTATTCAAGCAATGATTGCTGATGGAGGAACTGAATTTGTAGAAGTTGGTCCTGGTAAAGTTTTACAAGGATTAATGCGTAAAATAGATAGAAATGTTACTGCTAGTGGAGCAGCTATTGCTACAGAGTAATTTCTATACTCTATAAAAGATAACAGAAGTTTCTTTTATTTTTAATTTGTCAGGCTGAGTACAATTACGGTTGTAAGCTTAACTATACTCAGCTTGACAATTAAATTACTTTTTAAATATTTTGAAGGTCTTTTTCAAATTATTTGATTCTACCGAAAGGATATAAATTCCCTTACTTAAAGAAGATACATTGCTTTGTAAATTATAACTATTATTACTACTACGTAAAGTTTCTTTTAGTTGTAATTGTCCATTTAAATTATATACAGAAGCTCTTATTTCTCCATTTACGTTACTATCATTATTAAACAATACGATGTTTTCAGAAATTTGGTTTGACTGAAGAGATATATTTAAATCAGTAATAGTGTTTACAGCATTTTCATTGATAGCTGTTTTCGATAATTCTCCAACAGAAAATCCAGAAATAATAGATCTTGAAAAGTCTGCATGTTTTCCAGTAATGTACATGCTATAAGTTCCTTCTTTAAAATTAGCCGTATCTAAAGAGAATGTATTTTCATTTGAGTTTAATGAAAATGAATAGACAAAAGAATCTTCTTGTACTGGATTTCCATATAAATCAGCAGTTTTAGTAATGATCGCATCTACTTCAATATCTTCAATGTTTTTAGAGAAGTTATCAAAAGAAATATGATTGTTTTCTAATTTCATTACAGGACCATCTGAATGATACACAAAAGCCGCAAAACGAGCATTCCCTTCTAAAGAAGTTAATTCTGCTACATTTTTTAAAGTATAATAGCTTTGAAAATTTTTAGAAGAACTAATTTTAGATACTTTCTTTTGATCTGCATATAAAACAAAATCCTCAGCATTTTTATCATGGAAAACTTCAATGTTTAGTATGGCATTTTCGTTTTTAGCTAAAATTTGATCGTATTTATTTTCAGAGTTAATAATTTGATAATTACTTACAATGGTGTTATTAGAGCTAATGTTAGTTTTTTGAGAGCTATTTCTTGAAGCTGTTCCTTTTAAAATAGGATGAATGTACTTCCAAACATATTGTCCTAGTGCTACATCAATATGATCTAATTTAGCTTCTCCTTTATTAAATATGTAATTCCCGTTTGGTCTTAAAGAACTACTGTAAGGAGTAACACCATCATTTGTTCCTTGAGCAACATATAAAATTGTTCCGCTAGTAAACATTAAAGGAGCAAGTAGTGTATGCCCTTTGTTAAATCCTGAAGCTCCTAAAATATAGAATTTTTCAGGTTCGTTATTAGGTAGGTTGTCAAAATAAGGTCTTACAACATCTCTACAATAATACGTAGTAGAAGTAGCACTTCCTTCATTTAAACCAGTATTTTTCCATATCCAATTAAACCACCATTGTTGAGAAACATCAGCTAAATAAGTTCCCCAGAAAGGTGTTCCTAAAGCAATTACTTTTTTTACTTGTTGATTTTTGTTATGTGTATACATAGCAACTTCAGTAGCTTTACCACCATTACTATGTGCAATAATGGTTAATTGGTTGCTATTGTATTTTTGATTAACAATATCTATAGATTCTGCAAGTAATTCACCGTTTTTCCACATGCCTTCTCCTCTTGTAGTAGCAACAAAAACAACTTGGTACCCTGCATTATAAGCATCTGAATAAAAAGTGTTATTAGTAAAAAACAGCTGATTTAAATCGATATAACCATGGTTAAATAATAATACTTCACCATTAAAATTACTGGGAGTTTTACCATAATGTATGGTAGATTTTAAAAGAGGACCAATAAAGAAAGAACTTAATTTTTCTGGAGCGGGGAGCTGCTTTTCTATAAAGTTTTGAGCCTTAATGGTTAAAAGAATGAAAAAGGAAATAAGTGTAATTTTTAATTTCATTTTTGGAAGTTTTTGGGTTTGTTAATTGTGAATATATGAAGAAATTAACGCTTTTTTATAGATACTGTTAAGATGGGAGTCGTTTTAAAACTATGTTAACTTGATTTAGAAGAAAGTTTCATAGCTTTAATTATTAACCTTTTAAACCCCGAATACCAATGAAAAATTTTTATGTAATTACATTACTTTTTATTGCTATTGCTTGTACGAGCAATGAAGACTTAGAAATTTTAGAAGAACAGTCTAAAACATCTTTAGTTATTGCGAATAGAACACCTATTTGTGATGTAGAAGAACAGGTGGTTTTAACCTATAATGATGTGGCTGATATTGTAGGAACTCCTTATTTTGAATTTGAGTTTTTTGTTCTTGCTTACCATAAATTGGCAGATGAAAATGAAGAGTATTGGTTTTTAAGAAACTTTGGATTGTGGCATTGTAATAGAACAGGTGTTAGTCAACCAACACCAGATACTTACGAGATGACATTATGGTTTTCTAGTAGTACGATTAATTCTTACAATAATTAGTATGTACTTCTATTGTAAAACAAAAAAACCTGTGAAAATGTATCACAGGTTTTTGTATTTTTTCTAAACTAGAATTTAAGCATTTAAAGGCTTTCCATCCCAAGCAGCTTTAGCCGCTTCTTTAACAGCTTCAGAATAAGTTGGATGTCCGTGACAAATACGAGCAATGTCTTCTGCAGAAGCTCTAAACTCCATTGCAACAGCCATTTCCATAATTAAATCAGCAACACGTGCTCCAACCATATGTACTCCTAAAACTTCATCAGTATTTTTATCAGCTAATACTTTTACAAAACCATCAATATCACCACTAGCACGAGATCTACCTAACGCACGCATAGAGAATTTTCCAGCTTTATAATCAACTTTAGCGTCTTTTAATTCTTGTTCAGTTTTACCTACTGCAGCAACTTCTGGCCAAGTGTAGATAATTCCAGGAATTAAATTGTAATCAATATGTGGTTTTTCACCAGCTAAGTATTCAGCTACAACAACACCTTCCTCTTCAGCTTTATGAGCTAACATAGCTCCTCTAACTACATCACCAATAGCATAAATATTAGATACATTAGTTTGTAAATGATCATTCACATCTACTTGCCCACGTTCTGTAACTTTTACACCAGCATTTTCTAAACCTAAACCATCAGTGTACGCTCTACGACCAACAGCAACTAAACAGTAATCACCAGTAAAAGTAACTTCTTCTCCTTTTTTGTTAGTAGCAGTAACAACTACTTCGTCTCCTTTTCTTTCAACAGCAGTTACTCCGTGACTAACGTTGAATTTTACACCTTGTTTCTTTAAAACTTTGGTAAGTTCTTTAGAAACATCTTTATCCATTGTAGGAGTAATTGTTGGAGCATATTCTACAACAGAAACATCAGCTCCTAATCTTTTATATACAGAACCAAGCTCTAAACCAATAACACCACCACCAATAACGATTAAGTGTTTTGGCACTTCTTTTAATTTTAAAGCCTCTGTAGAAGTAATAATACGTTCTTTATCGATATTGATAAAAGGTAAAGTTGATGGTTTTGAACCTGTAGCTATAATAATGTTTGTACCTTCAATAACTTCAGAAGTTCCATCATTTTTAGATACTTTTACATGTGTAGCATCTTCAAAAGAACCTAAGCCTTCGTAAACATCAACATTGTTTTTATCCATTAAAAACTTAACCCCACCAGTAGTTTGCTCTACTACTTTAGCTTTACGATCAATCATTTTCTGAAAATCGAACGTAGGATTTTCAACAGAAATTCCATGCTCTTCAAAATGATGAACCGCATCGTAATAATGATGAGAAGAATCTAATAATGCTTTTGACGGAATACATCCAACATTTAAACATGTTCCTCCTAATGTTGCGTATTTTTCAATAATAGCTACTTTTTTTCCTAATTGAGAAGCTCTAACCGCAGCTATGTATCCACCAGGACCAGAACCTATAACGATGATGTCGTATTTCATTTTATATCTTTATTTTAAATACAAAACTACGTATAAATGTTGATTTGTAGAAAAGAACTCTTTTTATTTTAGGAATCACTTAACAGTATTTTATTGAATACCCATTTTTATGCTGAAAAAAATGTAAAAAAGCACAGCCATAATAGTTTCTTAATAATTGAAAACATTCCGTACTTTGTGCCAATGAAACAAGTATTAATTATTGGGTATGTTTGGGTTGAGCCTAATTCTTCTGCAGCAGGAAGTAGGATGTTACAATTGATAAATACTTTTACAGAAATAGGGTATAAAGTAACCTTTGCTTCACCAGCTCAAAAAGGAGAAAAAGCAATTGATTTAGGTAAAGTGAGTCCTTTAATTTCAGAAGTTTCTATAGAATTGAATTCTTCTACTTTTGATTTTTTTGTGAAAGAATTGAATCCTGATATAGTTGTATTTGATCGATTTATGATGGAGGAGCAGTTTGGGTGGAGAGTTTCAGAAAATTGTCCTAATGCAATACGTGTGTTAGACACTGAAGATCTACATTTTTTAAGGAAAGTACGTCATAAACAATTAAAAAAAGGAGAAAGTTTTGATACTAAAAGCCTATTAATTTCTGATGAAGCTAAAAGAGAAATAGCAGCTATTTTACGTTGCGATGTTAGCTTAATTATTTCTTCTTATGAAATGGAATTGTTGAAAAACGTGTTCAATATAAATGAACGCCTGTTGTTGTATCTTCCATTTTTATTAAATAAACTGAAAAGTGAAGATGTGGCAGAATGGCTTTCTTATGAAGAGAGAAAAGATTTTGTTTTTGTAGGAAACTTTTTTCACCAACCTAACGTAGATGCTGTTTTGCAGTTAAAGAAAATTTGGAAAACAATTCATAAGCAATTACCTAAAGCAGTACTTCATATTTATGGAGCTTATGCAACACAACAAATTCAAGATTTACATAAGCCTCAAGAAAATTTTTTAGTTAAAGGTTTTGCAGAGAATGCAGAAGAAGTAGTAAAAAAGGCAAGAGTTGTTTTAGCTCCGATACGTTTTGGCGCCGGAATTAAAGGTAAGCTTACTGAAGGAATGATTTGTGGTACACCAAGTGTTACAACTAATATTGGAGCAGAAGGAATGCATGCAAATTTACCTTGGAATGGCTATATAGTAAATGATTTAAGTGATTTTGCTGATAGCGCAACTGCGCTATATAATAATGAGTTACAATGGAAAGAGTTTCAGAGTAATGGTGTACAAATTATTAATACATTATATGATAAGGATAAGTTACAAGCTGTGTTTATAAATGCATTAAAGAATATAGAAAGTAATTTAATAGAGCATCGTCAACAAAATTTTTTAGGAAGCTTGCTTCAACATCAAACATTACAAGCAACAAAGTTTATGAGTAAATGGATAGAGTTAAAGAATAAAAAATAAAAAAATGCTACTTGTAAAAAGTAGCATTTTTAGTATGTATAAAGATAATTTAGTGTGATTGGTATGTTGTTACCATATTATCCACACTGACCGATTCTAGTCCATCCGCCTACAACTCTTTCAAATAAGAAACCTCTAAAAGTTACACGGGCACCAACAGGGTAAGCTCTACCATTAACAAATGCAGCTACTCCATCACAAATATCGTTGTTGTTAGCAGGAGGATACATTTGATTGATTCCAGTAATATCTCCTCTAGAAAGTCCGTTTCTTTGAATTTCAAAAGTTCTTCCGTTGTCTCTTCTTACAATAGTAGGCTCTCCGTTAGAAGAAAAGAAGAAAGAACCATACATCATAATAGATCCGAAATCTAAGGCGTTTGTAAACTCATCTCCATCCTGACCCGATTGTTCGTATGTTAAGAAGTTACCTCTTGCACGTTCTTCAATATTTTCAAAGTTGATTGTAACAAAATCATCTCTGTCTGCTCTACTTTGTTCGTGCCAAAGACCAACAGCATGTCCAATTTCGTGAATGGTGTTTCCAGTGCTACACCCAGGAGCTAAAAGAATGTCTTGGCGTCCACCTCTTCTTCCTACAAAAGAAGCACAACCTCCACCAGTTACAAATCGAATAAAGTCACGTTCAGTAGTTCTTGCAACAAAACGTAAAGCTGTGTTTGCTTCCCAATGAGCAATAGCATCTCTTACACGTTGTTGGTTCACTAAGTTTTCGTCAATAACAAATGGAACAGTGTTGTTAGCCCATCTTCCGCCAGTTCTACCTACAGATCTAGTGTTCTCTTCTAAAGAAGGCTCACCAATAACGTCTGGAGCTACTGTTAAATCATTTTTGTCAAATAAAATATCACCTTCTAATACATAGGTGTCGCTATTTACTTGAAAGTCGAATTTTTGCTCTCCATAATATAGGGTTTTTGATTGTCCTACTGAGTTTGGAAAAGCTTCCTCTGGTTGAATTAATTGAGTTTCACTAACTGAAGAGTCGTCTATGGTGTTTGCAGTTTCGTCTTGACAAGACACAATAAACATTGTAGCGGCTAAAGCCGCTAAATACATTTTAGGAGTATTCATAAATAAATGGTTTAATTAATTATTAATCTTATTCTCTAATATAATTTCATGAAATTAAGATTACCTAAAAGTATATTTTTCTGAAAGTATAGGTTAATTTTCGGGGTTAATTTTTAAGCTAAAATGTTAATTTAAAATATAAGTGTTTGATTATTAGGGTTGTGAGTTTTTTGTTAAGGTGTGGTGATTTGTGTATGGATTTTGTAAGGATTCGTATTTTTTGTTATGAAGTTAGTTGAGTAGGGGGTGAAGAGGTATGAATATGGTAAGGTTGTTTTGTTTTTCAATAATGTTACTTGTTTATAGGGAACAAATAGAGGTGTGTTTTTAGTAGTGTAACAAATGAGATATGTGAGAGAAAAAGGATAGGAGAGAGGAGTAAAAAAATGCTACTTAAAAAAGTAGCATTTTTAATTTGTATACATAGAAGTTTAGAGTGTTGTATTATCCACACTCACCAATTCTAGTCCATCCACCTACAACTCTTTCATATAATGAACCTCTATAAGTTACTCTAGAACCAACAGGGTATGTTCTTCCACTAACAAATTCTGATACACCATTACAAATATCATTATTAGCAGGGTATAATTGATTAATTCCGGCAATATCACCAAAAGAAAGACCATCTCTTTGAATTTCAAAAGTGCTTCCATCTCTTCTTACAATTGTTGGCTCTCCATTAGATGAAAAGAAAAAAGATCCATACATCATAATAGAATTTAAATCTAGTCTAGTTGTAAGTTCTTGACCATCTCTACCAGATTGTTTGTAAGTATTAAAATTTCGTTTAGCTCGTTCTTCAATATTTTCAAAGTTGATGATTATATAGTTATCTCTGTCAACTCTACTTTGTTCGTGCCACAAGCCTACAGCATGTCCAATTTCATGAATTGTATTACCAGTACTACATCTTGGATGTAAAAGTAAGTCTTGCTTACCTCCAATTCTTCCAATAAAAGAAGAACAGCCTTCACCAGTAGTAAATCTAATATAATCTTCTTGATTTGTTCTTCTTACAAATCGTAAAGCAGTATTTGCTTCCCAGTGTGCAATAGCATCGGTAACTCTACGTTGGTTTTCTAGATTACGATCAATTTCATAGAAAACGGTGTTGTTAGGCCATGTTTTACTTGGTCTACCAACAGATTTTGTGTTGTTAGAAATAGCAGGGCTACTTGTAATATCTGGATTTGTAGTTAATTCTTCTTTAGGGAAAAGAATATCACCTTCCAGAATGTAAGCGTTGTTGTACTCTTGTACCTCTAGTTTTTGTTCTCCATAGAACAATGATTTGAAATTACCATTAGAGCCAGGAAAGGCTTCTTCTGGTTGAATAAGTTGAACTTGATTGATAGTTGAAGCTTCTAAGCTTTTAATTGATTCATCTTGACAAGATGTAACAAACAATGAAGTAGCGATAGCTACTAAAAACATTTTAGGGGTGTTCATAATAAACGGTTAAATTAATTTTTCTCTTCTTACACATACAGCGTTACAAAAGAAATTTGTAAAAGGAGTTTGAATAAAAAGAATGTATTGTATTCATAAGTTAAAATCATAACTCATGAATATTAGTGTTAACTAACGGCAATAGTTGTAGAATATTTTTGTAGTATTAAAATTATATTTAAAAAGAGTTACTATTCCTCTTTAGGTGGTTGATAGTCTAGAGGTAAAGAGTTTGCAAATCTTTCAAAAGCCCAGTAGCCTTGTTCTATTATGTTTGCAGGATTTGTTAATTTTCCTAAAGGTAAAATTTGTTCTGGAGCTTCAATAATTGAAAAGCTAGAGACCTGTTTATCTGACGATTTGTATAGTTTATTATAGTTTGACTCCTCTTTTTCTTTAGTGTAGGTAACTTTTAGAAAATTTTTAAAAGTTAAGAAAGTTCTATGATCAGTTTTAAAGCTAATGCTTTCATAAGGTATGTTTTTTTGAATAATAGAATCAATATATCTTTTTTGTGTACTTCTCTTTTTAATAACGATAGCGCTATCTAATTGTGATCTAGGTTTGGTGATTTTTTTATCAAAATTTATAGGAGTTTTTTTGTTGTAATGAAAAGCTAAAACTCTCTCAGAAAAATCTATTTCTTTATCAGTTGGGTAATTTTTATTAGGGTATTTTTTTAATAGATCTATAGAGAATCCTTCTTTTTGGGATGATCCAGATATAATTGTTCTAAAAAAATGCATTCTAGAACCTTTGTATGCTGTTAATCTATTTTTTTGCCATCTTTTTTTATCACGATCCTTTCCCGCTAATTCTTTATACTGAACAAATCCGAAGTAAGCAGAGTAGTCTTTTCTAAGTTCAAATTTTTCAAGATTATAATAGGCTTTATAACCTAAACTTTTATTAATGATTATTAAAGGTTCAACTGCTTTAGCAGTAAAAGTTTTGGTTGATTCATTATAATAATATTTTAAAGCTTCAGGATTGTCTATAGAGCATTTTTTTGCAAATTTTGTTTCTCCTAAAAAAGCCTTTTTAAATTTTTTTAGGTTGTAATTGTTTTGTTTTAGCTTTTTTCTTTTTCCTGAATTAATAACAACTTCGTCTAAAATATCTTCTTTTACTTTTAATAAAAATGTAAAGTTTTTGTTTGAAGATTTTTCGTTAATATCAATTTCATATTGAATAGTTTCATATCCTAGGTGAGCAATAATCAACGTGTGTTTTCCTTCATTAATAGCCAAAGAAAAACCGCCTTTTTTATTAGTAACTGTACCAAAAGTTGTGTTATTGAAAAAAACGTAAGCTCCTTGTAATTGTTGGTTGTCTTCTGAAGAAACTACTCCTTTAATTTGTATTTGGCTAAATGAAATATGAGCAATTAAAAATAACAGTAGCGTAAAACGTAGTTTTCTTTTCATGAGGCAATGTTTTGATTGTTAACTAAAAATAAAAAAAATCTCTTGAAAAAGAGATTTTTTAGTTTTTAAATTTAGTTTAGAAGTCCGGCACGTTTTAATAGTGCTTCAGGTTTTGGTTCCTGACCTCTGAAGCGTTTATATAATTCCATTGGCTTTTCAGTACCTCCTTTAGAAAGCACATGATCTTTAAATTTAGAAGCAATTTCTTTATTAAAAATTCCTTCTTCTTTAAAATATTCAAAAGCATCGGCATCTAATACTTCTGCCCATTTATAAGAATAGTATCCAGCAGAATAACCTCCTTGAAAAATATGAGAAAAAGCAGTACTCATACAGTTTTCTGCAACATCAGGATATAATTGAGTGTTTTTAAAAGCTTCTTTTTCAAAGTCTTTTACAGAAGTAATGTCTGTAGTACCAGAATGCCAACTCATATCTAATAAACCAAAGCTTAATTGACGTAAAGTTTGCATGCCTTCATGAAAAGCAGCAGATTCTTTAATTTTTTGAACATACTCCATTGGAATTGTTTCTCCTGTTTCGTAATGCTTGGCAAACAATTCTAAAGCTTCTTTTTCGTAACACCAGTTTTCTAATACTTGACTAGGTAATTCAACAAAGTCCCAAGAAACAGAAGTTCCTGATAAGCTTTTGTAATTTGTGTTAGCAAGCATACCGTGTAAAGCATGTCCAAACTCGTGGAATAAGGTAGTTACTTCGTTAAAAGTTAATAAAGAAGGTTTAGTATCTGTAGGTTTGGTAAAGTTGCAAACAATAGAAACTTGTGGGCGATCATTTACGTTATTAATAATTTGTTGAGATTTATAAGATGTCATCCAAGCTCCGTTTCTTTTTCCTGGTCTTGGGTGAAAATCTGCATAAAAATAAGAAACAAAATCGCCATTAGAATTTGTTACTGAGTACGTTTTAACATCTTCATGGTAAGTGTCTAAATTGTCAATTTCTTCAAACTGTAAATCAAATAAGCGATTCGCGATTTCAAAAACACCATCAATAACATTTTCTAATTTAAAATAAGGTTTTAATAACTCTTGATCTAAATTAAATAGTTCCTTTTTTAATTTTTCAGAATAATATGCGCCATCCCATTTTTGTAACTGATCTATACTGTCTAGTTTTTTAGCATAGGTTTCTAAATGTGTAAATTCTCTCTCAGCCGCCGGTTTAGCTTTTTCTAATAAATCATTTAAAAAAGATAAAACTTTCTCAGGCGTTTCAGCCATTCTTTCCTCTAAAACAAAATGAGCATGTGATTTGTATCCTAATAATAGAGCTCTTTGATGACGAAACTTAACTATTTGTAATACATTTTGTTCGTTGTTGTTTTTGTTATCCTGAAAACCTTTTTTACCCATAGCAACAGATAGCTTTTTGCGTAGCTCTCTATTGTTTGCATACGTCATAAAAGGAATATAGCTAGGGTAATCTAAAGTAATTAACCAGCCTTCTTTTTCTTTTTGTTGCGCTAATAATTTTGCAGCTTCTTTAGCTCCTTCAGGAAGCCCGTCTAAATCTTCTTCGTTTGTTATTAATAATTCAAAATCATTGGTGTCAGCCAATACATTTTCGCCAAACTGAAGAGATAACTTAGATAATTCTGCATCTAATTTTTTAAGCTCATCTTTTTGATCATTATCTAAATTAGCTCCGTTTCTAGAAAAATCTTTGTATTGTTTATCTAGCAGCATACTTTGTTCAGGAGTCAGTGTAAGTGTATCTTTTTGATCATGAACAGCTTTTACTCTTTTGAATAAATCTGCATTTAAAATCATATCATTATTAAACTCACTCAGCCAAGGGGAAATTTCTTTTGCTATTTTCTGAATTTCCTCATTTGTTTCTGCAGAATTTAAATTGAAAAAAATAGAAGTAATACGGTCTAATTTTTCACCATTTTTATCTAAAGCAACAATTGTGTTTTCAAATGAAGCTATCTCTGTACTATTTGCAATTGAGTTAATTTCATCTTTGGCAATTTCAATTGCTTTTTTAATAGCGGGTATATAATGTTCTTCTTTAATAGATTGAAACGGAGGCGTATTAAAGTCTTGTAATAATGGATTGTTCATTTTTAATTATAAATTTTATGCTTCCCTAAACCTAAAGTTAATCCTATGCCAACATATGGGAACTTAGAAATATTAGCAACAAGTTTTAAGCCTGTACTTACTCCAAAACTTGAAGGTTTTCCAACAGGAATTACATCTAAAATACGAAATCTTGTCTTTTCTTTATTAAACCATCTCACATTAAATTCAAGAGGTACACCTAAAGAATTTTTAAATTGATAGTTAGAGGTGTCTATGTTTTGTTTCAATTTAGCATAAGAAACTCCAGCAGAGTAGCTAAAAGAAAAACTATCATACACATGCCTTCTTCCATATAATAGAGAGTATTCTTGATGCGATTTTGTTTTAGAACTTGTAATTGGAACAAAAAAGAAATAGTCAGTGTATAGAGAATTTTCGCTAGCTCTAAATGTGAAAAGATTTTTTTTATGTTGGTAGTTAATAGCTCCAACTTCCATTAAACCTCCAGCTTCTCCAAGAGCAGCACCTAAAGAAAGGTCTATGTACCAAATACTGTTTTTTTTGTTCTTTTTTGGTTGAGTTGAATTCTCTTGAGCATTTATATTCAAGAGTACAATTAAACACAAGATTGTTGTTAATTTGTTGATCATTTGCATAGTAAAATTTTTAAATGGTTTACATCTATTTTTAAGAAAGATGTACTTTGTCTTTTAATTAATAGTTGCAATTTTTAATTAGCTTTCAGGGCAAAGTTATCAATAAAAAAATGAATATCTTGATTATAATTCCTTAGTTCATCTCCATTAGCCCAACCTAAAATAGTACCTTGATCTATAAAGTTTCCAGAAGTTGCATAATGTATAAGTTTAGAGGCTTCAGGAGCATTTGTATAAGGTTTTGTAATATTAGGATGATTGGTAGATGTTATAAGTACATCATCTTTGTAAATTTCTAAAAATCCATGGCTATTAGTATCTGATGCTAATTTTAAATGAATTTTATAATTAGACCAGCGACCTTCATAATCTTTAATAATTAAAGGATAATTTGAAAGCATTGCGTGTCCATAATTATTTTGATCAACTCCAACATATATTGAAGGAGAAGCACCTCCTTGAGAGTTTCCCCACATTTCGCTAGAAATACTTATGTTAGCATTTGTTTTTCCATATGTACCAGACCATAAGGCAAATAATTTATGGTTGTTTTCAAAGTGATAATAGTTTGATGGAGTAAACATATCAAAACTCATTTCTATTTCTGTAGCTTGAATTGGAAGTTTGAAATCATATTCAGTCCAAGAGTCACCATTTCCTTCACTGTTAAAAATGTAACTCATTTTCATTACTTTATTATTTGTATTTGTAGGATCTTCGATACCATAATCAACAGAAACACCATTGCCAAGCCAAAAGCTATTATTTATAGTTCCTTCAAAGTCATCAGAAAAAGTAAAATTATTTGTAGAGTTTGTAAGCGATTTTGTGCTTACAGTTAATTTATCAGATTTTATCCCAGTGTCATTATCCGAATTATATACTCTTACTTGATATGTGTATGAAGTTTCCGCAGTTAAACCTGTATCTGTGTAATTATTTGTGTCTGTTTGATCTATTAATATGTCATTTCTATATACATGGTAACCGACTACATTATTGTCAGTTGTATTTGTCCATGACAAAGATATTTCTGAAGAAGATTGATTAGTAGAAATAAGATTCTCTACTTTGATGTTTTGTAAATTGTTGTTATTGATGTTGTTTTCGTCGTTGCAACTAAAAAAAATAAAAATAAGTAAGCAAACAAGGGGATTTGTTTTGGTCATAGTTTAAAAGTATTTTAAGAAAGTGTAATGTTAAAAAAATATAATGAGTGAAGTCATCTTGACTTTTTTTGAGAAAAAATTAAGGGTTGTAGATATTTGTGTTGCGAAACATAAAAACACAACCCTATGTACCAAGTACTAAGCAAAGATATGATAGAATTAGAAATAG
>NZ_SJXJ01000036.1 GCF_004337695.1 Tenacibaculum sp. M341
AAGAGTTATAAAAATAGCTATTGCTAATAAACTTTTAAAACAAGCTTTTGCAATAGCTAATTCTAAGCAAAAATATATAGAAAATTATCAAGAAAATATTTGTTTTTAAGCACAGTTCATTCCGAAGTAGTGGAACGAATGAAGGAATCTCTTTATTGTTAAAAAGATTGTTCATTTGTATGTGTAATAGACATAAATCGTCAGCAACCATTGCAGCGTTATTTACAATAACAACAACCTTTTTAAGCAATGATTGAATTTGTTCAATAAGAAAAATCTTCTTTATTTCGGTTGTATCTGAAATTTAAGAAGAAAAAAATTGATCAAGACCTTTTTTGTAAAACATCAAGACCGAAACTAGTTTCGATCTTGATGTTTTTTTGATTTTATAAGGTTGGTTTTGTTGTTGAAATCAATAAAAAGTAGTGTTTAAAGCATAAAAAAACTCAAGCCGATAAGGCTTGAGTCAATGTAAGAGCTAATTAAACAATTAATTAGTGTTTTGTGATTGCATTATGTTTGCTGTAATCTTTTGAAAAGGTGTGGGTAAACCAGGTTAATTTAGTTGAGATTTTATGTTGTTTGTAAATGATGTAAGAGGTTGTTGTCATAACTTTTTTAATTGTAATATTATGAGGTTTTGGTTTTATGACAAAATTAAATTTCAAGGTTTGCAGGTTAATTTGCAATGGTTGTAGGAGAAATATAGCTCATTAATTGATATTATCTAGATAGCTTTAAAGTCAAATAAAAAGAAAACAATTTAGTTTGATTTATAAATAATAACAACCTACATTTGTGTAAAAATAATTGTTTAATATAAATTGCTAAAAACCAAATATTTTTATGAAAAAATTAGTTGTGAGTATCGCTATGATACTTGGTATGTTCATGGTTCATGGACAAGATTTGCCAGAAATTGTTCCACCTAGTCCAGAGGCAACGTCGTTGGCTAAATTTACTGACATTCCTGTATCACATCATACAGGTCTGCCCAATATTTCAATACCTATATATACTATTCAAGAAAATGGAATTTCGGTGCCTATTGGTATTAGTTATCACGCTAGAGGTGTACAAGTATCTGAGTTGGCATCAAGAGTAGGAATGGGATGGAGTTTAAATGCAGGAGGTGCAATTACCAGACAAGCAAGAGATGGAGCCGATGATGTTGTGGTTGGTAAAGTAAATACAAAAACGTATATAGATTCAGATTATTTTACTAATTTTTTTGATAATACAACTGAAGGAGCAAACAAAAGAGCTACTCTTTTCAATCAAATGTACGACCCAGCAGTTGGTGTAGTAGGTGAAATGAAACGTGTCCCTTTTGATTTTGTTCCAGATCAATTTATGTTCAATTTTTTAGGGTATTCAGGTAAGTTTATTTTTGATCAAAAAAGTAAAGAAATAATTATCCAGAAATATTCAGATTTAAAAATAGAACCTATCTGGACAGAGCCTGGAGAAAACAACAGAATGATTAAAGCATTTAAAGTTACTACACCAACAGGAGTTGTTGCTTTTTTTGGAATGAACGAAGCTAAAACAAGAAAAGCTAGAGATTTTAATAAAAATAGCGCATCAGGTTATTTCAATCATAATGTAGAAATGCAAGTAAATACTAGTGTTGAGAACTCTTTAGGATATTCTTCATGGCATTTAATGGAGGTGATTAGTGTAACAGGAGAAAAAATATCTTTTTATTACGAGAAAGAAGAACCTCGTTACATTAGAAGATCATATGATCAATTACAGAATCGTCTTCCTTCATCTTATTTTTCAGAAGCCAATCCGGAGCAGTATCAAATAAAAGAAATACAGTTTTCAAGTGGAAAAGTTGAGTTTGTTAAAGGAGCTAAAAGAGAAGATCTAAATAATGCCTATACATTAGAACAGATAAAAGTTACCAATTCAAATAATCAATTTATAAAAGGGTATAAATTTATACACGAATATAGTACTAGTACAGATCAGAATAAAGGAAATCACATTGCACGCTATTTAACAATGGATCAGACTGGAACTAAACGATTGTTTTTAGAAAATATTCAAAAAGTTGATGAAGATTTAGTTGAAGAAAACCAATATACATTTATATATAATGATATAAATGCGTTGCCAAATCGTTTTTCAAATTCTCAAGACGCTTGGGGTTATTATAATGGAGCAAATAATGGTAGTTTTTTAAGTTTTTTTAGTTACGGAACCACCAACATAGATCGTTCGGTAAATCCTTTAAATGCTCAAAAAGGATTGCTTACTAAAGTAATATATCCTACAGGAGGAGATGCTGAATATGAATATGAAAAAAACATAGCAGTGTTACCAAGCTATTTTAAAAATACAATACTTTACAACAACACAAATGAATTAAAACTAAAAGTAGGAGACTTAGTTAAAAGTTTAAGTGCATGGAAAGGTACATATTATGAATCAGAATCATTTGAGATATCTTCACGTAAAGAAGGTCCAGTAACATCTACTATAACAATTGCTCCTGGTACAAATTGCAATCCTTTACAACCAACAGTAAATTGCGATTACAGAGTTCAATTAATAGGTCAAAATAATTCCTATGTTCTTAATATAGGAAAACACGATAATGGGGCTATTCAGCCAGGTATGTATAAAATAAAGGTAACACCAAGAAATCCCTCAAGAGAAAATATAAGTGTAAATAGTCAAGATGAAACGTTTTTTGAAACATCTTTTGGAGTTCTTTTACAATGGAGGGAACCAGAGAATTTTGATGAAGATTTACCTGAGCATATAGATGTGGCAGGAAGTAGAATAAAGAGAATTACTTTAAATAAAGGGAGGGTTGATGAAATTATAAAAGAGTATGAATATAAAGAAAGAGACAATAGTAGTAGTGGTAGAGTTTTTTCACCTCCTGCTTATTTTCATATAAGAAGAGGTGTTAATGGACTTCCGATTACTGAAGATAAACATGGAGCAAAGCCTGGTTCGCCATTAACATATTTTCAAGGGAATTTTATTGGTTATAGTAATGTAAAAGAATATTATATAAAATCAGGTGTAAGAACAAATGTTATTGAATATGATTTTACCAATTTTGAAAATGGAGGAGAATTTTATACCACACCTTATACTTTACCTACAGACAATGAGTGGCTGAGAGGTAGTTTAATTAAAACTACATATTATGAAAAAGTTGGAAATAATTATCATCCGATAAAAAAAGTAGAAAACCAATATAGATATGATAATATTGTGTCAGTTATTCCTAGGTCTGTTTTAGATTTAAATGTAGGTGGTTATCAAAAAAATAACGTGACATTTAAAGCTAAGTTGGCAATGTTTTCTCCAGATTTTACATTTAAGCCTTATTACATAACCTCTGGTACTATGGACTTACATAGCACAACAGAAACAAATCATCATGATTCAGGCAATGTTACTACTAGCACAACTCATTTTTATAATTACAATAACAATTATCAAATAGCAGGTTCAGAAGTGGTTAATAGCAAAGGAGAAACTTTAAAAACGGAGAATACTTACCCAGAAGCTGGATCACGATTATACAATGAAAATCGTATTGCTTCTCCAATAGAAATAATAACTTCGAAAAAAGTAGGAAGTAATATTGATATTTTAAGTACACAAAAAACTATTTATGCTGATTTTCATAGGAATTACTTACCAAGTACAGTTCAAACATTAAAAGGAAAGCAAACAAGTACTAATTTGTTTGAAGATCGCATTGTGTATCACAATTATGATGATCAAGGAAACCCTACAGAAGTTAGTAAAAAAGATGGTACTAAAATCTATTATGTTTGGGGATATGAAAAGAGTCAACCTATAGCAAAAATAGAAAATTTCACTTCATTAAGTAGTAGTCAACAATCAGCAATTAACGAAGCAGTAACAGCTTCAAATTCAGATATAGATACAGCGAGTGAAGATAGCTTACGTGCTAAATTAACTTTGTTAAGAAATGCATTTTCAAGCGCCCAAGTAACTACTTTTACTTACGATCCGTTAATAGGAGTCACTAGTATTACAGACCCAAGAGGAGAAGTAATATATTACGAATATGACAACTTTAATAGATTACATTTTATAAAAGATGCATCAGGAAATCTTATTAAAGAACACAGATACAACTATAAAAACTAATATAGCTATGAGAAAAATTTTATTAGTATTTTTAATACAGTTGCCCTTATTATTACTAGGGCAAGTAAAAGATAATGAAGTAATAGAAAACGAAACTATTACAGGTAAAGTAGAGGTAAAAGCTACTAATAGTATTACCATAAAACCTACTACTATCATTAGAGCAGGTTCAGATTTTACAGCACAAATAGTTTCAGATACTTATTTACCATTAAGTTTAAATAGCAATGAGAACTATGTGTTTACTAGAGATTATCAAATAGCTACTACTAGTACAACCGTAGCAGAGAACAGTGATGTTATAGAGTCGATAGCATATTTTGATGGTTTGGGAAGAGCAAAACAAAGCATTGGTATCAAACAATCACCTACAAAAAAAGATATTGTTACTCATGTAGAGTATGATGATTTGGGTAGACAAGTAGACGAGTTTTTACCATACGTAACTACGCAAAGTAATGGAGCTATTGTATCAGGAGCAAAAACAGCAACACAAGAATATTACAAAACAAACTATGCTGATGATTTCCCTGGTGTAACAGAGGTAAATTTAATCAATGCATTTTCAAGAAAAGCGTTTGATAACTCTCCATTAAACAGAGTAAAAAAACAAGCAGCACCTGGATACGATTGGCGTTTAAACGGTGGTCATGAAATAAAGTTTGACTATCAAACCAACAGGACTAACGAAGTTCGTTTGTTTACAGTATCAATCACAGCAAGTAACAATGTGTTTACACCAAGTTTAGCAGGAGGAACAAGTTATTATGCTGCAGGAGAGTTATACAAAACAGTAACTAAAGATGAGAATCATGATGGTACAGCAAGTACTTTACATACGACAGAAGAGTTTAAAAACAAACAAGGACAAGTAGTTTTAAAAAGAACCTATGCATTGGTAGGTTCAAATAGTGAGGCTCACGATACGTATTATGTATACGATGATTTTGGGAATTTAACTTATGTATTACCTCCAAAAGTAGACCTATCATCTGGAGTAGTTACAACTACTGAATTATCTGAGTTATGTTATCAATATGAATATGATTACAGAAACAGATTGGTAAAAAAGAAAATACCAGGAAAAGCATGGGAATATATTATATACGATAAACTAGATCGTCCTGTATTAACACAAGATGCCTATTTAAGAAGAAATAATAGATGGTTGTTTACCAAATACGATGCTTTAGGTAGAGTAGTATACACAGGAATTTACAAGCATAGCAGTACGCTTTCACAGCTAGCAATGCAAAACCATTTTAATACAGAAAACAATACAGCAAGTAAGTATTACGAAACAAAATTAACATCAGCAGGAACACAAGGAGTGTATTACAGTAGTAATAACTTTCCAAGTACTGGTTTAGAAGTGTTAACTGTTAATTATTATGATAATTATACGTTTGATGTAAAAGAAGCATCAACCACTGTAGTATTGTATAATAATTCATCGCAAAATTCTACGTCACGATTAAAAGGATTGGCAACAGGATCAAAAGTAAAAGTATTAGATACTGATAAATGGATTACTACGGTTACTTGTTACGATGAAAAGGCTCGCCCTGTTTATGTGTACTCACATAATGAATATTTAGGAACAACTGATATTATGGAGAGCGAATTAGATTTTGTTGGCAAGGTATTAGAAACTAAAACAAGTCATACAAAATCAGGAAACGCAGCCATCGTTACAGTTGATAGTTTTGAATACGATCATGCAGCACGATTAAAGAGCCAAACGCAAAAGATCAATAGCCAAGAAGAAGAAGTAATTGTATCAAACAATTATGATGAGTTAGGTCAATTAACGAATAAAGAAGTTGGTGGTGGCTTACAAAAAGTAGATTATAAGTACAATGTACGTGGTTGGTTAACTAATATTAACGACGATGCAAATAATAATGACAATGATTTGTTTAACTTTAGCATAAAGTATAACAGACCAACATCAGATGGAGTGGCATTATTTAACGGAAACATATCGCAAACAAGTTGGAATAGCCTAAGTGAAAGCACAGCGGGTAGTACTGCTTTAAATGAGTATTCATATGCCTATGATGCGTTAAATAGATTAACAGCAGCAACAGGTACAGAAACATCAAATTACAATGTTTCTGGGATTACTTATGATAAGAATGGAAATATTAAAACACTAAATCGAAATGGTTGGCAGAATAGTTCCAATTATAGAGATATGGATAAATTAGTGTATACTTATGATGATGGAAATAAATTGAAGAAATTATTAGATAACGGAAATGATACTTATGGTTTCAAAGATGGAGCGGATGTAAATACCGAATATATTTATGACACAAATGGTAATATGGTACTTGATAGTAACAAAGGAATTGGAAGCATTACCTACAATCATTTGAATTTACCAACACAAGTGTTGATGGGAGGGGTAGATAAAACTGTAGAAGCAACTAGAGATAAAATAGAGTATGTTTATGATGCTACAGGAGTAAAACTATCAAAAAAAGTTACAGAAGTAGTAGGTAATGGAACACAAAAAAGACCTCTTACACAGGTTACGTTAACTACATATGCAGGTAATTATATATACAAAGGAAATGCATTACAATTCTTTAACCACTCAGAAGGATATATAAAACCCGTCATTGCGAGCGGTAGCGTGGCGATCTCATCATTTGAGTACGTATATCAATACAAAGACCATTTAGGAAATGTACGTTTATCGTATACAGATAATGATAAAAATGGTGTTATTGATGCTGGTACAGAAATTATTGAGGAAAGTAATTATTATCCTTACGGGTTAAAGCACCGAGGTTACAACGACGTAGTTCAACCGCATGGAAACTCAGTGGCTCAGAAGTTTGGCTTTGGAGGAAAAGAATTAAACGAAGAACTTGGTTTAGGATGGCACGACTTCGGTGCTAGAAATTATGATGCTAGTTTAGGACGTTGGATGAACCTTGACCCACTTGCTGATAAAAATAGTTCATGGACACCTTTTAGATATGGATATAATAATCCTGTTAAATTCGTCGATCCAGATGGGCGATATGAAAGAGATGGACATTATTGGACTGTATATTTAGCCGCTATATTAACAGGGCATCAAGACCCGCCTTCAATAGCTTATTGGGCAGAAGAACCAGATCATGTAATGTCTGAAAAAGGAGATATTATTAGAGCTACTAATACTTGGCTTCTTCCACAATGGCAAGACGAAGTACATGCCCTAACTGGTGGTAGTGCAGTTAATGAAAGGAGAATATCTAGAAATATGTATCATGGATCTAATAGCTATTTAACAAAAGGATACGCTCTGCATAGACTTGGAGATAGTTACGCCCACTCTAAAGATAATGGACAAATGCATGCATGGTTGTATGGTCACCTTTTTCAAGGTCATGCTCCTGATAAAATAGCGAAGAGACCAGAACTTTATTTAGAGTATGTTCAAGATTTATTGGGTACCTTAGGTAATCAGAATGTTGATACTTTTACTTTTGATTATGTAGCTAATAATGGTGGTAGTACAGAGGAAAATAGTGCTATTTTTGAAACAGAAGTTAGGATAAGAGAAGGACAATCTGTCTTTAGTGTTAAAGGAAATCAGAATAGAACAATACAGAAATATAATAAAGCTAGGAATAAAAAATATGGTACTAGTAATAAAGTCAAAACACATTCCGCGGAAGTTTACATAATGAAACAAAATAAAAATGGAGAATGGGTCCAAACTGGTGAAAAAGAAAGACGAACCTTTGTAATGTATACACATGAATAGAAAAAAAATAATTTTATTAGGCACCTTAACCTATATTTTAGGTCTTATATTATTCAATATCTTTAATTACACTTTAAATATTGTTTTACCTGAATTTAAAGATTGGGAGTTGTTTAGTTTTAACTTTTATGGGAGTTTGTTGTTTTATATTATATCAATGGTTTTATATATCATACTTTTTATTTTGGTAAAGACATTGAAAATTAATAGTCTTATATTATTAGTTATTCTGGTTTTATTACCTGAAATTCCAGCAATTTTTATGGCGGGAAACTCTATAATAATATCAATATTTACAACAATGGTAAAAGATCAGAATTATACGTTATTATTATATCCATTAACTATTATTATAGCTTACTTTTTAAGTAAAAAAATTATTGATTTAAAAATGAAAGATTGATAATTTAATCTAAAAAATAAAACTATAATTTATTTAAAGTCAGTAGTTAATATTTAAATACTACTGACTTTTCGAGTTCATTGAAATAGCTTTTAAAATTTTAGAAAGAGGTTAAAAATATTTAAAAGTGGAAAAAATGGTAAGTAGCTGATTTTCCTTTTGGACTTAAACATAAAGGGTACAATAACGTAACGAATTCGCTAGGAAACAGTACCGCGCAAAAATGGAAATTTAGAAATAAAGAATTAGAAGAAGAATTAGGATTAAATCTTTATGATTACCAAGCTAGAAGATACGATCCTGCTATTGCACGTTGGACATCCCCCGCTCGCGCCCGAATAAATAAAAAGTAGTGGCTCGTGCTCGACTCTGTCGAGTACCGTCCTAGTAAGTCAAAGTAGAATAACTATATAAACTACCTTAATTATAATGATTGAGGTAGTTTTTTATATTTGAAAAGCTATGAGTAGAGCCTGTAAATCTGATAATAGATCAAGATTATATTTTTTGCAGGTTTGTAAGTTTATTTAGTCAATGAGTCACTCGACAGGAGACGAGTGCTAACGAGTACTAACATAACATTTGAAGAGAGTTTAAAGATTTTGAAATCGTTTATAAGGCTTTGCCTAAAAAAGTATCTAGCTAGTTTAGATTGGTAAAGAATAACCCAAGAACAATTCCAATCGTTAAAGCACAGAATCATTAAAAAACAAACGCACAATATTAAAAGAAAAAAGATAATATTGATGAAACTTACATTTTAACAAACATAAAGAGGCTGCATAACGAAAAAAGTTATATTTGTTTGTTCAAACAAACAACTAGGAATATGAGTCAATCAAGAAAGCGACGTGAAGCATTACTGTATCATGCAAAGCCTAAACCAGGTAAAATATCAGTAGTGCCAACTAAAAAATATGCGACCCAACGAGACTTATCGTTAGCATATTCGCCAGGAGTAGCAGAGCCATGTTTAGAAATTGCCAAAGACAAAAACAATGTATACAAATACACTACTAAAGGAAACTTAGTAGCGGTAATATCAAACGGAACAGCCGTTTTAGGATTAGGAGATATAGGTCCGGAAGCCTCAAAACCTGTAATGGAAGGAAAAGGATTACTATTCAAAATATTTGCAGACATAGATGTATTTGATATTGAAGTAGACGCCACAGATATAGATAAGTTTGTAGAAACGGTAAAAGCCATAGCACCTACTTTTGGAGGTATTAACTTAGAAGATATAAAAGCGCCAGAAGCTTTTGAAATAGAGCGACGCTTAAAAGAAGAGTTAGACATTCCGGTAATGCACGACGACCAACATGGTACGGCAATTATTTCAACAGCAGCATTAAAAAATGCTTTAGAGATAAACGGAAAAAACATTGAAGATGTACAAATAGTAGTGAATGGAGCAGGAGCTGCAGCTATTTCATGTACACGATTATACGTAGCACTTGGAGCAAAACTAGAGAACATTATTATGTGCGATAGTAAAGGAGTGATACGAAAAGATAGAGATAATTTAACGGCACAAAAAGCAGAATTTGCCACTGATAAAGATGTAGATACTTTAGAAGAAGCAATGAATAATGCGGATGTGTTTATAGGATTATCAAAAGGAAACATTGTAACACCAAAAATGTTGCTGTCAATGGCAAAAAATCCAATAGTATTTGCCATGGCGAATCCTGAGCCAGAAATAGCGTACGATTTAGCAGTAGCAACAAGAGATGATATTATTATGGCTACAGGTAGATCAGATCATCCAAATCAGGTGAATAACGTACTTGGATTTCCTTTTATCTTTAGAGGAGCTTTAGATGTTAGAGCAACTAAAATTAATGAAGAGATGAAAATGGCAGCTGTACATGCATTGGCTGACTTAGCTAAAAAAACAGTGCCAGAACAAGTAAATATTGTATACGATCAGGTAAGCCTTTCTTTTGGTAAAGATTATATTATACCAAAACCTTTTGATCCAAGATTGATTTATGAAATACCACCAGCAATTGCCAAAGCAGCCATTGAAAGCGGCGTAGCTAAAGAACCAATTGAAGATTGGGTGAAATACAAGGAAGAGTTAATGGATAGATCTGGGACAGGAAGTAAAGAAATTAGAATGCTTCACAACAGGGCTAGAAATAATCCGAAGAGAATTGTGTTTGCAGAAGCAGATCATTTAGATGTATTAAAAGCAGCACAAAGAGTATATGACGAAAAAATAGGAATTCCGATTTTACTTGGAAATAAAGAAGTGATTTTTGAGTTAAAAGAAGAATTAGGTTTTGATGCTGATGTAACGGTAATAGATCCTAAAACTCCAGAAGAAAAAGAGCGTAGAGAGCAGTTTGCAGAAACCTTATGGAAGCGTAGAAATAGAAAAGGAATTACACTTTTTGAAGCGCAGAAAAGAATGCGTGAAAGAAACTACTTTGCTGCCATGATGGTAAATGAAGGTGAAGCTGATGGATTGATTACAGGGTATTCTAGACCATATTCATCTGTAGTAAGACCTATTTTAGAGTTAATTCCTAGAGATAGAAGTGTTACTAAGGTGGCAGCAGCAAACTTAATGTTGACCAAACAAGGACCGATGTTTTTGGCAGATACTACCATCAACATAAACCCTACAGCAAAAGAGCTAGCTAAAATTACACACTATACAAGTATTTTGGCTAAGATGTTTGGAATGACACCGCATGTTGCGATGCTAGGTTTTTCTAACTTCGGATCAACAAAATCTGAAACTTCAACAAAAATTAGCGAAGCAGTAGCTTACATGCATCAACATTATCCAGATTTAGTGGTTGATGGAGAGATTCAAGCAGATTTTGCCTTGAATGGTGAGATGTCTTCAGAAAACTTCCCATTTTCTAAATTAAACGGAAAAAAAGCAAATGTGTTGATATTTCCAAATTTAGAATCGGCAAACATTACGTACAAATTAATGAAGGAAGCAAATGGAGTAGAATCTATTGGTCCGATCTTACTAGGTTTAAGTAAACCAGTGCATGTGTTGCAATTAGGGGCAAGTGTAGACGAGATTGTAAACATGACAGCGGTAGCCGTAGTAGATGCACAAGAACGAGAAAAATATAAGTAAAGTAATTAATAAGTAACAAAATACAGGTTTTAGAATAGGGAAAAATTTCCTACTTTAGGCGTCTGTTAAACAGCAGCCAAATAATGATAACTCAAATTAAAGGTAGATTAGTTGAAAAAAACCCTACGTTTGTGGTGGTAGATTGTAATGGGTTAGGGTATCTACTTCATATTTCTTTAACAACTTATGCAGCATTACCTTCAGATGAAAATGTATTGTTGTACACACACTTAAGCATTCGAGAAGATGCGCACACTTTATATGGTTTTATCGATAAAGTAGAGAGAGAGATTTTTAAGTTATTAATTTCTGTTTCAGGTGTTGGTCCAAGTATTGCACGAACAATGCTTTCTTCAATGAGTTCAGAAGAAATTCAGCAAGCCATTGCGTCAGAAAATGTAAAACTGATTCAATCGGTAAAAGGAATTGGAGCTAAAACAGCACAAAGAGTCATTATTGATCTGAAAGAAAAGATATTAAAAGCATTTAATATAGATGAAGTTTCTGTGGTAGAAAGCAATACAAATAAAGAAGAAGCGTTATCTGCTTTAGAGGTATTGGGTTTTGTAAGAAAACAAGCAGACAAAGTCATCACAAATATTTTAAAAGAATCGCCTTCAGCTACCGTTGAGGAACTGATAAAAAAGGCCCTGAAAAATCTGTAAAAGAGTTGAAAGAAAATTTTCGCAATAGATGCTTAACAGCACTTGCTATACTAGCAAGTGTTGTTTTATTTGCTCAAAAGTCAAATAACGATTCATTAAACACACAAAAAAAAGATACTGTAATTCCATTAAAATATAATTTTAAAGCGGATCAAAAAGGAAATCTTTTTTTAAACAGTCCTGTGCAAAAAACAGTAACTTTCGATAAATCAATCAACAAATTTGTAATTGTTGAAAAGATTGGTGATTATATGATAGGAACTCCTATTTATTTAACACCAAGAGAGTATGATAAATATCGTTTAAAAAATGACCTGAATGGGTATTTTAAAGAAAAGGTAGATGCTGCCAATCCTAATAAAAAAGGAAACAAAGCACGTAAAAATCTATTGCCAAAGTATTACGTAAACTCAAAGTTTTTTGAATCTGTTTTCGGAGGAACTGAAGTAGAGGTTACACCAAGTGGACAGATAAGTATTAAGTTAGGAGGGATTTATCAGAACACAGAAAACCCTCAAGTATCTATAGAAAATCAAAGTAGTTTTACTTTTGATTTTGATCAGCAAATTAGTGCAAGTTTACAAGCTAAAATAGGTACAAGATTACAAGTAACAGCAAACTACGATACACAATCTACTTTCGATTTTCAGAATGTTGTAAAAATTGAATATACACCTACAGAGGATGATATTATTCAGAAAATAGATGCAGGTAACGTAAACTTACCTATTAAAAACTCCTTAATTCAAGGAGCACAGGCTTTATTTGGTGTACGTGCCGATTTACAGTTTGGTAAAACAACCATTAGAACTGCTTTTTCACAACAAAATTCACAGTCTAGATCTGTAGTAGCGCAAGGAGGATCGGTAATTCAGCCTTTTGAATTAAGAGCAACCGATTATGATAATGACAGACACTTCTTCTTATCTCAGTTTTTTAGAAAAAATTACAAGAGTGCTTTAATAAACTATCCATTAATTAGTAGTCCGATTAATATTAATAGAATTGAAGTTTGGATTACCAATAGAAATCAGAATGTAAATGATTTTAGAAGTATTGTAGCTTTTGCCGATTTAGGTGAATCGGAATATGAAGATATGGTGAGTGCAAGCTTTGATGCTGCCGGTACTGCTTTAGAAGATTATGTAGATGTAATTACAAATCCTATTTTTATTAGTAGAGTAGAGTTAGGTAGTACAACACCAGTAACAAAGAATCTTCCTTATAATGGTGTAAACGATATTAATGATTTATTGACACCAAATAGCGGGATTAGAAATATTGCTACGTTGAATGATGCTGTGCCAGCACAAATGATTCAAGGTAGAGATTATTCGTATTTACAAAACGCGAGAAGATTACAACCAAACGAATTTACATTACATCCGCAATTAGGTTTTATCTCATTGAACAGAAGATTAAATGATGGTGAAGTATTAGCGGTTGCTTATGAATATACAGTAGTTGGAGCTCAACAAACAGGAGGAACAGTATCAGAAACGACATTTAAAGTAGGAGAATTTTCTAACGATGGTGTAAATGCACCTGCTAATATTGCAGTTAAATTATTACGTAGTGAAATACTAACAACAACAAGACAAGAACCAAATGTTCCTGAAAAAGATAGAGGTTTCCCAACATGGCGTTTAATGATGAAAAACGTATATGCATTAGGAGCAGTTCCTTTAAATCAAGAAGGTTTCCGTTTTGAGTTAATGTATAGAGATGATCAATTAGGAGTTCAGCAAAATACACTTCAAGAGGCAAATGATGCCGCAATTAAAAATAGGACTCTATTAAATTTATTTCAAATAGATAAATTAGATCAGAGTCAATTTAGAGTTGATAATGGAGATGGTTTCTTTGATTATGTAGAAGGAGTAACAGTAAATTCAACCAAAGGTTTGATTTATTTTCCAGAACCAGAACCATTTGGTCAAGATTTAGAAGACAGGATTGTTGATGCAGGGGATCAAAATAAGTATTTATTTAAAGATTTATACTTAACTACTAAAATTCAAGCGAAAAACGAATTTCAAAATAAAGATAAGTTCTTTTTAAAAGGATATTTTAAATCTGATGCAAGTAGAGGTATTTCTTTAGGAGCGTTTAACATTCCAAGAGGATCTGTAAATGTTACTGCTGGTGGAAGAACATTAGTAGAAGGAGTAGATTACGTTGTAGATTATCAGTTAGGTAAAGTACAAATATTAGATCCAGGATTAGAAGCTTCTGGAGTTCCAATTAACGCATCTGTAGAAAATAATACGTTCTTTAATCAGCAAAGAAAAACATTCTTTGGAGTAGATGTTGAACATAAAATTAATGAGAACTTTGTACTTGGAGCTACATTTTTAAATGTAAGTGAGCAGCCAATTACACCAAAAATTAATTTTGGAGCAGAGCCAATTGACAATGTAATGTTAGGTTTTAATTTAGATTTTTCTTCTGAAGTACCTTACTTAACAAAATTAGCGAATAAATTACCTTTCGTAGAAACAGATGCACCGTCAAATGTTTCTGTAAGAGCAGACATGGCTTATTTATTACCAGGTTCACCAAGTGGAATTGATGTAAATGGTGCGGCAACTTCATATTTAGATGATTTTGAAGCCACTCAAATTCCAATTAACTTAACAACACCAGATCAATGGGTGTTGGCAAGTACGCCTATTGGTAATGGAGTAACAGATCCTTTTAATGGGCAATCGCCAGGATTAGATTATAACTACGAAAGAGGTAAGTTAGCATGGTATAGTATTGATCAGTTATTTTATACAAGTGGAGCTAACAGACCTTCAAATATTGACGATATTGAATTATCAAGAAACGAGGTAAGACAGGTAAGTTTTTCTGAATTATTTCCGAATACAGATTTAGATATTACACAGTTAAATTTAGTACGTACGTTAGATTTAGCTTACTATCCGCAAGAAAGAGGTCCTTATAACTTCAATCCTACTTTTGGTGCAGCTGAAGATAAATGGGGAGGGATAATGAGAGCCTTAACAACTACTAATAACTTTGAGCAAGCAAATGTTGAGTACATTCAGTTTTGGTTAATGGATCCTTATGAAGGATATTCTATTACAGCTGAAGAAGGATTACCAGCAGGAGCAAATCCGAGTGATGAAACACAACAAGGTGAGTTATTCATTAACTTAGGTAACATCTCAGAAGATATTCTTAGAGATTCACAAAAGCAGTTTGAGAATGGATTATCAACAACTCAAAATCCAGCTCCAGAAGTAGAAACAGCATGGGGGGTTGTGCCAAGAAATCCATCTATATTATATGCATTTAGTAATGATATAGATGAAAGAGTGCAACAAGATGTTGGTTTAGATGGATTAAATGATCAAGAAGAAAGAACAAAATTCCCTGCTTTTGCAGAGTTAGAAGATCCAGCAGGAGATAACTTCCAGTTTTTTAGAGGAAGCGAATTAGATGCTATTGATGCAACGGTTTTAAGAAGATATAAAAATTACAACGGTACTCAAGGTAACTCACCAACCATTGATCAGTCTTCAGAAGATTTTCCAACATCAGCATCAACATATCCAGATACAGAAGATATCAACCGAGATCAAACAATGAATCCGGTTAGTGCATACTTTGAATATAATGTATCATTAAAAAAGAGTGATTTAGTAAAAGGTTCTAACTTTATTGTAGATGTAAAATCTGAACCAATCACATTACCAAACGGACAAACAAGAACTACTAACTGGTATCAATTTAGAATTCCAGTAAGAACTGGTTTTTCTCAAGCCGTAGGAGGAATTACAGATTTTAATAGTATTCGTTTTATGCGTATGTACTTAACAAAGTTTGGAATGCCAGTTGTTTTACGTTTTGCAGAATTAGAATTAGTTCGTGGAGATTGGAGACGTTATACTAAAACATTAGATCCAACAATTCCTGAAGATGATTTAGATGCAACGGAATTGAATAACTTTGAGGTTGGAGTTGTAAGTATTGAACAGAATGATGATAGGTATGAGTTGCCACCAGGAATTCCAAGAGAGCAATTACAAGGAACAAACAGAGTTCAGCGTCAAAACGAACAATCATCAACAATTACAGTAACAGAATTAGAGTCTGGAAAAACAAGAGCTATATTTAAAAACATTAGTATTGATTTACGTAGATATAAAAACTTACGTATGTTTTTACATGCTGAAAAAGTGCCTGGATTTGACAATTTAGGAAACGGAGATATGGTAGCTATTATTCGTTTAGGTACCGATTTAAATGATAACTATTACGAAATTGAAAAGCCATTAAACTTATCAACGTCTAGTGTTACTTCTTTAGATGTTTGGCCAGCGGAAAATAACTTAGAGGTTCCTTTAGAAGAGTTATCTGCATTAAAATTAGAAAGAGATGGAACTTCTGGTATAACAGCAACAGATATTTTTGAAAGTGCTACTACTAACGGATTAGTAATAAAAGTAAAAGGTAACCCAACGTTAGCACAGGTAAGAACGGTAATGTTAGGGGCTAAAAACGTTTCTACCACTGGAAATAAAAGTGCAGAAATTTGGTTTAACGAATTAAGAGCAGTTGATTTTGATAATGATGGTGGGTGGGCTGCTGTATTAAATGCCGATGCAAATTTAGCCGATGTTGCAGATGTTTCTTTAGCAGGTAGAATGTCTACTGTTGGTTTTGGTAATGTTGACCAAAGAGTACAAGAAAGAAGTTTAGAAGAAGCAAAGCAATATAATGTATCTACCAATGTTCAATTAGGTAAAATGATGCCTAAAAAATGGAACATGCAGGTACCAATGAGTTATAGTTATGGAGAGGAGTTTGTTGATCCAAAATTTGATCCACAATCTCAAGACATCGAATTATCTAAAGCAAGAGATGTTTTAAATAATGCTCCTGCAAGTGCTCAAAGAGATAAAGCATTAGAAAATTTAAATAATGCACAAGACTATACAAGAAGAAAGAGTATTAGTTTTATTAATGTAAAGAAAAATAGAAATCCGAAAAGTGATAAAAAGCCTAAGTTTTATGATGTAGAAAACTTTTCAGCTTCTTATTCTTTTAATGAAGAGTTTCATAAAGATTATAACATAGAGCAATTTGTGAATCAAAATGTGATGGCAGGTGCTAGTTATAACTTTAGTTTTGCTCCTTATGTAATAGAGCCTTTTAAAAAGTCGAAGAAATTAAAGAGTAAACATTGGAGATTTATTAAAGACTTAAACTTTAATCCAGTACCAAAGTCGCTTGCAATTAATTCGAAAATTAATAGAAATTATAACTTACAACAATCAAGAAACTTAATAGAAGGATTAACCGCTCAGCCAGAATTAATTCAGAGAAGATTTTTATTTGATTGGGATTATGCAATTGCTTTTGATTTAACAAAATCACTTCAATTAAACTTTAGAGCGACCAATAACTATATATATGATAGCTTTGGAAGCGATGAAGAGTTAGAGATTTTTGATCAATTTTTTACATTAGGTCGTCGTAATCAATATCACCAAACGTTAAATGCAACTTATAAGTTACCAATAAACAAGTTGCCTTATTTAAATTTTGTAACAGCTGATTATGGTTATGATGCTAATTTTGATTGGCAAGCTTCATCAAGAAGTACCATTACTGATCCTGTTACTAATTTACCAGTTAGTATAGAGGAGAAGATTGGTAATATGATTCAAAATTCGAACAAGCATAATATTAATGCTTCTATCGATTTTAAACGTTTTTATAAAACATTAGGTTTAGAGAAGTTATTATTATCAAAAGGAAAGAAAAACAAAAAAGTAAAAGGAAAGAAAGGCAAGATTGCTATAAAAGATAATAAGAAGCAAGTAGCTCAAAAGTTCAGATTAAAGAAGAATGCATCGTTTGGTAAAAAGTTATTAAAAGGAACTTATGATGTATTAACATCTGTAAAGAGAGCAAAAATTAGTTACTCTGAAGAAAATGGAACTTTATTACAAGGATTCATTCCTTCTACAGGATTCTTAGGAAGAGATAATTTTAATGGAAGTTTTGCACCTACTTTAGGATTTGTGTTTGGTAGTCAAACAGAAATTTTAACCGAAGCAATTAATAATGGTTGGATTGTTACCAGAGGTGAAAATGAAGAATACTTCAATAAGAATTATGGTAAAACAAATGCACAACGATTAGAGTACAATATTTCGGTTAAGCCATTCAAGGATTTTACAATTGATTTGAGAGGAAACAGAATTAAAACTTCAAACTTAACTCAGCAATTAGATGTTGTTGATTTTGGAGGTGGAGATATAAGACAAAATCAAGATTTAAGAGCATTTGAAACAGGTAACTTTAATATTAGTCATTTTATGTTAGGTACTATGTTTACAGATGGAGATATGTTATATGATAGATTCTTGGCTTATAGAAACGTTATTTCTGATAGATTGGAAACAGCAGCACAACCTAACAATGTTTTTGTAGGTGGAGTTGTAAGAGGATTTAAAAGAGAAGGGCAACAAGCAATGTTACCTGCGTTTTTAGCAGCTTATTCTGGATCTGACCCTAATTCTATAGATACAGGACTATTTAAAAATATTCCAATCCCTAACTGGACGATGAGATATAATGGTTTAATGAAGTTTAAATGGTTTAAGAAAAGATTCTCTTCATTTACATTATCGCATAGTTATAAATCATCTTATAGTATTTTAAATTACACTAACAATTTACAGTATAATCCAAGTGATTTAAGTTTAACAAATAGTTCGGGTAATTATCAACCAGAATTATTAATTTCGTCGGCAACATTAATAGATGAATTTTCACCTTTAATTAAATTAGATATGAAAATGCGTAATTCATTTTCTATTAGAGGAGAAATTAAAAAGGATAGAAGTTTAACCTTGAATTTTAATAATAACACACTAACAGATATTAAAGGAACAGAATATTTAGTTGGTTTTGGTTATCGATTAAAAGATGTTAAGATGACGACTAATATTACAGGTAAAAAAGAAGTGTTAAAAGGAGATATTAACTTTAGAGCAGATATTTCTTTGAGAGATAACTTAACATTGATTAGAGCCGTAGATGAAAATAATAGTCAAATTACAGGAGGAGAAACGTTATTTGGATTAAAGTTTTTAGCTGATTATAACTTGAATAAGAACTTATCGCTTTCAATGTATTATAATCATAATACTTTTAATTATGCCATTTCAACAAATTTCCCAAGACAGTCTATTAACGCAGGGTTTAACTTGGTATACAACTTAGGAAACTAAAATCAAATTATATATAAAATACAAATACAATGAATATTCCAGCAGAATTAAAATACACTAAAGATCACGAGTGGGTTAAAATTGATGGTGATACAGCAATAGTAGGAATTACAGATTTTGCTCAGAGTGAATTAGGTGATATTGTTTACGTAGATGTAGATACCTTAGACGATACCGTAGAGGTAAATGAGGTATTTGGTTCTGTAGAAGCTGTAAAAACAGTATCTGATTTATTTATGCCTTTAACAGGTGAGGTTGTTGAGTTAAATGAGAAGTTAGAAGATGAGCCTGAATTAGTAAATTCTGACCCTTATGGAGAAGGATGGATGATTAAAATTAAGTTATCTGATGCAAGTCAGGTAGAGAATTTGATTGATGCTGAAGCGTATAGAGCTCTTATTGAAGCATAATGCTATTTATTTAGCGGTATTCGTTACCATAGCAATTACTTTATTAAGCTTACTTAAGTTAGGAAAGCAACCTATGAATTTTACACATTCAGATAAAGTAAAGCATGCCTTTGCTTACTTTACGTTAACATTTTTATGGTTGTGTAGCTTTAAAAGTAAGTTTACGCTATATATAGTGTTGCTTTGCGTGTTGTTTGGAGTTTTAATGGAGTACTTACAAGGTACTATAACTACCTATAGAACTTTTGATTACGCAGATATGTTAGCAAATACAATTGGAGCGTTATTGGCATATTTTTTGATGCTTTTATTAAAAAAATCAAGCAATATGTTAAATAGCTTGTAAAAATCAAAAGAAATTAGTTAAATTAGCGAACTACTAAAAACATTAGGGATGGAAATAAAGAAAAATCCGAAATTTAATTTAGAGAACTATAGCAAGTTGTTCATTCAACTAGGTTTAGTTTTAGCTTTATTTGTTACGTATGTAGCAATAGAGCATAAAACTTACGATAAAAACTATGGTGATTTAGGTGTGGCAGACTTAGGGTCTGAGATAGATGAAGAAACATTAGTAATTAATGCACCGCCACCACCGCCACCGCCACCTGCTGCTCCGCCACCACCAACTCCAGAGAAAATTGAAGTTGTTGAAGACGAAGAGGAGATTGAAGAAACTGTAATTGAATCAACAGAAACAGACGAATCTGAAGCTGTAGAAGTTGAAGAGATTGTAGAAGCAGAAGAAGTAGAAGAAATCGTAGAGGATGTACCTTTTTCTATCATTGAGGAAGTACCAGTATTTCCAGGTTGTAAAGGAACAAACCAACAAAAGAAAGACTGCTTAAACAAAAAGATGCGTAAGCACGTTGTAAGACATTTTGATTCTGAGTTAGCTAACGAGTTAGGTCTATCTTCAGGTAAGAAAAGAATTTACGTACAGTTTAAGATTGATAAAGATGGTTCTATTACTAGTGTAAATGCTAGAGCTCCACACCCAAGATTAAAGAAAGAAGCAGAAAGAATTGCAAAGAAATTACCTAAAATGGTTCCTGGTAGACAAAGAGGTAAGCCAGTACGTGTTGGGTATACTTTACCAATTACTTTTAATGTAGAGTAGTAGATACAATACAAAATAATATAAAAAAGCGATTTCAATTTTGAAATCGCTTTTTTTTGTGGCACGCTTTTTGGTTTTGTTAGTTTCTAATTTAAAACTATTTATCAATTATGAAAAAGCTTAAAAAAAATCCGAAACTGCAGCTCGAAAAATTCTCTACTGTGTTTACTCAATTAGGTTTAGTACTTGTGCTGTTTATTGTTTTTATTGCTTTAGAGCATGAAACGGAAGTGGATAAAGAGGTTATAACTTGTTCAAAAACAGGTGTCGGAGAAGTAATGAATTTCCCAAAAGATATTCCTTTACTTATCGTTAAAGAAGAAGTTAAGATTAACAAACCAAAGCAAGAAAAACCCAAAAGAAAAGTTGCTATTAGTAAACCACCAGAAATAATTAAGACAGATGATTTGTTTAAAGAAACAGATATCAAGCCAACTGATAATGATACTGATTTTATTAACACGATTAAAACAGTAGATGAAGGAGATATTATTGATGAGAAAGAAGATCCGAAACCTATTTCTATGAGATCTGTACAGAAAGCTCCAGTTTTTAAAGGCTGTGAAGGTTTATCTGAATTTGAAAACAGAAAGTGTTTTGAAAGAAAAATGAAACTATTAGTTAAGAGAAATTTTGATAGAGATTTGGCAAGTGAATTAGGATTACCTTCAGGAAAGAAAAGAATTTCAACGCAGTTTGTAATTGATGAAACAGGAAAGGTAATTGATGTTAAAGTTAGAGCTCCACATCATAGGTTAGAGAAAGAAGCTAAAAGAATTATTAATAAAATTCCAAATTTTAAGCCAGGTATGCAAAATAACAAGCCTGCTAAAGTGAGATATACATTACCAATTAGTTTTATGGTAGAGTAATTACATAAAAAATAAAAACATAAAGGTTATCTTAAAAGTAGTAAAATTACTTTTTAAGGTAGCCTTTTGTATTTTTGTTGTATGGGTACATCAAATAGTTTTTTTGCACACGAATCAGCAATCATCAATGAAAAAAGCAATGTTGGAAACGGAACAAAAGTTTGGCATTTTAGTCATATAATGCAAGATTCAGTTATTGGGGATCATTGTAATATAGGTCAGAATGTTGTGATATCACCAAAAGTTGTATTAGGAAGCAACGTAAAAGTTCAGAATAATGTATCTATATATACTGGTGTAATTTGCGAAGATGACGTGTTTTTAGGACCTTCTATGGTATTTACGAATGTAATTAACCCTAGAAGTGCTATCAATAGAAAAAACGAGTTTAAATCCACTTTAGTTAAAAAAGGAGCAAGCATTGGAGCAAATGCTACAATTATTTGTGGTGTTACAATTGGAGAGTATGGTTTTGTTGGAGCTGGCACCGTTGTAACAAAAGATGTGTTACCATATGCTTTAGTTGTGGGAAACCCTTCAAGACAAGTAGGTTGGGTTAGTGAATACGGTCATAAGTTAGAATTTGATAGGAATGGGGAAGCTGTTTGTATTGAGAGTATGGAAAAATATAAACTAATAGACAATACTGTTTTAAAAATTTTAAAATAAATCGTTAATTTTTTTTGCAAAAAAGGAATTATCTTATATATTTGTCTCGTGGTTATAAACCACTTTCTTTTTCTTTTTCATAGCAATTTTTCCCACTCAATCTTTTTTGAGTGGGTTTTTTTAATTCATAAAACAAGAAGGAATATACTACTAAATATTCTAAAACTACAAACCATAAATTTTCTTTCCATACAGTGTTTGCGTATGCTTGATAGCTAAGAACCATTACAAAAGACCAAATAATTGGATAACGAAATCTGGTAAAAACACATAAAATAATTAGTGTTGACAAATACCAAGGATGCATTGTTGTTGTTGTAAAATAATAGAAAGAAAGTGCTAATAGCATAGAGCTTATTAGAGTTTTAATATGATAGTTTTTTCTAAAAAAAGTTACGATAAGTAAAAAAATGATGGTTAAAACTGGGGAAATTTTACCAATTATGGCAATTTCGTTGTAACCTCTAAAAAGATATCCTATTTCTCTAAATATATAATAAAAACTAGCGTTAAATTCGAAGTTTCTAAACCATAATCCAACAGAATTACTATAGTTGGCAATTAAACTAGGTGAATAAAAAGGTAAGAAAAGCGTTATGCATGAAATAATAATTATTGCATAAAATAATAGTAACTTTTTAATGTTTTCAAAATTGAATTGTTTTTTTTGATCGAAAGTAAACCATTTAAAAAATAGTGGGAGAAAAATAAGAGGTATTAATTTTACAGTAATTGAAAGAGAAAATATAAAGCCAGCTAAAATCCATTTTCTTTTTTGTAATAAATACATTGACCAAACAAAGAAAAATAGCATCACAGATTCAAAGTGTAAATTACCAGTTAATTCTATAATAATAAAAGGATTTAAAAAGTATAGAAATATATAATTTGGATTGCTATTTATGTTTTTTAAAAGTTTATATCCGAAGTAAAAAATACCTATATCAGCCAATATAATCAAACTACGCATTACTATAACTGAACCTAGAATTGAGTTTTTAGAGAGCATAGCAGCAATTAAAAAGCATAATTGATTTATAGGTGGATAATTGGTGTAGTGACTTCCATTCATTGATCCCATACCAGCATATAATTCTTCAGCTTGATTTATAGGGAAATTTCCGTTTTCAATGTAAGTCTGCGGTAATGAAAGGTAAGGATTAAATTCTTCAAGAATCATTCGTCCATCCCAAATAAAACGATAAAAGTCTTGTGATAAATTAGGAATTCCTACTAAGAATAATAAACGAAATAAAACACCTATGGCTATAAAATAGCGAATAGGCATTAAGTGTATGTTTTTATATAAAAATGTATATGTCCCAAATAAGAAAGCCCAAAGAACTAAAAACGTACCAAATTCTGTTCTTTGAAGCATATAAGCAAATAAAAGATATAATACTCCTGATAACAGCGTTACCAAGAGTATTGAATATTTTTTACTGAATAGTGTATTTACAATTTTTGAAGTATGTTTCATTAGATGACTTAATAACTAATTTTAAATTATGAATTACGAATACTTATTTTCGATATAACTTTTCGTTTGATACAGACTTCGCTCAATCTCCAGAAAAATCACTCAAAATATCACATTTAAAATTACAAAGTCTCTAACATCTTATTTGTTTAAAAATTATGCTTTCGAAAAGATAGATTTGAAAAACACATAGCTAAACCCAATGAATAACATTAAGTGAAAAGGAAATAATCCAAAATCACCGCCATTTTTTCCGACTACAAATGCACTATACATACCAAAAGCAAAGTATAAAGCTAAAATACCTTCAATAATTACATTTACAGATGGGCGCTTTTTAATATACTTATTGTTTTTCCAACTATCTGTTAAACTTTTAATATTGAACTTTGGTGTTCTAACAAATTCACTCTTTTTACCTAAATGACCTTCTAAAACAGCTATAGTATTATGTAAAGAGAATCCCATTGCTATAGAAAAGAAAGTAAAAAAAGCACCAATGTATTTAATAAAATTCTTGAAACCACCACCAAATGTTTTCTTGTACATAAACCAGTAACAAACAAAAAATATGATAGTACTAACAATAAAAAAGCTCATTACTAAAAAGTACACTTCTAAATGTTCGTATTCGTTTTTAATATATAACATAGGAATACTTAAAACACCCATTAAAAAGATACATGTAAACATTGAGCTATTAAGTAAATGCAAAACGCTATGAACTTTTGTTTTAAACTTAATAGTATCGCTTGTTATTATTTTAAATAACATTTTTTGGAAGTTCTCAGCACCACCTTTATTCCATCTAAATTGTTGAGACCTTGCAGCGCTAATAACTACAGGAAGTTCAGCAGGAGTAACAACATCTTCTAAATATTTAAACTTCCATTCTTTTAATTGAGCTCTATAACTCAAATCTAAATCTTCGGTTAAAGTATCTCCTTCCCAGTTACCAGCATCAATAATACATTGCTTACGCCAAATACCAGCTGTACCGTTAAAATTGATAAAATGACCTTTACTATTTCTACCAACTTGCTCTAAAGAAAAATGTGCATCTAAAGCAAAAGCTTGAACTTTGGTTAACGTAGAATAATCTCTGTTAATATGTCCCCATCTAGTTTGAACAACACCAATTTCTTCATCTTTAAAATAAGGAACAGTTTTTTCTAACCAACATGGTTTTGGTAAAAAGTCTGCATCAAAAATAGCAATGTATTCACCTTTGGCTATTTTTAAACCTTCTTTTAAAGCACCAGCTTTAAAACCAACTCTGTTTTCTCTTCTAATATGTTGAATATCTAAGCCAGTTTTTCTTATTTTTTCTATCTGTTTTGCTGTTGTTTCAACAGATTCATCAGTAGAGTCATCTAATACTTGAATTTCTAATTTATCTTTTGGATATTTTATGTTAGCAATATTATCTAACAATCTTTCCATAACATACAATTCATTATAAACAGGTAATTGAATTGTAACGTAAGGTACTTCCTCTGGATTATCTAAATTAAATTTTTCAGAGTCATCCGTTTTATTTTTAGAAGATAAATAATTGAACAACAGATTTAATTGAGCCAAAGCATACATGAAAATTAATAGAAGAGATATGCTGTATAAAACAATAATAATGTATTGAAGTATCATTTATTTAAAACTGTATTTAAAAATCCAACTTAATATTTTTACGCCCGCTAATATAGTTCCTTTTACTGTACCTGAAACTTTAGAAACACCTATTCTATTGCGGTATTTAACAGGAATTTCGGTGTATGTGTATCTTTTTTTAATTGCTTTTAATTGCATTTCTACAGTCCATCCGTAGGTTTTATCTTCCATTTGTAAGTCTAATAACTTTTGATACTTTATAGCTCTAAATGGACCTAAGTCTGTAAACTTAGCATTGAAAAACAATTTCATTAAAAAAGTTGCTAACCAATTTCCGAAAACTTGTTGTGGGGTCATAGAACCTTGTTCTCGTAGTCGTTTAACTCTTGAACCAATTACAAAATCGATATTTTCATTTGTAATAGGAGCAATAATTTCGGTAAGTTGTTCAGGATAATCAGAATAATCACCATCTAAAAAAACAACGATATCAGGAAGATTTAGTGCATTTTTAGCGATATAATCCATTCCTTTTAAACAAGCATAACCGTAACCTTTTTTAGTTTCAGTAAGCACAGTTGCACCAGCATTTTGGGCGTTTATTACAGTGTTATCAGTAGAGTTATTGTTAACAACAATAACTTCATCAACTATTTTGGGTATGTCATTTACAACATTCGCTATAGAATCCTGCTCATTAAAAGCAGGAATAATAACTTTTACTATGGGAGTCATGCTCATGTTATCTTAAATCATTTAGATTATTCTCTCTTTTAAAAGAAGAGAAATCCGTCCATTCTTTCACTTTTTTTCCTTTAGTAAATTTAGAAGCTTTCACTAATTTATCATTTTTATAAACTAAGCAATATCCGTTTTTTTCATTATCGCGAAGTTGACATTTATTTTTTAAAACTCCATTTTTATCAAAGAAGGCCCACCAATCATTTTGTAATCCATTTTTAAAGTGACCTTCTTTTTGTTTGTTTGAGTTTTCGTGGTAAAAATACCAATATTTATGCTTTAAATTATTTTTAAAGTGTCCTTTTTGTTTAATGTTTCCATTAGGGTAATAGAAAATCCAATAATCAGTTTTCTTATTGTTAACAAGCCAACCTTCTTCCTTTATCTCACCACTCTCATAATAGCTTTTTTGATATGTTTTTTGCGAAAAAGCAACAACATTCAATAACAAAAAGAATATATAAAGATTATTTTTCATTCATTAATTTTAGTAAATCAACATCATTACCTAATAAGACTTGAGTAGGATTGATTCTTCCTTCTTCTGGTCCATTTTCTAATTTTAAAACTCCTCTAGGGCATACAGCAGAACATACACCACAACCAACACAACTTGAACGAACAATATTTTCTCCTTTTTGTGCATAAGATCTTACATCAATACCTTGTTCACAGTAAGTAGAACAGTTACCACAAGAAATACATTGTCCACCGTTAGTGGTAATTCTGAAACGAGATTTGAAACGTTGTACTAATCCCATATAAGCAGCTAATGGACAACCAAAACGACACCAAACACGGTTTCCTAAAATAGGATAAAACCCTGTACCTATAACTCCTGAGAAAATTGAACCAATTAAGAATCCGTAAGAACTTTGTACATCATATACAGAAAAGCCAAAAGCTAATTCTTTCCAAGTTTCCATTTCTGCAAAATATGTGTACAATGTTAATGCTGTCATTACCGTAGCAAAAACTAAAACTCCGTGAATTAACCAACGCTCTACTTTCCAAGAGAATAATGATTTACTTGATAATTGTCTGTATGGATCTCCTAAAGTTTCAGCTAAACCACCACAACCACAAACCCAAGAACAGTACCAACGTTTTCCGTAGAAGTAAACCATTACAGGTACTATAATTAAAGTTAATATGATACCCCATACTAACATGAAGATTCCAAGATTACCGTTAGCAATTAAACTATTAATATTCCAATCGAAGAAGAATGTATAATTTAATGGCCAAGCATTTTTAAAATCAAACCAAGGTTTGTTAAATGCAACAAGAATTTCTGGAATTAAGAAAGCAAAAGCAATTTGGAAAAATAATACGACTGCGGTTCTTACAATTTGGTAATTATTGTGTCTGTATTTGATAAACATTCTAATAGCAAATACTGTCATTACAGAACAATACATAAATCCGTAAAGAAACCATTGATCAGAGGCATTACCGTTTAAAGCTTGTTTTATTGGATTTACAGATAAAATAGGGTTTATTAAATAGTTAGGAAAAAAGTATAATAACATGTAAAATCCTACGAAGTAAACAAAAGCAATCATTCCTAAAACACCTCTGTTAGTAGCAGAATGTTGAAAAATACCGTTGTTTTTTATTCCTGCAGGTCCTAATAATTTATAATCTGTACCAAAAAACAGTAAACCACCTATAATTGCCAAACCAAAAGTTAAGAAGAAAAATAATCCTTGATTTTTTACAACCCAACCTGTAGCAGATGAACGAACTAATGGATACACAAAATCTTTATATGTTTTGTTCCATTTAATCCAAATGATTTTATCCCAAGCGATTTCTTTTTGACTTTTATGAAATTCGTTAGATTGTTTAGCGATATCAACAATTTTAGAAGACAGTTCATATGCGCTTAATTCTTTACCTACAATTTCTTTTTTTGCTTTTTCAATAAACACTTCACTTTTTACTTTTTGAGAAGCCCAAGTGTTAAATGTATCTTCTGAAACTTTGTTTGTTCCAGTAAAAACGCTAAATGTGAAAATAGCAAACCCAATAAGGGATATTACTAAACCTATATTTTTAATTACTTTCATGGTATTCATTGATTTTTTTATGCCTTACTAAATATGCGTTTCCAGCTTTTCTTTTTTACTTTAAGATTTGTTCCGTTCTCTTTGTTGAACTTAGTAACAATCTCTTCTTCATGTTGTTTAAAGAACTCAGGATCGAAATTTGCATCCTTAAAGTGTTCTAAAACATGTTCAACAGATTTTTTGTTAGTAAGAATTTTGTCGAAGAACTCATGGCGAAGTCGAATTCCGAAAGTATTAATTCCAATGAACTCGTGACTTTCTTTGTCGTAATTTAAATGAATTGCTTTTTTACCTGTTGTATCTTTCCAGAAAAAACGAGCTTCATTTTCTTTAGGTGTAGCCCAAACCCATCCGTAAGTTTGATATTCAATATCAATAAACTTAGCAGAGTTAAACCAATTACCAGGTTTGTATTCTATTCTGTTTCCGCATATTGTTTGTGCAACAGTTTCTCCCATCATTCTACCAGTATACCAAACAGCTTCTATAGGTCTTCTTTGACCAATAGCTTCTCTTTGTTCAGCACAATCTCCAATAGCATAAATATCTGCTTTGTTAGTTTCTAAAAAACGATTTACTAATACTCCTCTGTTTGTTTCAATATCAGAATTTTTAATAAAATTGATATTAGGAGATACACCAGCTGTTAGTCCCACCACATTACATTCAATCTCTTCACCAGTTTCTGCTATAATAATCGATTTTACTTGACCTTTTTCATCAGAAATAATTTCTTTTAAGTTTACACCTAATCTTAAATCGATATGATTATCTATTATTTCTTGATTAATCATTTCAGATTCTTCAGCAGGTAAAACTCCGTTCCAAAAGCTATCTTCTCTTACTAAAAAAGTTACAGGAATGTTTCTACTATGCAACATTTCAGCCAACTCAATACCTATAAGTCCACCACCAACAATAACAGCGCGTTTACAAACTTTATTATTAGGTGCATATTTTTCTAAACTCTCTAAATCTTGTTTATGATACATGCCCATTACACCTTTTAAATCTTGCCCAGGCCAACCAAATTTGTTGGGTTTAGATCCTGTGGCAATAATTAGTTTGTCGTAACTAAACAACTCATCATTGTGTAAAACAAGTTGTTTTCTATCAGAATCAATACCTTTTACAAGGGCTTTTTTTAATTCTAATCGGTTTTTACTCCAAAACCAATCTTCATAAGGTTTGGTGTTTTCAAAATTCATATGCCCCATGTATATATACATTAAGGCTGTTCTAGAAAAAAAGTGTTCTGTTTCGGCAGAAATAATAGTTATCTTTTTGTCAGATAATTTTCTGATATGTCGAGCTGCGGTGATTCCCGAGATACCATTACCAATGATGACGATGTGTTCCATACTTAATAAGAAATTGCTTTACCTTATGTCGAATAGAAAGATAATAATTTACGAATGTTTTAAATTTAGAATCAGTATAAATAACAAAGAATATGGAATTTTTTTAATGAAGTCATCTTGACTTTTCAATTTTATGAAATTTCTTTAATCCGATTACAATAAATGCTAGGAAATTAAAGCCTTTCCAACTAGTAATTGTGGTGTCAAATCTATTCAATAAAGAAC
>NZ_SJXJ01000037.1 GCF_004337695.1 Tenacibaculum sp. M341
TCGTATAATCTCCTGATGGTGTGTTTGCTGGAACTTGAACTGCTCCTGTTGCATCAACAGTAATGTTTTCTGTATTAGCTGTTGTTGTAATGTTTACATCACTTGCCGAAACTGCAACTCCGTTTAATGTATCATTATTAGTAATCGCATTTCCTGCAACGCCGCCTGTTAATCCATTGACTGAACTTCCTGTAAAATCATCATTCTCTGCAACTATCGTAGCTGAGTCTACTCGAACAGTAAAATTAATCTCACTACTAATACAAACATTTTGAGAATGCGTTACTATAACTCTATATGTTCCAGCATCAGAAGTTAAAACTGGATTCTTTACATAAGTTGATGTACTTGAACTCGCTTGAACTGATACAAACCCTGCTCCATCACCTCTATCTAACTGCCATTCATATAATAATTGCGCAGAAGAATTAGTTCCTGAACCATAATTTGGTGTACCACTAGAGAAAATAGTTGTATTTGTAGCTACAGAGGCTGCATCTACATTTAAAACAGTTCCTGCATTTATAGATTGATTAGCTATAGACCCTAATGTTGTTAGTTCTGTAGCTATGTATTCATTTCCTGTTGCTCCATTATAACTTGATCCTAAAATAGCTCCGCTAGTTGTTACTTGACCATTTGAATTAAATCCATCTCCATCAAGAATTCCATCATCATTTGCATCAATTCCACCTGATTCAACTGCATCATTACAATTATCATTATCGCTATCAAGCTCTAAATAGTCTGGCTGTCCGTCTCCATCAGTATCTGTATGCGTACAATATGTAAATTCAGAAAATAAGAACGTTAAGAAACCATTATTGATTCCATTATTATCTTGTCTGGCTTTACGAGTAATTACTTGAAATGAAGTTACTACACCAGAAACCACTACTTGTGAATAACTTCTTGAAGCATTTCCTCCATTAACAAAAGAAGTAATTGTTGGTGAAGTTGAATTATTACTATCTATTGAAAATAACAAACCATCAACATTAGGATCACCTGCGTTTTTCCCGTCATAATTATCATTAGGCGTTGTAGAAACAGGATTCGTTAAATTACCTATAAAAACGTTATTCGCTCCTAAAGGACCTGTAGATGTTATTGTTACTTTATCTCCTTGATCAATTCCAGACCATCTAAACTCAACATTAGATACTGGCTCGCTAAACGTGAAAGTATAAGCTACAAAATCAGCCCCTCCATCATCAGCATCATCTCCTTGAACTCTTAAAGTAGTTGCATTTTGAACTTGTAGCTGTCTTAATGTAGCGTTTGAAATTGACGTTGTTAAATCAACACTAACTCCATTGTTAGAATACATGTCATCAATTTGAGTAGCTGATACAGTGTGACCTGGACCAACTGATAAAGCTGTTGATGCACAATTTAAACCTTCTTGAGAATTTAAAATACCATCATTATCTAAATCAACATCACAACGGTCTGGAGTACCATCCATATCTGCATCTAAATTATCATCATAACCATTACACACATCATCTACATTTGGCACACCATCATTATCATCGTCACACTGTGACGATCTTGAATTATAATCATCTGAAGTACCTACAGATTGACCTGAAGTTATAAGATTAGGAACTCCATTTCCATTCACTCCTCCATTTATTTGACCTGTACTAGAATTAACTTGAGTAGTAGTTATTGCTCCTCCACCTTCAAGCGCATCAAAACACCCATCATTATCCGAATCGGTATCTAAATGATTTAAAATACCATCTCCATCAGTATCTAAATTACAATATAAGTTTGTAAAAGGAACATCTTGTAAAGAAATAGTCCCAGGTAACTCATATTGAACCTCTAAAGATTCTAAACCTCCATTCTCATAAAACAACACCTCTATTTCATGTAAACCTACCGCTAAAAAAACGTTCCCTGATCGAATTTGTGCTGGATGATCTCCATCATTATCTACAATTTCACTTCCATTAATAAAAAGCTTAGAACCATCATCTGATGTCGTATAAAATGTATAAGTTCCAGCTGTAGTGATATTAATAAAACCTTTAAACCGTAACCCAAAACTCTCTCTTACTTCTGTTCTTAAATCATTATTAAAAATATCTTCAATATCGAACGTATCAACAATAGTCGTAATATTTGCACCTGTTGTTGGAATATTATCAACACTAGAACCAAACGGAGTACCATCATAATACTCTAAAGAAATTCCTCCACATGAAGCCAATTCAACAGTATCTAAAATACCATCATTATCTGAATCTAAATCAACAATATTAGAATAACCATCCCCATCAGCATCAGGTGATATATTAACTGTAATTTGAGCTGAATTTGAAGTTGCTGGAACAACATTACCATCTATAGTATAGTTATCATCAACTGTATATGATATAGTTACAGCTCCATTTGTAAAACTTGGATTCGGAGTAAATGTAACATTACCAGAATTATCAACACTCCAAGAACCTTCAGGAGAAATAAATGTTGTTTGACGACCTGGAGTTGAAGGATCTAAATCAACCGAAGCTGTATTTACACTATCATTTGCATCCGTATCATTTGACACTACATTAAAAGATGTACTTATACCTTCAGCTCCAAAAAACACATCGTTGTTTGCAACAGGTACAGTATTTATTGCATTAAGAGTTATTGATAACTGAACAGTTTCTAACAATGGATAATCAGTTGAAAAAGTACCGCCATTAGTAGCTGATGAGTTATTACCTGGTCTTATAAGTATACCTTCATTATTACTCGAAGCTATAAATCTTATTCGCTCTGTAGCCCAATTATTAACTGGAGGTGAAACACTATACACTCCTCCGGCTATTTCAATAAAAAAATTATCTAAGTAAACTCCTGCATATTCAAGCCCCCCCCTTCCTGTTCGATCAGTTACAGCAGACAATGAATACACTATAAGCTCATACTCTTGACCTGAAACTAAACCATTTACTGTAGTAGAAACTCTCTCCTCAATAGCTGATGGAGATGGTCCTAAATCCCTTAAAGAAATCCAGTTCAAATGATTATTAGGCGGTAACGGCAAAGTTAACCTTGTTGAACTTCCAGGACTTAAAACCCAAGAAGCTCCTCCTCCTGAACTACCTCCAAAAGCTGCAGCCTGTGTTCTATTTGATATATCAGGTGTCCCACCTGAATCAACCCAACCAACAGGAGCACAGTTAGTACAGTTTGATCCAGAATTGGTAGCTGATATCAACTGAGAATTTACTTGATTAACAAAACACAATACTAGAATTAATAACAAAAACGCATTAATTCTTAGGGATTTTACAGTGTAAAAGTTCCTCATATTTAATAACTTTCTATTTTGAAAACTTACTTATTCAAAATGTTTCCTCGGAAACTACACTATAAAAATAAGAGCTGTAAAATTGTGGAATATAAGTTTGTGAAGGTAGAAAAAAGTAATGAATACAAATTTCTAATTAAAGACTTATCCCCCAATAATTAAGCTTTTATTACAATTAAGTAATAGCATAAGGGGGGAAACACTTTACGTGGGCAAATATACGTATTTATATAAATTGCCACTATACATATGATACTTTTTTAACTGAAAAGTCACATTTTTTTCAAAAAAAAAACATTATCAATCATCTCTATCAAAACAAAAAATATAATTGAATAAAACTATAGAAACAACCTCTTAAAAACTGTTTTTAAACAACTTAAATTAAAAACACAAAGAAACACAAAGAACCTTAAACTAAAACTGCTTAAAACCTATTAAAAACGCTTTTTAAAAAAATCTATTAAAAAATCCACCTCTTCTAGAGTCGAAAACTTACTAAACGAAAATCGTATAGACGAATACTCTAATTCATCTAAATTTAAAATTTCTTTTAAAACATGAGACACTTTATTTGCTCCACTTTGACACGCACTTCCACTAGATGCTGCAATCCCACTTAGATCTAAATTGAATAATAAATTTTTCTCTTTTAAAGGAAATCTAACACTTATGATTGTATTTGTAGACTTCTCATCAATTCCTGACAAACCATTAAAAACAATATCGGAAAAACATTCAGTAAGCTTTTCTTTAAAATATTTTTTCACTTTCCATATATGATCATTGTCCTGATCTAAGTTATCTAAAGAAATATCAAGCGCTTTTTCCATAGCTATAATTCCATAGGTATTTTCTGTACCTGACCTAACTCCACGTTCTTGTCCTCCACCTAAAATCATTGCTCTCAATAAAACAGCTTTATTAACACAAACAAACCCAACTCCTTTTGGACCATGAAACTTATGAGCACTAGCAACCAAAAAATCTACACCCAAGTCTTTGATATCAATATTAAAATGACCAACAGCCTGAACTGCATCTGTATGAAAAAAAGCATCGTACTTTTCACAAATACTCGACACTTCTTTTATCGGTAAAATATTTCCTATTTCATTATTTACATACATTAAACTAACAAGCGAAACTCCATCTGCTTTGGATAACTTCTCTTCAAAATCAGTTAAATCAATCTCACCAAAACTATTTAACTCCAAAAAAACCACAGAGAGATCAAAATTTTCTTGCAAAAACATCACCACATCCAATACAGCATGATGCTCTATTTTAGTAGTAAAAATTGTTTTGACACCTAAATTTTCAACAGCGTTTCTTAAAACCAAATTATTACCTTCGGTTCCTCCAGAAGTAAACACTACCTCAGGTGCACTTATATTAAATCGTTTTGCTATTTTTTTTCTTGCTGTTTCAATTGCTACTCTAGCTTTTCTTCCGGTTTGATGAGTTGAAGAAGGATTTCCAAAATTCTCCTCCATAGCCTTACTCATGACTTTTATTACCTCTGGCAACATTTTTGTTGTAGCCGCATTATCGAAATAAACACTCTTCATCTTACTCTTTTAAACATTTTGATAAACATAAACCTCTGTAGCTCCTAAACCATACTTCTGGTAAGAAGCATCATAATATTTAACTGGATACCTATTTAACAAATAACGCAACTCTGTTTTCAACACACCTTCTCCAACTCCATGAATAAATATTATTTTTGATATCCTTTTTTGTATACAATATTCTATTTTTCTTTTAGCAGTATCTATCTGTAAAGACAAAATATCATAATTATCCATACCTCTTTTAGACTTTATCAATTTATCAATATGTAAATCAACCTCCATTACCACTTCATTATTCACTTTTTTGAATAACGATTTTTTCTTACCCTTATCTTGATTTGATATGCTATTTAAAATTTTCCTTTCGTCTATTTTCGTTTTTATCTGATCTTGTTCTGTTCCTATTTTAACTAAATCCGAAACATCAAACAAAAACTCCATTCCATCTTCGTCTTTTATCTTGACATTTCTACCCGAAATAAACGTAACAACTCCCTTAATTACATCATCTAAAACAGCAACTTTATTACCAATTTCTAAACACATACTTAACTTTAAATTAAAAACATAACACTTATGTCTTTATTAATTTAGCAAAAATTTTAACACCTTTTAGGTGCATTTAATATCTCTGTAAAAATACCCAAAAAAAGAATGATAAAAACGACCATTGAAACAAAAGTTTTTTTTGAAAATGCTTATAATGATTTATCAATATCAGATGAAAGAAAATCTCTTTTAATATCAATAGCTGACAAAATTTATGAAGAATTTGAAGATAGAAACAAAGTAAATCTAAACTTTATATGCACTCATAATTCTAGAAGAAGTCAGTTAGCGCAAGTTTGGTCTTTTTTTGCCATTGAATATTTCAAACTAAATAATATTAATGCTTTTTCAGGAGGTACAGAAGTAACTGCTTTTCACAGAAACACCGTTAAATCATTACAAAAAACAGATTTTAATTTTAATGTTGAGGACTTTTCTCACCAAAATCCTCAATACTTAATTTCTTTCAAAGGAACTAAAAAAACAATTAAGGGATTTTCTAAATTATATGATAACGAAAACAATGAATATCCATATTTAGCAATTACCACATGTGATCATGCTGATGAAAATTGTCCTTTTATACCTGATGCAATTGAAAGGTTTCACCTCCCATACGTAGACCCAAAAGCTGCAGATAATACAGAATATCAAAACGAAAAATACTTAGAAACAAGCAAACAAATTGCTGGAGAAATTTATTTCATTTTTGACGAAGTAGATAAATTACTAAACAACGAAGAGTAAGAACAACTCTAACCAATAATAAAAAACCACCAACATAATTGTTAGTGGTTTTTTATTTTATATCTCTGTATTTTTATCGTAAGGAACACTATCCAGAATATGCTCTATACAAGCTATTCTTGCTTCAGTCTTTCTGTTAGCTTTTATTATTTTCCAAGGAGATTGTTTCGTGTTTGTTTTTTTAAACATCTTCTTTTTATACACAGTATAATCATCCCACAATTCTTGAGCCCTTTCATCTACTGATGTCATTTTCCATTGTTTTAATGGATCCTTCTTTATTTCATCAAATCGTTTTTGTTGTTCTTTTTTTGATATGGACATATAAATTTTAACAAGCCTTATACCAGACTGTAAAATCATTTTTTCAAATCCATTTACCTGTTTCATAAAAATCTTGTACTGCTCTTCAGTACAAAAACCATTCACTGGTTCTACCACCGCCCTATTATACCAACTTCTATCAAATAAAACTAACTCACCTGCAACAGGAAACTGCTCAACATATCTTTGAAAATACCATTGTGTTTTTTCTTCTTCTGTTGGTTTAGGCAACGCTACAATCCTCATAAATCGAGGATTAATTCTTTCCGTTATTCTTCTAATCGCACCACCTTTTCCCGCAGCATCTCTACCTTCAAACAGTACAATAATTCGCTCATTATTATCAATAGCCCAAGTTTGTAATTTAATTAACTCAACCTGCAACTCTTCCAACTTATCAAGATAATTTATATACCTAAGCGCCCTCTCTACATTGTATGACTCTTCAGATAAAATAACCTTTAACCCATCCTTAGAATTCAACTTTGCAACATCCTCTTCTGTCAATTCTAACACTTGCTTTTTATTTCCTTCTACCTTCATTTTAATCGTGTTGAATTATTGATCTGTAATATCTCATTACTATATTTGGATCTGGATTTAAACTAGTTAAAGCATCTTCTTTTCCATCGTAATCAAACTTAGATAAAACATACCTTATAGCCTCTAATCTTGCATTCTTTTTACTATTCGTTTTTATAATCGTCCAAGGACAATACGTAGTATGAGTTTGCGTAAACATCTCTCCTTTATAATAGGTGTATTTATCCCACAACTCTTGACCTTTTTTATCTACAGGACTAAACTTCCAATGTTTTAAAGGATTCCCCATTCTAGAATCAAATCTTTTTTGCTGTTCCTTTTTAGTTATAGACAACCAAAACTTAATAATTGTTATACCATCTTCATACAACATATGCTCAAACTCAGGAACCTGCAACAAGAATTTTCTATATTGAGATTCTGTACAAAACCCCATAACAGGTTCTACCACAGCTCTATTATACCAACTTCTATCAAAAAAAACAATTTCACCTGGATTAGGCAATTCTTTAATATATCTTTGAAAATACCATTGCCCCGTTTCTACTTCTGTAGGCTTGTTTAAAGCTACTAATCTTGAAGATCTTGGATTTAAGTGTTCCATAAAGCGACGTATATTCCCACCTTTACCAGCAGCATCTCTACCTTCAAAAATAACAGCTACTCTTTTATTATTTTTTGCTATCCATTGCTGTAGTTTAACAAGCTCAATTTGTAAACATCTCAATTCTTCCTCATAAACCAGTTCTTTATTAACCGATTTAAAAGAAATTGATTTCTCTTCTATAAGAGACAGCAATTCTTGATTTGTTTTTACACTGTTAAAATCTTCAGCAGTAAGTTTTGGTTTTTTATTCATTCAGTATATTATGATTGACTAAAGTAAAGATTATTAACTCAACCTAAAAATTATTAACAGATATAAATTACAATTTTTTATTACATTTGACGTTGTGAAAAAATCTGTTATATTATTCCTGTTTTTTGCTTCGACTGTAAGTTTTGGACAAAAAAAATACGCTAAGAAGTTTAATATTATGAATGATAACGACCTTTATGTTTCTGTAGTACAAGACAGATATTATACAAACGGTCTGTTTTTATCTTATAATTATGTTTCAAGTAAAGAAAATGAAAAACTTCATAAAAAAATCTACTCTATTGAAGTTGCACAAAAAATGTACACTCCATTTAAAGCCAATGTAGATTTTTTAGCACAGCACGACAGACCTTTTGCTGGTTATCTTTATGGAAATTTTGGTGTTAGAAACTTCAGTAAACGAAACACTATTTTTGAATATAGCGGACAAATAGGAGTTATTGGCCCTTCAGCTTTAGCCGAAGAAGCCATGAGTCTTATTCATGATTTTTATGGATTTGATCACCCTATAGGATGGAAATACCAAATACAAAATGCCTTTGCCCTAAATACTAATGCTATTTTTACAAAAAATATCCAATCTTTATCGTCAAGTGATTTTGACTTTAACTGGAAAAGCGAAGCAAACTTAGGAACTGTTTTTACAGATATCTCCACTGGATTTATTAGTAGAATTGGACTAACTCCTTTAGAAAACATAGCCAATAGTATTGGTTTTGATAGTAACTTAAATAATGAGATTACTAAATTCGATAACAATAAAGAAGTCTTCTTTTATATAAACCCAATGTTAAGATGGGCGTTGTACGACGCTACAATTCAGGGAAGTTTTTTAAATGAAAATAATATTGTTACCTACGAAATTAAACCTATTGTTTTTAGTACTGAAGTAGGATTTCGCTTTACCTCTAATCGTTTTAATTTTAAATATAGCGTAACCATGCACTCCAAAAAACTAAAAAGCTTTAGAGTACCAGGAGTTAATTTCTATGCCAGTTTAGCCATTGGTTACCTTTTTAATTAACAAAAAAACACTAAAAAGTGTTGATAAATTAATTTTTAAAATTAATTGAATAGAATATCTTTGTAAATCAAATTCTTTTAGAAAAAAAAATGAAATTTATTGTATCTAGCTCACATTTATTAAAACAATTACAAGTTTTGGGCGGCGTTATAAACAGTAATAACACCTTGCCTATCTTAGATAATTTCTTATTTGAATTATCTGAAAATCAACTTAAAGCATCTGCTTCTGATTTAGAAACTACAATGAGTGCCATTGTAAATGTAGAAAGTACTGATACAGCATCAATAGCAATTAATGCTCGTTTACTGCTAGATACTTTAAAAACATTTCCTGATCAACCTTTGACTTTTAAGACCGAAGGAGAGAACACTATTGAAATTAGTTCAGAGCAAGGAAAGTACGATATGGCTTTTTATAATGGTGATGAATTTCCAAAAACGATAGAATTACCTTCACCAAGTAGTACCGAAGTTCCTGCCCATGTGCTTTCAACAGCTATTTCTAAAACTATTTTTGCTACAGGAAATGATGATTTACGCCCTGTAATGAGTGGTGTATTTTTTCAATTTAGCTCAAAAGACTTAACTTTTGTTGCTACAGATGCTCACAAGCTTGTAAAATACACTAGAAAAGATGTATCTGCTGATAAATCTGCTGAATTTATAATGCCAAAAAAACCTTTGAACTTGTTAAAAGGTATTTTAGGTGGTGCTGAAGACAATGTTACGATTGAATATAATGACACTAATGCTAAATTTACGTTTGACAATATTGTTTTAGTGTGTCGTTTAATCGATGGAAAATACCCTAATTACGAAGCTGTAATTCCTAAGGAAAATCCAAATAAATTAACTGTAGACAGAGCTTCTTTCTTAAATTCTGTTCGTCGTGTTTCTATTTTCTCTAGTAAAACAACTCACCAGATCCGCTTGAAAATGGCTGGAACTGAATTGAATATTTCTGCAGAAGATTTAGACTACGCCAACAAAGCAGATGAAAGATTAAGTTGTGACTACCAAGGAGATGACATGCAAATTGGTTTCAACTCTCGTTTCTTAAGTGAAATGTTAAACAACTTAAATGCAAACGATGTTCAACTTGAAATGAGTTTACCTAATAGAGCTGGAATTTTAACTCCTATTGATGGTACTGAAGAAGGAGAACATGTTACAATGTTAGTAATGCCAGTAATGCTTAACGGATAGTATAATCCTAAGGTTCATAAAATATATAAAAAACACAATTTCAATAAATGAGATTGTGTTTTTTATTTTACTATGATTTTTTTTCTGTCAAGTAAACCTGAATGAGTATGAACTTGTAATATATATAAACCTCCGTCTAATTTAAAATTACCTAAACTAACTTTTATTTCTCTTATTCCGTTTTGCACAAAACTTTGTAAAGACTTAATTATCCTTCCATTTATATCAAGAAAATCAATTTGAACAGACTCATCTCTATCGCTTTCTAAAATTAAATTCACTTCATTAATAATTGGATTAGGATATATCTTTTGAATTTTTAAAGATTTAAAAAACTCCACATACGTATCATTCAAATCAAAAGCCTTCAATAAAAGTTTTAGACTTCCATACACATTAAGCCTTCCTTTAGATAAAGTTATATGATTTAATCCCGTTAACTTATCATTACCTTCCAACAACACATTTTTTATCAAATTAGCTGCCTTTTTAGGGTTATTTTCAACGATTTTATTAAAATCTTTTATAAATAATGAATACAATAAACCTACAGTAGCACTAATGTACGGAGCTGCAGCTGATGTGCCTCCAAAAAAACCATACTCGCCCGTATTTAAAAGTGTATAACTTCCATTACCTGGAGCTGACATATCAACAGATGTAAAACCAAAAGCAGCTTCCAATACTTTCTCATCATTTATATTAGTATTTGTTGTTGTTATTAAATAATCACTATCACAAGTTGATGGCATGTCTCCTACTTCATCTACATTAATATTATCATTTGGTACAGATGAAACCACTAAAACTCCTTGTTCACCAAGTTCGTTATACAAACTACACCAATCTGTATAGTCAGAAGCCCATAAATCACTTTTTCCCCAAGAACAATTTATTGCTACAATAAAAACCCCTTCCTTTCCATCAGTTTCGTTATATCTTCTTCGTAAATCCAACACATATTTTAATGAACTCTTAATCTCATCAATAGTGTTCCCTTTTACCAAATTCATTAACTGAACATTCTTATTACTGGAAATCATTCGATGAATTAAGCTTAAAACAGGAGTTCCATGCCAATCTCCTGCTTTTTCATTGGTAATATCATTTGAATTATCAGCAAAATTCCACCCAAAATAATCATCTATATAACCGTTCTCATCATCATCAATACCATTGTTTTGAATTTCATTTTCATTAACAGTAAAAATAGCCCCTGGAAATAAATCCATTCTAACACCACCATCGATAACCGCAATTACAGGTGTTTTAGAATTCTTATCCATTTGCTCCATAACTTTTGAAGCTTCATAAAATTCAATTTTATCTAAATTTTGAGCAGACAAACTACTCCACAGATAAAAAAACAATATATACAGCAAAAACAGGTGATTAACCATCACCTGTTCTTTTAACTCTTTATTTCTATTCTTCAATTTCAATAATTACAGAGTTATTAGTTCCTTTGTACTTTCTTCTAGCTTTCATTTTAAAACATGGAGTTCTTGAATGAGATTTAGATTCGTTGTTCTTAATTCGAGTCCACTCACTAATAATAGTACTCCATCCGCTATAAGAATACTTCTTGTACTCTACTCCATAATAACCTCTTTTCCATGCATTTCTTCCGTATACGTTTACTGTAACAGTATGATTAGGATCTGGATCTTCATCGCTGTAAAAAGTTGAATAAGACCAACCTCTTAAATCATCACTATAAGGAGGCTTTTCTTCTAAAATCAATCTTTTACCAAATGTATTTATGTTTTTACTAACAATTATATAATAAACTTCAGCGGCTATTTCTTCTGAATCATCATTAAAATCATTACGATTTGCAACTTCAGCATCCATTTTATAAACACTTCCTAAAGATTCATTTTTGTCAATTAACTTTAAATCGAAGTTGTTTGCAGACCACATTTTTAATACTGATTGATCATTTGATCCTAAAAGAATTACTACTGAATTTTCTTTGGTTTCATCAAAAATTGTCAACTCTTTTTTGAATGAACCTAATTCATCTTGAAAATTTTGTTCTGTTTCAACATTTGATTCATCAGAACAAGAATTAAAAAATAACGATCCAGTAATTAAACTTACTACTGATAGTACAGTTACTAATTTTGTTTTTAAGTTTTTCATTTTTATTTCAATTAAATTAATATGCCTACTCTAATATTGCTTTTCGGCTTTCCCTTTTAACTTAGTTGATCAGACTAAAGGTTAATTATTGTGCTATTTAAATAACGGTTACAAAGCTAGGTTGGACTTACATTTTTTTATTGATGAAATACCTTGTTTTCATTACAGGAAAAAACCTTAAAAAACTAGGGGATTTAATTTTCTGAGTTCTTTAACTTTTTTGTTAATATCTTCTCCTTTCAAAAGTCATAAATAATTGTATTTTTACGTTCGGTAATTACATAACAAGTATGGGCAAAATAATTGCGATAGCAAATCAAAAAGGTGGAGTTGGAAAAACTACCACGTCGGTGAATCTAGCAGCTGCTTTAGGTGTACTAGAAAAAAAGGTATTGTTAATTGATGCAGATCCTCAAGCAAATGCTACATCTGGATTAGGTATAGACGTTGAAACAGTTGAATTTGGTACTTATCAAGTATTAGAACACACTTCATCTGTAAAAGACACTATTGTTAAAACCGAATCTCCAAACGTAGATTTAATACCTGCTCATATTGATTTAGTAGCTATTGAGATTGAACTTGTTGATAAACCAGAAAGAGAATACATGCTTAAGAAAGCATTGGCTGAACTTTCTGAAGATTATGATTATATTTTAATTGACTGTGCTCCTTCTTTAGGCTTAATTACCTTAAACTCTTTAGTAGCCTCTAACTCTGTAATTATTCCTATACAATGTGAATACTTCGCTTTAGAAGGATTAGGAAAACTTTTAAACACAATTAAAAGTGTACAAAAAATCCACAATAAAGAATTAGAAATAGAAGGTTTATTATTAACTATGTATGATGCACGTTTACGTTTATCTAATCAAGTAGTTGATGAAGTAAGAAAACACTTTAGTTCTATGGTTTTTGAAACAATAGTACATAGAAATATCCGTTTAAGTGAAGCTCCTAGTTATGGAGAAAGTATAATTTCATACGATGCAACTAGTAAAGGTGCCGTAAATTATATTAATTTAGCAAACGAAATTATAAAAAAGAACTAATAACATGGCAAAAGCAACAAAGAAGCAAGCATTAGGAAGAGGATTATCAGCTTTGTTAAAAGAAACTGCCGAAGTTACATCTGCATCTGATGAAAATGCAGACAAGGTTGTTGGTAGTATTATTGAAATTGATTTAGATTTAATTGAAGTAAATCCTTTTCAACCTCGTACATATTTTGATGAAGAAGCACTTAAAGAACTTTCTGGATCTATTAAAGAACTTGGTGTTATTCAACCAATTACTGTTAGAAAACTAGCAGAAGATAAATTTCAATTAGTTTCTGGAGAGCGTCGTTTTAGAGCATCTAAATTAATTGGTAATAAAACTGTACCTGCATATATAAGAATAGCGAATGATCAAGAAATGCTAGAAATGGCATTAGTTGAAAACATTCAGCGTAAAAATTTAGATCCAATTGAAGTTGCTTTATCTTATCAACGATTAATTGATGAAATTAAATTAACTCAAGAAGAATTAAGTGTTCGTGTTGGTAAAAAAAGATCTACAGTAACTAACTATTTACGTTTATTAAAGTTAGATCCTATCATTCAAACTGGTATGAGAGATGCTTTCATATCTATGGGACATGGTAGAGCACTTATCAATATTGAAAACCTGTCTGACCAAATTAAAATCTACGAAAAAATCTTACGAGACAAACTTTCAGTTCGTCAAACAGAAGATTTAGTTAGACATATAAAATCAGGAACATTAGCTAAAGCTGAGAAAAACAAAAAAACAGTTCCTTCTGCTATTACTAATAGTTTAAAGGATTTAAATGACTTTTTTGATGCAAAAATTAATGTTAGCGTTAATGATAAAGGAAAAGGAAAAATTTCAATTCCTTTTAACTCTCTTGCTGATTTTGAACGAATTAAAAAATTATTACAATAGTTGAGATTTAGAAATTACATAGTCTTTGTTTTACTTTTAGCTTGGGGAGTGAATGTAGAAGCTCAAAAAGATAGCATACCAACTAAAGAGGTTTCTCAATTATATCAACCGAAAAAAGTAGTATATAATCCATTATCTCCATCAAAAGCAGCTTTTTATTCTGCTGTTTTACCAGGAGCTGGTCAAATTTATAATAATAGATACTGGTGGCAATTACCTTTAATATATGGAGGAATGGCTAGTAGTGTTTATTTTTTTATAGATAACAGTAATCAATATGATAGGGTTAGAACTGCTTTTAGAAGAAGAAAAGCTGGATTGTCTGATGAATTTAATACTCCTGAATTAACACTATCTGATGAAGCTTTAGAAAGTGCTCAAAGACAGTTTAGACAAAATAGAGATTTATCGTTATTAACAACCGTGTTAATTTATGTGTTGCAAATTGTAGAAGCCAGTGTAACAGCTCATTTACTTCAATTTGATGATTCCGACGATTTATCATTAACTCCTACTACAATACCACCAAACGCGTTTTCAGTTGATAATGATACGCCTAAAATTGGTTTAACTTTAAAATATTCTTTTTAATATGAAACTAGCCTTATTAGGTTATGGAAGAATGGGTAAGGAAATTGAAAAAATTGCCCTAGAAAGAGGTCATGAAATAGTGATTAAAACTTCTTCTAAAGATGATTACGATATAACTAAGGCTGACGTTGCTATTGATTTTAGTGTACCAGATGCAGCTTTTGATAATATAACTAACTGTTTTAACAATAATGTTCCTGTAGTATCAGGAACAACTGGATGGTTAGACAAGTACGATAATGCCGTAGAGATATGTAACGAAAAAAAAGGAGCTTTTATTTATGCTTCTAATTTTAGTTTAGGCGTTAATATTTTCTTCGAATTAAATACTCAATTAGCTAAAATGATGAATGCTCTTTCTGAATACAATGTAAGCATGGAAGAAATTCATCATACCAAAAAACTTGACGCTCCTAGTGGTACTGCCATTACTCTTGCTGAAGGTATTATTGAAAATTCAAACAAGAAAAAATGGGAATTAGATGGTGATATATCTGAAGAAAGTATTCCTATTAAAGCTATTAGAACTCCTGATGTACCAGGAACTCACAGTATTGCTTACGAATCAAGTATAGATACAATAGATATTAAACACACAGCACACAACAGAAAAGGATTTGCTTTAGGTGCTGTTATTGCTGCTGAATGGCTACAAAATAAAGAAGGTGTATTCACTATGAAAAATGTGTTAAACATTGGTTAAATACTGTTGTTTTTCCTCTTTTAAAGGTACATTACACCAAAATTTTAAATAAAAACTATAGAAATTATGTCTTTAACCGGATGGTTTATATTATTCTTAATTGTACAAGTAATTCATTTTTTTGGAACTTGGAAATTATATGTTAAAGCTGAAAGAAAAGCATGGGAAGCTGCTGTTCCTGTTTACAATGCAATTGTATTACTTGGTATTATTAAACGTCCTAAATGGTGGGTAATTTTATTATTTATTCCAATTGTTAACTTAATTATGTTTCCTGTTCTTTGGATAGAAACATGTAGATCTTTTGGTTATAAGTCTACTAAAGACACTTTCTTAGTAATATTTACGCTAGGTTTTTATATTTATGCTATTAACTATTCTAACCAGGCAAATTATAGAAAGGACAGATCTTTGAAAGCTCCGAGTGGTGCTGGGGAATGGGTAAGTTCAATTGCGTTTGCAATTGTAGCTGCAACTATTGTACATAATTATTTTATTAGGCCTTATGTAATTCCTTCTTCATCATTAGAGAAATCACTATTAATTGGTGATTATTTATTTGTAAGTAAATTTCATTATGGAGCAAGAGTACCAATGTCTACCGTTGCTTTACCTATGATTCATGATACAATTCCTGTTGTAAAAAGTAAATCGTATTTATTTAGTGATGATTATGACGCTAGAAACACTTCTTTAATTAATAAACTACAATTACCATATTTACGTTTACCAGGATTAAAGAAAATTAAACGAAATGATATCGTTGTTTTTGGTCAGCCAGCGGATACATTGTTGGACATGAACAATCTTAGACCAGACAGAAATTATTATAAGCCTATAGATAAAAAAACTAACTTAGTTAAAAGATGTGTAGGTATTGCTGGTGATAGTTTAGAAATTAGAGATGGTTACATATACATTAATGGTAAACGTTCAATTTTACCTCAAAATGCGAAACCACAATGGTATCATGAAGTAGATACAGACGGACAAGATTTTAGTTTAGCTGCCTTAAAGAAATACAATGTTAGGCTTTCTGAAGCCGGTACTTTAAACGGTAAGTATATTTTAAACTTAACTGACGAAGAAGCCAAACAAATAGCTAAAAACCCTATTGTAAAAAGCGTTACTAAAAGATTAAGACCTGCTGGATATTATGATGGTAGTTTATTTCCTCATAATCCTAAATATGCTTGGTCTCAAGATAACTTTGGTCCAATTTACATTCCTAAAAAAGGAGCTACTGTTGAGCTAAATGAATCTAGTATTCCGTTTTACAAAAGAATTATTCAAGAATATGAAAAAAATGATTTAGCTTATGTAGGTAATGATATTTACATTAATGGTAAAAAAACCAATACCTATACTTTTAAGCAAGATTATTATTGGATGATGGGAGACAATCGTCAAACATCTTTAGATGCAAGAGCTTGGGGATATGTACCTTTTGATCATGTTATTGGTACTCCTGTAATGATATGGTTTAGTTATGACAATGTAGAAGGTAAAGTACGTTGGGACAGAATTTTTACTACTGTAAACAACGGTGAAACTAAATCGTATTTTTGGATAGGTATTCTATGTGCTTCTCTAATATTATTCTTTGTTTTTAAACCTAAAAAGAAAAAAACAGCTTAAATTTTGAGTCTTTTTATACCAACATATTTTTCTCCAGTAGCGCAATATGCTGCTATTTACAAATCAGATGAAATAACATTTGAATTAGAAGACAATTTTCAAAAACAAACATACAGAAACAGATGTTACATTTATGGTGCCAATGGTAAATTGGCACTTACTGTACCTGTTAAACATAAAAAATCTACAGACCGTAAAAAAACTAAAGATACTTTAGTTGAAAATGATTTTCCTTGGCAAAGTCAGCATTTAAAATCATTACAAACGGCGTATCAATCTTCTCCTTATTTTGAGTTTTTTGAAGATGATTTGAGAAAAATATTCACTAAAAAATATAATTATTTAGTTGATTTAAATATCGATACTTATTTATTTATCACCGACGCTTTACAAATAAAGCAATCATATAAAGAAACGACAGCTTATGAAATCGATCCTTCAATAGAAGATTTTAGGCATCTTTCATTAGCTAAAAAAGGTGTTTCTGTGAATATGGATGAGTATACTCAAATGTTTGATGATAAACACGGATTTATTTCTAATTTATCAATTTTAGATCTTTTATTCATGGAGGGTAACAATACACTAACCTTTTTAGAGTCGCTTAAATTTTAGTTTTCTCTTTCTTTAAAAAAAGCTTGAATTGATACTTAATTATTATCAATTGATACTTATTTGATCAATTCAAACACTTTTTTATTTGATATAAAACTGTAATTAGTCTCAATGCTACCTATTTACATAAAATGTATTCTTCAATAAAATTTCGTACCTTAGATTTCGGGACTATTTATCTTCTTTTGAAAATATTGAAATAAATAAACAATATAAAAATCAAGGACTTTTTTAGAAATTTTGGGAATCTTTTCTATCAAAAAACTGGTTTTTCTAAATATTTAGTGGCATTTAAATTTATAGTTAAATAAATCTTGTTTTTATTTAATTAATATTTAGTGTTGTACACAATTATTAACCTTTATTGCTGTTAAGTAATACGGGATTATATTTAAATTAAACTTTCTGTAAAATGAAAATTGAACTGGTAAGAAGTTTCTCTCGTTTTTATATGAGTGATATTTCTGATGAAGGGATTAATGCTTTTGCTGATATTTTAGAAATAAAATACTTCAAAAAAGGTGATGTTTTAATTAAAAGGGCTGATGATTTAACTAAGTTTTACATTCTTAAATCAGGAATTGTTGCAAGCTTTTCTGAAGATATAGAAACAAAGAAAGAATACATAAGAACTATTCATGTAGAAAACTATGCTTTTACTAACTTATTTTATTTAGACAAAGATAAAGAAGCTACGTATGACTATTTTAAATGTTTAACCGACGATTGTTTGCTATTAGAAGGTAGTTTTCAAGATTTTTTGACACTTACCCAAGAGAATCATGAAATTAGTTTATTGTACAATTACATTCAGCAGAAACTATTATTGCAATTATTGATTAGGTTAGATAGACTATCTCTTTTAGATGCTACCAACCGATATAGATTACTAAAACAACGCATACCAAATATTGACAATTTGATACCTCAATATCAAATAGCGAGTTACTTAAACATAACACCTGTTCAGTTGAGTCGAATCAGAAAAAAAATGTATTCTGTTTAGCTTTTTCATTTAAAATTGTGTTAAAAAAATATGTATATTGTGGTTTAAACGGATAAAGCTTTTTTACTTTTTAAAAAAGTCATTTTTTTAGTGAATTTGTTTCATAATTGCACATTATATATTTGACTTATTGTTAAAGATGGTTTAAAGATTTTCTTTGATACTTTACCTCCTACCCTTTTTCAATTATACTAGTATTTCTTTATCTCATAATTTATTAAGCCACCTATAAATGAAAGACAATTTTGTAACACAATTTCTTCGATTTTTTAAAGAAGATATTTCAGATAAATCTATTGAATTATTTGAAGAAGTTATTACCTACAAACAAATTTCTAAAAACGAAATTATTATTCATGAAGCAGATAGCGCAGATAAATTCTTTCTAATTAAAGAAGGTATAGTAGGTAGTTTTTCTAAAAGTATTGATGAAGAAAAAGAATACATTAGAGCTATACACGCTAATAATGATGTTTTTACCAATCTCTCTTCTTTAAACACAGGAAGACTGTACAAAACTAAAAACAATTATAAAAGCCTTACTGATTGTACGGTTTATGAAGGTAGCTTTATTAAATTTATAGAGTTTACCAATACCAGTCATGAGTTTGCTATTCTTTATGGTAGAATTATTCAACGTGCTTTACTAATCTCACAAACTAGATTAGATGAACTTTCTTTGTTGGATGCTACCCAACGATATGAAATTTTAAAACAGCGAATAGCTAATATTGAAAATTTAATTCCACAGTACCAAATAGCAAGTTATTTAAACATTACTCCTGTACAGTTAAGTAGAATTAGAAAGAGTTTATTAAGCAAATAATATAAAACTATGTTTATAGACATGGAAACATATTTTCGCTATATTTAGAATTGGAAAAGATTCCCAATTTCCAACTCATTTTATTCATATGATAAAAATTAATACTTTTATGATATGAATTTAACTTGTTAAAAATAATTGCTAATAGAAATCATGAATTTACCTGTAAAATCATTATCTGAAAAAGATAATAATGCCTTAAAAGAAGCGAAACAATTACTTGAAAATCCAGGTATTGCTATTAAATTAAGCACTATGATAGGAAATCCTATTCAAAAAGGTTTAGAAATGCTACCTGAGAATTGGAATCAGAAATTAACAGAGGTCACAAAATCATCTTTATTAAAAGCTGCCGATGTTGCTATTTTTACTATGAAAGATGTTAAAGAAGAAAAAACAACAAATATCTTTCATAAAATTGCAGCAGGTGCAACTGGTACTTTAGGAGGCTTATTTGGTATTGCTGGTTTAGCTATAGAATTACCTGTAACTACCACCATTATTTTACGTTCTATAGCTGATATTGCAAGATCTCATGGTGAATCTATAAATGATACAAATACCAAACTTGCTTGTTTAGAAGTATTTGCTTTAGGAGGAAATAGTATTGAAGATGATAACTTAGAGTCTAGTTATTATGTTACTAAAACTTTTTTATCAAATTCAATGGCACAAGCTAGTAAATATGTTACCGAACAAGGAGTTGCTAAAGAAGGTGCTCCTATATTTTTAACCATTATTAGTAAAATAGCTGAACGTTTTGGTGTACAAGTCACTGAAAAATCTATAGCTCAATCTATACCTATTGTTGGAGCTGCTGGAGGAGCTTTAATAAACACGTTATTTATAAGCCATTTTCAAGACATGGCTAAAGGACATTTTATTGTTAGAAAATTAGAACGTAAATATGGTTCTGAGCTTGTAAAAAACACCTATTTAACGTTATAATTGTAGCTTTTAAACGCTATTTGATCATAAAAAATGATTTCTCATATAACTTTTTCGGTTATTACTTTTAATAAACGATGTCTGCCAAATGATAATTGTTTTTCATACTTTAGCTGTATTGAATTTATAGAATGATTACAGGGAAAAACATACACAAATATTACGGTGAAGTAAAAATCTTAAAAGGTGTAGACTTACACATTAAAAAAGGTGAAATTGTAGCCGTTGTTGGACCTTCTGGTGCGGGAAAAACTACTTTATTACAAATTTTAGGTACTTTGGACAGACCCCAAAAAGGTATTAATTGTCAATTAACTATAAACAATATTCCTGTAAACCATTTATCTGATAATGAAATTTCTGCTTTCAGAAATAAACATATTGGATTTATTTTTCAATTTCATCAATTATTACCAGAATTCACTGCTTTAGAAAATGTTTGTATCCCTGCATTTATTGCTAAAAAAGGGAAAGCTGAAACAGAGAAAAGAGCAAAGGAATTATTAGAATTTTTAGGACTTTCTCATAGAATAAATCACAAACCAAGTCAACTTTCAGGTGGAGAGCAACAACGTGTTGCTGTAGCTAGAGCGCTAATTAACAATCCGTCTGTAATTTTTGCTGATGAACCATCAGGGAATTTAGATTCTACTTCTGCTAAAAACTTACATGAATTATTCTTTAAACTTCGTGATGAATTCGGACAAACTTTTGTTTTAGTTACGCACAATAAAGAATTAGCTGAAATGGCTGATAGAACTTTAGAAATGAAAGACGGTTTGGTAATTTAATTACTCCTCTTTATTTAAACATATATACAAAAAGAAAAGGGCTACGCTACTTACACCCTTTTCTATATCTTTATTATGTTACCTTTTATCTTACTCCCCAAGGATTATATAAATTTTGAATCGCTGTTGCATAATCTAACAAATTGATATGAGGTTGCAACTCTACAATACCAGGATATGAACTAAATTTATCAAACAAAGCTATTACTCTATTCATATTACTTATATTACTTAAAATTGCCACAGAAGGTAACATCTCGTCAAAAGTTGCTACCCCCCAATAAATAGCTTTATCAAGTGTTTTAGCCCATTCACTATAATCGTTTGAAGTACCTGCTCTTCCTCCTACTTGTAACAACGAAGTAATTTGAAACTTATCTGTTTGTGTAGTTGTTTGTGTGCTTCCTGATGCATTATTATAAGAGGCTCCACCTCCAATACTTGTAAAAGCTGCTTTAAAAGAACCACCAAATTCTTGTCTGTTCGTTTCCGACTCACTGAACTCTGTTATCGTTGTAGAATCACTAGAAAATAATGCTCCTCCTAAATTATACTCTTTAGGAATATAATATCCATATTCATTTAACACCTCTACAACAGCTTTGCATGTTTTAAAATCGTTATCTGAATACTTGAATAATGCTCTATGAATAGCGTCGTTAAAATCGTCTGAAGCAACATAATTCTCTAAATCTACTTGTAATGCAACTTTTCTAACTAAAAATTTTCCTGTGATGTACTGTGTTACTTCACTACTTGATTGATTTTTACTTTGTTCAAATTTAAATTCTGCTTCACCACCAACAGTAGGACTAGCTAATGATACTGAACCACTATTTGTATTTGTTTCTTGTAATGAATGTGTAACTTTAGAATATGCATCTTTATTTTCTACTTCCGTAAGTACTCTTGGCACTAAAGCATCTGGAAACTTACCTTCTTTCCATGAATACAATTTTTTAAATGATTTTGTAAAACCTTTTTCAGGGTCGAAGGTTAAACCATTAAAAATTTGAACATTTTCAAAAAGAGATAACTTTTCTGTAGTACTTAAATCCATATAATACTGTACACCATCTTCAGGATCTAGTGGATCTGAAAGATCTAACACCCCAACCGTTATAACATTACCCGAATTTAATAATACACTTAATGCTATTTGTGATTCTGTAGATATTAAAATTTTACTTCCTTCATTCAGAAAATAATCTTCTCTTTTCATAAAATTATCTACCTCTGGAGATTCTAGTACTTTTCTTACTTCTGATAGTTTGGTATTTACATCAAAAGGATACGAAATAGACTCTTTGCCTGCTTTTTGAAATACAATTAATTTTATATCACTGTTTTTATCTATGCTTTTTTTTGCCATGCTTTCTTAATTTTATTGTGATTGAATTCAATTTTTATTTAGTTACCCTTGCCAAATTGAAGGATCAATGTCATTCATTTGTCCAAATACTGCTTCTGCGTCTTCTTTTGTTTTAAATACAAAAACATAAAAAATAACTTCACCTATAATATCCCCTACATTCTGACTATCTTTTACATTATAAATTGTTCCAATATTTTGCTCTGACTGATCTCCTGTTGGCACTGTAGTTCCTGGTTCTATTGTTCCACCAGGTATTACAGATTCATCACCATTAACAAGTTGGCTGTATGGTGGGGTAATGGTTTCTTGTTTTTGATAAGGCGATGGAAGTGGTAAGTTGCATTTGTATACTTTATTGTTCGACTTGTACTCTGTAACCTTCCAAGTTCTAATAGAGAATTTCATATAATTCAAATCATTACCTCCTAAATTCAAAGTATCAGTTGCTACAACTTTAATCGTACTTTTATTTTGACTTTGATTTTCTGTATAGTAACGACGTAAAGAAGTTCTGGCATAGTTACCTCCATCTTTAGGACAACCTGTAAACGTAATGTATAACGGTTTACTATTTATTGGTGAGCCAGAGGTTGGTTTTATAGTATATCCATAACCAGCTGCTGCCCATGAACTAATTTCAAACTGAATCACACTATCTTTTTCGCATACCACAATGTTTTCAAAACTAATCGCTGGTAAATTTGGATTTGCAGTTTTCACATTCGTCAGCATAAAAGGCTGAAACTTTCCTTCATTGGCTTTTCTAGCTTCTGAGTCGGTTGTATTTAAGCGCATTCTACACGACATATACCTATCAAACCACCAATCTGTACTAAAACCTATAAAATCAGTTTCCATGGTTTTATTTACATCTGTTAAATAGGCTTGATTATTTTCTCCTATAATTCCTGAAATAGGTATATAGGTTTCCGTACTTATTCCCACCACCATATCTTCGTACTTCGGTGTTTTATTTTGAAAATTTACAAATCTGAAATCTTCACTTTCGGAAATGGTCATAAAACCCGAATCGATAAGTTTTTTTCTAATTGCATCTAAGGTGATACTTTCTTCAAATTCAAAGGTTGTAAAATCAATTTCACCTTTGTAGATATGAAAAGCTTTCGTCATCTTTATCTTTTTTAGTTTATACTTTGGTTGAAGCATTTAAAAGCACTGTACTTTTAATTACTCATACCGTAAAACTATTTTGAAAAAGATGTGGTTATTCGTTTTTTGACACTAACTGTAAAAAACGCTTCATGAAATGGTGTTTCTATTGTATTAACTAATACTTGGATAATGGTGGCATACTCATAGTTTTGTATGTAACTTTTCAACTCTAAAAGAGAAGATAATAGAACTGTAAGAAGACCTATTTTATTTTTTTAGCTAGTCACACTTTTATTAGCGAAGTACAATGTTCTTTTTAATGATATCTTTATATTTATCGCTAAGAGTTACTTTGTATCCTCCAGATAATACTATTAAATTATCACTAGGATAAATTTCTTCAATCATACCTGTATTTACTAAAAAGTTTCTACTAGCTTTACTAAACATTGTAGTATCTAACAACTGTTCTATTTTTGCTAATGAAATTAAAATAACAAACTTCCCTTTTTCTGTAATTATATTACAATAACGACCTTCAACTTCAATATAAATTATTTCTGTAATTAGTACTTTTTTAAGAGACTTTCCTTTTTGAATATATAAGTAATCGTTGCTAACTATTGTATCTGAATCATCTTTGGTAAACACATCATTCTGACCATAAAATTTTTCCATGGCTATATGAATAGAAAACAGCAATTCTAATTCATTAAAAGGTTTTACCATATAATTAAAAGGCATCGTGGCTTTTGCTCTTTCAAACAATGCTTTATCAGTAGAACTTGTTAAAAATAAAAATGGTTTTTTGGTTTCTTGTAAACTATTAATCGTTTCTGCAAAAGAAATTCCATCTGGGTGATCTCCTAAAAAAATATCAATAATAACTATATCAATATCTTTTCTAGTTAAATAAGTTGTTATTGCATCTTTAAAATTTTCAGCTACGCCAATAACATTATAGTTGTGTGTTTCTAAAACGTCTACCAGAGCTTCACTTTGTACAGGATTATCTTCTACGATAAAAACATTTACATTATCCATTAATAAGAAGTTTAGGTAAAGATACAATCATTTTTGTTCCTTTTCCTAATTCACTTTCTATAGATAGCTTTCCTTTATTTTTTTGAATCATCGATTTACATAACTGTAATCCTAAACCAGAACCTATTCTATTTGTATGTTTACGTTTATCGACTGTAATATTCTTTGTTACTAACTTTTCTCGAGTGCTAACATCCATTCCTATACCTGAATCTTCAATAACAATATCTAAAAAACTAGCATCTTTATCTTGAGTATATATCTTGATGTCTCCTTCTGAATCAGAAAACTTTATGGCATTATCTAACAAATTTCTAAGTATGATTTTTAAAGACTCCTGATCTGCCATCACCTTAGTTGTTTTGTCTACTGAGTTTTTTAATTGAAGTTCTTTTTCTTTTAACAAAGGAATGTAATTATACACCACATGTTCTACAGTAAAATATAAATGATTTTCTTCTATTTCAAAATATGATTGTTGTGTTTGTAGCATCGCCCAATTCAATAGATTGTCTAACAAATTATATGCACTACTAACTATCGTACTGTTGCGCTGTAAAATTTTGTGAGCATTTTTAATATTTTCTTTTTCTAAATTTTTAATTACTTTTTTATTACTCAGTTTTAAAGTATTTACAGACGAACGTAAATCATGACTTACAATAGAGAATAAACGATCTTTAGTTTCATTTAAAGTATCTAGCTGTTCTTTCTGGGCTAAAATGGTTCTTTTTGATTTTATATTTTTCCTGTAAAAAACAATGATTACCAACAATAATATTGAAAGTGCCATTGTAATGTAAAGAAAACTATTACGTTCAGCTATTTTAGCTTTATTTTCAGCTTTTAAAAGATTTACTTCTATTTGCTTTTTTTCTACAGCTAACTTCTTCTCCAACTGAGCTAACTCCCATATTTTATTATGATTATTTAGCGAGTCGTTCCACTGCTCATACTCTTTTCTATATTTCAAAGCAGCAGTTATATCTTTTCTATTCTCTTCAACCACTGCCATGTTTTTTGCAGTATTACTTTTTAGTGTAAAATTATCTACTGTTTTAGAAAATTCGTATGCTTTTTTAAAATATGGAATTGCTAAATCATCTTTGTATTGTTCGTAATATAAAGTAGCAATATCACCATAAGCTCCAACTAGTTCTGTAGAATCTTTCTCTTTTTCATAAAGTTGAATACTGTTAGTCAAATATTTTTCTGCTTCTTTAAATTTTTTAAGATGCAAATAACATATACCAATGTTATGTTTAATATTTCTTATTTCTATTCCTTTAATAGAAGAATTCAATTCGCTTTCAACTTCTTTAAAAATAGTCAGTGCATTTGAATAATTATTTTCTAGTAAAGCTAATTCTCCTAAATATGACTTTACTTGAATTAACAAAAGGAAAGGTGGAGTAATCTTTTGAAATGTTTCTTTAGCTGATTTAAACTTTTTCTTCTTATACAATCCGTACCCTTTAAAAAAATAATAATATTGCTTAGTTTCTTTATTTAATTTCGAATTCGTTTCAATCTGATTTGTTGTATTAAATAAAATAGAATCCCATTCTTTATTTAGATAAAGCTCAAGTATTTTTTTAAAATTTTCATCTTTATTATGAAGAGTAGACTTTGATATAATTTCTTGTTGAATTGAAATTAACTCTTTTTTCTCTTGACAAACTATGATATTACTAATTAGAAGAAAAAAGAACAATAAAAAGGTTTTATTGTTAGTAGGCATTTTAAAAACTTATTTGGTTGGTTTTTAAAATACAAAAAGCAGCGAATTAATCGCTGCTATATTCAAAAAAAATTAGAATCCTTCTGTACCAGAAGAAGGCTTTACTGTGGTTACTGTACCTCTTGAAGCTTCTGGGTTTCTATTCACTACAAACAATTCAACTGTTTTAATCTTTTCTAGTGAAACTACTTCCTCTTCACTACACTTTACAGCACCTTCATAAAACTCCATTAAAAAAGGATAATACCTAAAACCTTGCTCATTATTTTTATCACTATGGATAAATGTCATATAAATATTTAACTGATATTCTCCTGAAGATTTATAGGTAAAGTTATAATAAAACTCAAACTGATCTTTCTTTACTCCATAATCACTATTTACAAAAGCAACTCCTTGAATAAAAATATTTTTATCCTTTCCGTTATCTTTTATAAAAGTAAGCACTGTAGGAGCTAAAACCCCTGGATACTCAACACCAAAATCTATCGGAATTGCAAATTCTTGTCCTTCACCTACAAATACTTTTATTAGCTTATCCTGCTTAGAAATTTTTTTTCCTGGAATTCTTGCTAATTCTTTCTTACTCTTTTCTACGTGATTGGTTGTTACATTACTCATAGTTATATTATTTTTTGTTTATACTAAATTGTTATAGAATTATTATTTATCAATCAAACAATTCTATGAAGTCATCTTGACTTTTCAATTTTATGAAATTTCTTTAATCCGATTACAATAAATGCTAGGAAATTAAAGCCTTTCCAACTAGTAATTGTGGTGTCAAATCTATTCAATAAAGAACGA
>NZ_SJXJ01000038.1 GCF_004337695.1 Tenacibaculum sp. M341
CTCTTACCATTCCGAACAGAGAAGTTAAGCCCATTAGCGCCGATGGTACTGCCACTGGTGGGAGAGTAGGTCGTCGCCTTTCTTTATAACAAAACCGTTCAATACATATTGAACGGTTTTTTGTTTTTATAATACTTCATTTTTATAAATCACAACCTCATAAAATACTTTATTAAAATTTCACTGAATTCAGTGTAAATAGAGTTTGTTAATAAACTTACTTTTCAAAAAAAAATTATAGTCAGTTTACACATACCTTTTGTAATAAACATTAAAGGGAACAAAAGCCTTTGTTAAACGTGTAGATATAAAAAAATATTAAAATTATCATCAATGTTAAAAATGAATTGTAAAGTATTAAGTTTATTATCTGTTTTTTTATTGTTTTCATGTGCTAAAAAAGAACTTTTTATTCAAGAAGATCTAGGAAGTCAGACAATCGAAAATTATTCTTTTGAAGAACCTAAAGTAGTAGGAGGTAGTTTTTACATAGATCCAGTTTTAGGATTAGATGAAGGAGATGGAAGTAAAGAAAATCCATGGAAAACATTGAAACATGTTTTAGAGTCTGGAAAGGTTCAATATTATAAACACAGTGAGAATTATAATCCTGATTCTGATTTAATTTTAGTTAATGAGAATGCTCCTGTTAAAGAAGGAGATGAACTTGTATTAATGTCAGGGTATCATGGAAATATTGCTCTTAATAATTTTATGTTTAAAGATGAATGGTTAACTATTAGGGGTGAGAATGGTCAAAAGCCAGTATTATCACAGTTTAAGTTGACAGGTGCTTTCAAAAATATTTATTTAAAAGATTTAAGAGTCATTAAATCTAGTTATGATGGAAATGATAATTATTGGGAAACAGAGGTTTTAAACAGTAGTAATAGAGGAAGTATGATTCATCTTGAGTCTATTAATTTTCATGGAAAAGGTTCTTATGTTAAATTTAATAATGTACATGCTAGTACTACTGAAAATACTAATGGGTGGTCTGCTAAAGAGTGGTTAGATAAAAGTGCGAGTGGATTCAATCTAAGAGCTGTTGAACATGTAGAAATCATCAATAGTAAAATAGAAAATGTAGCTATGGGTATATCTGTAGACTATGGATCTGACAATTTTTCTGTTATAAATAGTGAGGTCTTATTGTTTTCTCATGATGGTATGCGTTTGTGTTCAAATAATATTAAATGTTATGATAATAAAATTATAGGCTGCATTTATGTGGATAGTGAGTTACCAGAGTACCGTCATCATGACGGAATTCAATCATATGCTAGGGGAGACAACAATAATCCAGGTCAAGGTACTCTAGAGAATGTTTTTATAAAAAATAATTTAATAGCTATGATCCCAAAAGGAAGTAATAATTTACATGGAAATTTACAGGGCATTGGTTGTTTTGATGGCTTTTTTAAGAATTGGATTATTGAAAATAATGTGGTTTTAACGGATAATTATCATGGAATTGCAATGTATGGTATGTTAGATGGTAAAATTTTAAATAATACCGTAATTGATCAATTAGATGGAAATGATAAATCACCTTGGATTGTTATAAAAAATCATAAAACAAGAGGTCCTAGTCAGAACTCTATTATAGCAAACAATTTAGTTTCTAGATCACTAAGTTATGATCAAGAATCTCTAAATGTATTTGAAGAGAATAATTACATTATAGGTAGAGATAAGTTTGATTTGTTAAGTGAAATCTTTGAAAATACAGAAGATTTCAATATGAATGTAAAAGTCAATGATTTTACGAGAAAGCATATTATTGATAAAGGAAAAACTCTAGAGAATGTTTATTCATCTATATGGGATATAAATGGAAAGAATAGAGAAGGAGCCCCAGATATAGGTGCATATGAAGCCAAATGAAGATTAAAAGATTTAAATTAAAGTAAAAAGACCATTTAGCTAAATAACTAAATGGTCTTTTAGTATTAAGAAGTAGGTATATTAAAAATTAGGATTAATCGTAATTGTTTCGCCTCCCTTTCCTGAGAAGTTACTTCCACTAGACCAATTATTATCGTTAATTAATACTTTAAATTCAAAATTTTGTCCTTGAGGAATTGATTGAATTTCCCATTTCCAAGTATTAGAGTTTACGTTCGTCATTTGAATACCTGAATTCCAGTTTAAAGGAGATGTATTTCCTCTTATGAATAATGAATTCCCCCAACCAACATCAATGTTTGCATATATTGTAGTAGTATTTCCATTTCCTCCTCCAGTATCTCCATTGTCTCCTCCATTTCCTGGGTTTCCGTTATCTCCATTATTATTTCCACCACCGTTTCCAGTATTGTTATTTCCATAACTTGAGTTATTATACAAAACAACAATAGCTCCACCTTTTACATTTCCAGTAAGTGTTCCGCCTGAAACATTAAATGTACCACCTTCACCACTATAAGTTCCAGATCGTAAGTTGGTTTGAGTACTAATATTAAACTCACCACCTAAGTTTAAAATAGCTGTTCCTTCATTACCTCTATCAACAACTAATGTTTCTCTTCTAGGGTTTCTTAAATATTCATTTTGTCTAACCATTGCATTATGGAAACTGTTGATTAAAGCTACATCTAAGTCTTTCCAAACATCTTCACTACCAGGTCTATCTAATAAGCGCGGAGTAACACCAGCTCTTGCCGCGGCAATAGCATATCCCATTTTTCTTTGCCAAGTATTTAAAGAACGAGAATTGTCATCATTATGTTCATAATCGTCATGATTTTCTACATAAACTAATGACTTATCAGGACTTAAAGTTCGGTTTCCATGCCATATGTCTCTTACTCCAGTAGCATCCGAATTTCTAACTGCAGCTCTTAGAGCTCTTCCGTAGCCATGAGCCGTAATGTCATAATATCTAAGATATTGCTCTTCATTATCAGCAACATCTGGAAGTACTTCTCCAAAATTGTATAAATTTCCTCTACTATTGATTGATCCCATTATGTTTTCCCAGTAGTTACCTCTCCAATTACCATCTTCACCGCCACTGGTTTCCATATGTTTTGCAGCATCAAAACGGAATCCGTCTGCACCAGCATCAATACATTTGTGTAGGAAATTAATATGCAATTGTTGAACATCAGATCTTTGAGTGTTCCAATCAGGAAGACCTAATAGATCTTGTTGGGTTAATTGCCATCTATCCTGAAAGTTATTCATACTACCATTCCAATGGAAATATTCTCCTCTTTTTAGAGCTGGATCTAGTTGATCTGACCAAGTGTTTGAAGTACCATTGTCGGCAACATGATTTAATACAGCGTCGACGATAATTTTAACGCCATAATTTTCTGCAGTTTGGCACATTCTTCTAAACTGATCTTCATTACCAAGAACTACATTACCAATATTTAAGTCGCAAGGTTGGTATAATATCCACCATGGACTATTTCCTTTGGTTTTGTTTACAGGAGAAACTTGAACAGAATTGAAGCCAGCATTAGCAATTTGTGGAATTGCTCGTTCTATTGCATCAAAAGGCCAAGTATGTGCATGAAGCATAGCTCCTTGTTCAGCATTACCAGGTAATGAAGCAGAAATTCGAGAAGCAATTGTATTATTGTTATTAATTGATGAAACATTTTCAGGGGTTGAAAGGTCATCTAACTCTTCTTTTTGACAAGAAAAGAAGGTTACCAATATAATCAGCATTAGGCTGATTTGTTTGATATTTTTCATGATTAAGATGTGATTAAGGTTAATTAAAATGTAATCTAAATCTGCAGATGTTATTTTACGAAATCGATTTCGATCATGAAATTACACACTTATTTTTGATTTTGCTATTCTATAACTTTACGAAATCGATATAGTGTTAATAAGTTGTGATATTTTTATTTTAAATGAGTTTTATTGAGATAATATTAAAATACACTTATGTTAAATAAGGATAATGTAATGTTAAAAAAGAGGTCTGATTTATTTTAGAATAAAAAAAAGACTATTTCTTCAAATAGTCTTTTTTAAGTTTATGTAAGTTTTTATTTACTGCATTTTTTTGTAGACAATGTTTCCACTAGATATTTTAAATGAATTGCCATTGTCAAAAAACTCTATTTTAGATTCTAAATTATTAAATGTATAAATATTATCACCTTTATTAGTCCAAGTATTTTCAGTTAAACTACTTCTACCACAGCTATCATCAGTTAAAATTTCAAATGTTTCTGTAGTTGTAGCACCACTGACAGCAAATTCTATAGAAGTCATTTTTTCACAATCAGAAACTTCTTCATTATTTAATGAAAAGTAGAACCATTTACCTAAAATAGGGTCATTACTATTTGAAGTGTTATTATCTTCATCACTAGAACATGATGAAAAAATTAACATACATACTGTTACAGCTGAGATGATAAAATTTTTTTTCATTTTAATTTCTTTTATATGTTCGACCTACTAAGATCATGTTATTATTGTTGTTTTCAAAAGTGAAATCTATGTCCTGACCAGAAGTAAATCCATGTCTTCTTATATTATAAGTACCATTATCGTTATTAATCCATTCTCCTTTGTAACCATTATCGGTAACTTCAACACATGTATTATTATCTATGTTATATTCAGTATAGGTTAAAGATTTGTCTTCATTGAAAATAAAAGTAGTCTTTTTAAGACACTCATCAACCTCTCTTTGATCTGTTCCTAAATAAAGTGTCCAAGTACCAATGATAACATCTTTATCAGTAGTGTTGTCATTATCTGAACCTGAACCATCATTGTCAGAACCATTGTTTCCATCAGTCACCACAGTATCTCCATCATCAGGTAAACCATCAGTATTATTCGAAGAACAAGCTATTACAAATAAAAAGGCAAATGAAAGTAAAAATACTTTTTTCATATTTATGGGGATTTAAGTTATATATACAAATGTAATAAATTTTAAAAAGAGTTACTTACTCTTTATTTTTTTCATTTTCTTTAGCTAATTCTTTCTCGTATTTGTCCCAGCTTTTTTTAGCTCTAATTTTTTTATATAGTCTAACACTCATCATTAACAAAATAGATACTAAAAAGATTCCTACGACTCCCCATATCCAGTTGATAGCGTTTTTTAAAACTACTAAAAAGACAATTGCAAATAAAATAATAGTAGCTATTTCATTCCAAATGCGTAATTTAAGAGGAGAATATTTTACGATATCGTTTTGAAGTTGTTTATAAATACCATGGCAAGCTCCATGATAGAAGTATAATGCTAATACAAAAGCTAACTTTACATGCATCCACGCATCCTGAAGATAATGAGGTCTTTGTACTAACATCCAAAAAGCAAAAATACTGGCAAGTATAGCAGAAGGCCATGTAATAATGTACCAAAGCCTCTTTTGCATTAATTTATATTGAGTTTGTAAAATTTCTTTGGCTGGTTCTTCTTTTTTTTCAGCTTCTGTATGATAAATAAATAAGCGAACCATATAAAATAAACCAGCAAACCAAGTTACTACAAAAATGATGTGTAATGATTTTACGTAAGGAAAGTCCATAAAAGAATATTAATTTACTATTGTTTAGCAAAGTTAAAGCAAGTGGTCTAACCTATCGATTAATTTTACAATTAATTTTGCTTACTATTCTTCTAATTTAGCTAGTTCTTTATAATTACTATTTAATTTTCTTAGTAAAATACCATATAATAATTGATAAAATAACCAAAGTAAGCCTAATAAAATAGCAAGAGAAATTATAAAAACGAGTACAGTAATAATTAATTCCATACTTGTCATATTCGCTATTTTTTCAGCAAGCATAATAAAAGTTATAATGGTAACAAAAATTCCTAAGAAACTTAAACTTACGATAAAGTATGTTTTAACTGTTTTACGAGTTGTTAAAATCTGATTCATTAAACTTTTAGTATCGGCAGTAACAGAAATGTTTTTATAGTTTAGGTAAAACTTATAAATGAAATAAATAGCGATAGCGAAAGCTATCATTTGTGAATAAAAGGGGAAGTCTTTTAAACCAATTTCTTGATAAAAATTATCATTCTCATCGTAATCTACAAAAAGATAAGAGCTTAATACCACTAAAAATTCTAAAAGACCTACAATAAGAATCCATTTTACAACAGACGAAGACTTACGTTTTGTCATTTTGTAAATTTCAGCTTTTGAAACTTTTTTATTTTCCTCAGGCTGGTTATCCCATGCCTTTTTATATTTATCTAATACGTCCATATATACTTATGGGGTTAGTATTTTTTTTAATTTATCCTTTGCTCTGTTCATTTTAACACGAGCGTTTACTTCACTAATACCTAGTGCTAATGATATTTCTTTATAAGATTTGTCTTCTAAATACAAAAAGACTAAAGCTTTATCAATATCATTTAATTTTTGTATTGCTTTGTACAATGCTTTTAATTGTTGTTCTTCAGTATCATCATATTCAACAGCTTTAATTTTAAAAGCTACATCAGCAATATCTTGAGTTTTTACTTTTTTAGTAGATTTTCTGTACAGTGAAATAGCAGTGTTTAAAGCTACTCTGTACATCCAAGTACTAAATTTAGAGTCGCCTCTAAATTTGGAATAGTTTTTCCAAACTTGAATTGTTATTTCTTGAAATAAATCGTTATGATCACTTTGATTTGTAGTGTATATTCTACAAATTTTATGAACTATATTTTGATTACTTTCAAAATCATTTAAAAAATTGTCTTCAAGACTTTTTTGCACTATTAAGTAAAGTTAGTTTGATTATTAGTAGCTCGAATATATAAAATGTTACATCATTTTTAATTAAAATTTAAAAACGATTATTTATTTCGTATATTTGTTTAATAAAAGTTGATATAAATTGAACAATATTAAGACCGTTTTTACGATAAAAGACCTTGAGAATATATCTGGTATTAAGGCACATACCATTCGTATTTGGGAAAAAAGATATAATCTTTTAACTCCAAATAGGACGGAAACCAATATTAGATATTATTCTTCTGAAAGCCTATTAAAGCTTTTAAATGTAGTTCTTTTAAATAATCATAACTACAAAATTTCAAAGATTGCTCAAATGTCTGAAGAGCAAATTGTAACTAATGCAAGAGAGTTAGCTTTTAAATTTGCGGCAAATGACGAAGCAATTAATGCTTTTAAAATGTCGATGTTTCAGTTTGATAAGGTTTTATTCAATAACACATATAATAAGTTATTACACAAGAAGACTTTTAGACAAATATTTAAAGAGGTATTTATTCCTTTTTTAAACCAGATAGGACTTCTATGGCAGACTAAAACACTAATGCCAGCTCATGAACATTTTATATCTAATTTAATTATTCAAAAAATACAATTGAATACTGAGAAATTAGAGTATGCAGCTACTAACACTGATTATAACTATGTTCTTTTCTTACCTGATGGAGAAATCCATGAGATAGGATTAATGTATTTAAACTTTGAATTAGTATTAAGAGGTTGTCAAACAATTTATCTCGGACAAAGCTTACCTCTTGATAATTTAAATTACTTTTTTGAAGGAGATTTAAAAGTTTGTTTTATTACTTCGTTAACCATCAAGCCATATGATGATGATGTTTTAGACTATTTTAAAAAGATAGACAAGATATTAGAAAATACAGAGCATAAATTGATAGCAGTTGGTAAGAAAGCTATTGATGTAAAAGATGTTGATTTTAACTCAGAAATAATACTTTATCCTACTTTGATAGACATGCTAAATGATTTCTAAATTTTTTGTTTAAATAAATCTTAAAAACGGTAAACAAAAAAAATATTTTTTATATCTTTACTGTATATTAAAGATATAATTTGAAAAAAAAAATCTTCATAATCGGTTCAGGTTTCTCTTCATTATCTGCTGCTAGTTACATGGCAAAAGCAGGCTTCGAAGTTACTGTTTTTGAAAAAAACGATACTTTAGGAGGAAGAGCAAGACAATATAATATAGATGGTTTTACTTTTGATATTGGACCAACTTGGTATTGGATGCCTGATGTATTTGAAAAGTTTTTTGCTGATTTTGGTAAGAAACCTTCTGATTACTACACTTTAGAAAAGTTAGATCCTGCATATCAAGTTTACTTTGATGAAAATGACAGTATCACTATTCCTGGGAATTTTGATGAAATCTGTGAAATTTTTGAGAAAGAAGAGCCTGGTAGTTCTAAACATTTGAGGAAATTTATCAAAAGTGCAGAGGATAATTACAATATTGCAGTAAAAGATGTTGTTTACAGACCAGGAGTTTCTCCATTAGAATTAGTTACACCAGAAACAGTTGTAAGGGTAGGACAATTCTTTTCTACTATAAGAAAGCAAGTTAGAAAGAAAATAAAGAACCAAAAGTTGATTCAAATCCTTGAGTTTCCTGTATTATTTTTAGGAGCTAAACCAAGTAACACTCCAGCTTTTTATAATTTTATGAATTATGCTGATTTTGGTTTAGGAACTTGGCATCCGGTAGGAGGTATGTATAAAGTAATTGAAGGAATGGTTACTTTGGCTAAGCAATTAGGAGTTACTTTTCAAAAAAATGCTGTAGTTGATAAAATAGAAGTAGATGCTACTAATAAGGTTTCAGGAATAGTAGTTAATGGAGAATTATTAGAGTCTGATTTGGTTTTAAGTGGTGCAGATTATCATCATACAGAAACTTTGTTACCAGAAAAGCTACGACAGTATTCAGAAAAGTACTGGGAAAGTAGAATTTTTGCTCCATCATCTTTATTGTTTTACGTTGGATTTGATAAGAAGATTGAAAATGTAGAACATCACACATTATTTTTTGATACTGATTTTGATGTACATGCGAAATCGATTTATGATACACCTGAATGGCCAGAGAAACCGTTATTTTATGCAAGTTTTCCTAGTATAACAGATAACAGTTTTGCACCTGAAGGAAAGGAAGCAGGAACATTTTTAATTCCTTTAGCACCAGGTATTGAAGACACAAAAGAGATAAGAGAAAAATATTTTAATATAATAATTGATCGTTTAGAAAAATTAACGAATCAAAATGTAAAAGAAAACATTATCTTTAAAGAAAGTTATTGTGTTAGCGATTTCATAAATGATTACAATTCTTACAAAGGTAATGCTTATGGATTGGCAAATATTTTAACGCAAACAGCTTTTTTAAGACCGAAGCTGAAAAGCAAAAAAGTGAAAAATTTATACTTCACAGGACAATTAACGGTTCCAGGACCGGGTGTACCACCGTCATTAATTTCGGGTAAAATAACCTCAGATTTAATCTTAAAAACATACCAAAAATGAAGCAATTATTCGACAACGTTTCCTATAAGTGTAGCAAGCTTGTAACAAATACTTACAGTACTTCTTTCTCGCTAGCAACAAAAATGCTTTCGCAAAACATAAGAGATCATATTTATAATATTTATGGATTTGTTCGTTTTGCAGATGAAATAGTCGATACTTTTCATGAGTATGATAAAGAAGGGTTATTAGATAAGTTTGAAAAGGATTATTACATTTCTAAACATCAGGGTATTAGTTTAAACCCTATTTTAAATTCATTCATTTACACTGTAAACAAGTTTAACATTCCTGATGATTTGGTAAAAGCTTTCTTAAAAAGTATGAGAGCTGATTTACATAAAACTGAATATAAAACACAAGAAGAGTATAACGAATATATTTATGGATCAGCAGATGTAGTTGGATTAATGTGTTTAAAGGTTTTTGTTAAAGGTGATGAGAAAAGATATGAGGAGTTAAAAGCACCTGCAATGCGTTTAGGTTCTGCTTTTCAAAAGGTAAACTTTTTGAGAGATTTGAAAGACGATGTTGAGTTTTTGAATCGATCATATTTTCCAAATATTAATCTAAAAGAATTAGATGCCACCTCTAAAGAGCAAATTATAAACGAAATCGAAGAAGATTTTGAGTACGCTTTTAAAAATGGAATTTTACAATTACCTATAGAAGCTAAGTTTGGTGTGTATATGGCATATCGTTATTACAGAAAATTATTGAAGAAGTTAAAAGCAACACCTTCTTCAAAAATAATGGACACAAGAATTAGGATTTCTAACCCGATGAAGATAAATTTGTTGGCAAGAAGTTATGTGAAATATAAATTAAATTTAATTTAATGCTGTTTGCTTTAGTTACGTTAGGAACTTTTATTTTAATGGAAGGTATTACATGGTGTACTCATAAATATGTAATGCATGGTTTTGGTTGGTATTTACATGAAGATCATCACCAGCCTGGTTATCCACATGTTTTTGAAAAAAACGATGCATTTTTTGTAGTATTCGCCATTCCTAGTATGTTACTTTTTTTCTTCGGTATTAGACCAGAGCTAAACTTTTTATTTTTTATAGGTTTAGGTATTCTTTTATACGGTTTAGCATACTTTTTAATCCATGATGTTTTAATACATCGTCGCTTTAAATGGTTTGATAAAACAAATAACTGGTATTTTAAAGGACTTAGAAAAGCACATAAAATTCATCATAAACATTTAGGAAAGCACGATGGTGAGTGCTTTGGAATGTTATATGTTCCTTTTAAGTATTTCAAACAATATAAAAATTAATGAGTTTTTTATATCTCATTTTAAATTTAGGCTCTTTAAGCATTCCACTTATATATTCTTTCGAAAAGAATATGCGTTTTATAAAACACTGGAAAGCAGTTTTAACTTCAATTAGTATTGTAGCTATTGTTTTTTTAGTTTGGGATGCTATTTTTACTAAAAATGGTGTTTGGGGATTTAATCCAGACTACCATTTACCTTTTTTGCTATTAGGTATGCCCATTGAAGAATGGTTGTTCTTTTTTTGCATTCCTTATGCCAGTATTTTTATTCATTATTCATTAGAATATTTCAAACCAAATTTATTAATACCAGTTAAGGTTACTAAAGCCATTACTTTATCAATTTTATTAATTGTGCTTCCCGTATTAGTTATGAATTGGGGAAAAGCATATACAACGGTTAATTATTCTTTTTTGATAGGCATTTTAGTTCTTGGATATTTTTATGGTATCGAATATTTAAGGCGCTTCTACATAGCCTTTCTTATTATTTTAATCCCTTTTTTTATTGTTAATGGTGTTTTAACAGGAACAGGAATTGAAGAACCTGTAGTTTGGTATAATAATAATGAGAATTTAAGTATTCGTTTATTAACAATACCTATAGAAGACATTGGTTATGCTTTTACAATGCTATTTGGAGCAGTATTTTTAATAGAAAAAATTAAAAAGTAAATATTTTGATGTTTCTATAAGTGACTATTATACTTTTCATTTCTAATCATATATTAATCAAAGACTCTTTTTTTAAAGAGTTTTTTCTTTTTTTACGATTTTTTATTTCGAATGAAGCCTTTTTTTGTGGTTAAAATTCTTAAAAATTAGTGTTTTAAGCATCTCTAAATTACCCTTTACTAAACATATTTTATCATTTTTTTACAGAAAAAAGACATTGAAAAAGAGCCGATTTCATTATTAATTCTTATGTTTTTTTAGCTGAAATTTTAATCTGAAAACACTTTGTTTTTCCTGATAAATAAAGGGAAATGTAAATTGATTCAATTTTAAAAATAGAGTTGAATTTATCATAAAAAACAACGTCAAAACGATGTTCTTAGTCAGTGAAAATTAGAACTATAGAAATGAAAATGTAAAAAGTTTTTAGAGAAACTTTTTACCTTTGCGGCGTTAATAAAGAACTAGTTGATGATTTCTTTGTTAGTATAATTAATCCCTTTAAATAATCTCTTTTTCCCAAAATGAAAAATCTAATCAATCCAATTAGAAAGTATTTAATTTTATTATTTTGCAGTTGTGGAGTCAATTCGTTGGTAGCACAAAAAAATTACTACGTCAGTGCATCAGGAAATGATGTAAATTCAGGAACTTCTATAAACTCTCCTTGGAAAACAATCAATAGAGTAAATAGGCAATCACTAAGTAATGGTGATGTTATTAATTTTAAACGAGGTGATGTTTTTTACGGATCTTTAGATGTCAAAGGTAAAAACGGAAGTTTTACAAAACGAATCCAATATGGAGCCTACGGATCAGGTAATCGTCCAATAATTAGAGCAGCTAAAAGTTTAAAAAATTGGTCTCGATTTAGAGGGGATATTTGGCGTATTCCTTTAAATAAAGTTGATGGTAATCGAATTACAGCGTTGTATTTAAATAATATTTCACAACAAATTGGTCGTGAGCCTAATTACAATACAACTAATGGTGGATATAGAACCATAAATTCACATTCAAATAATAATCGTTCTATTTCAGAATCTTCAGCGCTACCTTATGCAACTAATTTTTTTAAAGGAGGAGAAATAACAATTAGAACTACAGATGATTCTATTAAATCAGAGATAGTTACTTCTCATTCAGGTAAAACAGTAAACTTTCAACTGTCTTCAAGCAATGGTTTTGTAAATAATATTGAAAATAATTTTGGTTACTTTTTTCAAAATCATGTAAATACTTTAGATATGAATGGTGAATGGGCTCATGATATTGTAAATGGAGTATTGTATTTATATAGTGAGGTAAATCCTAATACCATAAATGTAGAAATTCCGTCAGGAGCATATGCAATAAGTCTTAAAAACAGCAGTAATATTAACTTTAAAAATATAAAGTTTGAAGGAGGTAATGATGTTGTATTAAGCGTTAATAAGGCAAATAATATTACCATTGATAATTGTGAGTTAAATAATGGGAGTAGCTATTTAGGTTTAGGCTTTGGTTTAAAAAACTTCAAATTCACCAATAGTACTATTCAGAATGGAAATAATGTAGGTATTAGATTTGAACAATGTAACGGAATTACTTTTTCTAATAATTTAGTTAGAAATGTAGGAACTAGATCTGGAATGGGAGCTTCAAGTTTTATTCCGTATACAGGAGTAAGAATTATTAGTGAAAATGGCTCAGCAAAAAACATAATTGAAAAAAACGTAGTAAATAAAATAGGATACCACGGTATTAATTACTCAGGAGGAAATTTTGAAATTCGTTTTAACTATGTTAGAAATTTTTGTTTAACAAAAGATGATGGCGGTGGTATTTATACAGTAGGAAATAAAAACACTAACAATCGTATATACAAAAATGTAGTTACTGATGGTATTGGGGCAGCATTAGGTGCTCCAAGCAATCGTGGTCCTAAAACTGCAGGAATTTATATAGATAATGATTCTCAAAATCAATTAATTTATGAAAACTCTGTTTCAAATGTTATAGGTTGGGGACTTATGGCTAATCTATCGAGTAAAAGTACTTTTAGAGATAATTTAGTATATAATTGTGGTACAGCTATTGTGTCATCTACTTATTTTAATTCTTTTGCTGCTGGTGGAGGAGTTGCAAGAGCAACTAATAATACATTTGTGAATAACATCTTTTTCCCTAAAAAAGCGAATCAACTTTGTGCCGAATTTACTAATAGAATAACGACGTCAGGATTTAATACTTTCTTAGGAGAGGTAAATAAAAATTATTATTGCCAGCCTTTTAATGGTGCAAAGCAAATAGAAACATTTTTAGTTCGAAATAAAACACAGCATACTTTATCAGAGTTTAAAGCTGCTTTTCCGAATTACGAGAAAAATGGTAAAAATGCACCTATTCAATATCCTTCATCAACGGATGCTAATTCAATAATTAAATTTGAAATTAATGAAACAGGTACTTCTAAAACAATCAACTTAGGAAATATTAAATATGTAGATGCTAAAAATGTTGAATATACTGGAAATGTTGTAATTCCACCATATTCATCAATTGCATTATTGAAAAAAGAAAAAGTAAATACAATTACTCAATTAATAAATGATGGAGTTTATTTTTTAGAGTCGGTTACTTCTGATCAAAGATTACAGTCTGAATCTTTTAATAATCATTTTGCAGTAATGTTCAATCCTTTTTTTAGGAAAAATCAAATGTGGGCTTTCACTCATTTAGGTAATAACGTTTACACTCTTAAAAATGAAAAAACAGAACGATATTTAGAGGTTCCTTTTGCAAAGTGTGAAAATGGTACAGCAGTATCAACATACACAAGTGCTACAGGAAATCATCAACGTTGGAAAGTAGTAAAAAACGGAACTCATTACAGTTTAAAACCATCTCATTGTATGAGTCAAGGTTTAGATCGTAATAACGGTACTTTGAATACGAATATTATAACCTATATATTTTCAGAAAATAACAACAATCAAAAATGGAAGATACAACCAATTTCATCCAACAGAAAATTAGCTGAAGATGAGATTGAAGACAAGTCTATTAAAATATATCCTAATCCAGTAACCAATGTATTAACTTTTACGGGAAAAGTTTTAGGAGAAAAAGTAAGTATTTATTCCATTTCAGGAGTAAAAGTAAAAGAGCTTACATTAGAAAACTCTAGCATACCAGTGAATGATCTGGCAAGTGGTATGTACTTGGTTTCTATAAAAGAAAGAGTTATAAAACTAATGGTTTTATAAACTAATTTTCATGTTCTTATGAGTGTAGTTATTTGAATAATAACTACACTTTTCACCTATTTAAAACGAAACTAACAAGTTATTATTTATTCTTTGTTGGGTAAAAGATGAAAATCTCTTCATTCATATTTGCTTATCAATAAAGAGTGAATTTATTGTTGGTGCAGTATTGTTAAGTAATCACTATTGTAATATATAATCTAACATTTATTCAACCCCTAAAATAACTATAAAGTGAAAAGTAATTTTAAGCAGAAAATAATAGTAACATGTGCGCTATTATTTTTAGGATTAACCACAAATGCACAGAGACCCTTTTTTAATAAAAACAAAGATTTATTAATAGCTCAGTTTGATAGTAAACCAGATCCTGATGATATTCATGCACAAGCAGCATTAGGTTCTATGTTATTGCATAACGATTTAAAAGGAGTTAATTATTATGCTGTTGCAGGGGCTTATGGTCGTCAAAATGGACGTTTTATTGATTCTGATGAATTATTTGATTTAGCATTCGGAAAAAATAATTGGACTGATGCTGATGAAAATTGGACTGCATCTGTAAATAGAATTAAAAATAAAGTTATTCCAATTTTAAATAATGGAGGAAAAGTTTGGGTTCAAGAAGCTGGACAGTCAGATATTACAGCAGATTGGGTCGCTGAAGCAATCAAAGCAGTTGGAGGTACTACCGTTAAAAATAATGTAATTGTAGTTCAGCATAGTAAATGGAATCAAGATCAAACAACTCCAAGCGATCTTAATTATGTAAGAAGTAAAACCAATTATTTTTACGTAGATGATGGAAATGCAGATTTTACCGAAAATTGGGGAGATCATGGACCATATGATACTCCAAGATATAGATCGAGAGATAGTAAATGGATAGCACAGGCAAAAAGTTCGCCTAACAAAAAAGCTAGAGAAATTTGGATAGAAGCAGATCGTGTTGTAAGACGTAGATACCCACAAGGAGTTCCTTATGATTGGTCTTGGATGAAAAATAATGGGCTTGATTACTCAGATTGTGTTGAGAATTGGTGGATTTTAAATATTGGAGACAAAGCTGATAATGTAACTAAATTTTGGAATAGATATGTTGTGAATACAACTGGTTCTAATCCTGATTCAGGTTCAGGTTCTGATACAGGCTCATGTATGGGTAAAGTTTTTGAAGAAAAAAATGGAATTGTTGCGGTGGAAGCAGAAGATTATGTAAAGCAATCAGAAACCAACGATAGAGAATGGTTTGTGATAGGTAATAGTAGTAATACACCTAAACCTGATCCAGATGGAAGTCACGCATCAACAGCAAGTAGAGGGAAATATGTAGAGTTATTACCAGATACAAGAGTTACGCATGGAGATCCATTAAGAGTTGGAGTAAATTTTTCTGATACACCAGGAAAAGCAGTATTAGATTATAAGATAAAGTTTAACTCTCCAGGAAAGTATTTTGTTTGGGTAAGAGCATATTCAACAGGTTCTGAAGATAACGGAATTCACGTAGGTATTGATGGAACCTGGCCTTCATCTGGTAGAAAAATGCAATGGTGTACAGGTAAAAATCAGTGGACTTGGGAAAGTAAACAAAGAACTAATGCGAATCATTGTGGTGAGCCAGAGAAGATTTTTATCAATGTACCTTCTGCAGGTGTTCATACCGTTTCATTTTCTATGAGAGAAGACGGTTTTGAAATAGATAAGTTTATTTTATCTAAAACTTATGTAAAACCAACAGGTAATGGTTTAAATGCAGTTGCAGCTAATTGTGACAATGATAATGATAATGGTAATACGAATGTTTGTAATGCTAAGGTTATTAAAGGGTTAAAAACAATAGCAAGTACAAAAACTTCAATAACTCTTGAGTTTGATGAGGTTTCAGGTATAGAAAATTATGAATTAAGAGCTTGGAAGAAAGGTGATTTTACAGGAAGCATAAACGAACCAAAAGCAGTTGCTTTTGAAGGAGGTAATTCTTCTCCTTTAACAATTTCTGGTTTAACAGAGGGTACTGAATATACTTTAGTATTAAGAGGAATATGTGGAGTAGGAAAATCAACAGAACTTTCACAAATTAATACTACTACAGTTGCAGATGCTCCAAAATGTAGTATAAACTCAGTAATAACAGGTTTAAAAGCCACAGACAATTCAAAAAATTCTATAACAGTAGCTTTTGACGAACTTTCTGGAGTTGATTTTTACGAATTAAGAGCTTGGAAAAAAGGTGATTTTACAGGAAGTATTAATGAACCAAAAGCAGTTTCGTTTAAAGGAGGTAATGCTTCACCATTAACAATAACTGAGTTAAATCCAGGTGAAGAATACACACTAGTATTAAGAGGTGTTTGTGAAGTAGGAAAGTCAACTAAAATCTCACAAATAAATGCAGTTACTAAAGATGATATGTTAACTGATGGAATTTATTATATCCAAAATCCTACAGGTAACATAAGAATCAATAGTCCTAGTGGAAGTTTGGTAAGTCAAGCTAATACTTCAGGGAACAGTGCTAAATGGGAAATTACTAAAGTAAATGATTATTATACAATTAGGAATGTAAGAAATAACGAATATTTAGAAGTACCATTTAGGGCATGTGAAACTGGAGAAACTTCACAAAATCCGAACGTGAATTTAGGTACTTACTCAGAAGTTCGTGGTGATCATCAACGATGGAAAATAACAAAAGTAGGTGCAGATTATTTTATTCAACCTTTACATTGTGATAAGGCTGTTGACAGACCAGTTAATAAACCAATTATATTATTATGGACTTTAGATACTAGTAATACCAATCAAAATTGGAGAATTATTAAAGCCACTGCTTCTAGGGCAAGTAGAAAGTTTCAAGATTTAAATGCTAATGATGCAACTACTATAACTAATGAAACTGTCAATATTTATCCAAACCCTGTAGTAGATGAAAACTTTACTATTCTTTTAGGTGAAGCAGAAAGTTCAGAGATCGTAATTTTTGATATTCAAGGTAAAAAAGTATATCACCATCAATCAACTGAAAAATCAATCAATCTTAAAAAAGAAAATATTGGTAAATCAGGATTGTATTTTATAAAAATAAAACAAGGATTATCTACAACAATTAAAAAGATTATTCTTCAATAAAAATTAAATTTTAGAAATATACTTACAAAGTGATTTAATATGAAAAGCGACTAATTTTAGTCGCTTTTTGTGTTTGTATGAGTTTGTTTTAGAGTTGATTAAAGGTGTTTTTTTATAAGGTAATTTACAGCTATGAAAGGTTAATTTATAGTTAGTTATTAGAGATTTTGGGAGTTTTATTTGCAGAATAATCCTATAAAATAATCATGAGAAAAATCAATTTAATTACAAGTATTTGTTCAATACTTTTTTTAGTGAAAACATACGGTCAAGAACCGTTAAAAACCGTAAACCCCAATGATCAATTTATCTTGTTAGAAGATATGTCCGATGAATTTAATACAGGAAATATTAATTGGTCAAAAAAATGGGAACAAACAAATAATTTACCAAACATAGCTGCTTGGAATTTAACCAATACTGCTAATGTAGCAGAAGGTAATTATTTTAATAGAGGAGCAGCTAAAATTACAGCAAGATATAATGGAAAAAATAATAATGGTACCTCAATAGCCATTAATGGAAAGTTTTACAATGCAGGTTGTCTTCAATCTCAAAAATCATTACCAGCCAATTTTGAAGGGTATATTGAAGCGACCATAAGAGGAGCTGATATTGATAATTCAGATCCACATCCATTTAATGAAGGAATTGATCGTGCCAGAGGTTTGTGTCCTGCTTTTTGGCTTTACAGTAAGTTTTTTGATAGAAACCCTGCTAAAGGCGGCGTAGTTTATACAGAAATAGATATACAAGAATTACAACAACACGATTTTCATGATAACGTACAAGATGAAGTAGAAGATACAGAATCTAATTTACATATTGCTTTTAAAGATGGTAACAAAAGAAGATGGGTAAGACCCAAAAAAAATCCTGAAGAACAATTAAACAAATATGAACTTGGATTTGATCCAAGAAAAGACTGGCATACCTATGGATGTGAAATCACAAAAGAAGAAATCAATTTTTTTGTTGATGGTAAAAAAGTAGGAAAAACATTAAAAAACACACATTGGAGTAAATTACCATTACGTGTTATTATGTCATTAGGAATGAGAGTACCGTTTGTAGATTTCGGAGGAAATGCTTTTACTTCTTTTGATCCTCAAGGAAATTATCCAAACAACGATCGTTTGAAAAATTTAGCAGAAAGAGCTAGAAGACAATTAGGAGAATTACCAGAATCTATGTATGTGGATTATGTAAGAGTTTGGAAAAAAGGAGACACTATAGATGAACCATCATGTAGTATAGATACTGATTTAGAAGGAGTAAAAGTTACAGAAAAAACAAAAACTTCATTAACAGTAGAGTTTGATGAAATATCAGGAGTGGATACTTATGAGCTAAGAGCATGGAGAAAAGGTGATTTTTCTGGTAGTATCAATATGCCAAAGGCATTTGCTTTTGAAGGAGGGAAATCATCACCGTTAACTATAGATGGTTTAGAGTCTGGACAAGAGTATACCTTAGTTTTAAGAGGAGTTTGTATTGCTGGAGAATCAACAAAATTATCAGAAATAAATGCAACTACTATTGCTGATATTACTAGCTGTAATACAGAAGCAATTATAACCAATGTAGAAGCTACGGACAAAACAAAAACTTCAATAACCATTGCCTTTGATGAATTATCAGGAGTAGATATGTATGAATTGAGAGCATGGGAAAAAGGTGATTTTTCAGGTAGTATTAGTACTCCAAAGGCATTTTCTTTTAAAGGAGGAAACTCATCTCCATTAACTATAGAGAATTTGAATGCAGGACAAGAGTATACCTTAGTTTTAAGAGGGGTTTGTAGTGTTGGAAAATCAACAAAATTATCAGAAATAAATGCAACTACTATTGCTGATGTAAATAAATGTAGTGTAGACGAATCAATTAGTGGTTTAAAAGCTATAGATAAAACAAAAACTTCAATAACCATTGCCTTTGATGAATTATCGGGAGTAGATATGTATGAATTAAGAGCATGGGAAAAAGGTGATTTTTCAGGTAGTATTAATACTCCAAAGGCATTTTCTTTTAAAGGAGGAAACACCTCTCCATTAACCATAGAGAATTTGGATTCAGGAAAAGAGTATACATTGGTCTTAAGAGGAGTTTGTAGTGCTGGAAAATCAACAAAATTATCAGAAATAAATGCAAGGACTATTGCAGATGTAACTAAATGTAGTGTAGATGCATCAATTAGCGGTTTACAGGCTGTAACAAACACAGAAAGTTCAATAACTTTAGCCTTTGATGAATTATCAGGAGTTGATATGTATGAATTAAGAGCATGGAAAAAAGGCGATTTTACAGGAAGTATCAATATGCCAAAAGCATTTGCTTTTAAAGGAGGTGATTCTTCACCATTAACAATATTAAATTTAGATGCTGATGAAGAATATACTTTGGCGTTAAGAGCAATATGTAAGGTAGGAAAGTCTACTAAAATTTCAACAATAAATAGCTCAACTCAAACGTTAATGTCAAGAGTTTCTATCAGAAGTGTAAGAAATAAAAAGGAAGTTAGAATCTTTCCTAATCCAATAAAAGAAAATCGTTTTTCTTTAATTTTAAAAGATAACACTGCTTCAGAAATAAATGTTTTTGATATTCAAGGAAAAAAGGTGTTTCAAAGATATTATAATACTTCAACTATTGAATTAAATAAAAATGACTTTGGAAAATCTGGATTGTATTTTATTCAAATTAAACAAGGCGAAACTACTACAATTAAAAAGGTCATACTTCTATAATAAGAAGTGGAATCTATTTATAAAAAGCGGCTCAATTTTAGCCGCTTTTTTAAATTATATCTATCAATGTTCAATTAACAAAGAGTAGGGGTATTAACTATAAACAGATATTTAAAAATGAAAAAAAATCAATGGAAATATAGCATACGAATTATTTTAATGCTATTCATAATCAACATTAATGCACAATTATCTTTAGGAGACTCTGGAGTTAGATTTGATAATTCAAAAAATGATTCTAAGTATCCTTTTATGAAAGAATGGCAAAAAGCAGGAGTGCAAGGAGGTATTCCTAAAAGAAATACATTGCCAATAAAATTAATTGTTGCACCAACAAATTCAAAAGGAATTCAAGAAGCAATAAATAGTGTAAACACAGAAGGAGAATTAAGCGTAGTGTTATTAAAAAAAGGAAAATATACTATTGATCGTCCTTTAAACATAAAGTCAAATATAATTTTAAGAGGAGAAACGAAAGATGAGGTTATTTTTAATGTAACTATAAGGGCTTATGCAAATAGAAAAGCAAGTGCTTTAAAGTTTGACGATGTAAGAAAATCAGGAGTAGAAGATATAACTTTTGAGTACATTCCAACTAAATCAACTACTATTTATGACGATCGTAATAAAGCTGAAAATCGTTTTTGTGGTAGTGATTGTTTTAGTAACGATCCTGATGGTATTAAAAACATGTATGTTTCATTTGTAGAAATAACCAAAAGATCTAAAAATTGTTGGATTGATAATTGTGTTTTTAAAAATTCAGGAACAGATCCGTTAAAGATTAGTGGAGATTATATTACCTGTAGAAATAATTTTATTGATGCTTGTTTTAACAAAGGAGGAGGTGGTAATGGATATTATGATATTAGAGGAAATTATGGTCTTTTTGTAAATGAAAGAGTACGTAGAATTAGACATTTTGCTATTCAGCAAAAAGCGAAATACAATGTTGTTACAAATTGTAATTTAGAAGTTGATGTTAATTTTCATAATGGAGATGAAGGTTATAACTTGATAGAAAGTAATAAGATAAGTAGTTTACAATGGAGATCATGGGGAGCTTTTGCTTCTGGAGGGTTAAAGTATGGACATAAAAAACCAGGTTCTAATAATCTTATTTTTAATAATAAAACCAGAGGAAGAAGTAATTCAGAACGATTTTCTGGTGATAAGGTATTTGTTTTTGATAGATATGGAGAACCAAGATTGTTAAGTTATTCACCACCAAAAGGAAAAACTTTTTATCCAGCTATTTTAACAGGAAATAACACAGCAACTTGCGGTAGAGATGTTTCATTAACAGGGTTAACAGCTATTTCAAATACAAAGACATCTATAACAGTTGAGTTTGATGAAATTTCAGGAGTTGATTTTTATGAGTTAAGAGCTTGGAAAAAAGGTGATTTTACAGGTAGTATTAATGAAACAAAAGCTATTTCTTTTAAAAGTGGAAATTCTTCTCCTTTGACAATATCAGATTTAGATATAAATACCGAATATACACTTGTTTTACGAGGAGTCTGTGAAGTTGGAAAATCAACTAAAGTTTCACAGATCAATGCTACTACTTCAGGTGATTATTTAGCAGATGGCGTTTATTATATTCAGAATCCTTCAGGAGATATAAGAATTAATAGTCCGAGTGGAAGTTTAGTAAATCAATCAGATACAAGTAACGATAGTGCCAAATGGATGTTCACCAAAGTTGATGATCATTATTTAATTAAAAATTTACGTAATAATGAGTATTTAGAAGTACCATATAAAGTATGTAATATTGGAGATGATCCACGGAATTTAAATGTGAATTTAGCAACTTATTCAAAAGTGTTAGATGATCATCAACGATGGAAAATAACAAAGATTGGTGAAGATTATTTTTTACGACCATTGCATTGTGATAAAGCAGTGGATAGACCTAAAAATAAACCAATATTACTTTTATGGTCTTTTGACGTGAATAACAAGAATCAAAATTGGCGAATTGTTAAAGCTACTGCTTCTAAGGCAAGTAGAAAGTTTCAAGATTTAAATGCTAATGATGCAACTACTATAACTAATGAAACAGTCAATATTTTTCCAAACCCAGTAGTAGATGAAAACTTTACTATTCTTTTAGGTGAAGCAGAAAGTTCAGAGATCTTAATTTTTGATATTCAAGGTAAAAAAGTATATCAACATCAATCAACTGAAAAGTCAATCAATGTAAAAAAAGAAAATATTGGTAAATCAGGATTGTATTTTATAAAAATAAAACAAGGATTATCTACAACAATTAAAAAGATTATTCTTCAATAAAAAAATAAATCTTAGAAATATACTTACAAAGTGATTTTATATGAAAAGCGACTAATTTTTAGTCGCTTTTTTTATTTCCATTGGTGTAAAAAATATATCAGAATTAAAGTTTAGGAGATAATTTATACATGAAGATAAAATAGGCTAATCAATAGGTAATATTATGAGGTTTTAAATAGAGTGTAAGCGTTTACTTAGTTGTTTTATAATCCTTTAGGTTTTTTTGTGTTAAACGAGAAGCCTATAAAAAATAATATAAGTAAAATGAAAAAAAGACGAATTAAAGTTTTAAAAAGTGTTTATTTAACATTCCTAACAACATTAATTTTGGGATGTTCTTCGAATGTAGATGAAGTTATGGAAAATGATGAAACTACAAAGCTTGAAAATAATGTACAAGCTAGAATAAATTCAAATATTTCACGGTTTTATAAAGCTCCTGAAAACTTTGAAATTATAAATAATATACAATTTAATAATAATAAAAATGATGATAGTGTAGAACTTCAAACTGCTATAGATAATATGAGTGATGATTTAGGTGTTAATGATTATGGAAAAATCATTATTCCTAAAGGAGAATATTATTTAGCTGATATTATAATGAAATCAAATATTACAATAGAAGTTGAAGAGGAAACTATTATACATGCTGGAATTAGTTTTAAGAATAATCAAGTAATTTTTGGATTTGGTGACAAAACAGGTGGTATAGAAAACTCAGCATTAATAGGAACAGGATCTGGATTTGTAATTGATTTAAGAAAGAATAAGAAAAACAGAAACATGATTGTGTGTGCAGTAAGAGATGTTGAAAACTTTATGATTTCTAATTTTATTATCGAAGATAAAATTAGCGTATTTGCTTCAATCTTAGTAGACATAACTGATGTGAATGGTCCCAATTGGCCAAAAAACGGAGTTATTCAAAAAATTGACCAAAAACTAGCACACAGAGGATATGGATTAATTCAAGCTTATGCAGCTAATAAAGTTTTATTTAAAGATTTATCTTGTGATGGTGGAGTAACACTAAGGATAGAAACAGATAATAGACTAATGAAGGAATTGAATAAAGGGAAAAATGTTCCAAATATAGGAGGAGTTAGAAATGTTTTTGCTGAAAACATCAGTAATAGAAATGGTTTGGCAGCACTAATGTTATCTCCACATTTTATGAAGAATGGTAGAGTAGTAGCAGATAACATTAGTTCAGTTAATAGCTCTTTTACAGTTAGAGTAGAAAGAGGTTTTGTTGAGATTTTTGCAGAGAATAATACTATTACAGGAGATGACCATAAAGCAGCTATAGATAGTATTTATGGGTCAGGTTCTGTAGCAGCAGTTTATAAAAGAGGAGGAGGTATATTTGTAGCAAGATTAAAACCTGAATTTGCAAATGCTGCATTTAATGAAGTTGGATTTAAAGCAGGAACATTTTCTTCTAATACAACAATTACAAATGTTAGTACAACTTATGGTAATACAGGACATATGAATTTTAATCATAGATTGTATATGCCATGTGAAGAAAGAAATACAGTGTATTGTAGGTATAAAATTGGAAAAGATGCAATATTTCATGGACCTACGCTAGCAGCTGTATTTAATAATAATATAGAAGGTAGTGGACCTGAAACTACAGGAAGTTTTAGAATAAATATAGATGTAGATGAGTCTGTTTTAAAATCCTTTCCACCTGGTATTCCAAAAACTGTTATTATTGATAATAATACTGCTGAGATAAGAGGTAGAAGAGATTGTAAAGTAGAGTTTAAAGATTGTCCTATTCCTACTTTTTAAAGGAATATGTAAATAATTCAAAAGAGGCTGCCTTTTCAGACAGCCTCTTTTTGTTTGATAAGAATGGTATACTTATTCTTTTATTAAAAATTGTCTTCCTTTATTAGAAACTTGAATAATGTAGGTTCCTTTTTTTAATCCAGATACATCAATACTTTCTTGATGTAAGTTTAAAGTAGATTCTAAGATTATGTTTCCATAAGTATCAAAAACTTTAATCTTATCGCCAAGTTCACTTCCTTTTATGGTTAAATGATTTTTAGCAGGAATAGGATAAATGGCAAAAGCTTTTTTCTTTTTACCAAATACGTCAGATGATGCTAAAAATGGATTATTGGAAGTTTCAGTAACTGATTTTTTTGTTTTGATAGTTATAAAATCAAAATACATATATCCCCAATTAGCTGTTAAAGTAACAGTATTAAATCCAGCTTTTAAATTTAAAGTCATCGTTTTTGTTTGCCATTTGTTTTGAGGACCATTAAAATCTATTTCACCTATATAAGAAGTATTTACGTTTAAAAATTGCTTTTTAAATCCGAATGGTACATTGTATCTAAAGTTTACAGAATAATCTCCATCAGAAGGAACATCAAATCCCCATGTTATTTTACCATTATCACCTTTCATATATACATAAGCTCCATTACTAGTTGAACCATCAGATTTTATTTCTACTTTAGATAAAATCATTGCGTTTTCAGCTTCAAGTTTTTCATCTACTACCACTGGAGGTCCCGCGTTACCCTCTTCAATTATAATAGTAACAGTGTCAGTAGCTGTCATATTTTGATGGTTTGTAATAACTAATTTGATATTGTGAGTACCTAAAGGAAGTGTTGTATTTATTTTTGCACCAGTGCCAATTACTTTCCCTTTATTTTTCCATACAAATGATTTTATTTTACTGCCTGTATAAGAGCTTTTAGAACCATCTAAAGAGATACGTTCCTGACCATCATTGTCGGAATCAGTGTATGATTGATTTTTACCAGCATCAGCAACTAAGGTATTTTGTATTTCTGAATTATAACCACTTATAATACTAGCCATATTATTTCTTGCAGTAGTGTTTGTTCTATCTGTCCAAGACCACACAATAGAACCTTGCCATGAATTTTCATTTAGTTTTTTACCAAGATCTTTAGCATTAATATTTGGAGTTCCTTGAAGTACTAGATTATCAGGATAATATTCACCTATAACAGTAGGTTTATCTATTTTACTGGTATCAAAAGCATTGTGAAAAGGAGAACCATTAATTCCTGCCCATTTGTAATAATGAATATTATAAAAGTCTAAATACCCATTTAAATCCCCACCAGCTTGAATTAGATTAATATCGGTGTAAGCATTCCAAAAACCTTTTTCAGGATCTTCTACATTTGTTAAAAAACCTAAAGCTCCATTAGTTATTTTTACCTTAGGTTGTGCTTTTCTGATAGCTCCAGAAACTTTATTAATGAAAGATTGAATATCTTTCATTTCTATTTTTTGCAAAAATCCAGGCCAGTGATCAGCATATCTTCTGGTCATACCTTCTGGTTCATTAAAGATCTCCCAAGCATACAGAGCAGGATGATTTCCAATAGCGTTCACTAAAGGTAACAAAGCATTATTAATGTATGCCTTTGTATGTGCATTTTGTGTTAGTAATTTTTTATTCGCAACAGCATCTACAGCCCATTGATCTTTAAGCATATCAAATGACCATAAACAGATTTGAACTTTCAATCCTTTTTGTTGTGCTAAGTTTAAAATAGCTTTTACATCATTATGGAAAAAATTAGGATTTTTAGCTACCATTTGATTATTATCAAATACAGGATTTGTTGATCCATTGGTATGATACCACCATCTAATCACATTACCATTATTAGCACTTACAAAGTCCATAACTTCTTCAAATTTTTCAAGGTCAGGTCTGAAATTATCACCACCATTAGGGTCCACACCAGTATCTCTTCCATAATTAATCCAAGCAATATTAATTCCGTTAGCTTTTTCAAATGATTTATTTTTTTGATTGACAATAGGAGTGTATTTACGGGATAGTTTGTTATGATTAATTTTCTCAAATTGAGATCGAATCTTTTTTAAATTTAGATTATTGGGGACAAAGTTGTATTGGTTGGTTTCTCTATCTCTACCATTTTTCCATGGTTTGTTTGATCTTTGAGCAAAAGAAAATAGACAAACTAAAAATAAGAGGTTAATTAAAAATTTAGTTTTCATTACATATATTGTTTTTAGGATTATATATTCAAGATACGTAAAGCCTAAAATTTTAGAGGTATAAAATTATCTTTTAGTGATTTAAAATTATCTTTTTTAACGGGGTTTGTTTTATGTGTTTGATTGTGATTTTTTTATGTTTTTTTTTATTGAAGTCATCTTGACTTTTCAATTTTATGAAATTTCTTTAATCCGATTACAATAAATGCTAGGAAATTAAAGCCTTTCCAACTAGTAATTGTGGTGTCAAATCTATTCAATAAAGAA
>NZ_SJXJ01000039.1 GCF_004337695.1 Tenacibaculum sp. M341
CGTTCTTTATTGAATAGATTTGACACCACAATTACTAGTTGGAAAGGCTTTAATTTCCTAGCATTTATTGTAATCGGATTAAAGAAATTTCATAAAATTGAAAAGTCAAGATGACTTCAGTGTAAGTAAACAAATCCTTGGGGGCGAGGATCATTAAAAAAGCCAACTATTAACCAAAAATAATAGTTGGCTTTTTTATTTAATTGTAATCACCAAGCATAACTCTCACAGTGCATTACTCCTTGTTTACTTTTTATAGTATATCAACTAATCACATCGATAATATTAAAATTACTTTACTTTTAAGTTAATTGTAGAGTTTAATTCCATAAATATACTTACCTTTACAATGGAAACGAGTCCTTATAGGACGGGAACATATATAAAGCCAACTATTACCTATTTAATAGTGGCTTTTTTTCTTTTTGATACCATTTAATATATCCTAATACTTTAAAAAGTAAAATCATACACTCTATTCACCCCATACAATACATGTGAAGAATTACTGCTTCTTTCACACATAATTAACAATTATACCCTTAAATATCCGTATTATTGCAATATGCAGAAACACTTTACACTTTTATTATTTTTATTTATTTCTTCTTTTATTTTTTCACAAAACAACAAACTTAAAGGACAAATAATACATGCAAAAACAAAAAAAGAGCTAAGCGCTGCTCATGTATTAAACCTTAACACAGTAATTGGTACCATTACTAATGAAAAAGGATTATTTGAGTTAACAGCTAAAGCTAACGATACTGTATTAGTTTCTTATTTAGGGTACGAATCTATAAAACTGAAAGTAACAAACGATTTACTTAAGGGTAATGAATTAGTTATTGCTTTAAATGAAAAGCCTGAAGAAGTAAAAGAAGTAGTAATTAGATCTACTAAATTAATAGGTGTTTTAGAAGTAGATGTAAAACAAGTGCCTAAAGATAATTTTACTAGGATTCGACTAAATGGTGTTCCGCAAACGTATGAAGTTGGAAGACCTCAAAAAATAACGTCTCCAATAGCAAAACTTTTCAATCCTGTTGATATGGTTTATAATCTATTTGGAAAAAAACCACGACAATTGAAAAAGCTTCAAAAGCTTAAGAAAGAAGATAACTTACGTAAAATGCTTGCTGGTAAATTTGATAGAGAAGTAATGATGGAGTATTTAGAAATGGACAAACAAGAACTTTCTAAATTATTAACTGACTGTGATTACTCTGAGTATTTTATCAAAAAAGCAAGCGACCTACAAATGATTGAAGCGGTATTAAATTGTTATGAAAACTATAAAGCTATTAAAAAAGGAAAAATCGAAAGAAATAGAATTCCTGAAAAAAAGTTAAATAAAGACAACTAAACAGTTAAAAAAATATCAAATTTTACTTTTTTTTATTAGATTTGGTAGAAACACTTAATAATTTAATACTTCATAACAATGAGAAAAGCTTTATTAGCAGCTATTGTTTTGGCATTTGTATCATGTAGTAAGGATGAGCCAGGAACAGATGTACCAACCACAAGTAGCGTTAAAGATTTTACTTGGAAAGCAATGAATAGTTGGTACAACTGGCAAGAAAGTGTACCTAATTTAGCAGATAGTAAAGATGATAATGTAAATAGTTACAACAATTACTTAAACAGTTTTTCAACTCCTCAAGCACTTTTTGAAAGTTTGAAACACCCTGACGATGATTTTTCGTGGTTTATTGAAGACTACGTTGCTCAACAACAACAATTTCAAGGGATATCTAAATCTTTTGGTTTTAGACCTTCTTTAGTTAGAGTTGGAACTACTGATTTTGTGGTAATGTATATTCAATATGTATCTGAAAACTCACCAGCAGATAAAGCAGGATTTAAAAGAGGTGATATCATCAATGGTATCAACGACAAAGTAATGACTACAGCTAATTATAAATCTATTTTAGATAATGATTATAGTCAAGAAACTGCTAAATTTAATTTTGTTGAAAATGATGGTACTACCGCTAAAGAAAACAAGTCTATAACAAAAGAAGTTGTTTCTGATAATCCAGTACATTTAGTAAAAACTTTTGACAACATTAATGGTAAAAAAGTAGGTTATTTAGTTTATAACGGATTTAGAAGTTCTTATAACGATGAATTAAATACTGCTTTTGCTGATTTAAAGAGTGCTGGAATTCAAGAATTAATTTTAGATTTAAGAATTAATGGAGGTGGTTCAGTACTTACTTCAGCGTATTTAGCTAGTATGATTCACGGAGAAGAACCATCGGAAAAGGAAGTTTTTGCTGAATTAAGATACAACTCTAAACATACTGATAGAAATGCTAGAGCTCCTTTCTTTGACCGATTAAATGTATACGATAGTCAAGGTAATAAAACTGGTGAACAAAACATAAACAGATTAACAGGAATTACAAAATTATATGTACTTGCTTCTGGTAGTACTGCCTCTGCAAGTGAAATGATTATAAATGGTTTAAGACCTTTTATTGATGTAGTGATAGTAGGAACAAAAACTACAGGTAAAAACGAAGGCTCTATCACTTTATATGATTCTCCTTCTAGTGATTTTACTGATGTTAACTCAGCCAATTCTGCACACAAGAATGCTATGCAACCTATTGTATTTCAAATTTACAATAACTTAGGTCAGAGCGATTACAATGAAGGTTTTGAGCCTAACATTAAAATAGAAGAGTTTAGATCTTGGAATAATATTTTGCCTTTTGGTGATGAAAATGAAGTTGTTTTAAAAGCTGCCTTAGATAATATCAGAGGTATTTCAACTAGATCAGTTAATAATCTTACTGATGCTGTCGAATTAAGTGGTATTAAAAAGAATCGTTTTGATACTGAAATGTACATTGATCATGATTTCATAAGTCTTACCAAATAGTTTCAACTATTTTATAAATTATAAAAACTCGCAAAAAATTGCGAGTTTTCTTTTTTTAGATGTATTCATATATTCTACATATCAGATTTTTTAAAGTCTGCTCTCCTTCCCTTTTTTTCAAGTTGATAAATTTTATTAAATTGTAGGCTAATCAACCAAAAAAATTCTTCAAATGAAAAAAGTGATACTAATAACATTAGTAGTTGTTATTTTATCTTGTAGTAAAGATGAAATTGTTACTCAAAACACAACTTCTGTAGTTTTAAAACAACCAATCAATAGTTTTACTTGGAAAGCTCTTAATAGCTGGTACAAATGGCAACAACAAGTTCCTTCCTTAGCTAATGAATCTTTATACAAAAACAGCAATGCATACCATACTTATTTAAATGGTTTTGAAACTCCTCAAGACTTATTTGAAAGCTTAAAACATGAAGAAGATGAATTTTCATGGTTTATTGAAGATTACGAGAAACAACAACAAAGTTTTGAAGGTATATATACTGGTTTTGGCATTTATTTTTCCTCTCCTGTTGAAATAGGAAACAACAAAGTTATACGATATATAGAGCGTGTAATTCCTAATTCACCTGCAGCAACAGCCAACTTTAAAAGAGGAGATATAATTAATGGCATTAACAATCAGACAATGACTTTAACAAATCATGAAGATGTTTACAGTACATTATTTGACGTTAATTCTGCTGAATTTATTTTCACCGAAAATGATGGTATAACCGTTAAAAACAAAATAACTATCAACAAAGGTCCTGTATCCGATAATCCTGTTATTCAAACTAAAACATTTGACGATATAGCTGGAAAAAAAGTTGGTTATATAGCATACGGTAGTTTTAGAAGTTCTTATAACGATGAATTAAATACTGCTTTTGCTGATTTAAAGAGTGCTGGAATTCAAGAATTAATTTTAGATTTAAGAATTAATGGAGGTGGTTCAATACAAACATGTGGTTATTTAACTAGCATGATTTATGGTGAAGCTGAAGCTCAAAAACAAACTTTTGCTGAGTTAAAATACAATCATAAACACACTGATTCAAATTATAAATTCAAGTTTTCCCATAATTTAAATGTATTCGATAGTAACCTGAATTTAACAGGAACTCAAACCATCAACAGATTAACTGGTTTAAATCGATTATACGTATTAACAACCAACAGAACAGCTTCTGCTAGCGAACTTGTTATTAATGCTTTAAAACCTTTCATAGAAGTTATTATTATTGGTGATAGAACAAGAGGTAAAAATGAAGCTTCACTTACTTTATACGATTCTCCTACTAGTGATTATCTCGATAAATCAAGTGCGGATCCTTCACATAAAATGGCTATGCAACCTATAGTGTCACAAGTTTATAATAGTGTTGGTAATAGTGATTATGATGATGGTTTTGAACCAGATATATGGATAGAAGCTACTAATTTTTGGAATGAAACACTTCCCTTTGGAGATGAAAATGAAGTCCTTTTAAAAACAGCTTTAAATCATATAAAAGGAATCACCACTAAACCTTCTAACAAAAGTGTTAAATCTGTAAAATTGAAAGAAACATATAGGAAATTTGAAAGTGAAATGTATATTGATAAATACCTTTTAACAGTAACTAAATAGTGTTAGTTACATAAAAAAGTACTTAAAAAAAACTCGCAAAAAATTGCGAGTTTTTTTATGTGCATAATCAAAGTAAAAAAGTTAATTTTGCGAATTAACAACACACAAACTAAAAAGATAATGATTCATTTCTTTGGAAACACAAACAGTAAAATATTTGCTGTTCAAACAACAGAAGAATTAACACAAGAGACAATTTCAAAGTTAACTTGGTTATTTGGCGACCAACCTAAAATAAATGCTGCGTCTTTAGACGCTTTTTTTATTGGTCCAAGAGCTGCTATGATAACTCCTTGGAGTACAAATGCTGTAGAAATTACCCAAAATATGGGAATTGGTGGAATTATTAGAATTGAAGAATTTGAATCTGTTAATGAAGATTTTTCTGACTTTGATCCAATGATCTCTCAGAAATTTAATGGTTTAAATCAAGATACTTTTACCATTGATATTCAACCTGAAGATATTTTAGAAATTGAGGATATCAATGCATACAACGAACAAGAAGGTTTAGCTTTAAGTCCTGAAGAAGTAACTTACTTAGAAGAAGTTGCTACTAAAATAGGTAGAAAACTAACCGATTCTGAAGTTTTTGGTTTCTCGCAAGTAAACTCTGAGCATTGCCGTCATAAAATATTCAATGGTACTTTTGTTATTGATGGTGAAGAAATGCCAACATCATTATTTAAATTAATCAAGGAAACTTCAAAACAACATCCTAACGATATTGTTTCTGCATATAAAGACAATGTAGCATTTATAAAAGGACCAAAAGTTACGCAATTTGCTCCTAAAAGTGCTGACAAGCCAGATTTTTATGATACTAAAGAATTTGAATCTGTAATCTCTTTAAAAGCAGAAACACACAATTTCCCTACTACCGTAGAGCCTTTTAATGGTGCTGCTACTGGTTCTGGTGGAGAGATTAGAGATAGATTAGCTGGAGGAAAAGGTTCTTTACCTTTAGCAGGAACAGCTGTTTACATGACGTCTTATTCTCGTTTAGAAGCAGACAGACCTTGGGAACAAAAATTTGAAGCAAGAGATTGGTTGTATCAAACACCAATGGACATTTTAATAAAAGCTTCAAATGGTGCTTCTGACTTCGGTAACAAATTTGGTCAACCATTAATTTGTGGATCTGTTCTAACATTCGAGCATGAAGAAAACTCTTCTGCAAGTACTTCTAAAGCAAGAAAATTAGGTTACGATAAAGTAATTATGCAAGCCGGAGGTATTGGGTACGGTAAAGCTTCTCAAGCTTTAAAAGATACACCAAAAGAAGGTGATAAAATAGTAATTTTAGGAGGTGAAAATTATAGAATTGGTATGGGAGGTGCTGCGGTATCTTCTGCTGATACTGGTGAATTTTCTACTGGTATTGAATTAAATGCCGTTCAACGTTCAAATCCTGAAATGCAAAAACGTGCTGCAAATGCTGTACGTGGTATGGTTGAAAGTGATGACAACTTTATTGTTTCTATTCACGATCATGGTGCAGGTGGACACTTAAACTGTTTATCTGAATTAGTAGAAGATACTGGAGGAAAAATCAATTTAGATAAATTACCTGTAGGAGATCCTACTCTATCTGATAAAGAAATCATCGGAAATGAATCTCAAGAACGTATGGGATTAGTTATTTCTGACAAACATATTGAAACATTAAACAAAATAGCTGATCGAGAAAGATCTCCAATGTACACTGTTGGAGATGTTACAGGTGATCATCGTTTTACTTTTGAATCTGAATCTAACGGTAATAAACCAATGGATTTAGCTTTAGAAGATATGTTTGGAAGTTCTCCTAAAACTATTTTAACAGATAATACTGTTGTAAGAAATTACAAGAACTCAAGATATAAAACTAAAAACTTACAAATATACTTGTCTCAAGTATTACAACTAGAGGCAGTGGCTTGTAAAGATTGGTTAACTAACAAAGTAGACCGTTGTGTAGGTGGTAAAGTTGCCAAGCAACAATGTGTTGGACCATTACAGATTCCTTTAAATAATGTAGGTGTAATGGCTTTAGATTACAATGGAAAAGAAGGAATCGCTACTTCTATTGGACACTCTCCTATTTCAGGTTTAATTGATCCGGAAGCAGGAAGTAAAAATTCTATAGCAGAAGCATTAACGAACATTGTTTGGGCTCCTTTAAAAGACGGATTACAATCAGTTTCTTTATCTGCCAACTGGATGTGGCCTTGTAAAAATGAAGGGGAAGATGCTCGTTTGTATAAAGCCGTTAAAGCAATTTCTGATTTTGCGATTGATTTAGGAATTAATGTTCCTACTGGAAAAGATTCTCTTTCAATGAAACAGAAATATGGTAATGAAGAAGTTATTTCTCCAGGAACAGTAATTATTTCTGCAGCAGCTAATTGTAATGATATTAATAAGGTTATAGAGCCTGTATTACAATTAAATAAAGGAGATATTTATTATATAAATCTTTCTCAAGACACATACAAATTAGGAGGAAGTTCTTTCCATCAAGTATTAAATAGTATTGGTAATGAAGCACCAACTATTAAAAATGCTGAATTTGTTAAAAACACATTCAATACCATTCAGAGTTTAATTAAAGATGGTAAAATTACTGCTGGTCACGATGTAGCTTCTGGTGGTTTAATTACAACTTTATTAGAATTGTGTTTTGCTGATGTTAATATTGGTGCAAACCTTGATTTATCTAGTCTAAAAGAAGAAGATAGCATCAAATTATTATTTGCAGAAAATTCTGGTATCGTTTTCCAAGCTGATGCTTCTGTTGAAGCTATTTTAGCTGAAAATAATATTGAATTCTTTAATATTGGTTCTGTAACTGAATCTGATAGATTAAATATTAAAAACAATACAGATGTATTTGCTTTATCTGTTTCTGAATTAAGAGATACTTGGTATAAAACATCTTATTTGTTAGATCAAAAGCAAACTGCTAATAACTTAGCTCAAGATCGTTTTGATAATTATAAAAATCAGCCATTAAAATATACTTTCCCAAGTAATTTTACTGGTAAGTTAGCGGATATAGTTGCTTCTTCTGATCAACCAAGACCAAAAGCTGCAATTATTCGTGAAAAAGGATCGAATTCTGAACGTGAAATGGCAAACGCTATTTATTTAGCAGGTTTTGATGTAAAAGATGTTCATATGACAGACTTAATTTCTGGTCGTGAAACGTTAGAAGATATTCAGTTTATTGGAGCTGTAGGTGGTTTCTCAAACTCAGATGTATTAGGTTCGGCTAAAGGATGGGCTGGTGCATTTTTATACAATGAAAAAGCAAATAAAGCTTTAAAGAACTTCTTTGATCGCGAGGATACACTATCTGTTGGTATTTGTAATGGATGTCAATTATGGATGGAACTTGATTTAATCAATCCAGATCATAAAGTACATGGAAAAATGATACACAATGATTCTAAAAAGCACGAAAGTTCATTTACTTCTGTAAAAATTCAAGAAAATAATTCTATAATGTTATCTACTTTAGCTGGAACAGAACTAGGGGTATGGATTTCTCATGGTGAAGGTCAATTTAGTTTACCAGAAGCTGAAGAAAACTATCACATTGTTGCTAAATATGGTTATGAAGGTTATCCTAACAATCCTAATGGTTCAGATTATAATACAGCGATGATGTGTGATAAAACTGGACGTCATTTAGTTACTATGCCACATATTGAGCGTTCTACTTTCCAATGGAACTGGGCTAACTATCCACAAGATAGACAAGATGAAGTTTCTCCTTGGTTAGAAGCATTTGTTAATGCTCGTAAATGGATCGAAAATAAAAAATAAATTAAATAATTTATTTCAAATGAAAAATCCCTTGTTAATTAACAAGGGATTTTTTTCTACTATGAATTAAAATAAATATTCTATAGATGATCTATAAAATCTGAAATTCTTGTTTGTAATTGTTCTGATGCTTTTATCAACGGAAGACGTACTTCATCTAAACATATTCCTTTTTTCTGTAATAAAGACTTAATACCAGCAGGATTTCCTTCTTCAAAAATTAAATCAATACTATCAGCTACCTTATAATGTAACTCATAAGCTTCTTTAACTTTTCCATCTAAACCTAACTGAATCATACTAGAGAATTCACTAGGTAAACCTTCTCCAATTACACTTATCACACCTGCTCCACCAGCTAAAACCATTGGTAAAGCAATCATATCATCTCCAGAAATAACTAAGAAATCTTTAGGTGCACTTTTTATGATTTCCATAGCCTGTACAATGTCTCCTTTAGCTTCTTTAACCGCTACAACATTTTCAAAGTCGTTTGCTAATCGTATTACAGTACTTGGTAACATATTAGACGATGTTCTTCCAGGAACATTGTAAAGAATAATTGGCTTGGTAGTAGCACTTGCTACAGCATTAAAATGCTGATATATCCCTTCTTGAGTAGGTTTGTTATAATAAGGAGAAACAGATAATATTCCGTCGAAATTTGTTAAATCAGTATTTTTTATCTCTTCAACAACTGCAGCTGTATTATTTCCTCCAATACCTAAAACCAAAGGTAAACGTCCATTATTTACAGCTATTATCTTCTGTTTGACAGCCTCTTTTTCTTCATTTGTAAGAGTAGCTGGTTCACCTGTAGTACCTAAAACTACTAAATAATTAACACCGTTATCTATTTGATAATTTACTAATCTTTCTAAGCCGTCAAAATCTATTGACTTGTCTTCATTAAAAGGGGTAACTAACGCTACTCCTGTCCCAATAAATTGTTGCATATTATTAAATCTGATTTGATTGTAAAATTAGCACTTTCTTAGAATTTACAGGTTATTTTTAAAAGAATACACAATTTTTATTTTCATGTTTAATTTTCTTCAATTTCTAATATCATAAAGCTTTTTTTACTTTGAAGTCATCTTGACTTTTTTTGAGAAAAAATTAAGGGTTGTAGATATTTGTGTTGCGAAACATAAAAACACAACCCTATGTACCAAGTACTAAGCAAAGATATGATAGAATTAGAAATA
>NZ_SJXJ01000004.1:0-191585 GCF_004337695.1 Tenacibaculum sp. M341
TACAAAACAAATTGAAAATAAAATCATATCGAAAAAAAACATCATCTAAAGCTATAGCTTTAGATGATGTTTAATATATTTAATCAATAAATAACTGTAACGGTTATTTAGGACTAGTCAATTAGAATTGTAATTTCTTTGAGTTAAATATACTTAAAGAGACATAATTCTATGTAGTGTTTGTTATTCTATGGTGAAGAAATTATTCAAAGGATTAACATCTGCCATTAACTCCTCTTTATCTATTTTTACCGATTTAACTTTCTTATCTACTTTGAAAGAATATGTTGGGTATGCCCAACCCCAATCTTTTAAAACTTTAGCTTTCGTTGGTTTGTTACCTCTCATCATTTCTATCGGAATATTGAAAGATTCTGTGCTTCCATCAGTGTAAGTAACTTCAACATCTATAGGCATTGGCATAGCTCCAATTCTTTCTAAAGTAATTTCTTGGTCTTTTACTAATCGTATACCATAGTCAATAGTATGCGTAGTTTGTGTCCATTCATTTAAATACCAATCTAAATGTATACCAGAAACTTTTTCAGCAACTCTTTTAAAATCATTAGGAGTAGGATGTTTAAAAGAAAAATCATCGTAATATTTTTTTAATGTTTTTGCTGTGTTTTCTTTACCAATAATATACTCTAGTTGTCCTAAAAATACAGCTCCTTTAGTATAGCTTCCCATGTCATGAGCAAAATTAGTATTGTATCTATCAGCATGAGTTGTTAAAGGTTCTTCTTTACCTGAAGTAGCAAGATAAGTATATCCTTTGTACGAACGAGCATTGGCGTTTGCTCTTTCTCTTTTCATGATTTCATTTTCGGCTTTGTTAGATATGTAAGTAGTAAATCCTTCGTCCATCCAAGGATACTTACTTTCGTTAGTAGCTAGTAAAAATTGAAACCAAGTGTGTGCTAATTCATGTGCAGTTACACCAAATAAACTTCCCCAAGGTCTTTGACCAGTAATAAGAGTACATTGAGCATATTCCATTCCACCATCTCCTCCTTGAATAACAGAATATTGTTTATATGGATATTGACCAATATGTTCGCTAAAGTAATTAATTAACTCAGCTGTTTTAGGTTGTAATTTTTTCCAATTTTCTTTAAAATTAGGCGCCAATGTTTTCTTGTATAAGAAGTGTAAATCGATTCCGTTTTTCATTGTTAAAATATCGTGTTGATATTCTGAATCTGCTCCCCAGGCAAAATCGTGGATTCTTTCACCTTTAAATTTCCAAGTTAATTTTTTACCAGAAGGAAGCTTTAATTTTTTAGAAGTATCCTCATAACCATGGCCAACTTCTTGTGGATTTTGTAATATCCCAGTACCTCCAATAGTATAGTTTTTATCTATGTGTATCGTAACATCAAAATCACCCCAAACACCATGAAACTCTCTTGCTATATAAGGAGGGGTATGCCATCCTTCAAAGTCATATTCAGCCATTTTTGGATACCATTGTGTCATTGATAATGCCACACCTTCAGCGTTATTTCTTCCTGAACGACGAACTTGAGAAGGTACTTGAGCATCAAACTTCATATCAAAAGTAACGGTCTCTCCTGATTTTATTGGGGTATGTAAGTTTACTTCTAAAATTGTTCCTACAGTTTCGTAAGTTACCTTTTTACCATTTTGCTTTAAAGAATTTACCTTTATGTATCCTATTTCTGAAGGAGATAAATGTATAATTTTACTTTCTTTTACAGTACCTTCAGCAGTAACCACCTCTTTGATCATCTTTTCATTAGGATCTTCAATCGTATGGTTTCTTGCATCCATTTGAGAGTTTGGTTGAAAAGCATTGAAGTATAAATGATAAAAAACTTTCTTTAACTCATCAGGTGAATTGTTGGTGTATTTTAGTTTTTGAACTCCTTTGTATTGATATTTCTTTACATCAACGTCAATATCCATAGTATAGCTAGCATGTTGTTGCCAGTAACTACTTGTTTGTTGTGCAGAAGAAATACAAGAAATCATTAAAAATAAGATTGCTATGTAATTTTTCATTTTAAATTTATTAAATTAAAAAAAGAGCATTTTCATGCTCTTTATATTGTTGTGATTTTCTTTCTTATTTAGTGTTTACCATCTTGTCTGCCATTTTTAAAGCGTTGTAAGCATTTACAACTCTACCAGACACAGATAAATCAGAGAAAGGAACTTTAGTACCATTAGGGTTTTCAGCAGTTACAGATCCTGGCTGCATAACCTCTAAGTTTATTTTAGTTCCAGAATTCATAATAATATGCTTTACTTGACTAGCACTTAATTCTGGATAGTAAGAACGAATTAAAGCAGCTACACCAGCAGTTGCAGGAGATGCCATAGAAGTTCCACTCTTTTTACCATATTCACCTTCTGGAGTAGTAGCGTAAATTTGAACACCAGGAGCAAATACATCTACATTTAATTTTCCGTAATTAGTAAAACTAGCAGGTAACTCTTCATTATAGTTAGAACTCATAGCACCAACTGTTAAAAAGTTATCAGAAATTTCATTTACTTGATCAGGAGCATCATTTGGGAATGTTTTCTCTATATCAATGTTTTTACCATCGTTTCCAGCTGCATTTACAATCAATACATCTTTTTTAGCTGCATATTTAATAGCATCGTAAACCCACTCTTTATTTGGAGAGAAACCTTTACCAAAACTAGTGTTAATTACTTTAGCACCGTTATCAACAGCATAACGAATACCAAGAGCAACATCTTTATCATACTCATCTCCACCAGAAACCGAACGAACAGCCATTAATTTTACATTAGCAACTCCGTCCATTCCTTTACCATTGTTTCTTGTAGCACCAATAATACCTGAAACGTGCGTACCATGAGATTCTCCTTTTTCTGAATGACCAATGTTTCCATCTCCATAACCAGGCTTATCTTTAATGTCGTATGCATTATCACCTACAACAGCACGGTAGTCAGTAGAATCTAATTCTCCTTTAATAGTTTTTTTAGCTTTATCTAAACCATCGCTTAACTCTTTTCTAATTGCAGCCACAGTCATTCCGTATGAATTTGCCCAACCAGCAATACCCATAGCAGATTTTAATTCTTCAGTATCAGGAGTAATTTTAGATACTTCATCAAAAGAATAATCTGATTTACCTAATTTTTTAGTTAAAGCATCATCTGCAAAAACAACATTAGATAACATTCCTTCATATCTAGTTTTTGTCCCCTTAGCCTGTTCTACTTGTTTAGCTTGGTATTTTTTTACTTCAGCTAAAGTAGCTTCATCAGCAATAGAAGGATTTAATAAAATACGTTCGTATTCTAAATGCTCTTTATATGATTTTCCTAAAAAATTCCATCCATGAATGTCGTCTACATATCCATTTTTATCATCATCAATACCGTTTCCAGCAATTTCATCAGCATTAACCCATGCAACATCTTTAAGATCTTCGTGAGCTAAATCAGTACCACTATCAACAACACCAACTACAACTTCAACTCCTTTTTTCCCTTTTAAAAAGTCGTAAGCTTTGTGCACACTCATTCCAGGAATAGAATCAGTAGCTAAATCTAAATGGTGCCAATTATTTTCTTGATCTTTTGTTAAAGGTGCTTTTTTAGCTGACATAGTTACCGCATTGTTTTCAGGTGCAGGAACCATTATGTTTTGTATTTTAGGTACAGATGAACAACCTACTATTGTTGCTACGGCAACTGTGTATAAAGTTGGTTTTATAACTCTCATGTCTATAATTAATTAAATATCTCTTTAAATTTATAACTCTCGTTTAATCGTACTCCTTTTTCAGTGTGTTTAACAGTAATTACCTCGTTAAAAGCATCGTGCTCTAAAAACAAAAGGTATTCATTGTCTGCTGCTTCATTTAAAAATGATTCTTTTTCTTTAAGTGTTATAAGAGGTCTTGTATCGTATCCCATTACATAAGGTAAGGGTATGTGTCCAGCGGTTGGAAGTAAGTCGGCCATAAAAACAATAGTTTTACCTTTATATTCAATTTTAGGTAGCATTTGTTTTTCAGTATGTCCGTCTTTAAAAAGAACATCAAAACCAATTTCATCTTTTGCATTTAGATGTAAAAAGTTTAATTGTCCGCTTTCTTGAATTGGTAAAATATTTTCCTTTAAAAATGAAGCTTTTTCTCTAGGGTTTGGATTTACAGCCCAATTCCAGTGACGATTATTGCTCCAAAATTTTGCGTTTTTAAAAGCTGGCTCTAATAAGGTTTTGTTATTGTTCCATTGAATAGCGCCACCGCAGTGATCAAAGTGAAGATGCGTTAAAAAAACGTCGGTGATGTCATCTCTATGAAATCCTAATTCCTTCAAAGATTGATCTAAAGAAAAATCGCCAAATAAATGATAATAACCAAAAAACTTATCAGATTGTTTGTTACCAATACCAGTATCAATAAGTGTTAGGCGATCACCATCTTCGATTAACATGCACCTCATGGTCATCTCAATCATATTATTTGCATCAGAAGGATTTGTTCGTTCCCATAAAGATTTTGGTACAACCCCAAACATTGCACCACCGTCAAGCTTAAATTTGCCTGTTTCAATAGGATATATTCGCATAGTACGCAAATATCCGAAATTTTACTGAATTTTAAAGTTAATTATTTGGTAATACGATTTATTAATTTTTTTGTGAAAAATTATAAAATAAATGCAATTAATTGTTTTTTAGGAAACAAAATACAGTTTTTTAAGCAGAGTTTAATTTCGTTAAAATAGTATATTTGTCATTCTAAAAATGTTAGATAGATGAGTAAAAATTTAGTGCAAGAATTGCAATGGCGTGGCATGGTTCACGATATTATGCCAGGAACAGAAGATCAATTACAAAAGGAAATGACTAGTGCCTATATTGGTTTTGATCCTACGTCAGATTCTTTGCATATTGGTAGTTTGGTACCTATAATTTTATTGGTTCATTTAGAAAAGGCTGGTCATAAACCTTATGCGTTAGTAGGTGGAGCAACAGGTATGATTGGTGATCCTTCTGGGAAATCTGATGAAAGAAATTTATTAGATGAAGAAGCTTTAGCTAAAAATGTTGAAGGAATTAAGAGAACTTTAGCTCGTTTTTTAAATTTTGATAGCACTGCTGAAAATGCACCTGTATTAGTAAATAATTACGATTGGATGAAAGAATTTTCATTCATTGAATTTGCTAGAGATGTAGGTAAGAGAATTACCGTAAATTATATGATGGCTAAAGATTCTGTTAAGAAAAGAATTTCTGGAGATTCTGGAGCAGGAATGTCTTTTACAGAGTTTACATATCAATTAATTCAAGGGTACGATTTTTACCATTTATACAAATCTCACAATTGTAAATTACAAATGGGAGGATCTGATCAATGGGGTAATATTACTACAGGTACGGAGTTGGTAAGAAGAATGACGGATGGAGACAATGAGAAGGCATATGCAATGACATGTCCGTTAATTACCAAAGCAGACGGATCTAAATTTGGAAAAACTGAAGGAGGAAATGTATGGTTAGATGCAGCTAAAACTTCTGTATACAAGTTTTACCAGTTTTGGTTAAATACTTCTGATGAAGATGCTGAAAAGTATATTAAAATATTTACATTTTTAGATCAAGAGTTTATAAACAATTTAATAGCTGAGCACAAAGAAGCTCCACACTTAAGAGCCTTACAAAAGAAGTTAGCTGAAGAGGTAACTACATTTGTACATTCAAAAGAGGAACTAGATAAGGCTATTGCTGCTTCAAATATTTTATTTGGAAAATCTACTGCAGATGATTTAAAAAGTTTAGATCAACAAACTTTCTTAGATGTTTTTGATGGTGTACCTCAAGCGACAGTTACTAAAAATGATTTAGAAGAAGGGTTAGATATGATTGGAGCCTTAGCTGCAAAAACTCAATTTTTAAAATCTAACGGAGATGCTCGAAGAGCGTTAAAAGAAAACTCTATTTCAGTAAATAAAGAGAAAGTAAAAGAAGATTTTAAAATAACACAATCTGATTTAATAGCTGATAAATATGTGCTATTACAAAGAGGTAGAAGAAATTATTTCTTGTTAATAGTAGAATAATTAAGAAGCAATTTTTACAGTATACGTTAAAGGGCATCGCTTACAGTTGATGCCTTTTTTCTTGTATTTATTACAACACTTATTCTTTGGTTTAATACAGTTAGCGGCACAAGCTGTATCGCAACTAACTACAGGTTTTAAGGTAAGTGTTTCTTTTTTAGGTGTATAAAAAACTATCATCTTCTTTATTTCTGGCTGCAAATATAGTTATTTATTTAGAATAAATTAAAATAAATAATTAAAGTGTTACAAAACAGCTGATTTACTACTAATAAGTAAACTTCGTTATGAAAAAAGAAATAATATTAGAAAGTAAATTTACATCACATCAAAAAACACATATATTAATGGTTTTTGGAGCACCAATAATATTAGTTATTATAAAATTAATAAGTTTAGACATTACAAACAGTCTTTTGTCATTGTTATTTGTGTGTTTGTTTTTAATTGTTGTCAGCGTAACTTTTTTAAAAACAGGATTGTTGAAAGAAGATAATTCTTTATACAGAGGGGTATACTTTTTAGGGAAACTAATATTTAAAAAGAAAATTAGTTTAGAAGACAAAAATAAAGTAACAATTCTAAGTTTTAAAAAGAGTCAAAAAATGGCTTGGTTCTCTGCTGCAAATCCTGATTTATCACTAACTTTTTATAGGTCAGATATCACTTTATTAAATGAAAAACATACTAGAAAGGAAATGTTAGTTTCATTAGATAATGAGTATTTGGCAAATGAAGTGCTGAACTTTCTGGAAATACATTTTGCATTGAAACACGAAGTATATAGTCCTGATTTTTCATAATAGAACAAAATCAAAACCCACTTATGATAAAGAAAATTTTAAAATTTATAGGTTATACCTTAGTGATAGGAATACTAGCTTTAGTAGTAGCTTTTTTCTATTTTTACAAACAGTTAGGGAAGTTAGGAGAAGGAACACTTTCTTTTAATAAGGAAACCACAAAAATTCCTTTTTATTACGCTTCTTCTGGTCATATGCTCATTGATGTTAAGGTAAATGATAGCCAAGAAACAAAGCCTTTTATATTAGATAGTGGAGCGTCTAATATGATTTTTAAACATCATAGTGAAAAGTTAAACTTAGAAACCAATGGAAAAGCCCTAGGAATAGGAGCTACCGGAAGAGTATTTTTGAGTAGTATTAAAAAAATTGATTCGATAAAAGTAGAGGATGTCGGTTTTAAAGATTTAAATTTTAAAGAAACATCATTTAACTTTAGTTGTTTAGAAAATGTTTACGGACTTATAGGTCACGGAACGATGAAGCATTTAAATTGGCAAATTGATTTTGAAAAACAATTAATTACCGTTTCTAAAAAATTAAGCGATTTACCAATTAATGAGAACGCAATTGAAATTCCTATGAGAATTAATAGTTCTAGTCATCATGCTTATGTTTTTTTGAAATTCTCAGAAGATACATCAACAAAACGAGTTATTGTAGATTTAGGAAGTAGCGGAACACTTTCAATTAAAGAAAAGGATATTATAAAAGACTCTTTGAGTTTAAGAAAGAAGAAAATTTATGGAAGAATGTCGGAAGGAATTGGAGGATTGAGTAAAAAAGCAGATACAGAAAGTTATGTATTAGCAGATGCAGTATTGTTTAATAATTCGAATTTCAACATTAAGAAAGTGCCTGTAAAAGTTTCTCCAACGAGATTAAATTTACTCGGATTAGGTTTTTTTAAAAAGTATAAAACCACGATTAGTTGGAGTGATAAAAAACTAATCTTAGAACCGTATGATTCTATTCAGAATTTTATTTGGAAAACAAACGGATTAGGAATGAAGTTTAATAGAGAAGAACAGAAACTAACTGTAAAAAGTATAACAGAAAACACAACTGCAGATAACTCTAAAATTCCTGTGAATGCTGAAATTATTTCAATTGACGGAAAAACGATTACAACAGAAAAAGAATATTGTGAATACAGAAGTGCAAAATCTGTATCAGATACTTTAAAAATTAAAATAAAAGACAACAATTCTGTTAAAGAATTTCAGATTTTGAAAGAAGAGGTTTTTGACTAAAAAAAGTCTAAAAATATTGTTCAAATAAAAAAACGAATCTACTTTTGCAAATCGAAATTAGATTCGTTTTTGAAGCTTAAAATACACACATATTTTTTTGTTTTGCTTTACTTAATAGCAATGTTACGACCGATCACTCCGTTTGTAGAATACGCTATTAACTACGATTATATTTCTAAAATTTTGTGTATTAACAAAGACAAACCTGCACTTCAATGTAATGGTAAATGTCAGTTAATGAAAAAACTAAAACAACAGCAAGAAGATGATTATAGTTCGTTAAGAATTGTAATGGAAGAATATCCTATTGGTTTTGTGGAGGTTTTAGATGTTCAAAACAATACTACAACTTATAAAAAGCAAAAGAACAATTATCATTATAGCGTAGACTATAGTTATTTGTACTTAAATGCTGTTTTTCATCCACCAACGGTATAGCCATAAAATTCTTCAATACTTAACAGAATAATATTCATTATTCTAAAATTTGCATGCTAAAAAATGAAATATCTCACTATAAATTTTGAGGTGTTTGATTGTTAGTTAATGCAGTTTAAAACTTGTGTTGAGAAATCAATTCCTTGGCTTTTGCCTCACAATTACATTTTAAAAAATAAGTAGTCGTCAATTTTTAATATTTCAAATTTAAGTTTTGAAATTATTCAAATTGATGATGGTTACTGAGTGAACTTATAATTCTAAAAAATCATTCAGTATAAAAAACAAGACAGATGAAAAACATCATAAAAATAGCTGTTGTATTATTTGCAATAGCACAAACTTTATACGCACAAGAAACAACAAATCAATGGACAGCAGGAAGACCAGATGGTCATGCACCAATCTCTGTTATGGGAGATCATTATCATGGTAAAGGAGATGTTATGTTCTCTTACCGATTCATGAAAATGAACATGGAAGGTTTGTTAAACGGGACTGCTGATATTACTAATAATCAGGTACACGATAGCGGATATATGGTGACTCCTTTAAACATGCCAATGGATATGCACATGCTAGGTGTAATGTACGGAGTTTCTGATAAAATTACGATCATGGCTATGGCAATGTACATTCAAAATGAAATGGATTTACAAATGCGTATGCCTACAGGAATGACGAATCAATTTTCTACAGCGTCTTCAGGATTTGGAGATATTAAATTAGGAGCATTGTACAAGTTTATCAATGCCAAAGGTCAATCTTTACATGCAAATATTGCTATTTCAATTCCAACAGGTTCATTAGAAGCAAAAGATGTAACTCCAATGTCTGCACCTAATGAAATACAATTGCCATATCCAATGCAAATTGGTAGTGGAACTTTTGATGCTGATTTAGGATTAACTTACTTAGGACAAACAGCTAATTTTTCTTGGGGAGCACAATTAAAAGGAACGTATCGTTTTGGAAGAAATGATTTTGATTATTCTTTAGGTAACCGTTATAATTTAAACTCTTGGTTTGCTTTCAAAACCAATGATTGGTTAAGCTTTTCTGCCAGAGGAGAAGTAGTAGCAGATGAAAGAGTAAATGGAGCTAATCCAAATTTAAATCCGATGATGGTAACTACAGCAGACACTTTTAATTCCGGAGGTAAATATATTAACGGAGGTTTAGGTTTTAATATTTATGTACCAAAAGGACAGTTTAAAAATGTACGTTTTGGATTTGAATATGCATATCCATTATTCCAAGAGCCTAACGGAATTCAGTTAAAAAGAGCAGAAACATTAACTTTTGGTTTACAGTATTCACTTTAATTCATCTATGTAATGAAAGTGTTATCTGTTGTATTCATAAGCTTAATGCTTATAGCTTGTAATACACCTCAAAAAGAAATAACAGACAGCAATGTTACTGCACAGAATCATGCTGATGTTATGAAGCAAGTTTTCGATACTCCAAAATATGCTATTAAGTCAATAGGTATTCTGGTATACGATGGAGTGAATTCTATGGATTTTATTGGTCCAAGGTATGTGTTCAGTAGTAGTGGAGTAAAACCACAATTAATAGGATTAAAACCAGGAAAGGTAAAGACAGCTAACGGTTTAGAATTTGTTGTTAATACAGTTATTGATTCTGTACAAAAATTAGATGTATTGGTAATACCAGGTGGAACTATTGCAACAATAAAAGCAGCACAAAATAGAAGATTATTGAACTGGATTAAAAAAATTGATAAGAATTCTATTTATACAACTTCAGTTTGTACAGGTGGTTGGATTTTAGGAGCGACTGGTTTACTACAAGGGAAAAAAGCTTCAACCAATTGGTATAGAGAAGAGGAAATTTTAACCAAGTTTGGAGCAATTCCAGCTAATGAGCGCTATACAAAGGATGGTAAATATTGGACATCTGCTGGAGTTACCGCTGGTATGGATATGTCACTAGCAATAGTTGCAGATAATTTTGGTAAAAACTATGCTCAAGCTATTATGTTAGATATGGAATATGATGCACAGCCACCTATTGAAGGAGGTAGTCCAGAAAAAACCGATAAAAAAGTATATCAGATGATGGAGTTAATGTATGAAGCTATGATAACACCAGCCATTGATAGCCTTAAAATAATTAATTTAAAATAGTATTTAATACAAGATAAAATGAAAAAACTGATAGTGATAGGACTATTAATGATGGTCTTAAAAATTTCAGCACAAACCATATATAAAGGAAAAGTAGTAGATAAAAATAACAATCCAATTATAGGTGCAACAATTGTTAGTGCAGCTAAAAAAGGAACTGCTACAGATATTGAAGGTAATTTTACCATAAAACTGAATAATGCATCAGTAAAAGTTTCAGCTGTAGGCTACGAAACATTAAAAGTAATATTGGTTACAGAATTTAATACTATTGCTCTTGCAGATAAAATTGAAGATTTAGAAGAGGTAATTGTTTCAGCAAGTAGAGAAACCCAAGATAGAAGAGAAGTACCAGCTTCAATTGGAGTATTAACAGCCAATCAAATAAAAGAAACGAAAGCTTTCGGAATTGAGCAGTTAGTCAATCAAGTGCCAGGAGTTTTTATGAGTTCATCAAAAGCTTCAAGTAACGAACAGCACTTTATGGCTGTACGTTCACCAATTTCAACAAAATCATTGTTTTTATATGTTGAAGACGGTTTACCAATTCGTCCAGTAGCTGTATTTAATCACAATGCGTTGCTTGAAATGAACAATACTACATTTAAAAAAGTTGAAGTATTAAAAGGACCAGCATCTAGTATTTACGGAAGTGAAGCTATTGGTGGAAGTTTTAATTTTATTACTAAAAATCCTAGAAAAGAGTTGGGTGGATCGTTAGGTTTTCAAATAAATGATTTAGGAATTACACGTTTAGAGGCTGAAGCATCTACAACAGCAAATGACAAGTATGGTTTTTATGTTGGCGGACATTACATTCAAAGAAATAACGGACCAGTTGGGCATTCTGATTATGAGAAATTTGCGATTACTTTTAAAAATGTAAATGATTTTTCAGAAACATTAAAATGGACAAATAGTGTAAGTTTTATTGATTATAGATCTGATATGGCTGGATCTATTTCTGAAGATAACTTTCAGAACGAAAATTACGATAGTGAACAAACATTTACAGAAAGAGTAGCACGCGCATTACGTTTCCGATCTACTTTAGATAAACAATGGAATGATAATAATAAAACATCGTTCAACTTTATTTACAGAAATAATCTAATGGATCAAATTCCTTCATACAGAGTTCGTCAGAATAGAAATATTGGAGTTTTAACAGGTACAGGAACTGGAGAAGTTAATTCAAACAAGTTTAGAAGTTATGTAGGATTGGTACAGCACAAATTAACGTTTAATAAAGGATCGTTAATTATTGGTGCTACGGCAGATTATTCTCCGCAAGATTATGTTGCAGAAACCATTGATGTGGTAGTAGATGTAGCGTCTAGAAAAAATATATCATATACTAAAAATGATGGTGATTTCATCTTAAATTATCAAGCAGATATTTTTAATTATGCAGGATACACACAGTTTGAAATCTCACCTATTGAAAGCTTAACATTTACAGGAGCAATTCGTTTTGATAAGTTTACTTACGATTACGATAATTTAATTGAAGGAGTTTCTGGAGTAAGAGATACCAAAGTTACTTACGATAGTTTTGCACCTAAGTTAGGATTGAACTTTAATCTGAATAAAAATGTAGGTTTTTACGCAAATTATTCAAGAGGATTTACACCACCACAAACATCTACATTGTTTAGAAATAGTAAAAGTACTACAGGAGGAACAGTGTTTGATTTAAAACCAGCGAAGTTTAATAGTTACGAAGTTGGTACCTATGTAAAAGTAGGCAACAATTTTAAGGCAGACGTTGCTTTGTATATTTTAGATGGAAATGATCGATTGATTTCTATTAGAGATGATGCAGGCGATTTTTTACAGTTAAATGCCGGAGAAACAAGATCAAAAGGAGTTGAATTAGGATTGAAATATAATTTCTTAGAAAATCTTTCTATTGCGTATAGCGGAAGTTATGCTACTCATACATACTTGTCTTTTTTCGATAATAATGTTGATTATTCAAATACAGCTATGCAAACGGCACCAAACTACTTGTCAATGTCGTCTATTAACTACAAGCCAATCGAAAAGTTATCATTAACCTTAGAGCATGAGCAGGTAGGATCGTATAATACAAGTTTTGAAGGTCAGGCTGTAATAGGAGTTGATGCTGCTGGGAACGATGTTTTGGGTACAACACTATATGATGGTCATCATGTATTTAATTTCAGAGCAAATTACGAGTATCACGATTTTGAAATTTGGGGACAAGCATTAAATGTTTTTAATAAATTATATGCTGTAAGAGCAAGTTATAACAGGTTTAGAGGAGAGAATAGTTATTCTATTGGAAATCCAAGAGCTTTTCACTTCGGAATTAAGTATAACTTCTAATGAAAAATAGAAAATTAAATCAATGGTTGTGGAAATGGCACTTTATAGCAGGTGCCATTTCACTGCCTTTTGTATTAGTACTATCTATAACTGGGGCTATTTATTTGTTCAAACCTAATGTAGAAAACAAAGTTGTTTCAGATATTCAGCAAATAAAAAATGCAAATACTAATACAGCAGCTTTAAGTTATCAAGCACAATGGGATATCGCTAAAAATAACTCGAAACGAACATTAAACTCCATGATTCTTTCCGAAGAAAAAAACAAGAGCACTGAGTTTATTTCTGGAAGATTCGGAGGAAAACAATCGTTATATATCAATCCTTATTCAGGAGAAGTGTCAGGAACTTTTAAAGCAAAAGATACTTGGATGTATACAGTTCGAAAATTACATGGCGAGTTGTTGGGAGGTAAAGTTGGTACCAAATTAGTAGAGTTAGTAGCTAGTTGGATGGTGGTGCTTATTTTAACAGGTTTATACATTTGGTTTCCGTTTGTAAAAGGAGCAAAAGGTGTTTTTACCATTCGTTTTAAAGAAGGCAAACGTACCTTGTTTAGAGATGTACATGCAGTTACAGGATTTTGGATGTCAATTTTATTATTGATTGTTTTAGCTGGAGGTTTTCCGTGGACAGATGTTTTTGGGGCAAATTTTAAATGGGTTCAAAAAGTTACCAATACAGGTTATCCTAAAACATGGAGTGGTAGAGGTTTGTCGTCTTCAGTGTCAGAAAAATCATTGACATTAGATGAAATGGTGCGTATTGCAAAGCAGCAAAATTTAAATGGAGTTATTACAGTAGGTTTACCAAAGTCACCTAAAAGTACTTTTTCGGTATCTAACAGAACATTTCCATTATCAGATCAAAAAATGTTGCATTTCGATCAGTATTCGGGTAAGTTAATTAAACATCATACTTGGAGCGATGTGGGTGTTTTAATGAGAGCAAGAATGTGGCTAATGGCATTTCATCAAGGGCAGTTTGGTGGATGGAATTGGTATTTACTGTTTTTTACAGCTATTGCTTTAACAATAATGAGTATTGGAGCTATATTTTCTTATGCCTATAGAAAACAGAAAGGAAAATTAGGGATACCTAAGTCGCCTAAAAAGTTAAATGTAGGCAAAGGTATTGTAGTTCTATTATTGTTGTTAAGTATTGTATTTCCTTTATTTGGAGTGAGTTTGTTGTTGATTTTAGGGATTGAATTTTTAAAAAGAAGGTTTAAAACAGTCAATTCGTAAAGTTTTCACAAAAAATTAATACACAGTTTTAGTAAGGATACTTAATTTTAAAGACAAACTATCTAATAAAGTTTAATAATTAAATCAATAGAAATGAAAAAATCAGTTTTATCAATAGTTGTTTTTGCAATTGCATTGATCTGTTCTACAGACGCAGTAGCTCAAAAATTCTCAGACATGGATAAAAGTCCGTTGGATGCTTCAACATATCCAGCTAGCTACAGAGAATCAAACAAATTAGTTAAAGTATATTACAGTCGTCCTTTCTTAAAAGGAAGAGCTTTGTCTAAATTAGCTCCTGCAGGAAAAGTTTGGAGAACAGGTGCAAATGAAGCTCCAGAAATTACTTTTTACAAAGATGTAATGTTCGGAGGTCAAAAAGTAAAAGCTGGTACATATACTTTATTTACTATTCCTAGTGATAATGAGTGGACAGTGATTTTAAGTACTGCTAAAAATGTTTGGGGAGCTTATTTTTACAATGAAAGTGAAGATGTTGTAAGAGTAAAAGGAAAAGTATCTAAATCAGGAAAAACAATTGAAAATTTCTCTATTGCTTTTGATGGAGAAGGAGATAGTGCTACTATGTACTTAGGATGGGCAGATACTATTGTTTCTGTACCTGTAAAAGGATAATTAGTACTTAGTATACAACAAAGTATTTATATTAAAATCCAAAGTTGAAAGAGTTTTCTTTTAATTTTGGATTTTTTTATTGCTTAAATGAAAAAGAAATAGTTAAAACAGCATTTTAATGAATGATAAACAAGGAATAAATAACTAGTTAAATGAGAGAAATTGTAAAAAGTTGGTTGGATTATTGTCAAAAAGATGACGAAATTATAAGAGGTGAGTTTGATACTTTGTTTATGGACAATATAACTGATGAAGAAGTAAGAGCTATTTTTAAGCCTTTTGTTAGTAGTAAAAAGTTGTCTAAAAGAATGATAAGGTATTTGAAAGATTATAGAAACGATGGTATTGTAGATACTACAATAGATAAAAGAGGTTTCATGGAAAAACTTTTAAGATTGGATTTTGAAGAGAGAAAACCAGATGTAGAGAATATAAATTTATTTAGCAAAGTCATATTCCCAACTAAATATAAATTTAATCCAGATTTTGAAGAAGTAGAAGAAGATATGATGGGGGATGTGTTCTCTCAAAAATTTAATAATCATTTTAGAAGAAGTAAAGTAAATGAAAAGCCTAAAATATATCCATTGTATCAGGCTATTAGTTGTATTTCAAGCTATTATTCTTTTACACAATATTTATTTCAACCATTAGTAAATATGAATTACACAGCAAGTCATATTTATGAGTTTTTAATGAGAGGTGGTACTTATGCTGTTATAGAGGATACCGTTTACTATTCTTTTAAAGAAGAGCTGTCTTAGAGACTTTGGTTGTTAGCGAGGGGATTATTAAAGCTTTCTTACTTCATTTAAGAGATGAAAAAAATAGAATGTGACTTTAAAGAAGATTTAAAAGAAGAATTAGGATTTCGTATTGTTTTAAAACCAGAAAACGATGCACTTAAATATTTTTTATTAGGTACACCTATTGAAAAAATAGCTCAATTCATTAAATTTCTTCTAAATTCTGAGGGAGGAGGTGGTGATGAAGTTTCGTATTTAGAGACTTATTCAAACCTAGATAGAGGAGATTTTGCGACAGGTAATTGTTTTAATAAAGATGAGGTAAAAGTTATCCATGATGTATATGGTACATTAGTGTTAAAGGAAAAGTTGTTTTGTGCTATTTTTTATGAATTCGGGTTAAATGTACTAGAAAAAAATAAGGATAAAAAAGTTTTAAATAATCAGTGGGAAAAAGAAATGAAAGAAGGTTTAGTTAAATTAAAAGAAAAGTTTATTTAGGAGTGGCAAGTAGTAGAATCAGTTGATGAATTTAAAGAGATTTTGAGGGAGAGTTTAGAGACTAATATCAGTGTGATTATAGAGCCTGAATTTTGGGAAACTGAGAAAACATTTTATTTATATATTCCTGATGAAAAGGTAATCAGGAAATCATGAGGTTCATATTAATAAAAATATGTTATCTCAGACTTGTAATTCGTTTTATTTAGAAAATAGCATTACAAGTCTATGATAAACATATATCTTTTAGTTGTGTCGAAAATTATTATTGTATTGGTTGCTTTTAACCTGATTTTAATTTTACACCCAATGATAACTAAAATTGCTCAATATCAACTCTTTTATCAATCTTATAAAATAAACTGTATCGAAGGGTTGGACCTTTCATTTGATTATCAGTAAAGTTTAAAAACTATTAAAATGTTCTTGTTCCTGACCAGGTTCCAATTTCTATGGATTGACTATTGCTAAAAACACCCTTCATATCGTTATTTTCAAGAGTTCCAGTAAAAGTAGTGCCTGTTGAAGCTTCTCCTGAGATAGTTGAATCATCATTGATTGTTCCTTTGGCTGTAAAGTACACATTAAAAGTTGTGCTATAAGCAAGTACATACATTTCATTACTAGTAATAATTGCGTTTAATATTCCTGCATCTGTATTGCCTCCAGTTCCAGTATATGTGCCTTCAAATAGTTTAGTGACAATTACCGATGTTTCCTTTACTAATAAAATATTGGCATTTGGATGTCCCTCAATCATTAAATTAGAAATCATTGGATTAGTTCCATCTGATGAAACCGAAAATGTAAAGCTATTATTTCCACTAATAAAATTTATTGTTGTTTGTTGATTTTCTTGAACAACATCGTTTGTATTGAAAGTATAAGTACTACCATCAATGATTACAGTAGCAGAAACATTTCCATCATTGTTTAAATTAATGACAATTATTCCACTTGAACCAATAAATACACCTTTGTAAATTCCAAAATTGTTATTGTCAAATTGAGAAATCGCTTGAGGTGTTTGTGATAGGGCATTGTCATTGTTGCCTGAATCAATATCATTGTCATTAGAGCATGATAAGATCAATACGCTGAAAATAATTAAAGTTACGAAGATTAGTATTTTTTTCATATCTCAAAGTTTTGGTTACTATTTTGAAGTTTTATTACTAGTTTTTAATCTGATTTTATTTGTAGCTCGTAACCATTTAAAAAGTGTAGTTTCTTTTGTTTAAATGTGCATATTTTACACAAACTCCACTTTATAGATTAATTTTCTATTGTATTTTAATAGATGTCTGGTTAATCTAAATGGTACGATTTGATTAAAAAACTATAAATCTAACTTGCTTCAAAAATATTTATAATTGATGTTTTTCAAGTACTTACAATTAGGTATTGTAGTTTTTATTAACTGTAGATAATGATTGTCTCTATTAAAGAAAATAAATAGTCTAACAACACTATTAAAAATAGGATTGCTTATTAATAGTTGCCGCTGTCACCCGAAAGGATTCGGGCGCGAACAGGGGCGAACTAAGTAAGCTTTATCTAATTTTCTGTTTTTATAAACTCAATATGAGTTCTATCTTCTAAATTTTCATCTACCAACTTTTCAGCTTCTACAAGTGGATATGGTAATCTTACTTCCTCCTTAATATTTTCTCTATATAATTGCTTACACCAAAAATGAGCAGTTTCTAAACTAATTTTATGACCAATGGAAATAAATATTGGTTGTTTTTTTGATTTTATTCTAAGAGATTTACCTATGACTTCTCCTTTCCAAATTAAATCTTGTGAACTACCACACTCTTGATTTATGCTTTTATAAATTCCTAAAACCCTATCTCTAGAACAACCTATAGATGGAATATTTAATTCAACTCCTAAATGTGTTGCCAATCCAACATATCTAGGGTGTGCTATTCCATGACCTTTACATAACAATAAATCTGGTTGTATGTTTAGTTTATCAAAAGCTTTCTTTAATAATGGTATCTCTCTATATGAGAATAAGTCGTTACAATAATTAAACAGAATATCTTGACTTACTACTTCTTTTTGTAAAATCTTTTTATTTTTTAAATCATAAACAACTATGGAGCCTACCATTTTTAAATCTAATTCATCATACCCAATATCAACACCAGCTATATATCTTATAGTTTTTTTATCGAAAGAATCTTCTCTTATAGTTTTTTCTTTTATCTTATTTTGTAAATTATAATATGGTAAAACATCCCTGTCTCCTGAATAACAGAATGCATCATATGATTCTCTATATTCATCCCAGTCATTATACAACAGTGAACTATTATTAATATTCATATCATTAGATTCAATAAGAATATTCATGTCAAATATCTGAATATGAGCCAATGACTTATTGTAATAATCTAATTCATAACCATTAGAAATCCAACTTGTGAAAAACGCTATTGATTCAATTAGATCACTATTCCCTTCTTTTAAAATTTCCATCTCAACTTCACCTTTTATGTATAACTTTTTTTCATAATAATATTGACCACCATTAGATTTTGTTGTAGTTAATAAAACACCTGAAAATAAATTTTCTCCATCTAAAGAAAATTGCTCTTGTGTACCGTATCTACCAATAGGATACTTTTCAATAATTTCTTTTCTTTTAATTTCTGAATGATTAATAATACAATATGTCATAATTATCTATTTACATATGTTTTTACTTCTTGACTTAAATTAAAAACAACAGCTCTGTACAATCAGCTATTAGACCTAAAAAAAGTTCTATAATACTACCGATATACATAAAAGGTCTTGTCTTTACATGTTCCGTGAAATTAAGAGGAGGTAAAGTGTCTATACTATATTTTTTGTCGTTTTTCATTAATGATTTATTGATTACGTTCTGTATATTATATGTTGTAAACAGTTTTTTATTCTGTTAATTTAATAAACTCAACTTCTTTACTATCTGTGATTAAAATCATTTTATTATCATCCAAGTATTTCAACTTAGATGTTGATTTACCAGATAAATCAATGAATTTTAATTTAAACTCGTTTTCATCCTTAATAATATCCACAAACGTATGGTCATCTAGTATTTGGTATTCTCCTTTGCTATCTGTTTCCATCATTTCGGTTAAATGACCTAGACCTTTTTCAAATGTGTATTTATAGAAAACTTTAATCTCAGTTTTTGTTTCTTCTCCATTTTTATAATTGTAAAGAAATTCAGAGTTCGATTCATTTGGTTTCCAAATACCAGATAAAAATGATTCTACATCTTTTTTTGATTCGCAACATTTTAAATCTTGTCCGAGTAAGATAAGAGGTAAAAAGATCAATATTAAAATCAGTTTTTTTTTCATTTTTAGCAGTTAGTAGATATTCTATGGACTATGTTGTAGTGTAGTTTTTTATTATTTTTCATTTAGAACGTTCTCCCTCGCTTTTTTAAGAATCTCTTGATAATCTTCACGAAATGGTTCGCTTAACTTCTTTTCTAAAACAGATTCTATATTCCAAAGGACTCTTTGCTCTGATAGGTCTTCAAATCTACTTAAATCGTCATTTTTGTTAAACCTGTAAAGAAACTCGAAAAGAACTATTGCTTCATCGTTAGTCAATTCGATATTTACTTTTTTGTCAGCCATTTTGTTTTTAATTTTTAGCTTTTATTTGCTATGTTTTGCGTCTTTTGTTGTAGGACGTTTTATTCTATTTTTAATTTTCCTTTATCTCTTAGTTTTATTTTCCAATCAATTCTGTAATCAGACTCAACAAGTTCCATTTTAACTAAGTCTAAGCTGATTCCATCTGTCAGTTTTTGATTTTTATCAGTCACTCTGTATAAGTCAGAAATAGCTGGTGGTTCAGCCCATTCCAAAGTGTATTGAAATCCGTCAATAATTAATTCAGATTTAGGATTGACTTTTAAAATCAAATAATCATGAAATGTTTTTCGATTTCCATCAAAAGAGGCTCCTTTAAATTCTGCTATGAAAAAATATAAGTTGAAATTTCCTTTTATTGGTTCAAATGCTTTTTTAACACCATCATTTTTATAGATTTCAAAATTGCCAAAACTATTAAAGGATTCATAATTGATATCTCCATTTTCGGTTTTTGAAATCAGTTTATAAACCTTTTCCTGTCCAAAAGTTAGATTATATATTAAGGTAAAAATGATTATTATTAATTTGTGCATTTCTTATGTCAAATATGTTATAAAGGTTTTAAAAAAAGCTGTTTTTCTTTGCCTCTTAATTATTTTCGTTCAAATATGATTTCAATTTTTTTAGCATCAATTTTTTTTCCAAATAAGTAACCTAATAAAAAACTTCTCTTTTTTACTATTAGAGAATTCTGATTTTCAAAATTAACTCGAAATTTCCCTCCCTTTTTTATTTCAAAAGAAAATTTAAGTTTAGCTCTTTGATTCTTGTAATATAAATTCCCAGTATAAAAGGTTTTTTTAGGTTTAATTATGTCTCCATTATTAGTTTTATTTAAGTAAAAGTTAAACTTCCCCAAATCGACATACCAACCCCCTATTATATATACATTATAAATTCCCATAGATAAATTAACTAAGCTTTCTTTAGTATTAATGTTAATGGGTTTGTTAATAGTTTCTATTCCAATCAAATCAAATTTTTTATATGTTGTGATATTTTATAACTGTTATTACAGAATTAAAGTTAAAAATATTGTTTAAAAGCTAGCGGTAATTATTGAGTGGATTCAGACGTAGTCGAATCCGTTGTAATTGCGGTTATACATTGTTGTAACCAGTGCTTTTCAACTCCGAACTAATATTTCACTCAATATTTCTTTCGGAAATTCGCATTCGGTTCTATTTGGTTTTTCTGAGTTTGCTTTTCCGTTTATGTCTCGGTATTCAAGGAATAAAATGACTGAAATTGAGTCAGACTTAATTTCCTTAATCTTGCACATAGAAATTCTGATTTTGTATCCGTCAATAAATTCCGTTGATTCAACATACTGTTGCGAAAACCAATTATTAAATCCATTATCAACACGATGTTCTTTAAATTCAATATTTTTATTTTCTAACCTAATACTAATTATATCATTCAAGTCTTTTTTATTCAGATTAAAAGCTCCGAATGAACGATTATAAAAATCTAAATGAACTAATTTTCCGATATAGGAATCATCAACGTCATTTATTCCAACGTATTTTATGTCAGAACCATCCTGAGCAATCACATTGATTGTAAAAGTTAAAGTTATTAGCAAGATTATTCTTTTCATGTGCTCGTTTTTCGCATTGGTTACAACGTTTCTTGTATTTCCCGAAGGAAGCATATGCAATCATACAAATTGTTGTGCATAGTTTTTTATTTCGTTTATTTCTTTTTCAATCAATTTTTGATCAATTATACTTTTCTCAATTACCACTTTTTCTTTAGTTTTTTTCCAGAAAGGAAATAACCAAGTGAGTGAAGTACTTAATTCAGAAAACTCTCCATTTTTACTTTCAATCTCAGTTTTGGTTTTGTAATGAAATTTGCCTTTATAATATTCAGTAATCCTTTTTCTTTTGGTTAGAGAATTTAGTAATACCTCAATAATTTCGTTAATATCGTCAAATTCAGGGTTAAAATGTCGATGATTAAATCCACTCCCAACGGTCAATTCCCGATCATCACAAGACACCCAAAAATTAGTATCAATTATAGAAATATGAGTTTCTATATATCCATCATCATATTTCTCAACATCAATACTTAATTTGTCTCCCAAATGCTTTTTTAAGAGCTCCTCTGTTTTTTCAAATATGGCTTGATGTATTTTCAACTAATTTGTCCTTTTAGTTTTATTTCTTTTAATTAATAAAAACCCAATAATTATAAATATTAGGCTTATTATTATGTTCTCCCAAGATTTATCAACATATCCACCAAAACCATAAAATCCAGCATCTTTGTATAGAAGAATAATAACTCCGATTAAAATAGTTACAATTCCAATTATTTTATTCTTTCTCATTAATGCTTTATTATAAAGTTTTTGAATTATGCACAACGGTTTGTATATGAAAAGTAGCGTATTGAATAGCTAGATTTTCATTTTTAAAACTAATGTAATAAAAAAGTGCAAAACTTTATGTCTTGCACTTAGTAAGCTATTTTTTATATACGTTGTGTGTGCCTTGAATGGTAAATATAGTTAAAATATGACTATGATTTTTTTTTAGAAGAATTAGCTAGAGGGTTGAAGTCCCTTATGGGTTGGAGTAACGTCCATAACCATTAGTAAGCCGCAAGCTGGTTTATCGTGAGGTATGCAGTGAAGTAAGCGGAACTACAAAAGTCGGTACTGACGAACAGGAATCGTATATAGAGGCTAAAAGTATTAGGATAAGGTAGCACATCATACTAACGTCCACAAGCAAAGGTACTTTTAGTAGATACGGCAGTGATTGACTGGAAGCTATTTATCTTACCGAGGGAGGTCTCCATAGCTACGAGTTTGCATAATGGAGAAGTCAGCAGACGCCATAGTACTTATAGGAAACGAGTTGTAATAAATATACATAGGTCTCACAAGTAAGGAAGGGCAGAACGTATTATCAAGTTCAGATTCGTATAGGAATGTTTTTTTTTCATAGCCTATACTTAGAAGAACAAGAAGAGTAACAGTTTAATTATTTAAAAATGATAGCAAGCGTATTACATCCTCATAATTTAAGTATTGCTCTAAAGCGTGTGATAACTAATGGAGGAGTTTCAGGTATTGATGGCATGAATGTTTCAGATCTAAAAAGATATTTTACAAAATATCGAACAGATCTAGTAAACAGTATCTACACTCAGAAATACCGATGCTCAGCTATCAAAGGAATTAACATTCCAAAAGGCAGAGGCAAAACTCGGTTACTAGGTGTTCCTACTGTTATTGATAGATGGCTTCAACAGCCGGTAAATCAACAGCTATCTTTACACTTTGAAATAAACTTTGAAGGAGAAAGTCATGGTTTCCGTCCAAAGAAGAATTTGCAACAAGCAGTTTTAAAAAGTCAATCTTATATAAATGAAGGATTCCAAGATATTGTAGATATTGATTTGAAGAGTTTCTTCGATGAAGTACCTCATTACAAGGTGTTACAGTTAATTTATAACAAAATATCTTGTGATACTACTTTATGGTTGATTCGTAAGTGGATTCAAGCGCCAATAGTGATAAATGATCGTTTGTATAAACGAAGAAAAGGTTTACCTCAAGGTAGTCCTTTAAGTCCATTATTGTCTAATATATTACTAGATCAACTAGATAAATATCTCAAAAACAAGGGGTATAGTTTTGTTCGTTATGCAGATGATTTTAGTATTTATACAAAAAGTAAATCATAAGCACGTAAAATAGGGAATGAGGTTTATGTCTTTTTACGAGATCATCTAGACTTACCAATAAATAAGGCTAAAAGTGGAATTCGTCGTCCTATAAATCTTTCCATATTAGGTGTGATCCCAAATCTTTATCGGTAACTAATGATTTAAGATATAGAATTATATAATTTTTTGGTTAGAATACATTTTTGAATCACTAAACTAATTAATTAACTAAGTTCAATTTTTTGCTTAGGTTATAAAGTATTTTACACTTATCTAAACTTTAGATAAAAACTAACTTATCATTGTATCTTTTAATTAAATAAAACTTATTAAAGTTGTATTAAAAGATATAATAATCTTATAACTAAAACGTTATATCTTGAATAAATTCCCCAATTTATTTACTTTAATCAATCTTACCTACATTTTATTAATCATAAATCTATCATCCATGACTTAACAGTCCTTCTTAAAATAAGAACTATTTAATGCTCTATCGTTTTTATTTTAAATCACAAATAAATTTCATATTAATCTTAACAACTAATCGAAATGAAATCAAATTCTTTACGAAAATTAGCAAGTCTTGTACTTATGCTAATTGCAGTTCAAATTATTTCTGCAAAAAATTATTATGTAGCTACTAATGGCTCAGATGGTAACCCAGGAACAGAAAATAGGCCCTTCAAAACAATTCAAAAAGCAGCTAACCTTGTTAATCCTGGTGATGTAGTGCTTATTAAAAGAGGAATTTACCGAGATAAAATTCAAATTAGACGTAGTGGTACTAACGGAAATCGAATTGTTTTTAAAGCCTTTCCAGGTGATGAACTTCGTGCTATTATTGAAGGAACTTCATTACGTCTCTTACAAAGTAGCCATATAGAAATCTCTGGTTTACGAGTTCAAAATATCTTAGCTCAAAACGGTCCTCCAGAAGGGATTTATGTCGAAGGTCCTGCATCGAATGTCACCATTAGAAATAACCATACATTTAACACATTTGGATCCGGAATTTCGGCTTGGGGTGTTCCTTGGAGATCTAACCCGGGTAACTTTAATAATATTAGAAATTTAAAAATTCTAAATAATAAGGTTGAAAAAGCCTGTAATGGAGGATTTAATGAATGTATTACTTTATCTAATGGAGTCAATGGGTTTCAAATTTCTAATAATGAAATTTTTAATGGAGGTAACCCAGTGAATGGGGGAGAGGGAATTGATGTAAAATTAGGAGTACAAAATGGAACGATCTCTTTTAATTATTTACATGGTTTGACACGAAGAGGTATTTATATTGATGCCGCGGGGATTCTGAATTTTGCAAAACCATTTGCTAAAAAAATTAAAGTTTTTAATAACCGTGTAAGAGATTGTAAAGGCCAAGGAATGGCATTAATGACTGAAGGTAAAGGTGATATTTTTGATATTGATATCTATAATAATCTTTTTTATAACAATACAGAAGATGGTCTTATGTTTTTTGATCATCCTGCCGGGAATGGTATTATACGAGATGTAAGAGCCGTTAATAATACTTGTTATAATAACAATCGTTTTGGTATACTATTAAATTTTCCTAGAGCTACTGGTATTGTTTTAAGAAATAATATTCTTTATCAAAACAAAAGTGGTAATCTAAATCTTAAAGCCGGACAAAGTGCTACTTCCAATAACCTTGTGGGGCCTAATCCTTTATTTGTAAATGCGAATCAGGCTAATTTTAGGTTAAGAGCGGGTTCACCTGCCATAAATAAAGGGACGACACAGAATGCTCCCAATACTGATTTTGATGGTAATTCTAGGAATGGAGCTGTAGATATTGGGGCTTTCGAATTTGGAGGAAATACGACTCCTCCCAATCCAAACCCTAATCCAAATCCAACACCTAACCCAGGTTCAAATGATATACCTTATGGAAAAATTATATGGTTAAAGGCGAATCAAGGTAAAGCAGGATATGTTGTTGCCGAGAGAAATTTAACAAATGCACCTCTTAAAGCAAATAGAAATCGTTTAGGTCAGTGGGAAAAATTTAGAGTTGAAAATGCAGGTAATGGAAAAGTGCATCTTAAAGCATTGGCTAATAATAAATATGTACAAGCCCGTATAAATGATAATGGTAAAATGCAGGCTTCAACCAATAATAAATTAGGTTGGGAAACATTTACTTGGAAAAGTAAAGGAAATGGGAAAGTAGCATTAAAAGCGTTTAATAATAAATATGTTCAAGCCAGATTAAACTTAGCAACAAAAGAACTTGCTGCCATTGCAGATACTGCTCGAGATTGGGAAACTTTTAATTGGGGAGAAACCACAGCATCGGGTCAAAAATCTTTATCAGAGCAAAATATAGCCTATTCTTTATACCCTAATCCTACCGATTCAAATAATTTGGTATTTATAAATGGAGTAAATAATAAGGAAACGGTAAGTATTTATGACATTAATGGAGCTTATATAGCTACAAAAACAATAAATAATGGAGCTATTGAGGTTAGTGAATTAGCTATTGGCGTTTATTTCATTATCGTAAATAATAGATCATTAAAGCTTATTATCAATTAATTAGTATAAATTTTTAAAGATGATAGTATAACCCAAATAAAACTTTGTGACGTTCTAAATAATCGTTACAACAATTAATAATAATAAGGTAGCAATTTTAATTTGGTAGTATCACACGAAGTGTGTAAAGTTTAAAATACGGGGGTCGCGACCCCCGTATTTTATTTTTTATAAATTTACATTTTATACACTTATGAAGAAAGAAGATTTCTTAACCGACGATTTTTTAAAACAGTTCAAGACAGGTGAAGAGCTGAATAATTTTCTCAAGTCCATTCAAAAACGAGGCATTGAAAAAATTTTAGAAGGCGAATTAGATGCTCATTTAGATTATGACAAAAATCAAACTTCTAACAACACTAATTCAAGAAATGGTTATGCTAATAAAACGGTAAAAACTTCTCATGGAATAACCGAAATAAAAGTTCCTAGAGATCGTGATGCCAGTTTTAATCCTATGTTAGTTCCTAAGCGTAAAAACATGGTTGATGGTATTGAGAATGTCATTATTAGCCTCTATGCAAAGGGAATGAGTAATTCGGATATTTAAGAACAAATCCGCGAAGTCTATAATTTTGATATTTCTACTTCTACCATATCAAGAATTACAGATCGTATTAGTAATGATATTGTAGCATGGCAAAATAGACCTTTAGAGCCCGTGTATTTAATTACTTGGATGGATGGTATTGTCTTTAAAGTAAGGGAAAACTCTAAAGTGATAAATAAAACCATGTACATCGCTGTTGGGCTGCGTAGAGACGGCAAAAAAAAAGTCCTTGGCCTATGGCTAGGTAAAAATGAATCTGCTGCCTTTTAGATGAGTGTACTTACTGATATAAAAGCTCGTGGTGTGGAAGATTTACTGATCACAGCTACCGATAATCTTAACGGATTTACTCAAACTATTAGAAATGTATTCCCCGAATCGACTACTCAAATTTGTGTAGTACATCAAATTAGAAACGCTAGCAGATATGTGGTATGGAAGGATAAAAAAGAGTTCTCAAAAGATATGAAGGAAATCTATAATGCCCCAACCAAAAATGCTGCCGAAGCTGCTTTAAATGATTTTGCTAAAAAATGGGAATCTAAATATTCTTATGCTGTTAAAAGTTGGCGTGATAACTGGGATGAACTTACTGTATTTTACGACTTCCCTGTGGAAATTAGAAAGATTATTTACACCACTAATCTCATTGAAAATCTAAATGGTAAAATCAGAAAATACACTAAAAACAAGCTCTCATTCCCAACTGATAATGCAGTAATGAAATCTACGTTTCTAGCTTTGAGAGAATCAACTAAAAAATGGACAATGCCCATTAGAAACTGGGGAATAATTTTAAATCAATTTTTAACTATATTTGAAGAAAGGGTTCAACTCTAAAAAAAAGCCAAACCCTTTATATTTTAAACTTACACACTTTACGGGATAGTGTCATTGAAAAGGCGACAAGAGATAATAAAATTAAAACTTGAATAATATAATCAAAGATTTTTCCTTTTTTTGATGTGTTATCTTCGATTATTACTCGTAGTTTATCTTTCATTTATTTTGTTCTTAATTAAGCACAACGGTTAGTATATAGCGCGTTTTAATGCGCTATATACAGTGTGTGTGCCTTGAATGGTAAATATAGTTAAAATATGACTATGATTTTTTTTAGAAGAATTAGCTAGAGGGTTGAAGTCCCTTATGGGTTGGAGTAACGTTCATAACCATTAGTAAGCCGCAAGCTGGTTTATCGTGAGGTATGCAGTGAAGTAAGCGGGACTACAAAAGTCGGTACTGACGAACAGGAATCGTATATAGAGGCTAAAAGTATTAGGATAAGGTAGCACATCATACTAAGGTCCACAAGCAAAGGTATTTTTAGTAGATACGGCAGTGATTGACTGGAAGCTATTTATCTTACCGAGGGAGGTCTCCATAGCTACGAGTTTGCATAATGGAGAAGTCAGCAGACGCCATAGTACTTACAGGAAACGAGTTGTAATAAATATACATAGGTCTCACAAGTAAGGAAGGGCAGAACGTATTATCAAGTTCAGATTCGTATAGGAATGTTTTTTTTTCATAGCCTATACTTAGAAGAACAAGAAGAGTAACAATTTAATTATTTAAAAATGATAGCAAGCGTATTACATCCTCATAATTTAAGTATTGCTCTAAAGCGTGTGATAACTAATGGAGGAGTTTCAGGTATTGATGGCATGAATGTTTCAGATCTAAAAAGATATTCTATAAAATATCGAACAGATCTGGTAAACAGTATCTACACTCAGAAATACCGATGCTCAGCTATCAAAGGAATTAACATTCCAAAAGCCAGAGGCAAAACTCGGTTACTAGGTGTTCCTACTGTTATTGATAGATGGCTTCAACAGGCGGTAAATCAACAGCTATCTTTACACTTTGAAATAAACTTTGAAGGAGAAAGTTATGGTTTCCGTCCAAAGAAGAATTTGCAACAAGCAGTTTTAAAAAGTCAATCTTATATAAATGAAGGATTCCAAGATATTGTAGATATTGATTTGAAGAGTTTCTTCGATGAAGTACCTCATTACAAGGTGTTACAGTTAATTTATAACAAAATATCTTGTGATACTACCTTATGGTTGATTCGTAAGTGGATTCAAGCGGCAATAGTGATAAATGATCGTTTGTATAAACGAAGAAAAGGTTTACCTCAAGGTAGTCCTTTAAGTCCATTATTGTCTAATATATTACTAGATCAACTAGATAAATGTCTCAAAAACAAGGGGTATAATTTTGTTCGTTATGCAGATGATTTTAGTATTTATACAAAAAGTAAATCATTAGCACGTAAAATAGGGAATGAGGTTTATGTCTTTTTACGAGATCATCTAGACTTACCAATAAATAAGTCTAAAAGTGGAATTCGTCGTCCTATAAATTTTACAATATTAGGTTATGGATTCACGGCTATTTATAAAAAAGGGAAGTAAAGGTAAATATCAACTTATAGCAAGCAAGTCTTCTTGGGTATCGTTGAAACGCAAGTTAAAATACGTTACCAAGAAAACCTTACCATTAAAAGTAAACGAACGTTTGTTTCGATTACGGCAAGCTTACGAAGGTTGGATTTACAATTATCGCTTAGGTAGTATAGGAAGTAAGTTAAAGAAATTAGATGATTGGCTACGAAACCGTCTTAGATATTGTATTTGGCACGATTGGGAAAAACCAGAACGTAAACGTAAAAATTTGATACGTTTAGGAATCAATCCAAGACAAGCTTATAGCTGGAGCCGAACTCGTATGGGAGGTTGGTCAGTTGCTCAATCTCCAATTTTAGGTACTACTATTACTTTAAGTAGATTAAGCCAAAAAGGTTATAAAAGTATGTTTTCTTATTATAATAAAGTAAAATTCTGATAATACGAACCGCCCAGTACGAGACCCGTACGCTGGGTGGTGTGAGAGGCGCACTCTTCTCAATCAAGGGAAGAGCCGTCTACTCGATTGTAAAACGTTTTATGTTAACTAATTCTTTTTAAAGTATTCTCTTTAGTCAAAAAGTAATGTTTTATCACTCCAATTATATGTAATAACAATAAAATCATCATAATAGTTGCCAGAATATTATGACTTTTTAGGGAAAAAATTTCAGTTTTATTTTTGATTAATTCAGGAGAGTTATTTATCAATGCATCTCCATAGCCACCAGTTATCATTATAGCTATTCCTGATAAGCCTATTCCTAAGAGAAGAAAGTAAAAAGCATTATGAATCAATATTGTTAACCTGTCATTTAATTTAGAGCCTGTTTTTAAATCTTCAGGTCTTTTATTTTTAAAAAATAATATACTTCTAATTATTGTAGCCAGAAAAACTATATTTCCTAATATTGCATGTACTTGTATTAAAGTCATTTTATCAGTAGGTTCAATTCCACTCATATATTTTCCCATTGGAAAAAGAAAAATAATTAGAATTGCAGTAAGCCAATGAATAATTATCACCTTTTTACTGTATTTTTCATTCAAATCATTTATTTGTCTCATGTTTAACTTTTTTTAGTTTTAGAGAGAAAATAATTATAGAAATTCCACTTAACAAAATTGAGATTCCAGCTAAGACAATTGCTTGTAATTCATCTGAAAATGTATACATCAATAAAACAAACGCAATTATAAGATTTAAAATACCACTCAAAAACCTGTATATGATAACCTTCCAATTTATTTCTCTAGTATTTAAAGTTGTAAAGCCTAATGAGAATTCTATTAATCCGTGAAATAATGTAAAAAAACAAATAACATGTAGAAAACTCTCTAAAGATTTGGATAAAAATGATAATAAAGCAAAAACAATAAAACCAATACCTTGTAATAGATGATATTGTTTTGCTTTGTTATGATTGCTATTTGCTCTAGAATAGCTAATGGAGAATATTCCAGATAGTATTAATAGGATTGGAATTAAAATTTTTGATGTTTCAATTCCAATATTTTTAGCAGCAAGTATTGTAATTCCAACTAAACTAATAAATATCCCTGTAACTGTTAATTTTCTTAAATTATTCATAAGTATGTTAGTGCTTTAAAGTATAGCACAAACTTATGTTTTATTAGTAAGCTGTAATTGTATAAATTGGTCGTTTTGACCCTCGTAAAGTTTTTGAGGAGTGGTTCCTGTTTGTTTTTTTATACTTTTTGAAAAATGAGATTGGTCGGTAAAATTTCCGTTAGGAAATAATTCCCCTTTACTAATTTGATTATATGTATCTGCAAATTTTAGAATATTAAGATATTCTTTAATTGAAACTCCTATATGTTTTTTTAAATATCTATTTATTTGACGTTGGCTCCAGTCAAGTTGATTAACAATTGAAGTAACATTATTTAAAGAGTATGTTGAGTAAATTAATTCTGAAAGTTTTTTCTTTTTTTGAGGTATTTTAGTTTTTATAGTATCAAAATTGGAGCAATTTTCTTTTATGTGTTTAATAAAACCTTCTATGCTTTTTCCTGTAAATTGATTAATATTCCAAAATGTATAATCTAATTCTTCTCTATTATTTAAAAGAATACCAATCTTATGATTAAATATATACTCAGATGCGAGTAGTTTAAATTTTATAAGAAAAGTAGTAGAGTTGGCTGGTGTAGTGACTGGAATTGTTTTGTCAAAGAGTCCAACTAATTTTACTTGGTGTATATTTTTATTAACATAAATAACTATTAATTTGAAAAAACCGTCTGGAACTATAGAATAGTTAATAGGTGTGTTATTGTTGTTATTAAATAACCAAAAAGAATCAATAAATTGATATAAATTATCCTTAGGTATTAACATATCAACTCCTAATCCGGTATCATTAATCTTAAAAAGCTCCATTATAGTTTTTTAAGCAAATTAAATTTTATAACATAAATTTCATTGTATAAAATGGACGTTTTTGACAATGTTTTACAACGGTCAGTATAAGAAACGTAGGGCAGTTGATAAGCGATACGTTTCGGTTTGGTACTAAGCCAAATATAATATTTTGCTTTTATCTTTTTTGTTGAAAATGCCAATTTTTATATTTGGCGGGCTTTGTAAATATTCACAAACCTTTCGGTTTAGCACAAATGCCCTATGTTTTTTTATACCTTGTTATGTGCTGGCATTATTCCGTTCGTGTTCAATCAACCATTTTTTTCGTTCAATTCCTCCACCATACCCAGTCATTTTTCCGTCTTTTCCAATTACTCTATGACAAGGTATAATAATAGAAATTCTATTATAACCATTTGCTGATGCGACTGCTCTAATTGCTTTTGGGTTGTTGATTTTTTCTGCTTGGTTTTGATAGGTTGTCGTTGTTCCGTATTCTATTTGTTGTAAACAGTACCAAACTGAATTTTGAAAATCAGTACCTGGTGTTTCAAGTTTTACATCAAATTTTTTTCTTGTACCCTCAAAGTATTCCTTAATCTCTTTTTTGACTTGCTTTATATGCTCGTTCTCACCAGAAATAATATTAGCTTTTAGTAATTTTTGTAAGTCCTTAAATTCTGTTTCAAGCATTCTTCTGTCAACAAATTCAAGTAAACAAACTCCGTTTTCAGTTGAGCAAACAAACATTGGTCCCAATGGTGTTGTCAGGCGATTTATGAGAATTAGATTTTCTCCTTTACTTTGTTTAGGTGACTTGCCTATAAGTTTTTTAAAAGTATAGCCAAATCCACTTAGTGATTCATAACCTGTGTCTATAGCAGTATGTGTAGTGTTTTTTCCAAGTTTTAATTCTTGAAAGGCATTATTTATTCTATACATTCTTTGGTAAGCTTGAAAAGTCATACCATAATTTTTTTTAAACCATCTTCTTACAATTTCTGGACTAATACCTTTTTGTCTTAATTGATAATCTGTTATTTTCTTCTTGGGATTTTCTTTAATTAATTTGATTGCATTTTCGACTTGCTCTGGTGCTTGATTTGCATTTTCTGTTGGTTTACAAATCTTACAAGGTCTATAGCCATTATCTAAGGCGTCTTTAAATGTAGTATAAAATTCAACGTTTTCTTTTTTTGGTTTGCGTGCTCTACAAGTAGCAATACAAAAAACCAATGTAGTTTTTACACCAACAAAAAAGATTCCAACGAAATTTTGTTTTCTTTCTAATAAAGCTTGATAGTATGTTTCTATTTTTTTGTTGTCTGTAACTAACATTTAAAAAATTGAATTAAATGATTCTTGGTTTAATATTACTTTTGTTATTTTTTCAAATTGATTGTACATTTTATCAAAAATAAAATTCCCCATACTTATTCGTTTTACACCTAACTCTGTTAATTTGTCAAAACTTGGAAGGTTAGGCATACACATTACATTAATTGGCAATTTTGTGCAATTTACAATTTCTTTAATGTCGTTTTCTTTCTCAATACAAGGAACGAAAATTCCATTTGCTCCAGCATTTTGATAAAGTTGAATTCTTTTTTTTGTTTCTTCAATTACATTTTCTTGAAGCAGGATAAATGTATCTGTTCTCACATTTATAAAAACACCAACATTTTCCTTTTCCAATTCTTCCTTTATTTCTTTGAGTGTCTTTGCGAAGTCATTAGCGTTTAATAAAATCCGTTTTTCGCTAACAACACTATCTTCGATATTAATTCCAACAGCTCCTAATTTTGCTAATCTTTTAATGTGATTAACGATTTCTTTTGGTTTGCGACTATATCCCGATTCCAAATCAACTGACAAAGGTAAATTTGTGTTTATGGCAATCCGCTTTACGAAATATTCCAATTCAGAAAATTCCATTTCTTCGCCATCGTTATATCCTAAAATTGATGCAATTGCTGAACTCGAAGTTCCAATTGCTTGAAAATTTAATTTTTCGGCTGTTTTTGTACTTGGTACATCCCAAACATTTCCGATTAATAATGGTTTATCTTGATTATGTAAGTTTTTAAATTCCATCTTTTTATGTTTTGATGCAAAAAAACTATTATGAAATTTAATCAGCAACCGAAAATTGGACGAGTATTTTTTTTCCCTTGCACATAACGTAGGGCTAAACACAATTGTGTTTATTCCCGTTATGTATAGATCAAAAATACTCATATATATTATAAATCTAAAGGGTTTTTAATATTGTTGAAGTTTTTAGTGGCAATATGTGTATATATTTCAGTAGTTTTTGTTAATTTTCATGAGACCAAAGTAAAATGCTCCTTTTTTGTTAGCTGAATATTATACGTATATTATTCGAATAATATACTGTTATAGAATTGGAGGTAATACATTGTTTATCATGTAAAAAGGATCTTTAAGGAAAGTCTAATAATGAAATGTAATATGTATTATAAAAGCACAAAAAGTAAAGGCAAAAACATAAAAAGTTAAACGTTGAAAATAGCATATAAATTAAAGATTTTAACACAGTAGTGTCATGAACAGATTGCAGTAAAAAGAAAGACAAAACATTATTTTAAACACAAAACAACTGCAGTAGTAACAGTAAAAATCAGCAAAAAACGGTTATTAAAAAATAAGCTTAGCTTTTATTTTTTGCAAAGTTGCGGTTTGGTAAGCGCAAAGTTACTTTTAGTTGGTTGCAGCTTTGCAGTTGGTGAAGTGCAAAGCTGCGGTTACACAAGAGCAAAGCTGCAAAAAAAAATTGCAGCAGCAGCATTTTTGACAAAAAAGCACAAAAAAACCTCAGTAATACCAAAGTATTATTGAGGTTGTATGTTTTAAAAAGTTGTAAAAACTAGTTACACTAATTTATATTCAACGTTTTTTTGGACAAGACATTTCTAATAGCATGTAAATGATGTTTTTTAGGAGCGATAATGTTTTGCGTATTGATCTTTTGAATTCTTTTAATATTAAGCATAATTTTTTTGTTTTGCGTAGTAAACATATGTTAACCACAAGTGAACTTTTTATTGATAGCTATTTTTATACAGTATGGCTTTTGAGTCAAAGATAGTATTTAATTCAGCTTTAAGATATTGGTAAGTTACTAAGCATCTGTAGTTGCAGTAAAAAGTAGTAGTGTAATACTTTGTGAATTTCGTTTAAGAATTAAAGAGTAAAATTTAAAATATAATTAAAAATAAGATTTAAAAGTTGTTACCGGAGAGCATTTGAGTGTGAACAAATTATAAAATAAAAAAATGATATTAACCAAATAAACAAGAGTGTTTTTTAAGTGTGATATTACCTGATGTTAGCTGTAATTTACCTGCTTTATCTCGTTAACTCTTTTTTAACTAAATACCTTTCTTTTAGAGTAAAAGTTCATTTAGTTTTATGATGAATGCATTCAAAAATAATAATTTAAAACCTTAAAAAACCTTTAAAATGAAAAAAACAATTTTTAGTTTATTACTAGTTCCTAGCTTACTTTTAGTAAGTAATAATGCATATAGTTCAATAAATAAAGTAAATACAGAAAATAAAACAGAGGTATCTGTTTCTTGTAATACTTCACCTAATCAACAAGGATTAACACCAAGGCAGAGAAGATTAGCTCAAAGACTTTCTAACAACAGAAGTTTTAGGCAATTTATAAGAATTAGTCAACTCTTTAGTAGAGATCCTAGCACTTTAACTCAGCAAGAAAGAAATCAATTGGCTAGAGTTCCAGCTTTAGTAGCTCAATCTGAAAGAGAAGTGCCTGAAGTTTTAAGTTTTAATCCAGCAACTATTAATAGAATAAGAACAGCTGCTGGAAATATTGTAAGAAGACAACTTGGTCTTTAAATAGCATTAGTTTCTAAATAATTGATTTTTGATGTAGAAATTTCATTGTAAGATAATAGAGAAGTTTTTGAGACGAATTCAATCACTTTTAATCAATTAAAAATTAAAGCTACTTCATATGAATTTGTGAAGTAGTTTTATTTAGAGATAATTATTCAAATGAGATATTTAAACGATAGAATTAAGAGAAAGTAGTTCAACACTGGTAGCCTTTTTGATTGCTGTGCCTTAGCAATTGATATATCTAAGAAATATATAAATAAGAATTAATTACTAACAGTTATTACCCGAAAGAACTAGGAAGAGAACAATCATAAAAAATCGAAGACCTATTAATAATAAATCTTCGATTCTTTATTTTAAAATAACTTACTTAGTTATTTTCTGAAAAGGTTTATTAATGATTAACACCTCCAGTAAAAAGGATCATCTTCTACATCAAACGCAAGGCATCCTCCACAAGCACATGAATGATCTTCAGGGCAGTCAAGGTCAGAGTCACACCAAGAAGAGTAAGCTCCAGAAATAGACTTTAATTCACTTTTGTTTAGAGTATAGACTCCTTCTATTGATAAAATACTTTTTTTCATGATTTTTAAAATTTTATTGGTTGATTGTAATCTTACTCTTTTGATTTTCAGATTTTTTTTGATTTACTCATTTTACTCTATTTTTATTTAAGTGGCTTTTCAAATTTCACATACTCCACTTTCTCCTTTAAGAGAATGGATAGTCAGTCCTTAATTAACATTAATTTATTTTTTGATGATGATTTATTATGAGTTTGAGCACATAATTCGCAATTAATTTATGTCATAGCACTATATATAAATAAAAATAACACTTTTTTAAGCATATTGTATAAAGAGTATGTTAAACTATTGCTTTTTATTTTGTATTATGATATTTTTTATTGTTAACTTCTACTCGTATCCCAGGATACCTTTTTCCATTGATTAAAGTACTTTCTTCTTCAGGATGAAAGTAATATATCTGTTTCCTATTCAAGTCACGATAAGCATAGCAATTATCAAAGAGAATTATTCCATTCTGTTTAGCACTACTGTATATTTATAAATATGACTATTTAAAATATTAAACTTCCAATACCTCCATAAACTCCTGATCGTTCCAATACGGTTCAAAGTCATGGTCAGTTTTAAATTGCGAAGGTTGTTTACCTAAATTTAAAGACTGTTTAATCATGTTTAACATTTCTTGTTTCTTTTTATTTTTAGCATAATAACAAGATAAGTTAAAAGCCAATACCTCATTACTGATATCATTGTAACTAAAGTTTTCAGGTAATAACTTTTCAAAAACTAAATTCTCTACTTCTTTGTCTTTAGCCATTATCGCTAGTACAATGGCATTGGATGCCACATCATCTGCTTTTTGATTCATGCCCACAACAGGTAGTAGTTTTTCAGTGTAATTTAAAAATACATTTTTAGCAGATGCAAAATCGCCTTGCATTAAAGAATTAATCAATAACTTGGTGGTGTAATTAGCCATAGCAAACGCGTAGTTATTTAATAGCTCTGTAGAGGTAATTTCTATACTTTTAATAATAAAAATATCATTGTCTCCAGTGTTTAAAGATTGCTGAAAAGCTTCTTTTAATTCATTTTTCTGATCATTAGCAGCAGCTTTTTTAAATTCAGCCTCTCTTTTTTCAATTAATTCTTTTTCAATATCCTCTGCTGTTTTCCCTTGTAGTTTATATGTGAATTTTATAGCAAAATCATCATAAGCATCGTTAACGTATTCTTTTTCGATGCTAGAAACTTTGTAGCTTAAAATTTTAATCAGCATTTTGGTTACTTCTTCGTTGTCTTTAGAAATGCGCTCTAAATATGTGGTTAACTGATCGCTATCAAGTGTAAAAAGTACTTTGTTAAGTTGTTGTAACGTTCGGTAGCTTTTAGAAAAGAAGGTAAAATCAAAAACATCCAATAGAAGATCAAAAGAAAGTTCTTGAACATTCAAGTTTTGAAAGATACTTTCTAAATCATATTCGTTAAACAAATACGAAGGCAAATTTCTCTTTAAAACATCATGTAGCATTACGTCAAAATCGCCAGCACTTTTGCCTTGTAAAGCATTATTTGTTCTGGTAGCAATATGTTTAATTTGTTCGATAACTTCTTTAGTTTCATCAGAAATATCTTTTGTTAAAATATCGTCAATAATTTCTAATACTGTTTCCTCATCAATATTCTCAAAAATAAAATTAGTAAAGTCACCTATAATTTCACCTTCATAAGTCTTGTCTTCTTTCATCTTAGGAAAAATAGCAGCATACAATTCGCATATTCCATCACCATATTGTGGGTGTTTTATAGCACTATCTAAAGAAAGTATGAGTTTAGCGAGCGGTTCAACTTCAAATTGTGGTAAAAAATCATCAATTAATTGATCTTGAACAGTAGAACTATAATGACGATGACCCGCATCATAATACTTCATACAATTCAGAAATGCGTCCACAACATGATGTTGCCCTTCAATAGATTTACGGTTTATAAATTCTTGAATTACGATAGCGGTTACCTCGTAACTATCAGACAAACCAGTATCTGAAAAGCTTACAGAAATTAATTGTTGCAATACCTTTTCACTTAGTTCACCAATATGAGAAGATACCGCAGTATCTAGAACAGGTATTGCTAAAGTTCTATCATAAGCATCGTATTTGTTTACTCCAAAAACAAATTCCAGATCACCAATTGCCAAAAGCGTTTCTTCTAAAGTAGTAAGATTAACATCTTTATTTTCTAAGACAGCAATAATCTCTTCTGGACTCATTTTTTTTATAGAAGCTTCATTCTTGTCTCTTTTTTCCCATTCTTCTTCTGTAAGATGAGATGATTTTATTGTTTTCAGATTTTCAAAATGATACAAAGGTAAAAGTGCATTTTTTACTTTAAAATTACTTTTATCTAATGTAGATCCAGTAATGTTTAAATATTCAAGCTTTGTTAATTTACTCAATGGGTGTAAATCTTTAACATTTACATTAGAAATGTCTAAGTAGGTTAAATTTGTAAGTTGAGCTACGGCATCAATAGAATGAAGATCGTAAGAATTCTGAAGGTCTAATTTTTTTAATTCCGTTAAGTTTTTAACAGCATCAATATTATTGAGTTTTGCTTGAGTAACACATATTTCTTCTAATTGTGTGAGTTTAGCAAGAGGATCTAGATTTTGAATAGGGCAAAAAGTAACATGAAATTGTTTTAAACTTTTTAATTCTGAAATATTTTTGGGTAATGATATAGGTTTTTCTTCTATAAAAAGTTCTTCATCAAAACTTTTCTCTTGTCTATTTTTAAAACAAAACTTGAAAGAAATTTTTTCTAACGCAGTCCAGTTTTTAATTTCTTTAGGTAATTGAGTTAGTTTGAAAAAATGGTCTAGAGATACTTCTGTAAGATTTGGAATTTTTGTGAACTGTATAGGTAACTCTTCAAAGCCTAAACGTTCTAGATGAAGAGTGGTAAGTGATGTTAAATTCTTAATTTCATCAGCAACCTCTATTAAAGTTCCGTTTTTAATAGTTAGTTTCTTAAGTTTTTTGAATTGCTCAATTTCTTTTGGAATAGAAAACTCAGCTTTTTCAAATGATAATGACAGCTCTTCAATATTTGGAAAGTTTTTACAAAGTGGTAGCATATCTATGTTAGCTATACTAATACCTAAACTTTTTACATTTACCCCTAAAAGTTCGTTAACACGAACACCAGAAATATGTAATGTATCAAGATTAAGTTTTTTAAAACTTTTAGGAAACTCAGACCATTCTGTACTTCTGGGTAAAAAATGAAGCGATTTTAAATTGGTAAATTTCTCAATTTCGTCAGTATACGCCTTTTGACATTCTTCACCTTTTAAATAAAGATTGGTAACTTCATTGTAATTTTTTAAAGCCTCTTCAATACTAGTACATTTCATTTGATATTCTTTCCTTTGAGTTAATTACTGCTTGCTATTATTTTACAATATCAAAAATAATAGATATAGAAAAATTACGTTCCACTGTTTTCAGGGAAAAAAGGAATTTAAATGTAAAGGCTAATGTTTAAAATAACCTTGCGTTAGGGATTGAAGCATTTGTTGAAGCTCTTTATAATGTATGGCAAATACATTTAAAAGCGACTGCAGAAAGCCCGCCCTTTAGGGAACGCCCAAGTGCAGATATTTGCCTTATGAACTGATGTTAAAATAACTTTCCACATCTCAACTAGAATTGTAAATTTGCATCTTTTAAACTAAGAAGTTAAAGATGCAATACAATCATCAAGAAATCGAAAAAAAGTGGCAAGAGTATTGGGCAACAAACCAAACTTTTAAAGCAAGCAATGCTAGTGATAAGCCTAAGTATTATGTATTAGATATGTTTCCTTATCCGTCTGGAGCAGGATTGCATGTTGGGCACCCATTAGGATACATTGCAAGTGATATTTATGCACGTTATAAGCGCCATAAAGGATTTAATGTATTGCATCCTCAAGGATATGATTCTTTTGGTTTACCTGCTGAGCAATATGCAATTCAAACAGGGCAACACCCAGCAATTACTACCGAAACGAATATAAAAACGTATAGAGGACAGTTAGATAAAATCGGATTTTCATTTGATTGGTCTCGTGAAGTACGTACTTCAAATCCTGATTATTATAAGTGGACGCAGTGGATTTTTATTCAATTATTTAATTCTTGGTATAATAAAGACACTGATAAAGCTGAAGATGTTGCAACGTTAGTAGCTAAATTTGAAGCAGAAGGAAATGCAGCTGTAAATGCAGTTTGTGATGAAGATATAGTGTCGTTTACGGCGGATGAGTGGAAAGGATTTTCTGAAACTAAAAAGCAAGAAATATTATTACAATATCGTTTAACATTTTTATCTGATACTGAAGTAAACTGGTGTCCAGAATTAGGTACGGTATTAGCAAATGATGAAATTGTAAACGGAGTTTCTGAACGTGGAGGGCATCCGGTAGTTCGTAAAAAAATGACCCAATGGTCTATGCGAATTTCTGCGTATGCACAGCGTTTATTAGATGGGTTAAATGGTATTGATTGGCCACAACCTTTAAAAGATATTCAAACCAACTGGATTGGAAGAAGTCAAGGAGCAATGGTAACTTTTGAAGTTGAAAATAATGTCACTTCGAGCGCAGTCGAGAAGCCATATAAAATAGACGTATTTACGACACGTCCTGATACTATTTACGGAGTAAGTTTTATGACTTTAGCTCCTGAACATGAGTTAGTAGCAAAGATTACAACTGCTGATCAAAAAGAAGCAGTGGAAGCTTATGTAGAAGCAACTGCAAAACGTTCTGAAAGAGATAGAATGGCAGATGTAAAAACTATTTCTGGTGTGTTTACAGGGGCATATGCAGTGCATCCTTTTTCTGGAAAATTAGTGCCAATTTGGATTGGTGATTATGTGTTAGCTAGTTATGGAACAGGTGCTGTAATGGCCGTACCATGTGGTGATGAGCGTGATTATGCTTTTGCAAAGCATTTTGGAATTGAGATTCCGAATATTTTTGAAGGTGTTGATATTTCTGAAGAAGCGTTTTCTGATAAAAGCAAAACGGTGATCGCAAATTCTGATTTCTTAAATGGATTGAAGTATAAGAAAGCGATGAAGTTGGCTATTTATGAAATGGAGCAACGCGGATTTGGTTATGGAAAAATCAATTATCGTTTACGTGATGCTGTATTTAGTCGTCAACGTTATTGGGGTGAGCCTTTCCCAGTGTATTACAAAGATGGAATGCCTCAAATGATTGATGCGAAGCATTTACCAATTGTATTACCTGAGGTTGAAAAGTACTTGCCTACAGAAGATGGTAAACCACCTTTAGGGAATGCTGATGTTTGGGCATGGTGCACTGAGACTAATTTAGTTGTGAGTAATGAAAAAATAAATCACACTAGTGTGTTTCCGTTAGAATTAAATACAATGCCAGGTTGGGCAGGGAGTTCTTGGTACTTTAATCGTTACATGGATGCTACAAACGATGGTGAGTTTGTAAGTAAAGAAGCGGTTGATTACTGGAAAGAAGTTGATTTATATATTGGAGGTTCTGAGCATGCTACAGGACACTTATTATACGCTCGTTTTTGGCAAAAGTTTTTATTTGATAAAGGAATTTTACCAGTAGATGAATTTGCAAAAAAGCTAATCAATCAAGGAATGATTTTAGGGACTTCTGCTGTTGTGTATAGAGTGGCAGAAACCAATAAATATGTTTCTTTAGGATTAAAAGATAATTACAAAGCAGAGGAGTTACAAGAGTTACGTGTAGATGTAAAGTTGATTAATTCTTCTGATGAGCTAGATGTTGAAGGATTAAAAAACTGGCAGCCACAATTTGCAGACGCTGAGTTTGAATTAGAAGATGGTAAATATATTGTTGGGCGTGAGGTAGAGAAAATGTCTAAGCGTTGGTTTAATGTTGTAAATCCTGATGATATTTGTGAAGAGTACGGTGCAGATAGTTTACGTTTATTTGAAATGTTTTTAGGTCCGTTAGAGCAATCTAAACCATGGAAAACATCAGGTATTTCTGGAGTGTATTCTTTCTTAAAGAAGTTATGGAAGTTATTTTATAACGGAGATAATTTTGAGGTTTCTGAAGGAGAGCCAAGTAAAGATGCATTGAAAACATTACATAAAACAATTAAGAAGGTAGAGGAAGATATTGAGAATTTCTCTTTCAATACGTCGGTTTCTACGTTTATGATTGCGGTAAATGAGTTAGGAAAATTAAAGTGTAATAACAAAGCTATTTTAGAGCAATTATTAGTGTTAATTTCTCCGTATGCACCTCATATTACAGAAGAATTATGGAACAAATTAGGAAATGAAGGTTCTATTGCTTTTGCACCTTTCCCAACATTTGAAGAGAAATATTTAGTAGAGAGTTCTAAAAATTACCCTGTTTCTTTTAACGGAAAAATGCGTTTTACTTTAGAGTTACCTTTAGATATGAGCAAAGAAGATATTGAGAAAACAGTAATGGCTTATGAAAAAACTCAGCAACAATTACAAGGTAGAGAGCCAAAGAAAGTGATTATTGTACCAGGAAAGATTATTAATATTGTAGGATAACAAATTTTCAATAATATAATACAAGGTTGTTTTGGTTGTAAAACTGAAACAACCTTTTTTAATATTTGATAATGTAGTTCAATATATCTAACTTTATCGTCATGATATTTTAATAATTAAGTTTTAAAATATGTGTAAAAAGAGAAAGTATTAACCAAAAATAGATAAATATGAAAAAAGTAATTTTAGTATTATTCATAGCATTAAGTACAGGTTTAAATAGTCAAAGTATTGAAATACCTGCAAATGTTCAACTCAACTCAAAAGAAGATTATAAAAAACAAGAAGCCTTAGTACTTAAGGCTATAGATTGGATTCAGAATACAAGTCTTGATAAAAATATTGAAAAAAGAAAGGACGTAAATGCTTTCTTAATGAAATGGATGATGGGAAGCCCTTCTGTTTCTATAGAGTTAATTGGAGGAGTAGTTCCTTTAGATTGTAAAGAGTGTTTGATGTCTTTTTTAGCTGGATGGACAAAATATAGCTTAGAGAATGATTATTCGAAGAATAAGATTGAAGGAGCTTTATCTGGTACTAATAGAATGATAGATTTTTATCAGAAAAATGAAAAGTTTCTAGAAAAGAGTACTGATATAAAAAAATTAATAAAGAAAAAGAAGAAGAAAAAATTAAGAAAATATATTGAGTCAAAATTTTAATTCATTGTTGTCTAGAAAAAAATAACAATATCAATAAAACTGAATGACTATAGTTTTTGTGTAGATGTTAATATCATGCCTTGATTTTAAGTAGCGTTATAAAAATTAAAACATTTATTCTGCATGATTAGAAGATATTAGCTAGATTTACAAACATAAAAAAATCATATAGTATGAAAAATATATTTAAAATTACCTGTTTGTTTCTGTTAGTGTGTTTTGTAGCGTGTTCTGACGATGAAAATGTTGGTGGTACAGTTTCAAACGAGCCATTAAAAGGAAGCGTGTTTGGGGAGACTTTTGTTGCATTAGGCGGAAAAGCTTTTGATTCGGGTGAAAATGTTTCAATAAATATTACAAATGAAGTAACTGCAGTTTGTTCTTCATCGGTGTTAGATTACAATCTGTACATTTCAGCTACAGTGCCTGCTAAAGTAGGAGTATATGAAAACACAAATGTTTCTTTTCATAAAGAAGGAGAAACTCCGTTAAATGTACTTCAAAGTACCGTAGAAATTACTTCTGTAACCGATTCTCAAATAATGGTAAAGGTAAAATCTAACTCTAGCTCAGATAATGTTGTAGACGGTCTTTTTACAGTAGCGTACTGTAATTAAAAGAATTTAACTTAGTAAAAAATAACAACTCTGTACTTTTATGTACGGAGTTTTTTGTTTTTTATAAATAAATTTACGTTTCGTTTATTAAATAATACTTAATCACCACATATAATGTCAAGAAAATTACATTTACGAACACGTAAACTTCATCGCTATTTAGGATTGTTTATTGGAATTCAGTTTTTATTTTGGACTGTTGGTGGATTGTATTTTAGTTGGAATAACATGAAAGATGTTCATGGTAAAACACTTATTGATAAATCGGAAAAAACATTTGCTTTTCAATATAACGAACCAGTAAGAAAGCTTTTAGGTATAGTTAATGATCCAATAGAAAAAATAGAAGCAATTGTTGTAAACAAAGATAGTCTGTTGCGTTTGCATACGTCTAAAGGTAGCAAACTATTAAAGTTAAATAAGAATCATTATTCAACACAGAAAGAAATTACTAAAGAAGAGGTAACAGCTTTTGTTAAAAGTAGATTAAAAGAGGAAATAGCTATAAAGGAAATAACTTTTTTAACTGAAAAAGATATTTCTAAAGGACATGAGTATAGAGGGAAGCCTTTGCCTGCGTATGCTGTTCATTTAGACCATCCTACCAATACAAAAGTATATGTGCATCCGCAGTTAGCAAAAATTACAACCGTAAGAAATGATAATTGGAGGCGTTTTGACTTTTTATGGATGTTACACGTAATGGATTTTGAAACCAGAGATCATATTACCAATTGGACATTACGAATTTTCTCTGTATTAGGATTGTTAACCATATTTTCTGGCTTTTATTTGTATTATTTAAGTTCTCCAACGATAAGAAATCTCAAAAGGAAAATTAGAAGATAATTGGTTATAGCCACTATACATAAAAAAGATCTGTTGACTAAAAAGCAACAGATCTTTTTTGTTTGTATACAAATTGTTTTGTGATACTATTTTATTTGAAACATGTCATCTTCTGGTGTAGCAGTATATCTTCCTTCTACTTGATCCCATAAGTTAGCGCTTCCCATCATTTGCCTGATTCTGCTAGTAGAAGTACTTGCAGATGCAGCAACTCTACCAGTTTTAGTACGTTGTAAACGCCAGTTTACTCTAACTTCAGCAGGAGCGTCAAAATCTAATCCCCAGAAATAAGAATGTCTAGCATTTACATGTTTAGCAGGAATGTCAATAGCATTTACATACCAATATCTAACACTTTGAAAAGCTGCAATGTCTTTTAAACGATTGTTAGAATCTCCAATTCCAGCATTTAAAATTAATGAAGAAGAGTACCAAGTAGTTGCTAAATTATTTCTGTTTTTCATTTCTTGTACATACCATCTTACACGCTCTCCAGTCCAATCATTAGAGCCATCGTTGTTGTAATCTCCTAAATAATTTTTACGTCCTTTACTCCAAAACGGATCTAATAATTCTAATCTATTAGGCATTAATCGAGCACTTAAATTTCCTTTTTTAACCGCAGTACTAAAAAGAAAAGAAGTATAAGTTGCTAATTGATTACCTAATGAATGTCCAACAAATCGGATGTTGTTACTAGTGTTATTCGCTAAAAGTGCGCTAAGTTGGTTAAAAGCTTCAATTCCTAATGAATTTGTAGGCGCTTGTCTTTCAGAGTAGCTACCATCGCTTAAACGATAACGCATTTTTTTGTTACCATTAGTACTCCAAATTTTAGCTTCTGCATTTTTAAGTTCAAGTTCATCAGCAAATTGATTCCAGTAGAAAATAGCAACATTCCATCCCTTTTTCTTCCATATTTGAGCAGTATTTACGTTTACATTATTTGAGGCATCAACAAATTGAAAATTCTCTCTTTCGTAATTGTTACTAGAACTGTTTAATTGCCATCCATGAAAGTATACAACAGTAGGTTTTGAAGGATCGTAAAAAGAAGAAGAAACGTTTATTTTTCTGTTTGTTCTTTCGTCAAATGCTTTTGCAGATTGGTTTTGCGAATTAAACCAATACACTCCATAATCTAAAAAATCGGCGCTTCTGTTACTTACATTAACTTCGGTGGTTTCGTTTTCTATCAGGTTGTCTGTTTCGTCAACAGCACAACTAAACATAAGAAAAGAAAGTGAAATACAAATTAGGGTTTTTAATTTCATTTTTTGTTTACATTTTGTTATTTGGATCGACAAATCAATGAAAAAAAATGAGAAAATGCAAAAAAATATATGTTTTTGGTGTAAAAGTGTTAAAAACAGGCTTTAAATAATGAATATATGTTAATTGTAGTGATACAATGTTAACTTATGTTTAAATAAAATTATCATTGTATAAATCAGAATGATTTTTGTAATGTGTAATATTGAAGCTGGTTTTTTTGAATGTGAGTAATAAAAGTTTTCACACAAACTTTACATGCTTTTATTTTTTTTAGAGCATTTTTGCAGGAAAAATTAAATCAATATGAAAGCAATACATTTTTTTTCTTTAATCCTATTATTAATTTCTTGTACTAATCAAGAAGATTGTTCTACTATTTATTGTGATCAACCTAGACTTTATATGTTATTGGTTAATGATGCTGACAATACTGATTATATCGCAAGTAATCAATTAGAAATATCCGATTTTGAATTCTTTGTAGAAGGAGAGAAAATTAAGTATAATGGTGAATTTTTCTTGAATGAAAAAGGAGAGACTTTAGTCGATATACCTTATTTTGACAGTTTATTAATTCGTATTAAAAATGAAAAAAAGATAGAGATCTTAACAACTAAAAACGTTTCAACAGGGTGTTGTTCAGAAGGAATAAAGAATGTTGAGGTTAAAGGTTTTGAAAGTGTTTTTGATAAAGACACAAACAGATTAATAGTTAGGATATAAAATTTAAAATTATTTGTATTAGAACAATGAAATATGTATTAATAATACTAACTGTTTTATCAATTGGTAGTTGTAAGGTATCTGATAATTCAAAAGAAAAATTAAAAAGAACCGATAAGATAGTAGTGGCTCATAGAGGAGCTTCCGGTTATTTACCAGAACACACTATAGCTGCCAAAGCAATGGCATATGCTATGCAACCAGATTATATTGAGCAAGATTTAGTGTTGAGTAAGGATGATGTGCCTGTTGTGATTCATGATATTTATTTAGATGATGTTACCAATGTAGAAAGTGTTTTTCCGGAGAGAAAAAGAGAGGATGGTCGTTACTATGTTATTGATTTTACTTTTGAGGAATTACAAAAATTAAATGTTACTGAACGTTTTAATACAAAAGACGGAAAACAGTTTTATCCAAATCGTTTTCCAAAGGGTATTTCAAGTTTTAAATTGCATTCTCTTCAGCAAGAAATAGAACTAATTCAAGGATTGAATAAGAGTACTGGTCATACAATTGGAATTTATCCAGAAATTAAAAATCCTGCTTTTCATCATAAAAACGGAAAGGATATAGCTAAAATTACGTTAGATGTATTGTCTAAATATGGTTATAACACCAAAGATGATAAATGTATTTTTCAGTGTTTTGACGCTAAAGAATTAGAAAGAGTTCGAAAAGAGTTAAAATCTCAGTTGTTTTTAGTACAGTTAATTGAGTTTCCTGAAGAAACAAAGCAATTTTCGCATTTTGCAACGTATGCTGATGGAGTAGGTCCTTGGTACAAACAAATTGTAGATAAAAAAGAAAATGGTGAATGGGTTTTTACATCTTTAGTAGCAGATGCACACAAACTAGGATTAAAAGTACATACTTATACATTAAGAGCAGATCAATTAGGTGAATTTTCTTCTTTTCAAGAAAATATAAAAGTTTTATTAGAAGAGGCAAATGTTGATGGTTGTTTTACCGATTTTCCAGACAAGGTTATCAGTGTTTTAGAGGAGTAGAGGTTGTTTTTGAATCACTTACTTATAAGAGTGAAATCTGAACACCTGTAGTATTTATCTCTGTATATTCAAATTATTCACAAGTTATAATATCACCCATTTTGGGTGATATTTTTTTCTAGATGTCATTTTACTTTTGCAGCGTGAAAAGAAGTTTTTTTGAGGTTTTTTAGCCTTGAAAAAGTTTATTATTTAATCCCCTTAAAGAAGAAAAAAGACCATGAAAAAAGATAGACTTGTAGAAGTTTATAAAGGAATGTATTTGTATAAAATTGGAAGTGAAAATATTGAGTCATTTTCAAATTTTGTATATAAAAAATACGCCTATCATTACCACAAAAAATATAATTGGAATCCTGAAGAATCAGTTCAGAAAGAGATGAATAAAGCCGATGCGAATCAGTATGAAAATTCTGTTTATTATGGTTTTAGAGATGCTGAAGGAAACTTTTTAGGAACAATGAAAGTCGGCAAAAAAGGAAACGAAGAACTTTCTATAGAAAAAGATTTTAATATTCAGTTAGACGAATTAATAACTAAGCTAGATTTTTCTGTAGGAAATGTTTGGCATTTAGGAAGACTGGCAATAGCTTCAGAAATTTTGAAAAGAGATTTTCCTTTAGTTTCTAGTAAAGAAGTTATTCAGAATTTACTACTTCATTCATTAAATCATATAGCTAAAAATGATAACGATATTATGTTGGCTGAGTCAGATGTTTTAATTCATAAGATTTTTGACGAATTAGGGCTGCACATGGAAATTATAGGAGAAAAGAGATATTTTTTAGGAAGTCCAACTTACCCAGTCATGCTTACAGCTAAAACCATACAAAACTGGTTAGCGAATCACATGGCATTTTCAAATTAAAATTATAAAATGAGTACAGAAAATAAAGCGTTAGAAGAAATGCATTCTAGTTCCAGATATCATAAGAATGTGTTATATATAACTCCAGAAGAACAAGACAAGATTAAAGATATTAAAATTGTTTTTGGTGGTGTTGGTTTAGGGAGTGTAATTGCAGAAGCATTACTAAGATTAGGATTTGAGAATTTTGTTTTCATTGATGGAGATGAAGTAGAGCAATCAAACTTAAATAGACAGAATTATACGGATAATGATGTAAATACTTCAAAAGTTGAAGCAATTACGAATAGGTTAAAAGCAATTAATCCAGATGTTCAAATTGAGTATCATCACTTGTTTTTAGCTCCAGATACCATAAAACACTATGTGTCTGGTTGTGATATAGCAATCAATGCGATTGATTTTGATACATTAGAAACTCCTTTTGTGTTTGATGAATATTGTAAAGAATTAGGTGTTCCAGTAATTCATCCGCTAAATTTTGGTTGGGCAGGAGCAGCTTATGTTGTAACACCAACAAGTGAACAAATTTACGATGTTGCTAGAGAAACAGGTAGGTTTGAATTAGTGTTAATTCAGAATATGCTTACATATTTTGAAAATAATAAAGACATGAATCTAGATTGGTTTTACGATTTTTATAAAGCATACAAAAAGAATTCAGCAAAAATAACGCCTCCGCAGTTAGTTGTAGGATCTAATTTAGCAGCCGCTTTGGTTACCAATATTGCTTTTTGCTTAACAAACAATTTGCCTATAAAAACATATCCTGAACCTTATTTTTTGTGTACTCGATAATAAATGAGAAACAATGGTTATTTAGTCAAATCATCAGTACCTAAATAACCATCGTTTTTATTGTAATACCAAGCTCTGCTTTTTGGCATTTTTATTCCGTTGATAGTTTCTTCTCCTGAAAGTAAAATATACTCACCACTGTCTTTTGCTTCTTTAAAAAACTGATATACTTCCATTGCATAGGTTTTCGGGTTAAAATAAAAGTACCAAGTGTCTTTACCAACTTCTTTGGTATACGTAGCTTTCAATACCAAGTATTCTTTTCCTTTAAATGTTTTACGAGTAACTTTTTCATCAATAATGGTTCCTGAATCTTTTAATTTCATGGGTAAACCATACAAGTATGTGTAGTAGTTTTTAAATAAATTGGCTCTTTTACAGCTTAAGTTGTGTTCTTTTTTAATTTCTGAAGAAGGATTTTCTACTCCATTAAAACGGATGGTACAATCATTTTTATTTACTGTGTATTCGGTAGTGTTTTCACCTCTAGAAGCTTTTACATAAAAATACTCTTCGGGTAAATTTATTTTAATTTCACTCTTTCGCTCGTTTTTACCAGGAGTTTTCATAGTAACCATTAAAGTACCATTAAAAGTGTTCCAATTATTATTCGGATCGTGATATGCAATGGCTTTGTCTAATAGTTCCTTTCCTGTTATTTCTTGACTGAATAATTGAACTGAAAAAATAAATGCTAAGAGTAACGTAATTGTTTTCATGGGTTGATTTAGTTTTTAGGAGTTAAGGAGTTAAGGGGGGTATAAGTAGGACAAAATTCATAATTCATTATTCGTAATTCGTAATTGAAGAATTAATTCTTCCCCATATCTTTTAATAAACTTAAAGCAAAATACGTAACAAAAATACCACCAACAATAATACAAATCCACATAAAAGTAGCAGTTTGCCAAAAAGAAGTAGTTGTAGTTTCTTCTAGCTCTTTTGTTAGTTTGTGAAAGTTAGTAATACTAGCACTTTTTATTCCTTTTGTTTTGTTTGAGATAAAGTTACCTAAATCGTATGAAGGTTTATTAAATGAATCATCTACTTCAATGTAATAAGCATTGTCTTTTTCAAAATTAGCAATTACGTGTACAGGTTTTTGATATAGTTGAATATTGGTAATTTCTAAAGGAGGATTGTCTTTGTTTTCAATTTCTATACTAAACTCTTTTTCGTTTAAATTGCTAAAAGAAAAAGTATTATCGTTGTTGTAGTTTAGCTCAATTTGATCAATTAATTGATCGTAAGTTTCTGTACGCTTTTTTATTTTACGAGCTCTTTTTACAAATATTTTAGCTTTTCTTAAGTAGAACTTTGTGTTAATATCAAAAGAAATATAATTGATTTGAGAAGCATTATCAGCAGAAAAGTTTAAAACAGTTGTTTTCTGTTCGTTATTCTGTGTACTACTGAATTCATAGCTATTGACTTCAACAGGACTTTGTTTAAAAATTTCACTTTCATAAGTACCTGCTTCTAAAATTTCAATAGGTAATGAGTAAGAATCATCAAAATCAATACGCAAAAGCTTGTAGGTATTTAAAGGGAAATATATGGTTTTTTCAAATACTGGTTTTTCAGGCAGGTTTATAGGTTTTAATCTTTTGTGAGATACCAATCCGAACCAGTTTTCTCCATCATTACTTCCTGAGATTGTATAGCTTTTTACAATATCTGTATTTGCGATTTTTAAAATGATATGCTCTTGTTTTTTGCCTAGTTTATTTTCTAAAATAATAGACGTAACAGAGTCTTTAATAATCTTTTTAGAAGCAATGGTAATTGGCGTAAATTTTGAGAATTTTCTATCAGAATTAAAGACTAAAACATATGGAACTTCATTGTTTTGTTTGTCTTTAATTCTAAAAGAGCTAAACTTATCATTAATAGCCGATCTTACCTCTTGCGAAAGTTTTATTTTATGCAATCCATCTTCCTTAATATTATCAATAGCGCCTTTGTGAGTTTGGCTAAATCCGTTCAATAAAAAGAAAAAAGCAAATATGTAGTTATATATTTTCATCTGTATTGTTTTCTTGGTCTTCTTCAATAACTAATTTTTTAATTTTCTGATACACAAAAGAAATAATCAGAATTAAAACACCTAAAAGAATAAATGCTATTATTTTTCCTGTTTCAGATACATTTTTAATATCGTACAAGAAGAGTTTTAAAATAGTGATGCCTAATAGCGATAATGCTATAATTCGCAATGTTTTCCATTGCTTTTTAATACCAATAATCAAAAATATAAAAGAAAAAAGTCCCCATAAAATAGGATATCCAATTTTTATAATTTGATTTTGAGTGTCCTTTATTTCAGATGAAATATATCTGTTTTTAGCATAATAATTTTCACTTCCTTCAGAGAATTTGCTTGCTAATTCTGTTGTATCGACAGAATTTGAAAAAGATAATCCGTGAATCATTACTTCATTACTAAAAATATAAACGATAGCAAAAACAGCGATCCATGGCAACCATTTCTTATTTAAAAGAGTTTCGTTTGTTGATGCATTTTTGAATAATTGATACCCAAAGTAAATTAAGCAGGCAAATATTATGTAATGAAAGTAAAAAGCATACTTAGTTTGTGTTCCTAAAGCAAAATTCTGAATAAGTTCGTTTTTAGGTAAACTATACACAAAGACAATATAAAAAGCTATTGATAATACACTAAAAAATAGTACTCCTTTTGTAAATGCTGTTTTGAATTTTGTGACTAAGAACAATAGTAAGGCTATGACAATAAAATGATATGTTATAGGTAAAGCAAATGCAGAATAGTAATTCTGAATATATTGGTAAGCTTGATAATTGATTTCTAAAAGCCCTGTTAAGTAGCTTATGATAATTCCAACAACAAAAATAAGAGATCGATAAAATTTAATATCTAAGATAAATAAAGTGCTTTCAAAATCTTTTTCACCTTTTAAAACTAGATAGGTTACAAAAAGAGAAATACTAGTAACAAATCCAGAGATAAATAATGGATTTAAAACAATGGCGTACTCCTGTTCTAGATAAGTGTATTTATACCAGTCCATAAATAGACTTATAATCGTTAGGACTTGAACAATAACTGCACCTATTTTAAACGAACCAATTTTTGATTTTTTAGATAACCAAAATAATAATACCACTTCTAAAGCCCAGAAAATTGTAATTTGATTTCCTTCAAACTGAATAGGAACGGTTAAGGTTACAAAAGTTAAAGCCAAGCCAATTAAAAGATAAATGGCATTTTTATCCAATCCGAATTTCTTGTATAAAATAGCCGCATAAACTACGTTGTAAATAGCTAACGAAAGTGTAAATAACCCAGTTAAATTAGAATCTAAATCTTTTAAAATAGTCATTCCAATTCCGAAGAAATAAAAAGTATTTGCTATTAAAATGAAGTATTCAATTTTAGAGAAAACACCTTTGTTTCTTAAATTATTTAAAACAATGGTAATGCTAAAAATGAAATAGAATAATGTGGCAAAAATTAAGGCACCGTTATGTGAGAATTTTTCTTCATACATAGTTGATAATAGCCAACCAGAGAATAGTAAAATGGTAAAGATAAAATCGAGTATTGTAACCAGTTTCCATTTTCTGAAGTATGAGATTGCAAGAATTCCAATATTTAAAATAGCAATATAACTAAAGAGCACAACGTAGTTTCCTTCGCCAGTACTAACCATAAATGGAGCTGCAAACCCACCAATTAATGAAAGTACAGCCAATTCTTGTCGGTTATAAGAAATAGAAACTAAAGCACTAAAAGCAGTAATTACTGTCATTATAGAGAAAGCAATGGTTTGGTTGAATAATTGATATTCGTGAAAACCGATATAAATAGTGAAGTAAAAAATACTAATAGCTCCTGCAACTAAAACAGAACTAAAAGAAGCATAATTTTTCTTCAGTTTATGAGCAATTCCCATTACTAAAGCACCACTTAAAATTCCAATGCCAACTCTAGCTGGTTCGTTAATCCAATCTTTATCAATTGCATATTTAACAAAGAAACTAATACCTAATACTAAAATTAGAATTCCGATTTTATTGATTAGATTTTCACCAATGAATTTTTCTAAATCAGGATTTTTCTCTTTGAAAGTTTCAAACCAAGATTTTTTAGGTGTATAGGTTTTTTGAGGTTTTGGAGTTGCTTTTTCTTCAATTGTTTTTTTCTCTTCTTTAAAAGAATGTTCAAAAGAAACTTTTTCAATAGGTTGTTTAATAGGTTCCTCTTTTTTGGGTTCATCAAAAACAAAAGTCGGTTTCTGTTCAGGAATATCTGGTTGTATTGGTTCTGGATCTTTAACCATAACAGGTTCAGTACTTTTCTTTTCCGGAGCTGAGTACTGTTGTGTTTTAAGCTTTTCTTGTAAAGATCGAATTCGAGCATTTAATGTACCAATAGTATTCTCAAGTTTTTTAAATTTCGAATTAATATTGTTGTTAATACTAATAAAACCAATAAGTAGAATTAGAAAAATAATAGCTTCCATATAACTCTTTTTTGTACTCAAATGTAGCCTTTTTATTTTTTTAACAAGCTTTCAATGTATTTTCGCGGGGATTTAGTGGTAAAATGAAGTAAAAAATGTGCATTCATGTTTTTTGGGGTAATTACAAATATGAAGTGAAACTCGGATAAAAACACCTAATTGTACACGCACCTATATTGAGTATGTTAATTTTTCAGATAAAGTTACTACATTGCAAAGAAAAAAATGACAGTACAAGATTTAATAAACCAATTAAGCAGTAATTCTTCTACAATTCTTAATTACTACATCGCTTTATTGGTATTGGCTTTGATGGGAATGTTAATTGTAACACCTAAAAATTTTAAAGCACCTATTAATTATTTCTATACTGCATTAGTTTATGCTGTAGCCATACCAGGTATTTTAGCAATCATATTATTGGTTTATAATTTTTTCTATTTGCGAGCTAATTTAATGCAATTAGAAGTACTAACTTATTATCTGCCAATTATTGCAATGTTGGTGTTGTTTGTAATTATCAATAAAACAATTCCGTTAAAAAGAATTCCTGGTTTCGATAAAATATCAGGATTGTTTGCAATAATTGTGGTTACATTTTTAATTACGTATCTAATTCAAAAAATATTTATAGGAATCTTTTTTATAGGAAGTATAACACAATTATTGGTCATTTTTATAGTGTTACTTGTGATTGTGAAAATAGGTTGGGATAAAGTGATAAAATAAAGCTAACCCTATAAAAGACTGATTATTCCTTATTTTTTTTAACTTTGTTTTAAAATGTTTTATTTATGCTAAAAAACTTAAAATCTCTTTTTATAGTTGAAGAAACTACAGAGGAAAAGAAAGAAACTCCGAAACAAGCGAAAGCTGAAAAAGAGGTTTCACAAAAAAATGTAGAAGAAACTAGTAACGTTTCTCCAAAAACATACACTAATACTGATACATCAGGAGGTGTGGATGGAAAAATTATAGAAAAATTACTAGGAGCTATAGAAAAGAATAATTTAGAAGGTTTTGACTATTTAGAATTTAAAAAAGCGATTAAAGCTTTAGAAAAAATGCCAATGGATGAAGCTACTAAATTCAGATCTACTTTTGCTACAGCTTCAACTTTAGGAGTTACTTTAGATAAACTTGTAGCATCTACAGGACATTACATATCTATTTTAGAAAATGAAAACACTACTTTTTTAAAAGCTTTTGAAGGTCAATTAACTTCAAATGTTGGAGATAAAGAAAAAGAAATCACTCAATTTGATGCGATTATCAAAGAAAAATCAGAACAAATAAAAAAACTTACTGAAGAGATTACAAGGCACCAAACTCAAATAGAGGAATTAAAAAAGACGGTTGCAGAAAGTAAGTCTAAAATAGATAAAACTAGAAACGACTTTAAAGTATCGTATTTACACCTACGATCTCAATTAGAGCAAGATGTTGAAAAAATGAAACAATATTTAAAATAATGGAAAATTTAAAACCAAAATCTTTTTGGGAAAGACCCGAAGGAAAAACAGGAATGCTGCTTACTGGACTATTTGGTGCTGGTGCTTTATATGGTTTATACAAATCGTTACCTTTTTTAATAAATATTGTTGAAAACACGTTACAATTAGGTTTTTTATTATGTGGTTTAGCAGCTTTAATTTATGTTGTTTTAGATCCTAAAATGCGTAATCTTATTTTTTACGTTTATAAATCATTAATGAGATGGATTACAGGAATTTTTATTCAGATAGATCCTATAGGTATTCTTAAAAGTTATATTGATGATTTAAAAGATAACTTACGAAAAATGAACAAACAAATTGCTGTATTGAAAGGTCAGATGAAAAGATTACAGCAAATTATGCATGAAAATAAAAAGAACATCAATAATAACTTAAAATTAGCAAGTGCTGCTAAAGAGAAAGACAAAAAAGGAATTATGATTCTGAAGTCTAGAAAAGCAGGACGATTAAAAGATTCTAATTTAAAGTTAGATGGGTTGTATAAAAAAATGGAAATTTTATACAGAGTATTATTCAAAATGTATGAGAATTCTGAAATTTTATTAGAAGATATAGAAGACCAAGTAATGGTGAAACAGCAAGAAAGAAAAGCGATTAGAGCCAGTCATTCAGCTATGAAATCTGCCATGAATATTATTGCTGGTAATTCTGATAAAAAAGAAATGTTTGATAGAGCTTTAGAAGCAATTGCTGATGATGTAAGCATGAAAATAGGAGAAATGGAACGTTTCATGGAAATGTCTAACAACTTCATGGATTCTATCGATTTACAAAATGGTGTTTTCGAAGAAGAAGGTTTAGAACTTCTTGACAAATGGGAAAAAGAAGGAGTTTCATTAATCTTAGGAAACGATAAAGATTTATTGGTAAACGATAGTCATAGTGTAGACTTAGATGCTCCAATTTTAAAAACAAATAGAGATCAAAATAATCAGTATTCTGATTTATTCAACTTATAACAATTAATCAAATTAATATATTATGGCAAGAAAGAGGCTTACTCCATTTTCTAAAATCTTAATAGTTGCCGCTATTGTAGGTGCAGTTTATTTTTTACTAATGCAATTGAGAAATCCAGATGTAAAAGATAAAATTAACGAAGTAACTTCTTCTTCTTCTTCAAAAGGAGGAAAAACAAAAGAAGGTTACAAAGATGTAATTAATATCGGTGTAGTTACTTGGGGTGGTTATGCAGGTGGACAATATTTTAACCAAGGGTTTGATGCTAATACAAATTCTCGTTTTTATAAAGATTACGGATTTAAAGTAAAATTTAAAGTAATAGATGATTTTGATGCTTCAAGAGATGCATTTAAAAATGGAGATATCGATTTAATGTGGGCTACTATTGATGCTTTTCCAACAGAAGTAGAAGGTTTAGCACAATACCAACCTCAGGTAGTTTTCCAAGCAGACTGGAGTCGTGGTGGAGATGCTATTGTTGCTCGTAGAGGAATTAATAAAGTAAGAGATTTAAAAGGTAAGAAAATTGCCGTTGCACCCATGACACCTTCTCACTCATTCTTAATTTGGTTATTAGAAGCGGGTGATATTGATTTTAAAGATGTTACTTTAGTACAGGTACCAAGTGCAATTGATGCAGCAGATGCTTTTAAAAGTGGTACTGTTGATGCAGCTGTTGTTTGGAGTCCAGATGATGCAGATTGTGTAAGCAAAGTAGCTGGTGCAAGAGTATTAGAAAGTACTAAAAATGCAACTCATATTATTGCAGATGTTTTTGTAGCTAAGAAAGATTTTATTGAAAATAACAAACAACAGTTACGTGATTTATATGAAGGTTGGATGATTGGTGCTTCTGAATTAAATGGTTCAGACGCTAAAAAAAGAGAAGCTGCTAAAATCTTAGCAGAAGGATTATCTCAACCAGAAGATTTTTGTTACGATGCTATTAATAATGTACGTTTAACTACGCATGGAGATAATAAAGATTTCTTCGGATTAAATCCTAATTATAATGGAGTAACTGGTGAGTCTTTATATAACGACATGAAAGTGAAGTATAATGATTTAGGATTTAGTACTACTGGAGCTAAAAGTTGGAGATTATTATCTACAAAAGATTTAGTAGCGAAAACAACTTCATTAACTGGAGCAAATCATGAAGATGAAGGTCAAAAACAATTCTCAGAAGTAAGTGAGCAATTAATTAAAAAAGAATCTTTATCATCTAAAAAAGTTAGTATTAGCTTTAATACAGGTCAATTTCAACTTACAGAAAATGCAAAGCAGTTAATAGATATTCAGTTTACTAAAATTGCAAAAGCGTTTGCGAATGCACGTGTAAGAATTGAAGGTAATACTGATAATGTAGGAGGTAGATCATCTAATATTGCTTTATCTAAGAAGAGAGCACAATCAGTTGCTGATTATTTAATTAAAGAACATCACATGCCAAAAAATAGATTTATTATTGTTGGTAATGGTCCTGATAAACCTGTTGCTGGTTGCGAAAGAAACCAAAATGCAGATTGTAAAGCGAAAAATAGAAGAACTGATTTTGAATTAGTAGTTGACTAATGAGTAACGGTTTTAAAAATTTATTTGAGCTTAGAGGAGAGCTAGAACAAAAACAAAAAATTACGCTTACCATTTTGGGAAGCGTAATTCTTGTTTTAATGTGGTTTGTTTTTGCTGAAGTATTATCGAAAAAAGTAATCTCGCAAAACGAAACTATTGATATAACATCGCTTAGTGAAGAGAATAAGCTGTACTATGAAAATGATTCGATCTTAGTTGCTAACTATGACAAGTTAGAATCATTGTCTACTGAAGAATTAAATAATTATGGATTGGTAAAAAACAAGGTGTATCCATTGTTACCATCTCCAATAAAAGTAATTAAAGCTTTTCCTGAGTTAAATGAAAAAGATGATGTAATAGGAAATACATTTTTTTCTATCAAATTAAATGTATTAGGATATTTATTGGCAGTAGTAATAGCTATTCCGTTCGGATTTTTATTAGGGCTAATTCCTCTTTTTAGAGGATTATTTAGCAAAATAATAGATTCATATCGATTTATTCCTTTAACTGCCGTAACCGGTATTTTTATCATGTGGTTGGGTTTAGGAAGTCAAATGAAAGTAGCTTTCTTAGCTTTTGGTATTGTAGTGTATTTAATTCCTGTAGTAGTACAGCGTATAGATGAGGTACAAAAAGTATACATAAATACTGTTTTTACCTTAGGAGCTACACCTTGGCAAACGATTAGAACAGTATACATACCGTATGTTTTATCAAAATTAATTGATGACATTAGAGTACTTACAGCTATTTCATGGACGTATATTACGATTGCTGAAATGTTAAATAAAGGTGGTGGAATAGGAGAGTTAATTTGGACAGCAAAAAGACAAAGTAGAATAGATAAGGCTTTTGCTATTTTAATTATAATTGTTTTAATCGGTGTGTTGCAAGATCGACTTTTTGTAATGATTGACAAGTTACTTTTTCCGCACAAACACATTAACAAAGGAAATAAACACTAACTATGGGACTGGAATTTTTTGACAATCCGCAAACAACCAATATTATTGAGTTACGCGATATCCATCAGTCATACGACAATGGAAAAGTAGAAATTATCAAAGATTTAAATTTTCTGGTAGAAGACAAACCTATGCAAGGGCAATTTGCGGCTATTTTAGGAATGTCTGGTTGTGGAAAATCTACTTTGTTAAGATATATTGCAGGGTTACAACAGCCTACACAAGGTACTGTTTTAGTAAAAGGAAAACCTGTAAGTAAAGAGAATAGGGTAAGTATGGTATTTCAACAATACTCTTCTTTGCCATGGATGACTGTTTTAGATAATGTAGGACTAGGTTTACAGTTTCAAGGTGTTTCTAAAAAAGAGCGTGATGAGCGTTCCATGGAAATGATACAGTTGGTAGGTTTGGATGGACACGAAAAGAAATATGCACAATATCCAAATCTTTCAGGAGGACAGTTACAAAGAGTTGCTATTGCTAGGAGTTTAATGTCGAATCCAGAAATTTTATTAATGGATGAGCCTTTTGGAGCACTTGACATTAAAACTAGATTACAAATGCAAGATTTATTAATTGGTATTTGGGAAAAATTTAGTCCTACTATTTTATTTGTTACACACGATATTCAAGAAGCAGTGTATTTAGCTGATGATATTTTTATAATGAAGCATGCACCTTCCAATTTTGTAAAACATATTAATGTAGACTTACCTTTTAATAGAAATAGAGAAACCAAAAGACTCTCTCACTTTGATGAATTAGTTCACGAAGTAGAAGACGCTATGATGCAAATTGACTCTGAGAGTTAGTTTTAGAATAGTTTTGCTAGTCTGTTAGAAATTAATAATTTTGCAGACAGTAAAACTATTTTATTTTTTTAAAAAATTATTATGAAAAAACTTTCTCAACTGTTGTTGTTATTTTTTCTATGCACAACAATTAACTTACTAGCACAAGTAACAGAATTAGCCGATGTAAACTTTAAAGCTATTAATATTGGTAATCATGGTCAAGGAGATTATACAAAAAGTATTATTCTTTTGCATGAAATGTATAATGGAACTAAAATAAGTAAAAATTATGCAATAGGTAAAATAACAGCTATGCGTGGTGGTACTGGTGCATGGAATAGAACAAATGTAGTTAATGTAAATACATCTAGTGCATATACAGGTACAAGTGGAGCTATAACCAGTATAAATACAGATAGTACTTGGAAATTAATAACAGTTATGTACAATACCAAAAAGTACATGGCATTACAAGTTCCTTATTCTGCTTCTTGGCATCATTTAGGTTTTCAGTTTGAAGGATGGACTAAATCTACTGCTGAGAATATGAAGGTGATTCCATATGAAAAATCTGGAAATGTTTTAAATGCAGAAGTAGCAAACAGTATTCAAGATTTTTCTCTAAATATGATAGAATATCATGATGTAGCTAGATTAATTTTAAATGGAAAAATGGGTATAGGTACTACCGATTTAGGGGCAGAAACCTTAACAGTAAAAAGTACAGTTAATATTGGGGGGAAAGGAAACGGTTCTTTAAAAGTTAGACATGTAAATGGTAAGGCTGCAGATAGTGATGCTTTTTCTAGTTTATATCTTAATTATGGAACAGGTACAGATGTTGTGATTGGTAAGAATGATAAAAAGTCAGATTTATTAGTTTATGGTGATGCCTTTGTAGGAAATTTAAGTACTAGAAGGTATCTAAAAATAGCCTCTAAAGAGTGGCCTGAAATAAGATTTCAAACACCTACAAGTGACAGAGAAATGAGATTAGGTGTTGCACATGGAGTGAGCTCTTTTTATGGTACAGAAGAAGGAGATTTATATGTGTATTCTGCTACTTCTGCATCAATGCCTTTTATTATTAGAAGAAATGCTGATATCGCATTAGGGCTTAAAAAAGGTAACGTGGGTATTGGTACAAATGACACTAAAGGTTTCAAATTAGGAGTTAAAGGAAGAATAGCTGCACAAGAAGTTAAGGTTGCATTACACGATAATTGGGCAGATTTTGTTTTTTATGACGATTATAAGTTGCCAACATTAACAGAAGTTGAAAATCACATTCAAGCAAAAGGACATTTAAAAGATATTCCAAGTGCTAAAGAAGTTGCTGAAAATGGAATTTTTCTTGGAGATATGAATGCAAAATTATTACAAAAAATAGAGGAACTAACGCTTTATACAATTCAACAAGAAAAGAAGTTAGAAAAGCAAAATTCTGAAATTGAATTGCTAAAAAAACAAGAAAATAAAATCAAAAAACTAGAAGAAGAAAATAAAGTATTAAAGTCTTTATTAGAAAGAGTTGAAAAATTAGAGAAAGCTACCAAATAAGCTATTACTCTTGATATTATAATTAAGGTAATCAAAAAAATATCTTATTTTTGGTTACTGCAATAAGTGTTGCATTTTTAATGGTTAAGTTTCAAATAACACCATAATTATGCAACATTTTTTATTTTAAAGCTATGTACACTCAAAAAAACTACCAAATAATAGATCAGCTATTTACAAAGCTATCACCTACAGATCAACAGCATTTTTTTAAAGGAAAATCAATAAATCCATTACATGTTTTTAAAGTATCGTCTAATTTTCCATCGGTAAAAATTAAAGATGAAGATATATTAGTATTATATTCTTCCGAAGGAAATAGAGAAAGTTTTGACATTATAGTTACTTCTAAGTTTGTACATACAAAACAAGAAAAATTGGCTTTATGGCAAAATTCTTTTGATAGTGAGTATTTTGTAAACTTTACAAAAGAGCATGTAAAATGGTTAAAAGAAGTAGTATCTGAAGTAGCTTTAAAAGAAAAAGAAGAAAAAAAGAATTTAGAATATTTTACCAATAAGTTTAAAGACTTTGTAAATCAGAAAGAAGATACAGAACAAGACTTTGCAATTGATTATGAGTTTTTAGAAATATTAAAAAACGAAGGAGAAAAAATTCAACTATTAGCAGAAGATCTAAATAGAAACAAACAATTCTCTACTGTTATAAATACTATTGTAAATACATCGGACGATGCCGTAAAATTTGTCGCTGAACATGTAATTTTACAAGATATCATTAAAGTTTACAATAATGTTGCTGATTTAAATGATTCGAAAAATGTAGCTGCTAATTACAAAGTAAAATTCATTTTAGCCTTTTTATTTGAAAAGCTTCAAGGGAATGATATGATAAGCTCTTTAACTATTGAGCGTATCAATAAATTTGTAACTTCTGATAGTTTTGATAAAAACATTGAAATTATAAAAGATGCTAAATTATTTGATTTAGGAGAAGATTATAAAAAGGAGTTTTTATTGCCATCAATTCTTAAAAAACTAAAAAATAAACACTTTATAAACTCTGGAGCGTTTTTATATCGTGTAGCTTCACTCATAGCTAAAGCAGATGGAGCTATTTCTGAGGAAGAAGAAAAAGTATTAGAACAGATTAATGAAAAAATAAATCATCCAAAACAAAAACTACAAGGTGTAAAAACAACAGAAGTAGATGAAGATGAAACACTGAACGATGTTTTAGATGAATTAAATGAATTAATTGGGCTAAACAATATAAAAACAGCCGTACAAGAATTAGCAAACTTCTTAAAAGTTCAAAAGTTAAGAGAAGAAGAAGGATTGAAAGCGGTAAATAACTCTCTGCATTCTGTTTTTATGGGACCTCCTGGAACGGGTAAAACTACGGTTGCACGTTTGGTGTCTAGAATTTATAAACATTTAGGATATTTAGAAAAAGGACATTTAATTGAAACCGATAGAAGTGGTTTAGTAGCAGGGTATGTTGGTCAAACAGCATTAAAGGCAGAAGAGGTGATAAATACTTCTATAAATGGGGTTTTGTTTATTGACGAAGCGTATGCTTTGAGTAAAGATAATAAGAAGGATTTTGGAAATGAAGCTATTGAGATTCTACTAAAAAAGATGGAAGACCATCGTAAAGAATTAGTAGTTATTGTAGCGGGGTATCCTGATGAGATGAAAGATTTTATCAATTCAAATCCTGGGTTACAATCTCGTTTCAATAGGTATTTTACTTTTGAACATTACAAGCCAAGTGAGCTTTTAGGAATTTTTGAGTTGTATTGCAGGAAAAATGATTTTGTACTCACGGAAGATGCCAAGGAAAAGATGTTATTTATTTTCGATAAGTTTTATGAAAAGAAAGATAAAAACTTTGGAAATGCTAGGGTAGCAAGAAATTTATTCGAGAAAATAATAGAGTATCAAGCAAATAGAATTGTATCAATAACACCGATAACAGCAGAAATCTTAAAAACAATTACAGAAGAAGATATTCCGCCAGTAAATAAAACAATAGAAAAGTATTTACAGTTTCAAGAGAGCGAATAATCCTCTGAAGTTTGTGTTATAAAAAAATAAAAGCCATTATGATGAAGCGATAGCGGAAGAAGTAATCTGCTAATTGTTATTCTAGTGGTCAAATAAATAAGAGATCTTAAAAAAGTAATAATCCCTATGCTGCATATAGAAAAAGTAATATCATATTATCAAAATTGTTACAAACATGAGTTTAAAGATCAAGATTTTTTAAACTTTTTCGGAACCAATATTGATAAGAGAATTTTTCTTAAAAATGAAAATGAACTTTTTAAGGAAGAAGATACTACTTTTTTAAACTTAGATTTTGGTGAAGAGTTATACAAGTATATCGAGATTCATAAAAAAACAAAGTCATTATTAGCGTGTAGCTTTTTTATTACAGGCTCTATTACTTTTTTAGGCAAAAAAAGAACTATTTGTGCGCCTTTAATTCTTACTCCTGTAGAGTTAAAACTCAATAATAGTGGAATCTATTATTTAGAGTATCATTTTAGTGAAAACAGAATTAATGAAACGTTACTAACCAATTTAAAAAGTAATTTTAATTTAAATGAATCTTTTGTATTAGAGGTAAAATCACTGTTAAAAGAAACTCAAATACAAAAAGTAGAGATTCAGGAAATTGCTAAAAAAATACAAGAATACATAACTATTGATAGCAGTTCTTTAGAGGAATTGCCAGTTTTAGTAGATGATAAAGTTTTAAAGAAAGATTTAAAAAAGGCTTCATTAAAAATACATCCGAGTATTGCATTAGGAATTATAGAAAAGTCGAAATCTAATCGAGATGTTTTAACAGAATTAGAAACTATTAAAGAAAATCATTTATACAATGATACTTTAGAAGCATTATTCTCAAGAAGTGGTTCAAAGAACACTAGTTCAAAAAAACAACTGAGTTCTGCGGCTTACGTACCATCCAATTTAAGTGCGCCTCAGAGTGCTATTATCAAATCTGTAAAAAACGAAAGTCCTTGTACGGTAGTAGTTGGACCGCCAGGTACTGGAAAATCATACACAATTGCTTCTATTGCTGTTGATTTGGTATATAATAATAAAAGTGTATTAATTTGTTCTAAATCGGAGCAAGCAGTGAATGTTTTAAATCATAAAATAAGTACCGATTTAGGTATTAAAGGTTTAACATTAAGGGTAGGAGCAGGTAGAAGTTATAAAACCAAGGTAAAAAACAAGTTAGTTTCTATTTTAAGTTATAATAATCCGATAGAAGCTAGTAGTAACTACATAAAAGAAAGAGAGAAAGAACTTTCGGGAACAAAAGATAAAATTAGAGAATTAGAAGAGGAAATTAAAAGTCGAGAGAAAAAAGAAATTGAAAAAGCAGAGTTGTTACTCGATTATAAACCTTCTTTTTTTAAGAGAATTAAGAAGAATTATGTTTCTAAAAAGGTATTAAAAGAATTTCCTTTTTGGAATTTAATAGAATTGTTAGGGCATTATCTTCAAAAACGAAATAGTATTATTAAGAAGATCGTAACTGAAAGAGCTTCTTATAAAATTCAGCAATCATTACGAACTGATAGAGCTACATTATCAGAATTATTAACGATAGCAAAGTCTAAAAATCCAGAGGTAAAAGATGGATTGTTGGAAAGTATTAATTTTAAAAAGATTGTAGATTGTTTTCCAATTTGGATTTCTAAAACCACCGATTTAAACACATTTATTCCGTTAGAAAATGATTTGTTTGATGTGGCAATAGTTGACGAAGCTTCACAATGTGATATTGCTACAATGATTCCGGTATTGGCTAGAGCTAAAAAAATAGTGGTGGTAGGTGATCCTAAACAATTGAAACATATTTCATTTCTTTCTTCTGAAATAATGGAGAAAACAGCCTCAGATCTAGGTTTAATTCATGAAATTGATGTTGTAAACTACAGGAAAAATAGTTTTTTAGATTTTATTACTTCAAAAGTAACTGAGCAAGAGAACTTTCATTTTTTAGATGAGCATTACAGAAGTGTTCCTGAAATTATTAAATATAGCAATGCTAAGTTTTATGATGAAAAGCTAAAGGTAATGTCAACGATTAGTATTCATGATACCTCACATGGAATTCATTGGGTACAATGTAACGGAACTAAAAACAAAAGAGGTGTTAATGAAGCAGAAGCTATTAAGTTGTTAGAAGATGTTGAGACATTAATTAAAGAGGAAAGCGATATACCAAGTTCTGCAGCTACTTCTATTGGAATTTTATCTCCGTTTAGAGATCAGGTGAATTATTTACAGCGAAAATTAGAAACATTTGATTTGTCTGTAATAAAAAAACATAAAATATTAATAGGTTCTCCTTATGATTTTCAGGGAGAAGAACGAGATTTTATGTTTTTAACTTTTACTATAGATAATGAAACTAGCTCAGCTGTTTTTAATTATTTGAATAGAGAAGACGTTTTTAATGTAAGTATTACAAGAGCAAAACAAAAACAGTTTTTATATTATTCTTTCGAAGCAAAAAACTTTAGTAATTCTCATTTATTAGTTGATTATTATGCCGATACAAAGAATTACTTAAGTCAGTTAACCGAGAACACTTATGCAGATAGTTTTGCAGATGAAGTTTGTGAAGCTTTAACTGAATTAGGAGTAGCAAAAGATAATATGATTGTAAATTATGATATTGCTGGGTATACTTTTGATATAGTAGTAGCAACTGAAACAAAAACAATTTGTATTGATTTAATAGGATATCCTGGAGAAATGGGAGATGCTTTTTCTTTAGATCAATACAGAACATTGTTGCGTGTAAATATTCAAATTATAGCAATGCCATACGCATACTGGTCGTTAAATAAACAGGCTTGTATTGATTATTTAAAAGGTAAGTTAAAGTAACCAGTTTAGATTTCCTTTTTAGTTTGTATTGATTGTTACATAAAGTAATGAAAGAAGAATTAAAAGATATAATAAATACAGCTAGTATATCTGTATCAGATACAGAAGAAAGATTATTAATTCAATCAAAATTTAAGCTTTTTAATAAATTCAATTTTGGTATTCTTTTCTTCTTAGTTGGTGGCTTGTTTTTAATATTAGTGTCTTTTTTAAAAGGGAATGATTTACTTTCTATAATTCTTGGTACTATTTTAGGTGGAATTATGGTTGTGTTTTCATTATATGTGATTATAAAACAGATAATAGATTTTGTTGAAGTAACAAATAATGAAATTAGATTCATGGATGGGTTTAAAGTGAAAGTATTTCTTCTTAATTCAGATATGAAGATTAAATTGAAAAGAGAAACCCAATATGTTAGTTCACAATCAAGTTTTGGATCTTATTTTAGAAATATTGAATTGTATTTGATAAATGACAATACTGAGTTTCGAATATTTAATTTTCAAGTTGATGAAAAATATTCAAAAGAAGCTGGTATGTTAGGTGTTAAACTAGCAAGCTTAATAAAGAAAAGAATATAACTTAAATAAGTTTCTTAGATCTTGAATTAGATATTTGTTTGATTAATAAAAACGATAACTATCTTCGCAAAAAATAGAGAAATGATTACCGAGAAGGATATTTCAAGAGATATTAATAAAACGATTAAATCACCAATTAGAATTGGTTCTTTAAATGATTTAAATATAGATTCAGCTACTTTTTTAGAAGCTTTTATCCCTTTTTTTAATGATCTTGAAGATGATGTTTACTTGGTGAGAGAAAAACAAATTGATTTCCTAAAAAAGCATTTTACTACAGATATAGAATCAATTGAAAGTATTCATAAATCTTATTTTGAAAAAAGAGTAGGAGAAGAAGTATTAACGCCTTGGTTAGAGAAGTTATCAGAGGAACAGAAAACTCTTTTTTCAAGTATTTCAACAATAACTCGACAAAGAAATATTTCATCTTTTTTAGTAGAAAAAATAGAAGAAAGTATTGAGATAAAAAGAATATATCCAGAATCATTCAATCAAGAAGTTGCTGATTTTAGAAGTTGGGAACGTGTGTTTAAGCAAGCGGAGAAGGAAGTTGTAGATAATGAATTATTTAAAGAATTACTTTGTAATGTTTTTAACTTGGTACAAAGTATTCATCCAGAAATAACGAAGCTTAAAATCACTAGCCATTTTATGCGTACTATTAGTCAAGGAAAAATAAAAGGAGAGAATTCCCCGGAAGGAGTTCATGAAGATGGAACACCTTACATTATGTCAGCTTTAGTTATAAACAGAAAAAATATATCTGGAGGTGAAACTCAAATATATGAGCAGGTAAAAGAGGGGAATGAATTGATTTTTAGTAAGGTTTTAAATCAGGGTGAGTTTGCATTTCAAGCAGATACCGGTGAAGAAAAAACATTCGGAAATGATTTGTGGCATTATGTAACACCAATAAGTCCTGTTAACATAAATGAAAAAGGAATTAGAGATGTTATTGGTTTAGATATTGAAATGTTCTAATATAACACTGTTTGTTTAGGATAAAACACAACTTATTTTATCTAAAGAAGAACCATAATCAAAGTTAAAATCAATATGTACTAAATCACCAGCTTTTACCTCTTGAGTATTGGTAGTTTTTAAAATTGTAGGCGGCATTAAACTATCGGTTCCTGTAAAATTAGCTCCTTCTGTAACTTCTACATAAGATTCTAAATACAGCGCATTTACTGTACCAGAAAATAAAACAGGTACGGAAAAACTTAAACGGACTCCTTGTTTCTTTTCTTTAAGCAACTCAATTTCATTTACTAAAAATTGTTGCGTTAAAAACATTGGTTGATGTCTGGTAAACATAACAGGGTAGTGATGAATGTTATCATCAATTTGAGCTTCGCACAAACGAGCAAAGTTTACAATTCTATTTGGAAATAAATTCCCGTTAGGTTTTAAATAATCGCGCATGTGTTGAAATATCTGTACCTGAAATTCATTAGCACAATAAATACTCATAAGTTCACCAATTACATGATCAACTCTTTCAGGTAATTCAACAGTTAATGCATCAGCAAAAATAACTTCTACTTTATCTGCCCAATCGTATTTTGCAATTTCCTCTTTAATAAAAGGAATTAAATCTGGATTATTTTCAATTAAATAAGCCTTTTTAACAAAAGGCATGTAAAGCTTGGTAAGTGGAAGTGTGCCAACTCCAACTTCACAAACAACAGCATCTTTAAAATTATTATGAATTTGAAAAGCTTTTTTAAACGCATTAACACGTTGTAAGTCAGTTTCCATTATTTTGTAATAAATTTCTGGAAAACCGTAATGTTCTTCGTCAAAGGTTTGAGCTTTTAATAAACTATACTTTAAATTATCGTAATTATCAATAATGTTGTGGTGTAATTTATCAATCATACATATTAAATTTGAGGTAAAAGTAGCACTTTTTATTCTTTGTTTAAAAGATGTTTTGCGTTATTCGTAAACAGTATTGTTGTTTAATAAATTGATTTCTTCACCTGTTTCTTTAATGGTAACATACAAATCTTCATACACCCATTTTTTATCTACTCTAATACCTTTAACTACTAAAACACCTTCACCTTTTGTACCATGTATTCCAATAGAAAAATCTACATGCCCATCATCATTGTTTATTGATATTTCTCCGTTAGGAAATCCAGAAGACTCAATATCATCACCTAAATATTCAACAACTTTTTCATTATTACTAGCTAAAATTACAGCATCTTCCATTGGGGAAGAATCTACAAGTGCATTAAAAATTCCAAAAGCAGCAGTTCCTACTCCAAATACAAAAACTAAAATCATAATTAAGCACCCAGAACAGCAACCAACAGGTAATAACCAAGGCCAATTTTTACCAATCCAACTTTTTTCGTTTCTATTTTCCATACGTATGTTTTAATTTGAAAGATATAAAATTTTAGATTCATAGAAGAGTTGAACAAAGAAAGCTTTTTAAAATAACAGGTCAAAAAACAGGTTATATGTTATTTAGTTTTTAATTTTGCGAAAAATTTTTACAGATTGAAACCAATATCAATAACATCTTTTGCTTCTATATCTGCACTTGGAAGTAATACAGAGAATGTTTGGGAAAGTTATAGCGATGATGATCATAGAATTAAGCAGCAAGAATTTGAAAATTTTTCTGCTTGGACGGCAGCTATTTCTGAGGAAGATAGAAAGTTACTTGATGAAGTTAAAAACTCTGACAACAAGTACAAGAATTTAGATGATACTGTTTTATTTAGCTTGTTTTGTGCAAGAGAAGCAGTAAAAAAATCGAATTGGGGTACACATGATAATTTTGGAATCAACATTGGGTCTTCAAGAGGAGCCACTAGTTTATTTGAAAAATATCATAAAGAATTTTTAGAAACGGGGAATTCATCAACGTTAAGCTCACCTACAACGACGTTGGGTAATATTTCATCTTGGGTAGCGCACGATTTGCAAACTGAAGGACCAGAGGTTTCACATTCAATAACCTGTTCCACGGCTTTACATTCATTATTAAACGGAGTTGCATGGCTTCAATCGGGTTTATGTGATAAATTTTTAGTTGGCGGAAGTGAAGCTCCGTTAACAGATTTTACGCTGGCTCAAATGAAGGCTTTAAAAGTTTATTCAAAAGAAACAGGAAAGTATCCATGTAAAGCTTTCGATTTTACCAAAACAAAAAACACTATGGTTTTGGGAGAAGGGGCTGCTGTGGTTTGTTTAGAAAATGAAATCTCAAACAAAACAATTGCTAAAATAGAAGGAATTGGATATGCTACTGAAATTTTAAAACACAATACATCGGTAACAGCCAATGCAGAGTGTTTTCAAAAATCGATGAAAATGGCTTGCAAAAATATAGCTTTAGATGAAGTTGATGCCATTGTAATGCATGCTCCTGGTACAATGAAAGGAGATACATCTGAGGTAAATGCAATCAAAGCTGTTTTTGGTGATCATAGCCCTTTTTTAACAACAAATAAGTGGAAGATAGGGCATACTTTTGGCGCTTCAGGGTTATTAAATTTAGAGTTAGGTTTATTAATGCTAACAAATCAAGAAGTAATTGCAGTGCCTTATGCTGAACAACAAGAACAACCAAAACAACTGAAAAAAATTATTGTAAATGCTGTTGGTTTTGGTGGTAATGCTGTTTCAGTTTTAATTTCAAAATAATATAATAATACAATTACTTTTCCTACATTTGGTGAAGTAAACAAATGACTTTATGAGCGAGACTAGACATAATTGGACGAAAGAAGAAATTTTAGCGATTTATAATAAGCCGATGATGGAGTTATTGTATGAAGCAGCAACTATTCATCGCAAACATCACGATCCGAATACAGTACAAGTATCTACGTTATTATCTATAAAAACTGGTGGTTGCCCAGAAGATTGTGGTTATTGTCCACAAGCAGCTAGGTATCATACCGATGTTGAAGGAAACGATTTAATGTCTGTTCAACAAGTAAAAGCACAAGCATTACGTGCTAAGTCTTCAGGAAGTTCTAGAGTTTGTATGGGAGCTGCATGGAGAAATGTAAAAGATGGACCAGAGTTTGAACAAGTTTTAGAAATGGTACGTACCATTAATAAACTTGATATGGAGGTTTGTTGTACTTTAGGTATGTTAACCGAAAATCAAGCTCACCGTTTAGCAGAGGCAGGTTTATATGCATACAATCATAATTTAGATTCATCTGAAGAGTATTATAAAGAGGTAATCTCTACTAGAGGTTTTGAAGATAGATTAGAGACTATTGATAATGTTCGTAAAACAAATGTAACAGTTTGTTCTGGTGGAATTATTGGTATGGGTGAGGCTATAGAAGATAGAGCTGGAATGTTAGTGGCACTTTCTACATTAAATCCACAACCAGAATCAGTACCAATTAATGCTTTAGTAGCGGTTGATGGTACACCATTAGAAGATCAAACACCAGTTTCTATATGGGAAATGGTTCGTATGGTAGCTACTACAAGAATTGTAATGCCAGAAACGCAAGTTCGTTTATCTGCTGGTAGAACTACAATGAGTCAAGAAGGACAAACAATGTGTTTCTTTGCAGGAGCAAATTCAATTTTTGCTGGTGATAAATTATTGACTACGCCAAATCCTGATGTAAATGAAGATATGAAGTTATTTAAGTTGTTAGGCTTAAATCCTCAAAAACCATTTATTAAAAAGATGCAACCAGAAACAGTTGAAGCTGAAGATTCAAAATACCAGAACTTAGGTGAAAAGCCAAAATGGACCAGACCTGAGCATAAGATTGAAAGAAACGAGCAGAAGAAGCAAGAAGCAAAAGAGAAGAGAGCTTTAGAAGTGAAAAAAAGCTAAATTCCCTTTATCATAAAAACTATAAAGTACTTAAAAGTGTAAAGTTACATTTTTAAGTACTTTTTTAGTTTAATAAAAAGTTCCATTCCCTGTCTATTACCAAGTGAATTATAACATTTGTCCATTGTTTCAATTTCAAAATAGGGTTTAAATAACTCAAGGTACGATGCTTTATTTCCTCCAAAAGGAGGATGATCACTATTTAATTTAGCATCAAATAACAACCCGACTAATTTTCCATTATTTTTGAGTAAATCGAGTGTTTTTTGAACATATGTCGCTCGCTTTTCAGGATTAATTGCACAAAAGAATGTTTGTTCTATAATTAAGTCAAAACGACCCTCTAAATCAAAATAGTTTTTATGGATAAGTTGTTCTTCAGGAAAATTTATAACTCTCTCTTTAAAGTTAATCAAAGGTTCTCTTGAAATATCTACAATATAAACATTTTTAAATCCTTGTTGAAATAAGTATTCAGCTTCGTATGAATTCCCAGCTCCAGGAATTAATATTTTAAGATTTTTATTTGCTAATTGATCAAAGTACGCTTTTAAAGGAGTTGAAATTTCACCTAAGTCCCAGCCTGTTTTTTGACTCTTATATTTGTTAGTCCAAAAATCTTCAGATAAATCAATCATGTAAAATTAATTTTGTCGTTAAATTTAATAAATTTGTAGTTTTTTTAACTTTCGTTAGGGAGAATGATTCCAAATTAGATCGTAACATTTTCTTAACTTTGCGATTATCTAATATTAACAGATGAAATTACAATTGCAACAAATAGATAGAGTTGAAACTATTACTAAAGAAGACTTTATCAAAAACTATTTTAAGCCGCAGAAACCTGTGGTTATAGAGCGATTTATTGAAGATTGGCCTGCATATTCTAAATGGTCTTTAGAATATATGAAAGAGGTAGCTGGTGATAAAACAGTGCCTTTATATGATGATCGTCCTGTAGATTACAAGGATGGGTTTAACGAGCCTCATGCAAAAATGAAAATGAGTGAGTATGTAGATTTATTGAAGCGTGAGCCTACAAAATTTAGAATTTTCTTATGGAATATTCTTAAAGAAGTTCCTATTTTACAAAAAGACTTTTCGTATCCTGATTTTGGTTTACGTTTAATGAAAGGTTTACCAATGTTGTTTTTTGGAGGAACGGATTCTTATACATTTATGCATTACGACATAGATTTAGCAAATATTTTTCACTTTCATTTTGAAGGAAAAAAGAAGTGTATTTTATTCGATCAAAAACAGAATAAACACTTGTATAAAATTCCACATTCATTAATTACAAGAGAGGATATTGATTTTAATAATCCTGATTTTGAAAAGTGGCCAGCATTAAAACAAGCCCAAGGTTTTGTAGCAGAATTAGAGCATGGAAATGTTTTATACATGCCAGAAGGATATTGGCATTATATGCGCTATATAACGCCAGGTTTTTCTATGAGCTTACGTGCAATAGCAAGAAAGCCTAAAAACTTAGGAAAAGCTATTTACAACGTGTTTGTCATGCGAACAATTGATAATATCATGCGTCGTATCAAAGGTCAGAATTGGATTGACTGGAAAAATGAGCAAGCAATTGTAAGAACTAATAAAGTAAATAATATTTCTTCTTAAGAAATTGATGTAATATTTTAAATAAAAAAACACCTGCAAATTTGAATTTGCAGGTGTTTTTTATGCTTCTTTTTTGGGTAAACTAAGTGTAAATAAATTTTAAATTTTTTACAGAAAAACAAAAAGGGGGAAAACCCCCCTTCTTTATTTTTAAATAGTATTGTTTTTATTTTTAAATTGTTAGATACAAAATAACAACCTCATGAAAACATGTCCTCACTGTGGTTCTTCAAACAGAATAAGAAGAAGAAGAACTAATTTTACCAAACATTTACCTTTTATAAAACGATATAATTGTTTAGATTGTAGAAAAGACTATTATTGGTTCTCATTTTTAAATGTTCCTTTAAAAGCTAAAGCTTCTTAAGAACAATTAATTTTATTTAAATAGCTTCACAATATCGTTTCCATTTGCTAACAGTAGTAAAGCTATTAAAATAACAAAACCAACCATTTGAGCATATTCTAAAAACTTATCCCCTGGTTTTTTTCCTGTAATCATCTCCCATAAAGTGAACACAACATGTCCACCATCTAAAGCAGGAATAGGTAATAAGTTCATAAAACCTAGCATAATTGATAGTAAAGCTGTGATATTCCAAAATGATTTCCAGCTCCATATAGAAGGGAATATTTTACCAATAGAAATAAATCCACCTACACTTTGTGCTCCTTTTTTAGTAAATACATACTTAAATTGAGAAATATAATCTTTTAAAGTCCAGTAGGCTTTACTACTACCTACAGCAAAAGATTCACCTAAAGAATAATCTTTATGATATGTTTCTAAAGCTGCTTTGTAAACTTCAATATCAGAATTAGGAGCTACACCAATCTTTTTCTCTTCAATGTTTTTAAAAGAAATTTCAAACTTTTTACATTCATCTTCGCCTTTTCTTTCAATTTCTAAAGAAAGCTTTTCGTTTGAACCTTGTGTAAGCTTCATAAATTCTTCCCAGTAATCAATTTTAGTACCATTTACCGCAACGATTTTATCTCCTTTTAAAATACCTGCTTTTTCTGCAAGTTGATCTGTTATAACAGTATCAATAACAGGTTGAAAAATTCTTTCTCTAAAAGGTTGCATGTCTCCATTTTTCCACATGATTGATCCTATATTTTCAGGAACAGATAATGTTTCAGTAGTACCATTTGTATGTTGTACATCAACAGTTTTTACATCACGTAGAAATAAGAATTTATTGATGTCTGATACATCTTCTGGAGTTTCACCATTTATTTTTAAAACTTTATCACCACTTTCAAAACCATAAGGCTTCATAAATTCAGCAACAGCAAAACCATTTTTTACTCCGTCAGGTGCAATATTAGTATCTCCCCAATAAGCAGTAACACCTACATAAATTAACCAACCTAATATAAAGTTTACAATAACTCCACCTAACATTATAATTAAACGTTGCCAAGCTGGTTTAGAACGGAACTCCCAAGGTTTTGGATCTTCTTTTAATTGCTCGGTATCCATACTCTCGTCAATCATTCCTGCAATTTTTACATATCCTCCTAAAGGAATCCAACCAATACCATAAACAGTTTCTCCAACTTTCTTTTTGAACAAAGAGAATTTGTAATCGAAGAATAAGTAGAACTTTTCAACTTTAGTTTTAAATAATTTAGCAGGAATAAAATGTCCTAGCTCGTGTAAAACAATAAGTAATGATAAACTTAAAATGAATTGCGATGCCTTTATTAAAATTTCCATAAATGGTTTTTTGTGTCGTAATTTATAAGGTGCAAATGTACATTTTTATAAAGAGTTGTAAAAACGCCTATCATTATGAGTTGGATGTTTTAACAAAGATTTTAGGAAAGCTTTTTATTAAGCAGTATTTTTGTAGTTCCAATTACTATTGAAATGAATTTTCGCTTTTTTAAAAAATCTAAATACACTTTTTTCTTTTTAATTACTTTTACTATAGTTTGCTTACCTTTTTATTACTTTTTGGTTCGTACTGATTATAAGTTACCAATTTATAATCCAGCAGATGTAAACCCAAAACTAGTAGATAAATCAATTAGAATGTTTACTAAAAACCATACAATTGCAGATTTTGAATTGACAAATCAAAATGGTAAAACAATTACTCAAAAAGACTATGAAGGAAAGATTTATGTGGCAGATTTCTTTTTTGTGACATGTAAAGGAATTTGTATTCCGATGTCAAATAATATGAAAGAGCTTCAGAAAAAATTTGAAAAAGATGATGATATTATGTTTTTATCACATTCTGTAATTCCTGAAATGGACAGTGTACCTGTACTTAGAGATTACGCAACAAGAAAAGGAATTATTGATGGTAAATGGAATGTTACAACAGGTAGTAAAAAGCATATTTATGAGCTTGCCAGAAAAAGTTATTTTGCCGTTTTAGATGAAGGAGACGGAGGTTTGCAAGATTTTATTCATACCGAAAACTTTATCCTTATTGATAAGGACAAACGAATAAGAGGTATGTATGATGGAACAAAGTTTGAAAACGTCGAAAAAATAGTTAAAGATATTGAGTTGCTAAAAGAAGAGTATGAATAGTACTACTTCTTTTTATTCCCTTCTCTATCGTAAGTTTTATTAAGTTCTTGTTCAGTTTTAATAACAGAAACAGCTAATGAAAGTAACATTAAAGCCATTGGTTGCCAAGTAATATCTGGTTTTATATAGGCAAAAAACAAGCTAGCGACTAAAGTAATACTTGCATATATTAAAAGTTGCTTTCTGAAAAATGTATTGGCTTGTTCCCAAATTTTATCATTAATAATAGTTCTATTCGTCCTATATCCATACAATGCATTTATTTTCTTTGGAGGGAAAAAATAAAAAACTAAACTAAGAGCAAATAATAATCCGTTTACAGATAATACGTAATAAAATGGGTTCATTTAAATGTTTTTAAATTAATTTTTCATAGGTCTCATTAAACCTTCTTGAGCAACAGAGGCGATTAATTTACCATCTCTAGTGAAAATGTTTCCGCGAGCAAAACCTCTGGCGCCAAAGGTACTTGGACTTTCAATAGAAAACAACATCCAATCGTTAAAATCGAAATCACGATAAAACCACATTGAATGATCCAAACTCGCCATTTGAGTATTCATAAAGTTTGCTTTACTAGCATTTGGGTTTAAGCAAGCGGTTAAAATATTATAATCAGAAATATACGTTAATATTTGCTGTTTTATATCCAGTGAAATATCAGCAACATTTCCTTTTAATTTAAACCAAACATTTACTAATGGAGTGGTATCTTTTCTTTCTAAGAAGTTTTTAACTTCAACAGGTTTAAAATCTATTGGTCTGTCAATACTTAAAAAAGCTTTTAAGTTTTTGGGTAAAAAATCATTGAATTTAATAAGCATTTCAGTCCAGCTTAATAATTCTTCTGGCTGTTTTATGTTTTTAGGAATTGCAATTTGATGTTCATAACCTTCTTCTTTTTTATGAAAAGAACAAGCTAAAATAAATATGGTTTCATCTTTTTGAGTAGCAGTTACTCTTCTAGTAGAAAAACTTCCACCGTCTCTAGCTTCATCAACATGATAATTTATTGGAGTATCTAATTTACCAGCTTCTAAAAAATAGGCATGAAGTGAATGTAATATTCTATTTGATTTAATAGTTCTACTGGCGGCATTTAATGCTTGAGCTAAAACTTGTCCGCCAAAAACATTTGGACTACCAATAGCTCTACTAATTCCTTTAAAATTATTGTTACCTTCTTCTTCTAATAAAAGTATGTCTAAAAGGTCTTGTACGTTTTTCATAACGAGTACTCAATTAGGATTAAATAGTTTATTTGCTAAGTTAGTTAACTTTTTTGAATGGAAACTTTTGTGCGAAAGATGTAGGTTGAATTTTATGTGTAAAAAAGCTTAATATTTTATTAGGAATACTGTTTTTATGACGAAAGTAAATTGTTAAATCTTGCGGAATAGCTCCTACAGAACTTTTGATTTCACTAGCTGTTCTACCAAAATTTATTTGATGTAGTTTTTGATCAATAGCTATTTTAATATAATCATATAGCATTCTTTGATAAATAGCGTATTCTCTGTTTAAATGATAGTCAATTCCAACAAAGTGAGCGTCTAAACTTTTTTGATTGATCATAGCTGATAAAAAACCAACTAATCTTCCTTTTAATAAATAACCTTTTATGATGTAATTTTCTTTTAAGTTCTCTTTTAGGCTTTTGTAAGTTAAAACATTAAACATACCTAAATTAAACCCAGCTTTAGAAGATACATTCTTGTATAATTTTTTAATTTGATCAGAAAATTCATCAAAATTATGCTCATCAATAATTACTTCTTCTAAAGTAAAACTTCGTTCTATGGCTTTTTTAGCTTTTACACGAAACTTTGTTTTTACAGCAGCTAAATAATCATCAAAATGATTCCAATCTGAATGAATATGCATCACCATGTTAGGTTCTACATTGAAAGAATGGTAATTGTATTCTAATAATTCATTAGTACTAGACAGTGATTCTTTTTCAAAATCTTTTAACATAAATCCACTTATTTTATGTTTAGATTGCCTCTCAACATTTACAAAATGGACAACTGATTTTGCCAACTCTTGAATTACTTTTTGTTTTGACTCATTTTCTTTAATAAATATTCCGTGTTCACCACTTACAAAAGTGTTTCCGCAAGTAAGAATTTTTAAAGGTTTTTCTGAAGAAAGTATTCTTAGTTTTCTACCAATCGTTTTTATTTTATCAACAAAACTTTGTAGTTCGTTTTTAATGCTATCTAGATAAAAATTTACTATTTGAACAGTTGCAAATGCAATCGGGTTTTGATGATTATCAAGTAAAATAATATACCAAAATTCAATATCTGGATGATGAGTTGCTATGGAAGACAAATAAGTTGGATCAAAATACAAATTATTGGTACAATTTAGATTCTTCCATATTTCTTCAGGAATATCATAAATCGAATTGTAAAACTGAGCGTTATGTACTGTTTTGCAAAAGTTCAAATAGCTAATTAATTGGTTATGTTTGTTGCGGAGTACAATTTAAGAATTTGTATTTCAATTTTAGATGTAAAGAACTAAAATAAAAATGTCTGTTTAAGTCATTAATACTTAAACAGACAAATAGTTTTTAGATATGAACTTTAAATTAGTCTTTTTTATTTTCTAATTTATCAAGTCTTTTCTGAATTTCTAATAATTTAGAATTTAATGTTTTTAACAATTCATTTTCTTTTTTTAAGTCTTCAATTTCTTCTTTTTGTGATTGTAAACTTTTCTCTTGCTGAATTGTATATAGGGTTAACTCCTCGATTTTTTGTAATAATTTTGCATCCATTTCACCTAAATAGATACCATTTTGTGCTACTTCTTTAGCACTAGGAATATCTTTTAAATGACCTTTTTCTTTAATGTGATTTTCAACTTCTGTAAGTGTAGGTAGTTTGTAATCGTTGTAAAAAACAAAATCAGCCCAGTCTGTTTCTACTTTAATTTCTTTTGCTCTAATTTTTCCATTTACAGCTAATTTCCAATCACCGACATTTGTAGTTCCAATACCTAATGCCCCACCAAAAGAAGACATTTGCCCATTACCTCTTAAATTTGTCTTAGATCCAAGAGAGAAAAAACCATACTGCCCAGCAGTATTATTAGCTAAATGCATGTATATTTTTTGAGTATTACCTGATTCAGAAATTACTAATGCTTTATCTTTATTAGGATCTGTTTTTTGACGAATTTCTAATGGCGCTTCAGGGTTTGTAATTCCAATACCTAAATCACCACCAAAAGAAGAAACTTGACCGTTACCTCGTAAATTGGTTTTACTTCCTAATGAGAAAAAACCATACTGCCCAGCAGTATTATTAGCTAAATGCATGTATATTTTTTGAGTATTACCTGATTCAGAAATTACTAATGCTCTATCTTTATTAGGATCAGTTTTTTGTCGAATTTCTAACGGAGCGTCAGGATTCGTAATTCCAATACCAAGATTACCATTTTCTAACATTTGCAATCCTTTGTTATTTGCATCAGTGCTAGAGAAAAGTTTGGATCCAGAAGGAAGGTTTATTAATCTTGGAGGGTTGCTTTTTAAAATGTTCTGACTGTTAGCTCCTGATACAGATGCAATTACTTTTCCATGAGACCAAGAGCTCTTCATTACTAGATATATACCTATACTCCCACTGCTTTCTGAATATGCTTCAATATTAACATTATGCCATAAATTACCATGCCTGTTTGTTAAATAGCCTTTAAATCCACCTCTGTTTGCAAAGTACATCTCTTCTGTTTTTTTTGCAGAACTAAAAAAAGAACCTCCTATTAATTTTACAGTTAGTATTTCACCTGAAGCGGAATTAGAAATAGGTAATTCTGCAAACTTATAGTAGTAAGTGTTTTCATTTGGACCACGAGAACCAGGATCAAAATTATAATCTTCTTGTGCATAAATTACATCTACAATAGATAAAAAGATCACAGCAACAAATGCAATTTTAAATTGTAATTTCATAATAATTTGTGTTTTCAATTTTTTTAAAAGCACAAAGGAACAAAAAATATTTTTGTTCCTTTGTATATAATCGTTTTTAAAATAGTGTTTTAAATTATTTTTTGTCTTTTAAAAGTTGAGAAACTAATTTTTTCAAAGTTTCAACTTCTTTCTCTAGTTTCTCAGTCTTCGTTTTTTCAGCTTCTAAAGTTTTAATCTTTTTCTCTTGCTGAATAGTATACAGAGTTAATTCTTCTATTTTCTGTAATAATTTAGCATCCATTTCACCTAAATAGATACCATTTTGTGCTACTTCTTTAGCACTAGGAATATCTTTTAAATGACCTTTTTCTTTAATGTGATTTTCAACTTCTGTAAGTGTAGGAAGTTTGTAATCGTTGTAAAAAACGAAATCAGCCCAATCGGTTAAGTTTAAATCAACACGAATTTCTTTGGTATGAATTTTACCATTTACAGCTAGTTTAGCAGTTGGTTTTATGGTACCTATACCCACGTTACCTGAGTTAGATACTGTAAAGTTATACTTAGAATTAGTTATATCATAAATACTAAAACCATTAGTATTAGCTCCAACTTGCCAATTCAACAAATTAGTACCATTAGGATAAAACTGAATCCAAGAGTGTTTCCCATTTGCTCCTTGTAATTTTAACTGATGGTGGTTAGAACTACTTACAATGTGTAAAGGATTAGAAGGTGTAGTAACCCCAATCCCCACATTACCATTACCCTTCACAATCATTTTGGTTGATAAACCTAAGTTGTCTGCTCTATAAGAACTGGAAGTAGTAGCAAATCGAATCTCTGATGATGATCTAATCCCTCCACCTCGACTACTCTTATTTCTGTAGAATTGTATATTGGCTTCTGCACCTCCGTTGTTATCTGTGAACTTTTGGTATATTTTACTCCCTTTTTGTTCTACATTACCAGAAGCAAGATATAAGTCAGAAAACTTGGTATCGCCGCCATAAATAGATGTTAACACTTTTCCTGTACCAGTTTTAGTACTACTCTCATGAGTTCCAAAGTTTGTATTATGTTGATGAACGGTTTGAGTTGGTGCAACGCCTGTAGGTAGAGTAACTATGTTTATTTCACTACTCAATGCTTCAATTGTAAAGTAATACCTTCCTGCATTTGGACTTGTAGTTTTATAAGACATAAAATAACTCCCGTTATTATCGCTCTCAATTTTTATGGTTCCTTGAGTATATCCTCCTGATGTTGTTTTAACAAATATATCCTTATGATGGTTTACTAAAATTTCTGCTGTAAAATTACCAACATGATTACCAGTATGACTAGTTGCAGAAATTTTAACATTAGAAGCTAATTGACGACTTTTTGTTGTTATTTGGTAGACCTTAACATAACTATTAGCTATTGGCACATTAAAATTTTTAGATACTATTTGAGCATTTAAAATAAGAGTCACTCCCATTAAAGCAAAAAATGCAATTTTTAATTTCATAATAATTTAAGGTTTAATTTTTTTAAGAAGCGCAAAGGTGCAAAAAAATAAATTATTTTTTGCACCTTTTATACTATAGTTCTAAAAAAGAATCTTTTAGATTAAAGAAGTAAAGAAAAATCTCAATACTAATATCTAACACTAATAAGCTCTTTTATTATTTCCTTCGTAAAAATTAATAAAAGCTTGGTTAACTACTCTATGACCACCGTTTGTAGGGTAATCACCAGTAAAATACCAATCACCTTTGTTTTTTGGACAAGAATTATGTAACCCTTCAACAGTTTGATAGATAATTTCAACTTCAGCGTTTACTTCTTCAGTCTTTAACATTTCGCCAATTTTCTTAGAGATTTCTTCATCTGTAAATGGAGCGTAAATTTCTTTTACAAAATTAATAATGTTATCGTTATTTTCAATCAACTGCTGTTCTTTACACTTCTTGTAAACTTCGTCAACAATATGATACTGATCAGTTTCTTTTAACAATGCTAAAGCAGCTTTAAAAGCAATAAAATCACCAATTCTAGCCATGTCAATACCATAACAATCAGGATATCTAATTTGAGGAGCAGAAGATACAACCACTATTTTCTTCGGAGATAGTCTATCTAAAATTTTGATAATACTTTTCTTTAAAGTAGTTCCTCTAACAATACTATCATCAATAATTACTAAATTATCAGTAGGTTTTACAACTCCGTAAGTAACATCATATACATGTGCCACTAAATCATCACGACTGCTATCATCGGTAATGAAAGTTCTTAGTTTAGCATCTTTAATAGCTATTTTTTCAAATCTTGGTCTTTGCGATAAGATTTCAGTAACTCTTTCTGCTGATAATTTACCATTTCCAGCTAAAATATCTGCTGTTTTTTGCTGGTTCAATACATCTTCAGCAGCCTCCATCATTCCGTAATAAGAAGTTTCAGCAGTATTTGGTATGTAAGTAAAAACAGTATTAGCAATATCATCATCAATAGCTTTTAATACCTCAGGAAAAACATATTTTCCTAAATTTTTACGCTCTTGATAAATATCAGCATCACTACCTCTAGAAAAATAAATTCTTTCAAAAGAACATGATAATTTCTCTCTTTTCTTAAGAACTCTCTCTACAGATGTTGTTCCGTTTTTCTTTATAATTAAAGCTTTCCCTCTAGGAACTTCTTTAATTTCATCAATAGGTACATTAAATGTAGTTTGAATAACCGGACGTTCAGAAGCAACTACTACTACTTCGTCGTCTTTATACCAAAAGGCAGGACGAATTCCTGAAGGATCTCTTAAAACAAAAGCATCACCATGACCTAATAAACCAGCCATTGCATAACCTCCATCCCAATTTCTTGAAGAACGTTTTAAAATGCGTTGAACATCTAAATGCTCTTCTATAAACGGAGAAGCTTGTTTTTTGTTAAAACCAGCTGCTTTTGCTTTTTTGTAAGTATCGGCAACTTCATCTTCTAAGAAATGACCGATTTTTTCCATAACAGTTACTGTATCAGTAGCTTCTTTTGGATGTTGCCCTAAGGTGATTAATTCTTTCATTAATTCACCAGAATTTGTCATGTTAAAATTACCAGCAACAATTAAGTTTTTATGTTTCCAGTTACTTTGACGTAAAAAAGGGTGTACATTTTCAATGCTATTACCACCAAAAGTACCATAACGAACATGACCTAAAAACAAGTTACCGATGTAAGGCATATTTTCTTCTTGCCAAGCAACATCATTAATTTTATCTTCATTTTTCTCGAAAATATCATTAATTCTGTTGTTAATTTGACCAAAAATATCTTGAATAGGTTGTGTTTTGTTTGATCTAATTCTGCTAATATATCTAGTGCCAGGGTCTACATTAAATTTTATACTAGCTAAACCTGCACCATCTTGACCTCTATTATGTTGCTTTTCCATAAGTAAGTACAACTTATTTAATCCGTAAAAAGCAGTACCATACTTTTTCTTGTAATAATCTAGAGGTTTTAACAATCTTACAAGTGCTATACCACACTCATGTTTTAACTCGTCACTCATTCTTTGTTTCCTTGTTGTGTTGTTTTTATGTATAAAAAAACCGCGCAAAAAAGCGCGGATTTTGTGTTATGCTAACTCTATGTCGAATTGTGTTAGTTGTTTAAATAAGTTCAAGCGAGTTTGAACTTCTTCTTTGGTTAAATCTTCCATTCTATGAGTACCAAACTTTTCTACACAAAAAGAAGCCAAGTTTGAACCATAAATGATAGCATTTTTCATGTTTTCAAATGAATAGTTTTCTGTTTTAGCTAAATAACCACAGAAACCACCAGCAAAAGTATCACCAGCACCAGTCGGATCAAAAACTTCAGCTAAAGGAAGTGCAGGTGCAAAAAACATATTATCATCATTAAATAATAAAGCTCCGTGCTCTCCTTTTTTAATCACTACATATTTAGGTCCCATTTCATGAATCTTTTTAGCAGCATTTACTAAAGAATATTCTCCACTTAACTGACGAGCTTCTTCGTCATTAATAGTAATCACATCAATTCTTTTTAAAACTTCATGTAAATCAGCTAAAGCAATATCCATCCAAAAATTCATAGTATCTAAAACTACTAATTTTGGACGCTCATTCATTTGATCTAATACAGATGCTTGAGTTAATGGGTGTAAGTTACCTAACATTACTACTTCAGCATCTTTAAAAGAATCTGGTACTACTGGAGTAAAAGTTTCTAATACATTTAATTCAGTAATTAAAGTATCTCTAGAGTTCATATCATTATGATATTTTCCACTCCAGAAAAAAGTTTTACCATCTTTTACAATTTCAATTCCAGAAGTATCAATTCCTTTTGCTTCCATCATATCAATGTATGACTGAGAAAAGTCACCTCCAACAACAGATACAACTCCTGTTTTTACACCAAATTGAGATGCTGCCAAACCAACATAAGTTCCTGAACCACCTAAAATTTTATCTGTTTTTCCAAATGGAGTTTCAATTGCATCATAAGCAACAGTTCCTACTGCTAATAATTTATTCATTTTAAAATTTTCTTTAGTTAACACGAAAAGCGAATGACTTACCTTTATTCGTGATGACGTTTATCTTAATTTTTATCAGTATTTTTGCATATTCAAATGCACAAAATAAATTATAAAGTGCAAAAATAGTTCTAAAAAATGACTATCAAAGAAATACAAGAAGAAATTATTGATGAGTTTTCAATGTTTGAGGACTGGATGGAGCGTTATGAGTATATTATAGACTTAGGAAAATCACTTCCATTAATTTCTGAAAATTATAAATTAGACGAGAATTTAATTAAGGGTTGTCAATCTAAAGTATGGATGCACTCTGAGGTTGAGGCTGATAAAGTTGTTTTTACTGCTGATAGTGATGCGATTTTAACGAAAGGGATTGTAGCGTTATTATTACGTGTTTTTTCCGACCAAACACCAAAAGATATTATAGATGCTGATACCAATTTTATAGATGAAATTGGTTTAAAAGAACATTTAAGTCCAACACGTGCAAATGGATTGGTATCTATGGTAAAGCAAATTAAAATGTATGCTATTGCGCAACAGTCGAAATTGACAAATTAATTAAGAAGAACAATGACAGAAGAAAAGTTAGAAGAATTAGGAGATAAGATCGTTCGTGTTTTAAAAACTATTTTCGATCCGGAAATTCCTGTAGATATATATGAATTAGGTTTAATTTATGATGTTTTTATATCTGAGGAATACAATGCCAAAATATTAATGACTTTAACATCACCAAATTGTCCTGTAGCAGAAACATTACCAGTAGAGGTAGAGGATAAGGTGAAAACATTAAAGGAAATTAATGATTGTGAAGTAGAAATTACTTTTGATCCTACTTGGACACAAGAAATGATGAGTGAAGAGGCAAAATTAGAATTAGGAATGCTTTAAAATGGCAGACGAAATTATAAATAGAGTAGCAAATAGCAAATTGGTAACCTTAGATTTGGAAGAATTATATCCAAATGGTAACCGTGTAGTTTTAGATATTAAAGACTGGCTGTTTGAAGGTTTACTCTTACGCGAAAAAGATTTTAGAGAGCATGTTAAAAATCACGATTGGTCAAAGTATAATGATTGTTACGTAGCATTATCTTGTTCTACAGATGCAATTATTCCTTCTTGGGCCTACCTTTTAATAACAACTGAATTAGCTGCGTTTGCAAAGAAAGTTGTTATTGGAAATTTAGAATTGCTTGAAACAGTTATCTTTAACGAAATAATAAATGGTATGGAAATTGATATTTATGCAGACAAACCAATAATAATTAAAGGTTGTAGCAATAAACCTATACCAGAAAGTGCATATATTTTTCTTATAGAAAAGCTTCAACCTGTAGTAAAAACTATTATGTATGGAGAAGCGTGTTCTACTGTGCCACTATTCAAGAAAAAAAGGAATAGCTAGTTATTCTAGTATTATTAAAGCTACAACATTACTCTATTTATGTTGTAGTTTCTCTTCTTTTGCTCAAGAAGATGAAAAAAAGGATAGTATACCTAAAATTTGGAAAACTAACACTAAACTTACCTTTTTATTAAATCAATCAACATTTTCAAACTGGATTGCAGGAGGAAGTAATTCCGTTGCAGGTAATCTTAATTTAAACTACGAGTTCAATTACAATAAAGATAATTGGAATTGGGATAATAAAGTAACTTCAGGCTTCGGTTTAAGTTATGTTGATGAACAAGGAACAAGAAAAACCGATGATAGATTTGAATACAATTCTATATTGAGTTACAAATCAAAAAATGATTGGTTCTTTTCATTTTACGATAATTTAAAAACTCAATACACAAAAGGTTATGATTATAGTAAAACGCCCAAAGAAGAAGTGTCAAACTTTTTCTCACCTGCGTATTTAAGTTTTGGACCAGGTTTTTTATGGAAAAAATCAAAAACTAAATATGTAAACATTGCTCCGTCTTCATCAAGATTCACTTTTGTTTCCGATACTTTTTCTGGAAAATATGGAGTAGATGAAGGAAGAAATAGCAGCTTTAGCCTAGGTTTTAATCTATCTTCTTATTACAAATTTACGCTAGCTAAAGATGTTGAAATGGAAAATACGTTAGCATTATATTCTGACTATCTAGATAAGCCTCAGAATGTTGATGTAGATTATCAGTTAAATTTTCTTTTAAAAATCAATAAGCACTTATCTACTAACCTAGGTTTTCACACTATTGTAGATGATAATGCATCTAGTAAAATACAATTCAGACAATTATTTGGATTAGGGGTAAATTATATTATTTAATGTGACTTTTTAGAATTATTTTTGTCTAACCTTTTACGAAAATGAATTTAATAAAAATCAAAAGATAAGAAACATGAAAAAAGTAGTTATAGCTGCAGCCTTATTATTAAGTAGTATTTCATTTGCTCAAACAGTTGAAGAGTTAAAAGCAGAAAAAGCAAAGAAAGCAGCTGAAGTAGCAAAGATTCAAGGTGAAGTAGATGCATTACAAGCAAAGATTGATGCGTTTCCAGGATGGAAGTTTGGTGCTTTTGGTACTATTGGTGCTAATTTTTCAGGATTTGCAGATTGGTATTCAAATGCAGTACCTAATTCATCTGCTGGTAACATTGGTGTTACTGTAAATGGATATGCTAACTTAGATAGAGAAAAATATTTTTGGAGAAACTCTGGGAATTTAAATTTAGGTTGGGTAAAGTTAGATGACAAAAATGATCCAACTGATGATACAAGTTTTAGAGGAACTACAGATGTATTTACCATCACATCTTTATTCGGGTATAAATTAACAGATAAGTTAGCGGTTTCTACCTTAGGAGAATATAGAACGTCATTTATTAGTAATTTCAATGATCCTGGATATTTAGATTTAGGGGTTGGTATTACTTGGACGCCAATTAAAGAATTAGTAGTAGTTGCACATCCTTTAAACTATAACTTAGTGTTTAGTAGTACTGGTGTAGATTTCCAATCTTCATTAGGGGCTAAAATTGTTGCTGAGTACAACAAAACTGTTGGTAAGTTTAAGTTCAGATCTAATTTATCTACATTCCAAAGTTATGAATCTTCAGATTTATCAAATGCAACTTGGATTAACTCTTTAGGATTTAATATCTGGAAAGGTATTGGAGTAGGTTTAGAGTCTGGTTTACGTGTTAACAAGCAAGAAACGTTTAACCTTGCTTTAGATGGAGCAGGAAATCAATTATATTCTAGTTTAGATGCTACACCTAGTGTTATTCAATCATACTGGTTAGTTGGTTTAAGCTACGGATTCTAATAAAAAAGTAAATAAAAAATAAAACCTCAAGTGAAATAATCTTGAGGTTTTTTATTTTTACAAAAAAAATACAAAATGACATTACTTATAATTTACGCGGTTTTATCAATCTTCTTTTCTTTTTTGTGCTCTATTTTAGAGGCAGTCTTGTTAAGTGTAACCCCTACATTTGTGAATGTAAAAAAGAAAGAAGGTAAAGCTTTTGCAGAAGGTTTAGAAATTTTAAAGAATGACGTAGATAAACCTTTAATTGCAATTTTAACATTAAATACAATAGCACATACAGTTGGAGCAATCTTAGTAGGTGCGCAAGCAAAGAATGTTTTTAATGATGAGGGTAACGGTGTATTTATTGTTTCAGCAGTAATGACAGTGTTAATTTTAGTTGCTTCTGAAATTATTCCTAAAACTATTGGTGCTACTTACTGGAAATCTTTAGCAGGTTTTACAACCAAAGCATTAAACGTTTTAATTTTTATTTGTAAGTATACTGGACTTATTTGGGTATTACAGCTTTTTACCAAGTTATTTGGTAAAGGAGGACACGGAGAAAGTGTATTAAGTAGAGAAGATTTTTCAGCAATGACTGAAATAGCAGAAAAGGAAGGTGTTTTTCAGGAAAGTGAAAGTAAGGTGATTAAAAACATGTTGAGTTTTAAAGAAATTGCAACAAAACATATTATGACACCTCGTACTGTATTGGTTACAGCAGATGCAAATCAAACAATCCAATCTTTTTTTGAAGCTAATTCAAAGTTACGTTTTTCACGTATTCCATTATATTCAGAAAAATCAGATAATATTGTAGGTTATTTTTTAAAAGATCAACTGTTAGAAGCAATAATTAGAGGAAAAGGAGAGGAGAAGTTAGAGACAATTAAGAGAGAAATTATTGTAACTAAAAGAGATTTACCAATTCCTGAATTATTTGAAAAATTAGTCGAAAAAAGAGAGCATATAGCCTTAGTAGTAGACGAATATGGATCTGTAAGTGGTTTAGTAACACAAGAAGATGTTATTGAAACATTGTTAGGTTTAGAAATTATGGATGAGAGTGATAATGTTGAAGATTTACAGAATTTAGCCCGTAAAAGTTGGGAACAAAGGGCTAAAAGATTAGGAATTATAGAATAATAAAAAATCTTTTTTTATATAAATAATGCTTTCAGTTTTTTAATTGGAAGCATTTTTTAATTATAATATATGTCAAAACTGACTAAGTTATCTTAGTATTGTTTCTAACACAATTTTTCAAGTAAAAAACATTTAAGCAATTGTAGATCATACAATTTTAGGGTTGTCTTTGTTTTTTTTTTAATAATTTTATTGGATGGTCTAACCAAGATATTTTTTAGTAATTAGTAAATTGGGGGATTGACTGATTTTACTTTAAATATTAAAGACCTTTCTGCCTTTCCTTTTTTAGGAAAGGCTTTTTTATTCTTTAAAAGAATGAATTATATGTTGAAATTAAGGTGTCTACCTTTATTTTGTTTAATAAAAAAAAACGGTATGCTTTTTGAAAATAAATTAATGTCATTAAAGTTTCAGGTATAAAAAAAGGAGTGATATTCTCACTCCCTTATTACATATTTTCTTATTTACTGTCCCCCAACATGTAAACAAGCATTTTTACGGTTTTTCATTTTTTAAAATTTAAACCCATATGTATATCGTTCTGACACGTGAATTTTTCAAAAGTCACAAAAAATAAAAAAACCTGTAAAAAATTACAGGTTTTGAGGTGTCGAGCGGATTCGAACCGCTGTAGATGGTGTTGCAGACCACTGCCTAGCCACTCGGCCACGACACCTAATTGGTGAATGCAAATTTAAACTTTTTCTTCTTTATAGCAAGCTTTTTTTAACTTTTACTTTGTTGAGACATAATAATAGTTACTTCACCAACATTACCACCAATAGGAGGGTTAATTTTAGATACACTAACTGTCGCTTCTTCAACCATTTGAGATTCTTTGAAAATTCTGTCTAAAATTCGTTGTGCTACATGTTCTAATAGCTTAGATCTAATTAACATCTCCTCTTTTACTATTTTATTTAGTAAAACATAGTCAACTGTATCGTCTAAATCGTCAGATTTTGCCGAAATATTCAAATCTGTTTTCACTTCAAGATCGACTCTATATTCTGATCCGATTTTAGCTTCTTCTTCTAAACAACCGTGATTGGTAAATATTTTTATATCGTTAACTCTTATAATTCCCATTATTTTATTTCAAAAGTTTGTGTTTCGTTATTTAAGGTTACTTTGTACTTTCCTTTAGGTAGGTATGTTTTTTTGTTTTTAGCTTCCTTTAAGATGCTGTCTTTGTGTTCTTTTTTATAGTCTTTCAATCCTTTTTCATTAAAAGATACATCAAAGAATGCTTCGTTAAAGCCTTTTACAGCATCAAAAGTAATAGTATTTACCTTTATTTTATCTGCAAAAATATCTAAAACTACTTTCTTACTGCTATTCACGTAAAAAGGTATTCCCATTTCAGGAGTGTTAGGTTTTAGCCACTTACTCCATGAGCTTCCCCAAAACTTATTTTTTCTCATATTTTTAACAGGAAAAACATGTGTTGATTTATTCTGTATCTCTTTAGAGAATGCTTGTAAAGCTGAAATATCAGCTTTGTACAAGCTTCTACCATGTGTTCCTACTATTAAATGTTTAGCTTTTGGCTGTATAACTAAATCATGTACTGCTACATTAGGTAAGTTTTTAGAAAAAGCTTCCCATGTATTTCCTTGGTCTAATGAAACATATAAGCCGTTATCAGTTCCTACATACAAAACATTTTCATTAGCAGTATCTTCTTTGATAACATTTACAGGAGAGGAAGGAATGTTTTTACCAATATTTTTCCAAGTTTTTCCATAATTATCAGATACGTATACATACGAACCAAAATCATCCCAACGATAGCCATTTAAAGTTACATATACGCGTTCTTTTTTATATTTAGAAGCAATTACTCTACTAACCCATAAATCGGCAGGTAACGAATTAGAAATGGTTTCCCAGCTTCCTCCGCCATTTTTGGTGATTTTAACCAATCCATCGTCAGAACCAGTGTAAATTAATCCAAATTGAAAAGGGCTTTCGTTAATAGTTGTTAATGTTCCATAGGCTACATTTCCTTTTTTACCACCTTTAGTTAAATCATCAGAAATAGTTTCCCATTTATCTCCCTTGTTTAAAGATCTATGTAGTTTATTTCCTCCTAAATATAAAATATCTTGATTGTGTTTTGATAGCAAAATTGGTGTTTGCCAGTTAAAACGATACGGATTTTCTCCAAGTGTATGTTTTGGTTGAATGTAAGTTTGCTTACCAGTTTTTCTATTTATTCTGAAATAATTTCCAAACTGATATCCTGTATAAACAATATCAGGATTTCTATCATCAACCTGAACTTGCATTCCATCACCTCCCATAAGAGATTGGTATGGGTTTTTACCAGATTGTAGCCACGATTTATCTGTTTTTGCTGTATGTTTGGCTGTCCAAACACCATTATCTTGCAAACCTCCATATACATTATACGGAGTTTGGTTGTCGGCATATACAGCGTAAAACTGACCTACTGGAGGTGTATTTAATTTTAACCAACTTTCTCCATCATCATAAGAAATATTTAAACCACCATCGTTTCCGTCAATTAAATGTCCTTGAACTTTTGGATTCACCCAAAGTGTTTGATGATCAGCATGTACGTTTTCTCTACTAATAGAAACAAATGTTTTTCCTCCGTCTTTAGATTTTAAAATTGGAACTCCCATTACATAAATACCATTTACGTCTTGTGGGTCAACACGAATTTCACCAAAATAGTAACCGTATGAATAGTATAAGTCATCTAAATAACCATCGTGAGTTTTTTTCCAATATTTTCCTCCGTTTAGGGTCTTAAAAACTTCAGCTCCAATAACAGGTGTATCAAATAACAATGAATTAGCGTTTTCTAAATACTTTGCTAAATCAATTGGTTTAACAGTACCTGATCGTACCATTTGTTTTACATTTTCAGCTCTATATTTTTCCTGAAAACCATTCGTTTTTAAATAAGAGTTTAGTTTTTTGTCTGTTAGTTTTAAAAATTCGTCTACAGACATGGTTTTAAAATCTTCTTTATCTAAAGCGTTTGACGAATCTTTATCTTTCTTTTCTTTTTCCCTTCGGAATTGATTATCGTGAAAAGCATATACTGTATTATCATCATATACAGCCAAACCAATTCTACCTACACCGTCACCATTCGGAAAACCATTGTTTTCAGAAACTTTAATCCAGTTAGTTCCTGCATCCGTAGATTTATAAATAGCAGAATTTTTTCCATCACCATCAAAATTCCATGCTTTACGATCTCTTTCCCAAGAAGCAGCATAAAGCGTGTTGAAGTTGTTAGGAGATGCTTGTATATCAATTATTCCAGTTGCATTATTAATGAATAAGGTTTTATTCCATGTAGCACCACCGTCTGTAGTTTTATAAATACCTCTTTCTTCATTGTTAGAATATAGATGTCCTAAAACTCCCACAATAACTTCTTCTGGATTGTTAGGGTTAATTAGTATTCTACCAATATGATGAGAGTCATAAAGTCCAACATTTTTCCATGTCTTACCTTTGTCCTCCGATTTTAAAATACCAATTCCTGCATAAGAAGATCTAGAAGAATTATTTTCACCAGTACCTACCCAAATAGTTCCATTTTTCCAATTTACAGCTATATCGCCAATATTTTGCGTAGCAGCATTATCAAGAATAGGAGTAAACGTGTTACCATTATTTTTTGTATGCCATAATCCACCAGAAGCGTATCCTACATAAAATTCATTAGTGTTTTGTGGATTCACATCAATGTCTACAACTCTGCCACTCATTACAGTAGGACCAATATTTTCAAAAGGAATATTTTTAACTAAAGAGTTTTTGGTCATTTTTTCTTTTAACTGCAAAGCCTCTTTAACTTTTAAAGCACCTGTAGGCATTTGTTGTGCGATTATTGAAGAAGAAATAAGTAGCGCACTTAAAAATATTTTTTTCATGGATTTGGTTTGATTGAATACACTTTCAAAAATAAAAAATACTTTCCATTTTTATTATTGAATTTTAGAACTGTAAAAATGTGTGTAAAACTTAACTAAAGTTTATCTACTTTTTGATTAGATTTGTAAAAAGGCGTCTAAAAAATGAATATTTTTATTTTATCTGTTAGTGAGAATATTTACTCCACCAAACGAATTTATGATGAAGCGGTAAAACGCGGACACGAAGTTAGTATTATCAATCACATGCGTTGTTCAATTAAGTTAAGTGGAGGTAAACGTCAAATTATTTATGAAGGCGAAGATATAATAGATGAGCCTGATGTAATTATTCCTAGAATAGGAGCATCTGCTACCCGACATGGAGCTGCTGTAGTAAAGGAGTTTGAAATGAATGGAGTTTACAGCACATCACGTTCGTTAGGTATAACTCGTGCGCAGAATAAAGTAAGAACGCTACAAATAATGAATAGAAAAGGAATTCCGATTCCTGATACTGTTTTTTCAGTAAATCCTGAAAATATAGAAGAGCAAATAGAGTTGTTAGGAGGCGCACCTGTAATAATAAAACTTCAAGAAGGTACTCAAGGAATGGGAGTAATGCTTGCTGAAAGTAAAAAATCTGCAAAATCAATTATTGATACCTGTTATAGAATGAATATGAGCATTCTTTTACAAGAATTTATAAAGGAAAGTAATAGTGAGGATATTCGTGTTTTTGTTGCGGGAGATAAGGTAATTACTTCCATGAGAAGAAAAGGTTTGGAAGATGATTTTAGATCGAATATCCATCGTGGAGGAACAGGTTTTAAAGAAGAAATTAGTGATGCAGAAAAATCAATGGCAATTAGAGCAGCAAATTATTTAGGACTACCTGTTGCTGGTGTTGATTTAATTCGCTCTAAAAGAGGTCCGCTTTTAATAGAGGTAAACTCTACACCAGGTTTACAAGGAATAGAAGCATATACAAAGGTGAATGTTGCCGAAAGAATGATAAAATTTTTAGAAAAAAAATGTTCAACAAAGAGTTCAAGAACGAGGAAGTAATAATAAGAGGAGAAAGAGTTGGGTTAGGAGAGTCTAAACTCATTAAAATACCTTTAGATAGGTTGCCAACAGGAACATTAATTGAGATTCCAGTGTATGTTTTTAATAGCGAAAAGCCAGGACCTACTATTTTGTTGCAAGGTGGCTTGCATGGAGATGAGGTAAATAGTGTGGAATTGGTAAGAAGAATGTTAATAGACAAATCGTACAAGATTCACAGAGGTTGTGTTATTGTGTTACCACTACTAAATATTTTTGGTTTTTTAGATTTTTCTAGAGAAATGCACGGGAAAGATGTAAATAGAAGTTTCCCTGGCTCTAAAAGAGGTTCATTGGCGAGTAGATTAGCGTATTATTTAATGAAAGAGATTACGAAAAATGTTGATTTTGCTATTGATTATCATACTGGAGGAGCTCAAAGAAGTAATTATCCACAGATTAGATATACTCCAGAAGATGAAAATGGCAAAATGTTAGCTGATATTTTTGGCTCACCATTTAGATTTGGTTCTAAAATGATTGCAAAATCATTCAGAAATGAATGTTTTAGGTACGGAATTCCTGTTATAGTTTATGAAGGTGGTGAGTCTTTGAGGTTAGATGAATATGCTATTCAAGAAGGAATTTATGGAACACTTAGAGTATTGAAGCATTTTAATATGATAAGCGATGATGTACTAATTCCTGAAGAAAAAAAATCAATTTTAATAGAAAAAAAGAGTTGGTTACGAGCAAGAGCTGCAGGAATTTTCAATGCGAAGGTTGCAAACGGAGCAATGATTAAAAAAGGAGCTATTATCGGATTTATTATGGATACTTATGGAGAAACAAAATTTCCCGTAAAAGCTCCTAAAGATGGTTATATTATAGCAAAAAACAACTTTCCTGTAGTTAATTTAGGAGATCCGTTGTTTCATATTGGTTATTAATTTTGTTTATTTTTTCGTTTTTTGTTAAATTAAGCTGAATTTAACAAATCAAAAAAACAAAAATTATGACAGATTTAATTATTAGTTTACTTACTGGAGCACTTGGTGGTAATATTGCAGGAGCATTATTAAAAAAGTTTTCTATGGGAACCTTATGGAATTCTGTAGTTGGTATTTTAGGAGGTGGACTTGGAGCTCAATTATTAGGAATGCTAGGCTTAGATTTAGGAGAGCTTATTGGCAGTATAGCCGGAGGAACTGCCGGAGGTGGTGTGTTAATGGTTGTTATAGGTATAATTAAAAATGCTTTAGGTAAATAAATATTCTGATTGTTTTGGAGTCAGATATTTTTTATATAGTGACTTTTGAAATAAGAATAATTTAAAAGAAAAAGACCAAATTACTTTTAAGTAATTTGGTCTTTTTAATTAATTGAACTTTTAAATATTAATTGTTAATAGTCCAAGAAATGTAATATTGAGAACCTATTGTTCCTGCTTCAGGAACACTGTTGTATTCTTTACCTGTTAAGTTTGTTCCTCCAACCTTAAATACTGATTTGATAGAAGGTATAGCATAGTTTAACTGTGCGTCTAAAACAAATCTTGCATCAAGAATAGTATTTGCGAAACGTGTTTGATATAAGAAAGTATCTTGCCATCTTAAGTTAGTGTTAAACCCGAAGTTTTTAAATAAACGTTCGTGACCAAATTGAGCTTTAACTGAGTGTTTAGGGGTGTTAAAAAACGGCTTAAATGTAAAAGCATCATTGTTTTCTATCGTAAAATCTGAAAAAGCATAACTAGCACCTAAATCAAAATCTCCTAATATTTTAGTGTTAAACCCTGCTGTAAATCCATATGCTTCAATTTTTGATTCACTATTAGTAGTTATACTAAATGTTTGAGTGTTTCCAGAAGCAATAGCGTTTACAACACCAGAACTTAAGTCGTCAACATCTCCAAATAAAGGAACTTCAACATCAATAGGAGTAATGAAATCTTCATGGAAGTTATAGAAACCGACAATATCAAATTCTAAAAGTTTACTACCAATACTAGTTGCACCACGATAACCTACTTCAAAAGATCTTACAATTTCTGGTTGGACTAATTTTGCAGTAGATTTTTGTAATAAAGTAGGAGTGAAAACAGGTAATCCAGTAGATGGGTCAATGTTACCAGTTACAGCGTTGTTTCTAAAGTTGTTCTGGAATGCAGCTACAGATTCAGCAGTGTAAGCGTTTTCAAAAGCATCTACTCCATTTAGAGTTACAGATTGTGCAACACCACCAGCTGTAAAGTTTCTAGTAACAGTTTCACGAGTTAAATTTTCTTCCACAGATCCAACTAACACTGCATTTCCTAAGTTAATACCAATATATTGATCTTGAGATGTAGGATTTCTAAATCCTGTTTGGAAACCAACCCTAAAGTTATGATCTCTTTTTTCTCCTACAGCGTAAGATAAGGTAGCTCTTGGAGAGAAATTTCCATCAAAGTTTCTTGACTTGTCATAACGTAATGTACCTGTAAATTTTAAACGATCGTCTAAAAATTTCTTTTGTAATTGTGTGTACACACCAAATTGTCTGTATCTAATTACTCCATCGTCATCTGTATATACTTGACCTTGTGAGTCTAGTGCGTAACTTCTAAAACTACCTCCAACTTGTATATCTGCAAAATCGATATAATCAGCTAAATTCAAGTTAGCATCAGCATGATAATAACCAGAGTTTTCAAATAATCTAGCTCCTCCTTCAGATAAGTTAGTTTGACCAGCTAAATTTAAACGACTTTGATATTCAGCAGAACCAGGTACTGGTAATCCAGTATTTACAGCGTTTCTAGCAGCGGCATGAGCATCAGGATTTGGAATACCTGCAGCTAATGCGCCAAAATATGTTTGAGCATATTCTCCAAAGTAGTCACCATGACTTTTCCAGTCGTTGATAACAAAAATACCAGCTAGTCTTGAATCTAATGTTCTACCAGCATTATTTTCGTTGTAATAACCTCTAACAAAGTAATTTTTACCCTTTACTTCAATTTTATATTGCTCCATATAAGAGCCAGATTGTAAATATCTATTACTTGCTTGAGAGATGTTGTTTCCTGTATTGAACTTGGTAGCTAATATAATTTCAGCTTCATTTTCTCCCCAAGGTCTAAAATGTAAAGCAGCATCAAATAAGGTGTTTTTTAAACCATAGTCAAAAATATCTCTTTCTCTGTAACCAGTTCTAGTAATTCTTTGATTTTGAGCATTAGGAATAGTAGAGATTAAACCTAATGTATTAATACCAAATGCAGCGAAATCAGGAGCAGCAAGTAAAGCTAAATCTACTAAATTAATTCCTACTTCGTCTCCATATACATTAACTCCATCATAACTTGTGCTTGTAGAGTGATCAGTACTAAGTGTACCATTTACATCAGAAATGTCATTTGCGTGCCAATCTTCGCCTTCAAAGTAAGTCATGTTTACCTTACCAGCAATCCAATCGTTAAATTTATAAGCAAATCTAGCTCCAACATCATAATAACCGTAAGTTCCTCTACTTTCTTGAGTAGTTACTCCAGATTTTGTGTACATGCTAATACCTGTATCATCAAAAGGACTTTTACTTGTCATTAATACAATGTTGTTTAATGCGTTCGCACCATATAATGCAGAAGCAGCACCAGGAAGAATCTCGACGTTTTTCACATCTAACTCATTTAGTCCAAAAGTATTTCCTAAGGCATAGTCAAAAACGGGTACAGCTACATCTACCCCGTCAACTAACTGTACGGTTCTTACGTTATCTGTACTCACAAAACCTCTGTTAGAAGCAATAGCTTTTGTGATTAAGTTATTGTCTAAAATGTCAATTCCTTTTAAGTTTCCTAAACTCTGATAAAAGTTAGGAGAAGGAGTTTTACCAATGTACTTCTGGTCAATTCTCTCAATTGTTACTGGAGATTCCATAACTCGTTCAGGGGTTCTCGATGCAGAAAGTACAACTTGATCTAATATCTGTGATTCTTTTAAAATCACATTGATATCTTGTGAAGCGCTTTCTAGAATGACTTTCTCTGCCTGATAACCAACTGCAGAAACAGTTATTGTTACGGGGAATTTTTCAACTTTAATTTCAAAGGCGCCATCAAAGTCTGATGTTGCAACCTTTAATTTGTTTATAGTAATAACAGCTCCGGGGAATGGTTCCAGGTATTCGTCAAATACTAAACCTGAGACTTCTGTTTGTGCGAATAACACATAATTACTAGTAATAAGAAATAGAATAAGTAGTCTTTTAATCATACTAATATTATTTTTATTAATCTAAATTATGTGACAAAATAACAATTTATTACTAAAAAAGCCTGCTATTTTTTAAAAATATAGCAGGCTTTTGGCAAATTAGTTATCTTCTAATGAAAAGTTGATAGGGAAACCATACTTCGCTGAGATTGGTTTTCCGTCTTTGGAACCAGGTTTGAATTTGGGTAAATTTGAAACCACTCTAATAGCTTCATCTTTTAATATATTACCTCCTTTTGGTCCTAATGCTTTAATATTTGTTACATTTCCTTCTTTATCAATGATAAAGCGTACCCAAACTTCTCCTTCAATTTTTTCTAAAAGAGCTTTGTTAGGGTATTCAAAATGTTCTTGAATGTGTTCTATCATTTCAGTATTGAAACAATCTACTTGATCATCAGAACTACAATCAGGAAATGCAGGTATTTTGTCAATAGCACTAAACTTTTGAGCACTTCTTACTTCTTCTTTAGATAAAGTGTTTTTTAATGCTGCTAAGTTTGTCTTTAATTTCACAGAGTTTGAAATAGATGGTGCATTGTTTATTGTTACACCAGAACTATTCATACTATTAGCTTCAGAAGCTACTTGTTTCTTTCTTTTCTTTAAGAACCTCTTTTTTGGCGCAGAAATTCGAACTGTAATTTGTCTCGCTTTTTTATTGTCAGTCTTCTTTGAGGACTTAACAGTACATTTTGTAATACTGTTTAAATCCAATCCAGCATCATCTGGCGATTTACAGGTCTCCTTGTGGCTTTGAGAAAAAGCGCATAAAGAAAAAATAACTAATAAAACAGTTAATATTTTTTTCATATACGGGGATTTTAACGATTAATAAAGCTTAAAAACATCATGATTAGATTTAAACTTTTTTAAAATTAGAAAAACTAAATGTTAGCAAATATATGAAAAAAAAATAACTTTCTGTTTTTGTGAGTTTTACATGGGTTATTTATCTTTATATATTCGCCTGTATTTAAATTGAACGTTTTCTAATAAAGAAAATTGTTATACGGGAAAATTTTAGTGTGTATGTTTAAAACTTTCTCATACACAAGCTCTTTGAACTCGTTGATGTTGTTTTTTTCTTGTGCAGAAATAAAACAAACATCCTTACCTAAATCGTTAAACCAAGTTTTTTTCCAATCTTCTAAAGTGTAATGAGATTTTGTTTTTACAGAAACAAGATCGTCTTCTTCAATAGTTTCATGAGTATACGCATCAATTTTATTGAAAATCATTACAGAAGGTTTATTTCCGCTGTCAATTTCATCTAAAATTTTATTTACAGAAGCAATATGGTCTTCAAAATTTGGATGAGAAATATCTACAACATGCAATAATAAATCAGCTTCTCTAACTTCATCTAAGGTAGATTTGAATGATTCTACAAGTTGAGTTGGTAGTTTTCTAATAAAACCAACGGTATCAGTAAGTAAAAAAGGAATGTTTTGAATCACTACTTTTCTAACAGTTGTATCTAATGTAGCAAATAACTTATTTTCAGCAAAAACCTCACTTTTACTAATTAAGTTCATTAAAGTAGATTTTCCAACATTGGTATATCCAACTAAAGCTACTCTTACTAATTTCCCCCTGTTTTTTCTTTGAACAGCCATTTGTTTATCAATAGTAGCTAATTTCTTTTTAAGTAAAGTAATTTTATCTCTAATGATACGACGGTCTGTTTCTATTTCTGTTTCCCCAGGACCTCTCATACCAATTCCCCCTTTTTGCTTATCAAGGTGAGTCCACATTCTTGTTAAACGAGGTAAAATATATTCGTATTGAGCAAGTTCTACTTGAGTTTTAGCAGAACTAGTTTGCGCTCTACTGGCAAAAATATCTAAGATTAGGTTAGTTCTATCTAAAATTTTACAATCTAAAATTCTTTCGATATTTCGTAATTGTGCAGGGGATAACTCGTCATCAAAAATAGCAGTTCCTATATTGTTGCTTTCAACATAAGCTTTTACTTCATCTAGTTTACCTGTTCCAATAAAAGTTTTAGGATTTGGTTTGTCTAATTTCTGAAGAAATCTTTTTACAGGAACTCCTCCAGCAGTAACAGTTAAAAAATCCAATTCATCTAAATATTCCTTGGCTTTGTCTTCGTTTTGGTGCTGAGTAATAATTCCTATTAAAACTACCTTTTCTGATATTGCTTCGCGTGTTTCTATCATAGAGGGCAAAAATACAAATTCTAAAAAAGTAACGTTCTATTTTTTAATACAACTATATATAAATGCAGGTGGAAAGTTTAAAGGTTCAAAATTAAGAGATACATTTTCTTTACTAAAAATGCTTTTTAGCTTTTTGTAATAGTCTAAACTATATTGGAATTGTACAAAACGACCTCCTTTTTTCAGTGATTTATGAGTTTCGATTAAAATATTTTCAGAAATCTCATTAGGAATCATTGTTAAGGGTAGTCCAGATACTACATAATCAGCTTCTTTAAAACCAAGTTTATCTAGCTCTTCGTTTATATTTTCCGCAGAAGATTTTAAAATTGTCATTTGACAATGTTTAATTTTAGATAGTTCTTGGTGAAACGATTCATTAATTTCAAAGCAAACCAATTTTGTTTGCTTATTCATTTTATTTAAAATGTGTTTTGTTATTGCACCGTTACCAGAACCTAGCTCAACAATAACCTCTGCTTTATCAAAATCTATATTTTTTAGCATTTTTTCTGCTAAGAAACGAGAGCTTGGAATAATTGTTCCTGAGGTTTTTACTGTTGAAATTGCTTCTTTTAAAAAATTAAATTTCTTCTCCAAAAATATATTTTTAATTGTTTTGTATTTTTACTTTAAAAAAGTTGCTCAGCAAATATGCGTTTTTTTAAAGATTTTATAAACATTTTTTATCCTAATTTATGTGTTAATTGTCAGAAACATTTATATCAATCAGAGAAAGTGTTGTGTTCTAATTGTGTAAATGAAGTGCCAATAACAGACCTAAAAGATATAGAAAACAATTTTATAACTAATATCTTTTATGGTAAGTCAACGATTGAGAAAGGATTTTGTTTCTTGTTTTATCAAAAAAATAATATAACTCAAAAGTTAATTCATAATTTAAAGTACAAAAATAGAGAAGATATAGGCGTTTTCTTGGCAAATTGGATGTGGTTTTATTTAAAAAAGCATCAAAATTTTTCTGGTTTCGATCTCGTAATTCCAGTTCCTTTACACAAAAGTAAATTTAAGTTAAGAGGATACAATCAGTTAACTTCTTTTGGAGAAACATTAAGTAAGAAGTTAAATGTGGCTTTTTTAAAGAATTCTTTGGTTAGAGTTTCTAAGTCGGAGACTCAAACTTTTAAAAGTAGATTTGATCGCTTTCACAATTCAGATACAAAGTTTAAAGTGAAAGATGTTAGCGCTTTAGAAGGAAAGCATGTATTGTTGATAGATGATGTAGTTACTACAGGAGCAACCTTGCAAGTATGTTGTAATGAGTTGCAAAAAGTTAAAAATATTAAAATAAGTATTCTAACTATGGCTTACACTAAAAAAACATAGTTGTTTTTATTACTTTTGATTCCTGTAAAATATCTATACGTGAAATTTTTATATTCTATTTTCTTAATAACTGTTTGTTCGGTAATTTTTCAAAGCTGTGCCAGAAAAGGTAGTCCAGAGGGAGGTCCAAAAGATGAAGACGCACCAATTATGGTCATTGCAAAACCAAGCAACGGTAGCTTAAATTTTGATGAAAAGAATATTAGAATTTATTTTGATGAGTATATTGTTTTAAAAGACTTAAGTAAACAATTAATTATTTCTCCGCCTTTAAAAAACAATCCTTTAATTACACCTCAAGGTATTCCAAGTAAATACATTAATATTAAAATTTTAGATACTTTAAAAGGGAATACTACTTACACTTTTAATTTTGGTGATGCCGTACAGGATAACAACGAAGGAAATACTTTAGAGAATTTTAAGTATGTATTTTCTACAGGAGATTATATTGATTCACTAACAATAAAAGGTGGTGTTAGAGATATAAAGGCTAAAGAACTTTCAAAAAATTACAGTGTTTTATTGTATAAAGCAGATACTACATTTAATGATTCTGTACCTTATAGAAGAAAGCCAGACTATGTTACAAAAACATATGATTCTGTAAATTATAATTTTTCTAACATTAAAGAAGGAAAGTATTTTTTAATGGCAATTGATGAGGAAAATCCTGATTACAAATTTAGTTCAGCCACAGAAAAAATAGGATTCTTAAATGATACTATCTATTTACCTAAAGATAGTGTTATTAAAAAGTCAATTATTTTATTTCAAGAAAAACAACCTTATAAATTTAAAAGGGCTAAGCAAATTAAAAAAGGAAAGATTCAATTTGGGTTTACAGGAGGAAATAAAAAAGATTTTAAGGTAAAATTGTTATCTAAAACTCCTGAAAATTACAAAGATTACACTTTGTTTGAGGAAGAAAAAGATACTTTAAATTTATGGTATACAGATATTGAAGCAGATTCTCTTCAGTACATAATAACTCATAAAGAAGAAATTGATACTGCAACCGTTTTTTTAAGAAAGAAGAAAATTGATTCTTTAGTAGTTTCTAATAACATTAAAAATGTATTGCATTTAACAGATACTTTTAAATTAACAACTAATAATCCGGTTGTGGAAATTGATACAACTAAATTTTCTTTGGTTGTGTCAGACTCAATTCCTGTGCCTTTTAAATTGAAAGGACTTACAAGTAATGAAATAGGATTAATGTTTGATAAGAAACAAAAATCTAAATATACTTTTACAGGATTACCCAATGCTATAAAAGATGTTTATGAAGTGCAAAGTAAAGATACCTTAGTTTATTCTTTTAATACAAAGGAAGAAGAAGATTATGGGACGATTATTTTGGATATAAAAAAGAAAGTGAAATCTCCAGTTATTATCGAGATTTTAGACAAAGATGTAGTGGTGAAAAAAGAGTATGTAAAGAGTTCAAAAAAGTTGGAGTTTACTTTATTAGAACCAAAAGAATATGTTATTAAAGCTGTAGTTGATGAAAATGAAAATGGTAAATGGGATACTGGAGTTTTATTAGGTAAAAAGCAACCAGAACGAATTATTTATCTAGAAGAAGTTTTACAATTACGAGCGAATTGGTCAATTAACCAAGTTTTTGAAATAGATAAAGAGTAACGTTATTTTACTTTTTAGGCATAGGACCTCTTAAATGAATAATTAAACCATTTAAAAAGTTTCTAAGAATCTGATCACCACACTCCATGTATTTAGGGTGGTCTTCTTTTCTGAAAAATGCTCCAAGCTCTGCTTTTGATACCTTAAAATCAACTAAAGCACAAATGTCAATAATATCAGTATCTCTTAATTTGTGAGCTACACGTAACTTTTTAAAAATATCGTTATTTGTTAATGCCATACTGCAAAGGTATCACTAATTTAACTGTTATAAGTGTTCTTAAGTTTTAAAATTAGTAAAGTTCCTATAATACAAGCAAAAGTAAGTGTACCAAAGCTATAGGAAAGATTGCTGATTTTAGAGATATATCCCATTAAAATAGGGGCGCCTAAAAAGCCTAAAAAACCAATTCCAGAAACAAAAGAAATAGCAACGGGTGGCGAATGTGTTTTGCTTTTACTAGCAAGCCTTATAATTTCAGGAAAAATTACAGAGAGTCCAATTCCTAACAAACTAAAACCTATGATAGAGGTTGGGAAATACTGAGTTAAAACTAATAAATGTCCGCCGATAGCAATAAAGAAACCAAAGAAGATTATTTTAAAAGAACCAATCTTAGCGCTTATTTGATCTCCAAAAAAGCGACCAAACATCATAAAGAAAGAGAAGAATAAGAAGCCTAAACCAGTTAAATTATCGCTTGCAACATTTACTCTCTCTTTTAAAAATAGAGAGCTCCAATTTTCAATAGCACCTTCATTTCCAGAAATAATAATACCTAAGAAAGCAAGTAGTAATAGCGATTTGTATTTAGAAATAGAAAACTTTGTTTTTTCTTCTTTTATATGTGTTTTAATAGTGAAATATTGTTTTACAAATAAAAGATTAACGGTATTTACAGCTATTACAATAATTAAGAAGTGATATAAAGGAATATCAATAAAGTTTATTAATAACGTTCCTAAACCAGCACCAATAACGCCTCCTAAGCTAAAAAAACCATGAGCCGTAGTCATAAAATTAATTTCATTTCTTTTTTCAATTTCAGCAACCAATGCATTCATTGCAATGTTTGTTACAGAAGAGAATATTCCTATTAAATGTAGAAATAAACACAATTGAAAATAAGTAGTAGCAGTAATTGGTAGTATAAATAAAGTAGTAAAAAAAAGTATGCCTAAGGCTGTTGTTTTACCAGTTCCAAAGTAATTAATTATTTTTGGAGCAAATGGAATACTTACCAGTGCACCAGCAGCAAAAGAAAATAAAGCAACACCAATTTGACCGTCATCTAAGCCTAGCTTTTCTTTTATAAAAGGAATATACAAAACCCATGTCCCCATTAAAATGTTGATAGAAGCAAAAACAAATAAGGGCGCAAAGTATGTGGGTTTCCTAACTATTGAAAACAAGTTATTCATACATACAAAGTAACCTTACTTTTTACAGAAAAAATATAAGGTTTTATGCATTTTATAATATGAAATAATCGTTTTGAAAAAGTTAATTCACCATAGAAAAAATAGCCCAAGCGTAAATAGCAAATCTTAAAAAACGAAATAAACCGTACAGTGCTACGTTTTTAAAAGGGTATTTAATCATACCAGTAGTTAAACAGCTAATAGCAAAAGGTAATGGTAATAAAGCACCAACTAAAACTAAAATACCGCCCCACTTTTTAGTGTTTTTTAAATGCTGTGCCATTTTAACTTCTAAATATTCTCTAACAGCATTTATTTTAAGAGAAGCTTTTCCTAAGAAATAAGCAACCAATCCACCGAAATAAGAAAGTACAGCTAAAATAGATACATTTAAAATCGGGTCGTCAGTTTTTTTAGACCATGCTAAAAATATCTCTGGCGGAATCAATCCTAAAATAGTTTCAGAAATAAAGAATACAATTAATAAGCTAGTTCTAGAAAATGTTTCTGTCATTAACTGAAGACCTTTGTTAATGTCGTAAACAAATTTATTGAATAACACTAACGCTATAACAACCGCTACAATAGGTAAAAAAGCTTTTTTTAAACTTTCCCATATAAACATGTAAAAACCAGTACGTTGATAATAATTATGCAAACGTTCGTAATGCGGTTTTTTTGAAGGCTTTTTCATTTTCTTGCTCATTGTCTATCAGCATGTAAAATTTTGAGGTGCAAAAATACGAGGTAATTGTATAAAAGCAAACTAAAATAAGTTAATTTATAATAGATTAACTGCAGATTCAGCACAACGCTCTCCATCCATGGCAGCTGAAATAATTCCTCCAGCATAGCCACCACCTTCTCCACAAGGGAATAAACCTTCAATTTGTGGATGCTCTAAATTATCTTTTCTAGGAATATTAACAGGCGAAGAAGTTCGAGATTCTACACCAATAATATTAGCTTCTTTGGTATAGTAACCATACATTTTTTTACCAAAAGCATCAAATCCTTTTCGTAATCTATAACCAATATGTTTAGGTAAAATAGAGTGCATTGGTGAAGAATTAAGTCCTGGTTGGTATGAAGTTTCGTTTAAAGTATCAGAAAATTTACCTTCAACAAAATCAGTCAATCGTTGTGCAGGTGCAACTTGACTTTTTCCTCCAGCGTTAAAAGCTAGTTTTTCTAAATCTTTTTGAAATTGTAACCCTTTCAAAACTCCATATTGCTCATACTTTGGTAAATCTTTCTCTACATCAATTTCAACAACAATTCCAGAATTGGCAAACTTGTTATTTCTTCGTGAAGGAGACATACCATTTACAACTACTTCACCATTTGCAGTTGCAGCAGGAACGATAAATCCACCTGGACACATACAAAACGAATATACACCACGATTTCTAACTTGATGTACTAAACTATATGCCGCTGCTGGTAATAATTCGTCTCTAGCTCCTGAACAACTATATTGAATTTGATCTATAATCTCTTGAGGGTGTTCTACACGAACTCCCATTGCAAAAGACTTGGCTTTTAATAGGATTTCTTTTTTATGTAACAATTCGTAAATGTCTCTTGAAGAATGACCTGTAGCTAAAATTACAGCATTCACTTCCATTTCTTTACCGTTTTGCAATTGAATAGCTTTTAGCTTATTGTTTTTAATTACAAAATCAGTTACTCTCGATTCAAAATGAATTTCACCACCATATTTTAAAATCGTTTCACGGATATTCTGAATAATTTTAGGAAGTTTGTTTGTTCCAATATGAGGATGAGCATCTATTAAAATTTGCTCTGTGGCACCATGATATACTAAGTTTTCAAAAATACGGCGTACATCACCACGTTTTAAACTTCTAGTATAAAGTTTACCATCAGAATAAGTTCCTGCACCACCTTCACCAAAACAATAGTTAGAGTCTTCGTTTACTTCATGAAATTGGTTAATAGCTCGTAAATCTCTTCTTCTATCTTGTACATTTTTACCTCGTTCTAAAACTATAGGTTTGTAACCAAGTTCAATACAACGCAAAGCAGCATACATTCCTGCGGGACCAAAACCAACAATATGAACATCTTTTGCAGTTGAAACATCTTTGTATTCAAAAACATAATCAGGTACAGTGGGTACTGGCTCGTTTACGTAAACGGCTACTTTGTAATTAAATATTACCTGTTTCTTACGAGCGTCAATAGATTTACGTAATACCTTAACTCCTGAAATTTCGTTGATATCAATTGCCAATTGTTTGGCAGCCTTTCTTTCAAGAATACTTGTTTGTTTTTCTTCAAAAAGATTAACACGAAGCTGAATTTCTTTAACCATACTGCAAAACTATGCAAATTTCAATTGATACTATTTTTTTATTTTAGCAAATAAACCAACCAACATGAAATTAACTTCGGTTATAGAGAATATTTTCAAAAAATATCTTCCATCTCCTTTTACCATTGCTATTTTATTAACACTTATTACCTTGGTATTGGCTTTAGTTTTTACAAAACCCGCATCAGCTTCGGTAGGGAGTTATTTTATAGATGTGATGCAGTTTTGGGAGGAAGGAGTTTGGACTGATGGTTTGTTGGTGTTTGCTTATCAAATGATGTTAATTTTAGTATTGGGTCATGTATTAGTGTTAAGTAAACCAGTAAGTCGGTTAATACTAAAAGTAACAAAGTATTGTACAAATACGGCAAGTAGTGCAGCAATTGTTAGTAGCACCACTATGTTGGTAGCTTTTTTCAACTGGGGGTTGGGGCTCATATTTGGAGCATTATTAGCTAGAAAAGTAGCGGAGCACGCTCAAAAAAATCAGATTAAATTGAATTATCCTATCATTGGAGCAGCTGGTTATACAGGGTTAATGGTTTGGCATGGAGGTATATCTGGGTCAGCTCCAATTAAAATAAATGAAACAGGACATATAAAAAGTATTATGAATACTGTTTCTTCTGAAAGTGTTTTAGCTCAAATTCCTGAAATTATTGATTATTCACAAACAGTATTTAGTTGGTGGAATTTAATTGTGTTTTTTATGGTAGTGGTTACTGTTTCAGCTACATTTTATTTTTTAGGAAAGAAAGCAGCTCCAACACAAATAGATTTACCAGAATATGCATTACATACTAATGAAAAAGCGGTAACAAAAGCAGAAAAGTTAGACAGTTCTAAATGGCTAGCTATTTTATTTGGAGTACTAATTTTAATAACATTTTTTACACGATATTTTGAAGATATAAAGGAGTTGAAAATAACACCTAATCTAATTAATTTTTTTATGTTAGGATTAGGTATTCTGCTACACGGGAGTTTTAAAAAATTCATGAATGCAGTTAGTGAATCTATAGCTGATGTATCGGGGATTTTAATTCAATTTCCTTTATATTTTGGAATTATGGGAATAATGAAAAGTACTGGTATGGTGGCTTTAATTTCTGGTTTTTTTGTAGCTGTTTCAAATGCAGAAACCTTACCTATATTCACTTTTTTTAGTGCTGGTTTAGTAAATGTTTTTGTGCCAAGTGGTGGAGGTCAATGGGTAGTTCAAGGTCCAGTAGTTGTTGAAAGTGCTTTACAGTTGGGAGTTCCGCTTCCTAAAGCAATTATGGCATTGGCATATGGAGATCAAATAACAAATATGTTACAGCCATTTTGGGCGTTACCATTATTAGGGATTACAAAATTAAAGGCTAAAGAAATATTACCGTATACGTTAATAGCTATGGTAGTAGGAAGTGCTGTATATTTGCTGGGTCTATTAATTTTTTAAAACAATTAAAATGATTTGGCTAGGAGAAGAAATAGAATTTCCACCTCATGAGTTGGCTACAGAAGAAGGTATTTTAGCTTTAGGAGGTGATTTATCTGTGAAACGATTGCTGTTTGCGTATAAAAATGGAATTTTTCCGTGGTTTAATGAAGATGAACCTATTGTTTGGTATAGTCCACCTGAAAGAATGATTTTGTACCCTGAAGAATTACGAGTTTCAAAATCTATGATGCAAGTTCTTCGAAAAAAAAATTATGGTATCACTGTAAATAAAGCTTTCGAAGAGGTAATTCAGAATTGTAAAAATATCTACAGAAAAGGGCAAGAAGGTACCTGGATTACAGATGAAATGAAGCAAGCATACATTAATTTACACAAACAAGGTTATGCGAAATCTATAGAAGTATGGAGTAATGACGAATTAGTAGGTGGTTTGTATGGAGTGGACTTGCAAAATGGAGTGTTTTGTGGTGAGAGTATGTTTAGTAAAAAAAGCAACATGAGTAAAATTGCATTTATTTTCTTGTCAGATAAATGTGGCTATGATGTTATCGATTGTCAAGTTTATAACGATCATTTAGTTAGTTTAGGAGCTAGAGAAATACCAAGAGAAGAGTTTTTAGAAATGTTAATGTAAAAAAGAAGGATCTTATAATTATAAGAACTCTTACGCTACTTGCTGCTGCCTAGCTTGTATTTAATATTCGATAATTAAAAAAAAGCCTTTTTAACGGCTTATTAACCAAATAACTATTTTGGCATAACATCAAAAAAAGCCATATTTCTAATTTAAACTACTTTTTATTTGATTTAAGCTGTTTTTTTAATTTTAAATCATTGTTAATAAAAAATCAACAAATGAGCTTAAATGCTTTGTTTTAAGGTGATAAAGTGTTAGATTTGTGAACTATGTTTTGGTTGTAACATATGCAGCCATATTCTTTAAGGGGGGAAGAAAACATTTTTACATTTTACTAAAAGTAACATTCACACTTAGATAGCATTTATATGTTTGTGAAGGTAAAAGTGACCCTAATAATTATTGATAATATAATCTCAAAATATGAGCGAAGAAAAAAAGCACAATTATTCGGCCGATAGTATTCAGGCACTAGAAGGAATGGAGCATGTTCGTATGCGTCCATCCATGTATATTGGAGATGTAGGTGTTAGAGGATTACACCATTTAGTGTACGAGGTAGTAGATAACTCTATTGATGAAGCTTTAGCAGGTCATTGTGATATAATTTCAGTTGACATTAATGAAGATAACTCTATTACAGTTAGAGATAACGGTAGGGGTATTCCTGTTGGATTACACAAGAAAGAAGGTGTTTCTGCATTAGAAGTTGTAATGACTAAAATTGGTGCAGGAGGTAAGTTTGATAAAGATTCTTACAAAGTATCAGGAGGTTTACACGGGGTAGGTGTATCGTGTGTAAATGCATTATCAGATCATTTAAAAGCTACTGTATATAGAGACGGAAAAATTTGGCAGCAAGAATACGAAAGAGGTAAAACTTTATATCCTGTAAAAACAGTAGGAGGTACTGATAAAACAGGAACAGAAGTAACTTTTATGCCAGATAAGTCGATTTTTCAGCAAACGATTGAATATAATTACGATACGTTGGCTACACGTATGCGTGAATTAGCGTACTTAAATAAAGGAATTACTGTTTCATTAACAGACAAGAGAAATAAAGATGATGAAGGAAACTTTATCTCTGAAACTTTTAATAGTGAAGAAGGATTATCTGAATTTGTAAGATATCTGGATAGTACTCGTACTCCTGTAATTCAGCATGTAATTGCAATGGAAGGTGAGAAAAATGGTATTCCTGTTGAGGTGGCTATGATTTATAATGATTCATATGCTGAAAATTTACATTCATATGTAAATAATATCAATACTCACGAAGGAGGAACGCATTTATCTGGTTTCCGTCGTGGTTTGACTCATACATTAAAAAAGTATGCAGACGAGTCTGGTTTACTTAAAAATGTAAAGTTTGAAATTTCTGGGGATGATTTCCGTGAAGGATTAACAGCAATTGTTTCTGTAAAAGTAGCAGAACCTCAGTTTGAAGGGCAAACAAAAACTAAGTTAGGAAACAGAGAAGTAACATCTGCAGTTTCTCAGGCAGTAGCAGAAATGGTTACTGATTATTTAGAGGAAAATCCTAACGATGCAAAAACCATTGTTCAGAAAGTAATTTTAGCGGCACAAGCACGTCATGCAGCTAAAAAAGCTAGAGAAATGGTACAGCGTAAAACTGTAATGAGTATTGGAGGATTACCTGGTAAATTATCCGACTGTTCAGAAACTGACCCGGCTCAATGTGAGATATTCTTAGTCGAGGGAGACTCGGCAGGTGGAACTGCAAAACAAGGTAGAGACCGTAACTTCCAAGCAATACTTCCACTACGAGGAAAAATTTTGAACGTAGAAAAGGCAATGCAACACAAAGTTTTTGAGAATGAAGAAATCAAAAACATGTTTACTGCCTTAGGAGTAACTGTAGGTACAGAAGAAGATCCAAGAGCTTTAAACTTATCAAAATTACGTTACCATAAAGTAGTAATTATGTGTGATGCCGATGTAGATGGATCGCACATTGCAACATTAATCTTAACATTCTTCTTCCGTTACATGCGTGAAATGGTAGAGCAAGGTTATATTTATATTGCTACACCACCTCTTTACTTAGTTAAAAAAGGACAAAAAAGAGAATATGCTTGGGATGATAATCAACGAGATATAATTAACCAAAAAATGGGCGGTGGAGCAAGCATCCAGCGTTATAAAGGTCTTGGAGAGATGAATGCTGAGCAATTATGGGATACAACTATGAATCCTGAATTTAGAACGTTACGTCAAGTTACTATTGAAAATATGACAGAAGCAGATCGTGTTTTCTCTATGTTAATGGGTGATGAAGTACCGCCAAGACGTGACTTTATAGAAAAGAATGCAAAATATGCGAATATAGATGCATAAGTCAATTATTTAAATAAAGTTCCTGAAGCCTTTACGAAAGTAAAGGCTTTTTTGATAGTTAAAAATTACTTACTTGTAGTTAATTATTATAAGCTTATTGATAAATAAAAGCATACCATTTTCTTTTTTATTAAATTTGATAAAAAACTATACTAGTATTATGAAGAAACTTATCATCACATTTTTTGCAACAGTTTTATTTATAAATGTTGCTAAAGCACAAGATATTGAAGATGTAATTAGAGCAGTAGACGATGCAAATAAAATAGCAAATGCCTATTCTGCACCTGCATTAGAAGGACTTATTTATAGTATGAATAGTGGTTGGTATCATACGGCAAAAGTGCATAAAAAGTTTGGTTTTGATGTAACTTTAGGTTTATCAGGAGCTTTTGTGCCTTCTGAGAAAGAACGATATCAGATTTCTCAATTAGGATTGAGATCCACTATAATTAGTGGACCAGAATCTGCTCCAACTCTTTTTGGTGATGGTAATGGAGGTGTATTAACATTGAGTACAGAAGTAACAGGTACTATACCAGGTACAAGTACAACAGTTACTGAAACAGTTGAGTTTGATGTTGAATTGCCTCAAGGTTTTAAAGATGATTTACCAGGGAACATAGCTCCAGTTCCGGTTTTACAAGTAGCTGTTGGTTTACCTTGGAAATTAGAAACTGTATTGAGAATAGTACCTGAAGTGAATATAGATGATGTTCAAAGTGGGCTTTTTGGAATTGGTATAAAGAAAGAGTTAACAGATCTTTTAGGTCCTTTAGATAAATTACCATTACACTTATCAGTAATGGCTACTTACACAAATATGAATGTAGATTGGAAAATTGAAGATTCTGTAGACGCTAATTTTGAGGTTCAAAATGCAGAAACACAGTTCAGATTAAATGCCTATAGTATTCAAGCATTAGCATCGTTAAATTTCCCTGTCATCAACGTGTATGGAGGAGTTGGTTATGGAGGAGGAAATTCTTCAATTAATTTATTAGGTCGCTACACAGCTTTTTATGACGGATCTGGAGGTCAAAGAATCCAAAGAACAGTAACGAATCCAGTTGAGCAAGATTTTTCTGCAGGTAGTATGAGAGCTACTGTAGGTGCAAGATTAAGTTTAGGGTTTTTCAAGTTATTTGCTGATTATACATTACAAGAGTATAATGCTTTTAGTGGTGGTATTGCTTTTAGTTTCAGATAATCATCAGAAAATATTAATAGTATATAAAGCTCGCAATTATTGCGAGTTTTTTTTATCTCATTGATTTGGTTATTTTTGAGAGAATTAAAAAGAAAACAATGAAAGCAAAATTAATTTATCTAATTTTTATTTTAACAGCAATTGCAGGTTTCTCTCAAGAGAAATTATGGGAAAGAGACTTAAAAAAGGAACTTTATGAGGTAGGTTGGATCAAACAATCTAACGAAGGAAATATCATTGCCTCAGGGGCAAAAGGTTTATTAGCTATGAATCCAACAAATGGAGAAATTATATGGCATAATAAAGAATTAAAAGCGGTGAATAAAAATACTTTTTTAGCAATAGAAGCGTTGCCGTTTTTTTATGTAGAATATAGTCCTGTAGTAGGTAAAACTAGAGGGATTTTGATGAATTCAAATACAGGTGAGATCGTTTTTGATACCAAAGAAAAAGGTTACAGAATAAAAAACTATACTACATTAAACGATAAAGGTGTTATTTTATTTGAATTATTAGAAAACAAAAATCGTAAGTTAATGAGCTTTGGTGTTGCAAATACAAAAGTAAATTGGATTATCGATTTAGGAAAAGTAGGTGGGATTTTTAAGTTTTTTGGAAGGTCATTTATTGATCATGGTCCTATTTTTCCTAGTGAAAACAATATGATTGTTGGTGTAAAAGAAAATATTTATGCTATAAACTTTGCCAGTGGAGAGCTTTTTTGGCAGCATGAAGCAAAAAAGAAAGTGAATGCTTTAGTGTATTCAGATAAGAACAATAGTTTATATGTTGGAATTAAAAAATCTAAAAAATTAAAAGTTTTAAATCCTGAAAACGGTGAAGATATTACACCTGGAAAATTAAAGTTAAGAGGAACTTTAATAGATGTAATGCCTGATAATGCAGGTAATTTAATTTTAGTAGAAACTGAAGGTTTTAATATTATTGACCCTAAAACAAATCAATTTAAATGGAAAAAGAGTTTTAAAATTGATGCTTTGGCAGAGGTGATTCCTCATGAGAAAGGATTGATTGCTATTGGTAAAGAAGAGAAAGAAGGAGAAGTGGCTTTAGTTTCTAATGATGGTGAAAAAATCTGGGATACAGGAGTAGATGGTTATCCATACTATATTACACCAACCTCAAAAGGAGTTTTATATATTTCAACAGAAAGATCAAATATTTTAGACTTTGAGAAAGGTAAAGATGTTTGGAAAAAAGATGTGAAGTTTAAAGCAATTCCGGCAGTAACATTTGATGAAGAGGAGAAAAAAGTAGTTTTATTTGAAAATGAAAAAGGATATAAATTCGATTTAAATACTGGAGAAATTGAGTTATTTGCAGAAGATGTAGAGTTAACTAAAGTAAAAAGAAAAACACCTTTAGTAGCTGAATATGTTAAAGGAGAAGGGTATTTGTTGTACACAGATCAACATATGTCATTGTTAAAGCCAGATGGTACTGTAAAGTATTCTGATTATTACAAACCAGCATCTTCTATTGAAGGATTAGCAAGTGTAGCTCAATTTGGTTTAGCTATTGCAGGTGTAGATTTTGATATTGAAGGGTCTATTGATAATATAAAAGCGTTAAGTAGCTTGTCGAATGGAGCGTATAGAACATCTTTAGATCAAACAGATGGAACTTCTGAAAGTTCAAATATTATAGGTTTATATGCTGGAGAAATTAAAAAAGAGAATGAAATATTTCAAGTATCATCAAGAAGATTTTTTAACTCTAAAAAAACAAAAGATAGTCAGTTTATAGTTACAAAAATTAAGAGAGACGATTTACCTACGATTCACAAGATTTTAAAAATTAATAAGAAGACTGGTAAGGCAGAATTTTCTATAGATTTAATGGACAAAACTCCTAATTACGTAATAGATGTAGTAGATAATGTAGTATTCTTAAATGAAAAGAATCATTTAATATCTGCTCACAAGTTTTAAAAAAAATCAACAAATCTTTAAAAACTCATGGTAATTACCATGAGTTTTTGTTTTATATCAATATGCAAATAGCTATTTTTGTACAACTTATTAAATAAATTTCAAAAAAATATATATAAAATGAAAGTAACAGTTGTTGGAGCAGGTGCAGTAGGTGCTAGTTGTGCTGAGTACATTGCGATCAAAGATTTCGCTTCTGAAGTAGTATTAGTAGATATTAAAGAAGGTTTAGCAGAAGGTAAAGCAATGGATTTAATGCAAACTGCTTCTTTAAATAATTTTGATACTAAAATTACAGGTACTACTGGAGATTATAGTAAAACTGCTGGTTCAGACGTTTGTGTTATTACTTCTGGTATTGCTCGTAAGCCTGGTATGTCTCGTGATGAGTTATTAGGAATTAATGCAGGAATTGTAAAGGCAGTATCTGCTAGTTTAATTGAGCACTCTCCAAACACTATTATCATTGTAGTATCTAACCCAATGGATACTATGACATATTTAGTACACAAAACAACTGGTTTACCTAAAAACAGAATTATTGGTATGGGTGGAGCTTTAGATTCTGCTCGTTTCAAGTACAGATTAGCTGAGGCTTTAGAAGCGCCAATTTCTGACGTTGACGGAATGGTAATCGGTGGTCACTCTGATAAAGGAATGGTGCCTTTAACTCGTTTAGCTACTCGTAACTCTGTACCAGTATCTGAATTTTTATCTGAAGAAAGATTAGAGCAAGTAAAGCAAGATACTAAAGTTGGTGGTGCTACATTAACTGGTTTATTAGGAACTTCTGCTTGGTATGCACCAGGTGCTGCTGTTTCAGGTATGGTTCAAGCAATTGCTTGTGATACTAAAAAAATCTTCCCATGTTCTGCTTTATTAGATGGTGAGTTTGGTTTGTCTGATTTATGTATTGGTGTACCAGTAGTATTAGGTAAAAATGGAATTGAGCGTATTGTTGAAATTAACTTAAGCGATGCTGAAAAAGAGCATTTAGCAGCTTCTGCAGCGGCAGTTAAAAATAACAACGGAAACTTAGAGCTATAAGCTAGTTCTTTCATATAATATTTAAAAAGCAGTCTTATTTAAGATTGCTTTTTTTATTTTAAATATAAGCTTACCTTAGAGTGACTCAAAAAGTAAAAGTCCATGGATATTATTTATAGAAAAGTAAAAAAAGAAGATAATCTTTCATTAGCAACAATGATTCGAGGTGTTATCGAAGAGTTTGAGGCACCAAGAACAGGAACTGTGTATTCAGATAGTTCTACAGACACACTTTTTGAGCTTTTTCAGGAAGAAAAATCTATATTATGGGTGTCTGAAGTAAATGGAGAAACAATTGGCTGTTGTGGTATTTTTCCTACAGAAGGTTTAGAAGATGGTTATTGTGAGTTAGTGAAATTTTATATTTCTGATTCTGTTAGAGGAAAAGGAGTAGGTAAAGAGTTAATGCTAAAAAGCATTGAATCTGCCAAAGAGTTAGGATATACGCATATTTATTTAGAAAGCTTGCCTCATTTTTCAAAAGCCATTTCTATGTACGAAAAATCAGGATTCAAACAATTGGAAGTTCAATTAGGATGCTCAGGTCATTCAAGTTGTAATGTTTGGATGGTAAAGGAGTTGTAAGGCTATTTATAAAAAACAAATGAAAAAATTGATTGGAATTATTGTAGTGCTTTTGATGCTAGGATATGTTTTTATTCCAAATTTATGTCATTATTTATTGCTTAAGGAAACTTCAAATCAAGACATTAAACAAAATAGACGTTTGTATCATAAATATGCTAAAGAGTTGGTTTTAAATAGGGAAAATAATAATTCATCTCATCAAGAAAAATTAGATTCTTTATATCTATGGTTTCATGTTAGAGGTTTACAAATTGATGAAGGACATCATTCTTTGTCAAAGTCTCAAGAATGGGAAGAGATCTTAGATTATTTAAAGTATTCACGAGGAAGGTAATTTTATTAAAAAGATTGCCTTTTTTCTTCACTTTATCTAAATAACAAACAAAAATGTTAAAAAACTCTTAATGCTGTAAGAGTATAGAATTTATATCGTCTACTGGTAAAGAGACGTATTTAAAGTTTCTTTTTCATAGTTTTTCATAGCAATTTCCCGCTTCTTTACGAAGCGGGTTTTTTATGATTATAAATTAAATAGTATCAAGAACTTTTTCTATAGTTGTATATACTTTTTCAAGTTGAGTGTCTGTAATCACATAAGGAACTTGAATATAAATGGTATTCCCTAAAGGTCTTAGAAATACGCCTTCTTTCATAAAAGAACTCAATAATAAATCTCTTAAAGTTCCATAACGTTCCATGTTGGTGTCTAAATCTAAAGCAAAAATAACACCTAAGTTTCGTGTACTTTTTACCTTTGAGTGATTTTTAATATGTTCGCTAAACTTTTGGTGTTTTCCACTGATTCTTTGAATGTTTTCCTGAATTTCATCCGAAGTTAACAAATCAATACTAGCAATGGCAGCAGCACAGCCCATTGGGTTTGCAGAATAAGTATGACAGTGAAAATATCCTTTGGCGATATCGTTACTTAAAAAAGCATCGTAAATTTCTTGAGTACAAGAAGTAATTGCCATAGGTACCATTCCTCCGGTTAAAGCTTTACTCAAACAAATAATATCAGGCTTTGTTTCTACATGATCAGAAGCAAAGTTTTTACCAGTTTTACCAAAACCAGTCATAACTTCATCTGCAATGGTTATAATATTGTGAGCTTTACAGAATTTTAAAATTTCGTTTAAGCCATTACTGTCATGAATTTTCATTCCTGCTGCACCTTGTACCAAAGGTTCATAAACAAATGCTGCTACATTATTTTCTGAAACAATCTGCTGTAATTGTTTTAAAATTTCATCATTATTGTTTCCGTTTGGTGAAGCAATTCGTTGTACATCGATTAAAAAATCTTCAAAAGGACCATTGTAAACTGAAAGTCCAGAAGTAGACATTGCCCCAAATGTATCTCCATGAAAGCCATTTTCAAAAGCAATAAAAGCAGTACGTTTATCGCCTTTGTTAAAATAATATTGCAAAGCCATTTTAATGGCAGATTCTACCGCAGTAGACCCATTATCGTTAAAGAAAATTTTAGCTTGATTTTCTGGTAAAATATCGATTAATTTCTCCGAAAGTTCCACCGCAGCAGGATGCGTAAAATCGCTAAACATAACTTGATCTAGCTGTTGCATTTGTGTGTGTACTTTTTCAATAATATAATCGTTGCAGTGCCCAAACATACAAGTATACCAAGATGAAATAGCATCAATATATTCATTTCCGTGCTCATCAGTAAGTATACAACCTTTAGCTTTTACAATTCCTAAACTGTTTGGATGTGTTTGGTGTTGTTTTAACGGGTGCCAAATGTGTTTTTTATCTCTATCGGTTAATGTCATTATACTTGAATACTTTTAGTGTTCCATGTTTCATTGTTTTTCTTTTCAGCAATTATAATTCCTGGTGAGTTATTATCTAGTTCACACAATAACTTTCCGTTGTTATTCCAAAAAGCACTTCTACCTCCAGCATTGATATTCCAGTGTTCGCCACAAAAATTAGACATTAAAATATGTAGATTGTATTTCTTACTGTAATCTTCTAAAGTTTTATGACCTGATTGAATACCGTTTTCAGAGAAAAAGATACTAGGAAGATAGATGTTGCAATTGTTTGATGCAGCTTTTTCAGGATGTTTTTCATTATCTATATCAGCGCAAATAGCAAAATGTAACTGATCATCGTTAATTGTAATTGTAGGATTATAGTCAAAAGAACTTTTAAAGAATAGTTCTTCACCATCATGTAAATATTGTTTGGTATATATTTCTGTTGGTTTATTTGGTTGTATCACAAAGGAACCAATATAAAGTTCGTTATCTATTACAACTGGAGCTCCTACAACAATAATGATTTGTTTTTCTTTAGATATATTTTCTAAAAGGTTTATGTATTTACTTTTGATACTAATAGCTAACCTCTTAGCCTCTTCTCTACAATAACCAGTTAAAGACATTTCAGGAAAAATGATGATATCAGCATTTTGTTCAGTAGCTAACCAAATCATTTTTATATGCTGTTCAAGGTTTTTTTCAATTTTACCTACTTCAGCTTTTATTTGAGCAGATGCTAAAATCATTTTGGTAGTTTATCTCTAAATAAATCGGCGTACTCTTTAATTACATTTTTATCAAAATAAGGCTCTTCGTCAATACGTCCAATTACATTTACACCACTCATTTTTTTAATGATGCTTTCTGTAGTAGGATGCTCTTTTCCACTAAAAATAAGAGAAATGTCAAATCCTTTTTCTTTTAATAGGTTTAGAGTTAGTAAAGTATGATTAATACTACCTAAATAATGACGAGAAACTACAATTACCTTATGAGTTGGTTTTATAATGTCAAAAACAGTATGAGTGTCATTTAAAGGAACTAGTAATCCGCCAGCACCTTCAATAACTAAATGATTCGCTGTTTCAGGTTCTTTAATAGCGTTTATATCAATAGTGATTCCATCTATTTCAGCAGAAGCATGCGGACTCATTGGTGTATGTAATGCGTAACTGTTTGAGTGATACACCGTTTTTTTATTAGAAATAAGTGCTTTTACTTTGTCAGTATCAGAATATGCTAAATCGCCCGATTGAATCGGTTTCCAATAATCTGCTTCTAAAGCTTCGGTAATTATAGCAGAAGCTACTGTTTTTCCAACTTCGGTTGATATTCCTGTTATAAAATATTGGCTCATTTAAATATTGTTTTGCAATTATTACAAATAAATTTTTGTGATTCGAAAAAAGGAAAAAGCATGTAAAATATGTTTTTTCGTTGAAGGTCGGCGGTTAATATTTGGGTAGCGTTGCAATTAGGACAATGAATGTCATTGCCAAAAGCATCTTTTTGATAGGTTCGTATCTCATCGTAAATTTTAGAAGCTTTTTCTAAATCTTCGTTTTTTACTAATAGTTTCACTCCTCCAATAGCTTGACTAATTAATGGATCTGAATCTATCGTTTTTTCATCCATAAGCATGGTGCGAATATGCTCAGCATCTAATTTAGATTTAACTAAATGCGCTTCGGTTGAGTATTCAAAAATCGCTAAAATGGTAAAATCATCTCTCATAGAAGAAGTATTTTACACAAAAGTAGCAAGTTGTTCTAAAACATTGGTTATTTGTTGATGAGAATTATAGATGTGTAAACAAAAACGCAGTCGCTCTTTACCTTCTGTTACGGTTGGTGATAAAATAGGTTTAATGTTAAAACCTTTGTTTTGAATTTGTTGAGCTATTTGCTTAGTTTTTTCGTTTCCTGAAATAATACAACAATGTATAGATGAATTACTAGGTATAAATAAATGATTTATTTGTAAACGCTTAATTTCTGAAAGAAAGAAAGCAATATTGGTGTGTAATTCTTCTGTAATATTGTTTGATAGTTGTTTGTAAGCTATTTGTATAGTAGCAATGGAATGTGGCGATAAACCAGTGGTATAAATAAAACTTCGAGCAAAATTAACTAAATACGAATATAAATTTTCGCTTCCTAAAATAGCTGCTCCGTGGCAACCTAATGCTTTTCCGAAGGTAACAATACGAGCAAAAACCTTGTGTTCTAATTGAAGTTTTTGTGTTAACCCAACACCATTATTTCCAAAAACACCTAAAGCATGTGCTTCGTCTACAATTAAATTTGCATTGTATTTTTGAGTTAACTCAGCAATTTTTTCTAAATCAGGATGATCTCCATCCATAGAAAAAACAGCTTCTGTAACCACATAAATTTCTTGAGTAGTAGTATTATTAGCATGAAGTTTCAGAACTTTTTCTAGGTGTTCTGTATTGTTATGCTTGAATTTGTATGCTTTTGCATTAGAAAGTTGAATACCGTCTCTAATAGAAGCATGACTTAGTTCGTCGTACACAATAATATCACCACGTTGTGGAACACAAGAAAAGAAACCAAGGTTGGCATCGTAACCAGAGTTGAAAATGATTGCTTTTTCACTATTATGAAATTCAGCAATTAAAGATTCGGTTTCCTTATACAGCGAATGATTCCCAGAAATTAAACGAGAACCGGTGGCTCCATTTATTGTAATGTTTTGATCAACCAGCAATTGATGAGTTTGGTTGAAAATTTCATCAGACTTAGAAAAACCAAGATAATCGTTAGAATAAAAATCAACGCCATTAGAGTTTGTATCTAAATGACGTAGTGAATTAGAAGCTATTCTTTGATTGAGCTTATGCTGAAGTTTTTCTGGAAAATGTTTCACGCAGTAAAATTAATAACAAATTTTTTATGCGAATTATTTTTTGAAATAAATTAACGTTCTTGGTCAGTTTTAAAATCTCTACATAAAAACATACACATGGATGGAAGCTATTTTTTCAAAACAACGCCTCTACCTCCGTATAAATGAATTGCTAAAGCACTAAACTCCTCTTGTACTATTTCAGGCTTTATATGATATCTTTTAGAAATCTCGTTCAATTCTTTTTTAACAGATAGGTTGTTGCTAATTGCAATTCCGGCTAACACAAAAACAACCAAAACAATAATTCCCACAACAGAAAGCTCAAAAGTTTTAATATTTTCATAAGTTTCATAATTGAAAGACCTACCAGCTAAAAATACATTATGCAGCAATACACCAACACCAATCAGTAAAAAAGGAATTTTTACATAAGTTTCCATTGCTGCTGATTTTCCATAATGATCTAAAGGAACTTGCAGTTTTTCTTTAGGAACCTTTTCAATAATCTCAAAAGTTACTTCTTCTTGCTCGTTGTTTTCTATCGATGTATTAGTGTCCATTAGTTCTAGTTTTTAATTATAGTGTAAAAATAAATCAGAGGTATGGAGTTTTATAGAGTTAAACAATATTCGCTAAGAATGAAGATATATTAGAGGTTTTGTTCAAGAGAAAATAGTTGAGGTAATTGCAAACTTAATACGCTTTGATAGTGTGCTTACAAATTATTAATCTTTACAACTTCAAAAAGCATATTAAATAGAAAATTTGTCCGAACTTTGCAGATTCATTTTTAAATAGCTTGATAATGAATACAAGAGTTATAGCACTTTTGGCAGTATCAATAGTTACCATTATTTACGGAGTAACTTTTACAGTGGCTAAAGAAGTAATGCCTCACTATATAAAACCATTCGGATTTATATTATTACGTGTGTTTTCTGCTATGTTAATATTCTGGACGGTAAGTCTTTTTATTAAGAATGATAAAATTGAAAAAAGCGATTATAAAACCATAGCGCTTTCTGCATTTTTTGGAATTGCATTAAACATGCTAACTTTTTTTAAAGGGTTAAATTATACTACACCAATTAGTGCATCTGTAATGATGGTTACATCTCCTATTTTGGTACTTATTTTTTCGAGTATTTTAATAAAAGAGCGGTTAACACTTATTAAAGTTTCTGGAGTAATTATAGGACTTATCGGTGCTATTGTGTTAATAGTATACGGAAGTTCTGCCGGAGGAGATGCAAAAAATATGATGCTAGGAAACTTTTTAGTGTTTATTAATGCTGCTTCTTATGGAATGTATTTAGTAATTGTTAAAAAGGTAATTGTAAAATACAAGCCAATAACTTTTATTAGGTGGATGTATTTATTCGGATTTATTTTTGTGCTTCCTTTTGGTTTTACCGAATTACAAGAAGTTCAATGGCAAACCATATCAACAGGAGGTTATTTACGAATAGGTTTTGTAATTGTTTTTGCTTCTTGTATAACATATTTATTCAACCTTTTTGCGCTTTCAAAATTAAAACCAACTACAGTAAGTGTGTTTATTTATTTACAGCCAGTAGTAGCTAGTTTATATGCTCTTTTAGTTGGGAGTGATAATTTAAATACTGTAAAAATTGTGGCTACTATTTTAATATTTGCAGGGGTGTACTTAGTAACCAAACAACCTAGTAATAGTATATCTAAATAAATGTATCTTTACAGTCTATAAAAAATCCAGTTATGATACAATCAATGACAGGCTACGGTAAATCCGTATTACAATTGCCAACCAAAAAAGTAACCATAGAAATAAAATCTCTAAATAGTAAAAATTTAGATTTAAATACTCGTATACCTTCTTATTACAAAGGGAAAGAGTTGGCTATGAGAAAAAAGTTAGCAAGTGCTTTGGTAAGAGGTAAAGTAGACTTTTCTATTTATGTTGAAATGACTGCGGACGAAACTTCAACTACCATAAATAAAGGAGTTGTTAGCAATTATATGAATCAGCTTAGAGAGGTAGCTGTTATTGATGGATCTAAAGATGCTGAATTGTTGGCAATGGCAGTTAAAATGCCAGACGCTTTAAAAACTGAAAGAGAAGAGTTAAATGAAGATGAATGGAATGAGATTGAAAAGCATATTGATATTGCTTTAAAAGAAATCATTCAATATCGTACAGATGAAGCTGCTTCTTTAGAGGAAGATTTTAAACAACGTATTGTAAATATTCAAAGTTGTTTAGAGGAAGTAAAAGGAATGGATGGTGAGCGAATTAAAAATGTAAAAGAACGTATTGCTAAAGCATTGGATGAGTTGAAGGTTGAGATTGATGAAAATAGATTTGAGCAAGAGTTGATTTACTATTTAGAGAAGTTAGATATTAATGAAGAGAAAGTAAGATTGGCAAATCATTTAGATTACTTTTTACAAGAATTGGCGAGCAATGTATCTAACGGAAAAAAACTAGGATTTATAGTTCAAGAAATAGGAAGAGAGATAAATACTACTGGATCAAAAGCAAATTATGCACCATTACAAAAAGTAGTAATTCAAATGAAAGACGAACTAGAAAAAATTAAAGAACAAATTTTAAACGTATTATAAAAAATGACGAAAGACTTTAAAGGGAAATTATTTGTGTTTTCAGCACCTTCTGGTTCAGGAAAAACAACTATAGTACGTCACTTATTAGCGCAAGAACGATTTAATTTAGAGTTTTCAATATCGGCAACTTCTAGAGAACCAAGAGGTAAAGAAATTGATGGAAAAGATTATTACTTTATTTCTAAAGATGATTTTATCCAAAAAATAAAGAAAGATGAGTTTTTAGAGTGGGAAGAAGTATATATGAATAATTTCTACGGAACTTTAAAAACAGAGGTTGAGCGTATTTGGTCGCAAGGAAAGCATGTTATTTTTGATATTGATGTAAGAGGAGGTTTACGTATTAAGGAAAAATTTCCAGAAGAAACTTTAGCTGTTTTTGTAAAACCACCAGATATTAATGAGTTATTAAGACGTTTAAAGAATAGAGGAGAAGAGAGCGAAGAAAAAATAGCAGCAAGAATTGCAAAAGCTCCGATAGAATTAGCAACAGCTCCAATGTTTGATAAAGTAATTAAAAATTACGATTTAGAAGTTGCTTTACAGGAAACTGAAGATTTAGTAGATGAGTTTTTAGGGTTGAGTAAGAACTAACTGTTTTAAATACATGAAAAAAATAGGATTGTATTTCGGTACATTTAATCCAATTCATATAGGGCATTTGATTATTGCTAATCATATGGTAGAGCATTCAGATTTAGATGAAATTTGGATGGTAGTAACACCTCATAATCCTTTTAAGAAAAAAAGTTCGTTGTTAGATAATCATCATCGATTAGAAATGGTTTATAAAGCAACCGAGGCTTACGAAAAAATTCACCCTTCTGATATTGAATTTAAGTTGCCACAACCAAACTATACAGTTCATACTTTGGCGCATATTTCAGAAAAGTATCCTTCTTATCAGTTTAATTTGATAATGGGAGAAGACAATTTGAAAAGTTTGCAGAAGTGGAAAAATTATGAGACTATTTTAGAAAATCATAATGTATATGTGTATCCTAGAATTTCTGAAGGAATTGTAGAAACTCAATTTGATAATCACCCTAAAATTCATCGTGTAGCAGCACCTATTATAGAAATTTCATCAACAATGATTCGTAATGGAATTAAAGATGAAAAGAATATGAAACCGCTTTTATCTGATGCTGTTTGGAAATATATTGACGAGATGAATTTTTACAAAAAATAGTCTTCCTATTTTTTCGTTGTATATTTGAGAACACCAAACATAGTAATAGTGGCTAAAAACAAGAAAAAACCTAGTAAGCTAAAACAAAAACTGACCGATAAATATCGATTGGTAGTTTTAAATGAAGATACTTTTCAAGAGCGTTTCTCTTTAAAATTATCGCGATTGAACGTGTTTGTTTTTGGAGGTATTTTTTCAATCATATTAATTACATTAACCACTTTTTTAATTGCATTTACTTCTTTAAAAGAATATATCCCTGGGTATTCATCAACTAAACTAAAAAAAGATGCAAGTAGGTTAACTTATGAGGCAGATTCATTAAGAACACGTTTAGCTGTTTTAGAAAATTTTACCAAAGCAATTCGTCCTGTGTTAACAGGAGAAATTAAACCAGAAGCAATAGATTCTATCAAAACAGAAGTAAGTAAAAATACCGTGATAGATTATGAAAAGCTAGAACCGTCTGCCAAAGATTTAAAGTTTAGAGAAGAAATACAAAATAAAGATAGATATGCTTTATCGGCAGGGAACACTAATAAAGCAAAAATTGTGTTTTTTGCTCCTGTAAAAGGAAATCTAACACAGTCATTTAATGCAGCCAATAAACATTTTGCTATTGATATTGTAGCAACTACAGGAACTCCTGTAAAAGCCATTGCAGATGGTACCGTAATTTTATCTGGTTGGACAACCGAAACAGGTTATACCATTACGGTTCAGCATACCAATAATTATATTTCTGTTTATAAGCATAATGGAGAGTTGTTAAAGCAACAAGGAGATTTTGTAAAGTCTGGTGAAGCTATTGCAAGTATAGGTTCTACAGGAGAGTTAACTACAGGTCCGCATCTTCATTTTGAGTTATGGCATAACGGCTATCCTGTAAATCCAACAAATTACATCAATTTTCAATAAACAATACGCAGTACTAAAAACTTAAAATTTTATAAATGTCTTTAAAATCTTTTTTAGCCATTCCTTTTGCAAAAAAAGCAGTAAAAAAAGTCCGTAAATGGGCAGACAAACCTCACGAAACTCAACAAAAAGTTTTTCAGTATTTAGTTACAGAGGGTTGCAAAACAGCATTTGGAAAAGATCATGATTTTGTCTCTATAAATTCATATGAAGATTTTAAAAAGCGTGTACCTGTTAACGATTATGAAGGATTAAGACCTTATGTAGATAGAATGGTTGCAGGAGAAGAGAATATACTTTGGAAAGGGAAACCAATTTATTTTGCAAAAACATCAGGAACTACTTCTGGAGCTAAATATATTCCTATTACAAAAGAATCAATGCCAACACATATAAAATCGGCAAGAAATGCCTTGTTATTTTATATAAATGAAACCAAAGATGCTTCATTTGTGAATGGTAAAATGATTTTCTTACAAGGTAGTCCGGTACTTGAAAATAAAAACGGAATTAAATTAGGTAGATTAAGTGGTATTGTAGCGCATTATGTGCCTAATTATTTATTGAAAAATAGATTGCCAAGTTGGGAGACAAATTGTATTGAAGACTGGGACACTAAAGTAGATAAGGTTGTTGAGGAAACGTTACCTGAAAACATGACGGTAATAAGCGGAATTCCTTCTTGGGTACAGATGTACTTTGAGAAGTTAATAGATAAAACAGGAAAAACAATTTCAGAGTTGTTTCCAAACTTTAACTTTTTCATTTATGGAGGGGTGAATTTTGAGCCTTACAAGAATAAATTTGAAGCTTTAATCGGTAAAAAAATCGATTATATAGAATTGTATCCTGCATCAGAAGGTTTTATAGCTTTTCAAGATTCTCAGAAAGAAAAAGGAATGTTATTGCAGCTAGATTCGGGTATTTTTTATGAATTTATTCCTGCGAATGAATTTTTTGATGAAAATCCAACGCGTATTTCTTTAAAAGACGTGCAACTAGGTGTAAATTATGTGATCATTTTAAATACTACTGCTGGGCTGTGGGGGTATAATATTGGAGATACGGTAGAATTTACTTCTTTACAGCCATACCGTGTAAAAGTTACAGGTAGAATTAAACACTTTATTTCTGCTTTTGGAGAACATGTAATAGGTAAGGAAGTAGAAAAAGCTTTGAATGATGCAATTAAAAGAACCACGACCAATATTAGTGAATTTACTGTAGCACCACAAGTGAATCCTACAGATGGTTTACCTTATCATGAATGGTTTATCGAGTTTGAAAATGAACCAGATAATTTAGAAGAAATGGCTCAAAAAATAGATGCATCTATGCAAGAGCAGAACATTTATTATCAAGATTTAATTGAAGGAAAAGTATTACGTCCGTTAATTATTAGAAAAGTTAAAAAAGGTGGTTTTCATGAATACATGAAGTCGATTGGTAAATTTGGAGGACAAAATAAGATTCCACAACTTTCAGATAATCGAAAAATAGCCGATGTATTAGAAGGGTTTTTAGTGTAGATTATTATAGACCAATTTTTTATTAATAACTACAATTAAACTTGATTATGTGCTTAGATTAAGAATTAGAGTTACACTAAAACAATTTATGTAGCTATTTTTACGTATTATTACATGAAAGTTTTAAAGCTGTGATCCCTAAAATGAGTTTTAATATAAGTTATAAATTACTTTTTTTCCTTTTTTGGTGTAATATAATTGTTGCACAATCTTCATTTGAAATTTTATTTAAAGAAGAAAAGTATAACGAGTTAGTTGAACGAGTTATAGCTAAAGAGCGTAATGAAAAACTGACTATTAATGAATACTTTTACTTGTCTAAATCGTATAGTAAATTAGATAGACAGTTTGAGAGTTTATTAATTTTAAATAACATTATACCTCAATTAATAGTGCTAAATGATATTCCAAATTTAGCAATTGCTTATAATTTAAAATCTGAGAACTTAGTTGATCTTGATAAAGCAGATGAAGGAGCTGTTTTTTGTAGTAATGCAATTACAGAGCTAGAAGAAAAAGAAGCTCCATATGTACAAGAACTGTGTCTTAAATGTGGAATTCTGTATAATTTATCTGGAGCGTATGAAAAAGCATATGATGTCTTTCAAAAAATAGAGAGAAAGAAAATCAAAGAAACCATGAATTATGTGAGTAACTATGCTTTCATTCTGGTAAACACAGAAAGATTTGATACTGCTTTACAGTATTTAAAGAAAGCCGCTGACATAAGTTTTAAAACAGATGATAAAAAGTATGCAGGTATTATTTTACACAATATAGGCAGAGTTTTTATTAAGCAAAAAAAGTGGAAAGAAGCTCGTAAGTATTTAGACTCTGCATCATTACCTATAGGGAAATCGGGAGATGTAAATGAACGAAAAAAACTATATATCACGTATTACAACTATTTTTTACATCAAAGAGAAGTTGTTAAAAGTAAAATAGTTTTAGAAAGAATAGATGAACTAAATAAACGAATCTATACAAAAAGAATAGATAGAAGAACTAAGGAGCTAGCAACAATAAATAGTAGGAAAAATGTTTTAAATAAAAGAGTGTCAGTTATTAGTTCTGAATTAGAAACAAGAAAAGAAACACGACTGATTATTTTTATTTTATTAATTACTGTTGTAATGATACTAACATCTTGGGTGTTGTTTATTCGTTATAGAAATACAAAATTGAAGTATGAACAAGTTGTTAATGAACAGGAGTTGTTATCGTCTCAAATGACGCCACACTTTATTTTTAATGCATTGTCAATATTGCAAGGAATGGTGCTGAATAAAGAACAAAAAAATGCATCATTGTATGTGTCTAAATTCTCCAATATTTTAAAATTCATTACTAACAGTTCGGGTAAAAGTTTTATCAGTTTACAACAAGAAATATCAATATTAAAAGATTACGTTGATTTACAAAATCTCAGTACTAAAAAGAACATTCAATTTATTATAAAGAAAGAGTTTGAAGCAGAGGTGTTAATTCCGTCTATGATATTACAGCCTTTTATAGAGAATTCGATTATTCATGGATTTAAAGAACATATTGAAGATCCAACAATTACGATCAACTTTAAATTAAAAGATAAAATTATTGATTGTACTATTACAGATAATGGAGTTGGACTTTTATCTGGTGAGAAAAAACAAATAAAAGATAAAACGTCTTTAGCTACTCAAATAGTAGAAGATAGATTTGAAATTTTATCCCAAAAGCTGAATGACGAATTTTTCGTTACCATTCAAGACTTAAAATTTCAAAATAAAAAAGGGACATTAGTAAACTTACAATTGCCTTATCAAAAAAATAAGAGTATTTAATGAGAAGAGATTATATGCATATAAGAATTATTTTCCTTCTAATGAGTTTACTCTATAGTTTTTCATTAGTAGCACAAAAAGATACTGTTAGAATTATTCAAGATAATGCTGTAAAGCTTCCTACTAAATTCAAAAAAGATTCAACATTAAATGTTGCTTATTTAGATACTTTATTTGCTAAAAGAGCTTTTAAAGATATTATAGATATTCTATCGGAAAAGCAGCTAAAAGACACACTTAGTTTTGAAGAGTATATTTTATTGTCAAGATCCTACGGAAGGACCAAAAAGTATGTTACAGGATATGTGCTTACTGAAGAGATGATAAAAAAAGCACAAGAACAAAATGATACTCTTAATTTGTTAGAAGCCTTAAATTTAAAGGCAGAACACATGATTGACCTAAATCAGATAAAAAAAGGATCTCGTTATTGCGATTCAATTACGCCTTTTTTCAGAAAAAAAGATTCTGTATTGTTTATGAGATTATGTTTTAAATGTGGTTTGTTCTATAAGTACGAAGGGAAGTTACAGAAAGCATATGAATCTTATAAGAAAATTACATTAGAGAAATACAGAAAACTCACACTCTTTAAAAATAATTTTGGAATTATTTTAATTGATTTAAAGAAGTATGATGAAGCTGTTGAACTCATATCAGAATCTTTAGAAATAGCAAAAAAAAGAAATGATATTTATGCAGATTTAAATATATATTACAACAATATAGCCTCTATATATTTAAAAAAGAGAGATTTTAAAAATGCTAAAATTTATCTAGATTCAGCTTATGCCTCCATAAAAGATGGAAGCAGGAAAGCAAGTGAAATAACGATTTTAGATAACTACTATGATCTCTACAGAGAACAAGGGGATATAGAAGAAGCGTATGATTACTTAAATAAGATGTTTCTATTAAATGAATCGATTTTAAAAGATCGGTATGAAGAGAAAATTCAAATGATAGAAGCAGCCAATAAAAGAGAAGGTTTATTGGTGAAAAGAGTTAAGTATGTTAGAGATGAGTTAAGCGATACCAAGAAGAATATTTTAAGAGGAACCTTATTTTTATTATCGTTAATTTTTGTGTTGATATTGTTGTTTTTCTTTTTTAAAAACAGAAGTATTCAAGCATCATATGAAAAAGTTTTAGTGAATCAAAAATTAGGACAGGTAAAATTGAATCCAGATAATATATCGCATTCTTTGCAAGTAATGCAAAACATGATTGACTCAAAAGATAAGAAGACAGTTGTCTTTATATCAAGGTTCTCAAAGCTTTTAAGAGCTGTTTTAGAAAGTTCAAGGAAAATATTTATTCCACTGACAGAAGAAAAGAATATATTAGAATACTATTTAAAAGTTCAAGAGTTAGAACAAACTTCAAAGTTTACTTTTCAGATTACAATAGATGAAGAATCAGAGTTTTTAGAACCTCAAATTCCGCCAATGTTATTACAGAAGTATTTAGAACATAGCATTCAAAGAATAGATGAGGTAAAAGAAGGAGTATTAAATTTGAAAATAGATTTTATTTTTGAAAACGATCAGTTATATTCTGTTTTTACAAGCAATTTAAAAAGAGAAGAGACGTTTCATAAGTTGTTAGAAGAAGAAATGGAAAAGTCAAAGAAAGTACTAGAAGTATTTTCTAAAAAAACCAGTGTATCATCAGATATCAGTGTTAGCTATGTAGGTGAAGAAGAAAATCAACAAACAAACATCAAAATTAAGATACCTTATAAAATCAATTAACCATGATTAAAGCATTAATTGTTGAAGACGAACTGTACATAAGAAAAGGATTAATTTCTATGATTGAATCGCTTGATAAAAACATAGATATTGTAGGTGAATGCGAAAGTGTACAAGAAGCAGTTACAGTAACCAAAGCTTGTAAGCCAGATTTAATTTTTTTAGATATTAATTTAAAAGGTGGACTTGCATTTGATTTTTTAGAAAAAGTAGAAGATTTATCTTTTCAAATTATCTTTATAACTGCCTATGATCAATATGCTTTACAAGCTATAAAAAATGGGGCATTAGATTATATTCTAAAACCTGTAGATATAGAAGAGCTAGAAAAAGCAATTGATAAGGTAAAGGATGTAAAAGAAGATAGAACCGAACATCTAAAAATTGTAAAAGACCAATTTGCAGGGAATAAAAAAGAACATTTAGTACTTAGATTACAAGAAGGATATCAAATAATACGATTTGATACGTTAATGTATTGTCAGTCAGATAAAGGATATACTACTTTTTATTTAGAAGATAAAAAATCATACATCGCATCGAAACCAATTAAAGAATTCGAAGAGCAATTACCTGATGAAATGTTTGTAAGAACTCATCAATCATACGTGGTAAATTTAAAGTACGTTGATAAGTTTGATAAAACGGGCTATATTTTCTTAAAATCAGGACAAAAAATTCCTGTTTCAACAAGAAAGAAAGAAGAGTTTGTAGCACGTTTATTTAAATAACGATTCTTAAAAAAAAATCAAATATTTACGAAGTTAGCGCGAATATATATTCCCGATTTATAAATCATGTGTAGTTACCTACTTTTACAGATATATCTCTGTAAAATATTGTGATGAAAATCAGGTTTTTAATTCTGGCTATTTTAGTTTGTATTGCACTTACTTCCTGTGAAAAGGAAGTCTATGACAATACAATAAACGGTTTTAGCCAATTAGAAAGTGATCTTATAAGCAAATTTGGAAAAAAGTCTTACTTCACAGATTTTATTATAAATGTAAATGAGCAAGAAAAATTAGAGGTAAATTTATTAGTAACAGATAATCCATACAATTATAAAATGTTTGGATGGAACTACAAAAACGGAAAGTGGAAAAAAGTTACAGAGGTAGATTTAGAACTAGAAAACGGTGATATTAAAGATTATTTATACTCCATTCAAGATCAGGTGAATATTGTGAAAATAGGTTTTTTGGTAGAAAAAACTTTAAGTACTATTTTTAACGGTGATATAGGTGATTTAAAATTGAAACGGATTGAGATTATTTCTCCTAATAAAGGAAAAAAAACAAAATTAGGATACATTATCGAATGTGTTTCTGGTGAGAAAAAAATATGCGATTACTACAATTTACAAGGTCATTTAGTCAAACAAGAAATCAATTAAATTAAAATAAAAATAGGCATGAATGAGTATTTCAAAAAAAGGATAAAAAAGATAGTTTTTAGGTTTGTAATACTCTTTCTAGCCTTATTTATCTTCAGATTTATTTACGGTTACACAAAAACGATAGATCAATCATCAAATGAAATCTCATTTTTTCAAAGTATATCTGAAGTAAGAAAAAATTACGCTTCAAAAAAGTATCAAGCAAATGCTTCTGGTAACCAGGTGAATACTCAAGTAGATCAGAAATATGAAAAAGTAGCAGAAATCCGAACTAAATCATCGAAGTTTGAAGCAGAAGAAAAATCAGTTAGAGGAAAAGTTTCAGGTTTTAATGCATTAATTCAGTTTGAACAAAAAAGCGGAAATAAGGGGCGTAGAAAGTTAGATTTACTTATTGGAGTACCACCGCAAAATTTTGATTCGTTATATCATCATCTTACCAAAATAGGAAAAGTACAAGCAAAACAGATTACCAAAAAAGACAAAACAAACGAATATAAAGAACTGAATGCTAAACAAAAATCACTTCAAAAAATAAGAGCTTCATTAATTGAATTAAAATCGAAACAAGGAAAAATTAATGAATATGTTGAGCTTGAAAATAGGATTTTAAATATAGAGCAACAATTGCAAGAGTTAGGAGTAAGTTTGGGTGATTTTGATAATGAGAATGAGTTTTGTACAATTAAATTTTCTTTATTAGAAGGAAAAGAAGTTAAAATAGGGATTTTACAACGTGTAAAAGTAGCTTTAGAATGGACTGTTAAAATGTATTTAAGAATGATAACATCGTTATTTTTTATAACACTAGCAGCTTACTTTTTTGTTGTGATAATTGATAAGTTAAAAGTATTACAACGTGTTTTTGAAGACCGTGATTAAGCTTGGTAAGTATTGAGTTTTTTGTGTGCAATAAATAGATGAACCTATACGTTTTGATGTTTTTTAAAACAACCATATGTTGGTTTTGTAAAAAATACCTTAAAAAACGCAAAGCTTTACTGCTATACAGCAAATATTTGTAACTTGCACTTTAAAATAAAACGAATGACTAATTCTTTCGATTCTTTTCAAAAACGCCGTTTGCGATCGTCTTATGCTTCTGTAATTATAAGTATTGCTTTGGTTTTGTTTATGATTGGTATTTTAGGACTCATCGTGTTAAAATCAACCAAAGTAGCAAATCACTTTAAACAAGAAGTGGTGATGTCGCTATTTTTTAAAGATGAGGTAACCAAAGAACAAATTACAACTTTTAGAGAAGAGTTATCTAAAGAAGTTTTTACAAGAGATTTAGTTTTTATATCGAAAGAAGATGCAGCAAAAACATATAGCGAAGATTTAGGAGAAGATTTTTTAGAATTTTTAGGTACAAATCCTCTTAAAAACGGAGTTGATTTACATTTAAAAGCAGCTTATGTTACTCCTGAAAAAATGCAAGAACTTCAAGAAAAGTTCAGTAAAAATGTTTTTATAGCAGATGTTTCTTACGACAAACCATTGGTTGAACAATTAACCAAAAACATACAAAAAATAAGTTTTTGGTTATTAATAATCAGTTCCTTCTTTGTAGTTGTATCTGTAATACTTATCAATAGTTCTATTCGCTTATCTATTTATGCTAAGCGTTTTAATATTAAAACAATGCAAATGGTAGGTGCTACAAAACGATTTATTAGAAAACCATTTATTTGGCAAAGTATACAATTAGGAATAGTTGGTGCGTTTTTAGCTTTAGTAGGTTTAGCTATTGTAATTTATTACATAGATCAAAATGTACCAGCCTTAGAACTATTTAAAGATTATTTATCATTAACATATCTTGCAGTAGGTATATTAACCGCTTCATTTATTATTACTTGGTTAAGTACTTATTTTGCAACACAACGATTTTTAAATCTACAAACTAACGATTTATATTATTAAACTATGAAGAAAGATAAGAATTCAAATCAGTCAGAATTTTTATTTGGTAAAAAAAACTATCAGATAATGCTAATCGGTTTAGCCGTTATAGCATTAGGTTTTATTCTAATGTCGGGTGGAGGTAGTAAAGATCCAAACGTTTTTAACCCTGAAATTTATAGCTGGAGACGAATTAGATTGGCTCCAACTTTAGTAATTATAGGATTAGGAATAGAGATTTACGCCATTTTAGCAAACCCTAAAAAATAATAATGGATTTATTAGAAGCAATTATTCTAGGTATAATTCAAGGTTTAACTGAATTTTTACCTGTATCATCTAGTGGACATTTAGAATTAGCAAAAGCAATATTAGGAAACAATTCAGTACCACAAGAAAGTTTAACCTTTACCGTAGTTTTACACTTTGCAACAGCATTAAGTACACTAGTTTATTTTAGAGCAGAAGTATTACAAATATTTAAAGGATTATTTCAGTTTAAATGGAATGAAGAAACACAGTTTTCTGTGAAAATCATTTTATCTATGATTCCTGCTGTAATTATAGGTTTGTTATTTGAAGAGCAATTAGAGTCTTTCTTTGGAGGAAAAATATTTTTAGTAGGTATGATGTTGTTAGTAACTGCACTTTTATTATTGTTGGCAGACAAAGCAAAAAGTACTGATAAAAATGTATCATTTACCAACTCTGTAATTATAGGAGTTTCTCAAGCCATAGCAATGTTGCCAGGTATTTCAAGATCAGGAGCTACTATTTCTACTTCTGTATTATTAGGAATTGACAGAACTAAAGCGGCGCGTTTTTCTTTTTTAATGGTAGTTCCATTAATTTTTGGAAAGATTGCCAAAGATATTTTAGGAGGAGACCTAAATTTTCAATCATCAGAAATAGTTGCTATTTCTGCGGGATTTGTAGCTGCTTTTGTATCAGGATTATTTGCATGTAGTTGGATGATAGCTTTAGTTAAAAAAAGTAAATTATCATACTTCTCTATCTATTGTGCTGTAGTAGGCTTAATTGCTATTATTTATTCTTTAACAAACTAGGTTAATGTCAAAAACGGTAGACGATTATAAAAATGGGCAAGTGTTATTAATTGACAAGCCTTTAAATTGGACTTCTTTTCAAGTGGTAAATAAATTGCGTTGGCATATTAGAAAACACTTTGATATTAAGAAGATAAAAGTAGGACATGCAGGTACTTTAGATCCGTTGGCAACTGGTTTGCTAATTATTTGTACCGGAAAGCAAACAAAGAATATAGAAACGTATCAAGGACAATTAAAAGAGTATACTGGAACTTTTGTATTGGGAGCTACTACACCGAGTTATGATTTAGAAACAGAAGTTGACGAAACGTATCCTACAGATCATATTACAGAAGATTTAATTCACGATACAACGAAACAATTCACAGGAAAAATTCAGCAAAAACCACCTATTTTTTCAGCGATAAAGAAAGATGGTAAGCGTTTGTATGAACTAGCGCGTGAAGGAAAAACAACAGAAATCAAATCGAGAGAAATTGAAATCTTTGAATTTGAGATTACTAAAATAAGTATGCCTAATGTTGAGTTTAGAGTAGTTTGTAGTAAAGGAACTTATATACGATCACTAGCACATGATTTTGGTCAGGCATTATCTTCAGGAGCACATTTATCGGTATTAAGAAGAACTAAAATTGGAGATTATAGCGTAGCAAATGCTCAAAGTATTGAGGGATTTGTGGAGGCACTTGTGTAGTATCTTATTCAAAAGAAGAAGGATTTAAACTTACACTAAAGCTTCTTAATCCACTTTTTAAGCCCATTCCAAGGTCTTTGTTTCTAAAAAGAGCATAGAAATAATAATTATCTATTTGAAAGAAAAAATAGGTGTTTAAATTATCCTTTGTGGTTTCTTTTTTAAATTCATTAATCTTTAATGTTTTTAAAATTTGTTCAAATTCTATAATGGAAGTACTTTTTTCAGTATCGTTTTGTCTAATGTACATACCTAATTTGTTCCATGCCTTAGGAAAGGAACTAGATTTTTTTAAATCAAAAATACCTTCGCTAAATCTTATGTTTAACGGTAAACATTCATTATTTAAACTAATGTTTGCTTGATACTTTTTAAGTTTAAAAGTATTGCAATTGCAGGTTTTACAGTTGTACTTTTTAGTAATGCATGTTCCTTCATTAAAATTAGTGAAAGAAGTTTTACCTAAAACAATATCCAGCGGTAATTCTTTTAAAATTGAAGCATCAATTGTTGGATCAAAGGTTACTTTTTCTTCAAATGTTCTTTCTTGATTATGAATAAACGAGAAGTAGCTAAAAGCTATGCTAAATATTATAGAAAAGAAAAAGAATTTCATCACTTTAAAATTGAAGCAGAAAAATAATCATATTTTTATAAAATAACGAATTATACTAAAGGTTAGAAAACTAATCCTTTAGTATAAACATAAGAAATATTACTTCATATTTCTACTCACTATTTCTGCTCCTAAATTTGGTAAATATTCATTCGATAATTTATTCCATAACCTCATTCCGTTTTCAGAATTAGAAAAAACAACTAATCCTTTTTTAGAAGTTAAAGATACAATTGCAAGTGTTTTAGTTCCGTAATCCCCACCAGTGTGCATTAAAACAGTTTCATTTGTGTTTACTTTAGGTAAAATTTGCATGCCTAATCCCCAAAATATACCAGTTTTTTCTTTTGAATGCGGAGTAATAAATTCTTGATATAAACTTTTAGAAATTCCAGCTCCATTTAAAATATGTACTAAGAATTTTGCATAATCTTCAGCTGTTGTAAGTAAGTTAGCAGCCGCATTTACTTTCACATGTTTTTCAAGAGGAATCTTTTTACCGTACTCATCATGTTCAAAAGCATAAAAATGATCATCAGTTTTAGAAGTCCAGTAAAAAGAAGTGTTTGTCATGCCAATAGGAGTAAAAAGTATTTCTTGAGCAATGGTTTCTAAAGGTTTTTTTAATTTGTTTTCAATAGCTTTTCTCAAGTATTCAAACCCCTCTCCAGAATATTCCCATTTTGTTCCTGGCTGTCTGATAAAAGACAATTTTTTAGAGGTAGTTAAATATCGCCAATTAGGAAATCCAGATTGATGTGATAGTATATTTCGTGTTGTTAGTTTATTTAAAAAAGGATGATCTTTTACATCAGTATCTACATAATATTTAGATAAAGATTCATCTAAATTTAACAGCTTCATATCTACTAATTTTAAAGCAATGTTAGCAACTACAGGTTTGGTTAAAGAAGCTACTTTGTAAAAACTATGAATGCCTGCTTTAATAGTATCTTTTTGATAACCAAATGTTCTAAGTTGACTTATTTTTCCATTAGTGATTACACCAATGGAAATAGATGGAATTTTATGTTTTTTAAGTAGATTTTCTATTTTTGAGTCATTATCGAAAAGGGGCATAGGATATTTTGCATTAAAACCTTCATCATAATCTGTAGTTGGTTCTTTATGGTCATAACTTAAAACTCGTGACAATTTCCACTGATTATTTTCAAGATTCCAAACAGAAGTAAACTTTGCAATATTTGTTAAGTATGCTTTTTTATTAGGCTCTTTAATATAGAATAAATGTGTGCCTTTTTGAATAGCTCCATATGTTTCTCCTTCATTTTTTAATCTAAAAACCTCCAAACTTTCAGGAACGATTTTTCTAATAGGTTTCTTCTGATTGTTAGAACAAATACTTTCTTTAAAACTCTTAAAAAAATCAGTTCTATTTTGAATACCATTTTCATCATGATAAAATTCAAAATCGGCTGCAATATATTTTTCTAATACATTAAAATCACAATTATTGAAACCTGCTTCAAAAAAGATACTGTCCATTTTTTTTAAGTTTTTGAAAAGAGCAGAATTTTTAGAAACTTGAGAATGAATATTTCCGAAGATTAAAATAAAAATGATGGTAAAAAGAATATTTAATTGCTTCATTGTTGATTATTTTTTTGTGTTTAACAATGATGCAATATTCTATAAATTGAAGGTGAAGTAACACGAAAACGCCCCGAAAATAAGGCGACAATATCACGACAGTTTTTATATGAGGTTGAAATTTAGTTTGATACGAATATTTTTGTGTTTATCTAAAGAAATAGCATTCAAAATAATAATAAGCGCATTTGATATAACAGCAATTATTAAAACAGGTAATGTTAGTCTAATTTGTGTTTCAAAAACTCTGTGAAAAAAAGGACTTAGAAATATAAGAGTACCAGAAATAAGAGACCACATTATTTGAATAGTAATTAATTGTTTGGTTAACAAATTATACTCTTTTTTAAAGTACATTATTACTGCGGGTACAATAATATTAGCAAGCGGAATAATAATAAATGGAAAGGAAGAGAAGTTAATCAATTTTATTAATTGAAAGTTCGTTTTTTCTTCAATATCCTTTTCGGTTAGTTGTTCTTTACTAATATCTAAAGCTTTTGCAATAGCGTTTAATGTATGTCCTTTTAAATTAGCTCCAGCTTCAATTCGTTGTATGGTTCTAACAGAAATACCCGATTTTTCAGCAAGTTCTTCTTGAGTTAGATTTAATTTTTCTCGATATTTTAAAAGATTAGACATCGTATTTTTAATTCAGTTGTATTTTTTGATGTAAGTTGTGGTAATAGTTTTAAGGAGATTTTAAAACTCACTATCACGATACCAAATTAAAGAATCTTTAGCTATTTCTTTTTGATTGTTTTTATGGTACCATACGGTGATGTTTTTAACTGAATCTTTTTGCCAGGTAAACTCAATAATTTGAATGTTTTCTTTTCTACTTTCTTCTGTGGTAAAAGCATACGTTATTTTATTTCTAAATTCACCATGAGCGTCATGTAAAATAAACTCTGAATTAGCTATTGGAATTCCATATTTTTCAATTGCTTTTTGCGGAGTTAATTGCAAAATGTCTTTAAAATCTAAAGATGTTGTTTTTAAAGGTATTTCAGATTTATTAATTGGTAGCTTTTTGGGTGTTTTATTTTTAGAACAATTAATAATGCTTAAAAATACAATTATGAACAAACTCAAATAGCTTAATTTTTTTCTGGTTTTCATAATGATTATACTTTTTTAAGAAGAATCATAATTTAAGCTCTTATTCAATAATTTCTTTGACAGCTTCTCTAGGACTAGGGAAACTAGTTGCTACTCTAGGATCCATTATATTGCCACCAAAACCAGTTTCTTCATCAGAAAGTGTATCTGCAATTTTAATAAGTTTATCTATATACTTTTTGTCTCCTATTTTTATGAGTGAGCGGATAGCAATCACTTTATCAAAATTCCCATTATTATCATTTTGTATATACTCAAATAAGAATTTTTTAGTCTCTTTATCTTTAAGTAACGACATTAGTTGAACAGTAGAAACTCGTGAATGGAAATTAGTAGACTTTGCAAATTTTATAATTCTATTTAGTTCGATAGGAATGTCTAATAAATAGGCTGTTTCTAACGCGGCATGTTGTAGGAAGAATGTAGAAATTTCATCTTCTTCAAATCCAGCAGGCTCTTTTGCAATTAAGTCATCTATAAATTTTTGTATGTCGTTTTTATTATAGTTAGCTTTATGATAGTAATTCCAGATTGCTTTATAAGTAAGTTCATAAATATCTTTAGGAATTAAAGCCTGATGATAGCTATGTCTATATGTCGCCCTAACATTATCTTTTTCATCTAACATTGCAAAACCAGAGGTCGGGGTAGGGATTGCAAAATTTCCATCTTTTCTTTTGGTAAGAAGAAGGTAATAATTCTCTCCTTTTTTAAAGTCAAAATGAACACCATGTCCAGATGCACTTCTTAATTTTAGTAAGGAAAATCCATTAATTAATATTTTGTCAGATAGTTTTTTATTGCTAAAGTTTTGATTAACCTCAACATGAACTCCAAGACTATCCAATTTAATAATATTACCAAGAATAAAATATTCTGATTTTTGAATAATTTCTTTTTGCCAAGGTTCACTCCATGTTTCAGCGTGTAATACACTTTGAAATGTAATTATTAGTATAATTAAAAGTTTAATTTTTTTCATAACTCGCAGTATTAATTTCTAGATCAATTTTTATCTTAAAAAAGAGACTACAAGGTACAAAATATAAAGCTTAGAGTTACAGTAAAGACTTCTAAAGATTATCCTAATTCAAAAGTAGTAACACCAAATATTTTGTCTGTAGGTAAATTAGGTTGCTCACCATAATACATTCTACCACATTCAAAAGTATAGGTGCCGTTATATTTTTTTACAAGCTGAACTGCATCTTCATTGATAACAGGGATATCTAAATACACAGATGAACCAACAGCTGAATTCAAACAAGCCTTGTATAATTCTTCGGCAATAGCATAATTGTTAGCGAATAAAGGACCGATTTTATAACCACTAGCTACTTTTCTAATAACAGCATAACCAGCAAGTTCATTAGCATCAGTATATTTAAAACATTTGCTGTTAGACATAGTTAGCCAGCTTTGTAAAAATTCAGATCTCTTAAAGCCAAAACAGGCTAAATCATACTTGGCTATATTTTCATAATCATCTATTTTTATTGGTGAAATACCAGAGTTTATAAGCATTTCTTTACCAATACTTTCATAACGTTCTTCGGTGTACGCAATTTTAAAACCGCCTTCTGCATAAAAATCTTGCATGGCAACTACGCCATCCATACCAATTGAAGCACCGTTTTTAAGTCTGTCTAGTAAACGATCTCTTCTTAAATACCATAGTTTAGTTCCGATACCTTGACCTCTAAAGTCTGAACGAACAATAAACAATCCCATAAAGCCAAAAGCTTGATCGTATGATACAATAGCTCCGCCAGCAATTAGTTCATTTTCATAATGAAATCCGTAATAACCATCAGGATCGGTTTTCCAAAATACTTCTGCATCATTTTCTCCCGGATTCCAACCTTCTTTTTTAGCCCAACTGATTAGCGTTTTTAATTCGGATTTATTGAGTTTCTTTAATTCTAAGGTGTCTAAATTTAGTTTCACTATTCTTTTTTCTATTTAATTGGTCAATATGGAATATTATTCGATTTTAAAGATAATCAAACTTTAGATGTTGAGAGTTTTTTTTATAATCTTACCCAAATCTTTGTTTTTTACTAAAATTTACTTTTTTCTTACCTAAAGTGAGGCAAGGGCTCATTTTATCTTTGTACTATAATTAAAGAGAAATAAAAATGAAACATAATAATGCACTCGCACAAGCACGTGCGCTCACTTTACCATCACGTCAATCTTCTTTACAACGTGATCCGTCTGTTTCACATTTTTGGAATAGTAATAGAGAATTATTAGAAGCAGCTTGGGCAGAATGGGAAATAGAAAATAAAGATAGTTTACTAATTCCAGATGAAACATTGTTAGCCCCGCGCTTGAGAAAAGCAATTAACGATGCATGGGAAAATCCGGAGAAAGAAAATGCTGTAGCCGATTTATGGGAAGAAATAATTCCTGGAGTATATACAGTACAGTTTTTTGATCTTGAACGCTTAGCGGAATTTCGTAAATATTTAGAAGCAGCAGCAAATTCAGAAATTCCTGCACGTCCGCCGTATGGTATACAGTTAAATCGTTATGGTGTAATGCTCGATCCTAGATCTGAAGGACATCTTGGAGCGCCTAATTTTCAAACATTTTACAATGCAATTATGGATCGTTATATGCGTCCGGTAGCTCGTTTATTGCTCGGTACATACGGATATGATAATCAAACTTTTGGTTTTTCAATTCAGTATAATGCAGATAAAGACAAAGATTTACGAGCGCATACCGATGCATCAGCTGCAACTTTAAATATAAATATTAATTTACTAGACGAAGAGTTTACAGGATCGCAAGTAGATTTTTATGACAAAGCCTCAGGTAAAACTGTGCAAACTATTTTTGAACCAGGAAAAGCAATCATTCACCGTGGAAATGTTCCGCACGCAACACATCCAATCACTAGCGGACAACGAAGTAATTTAGTGGTATGGTTATACGGAGATCGTATGCAAATTCCAAGAGGTGATGCAAGTAGTTATGGTAATTTTGATAATTCAGAAGCTAAGGTGAATACACCAGAAAATATTACAGCTCGTGAACGTTGGAGTCTTCCAGAAGGACCCAAAGATTCATTTGCGCCATTTTAAAAGATAACTTAGTTATCAATACTTCTTTTAAGGTAATTTTATAAAAAACCAAAACAATTTTTAAATACAACACTAGAGGTTGTTTTAAGTGTTTTGGTTTTTTAGTGTTTAGAAGTGATATTTTTTTATAGTATAAACACTTAGTCATGTATTAAGTAATTTTACATGACTAAGATTTTGATTTTACCATTTACAGTTAAAAAGACTAATTTATTAGGTTAGTAGTTGTAACTAGTAATGGTTCGAGCGGATCAATTGGGGAAAAATCAGGTCGAATATCAGGATGATGTGTAAAATCATAATGTAAAAACCCATCCCATTGTACTTTTAAAGCATGATCTATAGCTAATTCAAATTGAGGATAGTGCCCATATTTCGGTTCTAATTCTTTAGCAATTTGAAATGCAACTTTATCAAAAACATTTCGTAACCAAACAGCAACATAATCCCCTTTAACTTTTCCTCTTAAATATTCTGGTAATCCCCAGTTATCATTAATAGCTCTGAACCAAGCATCGTAAATATCTTTGGTGTATTGAAGCATAAAATCTAAGTCTTGAGGAGAACTAACATTGTTATGTCCAGTATTAGCAAAAATCCAATCTTCACCGGCAACATGACGTAAAAAGTTAACATATCCAGTCATGTTTTGAACGCCACTATATCCGTGTAAAGGTAATCTACCAGCATAAATGAAATCAATAAAAGTTATTATTTTGTCAGGAAAAAGAATATAACTGTCTGCAATACTATGAGCAACTGTCATTGGAGTTCCTACTTTAAATTTTTTATTGTCAAATTCAAAATACCCTACTGGAGTAGGAATTATTTCGGTAGGTTGTGGAATTTTTTGTTTGTATAAAGTAGATGCTTTTACAAATTGATCTGTAGCAATAATTTTTAAAGATTGTTGTTTTTTTGCTAAAGCATCAACTAAATTTTGAGCTCCACCAATGTGGTCTAAGTGTGGGTGAGAATAAACTAGTGTAGTAACAGGGTTATCAGTAAGCTTTGCAATTCGTTTCAGTAAACGATCAGCAAATAAATCTTCAGGAGCATCTACCAATAAAACCTCTTTTTCTCCAATATACATGGTTATTACATGTAAATTATGCATTATCCAATAACTATTTTCAGTAAGCTTTTGTATATTAATTTCACCAACAGGATATTCAGATATATCAATCATTTGATTTGGTTTTAAAGCTTTAACTTCAGAAATAGATATCATTTCTCTTCCTTGTGTAGGTTTTGTTTTTGAAGTTAATGGAGATACAGGACGAAATGTATATTCTCCTTGAGCTATATCTTTATCTTGAAGGAAATACATTACTAACATTCCGATAACCGCAACTATAGTTATAAACCAACTTGTTTTTGTAGATTTTACAGACATAAAATATTGTTTAAGATTAAGTTACTGGCAAAATTATTGTTGAGAGTTAAGAAAAAATGGTATTAATTATGTATAAAATGGTATAATTGAAATATCTTTATTAAAACTTTAGTCAATAATAGAAGTTTATGAGTAAAGTACTGTCTCTATGAAAAATATAAATCTTAATAAGATTAGTAAACTAAAACAAAATTTGGATACTTTTTTTGTTGATAATACTAATTTTTATGTTTTTGATTCAAGTCATGTGCCTAAACAGCTCCAACAACAAAATCCTTTTCGAAATGATTTTTACAGTTTAATTTTTGTTTTGAAAGGCGAAATGAATATAACTATTGATTTTAAAAACCATTCTATTGAATCGCAACATGTTGTTTTTATAAGCCCAAATCAAGTAATTGATGTTGATGATCATAATGTTGAACTTGCATTTGGAATTATTTTTAAAAAGGAATTTTTACTATTACCAACTGATTGGTTAAAAACACTTCCTTTGTTTCATAGAGTTCATAGTACTCCTAGCCTTAAATTATCGGATAAAGATCAAATATTATTTAGGAGTTATATAAATCAAATTATTAGTGAATATAAAGCTAAAAACGAATATAAATACGATATAATTAAAGCAAATCTTATGCTTATTCTAGCTTATTTATCTCGTTCATATGCCCAATTAAAATTAAAAAATAATTCAAATAGTAATAAGGTGTTACTTGATTTTGAAACTTTAATAGAACAACATTATAGATCTATTAAGTTAGTAAAAGAGTACGCAGATATGCTTCATATGACACCTCAAAATTTAAATCGTATTTGTAAAAATATAACAGGTTTGTCAGCAAGTGAACTCATCAATAAAAAAATTCTTTTAGAAGTCAAACGATATTTGATTTATACTGATAATAGAATAGAAGAAATAGCTTTTATTTTTAATTTTTATGATAACTCTTATTTTACAAAGTATTTTAAAAAAGCAACAGGTTTAACACCAAAAGAATACAGAAGAGAGAAAGCCAAAATGAATAAATAAGATTTAATATTCATTTTTTATAAATTTAAAACCATTAACATCAATTCTTGATCAATAAAAAATAGCTAATGAGAACTTTGTTAATTTTATCGATTTTTATAGTTTTTACAGAATGTAAACAAACTGATAAATCAAAGCATATAGAAAAAGAGTCTAAAAAAGAACAAAATGAATCCGAAATTTTAGAGGTAAAAGACGAGAGTTTTAATTCAGACGAATTTTATTCAATAGACTTGAAAGATTATGTTTATTCAGGATTTTTAATAGGTAAAAAAAAGAGCTTAATTAAAAATAATATTTCAAAGCTTAATATTTCAGGTCATAGTTCATTTGAATTTAATAAAAAAGGTTTAATTACTAAAATAGAGAATATAACGAATAACTATTTCGAATTTATTTATGATAAGAATGAAAACTTGATTAAAGTTTCTAATAAGTTACGTTCTAATAATAAAACGTATGCTGAAACTGAATATAAGTTTGTAGAGAATGATAGTTTGGTAGCAGTGATAAACACTATTTATAATGAACAGAATGAAGTTGAAAGTAGAGAGATATCAACAGTGTTAGATAATACCGATGATCAGTTTTCTTTTGTGGTTGATAATGCAGAAGAGTTTAAAGTAAATTCTAAAAAAGAGATGATTTTGAATTATCAGGAAAATATTTTTCTTTGTTGTGGAGAATCTATGATGGGGAAAAATAGATTGATCTATTACTACACAGATAAAGGACTTATAGATTCGTTAGAAATAACTAATTTAATTACAAAAAGGAAAAAAGTATTTGAATACAAGTACCAATGAAAAAGACAATTCTAATATTAATAATATTACTCTTAATTTCTAGTAATGCTATTGCTTGTAGTTGTGGTTATGATAAAATTACTCAGGATGAATATGATAATTATTCTTTGATTTTTATAGGAGAAATAATCGAAGTTGAAGATTGTGACAATTGGGGGTATCAAGAGTTTACTTTTAAGGTTGAAAGACTTTTCAAAGGTCAAATTACAGAAATTGTTTCTGGTTTCAATAACTGTGGAGGGATTTGTAATTATCCATATAAACTTGGTGAAAAATGGTTGATTTACTCTAATCCCAATTATGGTTTAATTAATGATCAGCATGCATGTAATCAAAGTACTAGAGTTGCTTTAAAAAATAAAGTATTGATAGACACAGATTATAACATTTCTAAACAAGACTGGGATTTTGAAATTGATTTTTTAGAAAATAGAATAACTAACAATGTAATGATAGTTAGTTTTCAGTTTATAAAATTTGTTCCTTTATTGAGAAATATATTCATTTTAGTGGTGCTTTTTTTATTCCTTTTAATGTGTTACAAGTTTAATTTAAAATTGTTAGGTTTTAGTGTTTGCATAGGAATAATTAGCGGATTTTTATATTATTTGTTTATTAGCTCAGATTTATTTCTGCAATTGAAAGATAACAGAATTATAAATGTTCTTATAATATTAGGAGTTTTATTTGTGTCAAGCCTTTTTTGTTTTAGAAAAAGGAAAGATAAATATGGTTTTAAGGAGTTATTCTATTTTAACTATTTAATTTACATTACTACAGTTATTACTTGTTTGTATATAATAGTTTTAAATGAATATCAAAAAGTTGAGTACAGCCCGCATTTTTATAAAATCTTATTTTTTATATTAATTGCTGGAATTATGTTTAGTGTTTTTGTGGCTATAATTATACTTACAGGAAAACGAATTAAATTAAAAAAGCTAAAAAGTAAATGAAAAATATATTAAAATGGATTATAATAATTGGGAGCTTTGCTTCTTGTAGTTCTAAAGAAAGCTGTAAAGAGAAAGTTCAGATTATCAAAGACACTATAAAAATTAAAAAAGTTGTAGTTGATACTATTTACGTAACAAAAACCAATGAATATATTCAAAGTAGTTACTATATTATTGATAGATTACCCGACAAATATTTAAAATCTAATGTCATTGATAATCTTATAATAAAAGATAAATTCAAAATAGATAACAGAATGAATCCTCTTTATTTTGAAGAAGATTTTAATGGAGATGGTCATCTCGATGTAACATTTCCAGTTCGTCATATTGAATCTAAAAAAGTAGGATTTGTTATTGTCCATGGAAATACTGAAGAAGTTTATATTATTGGAGCAGGGAATAATATAAAAAATGGACTCTCAGAGAATATGGATTATATTGATATATGGAAGATCAATAGAGAAAAGGTTAATGAACCAGGTTTAGAAGAAAATACGGGAACTGGAAAAAATGGCGAATTAATTCTTAAGAATCCATCATTACAAATTGAAAAATCTGAGCTAGGCGGTGGACAAATTTATTGGAATGGCAAGGAGTATGTTTATTTTCATCAAACTTGTTAGCTTTTAGAAAAGACGAATATCTCTATCTTATCAAAGATGATTACTAACACTAACAACCAAAACCAAATGTTTATTATCGATTTAACTTATAAAATAGCATTAGAAAAAGTAGATCAATTCTTAAATGATCATATTGAATTTTTGAATGAGCAATACGAGTTAGGTAACTTTTTAGCATCAGGACGAAAAATACCAAGAACAGGAGGAATTATTTTATCAAACATACCATCAAAAACAGAATTAGAAGCTATAATAGCCAAAGATCCATTCAAAATAAATGGTGTAGCTGACTATGAATTTACAGAATTTATACCAAGCAAAACTTGTAAAGAATTACAGTTTTTACTGCCGTAATATCATGAACTGATTGCAGTAAAAACACTAAAAAAGATTATATAAAACTGCTGTAGTAACAGTGAAAAAAAGCAATTTGGAGTTCAAAAAAAGGCAGTAGTACCATTATTTTTTTCCAAAGGTGCAGTTGTTTAAGAGCAGAAGTGCTTTTGGATAGTTGTAGCTTTACAGTTAGTCAAGAGGAAAGCTTCAGTTAGTGAAGAGCAAAGCAGCAAAAAAAAATTGCAGCAGCAGCAATTTTTATAAAAAAGCATTAAAAAACCTCAATAATACCTGAGTATTATTGAGGTTTTTTAGTAGAAACTCTAATTAAAAGTTTTATTTATTAGATTTCATAAATCGTTACAGTCATACTAAATCGTATAGATTATTTGTATTCGAATTTAAGTAAAGACATACGTGTTTCGTAATATTTAACCAAGTAACTTTTTCAAATCTTAATGTATTAATCATAACTTATTTTCTTTTGAATCAAAAGTAACAATTAATACAACTTTAAAAATGAATAGTGATTGGTTGTATCTATAGTTGCAGTAAAATATTTTGTTTTAGTTAAATGTTAGTGCAGTATCGGATCTTTTTTTGATTTTAATTTAAACATAAGTCTTTTTATGTAATGATATTGAGTAGGTAATATTCTTTTGAAATAGGTATATTTGATATGAGAATTATTTTGAAAATAACCTTAACCTCCAAAAATTATGGGTGAATACAAAAAAATGATGCAGATAAAAATCACAATCTTGCACATACAAAGGCTGATAATCAAAATTATCAATTAAAAAATAATAGAGCAGATAATACAAAGTTAGATAGACTTCAAGATTCTGTAAATAATAGCACTAAAGTTATTCAACAAAAAGATAAAGTAGATGCTATTTCTGATAAAACAGTACAGAGAAAAGAAAATAATACAGGCTTACCTGATCAATTAAAATCAGGAATAGAATCACTATCAGGTATTGATATGAGTGATACTAGAGTACATTACAATTCATCAGAGCCAGCACAATTGCAAGCACATGCTTTTGCACAAGGTAATAATATTCATATAGCTCCAGGTCAGGAACAACATTTACCTCATGAAGCTTGGCATGTGGTACAACAAAAACAAGGAAGAGTAAAACCCACAACACAGTTAAAAGGTAAAACACTGATTAATGATGATGCAGGTTTAGAGCGAGAAGCAGATGTTATGGGTGCTAAAGCTGCTTCAGTACCATTGCAAAAGAAATCAAATGAAGGATTGCAAAGCACAGTTAATAATGAAGGAAGTATTATTCAAAGAGTAGTAGGTTGGACTGCTGCTGCCTGTGCAAGTGGCACCACATTATATCATAACACCGGACAAGATGGTGCTATAAGTTTAATGACAGATGGTGTTAGACAAGTTCAGAATGCCTGGGGAGGAGGAGCTCTAGGAGCTGGATTTTATACTCATAAAACGAGAGGAGGAGCAGAAGTATATGGTCAAGCAAGATTTACCATTAGATATAGAGTAACAGGTAATTTAACTGGTCAGGTTGTACCAAGAAGACTTGTAGGGCTTGGTATACCAGCTGATACAGATTATCTTACAGGAAATGATTTTTTAACCAATCCAGATGATGCTGATGAAATAAAATTACATTCAGGAGCGCATATAGTTGCGGTTGAAGTTTATGATAATCAATCTGGTACTACTTATAATAATAGACAACAGTTTATAAATGCTATTTTAGGAAATTAAAATTGATAAAAACAAACTTATGTATACTTGGTTAAAGTATGCATAAGTATTGTAATAAATATAAGCTAAAAAGAAAATCAATTAGCAATCATATTTAATGGTTTACTTTTAAACCATTTTAGCATTAAAATTACTCTGCTTCTTTTCGAAATTTACACTGATACGCATTTACTGTTCCTTTCACAATTTTAAAAACAGCTTCAATTAAAATTAGAATAGCATAAAAACTAATACCATGTTTCCAATGAATCTCTATATTAGGTACATCTGCTTTATATACCTCTTCAATTCCAATAACAATAAGTCCTATAGAAACAGCTAACTTAACGTAAGGGTTTTCAATAATTTTAGAAATAGTATGGATTATTTTTTTCATGTAGTAGTTTGGTTATCAGTTTTTAATTTTAATGAAGGTTCTTAAAAAAAATAAATGTTAAAAGTATAAAAATAAAACAATTATTAATAAAAGGTAATTTCAAACTTTGGAATTAAGAAATATTCACATCCTCTTCGCTAGCATTGTCAAAAGAAATAGATCCTAACCACAAACATTTACAAGTGCTACCATCATCTAAAGCGTTCATGTTATTAATAAACACATCAGAAATTCCAGGGCTCCAAGGTGTAACAGTACAAGGTACACAAGGTGCTGTAGTAGTAGCTCCACTAGTAGAAGCAATAATTGATGATACTGTTGGGTTTGTAGTAGACGAACATTCTCCAAAAGACATGATGTTAACTAACGGAATATAATCGTTAATAGTTGCAGCAGGCATACTATCAGTATTTACCATATTTACAGGTAACACGGTAAATGTAGAAGAAGCCGACCCAAAAGAGCACGAAATAGAAGCGCCAGTACAAGCTAAATTTGCCATAATAATATTTTTAATTAAATGTTTTATTTGATTTTTGATATTCTCTTTTAATTCCAGTCATAATAGTACTAAAATTAACTTTTTTCTCTCCTTTAGTAGCAGCTTTGATAGCACAATAGCGTACTACATTAATCATTTCACCACCCGATAATTCGTATTCTTTAGAAATTGTATCTAATACCTCAGGACCTTCTTCAATTTCAAAGGTATTACGAATCATGTTTTTCCATAAAATTTTACGTTCCTTGTATTTTGGCTTTGGAAAATTAATAGTGTTTTGAAAACGTCTTAAAAACGCTTCATCAATATTGGTTTGCAAATTCGTAGCTAAAATTATTAAACCATCAAAAGCTTCAATACGTTGGAGTAAGTAGGCAACTTCTTGATTCGCATGCCTGTCATTAGAGGAGTTTGTATCCGTTCGTTTGCTAAATAATGCGTCTGCTTCATCAAAAAATAAAATCCATCCCTTAGATTCAGCAACATCAAATAACTGTCCTAAATTTTTCTCCGTTTCACCAATATATTTAGAAACAATCATCGATAAATCAATTCTAAAAACAGGAGTATTGATAGACTTTCCTAACAAAGTAGCAGCTAATGTTTTTCCGGTTCCCGGAGGTCCGTAAAACAAAACCCTATATCCAGGTTTTAGTGTTTTATCTAGTTTCCATTCGTTTAAAATAAGATCACTATGTTGTAACCATTCTTTTACTTCCATTAACTGGTTTTTAATACCTATTTCTAGTACTAAATCTTCCCAGTTCATTTTAGTTGTAATTTTTTCTGCCGGAAACTTTGAGTTGTATTTAGGTACATATTTTTTATTGGTAATAATCACACTTAAAAAATCTTCTGATAGTTGTATGGTTTCTGAAAGTTCTACAGGTTGTTTTTGAGCAATTAAAATACGCTCTCTGTACAAAACATTATTGTCGTAAATAACTCGCATAAAGTTCATTCGAACTTGCATGTTATCAGCACCACCCAATAAAAAACAAACAGTATTTAAGGTAGGAGTAAAACCTTTTTCTTTGTCGTTATGAGCACCGCCAAACTCTGAAAAATGAGTGTCTAAAGTTTTATTCTTGATTAAAAATAAATCTAAACTTTGAGGCTTTAAATACCGAACCAATCCGGTAATTAAAATCAATCGTTCTTCAAAAGAAAAAGAATGCTCTTTTAAAGCTTGTGCATATCCAGAGTTATCATTTTCAATAAGAGCAGGAGGTTGTATTTCATATATAGAACTGTAAGGAGTTTCATTTTTAAAATATAGTGCCAAAGCTGCATCAATAATTGCTTCAAGCCATAAAATATCATTTTGTAACGTTATTTGTTTGTTCTCCATGTTATGTCTATTAATTTTTCCATCCAACTTAACTTTATTTGTCCTATAGACCACGGAATATGATCTAGTAGCATATCATAAGATTTTTCTTCAACAACTAGTGTAAACTTTTTTTCTTCTTCAACAATACTACCAGGTCTGCTTAAAAAAGAAACTTTAAAACCTTCTACAGATGTTTTTCCTAAGGCTTTCCAGTGTCCAATTAAAGCTTGTAATAAGCCGTCAATTAATTCTTTTTCTTCAGAAGTTAATTCCATTAGCGGTAATAATGGCGTTTGAAAATCTACGTTGCAAATAATTTTATTTAAAAACAATGAATGTTCTTCCGGATCGGTTTTTCCTGTTACAGCATATTGCAATACATACATTCCTTTTTGCTTACTAGCTTCATCTTTAAAAGCTTTGTTTTCTACTAATCCCATGCGTTGAAATAACATTGGAATGTACGGACCTAAAATGATCATTCCTGCATTCTCTATAAAAACAGTTCCCTCAATAGTTTCTTTTTCGATTACCTCAGGAACAATGTCATTTTGTATTTCCTCTAAAATAGTAGAGCGTTCTTTTTGAATGGCACTCATGTATGTTACCAGCTTTTCAGAAAAAGAATGATTATGTATTACTAATTTATGTATCAATTGTGTAGTTGATAAGGTATGTTTAACCGATGTAATGCTATCTAACAATAACAAACTCCAAGATTCAGCACGCCAATTAGTGTTAGTGCTCATTGCTATTTTTAATAAAAGCTTATCAATAAAGTAACTCCAGATAGCGGCATAATTATTAGCACTGATGATCTTTTGAAGTTGTTTGAAAATTTCAAAGACCGTCATCAATTTCGATTGACTTTCAGTAGAAAAAAACAAACGAATTACTTCCTTTTGATTTCTTTCTCTAAGTTTACTTTTTAATTGCGATCTAAACGAAGCTCTTTTTAAATGGAATAACAACTCTTTAGGTTGTTCTTTAAGTAATGTTTGTACAGATGCAATTATCTCTTTAGAGTTATTAATGGTAATAGATGCAGCCCATGGTCTTTTAGTTTCAATTTTTTCAATGGCATCGGTATGTGTATTCGAAGGGGGAATTATCTTTCTTCTTAACCAATTTTCTAAAGAATGTAAATTTTTAAAGCTAGCAATATCTACCTGAATTCGTCCTAATAATAACACGTACAAATCTTCTTTAGTAATGCTTAGCTTCTGAGCTAATTTTTGAGTTATAAAATCGGCTATTTTTTCAATGGTTATTTGCTGATGTAGAACCGCATATTCTAAAAATAAATATTGAAGCTCTTTTTGATAGCTAGGAATGCTGTTTTTTATTCCTTTAAGATCTTTTTCGAGTACTTTTTCAAATAGTAGTTTAGTAACCAATGTAGTTTGTGTTACATTGGTATTTACTTGTTTTATAAATGTTTGATAGATGTTAGCATCCATTAAGTCAACAATTGTTTTTTGCTGATTTGATTTTTTAAACCATTGTATAAAAAGATCAGGATATTCTTGTAACACCAAAGACATACTTTCTCTAAATGAAATAGAGGTTTTATCTTTAATCCACCATGGTAACCTATTATTTTTAAAAAAATATTGAACGCTATCTAAATGATATTGGTCGTTTTTAGGTGCTATTTTAGTTACGTCACTTTTTACTAAACGTTGTAAAATAACAGTAATAAAATCTGGAGTATCAGTTAAAAGCTTTTTTTCTTGAAGCGTTTTTAAAATATGTGCTTTAGAAACATGGTTTTTTTTAGAAAATGTACGCAATAGATTTTCTAAATTGGTATAAATATTTTCTTGAGTGTATTTTAAAAGTATCGTTTTTGTTTGTTTAACAAACTCTTCATAAACACTTATTTCAATAGCTTTGCTAGAGCTAGTTTCTTTGGAGAAATCTGACGTTTCTTTTGAGTTGTTATATGATTTTTCAAGGGTTAAAATAGCGTCAATAATAGCATTGTTGATGTTTAAAACAGTACTAACTTGATTAATTTGGTGTAAAATTAATGGGATATTTTCTCCTTTCTCATGTAACAACAATAATTCTGATTGAATCTTTTCAATTATAGTTTGTTGCCTATAATTTCCATGCTGTTGAAAATTATCAAGTAATATTATTAACAAGTTAATAGAAGCTTTTTTGAAATTATTATCAATTAAACTAGTTTGAAACTGCGTTAATGAAATAGTGGAGGTATGCTTATGATAGTTATATAATTTTACAACACTTTTAATATTTTCTTTAGAAAGTGTTTTTTCAACTTTTTTCTGATGCTCATAGATGTTTTTAGCAAGATTAACAGCTTCAATAATTTTAGTGTTTACAGTAAGCGTTTTGGTTAGCTCTAGTATTTGATGAATAGTAATAAAAATATCTGTTCCCTTTTTATCTAACTCCAACAAACGTTTATGTAACCAATCTGCTAATACTTCTTTAGAACTACTAGTATTTTTAGAGAAAACATCCAAAAAAACGGTAGTTAATTGCAATGTAGGAATTGTATAATTTGAGGCAGCTATAGTAGATTGAAAAATAGCTAATGATTTGGTTTCCTTTTTAGCGTAGAAAGGATATAATTTTTCACTAAATCTTTTTAATTCTGTTGATAATTTTGTGTTTGAATGCAACTGTTGCGAGCTAACAGCAGTAATAAAACTAGTAATAAACTGATTACTACTTTTAGCAGTTGTTGAATTGTTTTGTTGAGCAAAGTTTTTTAAAATCTGTATAAAATTATCATCTAGTGTACTTGTTTTTAATACTTCTAACAAAAATTCATCAACAGGTTTGGTTCCCGATTGATGCGCTTTTATGTACACTCTTAAAGAAAACTTTCCTAACTGTTTTTCAATTTGTTTAAAGGTGTTTGAGTCGCTATTAATGGAGTTAGCAGTACTTTGTAATTCCTTAATAAATTGTGATAGCTGATTTAATACTGCATTATTAGTGTTACTAATAATATAGGTGCTAATTTCATTGGAAAAAGAGTCCACAAGCTGCAATGCTTTGATCGTATTTTGCTGTAAAAAATTAAAAAAGACATTTTGAAAAGCTACTGGTTCTTTAATTATAAATATCTTCAAATACTCTTCAAAAGAAGTGTAAGTTTTAATTGCACTACTTAGGGGTAATGAATTGTGTTCTAAATAATATTTTAATGTTTGATGAAACTGTAATGTTTCATGCTTTTTTATACGATGTACAGTTTTAAATTCTTTTTGTTCTTCCTCTTCTTGTAATTGAAAAACCAGTTTGCCAAAATTGGCATAACCAGTACGTTTATTTTTATTCTCTTTAATACCTAAAACAATCTTTTTAAGTAAGTTTTTATAAGTAAGATTGTATTTAGCAGCTATTTTTCGAATTAGGTATTGTAAAAAACTTTTCTGATTTGAATAGCCAGCTACTTCTGTGAAAATATATGCAAGAATAATTTCCCAAACGGCATTTCTAAAATACTGTTTGTTAGTTTCCACCAAAGGTTGTTCTTCTTGGTGTTGTATAATTTCTTTTCTCGATTCGTTAATGTATTTCCCTTCATCTTCTTTAACAGCAAGTACAATCTGCTCTAAAGAATCATCTTTTAATTGAGAAATTAATCGAGTTCTTATATATTCTTTTTTCCCTTCTAACTTTAAAGCAGTAATTAATGCTTCTTTATTGTTTTTAAAAGCCTCTGATAGTAATACTTTAGGCGATAAAGCTGATGGAGTGTCCCAATGTAGATGACCGTTTTTAAGAAAAAAAACAAATTGATCTATTTGTGTTTTGTGAATAGATTTTCGTTTCCCTTTTATTAAGCTTCCGTTACTGTAAGTGTTGCTTTTAAAAAATTGAACAAAAGCTTCTTCAATTTTGTAAGCAATTTCATGCTCAAAATTAGCAGCAGTTATAGAACCTAAGTCTAGCGTAATTTCATCATATTGATCTAAATGATTGGTAGAATGATGTTGATCCATTACTTTTTGAAGCACAAACTGAATGCTTTGTTCTTGTAATCGACTTATTTTAGATTGATATTCGTAACTCTTAGAAGCGTTGGTAAGTTCAATCTCATATCGTTGTCGTTTAATAATATGTGTTTGATCTTCTTTCAAAAATTAATAACCTTTATCAAACTTTTGTAGCATTCGTATTAATTGATATGCACAAAGCATTCGTTCTTTACTAGTATCGTTTGTTAATACTAATTTTAACCATTTAAAATATACCTTTTCAAAACCATAAAGCTCTCTATAAGAAAGCCAATAAGAATCGGCGACAATATGAATTGGTATTTCTGTATACAGTGTGTTTTTAAAAAACTGTTGAAAGTTTCTATTTTGAAAACGTACAGGCCAAGAAGGTAATATAAAGCTCATTTTAAATGAAAAGAATAATTCATCAACGGCATATTCCGCATAAAAAACCAAACATTTAGTTATGGCTTTTAAATCTTCTATATCACATTTTTTTAAAACTTCTTTAAGTTCACTAATGGCTTTTTCTAATTCAATTTTAGATCTGAAATTAGTGCTAGATACAGCAATAGCTTCTTCATTAGGTAAGCATAACGCTATTTGATGTTGCCCATCAATAAAAACAGATTCATATTGAATGGTATCTGCCAGTAAATTATTTAATAAAGCGTCTACAGTTTTATCTCTATCTGCAAAAGGAGATTGGGTTACATGGGTAAATATTAGATCTAACGACGAATCTAACAATGAAAAATCCATTTCAAATCCGAAATGATCTTCAAAATAAGAAGGTAAAAGTAATACATGCTCAAGTACCAGAAAACCTTCACTCTTTTGACTAAAATCTGTTAAGAAATGAATAGCTTTATATACCGATTTTTTAGCTTCTTCTGCCGAAGTGGCTATATGAACAATGTTTGAGGTTTTGTGATCTCTTTTATGTACAATGTAAAAATGATCTTCTTTATTAGGATCTTTTATAATGGTATAGTTTTCAGGAATAATACCATATTTTAATACATCGTTTAAAATAGTGTCTTCCTCACCAACATAATGCATGCTTTCATATAAATTCTCCTTAATATCTTCATGTATTTCTATATCGTCAATTTCCAAAATATCGTAATGATCTTCTGGTGTGTAAATGTCAATATGACTAATAGTTACATCAAGTTCTAATGTTTGAGGATGAATATGTATTCCTAGTTCATCTACCGATCGTGTAAACGATTTTATCTCAGAATTGTTTAAGCCAACCAGTATGGCAATCTTTTTTAAAACGCCAGTAATAGCTATTTTATCATTTTCGTTTAATAGCGTATCAATATCGCTGTAGTTAAAAGATTTTGATCTGTTGTAACTAATAGTAGCGTACTCTTTTATATAGTTTTGTTTTGCTTTTAATAATTGTTTTTCAAATCCTTTTTCATTAACTGCGTCTCCATAACTAATATTATTAATTTTAAGTAATGTATAGGTTTGAAAGGCTTCATTGTATCTAGCTAACAATTGTGTGGCAATGCTATTTAATCTGTCAGATGCATGCGAATCAAAAAAAGCATTTAAACCTTTAGTAATTTCATTCCAATAATTTTTAGTTTCTTCTATACTGTAATCACTTCCTACAGGTTGTAATAACTCTAAAAGCTCTTCAATATCAGGTAAACTGTTGGTGAAATAAGAGGTGTCTTGATTACTATCAATATCATACAAAGTATAAATATTAGATATTTGCGCTAAAAAATTAATAATTAACTGATCAAAAGGTAATAAATATGCTTGTAATTGTTTTACCTGAGCTTTTCGTAAAGGAGTAGCAGCATTACTGATTCCTCTATCACCAACACCATAAATTTCTGGTAGTTGTTTTCGAATAGGGAAGTGGTAATCTATATCTAAAAGGTTTCCTTCTGGTATGGCAATAGTATTTTCCGAATTAGAAGCAGCTTTAAATTTACTTGCATCTAAGGCTTGTATAAAAGATAGTTGTTTTTTGGCTATTCTTAAATCGGGCTGAAAAGAAATACCAGCATTCTCAAAAATTAAGTTCTTATTAGATTTCGGAAACAATACACGAGCGGTCATTTTTTTAGGAATGTCAAAACTTTCTTTAATAACATGAAGCTCTTTTGTTTTTAAATCGACATAACTTAACGAGAAATCACTAATGTTGATAATCCCTTTTATTTTAGAAATGATTTTAAGTATGTCTGAAATTTTAATTGTAGCAACAGGGTCTCTTAAATCTTCTTCTTTAATGAACCCGTTTGTTAGTTTAGGACCATTAAAAATTTCATTTACAGAAAGCTCTTCGTTTTGTAATTGACTCAACGATGAAAAATTCACTTCTGGAGCCAAATAATCATTTACAGCATGTATAATATTAGCCAATACCTCTTCGGCATTAGCAATATCAGACAGCATGATTTTAAAATTAACAACTAAAGGTAAGGGTTTAAAAATTTCAATAGCATATAAACCTTCACATAAGTTACGATGTTCGTGATATAAACGTGCAATTTCTGCTTTCAAAGCCTCATTTTCTGTTGCTTCATTTTCTGGTTTGTGATGATATTCATGTTTTTCAACAAAAACATGTAACAGTCCTTTTATGTTATCTAATTCTTCTTGGTAATCATCAATAGGGTATACCCATATATTTTTTACATTCTCTATTTGATCAATCCAAATTCTTCTATAATCATTAAAAGTAACCGGATTTGTTGTTAAAATATCTGATGCAGTAAATAATCCATTATCACCAGAGTTTAAAGTAGCTTTTTTAGAGGATTGTAAAAGATCTTCAATAGGAATATTTACTTTATGTGCTACTTCAGTTATAGCATATGATATGTTTTCAAGTAGTGTAATACCTGGATCATGTTCATTATAATCTGTCCAAATACCACCACTTAACTTTTGAAGTAGTTCTAAAGCTTCTTGATGCAGTTCTTCATATAAACTATCACCTTTTTTTCGTTTAGAAATATATCCTTTATTCGTATCCATATAATAGCGCCCCTATTACTTAAAAAATTTGGTCATATCGTTATCCCATAATTTTGTGATGTGAAAATGTATTTGCTCATCAGCTCCGTAGTTCGATTTTGTTTTTAATTGAAGTTTATAATTGTAGGTGCTTCCTGTAAAACGAATGTCTATTTTATTCCAAAACCAGCCGTAATGTGCTTGTGTTTTTCGAATTTTATGATGCGATTTTCCAAAGGTACTCAATGCGTGTGCATGTAATAAAGCATATCTCCCTGCTTTATGTTTACCAACTTGAGCTACAACTTCAAAAGCTACACAACCATCTAAATCAGTAATCACATCGTGCCAATGACCATCAGCAGGTACGGTATCTATTTTGTAGGTTCCAATACGTGTATCAGCACCTAAAACACCATCTACTTCTAATGTAGTTCTGGGCTGTGAAGTACCAATACCAACTTGTCCTGTTTTTTGTAACGTGATAGCGGTGGTTGATTCAGTTTCTGTAACTGGAGCAACAATAGATAAACGTTTGTCATCTTGCTGATCTACTTCAATACTCCACTGTGGTAACTCGTCTTCTACATTTTCATAAAAACTAATAAGTTTATCAGACTCCTTTCCTTTAGGAGCCAGTTGTAAGCCATCTTTTTCGTCTTTCGAAATACCATCATCTACTTTATTTAGCATAGAGTCTATTAAGCTAAAGAAATTACTTTCTTTAGGTCTGGCTCCTGCGGCAAATAATGTTTTAAGACTCTGTCTGTTTAATAACTTTATTTTCAATGTCTTTATATTTGGTTAAACGATTATTCTGTCTTAAAAGTCAGAATAGTTTTTGCTTTTTGTAAGCTTAATGCAGTGGTTGTTTTTTCAGGAGTTTTTTCTTCCTTAACAACAACTACCTCATTTTTATTAACTGTTTTTTCTTCTTCCTCATCCTCATAATCACCAGCAATAATGTAATCTACTCCAATTTGTAAATTTTGAGTTTCTATTTCTTCAATTGTTTCATCTTCTAAAATACCAGATGAATAAATATTATGCTTCATTTTTGGTACTAACATAGACCAAGGTTTTGAAGGTTTTATTTCATTATTCTCTTCGTATATTTTTGCTGAAAAATTATCCAATCCTTTTTTAATAATATGTTCTATATCTATTTTTTGAATAGATTCTATGTAGGGTAAATTTTCTAAATGACTTTTAAGCATTCTTGGTACTACAACATTATTAAGTCCATTATTATCTTTTTGAGATACAGGGCATAAGTATTCGTTGATTTCTTTATTTAAAGCATTTAAATAATAACCTCCTTGGTCTTTTGCCTCAAAAGTTGCAATACAAGTAACTAATAGCCATTCAATAACAGGGTTTTGAACTTTAATTTTTATAAAAGAATTGGCTTTACTTTTAATAAAATCATAAATACTATCCAATTCATTTCTATTAAAGTAATGGTGCTGATCATATCTCCATTTACTAGAAAGTACTAATAAAGTAACCTTACCCGCTTGAGGTTTAAAAAGAGCGTTTAAATTGGTACATTTTACTACTCTAACATCATGAAAATAAGAAAGAACTAAACGTTCATAATCCCAGATAGTTAATGCTCTGTCTTTATGACGCAATCGTTCGCTGACTTCTGTATAAAATAGTGCTGATGAAGTAGGTAGTTTTCCTCCATAAGAGTTTTTAGGCTGTATTACTTTTTTTAGGTTAGGCATTTTTTTTGCCATTTTGGTAATACTATTTGCAGCTATTTGTTTACCAATAATGTTTTCATCATCGCTTGTACAGCTGGCTACTACTGCATTCGGATGAATAGCATTAATTATTGGATATTTATAGGCTTCTTTTTTAGCAATAAAGCGTAAACTGAACTCTCCTTTTTCCTCATCTTTATAAGCATGTGGTAAAAGAATTTCTATAATTCCAGATTTAGTTAGTTGATCTGTTCCGTCAGAAATTATATTCTTCTTAGGCAAAGGAATCCAACGGTCTAAAACTTCATACTCAATTAAAATATTATTATTGTAGTGTATGTGTTCTGGAAAACGATTGTTTAAGTCGAAAAATAAAGAAACAGTACTACTTGGAATTGCTTTAGAAAGTTTTAAAAACAGATAGCCTTCTCCTTTGAAATCGGCAACTATACTATTTTTAAACACTTTGCTATTATTTACAATTTTCTCTATACCAAAAGGAGTAATATGAATATAGTCACCTACAATATCTTCTGGGCTCCCATCATAGGTGTTGTTAAAGTAAATAGTGTCGCTAGCAGTGTAGTTTAAAGTAAGTTGCTTAACTTTAGGTATAAACGGTTTGTTTGGTAATGGTAGTGTATCTTCATTTCTAGCATTATGAGTAGCTATTTCTACATAGTTTTTCTGATAAACATCATTTCCAAATCCGTATTTAGGGGTTGTAAATGTGAATTTAAAAAATCCACTATTAGTATGTATATCGTATGCAATTGGATCTTGCAGTTTGTAGTTTTTAGTAAGTTGATATTTTTTTAAATTATCAACAATTACTTTGGTGTTTTTATCAATTAAAACAGTGTCATATCCTTCGGGAGTTTTGGCAGCATTACTTTTAAAAAGAGATAATTGTGTTCTTCGCTCTTCTTCTCTAGGAAACCAATAACCATTAGATAAAGCAGAAATATCTATGCGAAAAGAATCGTTAAAAAAACGTTCTGTGTAAGCTGAATAATAAGTTTCAAAACCACCATATTCCATAGGAACTTGATCCCATTCAATATTTAAAATTAGCTCAGATAATTCTTTTTTAAATAATTCACTTTTTCCAATTAATAAATAATTTCCTATTTGTGGCGATGTACCAAATAAATTGAAAGGTTTGGTAAGTGGCATTTTACCAATATTATTGTAAACAGCTAAATTTTTAGCACCTGTTACAGATACCTCTATTTGTATTGTTTCTAATTGTAAACCTTTTAAAAATGAATAAGCGTAAATAGGTGCATATTCGTCTAATAATATCTTAACCATAGGAAGTTTACTGGCTTCTGAAGCTAAAGGTGCTACAGGAGGTGTTGACTTCTCTATGATAAAATGTAGACTAAAAGAATTGTCTTCTTCATTAAAAGAAAGTTCATACTTTTTTTGTGTTCTCCATTTTTTAGTAGTGGTATACGAAATGATAAAAGCTTCTTCAAAAACAGAGTTAAAAACAACGTCTAAAGGTAAGTTTAAATTGGTTGCCATTTCTTTCAATAGCTTCCAAAATGTCACTTCAGAGGACTCTTGTTGGAGGTTAAAGGTAAGTTGGATATTTCTTTCTCCTTCTTCAAGAAAAAGTGCTTTTGAACCAATCATAAAACCAATATCTGTTAAGCTATTTTCAGAAAGCTCTGAGTCGACAATAGAGTTTTCATCTGCCCCAAATATGGAATAATTTTCGATTTCTTTGGCTACTTTCTCATTAAGAACAAGGTTGTTTTTAACAATGTTTGAAATTGTGGCGTCGTTAGTGCCGATTTTAATAAATGGGCTTTTATTAAAATATAAGGTTTGTAAAGTGTTTACTCGTATAGGATAGGTTAATAAAGGTTTTTCGGTTCTAAATAAAACATTTTTTTTCCTATTAAACAACTTTCCTGCAATTAATTCTGTGTTTTCTGGAATTAAAATTTCTTTAGAGTTTGGAAGTACCTCAAAATATACCACTGTTTTAGTAGGTATTCCTTTGCGAGGAGTTTGTTGTAAAACATCTTTATAGTAAAAATCTAAATGTCGTTGACCAAGCTTATTTATTTGATCTTGAATTTTTTTAAATAACAATGCAAATGTAATATACATTGCATTGTTAGGCATATGGTTGTTTTTAGAAAAAATGGTTTTTTGTAAATATTCACGTGTGAAATTCTGAATATATACGATCATTTTTCTAAACGTATGTGTAACCTCGTCTACATCAAAATCAGAGTTATCAAAATTGCCATTGTCTTGGTTGTGTGCAATAACATTTTCTAATAATTGTTTTTTATGCTCAAGTACGTCTAATAGTACATTGCTAATTTTATCAGCAAGAATAGGCTCTTTAAAGTATAAAAGAGTATGGTACCAATGTTCTATTTTTCGATACCAGTTTAGTAAAACATTAATTTTTTCAGCAAGCGAATAACTATCAATACGAAGACTGTCAATAGGTTCTTTTACAATACCAATAATAAAAATAACAGGATCTTGTTCAACTAAAGCTCTCCAATTTCCATCAATAACATTTTCGGTTGTAAAATAATTAATTTGCTCTAAATATGATACAATATAAGCCAACAGATCATCAAATGAGCGATCGTCAATTTGAAAATCTGGGTTTAATAACGTGGTGTTTATTCGTTGTCTTTGTATGGTTCCTTTCCGTCTTTCCATCATTCTATGCACTGCATAAACAATACAATTACTTGTTGTTTTTTAATTTATTTAGCGCTACTAAGTCTGAAATACTTGTAGGTCTTTTTGGTGTTTTCTTATATAATTCAGGTATATCAGTTCCTTCAATCTTATAATATGGAAATACTAAATTGAAACGGGTATTGGTTAGTGGTATTTTATAGTCGATATTGATTTTTATAATCCCATCTAAATACTGCGATTCATCTAAGTAAATTTTAATTACTTTAATTCTTGGCTCGTATCTAAGAATAGCAGTTTTAATAGTTTCTACAATTACATGCGATCTTGAATTAGAAATAGACTCAAATAAATAAGTGTAAATATCACAACCATATCTCGGATTCATAATACGTTCACCTAGCTTTGTATTTAATAAAATGTGTAACGATTGTTGTATATCCATTTCATTAGAAACCATTTCAATACCTAAAGAACTTTCTTTATGAAAAGTAGGAGGAAAGCTCCAACCAGTTCCTAAGAATAAATTATGATTACGTATGTCTTGTTTTTTTATTTTCATATCTTAATTAAGATTTACTGAACTACCACTAACACTAGTCGTTCCACTACTGCTGAATGTAGCTCCACTATTACCATTAATGGTTACCGAGTCATTTGCTGATCCCGAAATTGATCCTGAATTTGTGGTAAGGCTAATATCATCACTAGTAGCAGTCATTGATATACCAGATGCTTCTATGGTTAATGCATCAGCCGCTTTTATTGTCATGGCAGATTGGCTTTCTATGGTAATACCATCTCCATTCATTTGTATTTGATTGCTATTTTGATCAGTAATTGTAATGCCTTCATTTTGTTCACTTAAAACAATTGTATTTCCTTGTGGTGTAAGAAATGTCATTACAACATTTTCGTCATCAAATTGCATTTGTAACTGACTTCTGGTAATAAGTCCTTTTAAGTTGTTATCACTATCAGCAGGAATTAACGTGTCAGCAGGAGGTAAAGCACTACTGTACATGCTTCCTAAAACAACAGGATAAGCAGGATTACCATCTATAAAACCGAGTATTACCTCATCATTTACTTCAGGATAAAAGAAAGCACCAAAACTATTGCTCGCATAAAAAGAAGCCAAACGCGCCCATACAAATTCCGTAGTGTCATTTAGCATTGGAATTTCTACTTGTACTCTGTACTCTCCGCCATCTTCATCATATACATCTTGTACAATACCAACTTGTAGTCCTTTTACATCAATTAAAGTGTCTTTTATATTGGGTTCAGATGGAGAATTTTTTACTTTTTCGTTATGAAATTCTGGCATCATACCAATTTCAACTTCAGTAGTCCATTTTCCGCCAGTTAAACTGTGTGCTACTTTTGATACATAGGCATCACCATCAAAAAGTTCGCCTAAGCCTGTTAATGAGATCAGTGTGTTTGGTTTTACCTCTGCCGATCCTGGGAATTTAATACTTCCTCTATATTTAGACATTCGTAAACGCAGTAGCATAGCGTCTGAAAGTTCTTGTGTTTCATCTTGAGTTAACGGAACCGATGTATACAGTGTTTCATCTGCGTCGGTTACGGCTTCTAGGTCTGATTCGTCTGCATCTCCTTGTTCATTAGTACTTGGTTCGCTGGCTTCTGAACTTACAGAATCTTGCTCAGAAGGAGTCCATGAGTTATAGTTAACAGAGTTTAATTGGTCTACAGACTCTAGTTCAATATCCATTTCCATGATATCTCTACCATATTCTAGTTCTAAAACGGCTTCGCTATCTACAGAAATAGCACTCACAACTAAAGTACCGTTATCGGTTACTACAGCCATTCCGTTTCGTTGTGCTCTGCTGACAATAAAATCCCAGTCAGAGGCTTGATATTGTATAATTTTTTCTTTGGTTACTGTTGTGTCAGTAACATCAGTATCTAATCCTAAATTATCAGCAATTTGATTAATAGCATCGCTATCTAATGAGTCAGATAACACTACTTGACTTTTACTTTTTACAGCTTTTACAATACTATCTTTACAAGTAATTTGAAAAGTAGTACCAGAATCATCTATTTTAACAGATTGTTTAGTTACTTCACCAGAAAAAATAGTAACAGTACTAGTAGCATATCCTAATGATATTTCAATAGCATTTCCTGTTTTAAAAGTATCAGCATCTGCAATTTCAAACATTTGAGTAGATGGATTTCCATCTCTTATAGTAATGCTTGCTTGTGCAATGGTATCTATTTCTTGTGTAATGTTTACATTCATTACACCATAGGTGTCCGGAATTGCATCACCTTCTGAGGTAATGGTAAATGATACTAAATTATTGCCACTAATAATGGGTGAACTTGCCATAATTCATTGTTACTTTAAAGGTGGTAAATATAGTTTTGTTCCTGGTTCTAAATTTCTAAAGTTTAAAATATTGTTATAGCTAGCTACATCAGTATAATAACTACTGTCTCCATAAATTTGATAACAAATTAAAGGCAACGTATCTCCTTCTTTAATTTCTATAAAGTGTGTTAAGTCTGGTGACTGATTATCTGCTTCGGCAGCAATATCATCTGCAGAAATAGCGCCTTCAAAAGCAACACTTAATTTTGCTCTTAATGGTGTTCCGTCACTTTGAAATAAGGTGTACGATATGTTTAAAGAAGTAAGTTTACATTTAAAAACTAATGTACCCCAAGATAGAATTAAGTAGTTAGGTTCGTGTATACTTCCGTTATACGTAAAACAAGTACTTTTAAAAGTGTCAACTTGGTCAGAAACAGAAGTTGATGATGATAATAAACTACTAATACTACTGGTACTAATAGCACCTGTTGCGTCAAAATAAATATCAAATGACACTTTTTCTGGAGGTGTACCTTTATACCAAACTGAAGTTCCTGGAGAACCTACAGGTTGAAATTTATTGTACTCAATAGTATGCTCATGCGTATAGGAAGCAGGATTTATTTGTACAGTACAGCTATCTCCTGTTTCGCTAGAATATTCATTGTCTGAATACGCAGTTATGGTCATTAAATCTTTTGACATTAACGTTCTTTAAGTTTTTGTAACTGTCTTTTAACTTCTTTTTCGCAAAGGTTTGCCAAGGTTTCTTTTATTTGACTCATGTCTAAAGTCTCTTGTTTAGATGCTATGGTTTCCTCTACTTTTACCTTTATAACTAACTCTCTTATTTCTATGGGCATAATTAAATTACTAATGAATAATCGTATGCTAATTCTAAAGATTCTATCAGAATTTCATTATTCATAGAGTTTAAAGGAGAAAACTCCCACTTTACAGGCCAAGCATTTACAAAACTCCAGTTTTTTATAGGAAAACTATCTTCATCTAACAAACTTAAAATAACGGTTTGCGTAATAATACTAGAAGATAAGCCGCCTCCAATGGTAGCTTCACACCACAATGATAGTGCTGATATACTTGATGTTACTCCACGTTTTAATACTAAATTCTGATATTTTGCTCCAGTAGGAACCCGGTGTTTAAACCGGTTTTCCCCACCTTCTGCAATTTCTTCAATACCCATTTCCATAGACATACCTGACACTTCTTTGAAAGAGGTGTCAAATAAGCCTAATTCTAATGGAAATGTAAGTCTAAAATAAAAACTTGGTAATGGGTAATCACTCATAAATATTAACTATTAGCAATAGTTAAGCCTTCATGAGCAAGTTCTAATGTTTCAATGGCTACTTCGTTAGCATCCGATTTTAAATCGGTAGCAGTAATTTTAGTAGGCCATGCATTTGTTAATGTCCATGTCATTGTTGGAGAACCTGATTCGTCTAATAATTTGATAACTACTGTTTCTCTTTTAATAGTATTCATTTTAATAGCATCGTACCATTTCCAGAAGTTATTGTCTTTCACAAATACTCCTTTTTTAAGAGTAACATTACTAAATTTAGCTAAACCAGGCATTTTAATAGTACTAAATGTCTTACTATCTCCATGTCTGTATTCAACTGCTTGTGTTTCTGTATCTAAACCAGATACTTCTTGAAAAGAGGCCGTATTATCTTGTGAACCTAAGCTTACAGTAAAATAAAACTTAGTTAACGGCCAAATTGATCCTTGTGCTGATCCGTCATCTGCCATAATATGATGTTTTTAATTTTTTGGTTAAATGTTTTTTAGCTAGAAGTTATGAGTTGGTAGCCAGAAGTTTTTTAATTTCTTCGAGCTTCTAATCTTAGGCTTCAAGCTTATGTTTTTTAAGTTGAAATTTAGAAGATGATAATCGTTAGCTGAAAGCGTTTGAATTACTCCTCGTTTCTGACTTCAAACTTCAAGTTTCAATCTACTTTTGCATTTCTTGTTGGAATGTAATTTCGATAAATTCAGCAGGATGAGATACTGCAACTTTTACAGCGACAATCATTCGTCCGTTTAAAATATCGTCCGGAGTCATAGTGCTTCCTAACCCTACAGTTACAGTAAAAGCATCTGCAGGTTTTGGTCCTACTAATCCACCTTGATTCCATAATCCTAATAAGAAATTAGTGATCATACTTTTTACAGAAACCCAAGTTTTTGCATCATTAGGAGCAAATACATATGCGCTTGCTGCTTCTTTTACAGACTGCTCAATGTAAATTAAGGTTCTTCTTACGTTAATATATCTCCAGTCGTTAGAGTTACCGTCTAAAGTTCTAGCACCCCAAACAAGTACTCCTTTTCCTGGGAAAGATCTAATGGCACAAACAGACTTTCCATCTAAAGGCATGTTTAAATCCTCTTGTCCCTTTAAATCAATTTTAATAGCTGGAGAAACAACACCTTGTACACCTACATTAGCAGGAGCTACCCAAACACCTTCGTTATTATCTACAACTGTATAAATACCAGCCATTGCAGCACTAGGAGTCATTAAGTTTAATTTCTCTAACATGTGCTTTAATAATAACTTATAAGTAGCACTTAAATTTTTAAGTACTGAATCTGCTTTATCAGGAGTAATTCCATCTGCAGCTGGCTTAGCAGCAAATAAAGCTGTAATGTATTTTGTAATAGGGTTTGGAACGCTATTTTTTGTTTTTGGATCAATTACATTAGGAAACTCAGCATTCAACATTGATTTTACAGTATTGTAACTTGCAGAAGCAATGTTTTTGTAAGAGATGTCTGTTAATTGATTTACAGTAGTGTGTAACCAAGGATAGTAAGCAGCTGCATAACTATTAAATTTAGGTAATGTAGGCTCAACAGCATTTCTAAATGCTTCAACACTTGTAGTACCAACTAAAGGTTCTTGGTATCCACCAGGAATGTCTAAAAGAGCAACTCTTGTAGTTAATTCTCCACAGTGATTAATTAACTCTCCTTGTAATGTGTAACATAAAGCATATTTTTTAGCCATATCTGTTTCTGTAGGATCCATTAATTCTACAGCATCAGGAATTACAATCATTGTTGGTTCAGATTCTTTTTCTAATACTGTTAAAGCATTTGTAAAAGGATCAGTAGAAGTTAAACCAGTTGAAGAGTAATCATATCCTCCTGTTGATACAACATAACAAGTTCCTCCACCATTTTCGTAGAAAAATTTGATAGCGCTGTACAATCTATAATTTACAGTACTAGTAGCTAAACTTACTCCTGTATCTCCAAGATGGAAGTCTGCAGGTGCTGGTGTAGCTGTTGCTGAAGTGTCAGCAGCTTTTGTATCTCCAGATTTTTTCTTAGGATCAGCTGATGCTGGCTTTGGAGCAGGTGTTGCTGCAGTTGATGATTGAGTTACGGTAAACTGAATTTGTGGAGGTTTACTTCCAAAAATAGCGTTGAATTCTGCTAATGAAGTAATTCTAACAGGTTTGTTTACCAGGTTTTTACCGTTGTAACTAGTCTGTCCTGTGTATCCAATAAATGCAGGAATTGCAGTAGGTACTGGTACAACAGCGTTACCAAAAGCGTCTAATTCTTGAATATAAACGCCGGGTGTTTTCATTTCTGTTACTGACATTTAGTTAGTATTTAAAAAAGGTTAAACATAAATTGTTGTTTGAGAATAGTATACATTCTCATTATTTACTTGTTTGGTTATGAGTGATGTTGCAGAAGGAACAGGCATTGGAATGTCTAGTTCTGTAACAACATCTGAAAATTGATTTGCATACTGAATTTTTAATACAGAATGCTCTTTAGCTTTTTGATACAAGGGAATGGCATTGGTTGTGGTAAATACATTCGATGCTTCTTCATTACCAAGTACTTTTTTCTGTTCTACATCACCGTACTTTTCATTATTAGCACTTTCAATTTCCATATTTTTAATATCAATCTTTTTTTCCTTCGGAATAATGACAACATATTCTCTAAAAGTGGCTCTAGCATCAAAATGTAACTGCACAATAGGCAATGCGTTTTCTCTTAAAGATTCTACAGCATTCCTCATATTTATATGTAAAATACCATAACAGTTTGTTGATAATCTTTCTGAGGTTCCGAAGAAAGTATTTACTAATTCGTTATCTATCCATAATTCATATACACCAGTTCCGTGTACTTGTATATTAATAAAAGCAGTTGATTGTTTTTCTGGTGATATTTGATTAAAAATCTCTTCACCATTATTTTTAATTATTATTGAAACACTCTTTTCTTTTGGTACTGGAACTGAAAATCGTAGTGTTCCAACAGTTAAAGTATTTTTTACGGTAATAATTGGTTGATCAGCAAAACGATTGACTACTTTTTCATTAGTAGCGTAAAGGATTGTATTTGCTTTTTTGGGCAAGGTTACATCTGTATAATTATCAAAAGTTGCATCTGTATTAATCAATTGAAAAAATAGATCATCTGCATATGCTAATTCATCCCATATTTTTTTTGAAGGAGCTACTTCTGCATAGGCTAAAAATTGATTTTTTAATTTTTGAAATCTTATTCCGTAATTCTTTAAAGTACGTTGTGTTTGTTGCAAAGGAACTAAGTCAAAAACAGTACATTCTTTATTGTTAAAATAAAGATGTTCTATTAAAAAAGTAAACCAATGTATGTGTTCTTTATGCATACTTAATTATTGTTTTTGAGCATTTGTATTTAAACTTCCAACTCCTGCTACTCGCTCTCTTGCTTGTCCTTTTTGAATTGTTACCATACGTATTTTATATACCATTGACGGAACATATTTAGCGCCTATTCCACTCCATACATGACTTAGTTCTTGCACAGGAACATTATAAATTTCAAATGTGAGTCTTTTTATGCTTGGATCTAATTCAGGATGTGTTTCTGGTTTAAAAACTCTAGAAGCTTGAAACACACCAATTACAGTTGAAAGCATTTTTAAAGCCTCCATATAATTTTCAGAATTGTAATTAGAGGAGATTAATAAATATAGATTTAAATGTACACTCGGGTTTACCCTGTTAAAAGCACTACTTCCAGAACTCACATATTCTTCTCTGTTTTTTACAGTTTTTTCTTGTTCGAGATTTATAACTGATAAAATGACTTTGTTTTCAATATTTTTTGAAATACTACCATCTAAGTTTATCAAACTACTTACCGTAACTATATCATCAGCTAAGCCAAAAGTCATTTTTAACTCTTTGTTTAGTAAATCGCTTATAAATAGAAGTACTTTGTCTAACATTATGCTTTATTTTTTATCCCCTAACTGGGTTTTAATAGCTGAAACAACCATTCTTGAAAAATAAATACCTAGAAAACAGATGGCATATAATACTCTAAAGGCAGGTTGATCAATTGTAATAATCTCTGAAATACCTTCAATTTCTTCTGCCAGTTTTTTATTGATAATTTCGGCATCTACACTTATGATATAAGCTATAGTTAATGATATAGGGATACATATGAGTGTTACAAACAGCAGCCATAGGAATTCTTTAGATATCGCTTTTTTAACTGCTGCATATATCTTTTTTATTTTATCTGATTCTTTCTTTATACTCTTTTCATTCATTTTTAATATAGATTTTATGGCAAATCTTTCTCCTTTCTTTCTATCATTTTATCAGCCAAGTAATAGGCGGATATTCCAAGCAAGAAGCCTACTATTAAAAATACAGTTCCGTCACTTATAATATTTTGCATTCTAAAAATTATAATAGCTAATATTAGCATGAAAGCTATATAATAGTTTCGCAAAGCTTTATTATTAAAAAAGTTGTTTCGGGTGTTTGGTGATAACATGGCAATAACAAAACCAACACAAGCAAAAAACAGTACAAAACACATGATGTACAACAAAATGGTTTTGTAATTAGTAATGTGTACTAATTTTTTCTCAACCTTATTGATTTTACTGTTGGGGTCTGTTAAACCTAAGTTGTCTACGATTTTTGTTACTACTGAAGGTGAGGTGCTCGAACTGCTACTACCATTATTCCCCCCGTTAGAAGTTGAATTATTTCCAGAACCATTACTATTAGAGTCTGCTGTTCCATTTACACTTCCATTATCTGTTGAATTTGATTGGTTAGATCCATTGCTGTTGTTTTGACTTGTACTTCCACTACCATTTCCATCTCCGGGAAGATTCATACTAGGAGACTGACCAAATTCATCAGAAATTAATTGCCAAAAACCATCATAGCCTTTATCATAACCTAAAGCCCAAATTCCAAGTCCTTTTAGCTTTTGTTGTTTTATTAGTTGGGTTTTAAACTTAAAACTGGTTTCATTTTCAAACCAACATTGTCTGTAGGTAGTTTTATCTCCTTTTACTCTATAAACACTATAAGCACTTTTACTAATATCATCAATGTAAATAGATTCGTTTTTTTCAATATTGGTTTTTATATAACTATAAGTTCTACTACCTATATATTTTTTTACTTTCGATTTAACATCTAAATTTTTAGTTTCCCAAAGCGTACCATAAGTAGGTAAAGCTAAAATGATTTTATTACTAGGTAAATGACTTTTATAATAATCTACAGATGTGGTTAAGTTATACGGTTCCCAAAATTTTTCACTCTTTAAAGGTGATACAGGACCTGCTACTTTACTTCCTTTTCCATAGTAATCGTATCCCATTATTACAAAGCAATCCACAGCTTTGTTTACCGAACCAAAATCAATAGATTCGCTCCAGTTTACACTAGGAACTGTAACATAAATTTGATAATCTTTATTAGCGCTTTTTAATCTGTTGGATAAGCTCAGCAGAAAGCTAGTATAATGACTTTTATCTCTTTTTTCTACACCTTCAAAATCAATACAAACACCATTTGCTTGTCGTTTATTTACTAACTTAACCAAGTTGTCAATCAAGGTTTCAACAGCATTAGCGTTTTTTAAAAATATTCGATTGTTTTTATCACCAAAATTACTCACCGTAAGGAGTACCTTTTTATTTTTAGCTTTTATTGAATCTATTAAAGGAGTCGTTGACCAATCATGTGTGGTAATGGGGGCGCCTGTCTTAGGATTTAATTCATAAGAGAAGTAGGCGACAGTAGAAAGCAAAGAAAAATTAATGTTTTTATAATAGTCTTTTTCCCAATACGGGTACCAACCAAAAACTTCATAGTTCAGTTTAAAATCTTTAGGTGTAAAGAATTTTTTTAGGTTACTTTTTTTAACGTCAACAGAAGAAAATACATGTGCTTTTTTGTCCTTAAGTATTTTATGATGCTGATGTATGAATTTTCTAGCTTGTTTAGCAGAATCATTATGTTTAAATAGATTCTTAAAGAACTTCACTATCTTCTTCTCTTTTTTTACTTCTTTAGGCATATCCTGAAGTGCAAAAGCAGTTGTGTTTACTATAAAAAGTAAAAGTAGAATAGAAAAGACACTTTTATAGTTCATTAAAAATGATTTAAAACATATCTTAAAAATCAATATGTAAGAAGTAGCCTATAAAGCTCAACAAGTACACGAGAAATACTTTGTAAAGATTTTACAATTATTTGGAAGTATTAAGTTTAGTAGTAGCGTTTAAAGAGTGTTTCTATACAGTTAAGATTTTTTTGATTTTAATAGTTGTTTGGTTATTTAATACCACAAATTAACATATTTAAAATAAAAAACCGACTATTTGAAGCTAATATTTATGTAAATATTTTATAAAGCTTACTTTTTTAAGTATTTACTCTGTTTGTTAACACTCATAACGGAGTAATAATTGCTATTAATGTTACATTGAGATTAATTTATTTTGTTAATTTAATAGGAATTACTATCTTTTGTATGTAATTAAATAACAGTGTGTTTAAGTTGTTTTTTGCTGAAATTTGTTACCTCCTAAACCCAAACAAAACTACCTACTACTAAATAAGTTTAATGTTAGTAATTATATGTGTCAATTTTTTAGTTGACATGCTTATTTACAGACGATATTTTAGGATTTAATGAGTTTTATGTTCAAATTCTTTTTGTATGCATACTTTATTGTACCAAATAAGGAGCTAGAGTAATATCATTATGGAAAAAAAATTAATTGATAGGGGGCTATTATTGTTTTTGTTGTTAATTGTTAAGCTTATTAGTGCACAGCAAGACCCTCATTATACCTATTACATGTATAATACAATGAGTGTAAATCCAGCTTATGCAGGATCTAATGATCATACGGTGATTACTGTATTAGGACGGACACAATGGATAGGTTTAGATGGAGCACCTGATTCGCAAACATTAAGTTACGAGACACCTTTAGGGTACACTGGAGTTGGGCTGGGAGTGAATTTAACAAATGATAGAATTGGGCCTGCAAATGAGATTTATTTAGATACCAATGTTTCTTACAGAGTTAGAACTAGTGATGAAGGGAATTTAGCTTTTGGCTTAAAATTAGGAGTACGTCATTTAGGAATTAATTGGAATAAAGGAACACCTCAACAACAAGAAAGAGGATTTCAAGGTACCATAAGTAGATTATTACCAACAATTGGAGCAGGAGTTTATTTTTATAAAACTAAGTGGTATGTAGGACTTGCAATACCTAATCTTTTAAGAACAGATCATTATGATGATACAGTAGGTACTTCAGCTTTTGGTAGTGGAGATGTAGCGCAAGAACGGTTGCATTTCTTTGGTATTTTTGGATATGTTTTTGATTTAAGTGAAACGATAAAGTTTAAACCCGCAGCGTTAGTCAAATTGGTGAATGGAGCACCGGCTTCTATGGATATATCGGCTAATTTTTTGATCGAAGAAAAGTTTTCTATTGGAGTTGCATGGCGTTGGGATGATTCAATAAGTGCCTTATTAGGTATTCAAGCAACAAAAAATTTAAATATAGGCTTGGCGTATGATGTTACTACTTCTAATTATAGTAACTATAATTCGGGAACATATGAGATAATGCTTCGTTGGGATATATTTAGACAGTATATATTAAAATCGCCACGATTCTTTTAAAGAAGTTATTTATGAGAAGTGTATTAGTTGTTTTTTTATTAATCAGTTTAGTTGGTTTTAGCCAACGACGTTATGCAGCAGATCGTTATTTTAAAGAGTTTGCTTATGCAAAATCAGCAAAGTTATATGAGAAAATTTACCATAAAGGAGATACATCTAAGCAAGTTTTAAGTCGCTTAGCTGATTCGTATTATTTTAAAAATAACTCTAAGAAAGCAGAAAAATGGTATAGGTTGTTGTTTAAAAATTTTAAAGATAGTATTTCTTCTGAATATTTTTTTCGCTATGCTCAGGTGTTAAAAAGTAATGGAAAAGTGAAGGATTCTGATAGTTGGTTACAAAAATTAAAATTGAGTAAAGAAAATGATTCAAGAGCTCTAGCCCTTGAAAACAATCAAGATTATTTTGAGGATTATAGTACTAATGAAAAGACCTTTGTCAATTTAAAGAATTTAGATATTAACACTAGGTATTCAGATTTTGGAGGATTTATTTATAAAGATCAATTGTATTTTGCTTCTACACGACCTAAAGATGATAAATCAAGTAAGAGGCGATATCAGTGGAATAATCAGCCATTTTTGAATATTTATGTAGCAAATGAAGAACATTATGAGATGTCACCAAATTTAGATACTGAGAGTTTTAAACAATTTATAGAAGTGAATACACGTTATCATGAATCTAATGTGATTTTTACTTCAGATGGAAAGACCATGTATTTTACTAGAGATAATTATGATGGTAAGAAATTGAAAGGAGACATTAATAAAGTAGCTCATTTAAAAATATATAGATCGGATATGATTAACGGCGAGTGGCAAAATATGAGAAGTTTACCTTTTAATAGTGATGCTTTTTCTTGTGGGCACCCTGCTTTAAGTACAGATGAGAAGAATTTATATTTTGTTTCTGATATGCCAGGAGGTTATGGAGCTACAGATATTTATCAGGTAGAAATTAAAGATGATGGAACTTATGGTAAAGCTAAAAATTTAGGAAGACAAATTAATACTGAAGGAAGAGAGATGTTTCCTTTTATTGACAATGAAAATATCATGTATTTTGCTTCTGATGGTCATTTGGGTTTAGGAGCTTTGGATGTGTTTGAATCTAAGATTCTAAATATTAGTTATACTAAACCTAAAAATTTGGGAACTCCTATAAATGGACCTAAAGATGATTTTGGTTTTGTTATAAGCTACGATAAATCATATGGATATTTTTCTTCTAATAGAAAAGGAGGAAAGGGAGATGATGATATTTATAGTTTTATTATAAATAATCATGAGTAGGATAAAATACTAAAATACCATCAAGAATTATTTGGATATTATAATACTTGATGGATCTTTTATTTAACTTTTTAATGACTTCCACCAACTTCTTGAGTATTACTATTAGAGTCATCATCACCAATGCCTGTTGTAGGGTTTAACCCCATATTCCCACCAAAAACTTTGTGAGAATTCTTGATTTTAGCAATTTGAAACTTTTTGAAATTTAGAAGGTCAGATTTTAATTCTCGATTTTTTTTCATTTTTTAAATTTATTTGATTGGAGGCTAAACTACTGAATAAACACATAACACTTAGTGTTTTTATTATTGAAATTTATAAATTTCAATAATGTTTTTAGATTTAAATATCTTGTTTTTCAGTTGTTTTGTGTTCATTAAGCTGTTTTATGAAATATGTAATACTTATTCCTGTTTTCTTTTGAAAAGCTGTAGAAAATGATTGTGCTTTATTGAAACCAGCCTCTTCAGCAATTGCTTGAACAGTATATCTTCTGAATGATTTTTCTGTTTTTAATTTGTCAATAGCATAGTTAATTCTTAATCCATTTAAGTAATTTGAAAAATTAACTTTTTTAGAACTATTGATTATTTTAGATAAATAAGTACTGTTCGTTTTTAACTCTTTAGCAAGAGTGTTTAAGGTGTAAGATTTTTTTATAAATTTATTTGAGTTTTCAAAAATGGATAATTTATTTAACACTTCTTTTACTAATTCTTCAGAAAGTCCTGTAGATTTTGTAGTGTTAACTTCAATTAATTCAGATTTTTTATTATCAATTATAGAGTTTTGTTTTTGGTTTTTATTCATTAAAGCAATGAATCTCTTTTTGTTAATGAGGCTTTTTCTGTAAAAATGAAAAGTGAAAAACAGGAAAAGAGAGGTTAGTAATATTAGTATTATAATGTATTGTTTGTTAGAAAAATTTGCTTTATTTAATTGGTCTATAATTCTTTCTTTTTCAGATATAAGTATTGGTATTTCGTATTTATTTACAATTTTTTTACTTAAATTTTCATGTTTGTTTTTCACAATACTATCAATATTCAAAAGACTTTCTATAGTTTTTAAATACTTTCCATCGTCATTGTTTTTTTTATAGTACTTGAGAAGGTGCTCATAAGATATTTTGGCTTGAAAAAGAATTTCAGAGTGTAATTTAAATAAAGAGTCATTTTGTTTTAAATATTCAATTGCTTGGGGTTCTTGTTCTTTTCCTAGTAGAGCTTTGTATAGATTAATGTTGCTTATGGCTATATTTGTCTTGTCATTTTGAAATAATTGACGACTTTTTAAAAGGCTGTCTATAGCCATGTCATATTCTTTTTTGTATAGCATTGTGATGCCATAAGTAGATAAAAAGTGTGGGTATAAGTACTTATCTACATTATTAAAGCTTTCTGAAATCCCCTTTTTATTTATTATTTCTGCAGAGTCTAAGACATTGTTTCTGTTATATGAATCAGCTAAAGCAAATAATGATTTTAAATATTGTTTTTGATATGTTGCCTTTTTTTCTTTGTTATTAAAAAACAATAGATTTTCTCTAAAGATTTTTAAAGATTCTTTTGGCTTATCATCAATTTGATTTTTAAGAAGACCTATATAATGTTTAACACATAATTGACCATATTTATCATTAGAGATACCGTAGAATTCGTTTGCTTTTAAATAATTATCCAGAGCTTCAGTGTATTTGGCTAAATAATACAGTTGAATCCCTTTTTGTAAATATCCTTTTGCTGGATATTCACTATTCTTTTGATTAATTTTTAACGTTAGTATACTGTCAGCATACTTAACTCCTTTTGGAGTATGTCGATAAATATTAGAGAAAGAATAATAACCATCAGCAATTTTAATGGTGTTTTTTTCTTTCTTAGCTTTTAATAAAAAAGCTTTTGCGTACAGTTTTTTAACAGAGTCATTTTTAGAGTTTATGCTACGATGTTCTAAAATATCGAAACTCATTTCTGTTAAAGAATCAATAGAAATACTTTGGGAAAAGGTATTTTGAATGATTATTAAAAATAAGGTTACTAGTAGAATGTTTGTTTTAAAGGGAGGCATTTGATTTTACTAATTTAAAATTATAAAAACGATATAAATTATCATAACAAACCAGCTCGTGTAAGCGTTGTTTGTCTCTAAATATCCTGTTTATCATCATGTGAATGTAACTTGATATCAGATCGTCAATATTGATTTTATTTTGCGTGTTTTTTTCTAATATGTTAGTTTTTATTTTATTTAATTGTAATTTTTGAGTATTCAGTAAATCAATTAGAACTTGATACTCAAAGTGATGTTCCATTTCTAAAAACTCTATGATCTCTGTTTTTAGATTATTATATTTTTTATTTAATTGTTTGCTTAAAGCTTTGTTTGAATTAAACTCAAATTTAAAAGCATCTAAATTTCTTTTTGTTAAGAAAAGCCTATCATTTATGCTGTAATCAAAAGCATCAAAAACTATATTGATAGATCGTAAGGTAAAAGCAAAAAGTAGTATGTCATCTTCTATAATCTCTAATGCATTTACACAGAGTGTGCTATCTATATTAAAGAATGATTCAGCTTCTTCTATTGTATCTTTACCATATCTTTCTATTTCTCTAAAGTAAGTGTCTGTTTGTATTTTCCATATTAAATCGTTTTCAACATAACTAGAAATAGCTTTGTTAAAAAGATTAATTATAGTGCCCAATTGATCAATATTCGTACAAAGAAATCGAACTCTTAAATGAGTATCAGGATCTTTATATCTGATAAAAAACCATTTACTAATCAAATTTTGGTTAATTAGTTTTTCTACTAAGGGTTTTATGGTGTTTACTAATACAACGTCAGAAATTCTCTTACCACAGTATAGTTTATAGTAAATCCATTCATCTCCAAGTATAAAGGCTCGTTTCATAAACTTTACAGGTTTAATTTATCATGATTATACAATGTGATCATACATTCATTAGTAAATTTTTTACTACCTCTATTTACTACTGTGTCTTCTGTAAATAGAAACTCTTCTAATAAACATTTTTTTTGGTTTTTAATTGTATTCAATAGAAGTTGTATGCTATTAAAATTTTCTAGATTTACTAAAAGTAAATTATCACTTTGAACTAGTTGAACATATTTAGGGACATGAAAACGTTTTCGCCACCTACTAATGGACTCAATAAGTAGTTTTTTATTACTATAATTTAAATAAAGTTTTTGAATGTCATTTTCTTTTAAGTTCCATTTAGCCTTACTTAAAATAGTTTTATTATAAATTACTCTTGGTAAAAAAGGATGCTTTGTAGTTATTTTTGGCCACGAAAAACTAAAATATCTTTGAGTATTTTGTAACTGTAAATCACATAAAAAATGATAGATAGGTAATGCATTAACAGAATAGTTGTGAGCATTAGTTAACCTTGGAATCACTTCTTTATTATGTTTCTTTGAGGTAAGGATAATTTTATTTTTTCTAATAGAAATAAACAAGTCATCAATTGTTATTTGTCGGGATAAAGCTAATGTCGATTTAGCCAGATATGGAATTTCAAAATCTCGTAAATGAGACCTTTTTAAAATGTTACCTATCCTAGCTTTGGGCAAATGAACAATTTCTGCAATAATCTTATCGGGTTCCATTTGCTGTTCTAAATTGGTGATTTGTCGAATTAAATCAGAGTTTTCATAAGAAAATCTCCCTATTAAATTACCAGCATTTGCAGATACTCCTTTTATATATAGACATTCTTTACCGTCAATTTTTAATACTTGTGTTTGTGCAGATAATGTGTCAGGTGTGTTTTTCCAGTTAACTTCAATATGCTTAAAATCTTGATCTTTTAAAGTCAATACATAATCATTATTCTTTTCTGTATCTAATAATTTTTGATATATGATTTCATCGATTTCACTCCAAACAAGAGTTTCTTCTAAAATCGTTTTTGGACTTGGAATTATATCATCTAAAAACGGGGTAGTATCAGAAATAGCAGTATGTTGTATATACCCAATTCCTAATTCAACATCTAATACCTTAGCTAATGGCATTTCTCTTGTTTCATATCTAGATATAAATGCTCTCTTAAAATTTTGAAGATTACTATTTTCTTTTAAAGGAGATAATTTATTTAATAAGGGTAGCGTATTTTTAACAGTATAAGCATGTTTTACAGATAATTTATTTGTACTTGTTTGCGTAAAAAGGTCTGTTTGAAATACATACTTTTGATCATAAGGAATATTCAATTTTTCAATAGCAGAAAAACACTCAGAATAAATACTTGATTCATTACCTATTTTTTTATCAATATCAGTTAAATGAGATTGTAATAATAATAATGGAGAAAGAATATCTTCAGCGTTATGTATTGAACTAATTTTCTCAATTAGTGAGTTCAAAGGATCGTCTCCAGTTACATTTAATTCGAATTCACTAACTAAAATTTGGTTTTCAATTAGAGTTAATACAAAAGCTTTTGCATCCTCTATTGATATATCGTTGTTAACAATCAATTCAGCTAGTTGTTGTATTGTTTTACCTTCTTTAGCGCTATTAATTATTTCTTCAATATAAATATTACTCTCTATACTTTCAACACTATAAGATCTTTTTAAGTTCTCTATCAGGTATTCAATATATCTATACTGATCAGCTACTTTATAAAGCGTTGAGTTTGGGTAAAAAAGTAACTTATCTTTAATAATCTCATTTTGGAAAATATAATTAAGTAATGAGGCTATATAATTGGTGTCGTATTTGGTAATTCTTTTATGCTTTTCTGCTGATACTAGTTCAATTTCTGTTTCCTTATCGAAGTTACCATATGAAACACCAGCAAATAAACCAAAAGGAGTACATCTAGTAGATGATCTAATTACATATTTTAAAAATGTTTGATAGAGTTTTTCATTTTGAATAGCTGAAAATTCTTTTTTTTTAAGAAAATTAAATAACTCATTAAATAAATAAGGAGAGGCTAAAAAAATAGCTTCTTGTAAAAAAATATTGTTCCAACTTAGTTGTAAGTTCTCAAAAAAGTTTTCTTCATTGGTGAAAATATCATTGCAAAAATCTAAAGATAAAGCAGGTGTTCTTAGGCAGTATTTTTCTTTAAATCGGTACGGGTTTTTATTCTTTTTCATTTTTTAGTAGGTGATTAATGGTACAAATATAATGATTTAAAGATGGATTTTATTTTTTGTGTTATCTTTTGATTATAGGGTTGTTTTTTAGGTTTTTACGTGTTTTTTTATGTGTTTTAAATTTATAAATTTCAACATAAGTATTTATAAATTTCAGAGATTATGGTTTTTAACCGTCGCGATTTGTCTATTAATTTGTGAAAGGGGGAACATTGAATTTTGAAATATTAAATTTTAAGTATTCATTGTTTTTTTACAGTGACTCAGTCTAGCTGAGAGAATTAAAGCTGTGTTTAATAATCAAATAATCGAATAAATTTATAAAGCTATGAACTTTAATATAGGTTGGCACGTACTTTATGTGAAATCTCGTTGGGAGAAAAAAGTACACGATTCTTTACAAGATATGTCTTTAGAGTCTTTTTTACCTCAAGTGAAAAAGGTAAGGCAGTGGAGCGATAGAAAAAAGACAATTCTAAGCCCTTTGTTTCCGTCATATGTATTTGTGAATATTAATACATCCTTAGAGTTTTATCAAGCATTATCTGTAAATGGTGCATGTACATATATAAGTTTTGGAAAAGAATATGGAAGGGTAACAGAAGAAGAAATAGAGCAACTAAAACTTTTAGTTGGAGTTAAAGATATAACTGATGTTGTAATAAATAAGGACAGACCTAAAGTAGGAGATGTAAAAAAGATTGGTTATGGACCTTTAAGCGGATTGGAGTGTAAAGTGATAAAAAATGGGAATTTGAATAAAATAATTGTTCAAATACAATCACTAAAACAAAATATTACAGCAAGTATTCCTGCATGTTACTTTAAAGAATCAGCAATTTTAGAAGAAGTTTAATCTTTAACGAGAGTTCAACTCAAATTAACTTAATATTAGGTGAAGATTTCTGAATTTTATTACTAGGTTTTTGTTAAGAAAAAGAGTATATTGTAAAGTCAATAATTAAGTTCTCTAAAAAGTTGTCAAATGATCTGTGTATTGAATGTTCAATTTGATATATGTTTTTCTGTACATCGTTTACAGATTTTATGGCGGCTCTTTTTCTTAGATATGCTTTATCCATAAACTTAATAGTTTTCTTTTTTAATGTTTTTTCTCAGTTTTGAAACTAAATGAAGCCCATCTGCGTTCAGTTTGGCGAATATACCTTTGCCTAAATAGTTTTTGTTGCCGTACACTTTTTCAAATATTTTATCTTGAAAGTTTTTGTTTTTTTAAGGATATCGATCAACTAGATTGGCTTTTTTGGTCAAAAAATCAATAATTTTTCTTTTGTTATTATAGACTATATATAATCGAACAATTTTGAAGCAGGTTTGTGAATCTGAGAATGTTCATATTCCAAAAGGAATAGTTTCAAAGAGTCATATTCATGTTGAATACCGTCCTTTGTTGTCAGTGAGTGATTTGGTAAAAAGATTAAAGAGGTTGAAATTCAGAGAGGTTGAAATTAAGGTTTCCTGAGCAGAATAAATGTTACTGAGGTTGTTATTTCTGGTGTATAGGTTAATGTACGTTTGAGTACAGGTAATATTACATATGAAAAGGTAAATCAATATCTAGAACATCATAGAAAGCCAGAAGATGACGGCTCAAATTTTACATTATAATGAATTTCAATCGTAACAAAAACTATGGTGTTTTCAGTTTGTAGCTGTTTGTTTTTAATTTAGTTTTTTAGTTTACTAAATGTGTTCTTTTTAAGTCAAACTGACGTTATTTATGTATATAAAAATATTTCTATTAATAGCAACAATCTCTTTGTGCAGCTGTGTTAAATCAGATAAAAGAAAAACTGTTTATCAAGAGCAAGTTGGAGATACCCCTTTTGATATAAAATTAGATAATCCTGATTTTAAGTTTTGTGATTCTACAAATGTATATCACTCAAGAGCTAAAATAACCTATAAAAAAGGTAATAAAGATTTAGAAAAAGATATAAAAAACAATTATGTTTATCAAACTTCATTTGAAGATGTGTCAGGTTATTTTTTTGTCAGATTAGCTATTAATTGTGAAGGTAAAGCTGGCAGATTTAGAGTGCAATTTGTAGATAACGAATTTAAAGAAAGCTCTGCTCCTGAAAAGTTAAAAAAACAAATTATTTCAATTTTACGAAAACTAAAAGGATGGAAACCTGTCCAATCTAAAGGTCAGTTATATGATGGGTATACATTTATAGTGGTAAAAATAGCAAACGGTAAAATTATATCTCAATGAAAAAAATATTCTATGTATTTCTAATATTTCAAGCATGCATACAAGTTAATAGTCAAGGAAACTGTTTGTTATACCCTGAAAATAGTAATGAAAGAAAAGCATGTAATTTAGGTTATGAGGTAATAAAATACAGGCAAGGTAGTAAGCAGTCTCAAATACTTTTTGATTAAATTATTAAATTAAACCCTAAATATGATTGGGCTTATATGGAAAAATCGGTACCATATTTTAAAAGAGGTTTTATAATTGAAGGGCTCGATATTTTAAATAAAGCGATTGAACTAAATCCTGTAAAGCATTTATGTTACAGAGCTTATTGGTATTTTCAAAATAGAAATTATCAAATGTGTATTAGAGATTTAGAAAGGTATTACCAAATGCCAAAGTCGTATGAGGTAGAATTAACACCAGGTGGAGATTTGGATATGAGGTTTTTACTTGGTATGTCTTACGCTAAAATAGGAGAAATTAATAAAGGTATTGAAGTAATAAAAAATTGTATTGATAGTTATGCTAAAAATTCTGATGCGGGTTTTGTAGATTTTCATATTTTAGGAATGTTATATGTAAAAAATAAAGAGTATAAGAAAGCTTTAGAAGTATTTAAAAAGCAAATGCAAATAACAGAAGATTACGCCGATACTTATTATTATTTGGGATTGGTATACGAAGAAATAAATCAACTCGATAAAGCCAAGGAGATATATAAAAAAGGAATAGAAAAATTCAATTATGAATATAGAATAAGAAATGGTTATCTATGTTTTAAAGTATATGTCACTGATCTAGAAAATCAATTAAACAAAATAACCAAACTTTAGAAATACTAAAGTTTGGTTATTTTGTTTTTGAATTAGTTGGTTTAAGAATCAAGATTACACCAAAATGGTAGTTCCAGAAGAAGTTTTGTTATTATTTTCATCAAAATAAAAATCAATTCTTCCTAAATTAATTCCATAAGCACCAACTTGATTTATTAGTAAATTTTTACCATCAATATTTTTTACAACCGTAGGTTTAGGTAAAAAAGTATGAGTATGGCCACCAATAATTAAATCAATATTTTTAGTCAGCTTAGCCAAGTTTAAATCAGAAATTTTATTAGGATTACTCTTGTAATAATATCCTAAATGCGATAAACAAATAATTAAATCACATTTATGTTCATTCTTCAACTCATTTGTAATATCCTGAGTAATTTCAACAGGATTTATATAATGAGTTTCTTTATACATTTTTTTATCAACTAATCCTTCAAGTTCAATACCTAAACCAAAAATTCCAATCTTAATTCCGTCTCTAACAAGAATTTTATAAGGTTTTACATGTGTATCTAAAACGGTATTTTTAAAATCATAATTAGCAGAAACAAAATCGAACTTAGCATTTGGTAATTGTTTATACAAACCATCAATAGAATTGTCAAAATCATGATTACCAATTGTGGCAACATCATATTTTAACATACTCATCAATTTAAACTCTAATTCACCTCCAAAATAATTAAAGTACGGAGTCCCTTGAAAAATATCACCCGCATCTAATAATAAAGTATGCTCATTTTCTTTACGAATCTGTTCTATCAATGTAGCTCGTTTTGCTACCCCACCTTTATTAGCATGTCTGTTATGATTTGGTTTAAAAGGCTCAATATGACTATGCGTATCATTGGTGTGTAAAATGGTAATATGTCGTTGCTTTTTATTGGTAAAAGCAGGTAAAGTTAATCCACCTACCATAGTAAGAGTAGAAGCACCTCCTAATTGTTTAATAAAATTTCGTCTTTTCATTACTTAATTATTACACGGTTATCTAAAGAGGTTTTTAAAGTATCTACTTTCTTAAAATGATCAATAATAGCATCTCTCATTTTATAATCTAATTTTATAAGTTTTTCAGGATTCTTAAAGAAAACCATTTTATCACCACCACCTTGTAAATAGTCAGTAGTTAATACTACATAAGTATTATTTTTATTAAATGATTTTCCGTTAATAATTAAAGAATAATCCTTGTTTCTTTCGTTAACAGTTAATTGTATGTTTTTAGATAAAGGATGTGCTTTTTTACCTGATAAAAAATATTCAATCAATTCCACTACTTTTTCTCCAGTTATTTCCACAGCTACCAATTCATTTTCAAAAGGCATTAATTTAAAAGCGTTTTCAGTAAGTACTTTTCCTTTTGGGATAGTAGCTCTAATTCCACCATTATTAAACATAGCAAAATCAATATCCTTTCCAGTTTTCTCTTTAAAAATAGGCAAAGCATTTTCAAAACATAAATCAGCCATTAAATTCCCTAAAGAACTTTGCAATTCTCCATCGTTTTTAACCAAGTCTGTAGGATTATAACACAGAACTTGTTGCATTTCAGCAGTCATTTTATTTTTATAAGGAGTTATAATACTATCAATTTCTGAAGAAGAAGCGATAGTACTATCTACAGCAATTGTTTTTGCTGTAATTTTAGTAAGATGCTTATTGGTTTGCTTACAAGAAACAAACAAAAGAATAAAGCACAAAAAAGAAGTAACTCTCATTATGGTTTAAGTTTATTTTAAATAACATTTTAGAAAGCCACTAAGCTATACATTTTATGGATAAAATATCTTTATTTAACTACAAAAAATAAATTTAAACAGATTAGTCTTCGTTAAAAAGTGAAATAAAAGTTAAAAGTTGTTAATTTTTTTCTACTTTTACAAAAGATAAGTCTTTGTTGTTTTCAATTACAGTAAAAACTTAATTAACCAAATTACTATAAAACCCTAACTGCTACAAGTAATTAAATAAACTAAAACATTGAAGACAAAAATATATGGGGCATAATTACTTCAACAGATAATTTTCTTTTTTAAAGAAACGTGTTAATATATTTGAATAAAACTCTATAATTATTTATAGAGTGTTACTCATATATATAGGTGATTTTTACTTCTCTATTCTTTCTTCATTATTTTCTCAAATAATCGAAATATCAACAAATCTGTAAATATGGAAAAAAAGTACTCCATTATTAATTGTATTCAAATCAGTAAAATCATAGCCCTCTTGTTGTTCAGTGTAGCTTTCTGTGGTAAAACACAGGCGCAAACTTGTGCTCTAAATGGAGGGGACTTGGTATACACTGTCTGTGAAGGTATTCCTTTTAGCTTTAGAGGAGGAACACAAGTATCCCCACCAGAAGTAAGCACGTGGACTCAAATATCTGGACCCTCAGTGGTTATTGTAGATGAAAACGATGTATTTTCAGAAGTACAAGGTATGGTAGGGGGAAACACCTATGAATTCCGCTATTCAGCAACATGTAATACCAATGTGCAAATTGTAACCGTCACAGTAGAGCCATTAACAACAGCAGATGCAGGTTCTAATGTAGAATTTTGTCCTGATACTTCAGGAAATGTTATTGTTACAGGTAACACACCTTTAAATCCTGGAGAAACAGGAACATGGGTAATAACTGGTGCTAATGATGCTGGAGTTACGATTGATTTTCCAAATTCAGAATCAACAACATTAACAATGCCAGCTACAAGTTGTGGTACAACTACACTTTCATGGATTATTGAAGGACCTGAATATGCCCCTGGACAACGTTGTCGATCTCAATCAGATATTTTAATAACAAATTATGGAGGAGTAGAACCAGTAGATGCAGGTTTTGATCAAACATTAGGAAATTGTTACACAACCACAACAGGTACAGATTTAGATGCTACGTTTGGAGGATGTAGTTTAAATGGTCAGGTTGGAGAATGGAGTTTTGTAAGTGGACCAAATATTCCAAATTTTGTAGATGTGAATGATGCAGATACTAGAGTTAATGGATTAATAGAAGGTACTTACGTTTTAAGATGGAGTGTTGGAGGACCTTGTTCTGATGCAGAAGACGAAGTAACAATAACGGTACCTGCAGCAACACAAGATGTTACTAATGTTGGTGGTTCTATGGTAAATTACAATATATGTGATAATGGTATTTCTAGTGTGACTCTAAACGGAGATCAACCAGAATTTGCAGGAGAAATTGTTTCTTGGACGCAAATAGGAGGTACGGCACTACCGTCAGGTTCTATTGTTTCACCAAACAGTCCTACAACAGTTATTAATAATTTAGTTGATCCAGGAGGACCTTATACCTTTAGATATCGTTTGACAAATTCAGCTACTGGATGTGATTCTTTCAGAGATTACCGAATACGCTTTAGAGGTTCAAGTCGTACAGTAGAAGTTACAACAAATGGTGGTAACGATATTTTTGGTGCTTGTGGTCAAACAAACTTTGATATACAGTTAAATAATACAGGTACTGGTTCAACTAGGTATCAAATAGTAAGTGGTCCTGCAGGTTCTCCTTTAGGACCATTCCCAACCTCTTCAGCTTCTGCTGGAGGTGCTATTAATGTTGATTTATTGACAGAAGGAACTTATGTATTTGAATTTGTAAGATCTGAGGGTGGTGCATTACCTTTAGGATGTTCTGATGGATTTGATACAATTAATGTAACCGTATCAACAAATACAAATGCACCTTTTGCTGGTTTAGATTTTAATGTTGCTTGTGGAGATTTCTCTACAGATCTTATAGGGAACGTACCAACGGCGGGTACTCCTATTTGGAGTCAACTTAGTGGTCCTACAACAGTAACTTTTGTAGATCCTTATTTGTCTACTGCTACAGTGAATGGGTTGGCACCTGGAACCTATGAGTTTCAATATACTTTTCAAGGCGGAGGTACAGCGTGTCCTGTAACTCCAGATACGGTAGTTATCAATGTATCTGATGGTTCATTATCTACTTCAAGTTCAGGTCCAAATCAATCTGTGTGTTTTAATGCACCTGCATATATGGCAGCAAATCAGCCAGCTGCTGGTGAAATAGGAACTTGGACGCAGAATGCAGGAAATCCCAATCCTGTAACTTTCTCAGATATTAATGATCCTAACGCCATAGTTACTGGTTTAACAGCTCCTTCAAGTAATTATATTTTTACATGGACAATAGATTACAGCAATCCAGGACCATCTGGTTGTGCTACGCCTGCAGGTAATGATATAACAATAACAACCTCTGCAACAGAAACACCAACGGTAGCTAATGCAGGACCTGATGGTTGTTTTGCTTCTGGAGTCACTTCGATTAGTTTAGGAGCTAACTCAACAGCTCCCACAGGAGAGACAGGAACTTGGACAGTATCTCCAAGTGCTGGTGTTAGTTTTGCACCCAATGTAAATGCACCTAATGCTACAGCAACAGTACCAGGAGATGGAACATATACTTTTACATGGACAATCTCAGATAATTCTGGTACATGTAATCCTACAATGGATGATACTGTAGTAGTTATAGCAGAAACAGCAGCAGCTACAGCTTCACCAGATCAATCGATTTGTGCTAGTTCTACTCTTATGACAGCAACAATGTCAAGCGGAGCAACCGGTGAATGGTCTTATGTTTCAGGACCAGGAGGTTTTTCTTTTAGCGATATTACAGATCCAACAGCTACAGTTAATTTTATAGCTAATGGAACGTATGTATTTGAATGGACTGTTACAGCGGGAAGTTGTTCTACAGATTCAGATCAAATAACAATAGACGTTGGAATTCCACCATCAACTGCCGCAGCTGGTTCAGATCAAGATATATGTAATGCTACTAATGTTACTATGAGTGGTAGTGCTTATGATACCAATACAGAGATAGGAACATGGTCTTTATTACCAGGTGCTCCAAATAATCCTACAATTGCAGATGCAAGTAATCCTAATACCAATATATCGAATCTTATAACTGGAACATATACATTTAGATGGACAGTTAAAGGAATTGCAAATCCATTATGTCCAGAGTCATCTGACGATGTAGTAGTAGAAGTTTACGCACCTGCCAATGCTGGACCAGATCAAAATTTATGTGATGTTACCAGTATTTTTTTAGAAGGAACAGAGAATTCAACAGGAACTTGGACTCAGGTTTCAGGACCAGGAGTAGCAACAATAACACAATCACCAGCAAACGGATCGATAGCTAATGTAGATTTATCAGCTACACCAGCAGGAACTTATGTGTTTCAATATGCTACAGATAATCATACGTTTGCTTCTGGAGGAAGTTGTCTATCTCAATCAGATACCGTTCAAGTAATAGTAAGTGCTACACCAAGTTTTGATCCTATAGCAGGACCAGATCAAGATATATGTAATGCTCATACAACAACAGCAACTATGGCAGGTAATACACCACCTGCTGATGGCACAACTGCAGAATGGGTTATTACATTCGGACCTACTGGTAATACTGCAAACGTTGATACGCCTACTTCTCCAACAAGTACAATAAGTGGTTTAAGTACCCCTGGTATTTATGTAGTAGAGTGGACATTTACAAACGGAAATTGTGTGAAGTTGGCAGACGTTGTTCGTATTGAAGTATTTGCTCCACCAACACCTATTGATGCTGGACCAGATCAACCGAATGCATGTCAATTAGATTTTATGACGAGTGCAACTTTTCCTACAACAGGGTTGGGTACTTGGACTATAACAAGTGCACCCGCAGGTTCATCAACTACAATAGATAGTCCTAACAATCCTATTACTAGTATGTCAAATATTGCAGTAGGAACTTATGAGTTAACTTGGACAGTTTCGAATGGACCATTTACAGGACCATCACTTTGTGCTCCACAACCAGATGTGGTACGAATAACTTTTAATGATGTACCTCCTTCAGAAGCTGAAGCAGGACCAGATCAGGTGTTATGTGATGCTACCCAAGTAAATCTTGGTGCAACACCAGTGACTTCAGGTATAGGTACATGGACATTAGTTTCAGGACCAAATTCACCTACAATAACAGCTCCTAACAATCCTAATAGTTTAATTTTAGGTTTAGTAACAGGTGATTATGAGTTTAGATGGAGAACAACTACAACAGGAGACGACGGATGTTCTTTTGAAGACACAGTGAATATTCAAGTAGTTTCAGATCCTATTGTTGCAGAGGCAGGACCAGATCAGTGCATACCTGAATTTACAACATTAACATTAGGTGCTACACCAGCAACAGCAGGAACAGGAACTTGGTCTCAGATTTCAGGTCCAACTACAGTTAGTTTCATTAATGAGAATGATCCAACAACTGCAGTAACAGGAGCAGGAGTAGGAACATATGTATTTCAATGGACAGTAGATAATGGAACGTGTACACCTGTTAATGATCAAGTTACTATAGAAATAAAATCTAGTGCTGATTTAGAATTAACAAAATCAGTGGCACCAACATCAGCAAATGTAGGAGATACGGTAACTTTTAGTATCGATATTTTTAACAATAACGCATTAAGTAATAATAGAGATGCTACAGGTGTTGCTGTAGAAGATGTTTTGCCAGCAGGATTTAGTTTAGTTCCTGGATCAGTAAATTTCGGAGGTTCATATGATTTGGCTACAAAAACATTAAGTTGGTCTGGGTTAAGTGTTACTAATGGAAGTACTCTGACATTAACATACCAAGCAACTGTAAATGCAAGTGGTTCTTATACAAACAATGCTCAAATTACAGCGTCTGATCAGTTTGATGCAGATAGTGATCCAACGGTAGATGAAACACTTGACGATTTAGGAGATGGAAATCCAGATGATGATGAAGATACAGCTACTTTAACAATTCAGTCAGCAGATTTAGAATTAACAAAATCAGTAGCTCCAACTTCAGCAAGTGTTGGAGAAAATGTGATTTTTACTATTACAGTATCAAATGCAGGTACAAATACAGCTACAAACGTAGAAGTTACAGATCAACTACCAGCAGGATATACTTATATAAGTGATAACAGTGGAGGAGCATATAATGATACATCTGGATTATGGACAATTGGTAGTATTAATACTACAACTCCTGCAACTATTGAAATTACTGCTAGAGTAAATCCGCCTACAGGCGCAACAAATGAATATTTAAATGTGGCAGAAGTAACAGCTTCTGATCAAAATGATCCGAACTCAACACCAAATAATGATGATGGTGATCAAAGTGAGAATGATGAAGATAATGCAACTGTTACTCTTGAAAGTGCAGATCTAAGTTTAAATAAAAGTATCAGTCCAAATACTGGTCCAGTAGGAACCGAAGTAACTTTTACTATTAATGTTACAAATGCAAATACTCCACCTACATCAACGGGTGATGCAACTGGAGTTCAAGTTAGAGATTTATTACCATCAGGCTATAGCCTTGTTGGAGGTAGTATTTCAAACTTTGGAGTATATGATTTTGGTACAGGTTCTATAACATGGAGTAACCTTAGTGTTACCAATGGAAATTCAGTTACTTTAACGTATCGTGCTATTGTAAATCCATCTGGAAGTTATGTAAATGTTGCAGAAATTACTTCTTCAGACCTTTTAGATCCTGATAGTACTCCTAATAACAATGTACTAGCAGAAGACGATCAAGATACAGCTACATTTACAGTACCGGCAAATGTGCCTCCAGTTGCTGATAACGAATCAAGTACAGGGAATACATTAGGTACTTCGGTTGTTCAGAATATTGTTGCAGGAGATACAGATTCAGATGGTACAGTATTACCAACTACTGTAGATTTGATACCTCCTTCTGGTGCAGGGATTACAGTAACAAATACAGTTACTGGTTTAGATGGAGATATTATAGGTTTTGAAGTAGTGGGGCAAGGAGTTTGGAGTTATGATGAAGTTACAGGAGAGTTAACTTTTGATCCAACAACTGGATTTACAGGAGACCCTACTCCAATAACTTATACTATAGAAGATGATGACAATGCTCCATCAAATATTGCTACAGTTAGAGTCGAATACTTAGATACGGCACCAACAGCAACAGAGGATGAAGATTTAGACAATGCCATTGGAAGTGTCGTAGTGATCGATGTTTTAGCAAATGATACCTTAGGAGATGGAAGTACACCAAATCCAGATGATATTACATTTGCCTTTGTTACCCCAGGGTCAACAGTAGTAGGAACAGATATTGAATTAGTAGTTGCAGGAGAAGGAACTTGGGTTTATGACACTTTAACAGGATCATTAGAATTTACACCATTAGGAACCTTTGAAGGCGATCCAACATTAGTAGAATATAA
>NZ_SJXJ01000004.1:191677-286280 GCF_004337695.1 Tenacibaculum sp. M341
ATACAGACGGAACAATTGATCCGACGACTGTAAGTTTAATCGCACCAGGAGGAGCAACAAATATTATTACTTCAAGTGACGGAGATGTGATTGGTTTTACAGTTCCAGGTGAAGGAGTTTGGAGTTACAATGAAGTAACAGGAGAGATTAGTTTTGATCCAGAGGATGGATTCACAGGCGATCCAACCGACATTACTTATAATGTAAGTGATGATGATGGTAATCAAATCGCAACGCCAGCGAATATTAATATTGAATACTTAGACACGGCACCAGTAGCAACTAACGATATTAATCCAGTACCTACTGATATAGGTGATCCAACTCAAATTAATATTTTAACTAATGACCAATTAGGAGATGGAACAACACCAGATGTTTCAGATGTTACAGTTGATTTAGATCCTGGAACACCAGGAGTTCAAACTTCATTAGCTGTTACTGGAGAAGGAACTTGGATGTATGATTCAGCTACGGGAGTTGTTACATTTACACCAGAGGTTGGATTTGAATTGAGTCCAACTCCAATTACATATGAGCTTGTAGACTTGGATACAGGTGCTTCAGATACAGCAACAATTACGGTGATTTATGAAATTCCACCAGTTGCAGATAACGAATTAAGTACAGGTAATAATCAAGGAGATATTGTTTCAGTAAACATTTTAGATGGAGATACAGATGCAGATGGAACTATTGACGCTACTTCAGTAAATTTAGTAGTACCAGCAGGAGCAACGAATGTTATAACTGATTTAAGTGGAGATATTATTGGATTTACAGTTCCAGGAGAAGGAACTTGGAGTTATGATGAAGTAACTGGAGAGTTAAGTTTTGATCCAGAAGATGGTTTTACAGGAAATCCAACTCCTGTGAGTTATACAGTAAGAGATGATGACGGAAATGTTTCAAATGAAGCATCAGTTACTATTGAGTACAGTCAAGATCCGCCAGTGGCAATGGATGATTCAAGTACTGGAAATGATACAGGAAATCCTGTAACCCTAGATGCGTTATTGAATGATACTTTACCAGATGGTACAACACCAGATCCAGATGATGTTATTTTTGATTTTGTAGTTCCAGCAGGATCAACTGGTACTGTTACAGGCGCAGGTGGTAATACAATTGAATTTACAGTTCCAGGAGAAGGAACTTGGTTATATGATGAAGCTAGTGGAGAAGTTACTTTCACTCCAGAATCAGGATTTACAGATGATCCTACACCAGTAGATTATAATCTAACTGATGTAGATACTGGAGAAGTAACAACATCACCAGGAACTATTACCATTGATTATGAAATTGAATTTCCAATTTCAGAAGATGATGAAAGTTTGAATAATGCAACTGGAAGTACTGCAAGTATCGATATACTAGCTAATGATAACGATCCAGATGGAAATTTAGATCCAGACAGTGTAAATTTAATTACACCAGCAGGAGCAACAAATATTGTTACTGATGCAGATGGAGATGTAATAGGGTTTGATGTACCTGGAGAAGGAACTTGGAGTTATGATCCAGTAACTGGAGAATTAACTTTTACTCCAGAATCAGGATTTGTAGAAGATCCAACACCAATAAGTTATACAGTTGATGATAATGATGGAAATACCTCTAATCCTTCAACGGTAACGGTTGATTATGTAGATGTGGCAGATTTATCATTAACAAAGATTGTGGTTGATGGTGATACAACACCATTGGTTGGATCAGAAATTACTTTCCAAATTACAGTAACTAATGATGGACCTCAGAATGCAACAGGAGTTGAAGTGACAGATTTATTACCATCAGGATATGATTTTATATTGTTTAGTTCTACTGAAGGTACTTATGAGGAAGCAACAGGAGTATGGCAAGTAGGTAGTATTCCAGCAGGTGAATCAGAAACATTATTGATTGATGTATTGGTAAATCCAACAGGAGATTATTTAAACATAGCTCAAGTAACAGCTTCTGATGTGTTTGATATTGATTCTGTACCAAATAATGATGATGGAGATCAAAGTGAGGATGATGAAGATAATGCAATTGTTACTCCAGTAATTTCAATAGCAGATTTATCACTTACGAAGATTGTAGTTGATGGTGATACCACACCGTTGGTAGGGTCAGAAATTACATTCCAAATTACTTTGACAAATGATGGACCACAGGATGCAACAGGAGTAGAAGTAACAGATTTGTTACCATCAGGATATGATTTTGTTTTATTTAGTTCTACTGAAGGAGCATATAATGAAACTACAGGAGTTTGGACAGTTGGTAATGTTGCTAGTGGAACTTCAGAAACGTTATTAATTGATGTATTAGTAAACCCGACAGGAGATTACTTAAATATTGCTCAAGTAACGGCTTCAGATGTAGTTGATGCAGATTCAACTCCGAATAATGATGATGGAGATCAAAGTGAAGATGATGAAGATAGTGCAATAACAACCCCTGTGATTTCAATAGCAGATTTATCATTAACAAAAGCAGTTGTTGATGGAGATGTTACACCATTGGTAGGAGATGAAATTACTTTTGTGTTAACTGTTAGAAATGATGGACCACAAACAGCAACAGGAGTTGAAGTAACAGATTTACTTCCATCAGGATATGATTTCCAAACATTCAGTTCTTCAACAGGAACTTATAATGAAACTACAGGAGTTTGGACTGTTGGTAATCTTGCAAATGGAGATGTTGAAACTTTATTAATAGATGTAAGAGTAAATCCTAGAGGAGATTATTTAAATACAGCAGAAGTTTCAGCTTCTAATGTTACTGATAGTGATTCTACACCAGGAAATAGTGTGACAACTGAAGATGATTATGCAGAAGCATTAACGACGCCTATTCAAAAAGTAGCTGACTTATCTATTAGTAAAACAACAGTTGGAGGAATAACAAGCGCACAGCCTGGTGATCCATTAAGATTCCAGATAACAGTAAGCAATGCAGGTCCTGATAATGCAAGCAATGTTCAGGTGTCAGATTTACTACCTGTAGGTTTTGTATACGATCAATTTAGTGCTACTTCTGGTAGTTATGATGCAGTTACTGGACTTTGGGAAGTTGATGATATACCAGCAAACGGATCACAAACTTTATTTATAGATGTTATAGTTAATACACCAAGTAACACAACAGATGAGTTTGTTAACAGAACAGAAATTGTTGGAGTAGATCAAATAGATCCAGATAGTGACGTGTTAAGCGACGCCTCTGTTGATGATTTAGCAGATGGTTTAGCAGATGATGATGAAACAAGCTTTACTGTTTTAGTTGGAATTGCTGATTTATCACTAACTAAATCAGTAAACAATGTAAATGCTAATGTTGGAGAAGTTGTTACGTTTACTTTACAAGTGGATAATTTAGGTCCTGACACAGCAACGGGAGTTGATTTACAGGATGTATTACCAATTGGATATAGTAACATTGATAACATTAGTGACGGAGGAGTATTGACAGGAAATACAATTGATTGGAATAACTTAACAGTAACCACTTCTGGTTTAACAATCACCTATGAAGCTACTGTTAACATGCCTACTTTACAGCCTGGTGAGTATGAAAATGTAGCACAAATAATTGGAAGTGATCAATTTGACCCTAATAGTACACCTAATAATGATGATGGTGATCAAAGCGAAAATGATGAATCAAGTGCAACTATTAATACGCCAACTGCTGATATATCTGTATCGAAAGAAGTGGATGTGCTAGAGCCAGCTATAGGTGATATAATTAACTTTACAATTACAGTTACAAATGAAGGTAGCATTGCGGCAACTTCGGTTGAAATAAGTGAACTATTACCGTCAGGATATGAGTATATGTCTTCTGTAGCTACAGAGGGTTCTTATGATCAAGTAGGAGGAGTTTGGACAATACCGTCAGTACCTACAGGTGCAATAGTAATGTTAGAGATTGAAGTTAAAGTGTTAGATATAAGTGATTATGAAAACACGGCATCTTTACAATCTTTAGATCAGATAGACGGAAATCCGAATAATGATAGTAATTCAGCAACCATTGATCCAATATGTTTAACTATTCATGATAAATTCTCTCCAAACGGAAATGCAGATAATGAAGTGTTCTACATAGATTGTATTGGAAATTATCCAAAAAATAAGTTAGAAGTATATAACAGATGGGGTAATATCGTATACTCTAAAGAAGGTTATGATAATACTTTTGACGGAATTTCTAATGGTAGAGCAGTTATAAACAAAGGAGAAAGGTTACCAGTAGGAACTTATTACTATGTATTAGATCTAGGAGATGGATCAGATGCAAGAGTAGGTTGGTTATACATAGTTAGATAAAAATAAATCAGATAAAAAAGTTAATAAAAAATTGAAAATGTATTTAAAATTTAAAATAGTATTTGTCTTGTTTTTGGCTGCTTTTACGCTACAAAGTAATGCGCAGCAAGATCCACAATACACAAATTATATGTTCAATACATTGTCTGTTAATTCAGCATATGCAGGTTCAAGAGGACATTTATCTGTTACAGCATTGCATAGAACACAGTGGGTTGGTATTGAGGGAGCTCCGCAAACTCAATCGTTAACAGTGGAGTCACCTATAGGTAATAACCTTGGTTTAGGTGTAGCGATTGTGAATGATAAATTAGGTCCATCCAGAGAAATATATCTGGATGGAAACCTATCCTATACAATTCGTTTGAATAATAAGAGTAGATTATCATTTGGTTTGAAAGCGGGAGCAAGATTGTTAAATGTTGATTTATTTGATGGTTTTCAAACTAATGCCGATGTATCTTCAATAAATAACAGATTTTTGCCTACAGTGGGTGCAGGTATGTATTGGAGAAATGATAAAACATACATAGGTATTTCTGTTCCTAACTTTTTAACCAAAGAGCATTTTGATAGAGATAGCTTTAATAGTAATACTTTTGAGGTAAGTGCCGAACGTTTGCATTATTTTTTAATAGCAGGTAAAGTATTTGATTTAAGTGATTCGGTTAAGTTTAAGCCTGCTTTTTTAGGAAAGTTTGTAGTTGGAGCTCCTGCAATAGTTGATTTATCAGCTAACTTTATGTTATACGATAAATTTAGAATAGGAGCGGCTTATCGTTGGGACGATTCTTTTAGTGGTTTAATAGGGTTACAATTAACTCCGAAATTACTACTAGGATATGCATATGATTTAACAACCACTCGATTAGGAGATTTTAATTCAGGAACACATGAAATTATGTTACGTTTTGAGTTATTAACAAAAGAAAAACAATTAAAATCACCACGTTTCTTTTAAAACATAGCAAAATGAAAAAAATAATTACACTTATAATAGCATTAGCAGCGAGTTTTTCTTTTGCACAAAATTCTGTAGAAGATAATCTATCCGCTAAAACATCTACTAAAAATTCAACACCAAAAGCAGACGAACTTTTTAAAAGAATGTGGTATAAAGAAGCTGCCGCATTGTATGAAAAAGAGTTTGAAAAAATAGATAAGAAAACAACAGATCTTATCAACGACAATAAAGAGTTTATAAGATTATTGGAAAGAGCAGGAGACTCTTATTTTTTTAATACAGATATGAAGAATGCTTATCGTATTTACGATCGATTAATTTCTAATTATTATGAAAAAGTTGATCCAGAATATATTTTTAGATATGCACATAGTTTAGAAGGAGTAGGAAAATATAAAGAGGCAAAGCAATGGATGAAAGAGTTTTCTAAAAGAACTAAAAAAGGAGATGATAGATCTGGTAATTTCAACCAAAATGAAGTTAGTGTTGAAGATATTTTAGCAATTAAACCGCAGTTTATTTTACACAATCTTTCAATAAACGGAGAGTATTCAGATTTTGGTCCAATGTATTACAAGGATAAATTGGTGTATTCATCTGCAATTGATTCATCAAATTATCATACAAGAATTTATCATTGGAACGAGCAACCATTTTTAAATATGTACGTAAGTAATCTTAATGCCATAGAATCTGATGTTAAGAACATTGGTGAATTTTCTGAAAAGTTAAATACTAAATATCATGAAGCAACATTAGCTTTTTCACCAGATTACAAAAGAGTATATTTTACAAGAAACAACTATGATGGTGAATTAGTAAGAGACAGTGATGGTACGAATCATTTAAAGTTATACAGTGCTGATTTAGTAACAAAAGATGATGTTGCAACTTGGGATAACGTAAAAGAATTGCCTTTTAATAGTGAAGAGTATTCTGTAGGACACCCAACAGTTAGTAACGATGGAAAATTACTGTATTTTGTTTCAGATATGCCAGGTTCAATTGGAGCAACAGATGTTTTTGTAGTAGATATATTAAATCAAGAGGGAAATAAAACAAGTTATTCTAAGCCAAGAAATTTAGGAGATAAGGTAAATACAGCAGGAAGAGAAATGTTTCCTTATATAACAGAAAACACCTTATATTTTGCATCTGATGGACATTTAGGTTTAGGAGGTTTAGATGTTTTTAAAAGTTCAATAATTGATGAAGGAAATTTTAATAGTCCTACTAATTTAGGGGCTCCTTTAAATAGTAAAAAAGATGATTTTTCATTCATTATAAAAGAAGATAAAAACAGAGGATTTGTAGCCTCTAATAGAGATGAAGGTAAAGGAGATGACGATATTTATTCGTTTGTAAGGATTCCATTAGCTGATGAGCCAAAAGAGATATGCGAGCAGCAAGTAAAAGGTTATATTTCTAATGCTATTACAGGTGAGCGTATAGGTAATGTTATGGTAACATTATTTGATGAGAAAAATCAGAAGATTGCAAGTACAACTACCGATTTAAATGGAAAATATAATTTTGATACTACATTAGGGTGTAGCATTAAATACAAAGTTGAAGCTTCTAAAACTGGATATGGCGTAAAAACAAAGCCGTTTACTACTGATAGTAAAAATGGTGAAACAATTGTACCATTAGGTTTGGAAACATTAAACGAGTTAATAGTTGAAGAGCAAGGACTGTTAAAAATAAAAATCGGAATTATTTATTTTAATTTAAATAAATCATTCATTAGAAACGATGCGGGAATTGAGCTAAACAAAATAGTTGTTTTAATGCGTCAATATCCTAAGATGATTATAAAAATAGAATCTCATACCGATGCTAGAAATACCGATGCTTATAACTTAGCATTATCAGATAGAAGAGCTAAATCTACAAGAGATTATTTAATTAGTCAGGGTATTGAAGCGAATAGAATTAAAAGTGCCATTGGATATGGTGAGAGTAGGTTAATTAACAAATGTGCAAATGGTGTAACATGTTCAGAAGCAGAACATCAATTAAACAGAAGGTCTGAGTTTATAATTTTAGGAATGTAATAATAACATACTTAACAATAGATTGATAAAAACTTAATAATTAATTTTTTAAGAACTCATTTTAAGAAGGTTACTTTGTATGAATTGTAACTAAAATATACCTTCATAATGAGTAAAATTCAAAATTGGTTTTTCCATAAAATACATGGCAATAAATTAATCTATAACACTTGTTGGGAAGACCCTCGTTGTGATAGAGAACTATTAAAACTCCAGCACGATAGTAAATTAGTAATGATTACAAGTGCTGGAGATAATCTTTTAGATTATTTATTAGACGAGCCAGCAGAAATTCATACAGTGGATATGAATTTTAGGCAGAATGCATTATTTGAATTGAAAAGAAGCTTTATAAATCTTGGTGATTATAAAGCATTATTTCAATTTTTTGGAGAAGGAAATCACCCAGAAGCTAAATTTTATTACGAAAATAATGTAAGAGAAAGTTTGCCTAAATATGCACAAGAATATTGGGATCAGCACATACATTATTTTCAAGGTAAAGGAAGAAGAAAATCTTTTTATTACAGAGGAGCTTCAGGCTTTTTGGCTTTTATGTGTAGAAGATATTTATACACACGAAAAAAAATACGTCAAAATTTAGAAAGCTTTATGTCATCTAATAACTTAAGCCAACAGGCAAGCTATTATTCGATATTAGAAGATAAAATTTTCAATCCATTTATATCACGTTTATTAAATAATCATTTAACAATGTATTTGGCAGGAGTGCCCAAAGCTCAGCAAGCATTGATTCAACAAAGCTATGTTGGTGGAAATGTAGCTTATATTAGAGAATGTTTTAGAAATGTATTTACAAAATTAGATATTGGAGATAATTATTTTTATCAAGTATATCTTAATGGATTTTATACCAAACAATGCTGTCCTGAATATTTAAAAGAAGCACATTTTTCAACGCTTCAAAATCAACAAAAAAAAGCTAAAAGCTACACCACAACTTTAAGTGGTTTCTTAAAAGAAAATCCTGGAGCTTATTCACATTATGTATTATTAGATCATCAAGATTGGTTGGCAGCAAATAATATTCCTGCTTTAGAAGAAGAATGGCGTTTGATTTTAGAAAACAGTAAACCAGGAACCAGAATTTTAATGAGATCAGCTGCAACAGAAATTGATTTCTTTCCTGATTTTGTAAAGAATAAAGTGTCTTTTGACAAAGAATTGTCTGATAGAATGCATACAAAAGATAGAGTAGGAACTTATGCAAGTGTTTATTTAGGAATTGTAAATTAAAAAAATATGCTGCAAGAAGGTTCAATAATACAAAATCAGAGAATTCAAAATTACTATCGTTTTCAATCAATGATTTATGATAGTACACGATGGTCTTTTTTGTTTGGAAGAAATCTAATCTTAGACAGAATAGCAAAAGAAACATCACCTCAAAAAATTTTAGAAATTGGTTGTGGAACAGGTTATAATTTGAAAAATTTGAGTAAAAAATTTCCTAACAGTAAAATTTTAGGATTAGATGTATCAGCAGATATGATTCAAATTGCTCAGAAAAAAAATAAAAATAGTTCCAATATTCAACTAATTGAAAGTCCTTACGGGACTAAAAAAATAAATTTTGAGGGAGAGCAACCAGATGTTATACTGTTTTCTTATATGCTTACTATGGTAAATCCTGATTTTTCTTCAATGATTTTACAGGCATATGAGGATTTAAAACCTGGTGGATATATTGCTGTAGTAGATTTTTATAACTCTAAACACAGTTGGTTTCGAAATCATATGAGCAATCATCATGTAAGAATGGAAAGTCATTTACATCCAATATTAGAACGTAAGTTTGAAGTTGTAAATAGTGACATATTCAATGCTTACTTTGGCGTATGGGAGTATTTTACATTTTTAGGTAAAAAGAAATAAAAAGTTAAGTGGAGTAAACGATTTAGATATATAAATATCGTTTCGGAAAGGATTCAAGTAATTAGTACTTGAATCCTTTTTTTATGCTTCAAAAAAATGAAATTACAGATTTATTTCAAGTAAATACTGTTGTTTCAATAAGAAGAAAAATCAATCATAACATAAAAACCTGCAACCATTGTAATGCATTTTACAATCATTGATAATCAGTTTGTAAACCCTTGATATTCTTCAGATTTTTGACCTGTCAAATAGTTGTAAAAACATAATTAAGATGAAAAGAAGTAAAGATTTAATAGAGAAAAGAAGAAGATTTGTAAGAGGTTATATCAACAAAAATCAAGAGAAACAAATGAAGTTAATAGTAGCAGAACTTTCTGAGAGATTGTTCTTATCAGAGCGTACTATTTATAACATCATGAATCAATAAATATATACCGAATAATCCCCTAAAATTTCTAGAATAGTAAACAAAAACCTCATTCTAAAAAAGTAATGACTGACAATAAACAAACACTACAGCTTTTGTTTCGCCATTTAAAAGAGGTGATGCAATGGAGAGATCAACATCCGAATGCAGATTTAACTGAAGGACCTAGCTTTAATATTCGCATATTAAATAATAGTACTATTGGCAATTTTATTAACGGAAGTAGTATTGCCTATACTCATGAAGAAGTTTTAATGTTATTATTAGCTATTAGTCCGCATGTATATTCAGAATTAATAAGAGAAGTAGCCATGGCTAATAATAGTGCTACTTTCTACTTATATTCTATTATTAGAGCAGATGGAAAGAATGCAGATCCTACAGGAGAAACAGCGCAGTTTTTAGCTTTTGGAAACAATCTTCAAAAGAGAGTTTCTTTTTTAGAGATGTTAGAAAAAAGTGAGTTGTTTAAGGTTTGTGGATTGTATTTAGAAGGAACTTCAAAAGGTAATCCGAAGGTAAGAGGTCGTTTACAAATATATGAAGATGCACTTTTTGCAATGTTACAAGGTAGAACTTTCATTCCTCAGTTTAGTGAAGAATTTCCTGCAAAAAAAATCACAACCAATTTAACTTGGAACGATTTAATATTGCCAGAAGAAACACTAAATGATATTCATAGCATTAAAACATGGTTAGAGTATAACGATGTTTTATTAAATGAGTTGGATATGAAACACAAAATAAAACCAGGTTTTAGAACCTTGTTTTATGGACCTCCAGGAACAGGAAAAACTCTTGCAGCAAGTTTGTTAGGAAATCAAACAGGAAAAGATGTTTTTAAAATAGACTTATCACTTTTGGTTTCTAAATACATTGGAGAAACAGAAAAACATTTATCTAACTTATTTGATAAAGCAAAAAATAAAGATTGGATTTTGTTTTTTGATGAAGCTGATTCTGTTTTTGGAAAACGTACCAATGTAAAAGATTCTCATGATAAATATGCAAACCAGGAAGTATCGTTTTTATTACAAAAAATAGAAGCATTTCCGGGTATGGTGATCCTAGCATCTAATTATAAAGAAAACATGGACGAAGCTTTTATGAGACGTTTTCAATCTGTTATAAAATTTGATTTTCCAAAGCCAGCAGAACGCTATAAAATGTGGACAACAAATCTTCCAAAGAAATTAAAAGTATCCAAAGAGATCAATCTTAAAGAAATAGCAAATAAATACATGCTAAACGGTGCTAATATTATGAATGTGATTCAGGATGTAAGTTTAAAAGCTTTAGCGCAAGGAGATTGGACAATTGTTGAGTCAATGTTGTTAGATAGTATTAAAAAAGAATACCACAAAGAAGATAGAGTTTTTTAGTAATAATCAGCTGAAATTAAAATATTATGAAAGTAAAAGAGTCGAAAAAGGCAAAAGGACACGCTGTTAAAAAGCAAGAAAAAAAAGAAAAAGCAGGGAAAATTCCTGTAAAAGATACTCCTAGTGCTCAAGAAATGATAGATTCTCAATTTTTCTTTGCTAGTAATACAAGTGTTGTTACCGAGGAAAATTATGAGAAAGGAGACTATTCAGGATATTTTAGTACTACAGATGATGATAAATTGATTATTAAAAAAGGAGAAGAAATAAAAAGTAACGGAGTTATAAGTGTTAAGAATATCAGAAATAAAATGGTAGGAGATGACAAGGCAGAGTTTACTTTGAATGCAGTGGTGAGAATTGCTAAATATGTGGCAGATAATGTAGATGGTGTTTCGTATGAAATTCCTACAGATTTATCAGGAGCAACAGCTGATAATGTTAAAATTCTTCCAGATGAAATTGTATTGGGAATAGCATTATTACAAGCAAATGCAGGTGTAGGAATTGATGGAATGCCTGGACCTTCTTTTATTAAAGATGTAATGGGTGAACTTACTGATGTAACTAATTCAGCAACAAGAAAGAAAAAATTCATGAGCGAAGAATCGAATACTTCAATGGTGAATTTAGAAGGAGAAACAATTAATATTCCAGATTTTAATTCGAATGAAGAAACATTGTACGACTTTTTTAGAGATGCTACATTAACAAGAAATGGATTGTGGAGTGATAATGAAAATATAACCAATATTACTGGAGTTAGAAGAAAGTTAGACACAACCTCAACAAAATGGAATGATACTATTGCGGTAAGTTGGATTGCAACTGAAAATGGAGCTACTGTAAAACATGCAAAAGTTTTTTCGGGAACTACAGAGCCAGGTAATTTAAGTGATAACAAAAAGTTAGTACCACAAACCATGATGTTTAAATTAGGATATCATAAATCGAGACAACCTGCTTTAAGAGGACATAGAACACTAACAGAAAAAACAGATGGAACATTACTGTTTGATGTAAAAGATGGAAGAGGTTTAAATGGGCATCCAGGAGGAACAACGGGTAAAATTTTAGGAATGCAAAGTACCAAACTACCTGCCGGAACAGTTTCTACAGAAGAACAGTTTAAGGCAAATTTAATTATTACAGAGTTGTTTAGCATTTTATCGAGATGGGGATTAGATACTAGTAAAACTGCTTATACTAATTTAAAAGAATGGAAAGATAAAAAGGAACTTGTTTTTGAAGAAACGGAAGAAGGAAAAGCAGGAGTGCACAAAGATGGAGAAGAAGATACATCTAAAAAAATAAAGTTAACCAGTAGTAAAGAATGGATTGCTAAATATTGGGTAGTAACTAAAAATGATAGAGAATCGTTATTAAAAATATTACAGAATATAGATGCTGATTTTGAAAAGCCAGAGACATATGATGAAATGACAAAAGATCAAATAAAAGGATTGATTACAGATAGTCATATTGAAAACATTATTAAAAGACAAATTGAGTATTTGCCAGAGTTAGCTTCGGTAGATGGAAAAGCTGGAGGAGGCTTCTTAAAAATAGTGAATGGAGAAAAAGAGAAAATAAGTAGTTTAAAATCAAAAGCAACAGTAGATTATGAAAGAGTGGAAGCTTTGTTTGATGATTTTGATGATAACACCATACTAACAGCCAGTCACGAAACATACATAAAGAATAGTATTAAAATGCAAACTTTAAAGGAAAGAGAAGCATTTGAAAACAAGTCGAATACTTTAGATAATGAAGCTGTAGAGGTAGATGAAAATGTAGGACCTTGGTCAATTTTATGTCAGGTAATTTTTGGTGCAGAAAAATTTTATAAATTTATGATGCAAGTATCAGATAAATCATTAGAAAGCGGTCAGAGAAGATGGTATTATACAATGATAGATTTAGCCAGCTTTAATCCCCCTGCCGCTTCTGAATCAACAGATACTGGTCAAGTAGAAATCAAATAAAACTAAAAATAAATGAATATTTTAAAAAGTAGCTTCAGTTTACTGTTCCTTTTAGTCTTTTTATTACAAGGATGCAACTCTAAACAAGAGAAAAAGGAATCGAAAACAACTGAAATACAATCAGAAAATGTACTAGTTTCTGTAAATGATGATGTGTCTAATCCATCAAAGAAAGTAGCAGCTGTTGTAAAAGAATGTGATTGTAATGTTACAGCTTATGCAATAAAATCTCCTCAAAAGGGAATTGAATTATTCAATAAGAAAAAAGAAGTTGCAGAGAGGGTTTCTTTTAATGAAGGGGAAGAAGAGTTTTTAACTTTAGAATTAGCAAGCTCTAAAGAAGGAATGTTTCAAATTAAAAAACTTGAAGTTGCTTTTGCTGAGACTGCAAACAATAAAAAGTACGAAAACTTATGGATAGAAAGTAAGCATTTACGTGTTTATCTACCTGATTCAGATAAGGAAGTAAATATTTATAGTAATGCAGATGAAAAATCGAAAGTAATAAGCGGAGTTAATCCAACAGAAAAATACACAATTAAAATTGTAAAGTGTTGTAAAAAATGGATTTATGGAATTTACCATAAAGAGAAAACAGGAGAACAAATAGAAGGATGGTTTCGACCAGAAGATATTTGTTCATCACCATTAACAAATTGCTAAAAGCAGCACTTTGTAAAATTTCCATTTAGGAAGAAACAGATACAAAAATTATTAGATAAAAAAACTTTTTTGGAGTCATTAAATGGCTACCACAGGGAATTTATTGCTCAAAAAATAGCAATTAAATAGTTGAAGTAAAGATGAAGTTTTCAATAAAAATTAATCATTAAAGCTGATTAAGAAAAAAGAAATCATATGGAGAATCAAGCCACTAAAGCTAAAGGTAGAGTTGCAAAACCAGCAGCAGAAAAACCGAAGGCTCAAATACAAAAAGAAAACATACCAATAAAAAATAACAAGGAAGGTTTTAATACACCAGTTCCTGTTGTAAATGTTGCTTCGGCAACTGTTGCTGCTCCTATAGCCAAGGAGCAAAACGATGTTAAAGAAGTGCCTCAAGATACTTCGGTTTCTGCAAAAGAAATGTTAGATGCACAATATCCAACACCAACAAATAATAATTTTGATGTTAATGATTATCCGATAGCCGGACCAGGAAAACCAGCTTCAGAAGAAGTTGTAGTACCTAAAACACCAGCAGAAGATCCGAGTTTTAAGGCATTGACAAGTTCTATTAATGCAAATGCTAAAAAGCAACGAAAGCATGAACCAGCTCAAAGTGCTTCTAAAAAAGCGCAAAAAGCAGCAGCTGTTCCAAGCAATGAACGATTGAGTAAAGCACAAGCATCTCAAGTTGAGGTAATGGAACAACAAGAAACAGGAGAATTTAAAGCTTCAGATTTTAAAGAGCAATTAAAATCTAGAATTGCAGAAATGGAATTGCCAAAAGATGAAGAGGCAGCAGATAAATTCAAAGAAAATAATAATCTTTCAGAAGTGAAATCGGCTGCAATGGGTGATGTAAAAACAGCGCAAGATAATGCTGCAGGAGGAATTCCTGAAGCAACATCAGCAGCACCAAACACAGCATCAGTTCCAGTAACAGCAGTTTCTCCTATGCCGAAAGCAATACCTGGTAAAAAACCAGCTATGATTCCTACAGCACAAGCAATGCCAAGTAAGCGATCAGAAGCATCTGTAGAAAAACCATTGCAAGAAGAAACTGCAAGTTTAGATACGCAAATGGAACAACACGGCGTAACAGATGCAATGCTAGCAAATTCAAATGAAGCTTCTTTTAAGAGTGCTTTAGATGAGAAAAATAATGCCAAAGCACAGAGTAAAGCATCAGTTGCATCTTTTAGAAATACAGAAAATCAGGAATTAAATACAGCACAACAACAAAGTCAACAGCAAGTAAATGCTACCTCACAAGGAATGCATACCAATAGAGTAGCAGCATTTAATAAAGTAGCAGGCAATCAAAAGCAGAGTGCTACTCAAAATACGGCAGCAAGAAAGCAAGTTGCCGATAAAATACAAGGACTTTACACTGAAACGAAAACCAAAGTAACGAGTATTTTATCAGCATTAGATACCGCTGTAGCTTCTAAATTTGAAAGCGGAGCCAGAGCAGCACAACAGGCTTTTGAAAATCATATTGAAACCAATATGAAAGCTTACAAAGAAAAGCGTTACGGAAGTTCTATTTTTAGTTGGAAACAACTTCGTAGAGTAAAAGATGCTTTTGTAGGTTTACCAAAAGAGGTGAATCAATTTTTTGAGAGTGGTAGAAAAATATACATTGATACTATGGATAGCTATTTAGGTTCCATAGCAACTTTAGTAGCAAATGAGTTAAACAAAGCAAAACGTACAATCAAGGAAGGTAAAAAATCGGTACAAGACTATGTAGGTGGTTTATCGCCAGACTTGCGTAAAATAGGTCAGCAAGCAGCTAATGAAATACAAAGTAAGTTTGATAGCTTAGAGCAAGATATAGATAACAAGAAAGATACGTTAATAGATGTGTTATCTCAAAAATACTCGGAGGCAGTAGCAAGTGTTGATACTCAAATTGAAGCATTAAAAGAGAAAAATAGTGGGCTGATAAATAAAGCTATGGGAGCTTTAAAAGGTGTATTTGACATTATTATCAAAGTAAAAAATACATTAACCAATTTATTAGCAAATGTAGTTACTGCAGTAGGTGCTATTATTTCAGATCCGATAGGTTTTTTCAAAATGTTAATCACAGGTGTAGGTCAGGGAGTTCAAAACTTTATGACCAATATTGTACAGCATTTACAAAGCGGATTGCTAGGATGGTTAACAGGTGCTATGGGGAGTTTAAGCATTCAAATGCCAGAAAATATTTTCTCGTTAAAAGGAATTTTCTCATTAACTACTCAAATTTTAGGTTTTACATGGAGTACTATTAGAACTGTTGGAGTAAAAGTTGTAGGTGAACCTATTGTAAAAGCCTTAGAAACAGGTTTTGAAATGGTACAAATTCTAAGAGAAAAAGGAATAGCAGGATTGTGGGAACATTTAAAAGAACAGTTTCAAGATTTAAAAGAAACGGTTATTGGTGCTATTAAAGACATGTTAATGTCTCAGGTAGTCCAAGCAGGAATAAAATGGATTCTAGGTTTACTTTCTCCAGTAGGAGCTTTTGTCAAAGCAATTATGGCAATTATAGATGTAGTTAAGTTTTTCATACAACGAGCTTCACAAATAGCAGAATTGGTAAGTGCATTTACAGAATCTATTGCAGCTATTGCAGCCGGAAAAGTTGGAGCTGTGGCTAAGAGTATTGAAAATGCATTAGGAAAAGCAGTTCCTGTAGTAATTGGTTTATTGGCATCTGTATTAGGTATTGGAGGTTTGGCAAATAAAGTGTTAGGAATTGTACGAAAAATAAGAAAGCGTGTAGAAAAAGCATTATTTAGCTTATGGACTAAAATTAAGAGTGCTGGAAGGAAGGTTTGGAAAAAACTTGGTTTTGGTAAGAAGAAGGAAGAGAAGGAAGGTGACTTATCTAAAAAGGAGCAGTTTTTGAATTTAGTAGAAAAAAAGAAGATTAAAAAAGAATTTGAAACTGTAGATCAACATACACATACTTTATTTCTTAGAAGAAAAGGCAATAGTGTAGAATTAATGGTTGCAAGTAATCCACAAACTTATAAAGAGTTTATAGGAGATGTAGATCTTGATGATCCACAAAAAAAGACACATAAAACAACTGCTATTGGTATAGCTAAAAAAGTTGATGCAAAAATAAATGAAAGACTAAAAGGTGATACTAAAGAGGAAAAGAAAGCATCTAAAAAGAAAAAAGATGCAGAATTTGAAGCTTTACTTTTAGAATTAAGTAAGCCTACGGGTATACTTTTCGGAGTAGATCGAGAAGATCTACCAGAGACAGAGGTTCAACATCGTTCAAGTACCATAGGGGGCGCGAAAATGGCTACAAAAATGTATGCGAAAAGACTGACTCAAAAAGGAATAAAAGGAGGGAAACCAAATGACGACCGACACAAAGTTATGGATGCTTTGTTAGTAAGAGCAGATGGTAATGGGAGTTATTATGTAAGAGGTCATTTACTTAATATGGAACTTCATGGACCAGGAACATGGGAAAATTTAACTCCATTATCTCAAACAGGGAATAAAAATCACTTAAGAGAAGCTGAAAAGGCTATAAAAATAGCTGTGAATTCTGGTGCTATTGTTGATTATACTCTTATTGTTAAATACGGAAGATCTATACAACCTTTTGAAGATACTAAATTGGAACAAGCTGGGTTTGTTAAGAAGGAAGATAAAGATAAAATGAATAAATTACGTGTTGCTGAAGCTTCTGTACCAAACCATTTAGTTTTAAGGTCATATTTATTGAAAAAAGAAGGTAATGATTTTGTAAGGGATAAACTTTTAGTAGAACAAACCAATGTTCAAAATCCAGTTGAAACTAATATTGAGTCTTATAAGGTAGATAGAGAAAAGAGAGAGAAAGTAAGTCTATCATCTAGTACACCAGAAGTCATAGCTAAGAATACAATATTAGATTTAGATGAAGCTATTATTGTAAATAAAGCAGCAAAAGCGATTTCTTCTTTGAGGACTTATGAACAAATTATAGATTTTCTTCCTCAAATAGAGAGTGATTTAATTAAACTGGAAGATTTAGTAGAGAAGATTAATGATGAAAATATTAAGGGATATTTGAGAAAACCAGGGAATAATGTAACTTTATAGTAATTATAACAAGACAATAAATCAGAATGGAAAAACATCGTTTTAATAAATATTTACAACATTATGTTCGAAATGAAAAGAAACAAGGAAGAGTGTTTAGTTATGACTATATCTCCTCTATGGGGAGTATTTATGAAAGTCATTCAGAAATGGAACGTTTAAATGCAGTACATGAAGGTGTAGAAGATTTTTATAAAAATGTAAAAGATGGTTATGGTTTTCAATGGCAAATGGATGAACAACGTACTGTAAGTGGAAGGATAAAATTTACGGTATTTGAACAAATGATTGGAGACTGGAAACGGATTGTTTATTTTGATGATGAAGATTTACAAATTAATCCCGATTTAGAATTTTTTAAACCGTTGGATGTGCCAGCTGCAGAGCATAGAGTTGGTTTTATAATGAGACCTAACGAAATAGATCCTTATCTATATTATCAAGATGCTGGAGAAACAGATTTACACCTTTTAGATTTGGATTTTAAGGGGTATACAGAAATGGCTTTAGAAGCCAAAGTTTTTAGGTATTGGCAAGTTGTTCTATTGCATTACGATGGTAGAAAATTAGGTGGACCAGAGACAGATAATTTTAAAAAATTTATGCCTCAAATTTTTCCTGATTTTAGTTGGGATAAATTCATAGAAAAATATGAATCAGTAAGATTATCGAAAAAATAATTATAGTATAGAACACACAAAAGCTCAAAAGAAAAAAAACTCCATTAAAAAGCTATTACCTAAATACCTTTTTTAGGTATCCAATTATAGAAAAAAATAAAAGAAAAATATACTAGCACTAGACTTAGGATCTAGTGCTAGTATTACACAACTAGTATCCAAAAACAAAAGATTGAGTCTGATTAAAAAGACAAAATATATGCTATAACAAATGTTACAGCAGTAGATTTTTAGTGCCAAAATTTTAATGAAACTATGGCAATAGTTAAAGTCTATACATTAAAAATGAGTGATAAACGGAAAAATAAAAGAAGAGTAAAATAATGAGTACAACGAAAGAAATAATGAAAGCCTATTTTGAAGCAGGAAATGTTCCTGCTCAAAATCATTTTACGGTGTTAATTGATAGTTTTAAACATGTAGATGAACAAGAAACTATAAAAAGTTTCGCTATTAATTCAAAAGGAGATTTAACCATCAATTTAGCTTCTGATAAAAAAATACAAATAGAAGAGTTTATACTACCTTCTAGTATGCCTATTAGTTTTGTAGATAGTTTACAAAAAATGATAGCAAACAATACAACTTTAAAAGAGCTGAATGATGTTGTTGCAATTTCTAATTATGGTATAAAATATACATGGGCTACACAAGAAGAGCGTGAAGCTCAAACAGGAATGGGACAATTAGAACAAGGTCTCCAAAAAAACACGAATGAAGTATATCAGTATACAGGAAGTAAATGGGAGTTAATTTATAACTTAGAAATAGATCATAAGCACGACGATCGTTACTATACCCAAGAACAAACCGCTGAACGATTTTTAGAAAAGAATGAAAAGGCTGTAGACAGTAATAAGTTAGACGGATTAGATAGTACTGATTTTTCAAGAACAAATCACGATCATAGTTGGTCTGAGATTAAAGATGTTCCTACATCATTTCCGGCATCTAATCATAATCACAACGATTTATATTATACAGAAACAGAAAGTAATGCACGCTTTTTAGGAAAAACAGCTAAAGCTACTAATAGTGCTCAATTAGATGGAAAAGAGAGTTCTTACTTTGTAGCACTTACTAATATTGTTGATGATTTAACTTCTACAGCCGAAAACAAACCATTATCTGCAAATCAAGGTAAGGTGTTAAAAGGACTTATTGATGATATCAATGCCATCCTTTCAAGTGATGATACAAAATTAGATGAAATTCAGGAGATTGTAAATTACATCAAACAAAATAAATCAGAGTTAGAAAATTTAGGTATTTCTAGTATTTCGGGTTTATCAGCAGCACTTTCAAATAAAGAAAATGCTTTTTCCAAAAATACAGCATTCAACAAAGATTTTGGTACAACTGCAGGAACAGTATCGGCAGGAAATCATCAGCATAAGTGGTCAGAAATTAAAGAGGTGCCTACAACGTTTCCAGCTGCTACTCATAATCATAATGATTTATACTATACAGAAACAGAGAGTAATGCACGTTTTTTAGGAAAGACAGCTAAGGCTGCAGATAGTGATAAATTAGATGGTCTAGATAGTTCGGCTTTTCTTCAAGATATTAGTAATTCGTCTAACGGTGTTACAGTTTTAACCCCGAAAGATGCTGCTTTTTCAACATCAAGCAGTTCTGTTAAAGGAGCAATTAAAATTGATTTGCCTGTAGGTTGGAGTAATACAATGATGAAATTGCATGTAGATATTTTCGATTATACAAATAATGAGAGTATTTCTTTAATTTTATCAGGATACAACTATCAATCAAAAAGTTGGTATAATACTTCAGCACAAATATTAGGTTCTAGTATCAGTAGAAATTTTACTGTTCGTTTTGGTCATGAAGAAGAAAAGCCTTGTATTTATATCGGAGAAATTACATCTACTTGGGCATATTTAAAGACTGTTATTACCAAAGGGATTTTTGGGTACAGTAACTTTCAAAAAGAAAAATGGTTAACTGGTTGGGGTATTAGTTTGGTTGAAGCTTTTGGAACCATACAAAGAACTCATACTGAAACTTTAGTTACTGCTTCAAATAGTATGAAATTAGAAGGGTTAGATAGTGCTGCTTTTGCTAAAGCATCTCATAATCATAATGATTTATACTATACAGAAGCAGAGAGTAATGCGCGTTTTTTAGGAAAGACAGCTAAGGCAGCTGATAGTGATAAATTAGATGGTTTAGATAGTTCAGCTTTTGCAAAAACATCTCATAGTCATAACGATTTATATTACACAGAATCAGAGAGTAACGCTCGTTTTTTAGGAAAAACAGCTAAGGCAACTGATAGTGATAAATTAGATGGTTTAGATAGTTCAGCTTTTGCAAAAACATCTCATAGTCATAATGATTTATACTATACAGAAGCAGAGAGTAATGCCCGTTTTTTAGGAAAGACAGCTAAGGCGATAGACAGTGATAAATTAGATGGTATAGACAGTACAGCTTTTGCTAGACAAGAAATTATACCTACTAGAACTCTTAAAAAAGGATGGTATACTATTGCTGTTAATAGCGGAAACAGAGCAAGTGCAAAATTTATTTTGGCAGGAGCAAAATCAGGAAGTCATCAAGCAGTTCATTTTTATGGAGCTCATCACTATGGAGTGGGTAATGTAATAACTGTATTATCGAATAGTTTCTATTCAGGGAAAAATTTTGATGGTATTCGAATCAAAGAAGGAGGAGTATATAACGGAGCCATGTTACAAGTACATATTGAAGCAGATGATTCTGTTGTTAGCGGATTGATATTGGAAGACTTTCAAACTTCAGGTTGGTTAGTTAAAAATTGGGTTCCAGATGGTACTGATCCAGGAAATGTTTCTAGTTTCGAATTATTAACGAATATAGCTGCTGAAATAAGTTTAAGTAAGACAAGAGGAGTTAATTCATCGGAAGAGATTTTTGTTAAAGATAGTAAAGTACTAAAAGAAGGAGAAGATATTATTTTAACTGATAAGGAGTTAAAATGGCTAGAAAATACTGATGGAGCTGCTATTGGATTTAAAAATGAATCTGATGCAGATACTGACAGCTATTTATATTTTAAAACTAGTGACAATAAAAATGAATATTTTAAATGGATTCATACTAGTGGAGGGGATAATGAATGGATGCAATTAAAACAAGGAGGTTTAAAAGTTTTAGGTAACATACATTCAAATAATAAAATAGTAGCAACGCAAGAATGGGCTAATGGAGCATTTTTAGGAAAAACAGCTAAGGCTTCGGACAGTGATAAGTTAGACGGATACAATTCGGCATCAACAGTAACTGCCAATACTGTTCCTGTAAGAGATGGTGCTGCAGATGTTCATGCAAGATTATTCAGAAGTAATTATCAAACTCAGGGAAGTATACCTGCTGGGGCTACAGTTACTATGCGTATTAGTACCACAGATAATTATTTACGACATGTAACTAAAGCAGGGTTTTCTGCTTGGCTAGGAAAAGTAAATGATAGTGATAAACTAGATGGATTAGATGGAGCTCAGTATAATCATAAACTTTATAATGTTAAGAACTATTTAGGAGCAGGCTATATTTCAGGTGGATTAGAAAAGCCAGATTGGTTTGGTAGTGGTAGATTACAGTTACAAATGTTACGTAATACCAATGTTGGTGGTTCAAATACTTGGAACGATGTACTTTGGTTAAGTAGTTATACAGGAGGAGATGTTAAAAAGAGTAATGCATTAATTTTTGGAAAGTCTACACCAAGTGTAGGTTTTACTCAACAAAATTATGATGCTACTACATGGGGAAAATATTATGAATTTTTTCATACTGGAAACCAGGGAGCTGGAAGTGGTTTAGACGCAGATAAACTAGATGGAGTTCAAGGAGCTCAACTTCTTAGAAGTGATGTAGATGATACATTTACTGGGAAACTTTCTGTAGGATCTACTAATACTCGTCAGGCCGGAATTTATGGAGTTTATGATAGTAAAAAAATAGGTCATATTTGGTCTATGGGAACAGCATATAAAATTGCTGCTGATGGTACTGATTTTGGAAATTTATATGGTTTTGCATACAAGCACACAAATAATACTACAGGAGGTGCCATGGCCGGAGGTCATCAAGCAATTTGGTGTGAAAATGGAGTTCCAAAGGTAGCTTTAGGAAATAGTGGAGTTTGGACTTCAGGAAAAATTGCTGCTACAGGAACTGTTTCAGGTAGCGATATTTACGCTTCAGGAACTTATTATTACGGAGATAATAAACGTATTATACAGTTTTCAGATAGTTGGTTGAGATTTAATCCTGGGAATAATTTTACAAGTGGTATTTACTGTGGAACTTCAACATTAAGAACAGATAAAAGGTTAGAAGTAGGGAGTAGCGGATCTGCTTTTTATGCTGATGATAAAGGGAATGGTAGATTTAAAGCAAATTTAACAGTAGGAAACCAATTAACAGTTAGTGGCGCTGTTTTGGCAACAGGAGATGTTGTAGCTTTTTCTTCTTCAGATAAAAACCTTAAAGACAACATTAAGAAAATTGAGAGCCCTTTAAGTAAAATAGATAAGTTATCAGGAAATGAGTTTATATGGAATGATAAACAAACTGCTCATAAAGAAGGAAGTAAAGATTATGGTGTGATTGCTCAAGAAGTTGCAGATGTATTGCCAGAAGCGGTAAGGAAAAATGAAAATACAGGATATTTATCTGTACGATATGAAAAATTAATTCCGCTGTTAATAGAAGGAATGAAAGAGCAACAACAGCAAATAGAAGAACTTAAAACAAAACTTTATGGCACTACCAACTAGTGGAAGAATTACAGTAAAAGATATTGTAACTGAAATGGGGAAGCCAACCAGAACTAATGTTAGTTTAAATACGTTGGCTAAAGAATGGTATGATTATACAGGAAACCTTGTCTTTGCTAAGAGTGAACATAAATTAAGTGATTGGCGTGGTCTTGTATGGCGACCTTTATTAGAAGTTTTAAGAATTAAACCTACGCAAATAGAGAGAGTTCCTATTAATGGAGGAACTTATTCAATTGCAGTAACAGCCAGTGGACCGTGGACAGCCTCAATAACAAGAGGAGGAACTGAAGCAACTCTTAGTTCGGCTTCAGGAAATGGAAATGGTTATTTTAGGTTAACAGTTAAAGGTTGGTATGATGGAGGTATTGATCAACTTCAGTATTTGTCTGGAGATGTAACAGTAAGATCAGGAACTAAATCTGTTGTTTTAAGATGGTATAGATCTGATTTACTTTTAGAAGAAGAATTATTAGAAGATTTTAGATAAAATAATAAATAAAGAAATAAATATGGAAATGCAACAATTAGAATTATTAGCCTCTTCATTAAGAGTGTTAGGTTTAAATTTGGAAGTACCAACATTAGATGTGATTTTAACTTTACGTAATAAGTTAGAAGATAAACAAGCAGACATCTCGTTAGCGGAAATACATAGTTTAAGTGTAGAAACAATGAGTAAGTATAATACTGGTAAGTAGTAAGCTAGTAATATATATACATTGATTTTTAAAAACTGCCGCTCGATTTTTTTCGAGCGGCAGTTTTAACTATAAATATTTTGATAAATACTTAGAAAAGGAAATTGTGATATGAATAATGTTGAAGAATATATAGACTATCAAGATTTATTAAAAAACTCTAACATTCCTAAATTTTTAGAAAAGAAACTAGCAAAAGATCATTTTTTAATAATAAAGTCTTTTCCATTAGAGCTAGATGTTTTAAAAAACTTCATGAAAGATTTTACAAAAAATAAAGATGTATCTGAATTACTATTAAAGAGAGTAAAAAGTTATAAAATACCTTCGTTAGATAGAAACGGATATGAAATTTTATCTTCTACTTATCATAAGTTTTTATTACATACTGATTCTTATTTTTTGAAGAAACCTCACAGAATTATTAGTTTACTTTGTTATAAAAACTCAGTTGAAGGAGGAGAAACATTAGTTGCTCCATTGAAAGATATTTTAGATAAAACACCTTCATGTTTAATAAATAAACTTCAAAAAATATCGGCGTTTAAAAATTTTAATAGACCTGTTTTGTCATTCGATTCAGAGGAAAGAATTTATTTCAATTTAAGAGAAATCAAACAACAAATAGAAAAAAAGATTTTTTCATTATCAGAAGAAGAATTAGAAACCTTGGTTGAGTTTGATAAAGTTTTGGAAAGGATAGCATTAAGGGTAAAATTAACACCAGGTGATTTGATTATATTTCATAATCATAAATGTCTTCATGGAAGAAATGGTTTCAATAAAAATTCTGATAGAGAACTTGTCAGATGTAAAATAATGTGAGTTTTTTAGTATTTCAAAAGTATTATCTTATTACAGAATTCGTTCTTTCTGTAATAAGATAATTTTCAAAGAATATCAATTCCAGTGTACGTATATAAATCCCTTTTTCCACGAAAAACGGATCATACTGAATCCCCAAGATAATTTATTCATTAATATGTCGGGTGTTTTTTGCTCCATAGTAAGTGTTGCGTTTAAGTCTTTAAAAGAGATTTTTCCAGGTCGTTGTAAAAACTCATTTTGTAGCAAACCATAAGAAGCCGTTTTCATGGCACTCCAATTGCTTTTTATAGCATCTAGTAATTCATATACATGTGCTTTATGCTCATCTGAAACATTAACAAATCGATTAATAGATTGTTCAAAAGGAATATTGCATAAAAACTTTTCAAAAAGTAAATCGCTTTCAGCTTGTTCTGTTTTTCCAGTAGCTAAATAATGTAAAATATGAACAGCTAATTCAGGGTTGTTAATGTTTTTATCTTCGTCAAGCAAGTTACAATGCTTAAACAAAAAAGGAATAAAAGGATGCGCTAAAACAAGTCCTGCATTTTGAAGAATCAATTCAGTTTCAGAATTACTATACTGATGTAGTTTTTCTTCAAAGCTTAAATTGTTATTTGATTCAATTAATTCGTTTTTAGTATCGATAAAAAATTCTTTTGAAGCATTACTGCTATCTTCTGTGCTTTTGTTGAAATTTAAAGTATCTGTTTTTAAATTATTTGTAGTCTTCTGATTTTTATCTAATTCATTTTTAGTAATAATTTTTTCTGAAGTAAAATTTTTGCTGACCTTTTTGTTAAGTTTGATTTTCTCCTTAGAATTCTCTTTAATAGCTCTTTTCTTAATGTTTTTTAAAGATTTCTTTTTGGTAGTTTTTTCTTTTAGTCTCTCTTTTTTACTATGCTGACCTTCCGATTTCTTTAAATTTTTAAAAGGAAGGTTTTCTTCAATCTTATTTAAAGATTTTTCTTGATTGTGTTTGTTTTTGGAATTTTCATTCTTCTTTTTTGATGTGTTTTTTGAAGCTTTTTTTGCTAAATTAAATTCATCACTCAAAGAATTATCAAGACTGATATTTTTTGATTTCTTCAGATCTTTTTCTTTTGTTGTTTTTTTCTTTTTAGGACTAATTAAGTCTTTACTTCGTATTTCTTTATTGGTTTCTTTTGAATGAGTATTTGACTTTTTCAACACGCCTTTTTCAGAAAAAAGAATGCCTTCTTTTTTTAGTATTGCTATCTTTTTAGCGAATGTTTTCAAGTTTTTAAAAGCAATTGCTTCTTTAAAAATAGAATTCTGAACATTGGATTTAGCATTAATAACATCAATAATAATGGTAATGATTTTAGTTTCTGAAATTCCATCATCCGAAGAAATTTTTTGAAAAAAATTATAGAAAGACTCTTTTTTAATTTCAAACTCAAAATATTGTATAATTTTATGTAATTCTTCTTTTATAATTTGATGAGATTGAGAATCGATCTTATCTAGAAATAATAATAAAATTTCTATTAAAATATTAGAAGATAGTTGATTGATTAATCGTTCTATTATTATAGAGTTGTATAAAAGAGATAATAATTTTTCTTTGAAAGTTACTTCTGAAAATAAAGAAATCAATACTTCTTCATTGTTTAATAAAGAGGTTAAAGAAGTATCATTTTGCCACCAAGGAGCTTTACCATGTTCAAAAAAGTAAAGTAATGTTTCTAACTGATGAGTTTCTTTAGTTAAAAAACTAGGAGAGCTAACAGGTGTCGTGTTTTTATAGTGAATATCATCAGGTTTAAAAAGATCATCTATTATTTCAGAGTAAGATGCTTTTTCAATTTTTTTACTTGTTTTGTGATTGTTGTTTTTTAACTGTAGCTGTTTAGGAGAGGTATTACCATTAGCTTTTTTTACTGCATCATTTTTCTGTACAACTTCATTTATCTGTTGTTTTATTTGTTGAATAATATCTCCTTTCAATTCAGAATTTAAGTTAGTTTCTGAAGATGAAACATCAATGTTCAATTTTTCAAAACGGATGGCATAATTATTTGTTGTTATTTCAATTTCTTTAAAATAACGTTCAATCTCAGGAAAGATTTCTGTTTTTAAAAAACTACTAATATTATCTTTTATATCGAAAGCTTGTTGCTCGTTTTTCGTTTGTATATCTAAAGATACTTTATGAATAATATGATGTTGAGGGGTAAGACTCATGTTTTGTCATTTAAATGTTAATGAATAATGATTAAAAGAAGTTAGAAACGCTTATTGAACATTTCTAACTTCAGTATTCATCAATTAAAATTCATTTCCCCAAAGTTTAGCTGGGCAAACACTGTGTTTTGATTTTTGCTTTGCACTCAGTCTACATCCACAACCTCTTACAAAACCTTCTTTAGGATTATTAGAAATTTCAAGCGTTTTAGGGTGCATCCATTTTTTAGAATTACAAGAATTTCCTGATTTTAAAGGACAAGAACTACAAATTTTTTCTCTTACAGAAAAAATAGCAACTTCATCTTTACTTGCTAATCCTGTTACGGTTCGCAGTTCATTTAAATGTCCATCTAGAATTTCACTTCTGCTTTTATAAATGTTTTTTAGACTCATAATATTTTTTTTTAAGGAGTGAAAAATAGGAGAATCAATCAATAAAAAAGAGAAATAAACAAACTGTAATCTGTCTTTGCAGTAGATTTTTATTTGTTTAAATAACAAAATGCTATTTGTGTTTTTTGCTAGAAGATTTTTAAGAAAGACTGAAACGCTGATTTTATAGTGGTTTTTGTATGCTTTTTATGTTTTTAAGAGTCTTTTTTTATGATTTTTTAAATCACTACTTACTGCAAAGACAGGATGGGAGGCTTTGAAAATTAGATTTTTGTTAATTACTGCGCTAGTTTTGTACCGGGATAAGAAAAAGAATCCATTCACAAAAAATAATTCACACATACATAACTTATGATATACAATGTACTAAATATAATCAAGAAAGAGGCGTCTAATTACCTAGGAGATGAAAGCCTAGTAGTACTAGACAATTTAGTAAAGATTGATCAGGGAAGTGGTTCACTAAAAGATAAAGTGATTTTATCTATGTTAAGTATTGAAGAAGAAGCTACACTTAAAAATACTGCGAATCACAAAATAGTAAACGGAAAAAAAGTATTTACAGGTACTCCAGCTTACTTAAACATGTATATCATGTTTGCTGCAAACAGAACTAATTATGAAATGGCCCTTCAGGATATAGAGTCTGTCGTAGAATTTTTTCAGAACAAAACATTTTTTACTCCATCAAATACACCAGATCATGGAACAAATTTAACAGAGTTTAAGTTTCATATCGATTTAAGCTCTTTACGATTCGAACAATTGAGTTATGTGTGGGGTGTAATGGGAGGTAAAATAATGCCATCAGCATTTTACAAAGTAAGTATTGTAGAGGTAGTAAAAGAAAATGTAAAACAAAAAACTCCAATAATTACAGGAATTGAAGGAGCATTAAATCAACAATAATCACATGAGTTTTTATACAAATTATCAACCGTTATTTGAATTGCATTTATTGCATAATTACTTTCTAGGTTTAGGAGATGAAAGTTACGATCACACACAACTTCCAACTGTTTTTAATACCTATAATTTTCAAGATTTTGCAAGAGTAGTTCCAACACAACAAACTGCCAAAGTATTAAAAAGTCATAAGATGTTAATACAAACTACTACTACAGGAATTACCTGTTTAGTAGCAGCAGATGAATCTTCAAAACCATTTATAAATAGTGCCAATGAAGAATTAGAGTTTTTAGTCTATATAAAAGATGCTCTATTTGAAAAATACACAAATATAAATACAGAGAATAAGTCAATTTATCACTTTACTTCAGATACATCTTCAGATAAAACAATAGATGATTTATCAAAAATAAATGCATCATCAATTTCAAATTTTGCAATTGCATTTAGTACAGATGAAAATTCTGATTATCAAAAATTGCTTCAAGAGATAACAGTTAAAGAACGAGTAGCTCTTTTTGGAATCGTTAAAATTTCTATGAATGATTTGTTAGAAACCAATGGAGAGATACCTACAAATGCAATATCATACAAAATAGTTTTTGACAGCAGAACAGCAGTTTGGGTGTATTTAGACAGTCAGGATAACGAAGTGTATAGAACAGATCAAGCATTTCCTTTTACTCAAAAAGGAACCATAAAAATAATAGATGAACAAGCAAATGTTTATCGAATGGCTTCACCAATCGATGCTTTACAAGCGAACGAAGCCATAATCTATGTTTAATAATTAAATAAAAAAAATGTCAGCGCAATTGAAAACACCTGGGGTTTATGTTGAAGAAATTTCAAAATTACCACCATCAGTAGCAGAAGTAGAAACTGCTATACCTGCCTTTGTTGGTTATACAGAAAAGGCAACTAAGAAAACAGACAATGACTTAAAATTTGTACCTACTCGTATTACTTCTATGTTAGAGTTTGAAGAGTATTTCGGAGGAGCAAATCAGTTAAAATTATCATTAGTAGACGATGAAAAAGAAGGAACTTTAGTAGAGCAGCCAACAGAGATTTTTCTAATGTACTATGCTATGCAAATGTTCTTTGCAAATGGCGGAGGTCCATGTTATATCGTATCAGTAGATGATTACAGTGCCACAGCTATTAGTAAAGATGATTTAAAAGAAGGATTAGATACTTTAGAAAGAGAAGACGAACCTACTTTATTAGTATTTCCTGATGCTATTTCATTAGAAACAGAAAGTGATTTCTATGGAATTTATAGTGATGCTTTAGCACAGGCTAATAAAATGAAAGATAGATTTGTAATCTTAGATACTTTCACAGGTGAGCCAAGTACTATTGCAAACTTCAGATCAAATGTTGCAGGGGATAAATATGGAGCAGCTTATTATCCACATTTAAATACAATTTTAAGTTTTCAGTATGCAGAAGATGTAGCAATTTCTCATGAAGGAACTGGTTACAACTATGTAGATGAAAAAGCACGCTTAAATGTTATTAAGAATGTATCAGATGAAAAAGTACAATTAGAAACATTAAGAGATGATGCAGCTATTACTAATGCAACTCATGCAGCAGCAAATGAAACTTTAGCGCAAACTCAAATAGATGCTATAAATGCAATATTAGATGAGCCTATTGAAGCTAATTTAGATGTAAGTAGTGCTACTAAATTTAAAGATTCTATCGCTGAATTTTTAACAGCAGTTAGTGAAAGCAATGAAGAAGAAGTTGAGGTGTTAATTAGTATGATTAACTCAACATTAGACACTCCAATTTCAGCAACTTTAGATGTTAGTGATGCTACTAAATTTGAAGAATCTATAGATACATTTTTAGCAAGCTTAGGAAGTCAAGTAGATGAAAAAGGAAACTTTGACGGACAAACATTAACTCAATTAAAAGAAAGCGATCCATTATTATACGCTTCTTTAGAAAAGCAAATCAAGGCAATGCCAGTGGTTTTAGGACCATCAGCAACAATTGCAGGAGCTTATGCTAAAACAGATAGTACAAAAGGAGTTTGGAAAGCACCAGCAAATTTAGGGTTAAGTTATGTTTCTTCTTTAACAGAAAAAGTTACTCATGAAGCTCAAGAGAGCCTTAATGTAGATGATAACGCAGGTAAATCAATTAACGCCATTCGTCAGTTCCGTGGTAAAGGAATCTTAATATGGGGGGCAAGAACTTTAGATGGAAACAGTAACGAGTGGCGTTACGTACCTGTAAGAAGATTCTTTAACATGGTTGAAGAGTCAGTTAAAAAAGCTATGGAAGGTTTTGTATTTGAATCTAACAATGCTAAAACTTGGGTAAAAGTTCAAACAATGATTGAAAACTTTTTAAACCAACAATGGCGTTTAGGAGCTTTAGCCGGTGCTACTCCAAAAGATGCTTACTATGTTAGTGTTGGTTTAGATAAAACAATGTCTGCTCAAGATATTTTAGAAGGAAGAATGAATGTAGAAATAGGAATGGCAGCAGTACGTCCAGCCGAATTTATTGTACTACAATTTTCTCACAAATTACAAGAATCATAAAATAATTTAAAGGAATGAATTATCCATTATCAAAGTTCTACTTCCAAGTAGATTGGGGAGGAACAAGAATAGGTTTTCACGAAGTATCAGGTTTAGATACAGAAGTTGAAATTATAGAATACAGGCAAGGTGCTAGTCCAGATTTTAGCAAAATAAAAATGCCTGGAATGAAGAAGTTTAGCAACATCACATTAAAGAGAGGATCTTTTGCTGGAGACAATGAATATTTTAATTGGTTAAGTACTATTCAATTAAATTCAGTTGAAAGAAGAACAGTAACCATCTCTTTATTAGATGAAAATGGTAATCCTGCAATTACTTGGACAGTAAAAGAAGCTTTCCCAGTAAAATTACAATCAACAGATTTAAAAGCAGAAGGAAATGAAGTAGCTATTGAAACTTTAGAAATTGCTCACGAAGGATTAACCATAAAGAATAATTAAAAAAAATTGAACATAAATAAATTTTAGACTTATGAATTACAAAACGCCAGGAGCCTATGTAGAAGAAATTTCAAAATTTCCTCCATCGGTAGCACAAGTAGAAACGGCAATTCCAGCTTTTATCGGGTATACCGAATTAGCTTCACAAACAGAGCCAGTAAGAATTACTTCATTATTAGAATACGAAGCAATTTTTGGTAAGGCAAATCCAGAAACAACAATTTCTGCAACTATTACAGCAGGAAACGTAGTAGTAGCAAACCCTACTCCAAAGAAAAACAACATGTACTATGCTTTACAAATGTTTTTTGCAAACGGAGGTGGACCTTGTTACGTAGTTTCAGCAGGAGCTTATAAAGCACCAGTAGCAGCTGAATTAGTAGCGGCAATGGGTAAATTAGAAAAAGAAGATGAGCCAACATTATTAGTTGTTCCAGAAGCTACTTGTTTAGCTGCAAGCGAGGCTTACGGAGCTGTGTATAGTGAGGCATTAATGCAAGCTGAAAAATTAAAAGATAGATTTGTAATTATCGATACTACTTCGGCAGATGATTTAAGAGATGAACTTCCTTTATCATCTAACTTAAAGTACGGAGCTGCATATTATCCAAACTTAAACACAATTTTAAACTATCAATATAATGATGCAGATGTTGCTGTAACAGTTGATGGTGTAGCAGGAACATTAGCAGACTTAAAAACTAGTGACTCTGGTAGCTATAATGCAGTAGCAAGAGAAATTGCTTCTTCATTACGTGTACAGTTACCTCCATCTTCAGCAGTAGCAGGAGCATACGCAAAAGTAGATAGTACTAGTGGAGTATGGAAAGCACCAGCTAATTTAGGTTTAAGTTATGTAGTTGGACCAGCTGTGAAAATTACAAAAGATGAGCAAGACGGATTAAATGTTGATACTACAGCAGGTAAATCTATCAATGCAATCAGAAGCTTTACAGGAAAAGGAACATTAATCTGGGGGGCAAGAACTTTAGATGGTAACAGTAATGAATGGCGTTATGTACCAGTTAGAAGATTCTTTAATATGGTAGAAGAGTCTGTAAAGAATGCTACTGAAGGATTTGTTTTCGAATCTAATGATGCAAATACTTGGGTACGTATTAAAGCTATGATTGAAAATTTCTTAAACCAACAATGGACAGCTGGTGCTTTAGCAGGAGCTAAGCCAGAAGATGCTTACTATGTAAGTGTAGGTTTAAATGAAACAATGACTGCCAATGACATTTTAGAAGGTAGAATGATCATCGAAATAGGTATGGCTGCTGTACGTCCTGCAGAGTTCATCGTATTACGTTTCTCTCACAAATTACAAGAATCATAAACATTAAAAAATTTAAAAAAGAAAATTATGCAGTATCCATTATCTAAATTTTATTTCCAAGTAGACTGGGGTGGTACACGAATCGGGTTTCACGAAATCTCAGGATTAGACAAAGAAGTAGAAGTTATAGAACACAGAATTAGTAATAGCCCAGATTTTAGTAAAATTAAAATGCCTGGAATGATCAAATATAGTAACATCACACTTAAGAGAGGTTCTTTTAAGAGCGATAATGAGTACTATGATTGGTTAGATACAATTCAATTAAATGAAGTAGAAAGAAGAGCAATTACTATTTCATTGTTAGATGAAGAAGGTAATCCAGCTATTACTTGGAAAGTTAATAATGCATTTCCTGTAAAATTACAATCAACAGATTTAAAAGCAGAAGGAAATGAAGTAGCTATTGAAACTTTAGAAATAGCACACGAAGGATTAACCATACAAAATAACTAATAGATGAATAACACATATCCTCTAGCAAGTTTTTCATTTGTTATTAAAAGTCTTTCTGGTGAGGATATAGACTCTAAGTTTCAATCCGTGTCGGGACTCTCGACCGAGATTGAAACTGAAGAGTACTCAGAAGGAGGAGAAAACAGGTTTAAACATCAATTACCAACAAAAGTAAAATATCCAAATTTAATATTAAAGAGAGGTTTGGTAGTAAGTTCGGCATTTACAGATTGGTGTAGAAATAGTATGGAAAACTTTGAATTTAGAACTAAAGATTTAACTATAGCTCTTCAATCTGGCGAAGATTCTTCAAAACCATCAAAGGTCTGGAGTGTAGTAGGGGCGTATCCAGTTAAATGGGAAGTGTCTGAATTTAATGCAGAAGAAAACAAATTGGCCATTGAAACTGTAGAATTGAAGTATAAATATTTTACAATTAAAAAATAGAGAAAGATGCCCATAGAAATTAAAGAGTTACATATTAAAATTAATGTAGACGAAGCAACCTCTAGAACTACAACCAGTGCAGAAGCAGATGCTAAAGAAATGAATGCAATGGTTAGAAAGCATGTAGAACAAATAATGCATATAGCATCTCGTAAAAAAGAAAGATAAAAAGAAATATCTCAAGAATATGGGTAAAGTAGAAAAGTTAAGAATTACAGCATACGAGGATGAAACCTTTGATGAAGGAAAAAAAATTTCTGATACTAAAGAGTTTTCAGTAGTAGCAAATCCAGAAAAGTATAGTATAAAGTATACAGTAAAGCATAATAAAGATCAAGGGGCAGGAGATAGTCATAACAATCCAAAGTTTACAGTAGCAAAATCACCAGACTTAAATCTTGATTTCATTTTTGATGGAACAGGAGTATTAGAGGGAAGTGATGTAAAAACTAAAACAAGTGTTATTGATCAAATTGAGCACTTTAAGAAAGTAGTGTTTAATTATGAGGGAGATATTCATAAACCATACCATGTAAAAATAGCATGGGGATCTTTACTTTTTCAAGGAGTGCTTTCAGAAATGGTGATCGACTTTAAGCTTTTTAAACCGAGTGGAGAACCTTTAAGAGCAATAGCAAAAGCAAAATTTACTGGAGCTATAGATGATGACTTAAAAAAAGGGTTAAACAAACAAAGTTCACCAGATTTAACACATGTAAGAATTGTTAGAGAAGGAGATACTTTACCAATAATGGCAGAGCGTATTTATGGAGATTCTAAATATTATTTGGAAGTTGCTAAAGCAAATAAGCTAATAAACTTTAGAAGTTTAAAAGCTGGTCAAGAAATATTTTTTCCGCCTGTTGAAAAAACATCATAAAAATGAATAATAGCGGACAAATACAAACAAGTGCAGGAACGGGGCTTGTAACATTTAAAGTTCTTGTAGATGGCAAAGAAATTACAGCGGTAAAAAATATTGTTGTAGAAAAGGAAATTAATAGAATTCCATATGCACAAATCATTATTGTAGATGGAAGTGCGAGTGAACAAAAATTTAATTTAAGTAATGAAGGACTATTAATACCTGGAAAAGAAGTAGAAATAACAAGTGGATATTACTCTAATGAAGAAACTATTTTTAAAGGAATAGTTGTAAAGCACAATATTAAAGTAAGAGACAACTCTTCGTATTTAGTAGTGGAATGTATGGATGAGTCGGTGAAATTGACACTAGGTAAAAAGAGTGCTTTTTTTTACGATAGCACCGACAGCGATGTTATAGAAACATTACTTTCTAATAATGGGTTATCTGGAGAGGTGGAAGCTACTACTACAACACATGCAGAACTTATTCAGTACCGAACTTCAGACTGGGATTTTATGCTTACAAGAGCACAAGCAAATGGTAAGTTGTGTTTTATTGACGATGGAGAAATTACCATTGCCAAACCAGATGCTAGTGGTGAAGAAGTTGAAACTGTTTCTTATGGGCAAACAATTCATGAGTTTGACGGAGAAATAGATGCCAGAGATCAATTTTCGACCATAACTTCTTACTCGTGGAATCCTACAGATCAAGAATTAATAGAAGCAGAAGCGCAAGATCCAGGAGTAGCATTAAACGGAGACTTGTCATCAAGTGATTTAGCAGATGTTTTTCAAATAGAAAACGTAGAGCTAAGGCATGGTGGAAACCTAACACAAGATGAATTACAGGAATGGAGTAATGCGAAAGCTCTATATCAGCAATTAGCTAAAACCAGAGGACGAGTAAAATTTCAAGGAATACCAAGTGTAAAACCAGGAGTATGTTTAAATCTTGAAGGAATCAGTAATCGCTTCAATGGTAAAATATACATAAGTGGTGTTCGTCATGAAATCACAGAAGGTAACTGGTTAGTTGATGCACAGTTTGGATTGTCTCCTAAATGGTTTTCAGAAACATTTAAAGTAAATGAGACACCAGGTTCAGGAATTATGCCTGCAATTAATGGATTGCATGTTGGGGTAGTAACTCAGTTAGAATCTGATCCAGATGGAGAGGATAGAATTTTAGTACAAATTCCAATCATTAATAATGAAGAACAAGGAATTTGGGCTCGAGTAGCAACTTTAGACGCTGGAGATAATAGAGGAACTTTCTTTAGACCAGAAATAGAAGATGAAGTAATTATAGGATTTATTAATGATGATCCTAATGATGCAGTGGTTTTAGGAATGTTACATAGCAGTACAAAACCAGCTCCAATTACTGCAGCAGATGATAACCATGAAAAAGGTTTGGTAACACGTAGTGAAATGAAAATGATTTTTAATGATGATAAAATATCATATGTGTTAGAAACGCCAGCAGGAAAAAAAGTAACCTTAGATGAAGATGCAGGAATTGTTCAGTTAGAAGATGAACATTCTAATATTATGACTTTTAATGATAGCGGAATTACGATTGAAAGTGCTGGTGATATTACCATTAAAGCTTCAGGAGATTTGAATATGGAAGGCACCAATGTGAATGTAAAAGCAAGCGCAGCATTAAAAGCAGAAGGAGGTTCTGGAGCAGAGGTTTCATCAGGAGCAAATACAGTTATAAAAGGAGCTCAAGTACAAATAAATTAAGACTATGAAACCAGCAGCAAGAGTAACAGATATGCATACTTGCCCAATGGTAACCGGAACTGTACCTCATGTTGGTGGTCCTATTTTACCAGCAGGAGAACCTACTGTTTTAATAGGTGGTTTGCCAGCAGCAAGAATGGGAGATAAAGCAGTGTGTACCGGACCACCAGATACTATAGTAAGCGGATCTGGAACAGTACTAATTGGGGGTAAACCAGCAGCAAGAATGGGAGATACAACAGCTCACGGCGGAACTATAACAGCAGGAGAACCAACTGTGTTAATTGGAGGGTAAAACCGAAGAGGTTACAACTTGTGAGTATTTGATTATTAAAAAATAATTTGAAAAAATAAAAAAACGTGGAAATAGACAATGATTTTTTGGGTAGGGGATGGAGTTTCCCTCCTGAGTTTAGTATCAGACAAAAAGAAGTTGTTATGACAACTGGTAACAATGATATACAAAATAGTTTAATAATACTATTGTCTACAAAATTAAGAGAACGTGTAATGCTCCCAAAATATGGTTGCAATCTAGAAGAGTTACTTTTTAAACCTTTAGATCTTACACTAGAAACAGAGATAAAAGACATTATAACCAGAGCAATACTGTACCATGAACCTAGAATTGATGTGTTGAGTATAGCTATAGATGGTACCAATGAATTAGAAGGTAAAGTATTGATTCAGATTAATTACCAAATAAGAAATACAAATACCAGAAGTAACCTTGTGTTTCCTTTCTACAAAGGAGAAGCAACTGAAATCTAAAAAAAATGACAAACAATACAGATACGTTTTTACATTACAGAGAAGGAAAAACACAATCGCAGCGTTTTTTGAAAAACTTAGATCCAGAAAATTTAAAGTTGAACGATTTAGATGTTGCAGATTGGTTGCTTTTTGCTTTTAATTTTGCAAAACATGTAAACTATTTTGAAAAAGATAATTCACAAAGCTCATCGGTTAATTGGCAAGATTTTTTCGATTATTTTCAATTAAAAGAAATCATTAGTGATAGCATAGATGATATAGATGCGAATGCTGTAGATATTCCTAGAAGAGAGCAAGTGGCTTATGAAAAGCTTCGTAAAAGTATTCAAGATAAATTATATGGTTTTGAAAAAGATGGAACTTTAACTCCGCACTTAGTTTTATTCATTTCGTTTTTAAATATTTTAGAATATTCTAAAAAGAGTTTTAATAATTTAACCAAAAGACATCTCGATTTTTATTACAGTGAAATTTTAAAAATTGAAAAAAGAGAAGCTATTGAAGATAAAGCCTATGTTATTTTTGAGTTAGCGAAAAAAGCAACTCAAGAGATAGTTGCAGAAGGAACTTTGTTGGATGGTAAAAAAGATGCTGATGGAAAAAAGAGAGCTTATAAAATTGCAGATGATATTGTAGTAAATCAGGCTAAAGTTGAGCATATTAGAAGTTTTTTAAGAGATGATGAGAATCAGCAAATTAAAATGGCTCCTATTGCTAACTCTAAAGATGGATTAGGAGAGAAACTAGATGAAGATTCACAGTATTGGTGGCCTTTTGGATATTTTCAAAATCCAGATACAGAAGTAGCTCAGTTATCTTATCCTGAATTACCAGATGCAGAGTTAGGATTTGCTATAGCATCTCCAATATTAAAATTAAAAGGAGGAAATCGTACAGTTGAAATTCGATTTAGCTATAAAAACTTAGGAGCCTTAGGAACCACATTTACAAATGCTGATGGAACACAAGGATTTGATGCCTTTGAGTTAGCGGATTTCAAAAAAAATATACAGGTATTATGTAGTGGAGAGGAAGAATGGCTGTTAAATGAAGAGGCAATAAAAAGTGTTACCAATACTACCAATTCATTAGTTTTAAAATTAGAATTTCCTAAAGAATTTCCAGCAATTGCTCCTAATTCAGAAATGCTGTCAGGTGGTTTTACAACCAACCAACCAATCATTCGTTTTATCATTAAAGGAGAAGATAATTATGCTTTTTATAGTAAGCTAGCTGAAAAGAAGATTCTAGACATGAAGATTGATGTAAATGTTACTGAAATGACAGACTTCATTCTAGAAAATGATAGTGGATTAATTGATATTAAAAAACCATTTTATCCATTTACATCGCAGCCAATTAAAGGATCGAATTTTACGTTGAAAAGTAGTGAGATTTTTGATAAAAAATGGAGCAACATTGATGTAAAAGTAAACTGGAAGAATACACCAGATTCTTTTAAAGATCACTACAAAGCATATATCTCAGATAAAATAAATGGTTTAGATAGGAACTATTTTGAAAATCCAAGACCAGCTGAACAAAATGTGACGTATGTTGTTAATTCTGATGCATATTTTAAAGGAGAAGTACTTTTAAAAGAAAAAGAAAGTTGGGAATTAAGAAAAGCAGGTGTTTCTCTTTTTACATTAAATGAGAATGATTTTACGTTTTCGATAAAACCAGGATTGAACAGAGCAGATGCGCTTAGGTTGGTGTTGAGTCAATCTATGTTGCAAGAAATTTATCCGGTGTTGTATACATTAACACTTACCGGAGGAGATCCAACACATCCAATTCCATCAAATGCTTACATTCCTTTAATTGAATCTATAGAGATTAATTATGAAGCATCAGAAGTAAAAGTAACAAACGATTTTAACGAAGAAACAACATTGTTTTTAGAAGATGTTTATGGGTATTATAAAGAAGATAAATTATTAAATATTGTTCCACAACATAATAATTCGGGTGAGTTATATATCGGATTAAGTGCTTTAGAAGGACAACAAATTTCGTTATTGGTTCAAAACGTAGAAGGAAGTGAAAATCCTGAAGCAATAACATTTAATGAAGGAGAAAAAATAAAGTGGGAAGTGCTATCGAACAATTCATGGATTGATTTATCAGATGATATTTTATTAAATGAAACGAATAACTTTTTACAGTCAGGAATTGTAAAGTTTCAATTACCAAGCACATTAAATTTATCAAATACACGTCTTAGTGGAGATTTAGTTTGGGTTAGAGCTTCTATGAATAGAGCTTTTGATGCAGTGTGTAAGTTACAAGGCATATTTGCACAAGCAGCCATAGCAAGATTTGAAAATAATGGTAATAATCTTTCTCATTTAGGTGAAGGATTACCTGCAAATACTATTGATAGACTTCAAACTAGAGTGCCAAAAATTAAATCAGTATCTCAACCATATAACTCAATAGAAGGCTTGTATGAAGAAACAGATTTAGAATATTACAGAAGAATTAGTGAACGCTTAAGACATAAAAATAGAGCTATTACACAATGGGATTACGAATATTTAATTCTTCAAAAATTTCCAGACATCTTTAAAGTAAAGTGTTTAAATCACACTTCTAACACTTCTTATTTAGCACCAGGTTATGTAACAATTATTGTAGTACCAAATACAAGAAACAAAAACATATTTGACGTTTATCAACCAAGAGTAAGTCAAAACTTATTAACTGAAGTAAGAGACTTTGTGAATTCATTAAATACCATGCAGGTGAACGCTATTGTAATGAATCCGAATTATCAAGAGATAGGAGTAGAAGTATCTGTAAAGTTTAATAAAGGATACGATGAAAACTTTTACAGCAAAAAGTTAGATGAAGATATTAAGAGTTTCATATCTCCTTGGGCTTTTTCAGCAGCTGAAGAAATTAGTTTTGGAGTAGCAATGAATAGGTTTCATATGATTGATTATTTAGATCAATTGCCTTATGTAGATTACATAGATGGATTAATCATTAAAAAAGAAGTTGTTGATGAAGAAACAGGGAAGTCTAAAATGGTAATTGATAGTAATGTAGAGATTCAAGCAGATCCTAAATCCATTTTTGTGTCATCTAAAAAGCACATAGTAACAATTGCTAAAGAGGTATGCTAATAAAATTAACTACGAAGAAAAAAATATTACAATGTTAGATAATAAGCACATAACGATTCCTAAAAAGGTAGATACAAATGACGATTTAGATTTTGAATTTCTACGAAAAGAAGGAATTAATTATATAGAAAAACTAGGTAGTAAATTATGGACAGACTATAATTCTCACGACCCAGGAATATCAATTTTAGAGGTATTGAGCTATGCGATTACTGATTTAGGAATGAGAACTAATTTGAATATGGAAGACATTTTAGCTTCTAATTCCAATGAACACGCATTACATACTCAGTTTATAAAAGCAACGGAAATACTTCCATCAGCACCTTTAACTCATTCTGATTACAGAAAGTTGTTTTTAAGTATAGGAGATAGTTTAAACTTAAAAAGGCCAATAAAAAACTGTTGGTTGGTACCTTATGAAGAAACTATTTATTCAGATTGTAAAACAGGAGAGTTGTCTTATGAAAAAGGTACTGGAGATGCACAGCATTTTAATGTAAAAGGACTGTATAAATTGCTGTTAGATGTTGATGAGGATATAGTAGGAGATTGTGATCGTTCAGGAATTCATGCGGCTATTTACAATGTTTTTAATAAAAATAGAAACTTATGTGAAGATTTAGTAGAAATAGATGAAGTTAAAAACCAAGACGTAGCTATTTGTGCAAAAATAGAGGTAGAGCGTGAGGTAGATGAAGAGCGAGTACATGCTACTGTACTTCACAAGTTAGAGCAATATTTTGCTCCTGAAGTAAACTTCTATTCTTTAAATCAAATGTTAGATAAAGGGTATACAACTGATGAAGTTTTAGAAGGTCCACTTTTAGATAACGGAATTTTTATTGATACTAAAGAGTTAGAAAAAAGTCAATTAAGAACAGAGTTACGTTTGTCAGATATTATTAGAGAAATAATGTCTATTGATGGTGTAAAAGAAATCAAAGAAATTTCTGTAAATCAATGTGGAGGAAGTGTATCAACAGATAATCCATGGGTTTTATGTTTAGAAGAAGGAAAGAAACCAGTTTTATGTGATTTAAGTTCATTTAGTTATAGTAAAGGTACTTTACCTCTAAATCTTAATAAAACAAAAGTTGAGCAATATCTAAATGAAATCAAAGCTCAAGAAGCTTTATTAATTGAAAATGCACAAACTGATGGAGATATACCTTTACCAAAAGGAAACTATTATGATATAGATTCGTACAAAACCATTTTAAACGAATTTCCTGATACTTATGGAGTAGGAAGTTTTGGAATTGTATCAGAATCTACACCAGAAAGAAAAGCATTAGCAAAACAATTAAAAGGTTATTTGTTGTTTTTCGATCAAATTTTAGCAAGTTACTTCAAGCATTTAGGAAAGGTTAAAGAAATTTTAAGTGTTTCAGGATCTCTAAAAAGAACCTATTTTACTCAAGCATTAAAAGATGTTAAAGGTTTTGAAGAGTTGGTAAGTAACGATTACACTAGTAACAATGAAGAGACATTAACTGATTTGTTATTTGAAGAAATAGATAACAATGCACAAAGAAGAAATGAAGTTTTAAATCATTTATTAGCCCGATTTGCTGAGAATTTTAGCGACTATGTTTTTATAATGAAAGAGCTTTATGGAAACTCTGTTGATGAAATTGTACTGAGAGATAAGGAAGATTTTTTAAAAGATTATGAAGTAATTAGTAAGACTAGAGGATCTGGGTATAATTATAATGCTCCGGTGGGTGATTTGTGGAACACTACTAATGTTTCTGGAGTACAAAAAAGAATTGCTCGTTTACTGGGACTTAAAAATTACGAGAGACGAAATATTTCTGATTCACCTGTAAATATTATTCCAATTTTAGACGATCAGTGTACAGATAATAATAACTCTGATGTCAATTATGCATGGGAAATTGAAGATGCTAATGGCGATATTTTGTTGTATTCTTTTGTTGATTTAGAGCCTAAACCTAAAGATGATGAACTGTGTGATATTGATCCAGTGTTGGCAAATGAAATAAATTCAAATCCTTGTTTTAATCCTTATTCAAGTTCAGAAAACACATATGATTATCATAAAGGATATCAAATAGAACATGTAGCATTTACAAACTTGTACACAGCTGTTTTCAATGCAATACAGGTGGATGTAGAAGAAATCAATAATGTTTTTGAGAAACCAGTTAAAGACGGAGATTTTATAGGTCATATAAAAATTGTAGAGAAAGACGGGAAGTATAGTTTTAAGATTGTCAATAATTTACAAGAGAAATTGGTAATAGCAAGATCTAACAAATGCTACAATATTGATGAGTTAAGGGGAGCACTTATAGATCTTTTAGAATATTTAAAACACGATTTCACAGAGGAAGGTATTTTCTTGGTAGAGAATATTTTATTAAAACCATCATTTAAAAGTTTAGAAATCAATCCAGGAGGAATTGGATGTATGATTGTTCAAAACTCGTTCATTGTAGATTATAAAGATGATATAGGTTCAGATGTTGGAGAAGGAGCTTTTATGAATGGTTGTGAAGGAGACTGTGAAAATGAATTATTAGACCCTTATTCATACAGAGTAACTATTGTGTTACCAGGATATAGTTATCGATTCTCAGATCCTGATTTTAGAGAATATGCAGAAAAAGTAATTAGACAAGAGTTACCAGCTCATGTATTAGCCAAAATATGTTGGGTAGGAGACCGAAGAAGTGAATTAGGAACCTCTAAGGATAATTTAGAATTATTTGAAGGAGCTTATGAAAAATTTTTAAAAGATAAATCTAACGGAAGCTCTAATGAACTCTTAAAGAGTACAGAAGATTTAATTACTAAGATGGACGAATTATACAACATTTATAGACCAGGAAGATTATTGGATTGTGGTGATGAGGATGATACGTTAGACGGAAGAATAATCTTAGGACAATCAAATATTTAAAAAAAAAAAGCACCATGAATTATAAATTAGAAAAACTTACAACACAATACAGGAAGTTTACAGAAAACCAAGCTTTAACAGCTGGTCAGTTAAATGAAATAATCGATTTTTTTGAAGATCAAGATCGTTTGTCAAGAACCCGATTAACCGGAGTTGGTTTGGCATGCGGATTTAAAACATCAGTTTTAGATGGAGATGACGATACTAAAATAATCAATGTTACCCAAGGAGTAGGGGTTACTACAGATGGAGATTTAGTTACGCTAAGAGACAAAGCGAGTGGTAGTATTGGTATATTAGGAGAAAAAGAGGTAGTAATTGATATTACAGAAAAAAACTATACACATTATAGAGAATACGAAACTACCAAAGGCTTTGAAGATAGTGATTATCCTTTTTTTAAATCAGTAGGAGAAGATGGTGTAGAGCAAAAAGTAAAACTTTACGAACTACGTAATATAAAAGAGATCGCTTTAGAAGATTTAGAAGATAAGGATAATGATGAGGAAGATAAAAAAAATCTTTTTAAGTGTTTGAATAGTAGTATGGTGACAGGTAAAGTTGCGTTACTGTTTTTAGAAAGTTTTGAAGAAGGAGAAACACCGTGTGAAGATATTGATTGTGATAATCAAGGAGATGAGCAGGTGTCTAACCTTAGAATGTTACTTGTAAGTGAAGACGATGTTGATAAAATTAGTCAGTCAGATATTATTTACAAAACAGCAGAAAGTTATGAAGCTTTACATAAAGTATTAAATCCAATAGAAGCTTTTAGAGCTATCATTTCAGAGGATGTTAAAAATACAGTAGAGTTAAAAGAAAAATTTGCAGAAGTTGTAACAAAAACAAATGTGTTTGGTGAGGAAGAAGGAGATTTAGGTTTGTTAGCTGGTATTAAAAAGGTAATAGAAACATTTAATTTATCTATAAATACTACTGAACTTTCAAATAGAGCAGAAGTATTGTTTAAAGCGAGTAATTCTTTTAAAGGAGAAGATTTTCAGTATAGATATGATTTGTTAAAAGATTTGTTTGCAACATACAATGAAATTAGAAGCTTTATTTTACAACTTAAATTTCAATGTAGTCCAGATTTAAATGCATTTCCTAAACATTTATTATTAGGTATTTTAGGAGCGCCTTTAAATATTGGTGAAAATACTGAACACAGACACGATTTTTATAAGTCGCCTATTTTGGTAAATGATGGCGAAAACTATCAAAAACTAGTTTTTTTAGTAGACAGATTTGAAAAACTATTACAAAATGGCTTACCAAATATGTTGCCAAAAACATTAAAAATAACACCATCAACTACAAGTGTATTTTTAGGTAATAGAGCCATTCCTTTTTATTACAACACTTCCAATGAATTTATCAGAAATTGGAATTTTGATAAAACAAAAAGAGGAAAAGAAGCTTATAATTTAAGTTATCATAGAGAAAATTTGTCTTCTGAAAATTTTATTCAAAAACCATTGAATTATAGTTTAGATGGATTTGATTTTTTTAGAATTGAAGGACATATTGGAAAGGATTATAAAACAGCTTACGAAGAGATTAATTCTAAACGAATTGAATATGGATTACCTTTTAAAATTAAAGTGTTATCTCTAAATGAAATACTTGATTCAGAAAAAAAAATAGCGGCAGTAGCTACACCATCCTTTTCGGAAGATATAGCAGTGGCAGAAAGAGCTATGTTTTCTAATGATCCTGAAGAACAAAAACATGGGGCGCATATATTATCAGCATTAAGAAATAGGTTAAACAATGTAGAGGGTACACTTTTTCGAGATTCAATACTAGGCGAAAAAGAAATTGAAACAGAGCTGTTAAGTGAGTATTTATGTCGTAACTCTGGATTAGAACATGCTGGAGGTGTTGAGTTAGGGGGTACATTTGTGTTGTTATATTATACAACTCCTGGTCCAGATTCTTCAACGATGGTGGTTGCAGATTTTTCAGTTCCCTATGTGTGTTGTACTAAAAAAGAGCCTGTATTATTAGCAGTACCAGTAGATAAAGTATGTGAATATGAAGAACCAATTCAAATCTCTGTAATTCCAGAAGATGCAGAGGTTACTACTTTTGTTAAGGAAAAACAAATTAATGCTATTACAAAAGTAGGGGAACAAAATTACTTTAACCCAATATTGGTTCCTTCTGAACATCATGAAAAGGTAATTACTTTTCAGGTAAACGAAGAAGCTGTTGCGCCTCAAATAACTGTATATCCAGAGCCAAATATATCAATAGTATTAGATGAAATAGTATACAATGCCGATGAAAGAAGTGCAATGGTAACATTTGAGATTAACTCAACAACAGATCCTGATTTAAATAATTTAAGTTTCGAATGGAGTTTTGGTGATGGAGAGAGACAATTTTCAACAGGAAGAACTTTTACACATACCTACAAACGATTACCAGCTAATGAAGATATAGCATTTAACGTTGAAGTAATTGCAATCAATACTACTACAGGAGCTAGTAGTTGCCAAGCAATAGAAAGTTTGTTAATAGATTTATTTTTAATAGTAAACGAATTAGATATTTCAGTAACAGATGTATGTGATTATGATGACAGAGTTTTATTAGAGGTGTTACCAGTAGGAGCAGAGGTAAAAGCTTATCTATTAAACACACAGATTAACGCAATTGAAAAAGAAGGAGAACAACAGTATTTTGTTCCAAGAGCAGTCCCTTCAAGTACATTTGGCGATATTCAAGAGATTACTTTTACAGTAAATAATGATGTAATGAAACAAACGATAAAGGTTTATCCAAAGCCAGATGTAAATATTACATCTTCTATTGAATTTATTGATGGTAAAGATGAGGTAATAGTAACTTATAAAGGGTTAATAAGTGAATATGAATATGAATTCGATTTTTCAGGAAATGGATTTTGGGAAGAAATTACACCAGATGCTACAGGAAGTTATTCAAAAACCTATGTATTAACATCTGATTTATCAGAAATTAATACCAAGATAAGGGTAATAGGAGAAAATAGTTGTGTAAATGAGCTTGTAGTAACTCAAAAATTTAATGAAGGACCAACTGTAGAAGATAATACATTAACATTGAATTTTTCAACAGCTTTTCAAGCAAATCAGCAACAGGCATTCAATACAGCTTCTTTTGTTAATGGATTTACAGATCCTAATGGAGATAGTTTTGAGACTGTAAGAGTAACAGCTTTACCGTCTGTAGGTGAATTATTATTTAACGGTAATCCAGTTACAGTAGGCTATGAATTTCCAGTAAGTGATTCAGCTAGATTAACTTATTCAGTTGATAATGTTAAACAAGAAGCTGATGGTATATATATTTATCAGAATGATGTAGATGCTGAAATAAAACAATTAGAAGATGATGATTTTGTATTAATAAATTATGCGAATGGTGTTTACTCATTAAATAAAGTATCAGAAGATTTAATTGATTCAGGAGTTGATGGAACATTTGATACTTTGCCAGGTACAACAGGATGGAATAGTGATGTAACAGGTGCAGGATGGGAAAATGGTGTAGGTACAGCTGATTCGGTATTACCTGACCCCGCAAATACAGCAAGTGTTCAAGTAGGTCCAGGTTGTCCGCCATCTTCACAAGGAGGGGTCTATGCAGGTGCTATATCAAGACCAACATGGAGAGAAGAGTTTTTTACAAAAATAGATGTAATAGCAGGGGAAACTTATATTGTCACTTTTGAACAAGTTTTTGCAGGAGATAGAGCAGCAGCCTATACTTTAGGGATTGCTATACCATGGGTAGTAACATTAGGAGGTGTCATGAAATCATCTACCCCTAATGTTTGGGAAGGTTTTGGTAATCAAACTTGGCAAAAAGAAACTTTAAAATTTGTAGCATCTACCACAGGCAATGTTATACTATCCTTTAGAACAGGATTACCCGTTGGAATGACTGATCATCCGGATGTTAGGTATGGTTATCTTGGTTGTGATAATGTAAAAATACAACAAGTATTATCTACGTCTACAGATACAAGGGTGATTACCGGTCAAGAACTCACGGGTAAAATAATGAGTTTTGAAACATCAGATAATAATCCAAATAAACTATTTAGTAATCAAGCCGATATATTTATGTCTTCAAGTGTTTTAAGTTAGTTTTAGGTAGTACGAACAGGAATAAAAAACAAAACGATGAGTATAGAATTAGATAAAATAATCACACTCTACAGAAAGTTTACCAATGGTCAATATGTGGCATACGATCAGTTTAATGAGTTTTTAAATAGTTTTGAAGATCAAGACAGGCTATCAAGAGTATTATTAAGAGGTGTAGGTGTTGCATGTGGTTTACAACCAACTTTAGAGAAAGATAAAAGTATTAGCGTTTCTGTAGGAAACGCTAATACAACTGATGGGGATTTAATCCCTTTTTTAAAAGACATACGATATAGTCATTTTATAAATTATGATAATTTCAAAGCGTTATATCCTCCATTTTATAATGGAGATAACCAAATAAAATTATATGAGCTTGTTAGTAAAACTGAACTAAGTAAGGTTTCAGGAGCAAAATCATTGTCAAGTCTAGGGAATTTAGAAGATAAATATCTTGTATTTTATTTAGAGAGTTATGAAAAAGATATAAAACCATGTAGAGGAGTAGACTGTGATAATTATGGAGTAGAGCAAATAAAAAACTTAAAAGTATTACTGACAGATCAGGATGGAATAGAACATCTATCAAAAGATGATGTTGTATATTTTAGAAAAGATGCTAGTAAATTTTATGATAGTCTACAAGAGATAGTATTGGACAGACCACTATTAAATGAAAAGACCAATACTCAGACTCTCATAAATGATTTGTATTCAAACATTGTAAACGACAAAAATCTTCATGAGAGAATAGAGAAGAATTACAGGTTTATAACTGGTTTTTTTGAATATGAAGATGTATTTAAGGATTTGTCTCTTACAAAGCTTATAGAAGAACTTTCGGGAAGATCAAAAGAAATTGGAATTCAATATGTATATGCTTTTTTACGTGAGTTGATAAGTACTTACAATGAAATTAAGGAGTTGCTTCCTGAATTAAAGACATTGAAATTTCCTGATTTTAAGGCTTTTCAGAAGCATATTATGTTAGGTAGTTTGAATACAGAAAATAAAACTTACAGACATCAGTTTTATAAAAGTCCTGTTGTTGATGAGTTAGCTACTTTAGATAAGGTAATGTTATTGCTCGATAGGTCTAGAGATCAAGTAAAGAATGTTTTGAGTTTGAATATTGATTTAGGAACAATTAAAGTTATCCCTTCTTCTAAAGTTCCAAACATTGGAAAAAAAGCAATTCCTTTTTATTATTTAAATAAACAAAGTGGAGGTTTAACTGTTATAAATGCTTTGCAGACTAGAGTAATGATACCAAATGAATTGAATGATAATAACAATTCGATAAGACATTCTTGGGATTTTGAAACTACTGTAAATAGAGATTATCAAAATATATTAGGGTATCATGCTTCAAACACTAGTTTGCCAAGGCATGTTCAAAAGCCAATAGATTTTAATTTAGATCAAGCATCATTTTTTAGGGTTGAAGGACACCTAGGTAAGAATTATGAAGAAGCTAAAAAGTTTTTAGATGATTTAAGATTTGAAAAGCAACTAGATTTTGATGTTGTCTTAATTTCACTAGAAAAATTAGATCCAAATCAAGGTGATGAAACTAAAATTAACTATTTAGATTATTTAGAAAGACATCCAGATGTAGCTCATCATTCAGGAGTGTATGCAGGAGGAACATTTGTTATGATGTATGAATCAGAAACAAACCCAAAAGTTTTTGCAGATTTTACAATTCCTTATATCTGTTGTCCTACAAAATACAACTATTCATTATCAGCTCCGGTTTCAGAAGTTTGCCGAGGGGATGAGGATTTTATTCTAGTTGCAGAACCTTTGTTAGGGGAGGTAAAGGCTTTTATAAACGGTAATCAAATAGATGTAATAGAAAAAATAGCAGGACAAAATTATTTTATTCCAGCTAATATACCTGACTCCATAACAAAAGAGGAGATAAGTTTTACAGTAAATGATAAGCCTGTTGAAACAAAATTATCAGTGTTGCCAGATCCTAATGTGAATATTACCACATCAATAGCGTATTTCCAAGACGATAGCAACAGATTTGATGTAACATTTTCAGGGCTAGATTCAAAATATACGTATGAATTTGATTTTTATTCTGATGATTTATGGAAGGAAGTAAAGCCAAATGAAAAGGGACAGTACACGCATAAATATATGGTTTCTTCTGGTGAGTTAAAGGTTGAAGTGAAAGTTTTGGTTAAAGACACTGTCACAGGTTGTGTTTTGCTTGAGACTATTTTAGTAGAATCAGTTCCAGATATAGAAATTATTTCAGTTGATTATACTGAAGGAGGTTGCTGTAATGGATTGGAAATAGATAGTTTCTATTACCCAGAAGGAGAACGTTTTTGTATTGATGCAAGAAATGTAAATCAAGTATCAGTACCGTTTGCTATAGAGACTATTAATTCAAGACCATTTACAAAAGTAAAAGGACGTTACAAATTGTATTCAAATACCGATTGGATTGATTTTACGGTGTTGGATATCAATAATATTAGAACTCCAGTAATTGCTGGTCTCGGAGAATTTGATTTACAAATCAGTATTTCAGAAGATGGAAATGTTTGGACTGACTGGTATACTTGTCCAAGATTTATCTTAGATAAATGTGTAGTGTACAGTTAATATGATAAACGTTAAAACTAATTACACCTTCTTATTATAGAAACATGCAATGTTTCTAAATTAAACAATAACCCGAGTTAGATAAAAGCTGTCAGATATTATGAAAAAGCATTTAACTCGGGTTGTTTTATTTAACAATTTACTTTAAAAACATAAAAAATGGAAGAAAAAGATTTTTTCATAACAACTTGGCAAACCACAACAGATAATGAATCAATTACGATACCTATAAATTCAAATTTAACCTATAATTATGATGTTGATTGGGGGGATAATAACGAAATTTTTGAGGAGGGGTTTACAGGAGAAGCATCACATGTCTATACAGTTCCTGGAGAATATAAGGTAAGAATAAGAAGAACCTTTCCACATTTGTTTTTTAATAAGAAAGTAGGAAAAGATAAAATTATTAGTATCGATCAATGGGGTGCTATTTCTTGGGAGTCTATGTATGCTATGTTTCTAGGTTGTAAGAATCTTGTAGGTAAAGCAACTGACATTCCTGATCTTAATAGAGTTACCGATTTGTCCTACATGTTTTCAGAGGCACGTATGTTTAATCAACCTATAGGGAACTGGGATGTTAGTAATGTAACTAATATGTCTGGAATGTTCTCTTACAATACTTCTTTTAATCAAGATATAAGTACTTGGGATGTTGGTAATGTAACTAATATGAGGTCTATGTTTTCAGGGGCACGTATGTTTAATCAACCTATAGGAAACTGGAATGTAGGTAAGGTTACTAAAATGGCTAATATGTTCTCTAACTGTAGAGAGTTTAATCAGGATATAAGCGCTTGGAATATTAGTAAGGTTACAGATATGGAGTATATGTTTTATTTCGCCATGAATTTTAATCAACCTATAGAACAATGGGATGTTAGTAATGTTTCTAATATGAAAGCCATGTTTTCAGGAGCTGAGTCATTCAATCAGTCATTAGGATTATGGAACACGGTAAGCGTAATAGACATGGAAAGTATGTTTTTTATGGCAAAGGCTTTTAATCAACCTATAGAACAATGGGATGTTAGTAATGTTTCTAATATGAAAGCCATGTTTTCAGGAGCTGAGTCATTCAATCAAGATTTAAATGGATGGGATGTTGGTAATGTAACTAACATGAGTAGTATGTTCTACCAAAATAAAATTTTTAATGGGGCATTAGATAATTGGAATTTCAAACGGTTAAAAAGTTTAAATTCTATGTTTTTTGAAGCCACATCTTTTAATCAGGATTTAAATAAATGGAATGTCAGCACTGTAGTTGATATGGAGGGCGTTTTTTGGGGAGCAGAAATATTTAATGGGAATATTAGTGATTGGGATGTCAGTTCGGTTACAAATATGAAGAAAATGTTGTACGGAGCAAAGTTCTTTAATCAAGATATAGGTAGTTGGGATGTAAGTAATGTAACTAATATGGTTTCTACTTTTTCAGGTGCTGAAGTTTTTAATGCTAATATCAGTAATTGGGATGTTAGTTCAGTTACGATTATGCACTCAATATTTGCAAGAACAAAGCTATTTAATCAACCTATAGGAAATTGGGATGTAAGTAATGTAACTGATATGACCTCTATGTTTTATGGTGCTCTTGAGTTTAATCAACCTATAGGAAATTGGGATACATCTAAAGTGACTAATATGTCTACTATGTTTTATGAAGCTGAAAATTTTAACCAGCCTATAGGCGATTGGAATGTTAATAGTGTTAAATATATGAGAGGTATGTTTAGAGAAGCAATTTCTTTTAATGAACCTATAGAAAATTGGGATACATCTAAAGTAATTACTATGAATAGTATGTTTGCTAATGCACACAATTTCATTCAATCTATAGACAGGTGGGATGTAAGTAATGTTAGAGATATGCGGAGAATGTTTCAAGGAACTAGAAGTTTTAATCAGCCTATAGGAGATTGGGATGTAAGTAGTGTAACTGATATGGAGGCTATGTTTTATGATGCATCAGAATTTAACCAATCTATAAGCGATTGGGGGGTCGGTAAAGTTACTAATATGAAACAAATGTTTCAAAATGCAAAGTCCTTTAATCAGGATTTAGGTTCTTGGGATGTAAGTAGTGTAACTGATATGGAGGGTATGTTTTATGGTGCATCAGAATTTAACCAATCTATAAGTGATTGGAATGTCGGTAACGTCACTAATATGAAACAAATGTTTCGAAATGCAAAGTCCTTTAATCAGGATTTAGATTCTTGGGATGTAAGTAATGTAACTGATATGGAGAGTATGTTTGCTGGTGCTTCAGACTTTAATCAATTTATAGGAGATTGGAATGTTGGCAACGTCACTAATATGGGGGGTATGTTCTATGATGCTTCAGAGTTTAATCAACCTATAGGTGATTGGAATGTTAGTAAAGTAGCGCTTATGATCTCGATGTTTTCTAATGCTCAATCTTTTAATCAACCTATAGGTAATTGGGATATTGGTAATGTTAAAGAGTTTCAGGGAATGTTTTATGGAGCTTCAAAATTTAATCAACCTATAGGTGATTGGGATTTAAGTAGTATTACTAACACGTTCTATCTTTTTTTTCAAGCAAGCTCTTTTGATCAGTCTTTAGAGAACTGGGATGTTACTAATGTAATGGCTATGTCCGAAATGTTTCATGGGGTTAAACTTTCAACGGCTAATTACGATGCTACTTTAGAGAGTTGGAGTACTCAACAATTAAAGGGAAATGTAAGATTTGATGCAGGTGATAGTAATTATTGTTTAGCGGAAGAAGCTAGACAAAAAATTATAAATGATTTTGGTTGGAGAATTTCAGACACTGGTAAAGACCCAGAATGTGGTAAAGTAGATATTAACAAATCAACCATTACAGTTACACCAACAGAGGTATTTGCAGACGGAATTTCTACCTCAACCATCACTGTTCAGTTATTAGATACAAGTGGAATTAAAATTATTTCTGGAGGAGAAATAGTAGATATAAAAACTACTCTAGGAAATTTAAGCAATGTAACAGATAATTTAAACGGAATTTATACAGCGACTTTATCAAGTGAAGTAGAAGGTAATGCTGAATTGTCTTTTTCTGTAAATGGAGAAGAAAGTATTAATAAAGCTAATGTAAGTTTCCAAAAAGATACAGAGTCTTTTATTACAACTTGGCAAACTACTACAGATAATGAATCGATTACCATTCCAACCAAAGGAGATGGGTATGATTATACAGTAGACTGGGGTGATGGAACTGTAGACTCAGCTATAACGGGCAATATCACACATATTTACGCCAATGAAGGTGTGCACACTATTAAAATAAAAGGAGATTTTCCTAGAATATTTTTTAATAATCAAGGAGATAAGGATAAAATTTTAACTATAGAACAATGGGGTGTTATTAAATGGGAGTCAATGAATTTAGCCTTTTCAGGTTGTTCTAAGTTAATTTCAAAAGCTATAGATGCTCCAGATTTATTACTAGTTACTAGTATGCGAAATATGTTTCAAAAGGCAAGTCTATTCAATGGAGATTTAAGTCTTTGGAATACTTCTAATGTTGAAGATATGTTTGGGGTGTTTCATGAAGCAGAGTCTTTTAATGGAGATATCAGTACCTGGAATACAGTCAGGGTTATTAACATGTCTTACATGTTTAATGGAGCGAAAATCTTTAATCAAGATTTGGTGACAAGAGAAAATGTTTGGGATGTTAGTAGTGTAACTTTAATGCATAATATGTTTCAAAATGCAGAGTCTTTTAATGGAGATATCAGTACCTGGAATACAGTCAGGGTTATTAATATGTCTTACATGTTTAATGGAGCTAAAATGTTTGATCAAGATTTGGTGACAAGAGAAAATGTTTGGAATGTTAGTAGTGTTACTAGCATGAAAGCTATGTTTTCAGGGGCTGAAACTTTCAATGGAGATATTAGTACTTGGAATACAAGTAAAGTTACTGATATGAGTTTTATGTTTAATGGAGCAAAGGTTTTTGCTCAAGACTTAATAACAAAAGGAAATATATGGAATGTTAGTAATGTTACTAATATGTTAGCAATGTTTCAGAATGCTAAAAAGTTTAATGGAGATTTGAATAGCTGGGATGTTAGTAGTGTTACCAATATGGCGAGTATGTTTTCAGGAGCAAGTGTATTTAATCAAGATATTAAATGGGGAGAAAAAGTAAACAATGTTATTAATATGTTAGGAATGTTTTCAAGAGCAAGTGTATTTAATGGAGACATTAGTGAATGGAATGTAGGTAATGTTCTTAATATGGCTAATATGTTTCAAATAGCAGATTTGTTTGATAGAGATTTAAGTAATTGGGATGTAAGTAAGGTAACTAATATGCATAGAATGTTTCGTGCAGCTAGTTCTTTCGACCAAAGCCTTGGAAATTGGAATGTAAGTAATGTTACAGATATGTCTGAAATGTTTAAATCTGCGAAACTTTCTACAGAAAACTATGATGCCTCTTTGATAGGTTGGAGTAAACAAAATTTACAAGAAAATGTTCCTTTTGACGGAGGAAATAGCAATTATTGTGATGGAGAAAAAGCAAGGGGAAATATTATTTCTAAGTTTAATTGGTCTATTACAGATTCAGGAAGAGATATAGCTTGTGTTCAATTAGATTTAACTAAATCTATTATTACAGCAGTTCCGCAGAATATAAACATTAATAAAGAAGAATCATCTTTAATTACCGTTCAGTTAAAAGACGAATTTGGAAATGATTTTACAAGACCTACTGAGTTAGTAAGTATTGCTTCAACAAAAGGAGTTACAAGTACTATTCAGAATTTAGGAAATGGGCTTTATCAAACTGAATTGAGAGATGATTCTGTAGGTACAGCAATAGTATCGTTTAAAGTTGGAGCAGAAAAAGGAATACAAAATACTTTAGTTAGTTTTTATCAACCGTTAGGTTGTCAAGTTTCTTTTAATATAAAAGCGGATCAAACAATTACAGGAGCAAAGGGGAGATATAGAAGAATATATGATGAACCTATTGATGCAACAATTCCTTGGATAACTTTTGAGATTACAAACTTTAATAATCCTTCAACGCCTTTATTAAGGGAAGCAGCAGAGTATGAGTTAGAGGTAATGATTCAAGGAGTAAATGGAGTTTGGACAGATTGGTATAAGCATTCATCTTTTGTTATTAATGGATGTGAGCAAAATCAAGAGAATGTATTAGAAATTTACAAAGGAAATTGCTTCAGTATATTAGGTGATAAAGTAAAAGTTTACCTTAAGACAGGAGATACAAGCAAGGTGTATTTGTATAGAGATGCAGACTTTAGTATTCCTTTTAATGGAAATAATGAATCTTATGTTATTGTAAGTAAGCCGTCATATTCAGATTATGAGAGGAGAAGTTTAGTCCCAATTTCAACTATTGAGTTTAAAGTAAGAGAAGATGGAGAAATGCATGGAATAGTTCCATGTAATTCATACGATAGCTAATTATAATCTTACCAATATGTCTAAAAAGAAACAATTATTTGTTTCTATACAAAACACCCTGAGTTAAATCAAAAGATTTTAAGATACGAAGACAAAGAGATTTAACTCAGGTTATTTAACTAATTATATTTAAAATATTTTAAATGGAAGAAAAAGAATTTTTTATAACAACTTGGCAAACTACAACAGATAACGAATCAATTACGATACCTACTATAGGGGGTGGGTATAATTACACTATTAGATGGGATGATAGTAATATAGATGAAAGGGTAACAGGATCAGCAACATTTACATATAAAGAACCAGGTATTCATACAATAAAAATTGGAGGACAATTTCCTAGAATATATTTTAATAATAAAGGAAATAAAGATAAAATGTTATCTATAGAGCAATGGGGGAGTATTCAATGGGAGACTTTTACAGGGGCTTTTTATGGATGTTCTAATTTGATATTAAATACTTTAGATGTACCAGATTTATCAAGGGTGTCTGATATGAGTTTTATGTTTGCATTTACAAAGAAGTTGAACTCAGGTTTGAGTAAATGGAATGTAGAAAATGTTACTAACATGTCAAACATGTTTTTGTTTTCAGAAGGTTTTAATGCTGATATCAGTGATTGGAATGTTGTCAATGTTGAAAACATGTCTACCATGTTTAGAGGTGCTGTTTCGTTTAATAGAGATTTAAGCAAATGGGGAGATAAAGTAGCTAAAGTTACTGATATGTCATCTATGTTTTATGGAGCAAAAGAGTTTAATGAAAATATCAGTAATTGGAATGTTAGTAGAGTCATTGACATGTCGTTTATGTTTTCTGGAGCAGAGAAATTTAATATAGATATCAGTGATTGGAATGTGGTTAATGTTGAAAACATGTCTGCTATGTTTCAATCAGCAAGTTCCTTTAGTGTTGATATAAGCGAATGGCAAGTGAATAAAGTTACTGATATGTCGTTTATGTTTTCTGGAACAGAAGAATTTAATGCTGATCTAAGTAAATGGAAGGATAAACTGGGAAAAGTTACCACAATGAAAGGTATGTTTCAGTCTACCAAAAAGTTTAATGCTGATATAAGTGAATGGGACGTTAATAATGTTACCGATATGTCAGTTATGTTTTCAAGAGCAGAGGTTTTTAATGCTGATATAAGTAGATGGAATGTTAGTCGTGTTGTTGATATGGGTACAATGTTTCAGTCCACCAAAAAGTTTAATGCAGATATCAGTGAATGGGATGTAAGTAAAGTTAAGAACATGTCAGTTATGTTTTCTGGAGCAGAAGAGTTTAACGCAGATTTAAGCAAATGGAAGGATAAACTATGGAATGTTACTACTATGAAAGGTATGTTTCAGTCTACAAAGAAGTTTAATGCCGATATCAGTGAATGGAATGTAAGTAATGTAACGAATATGAGATTTATGTTTTCAAATTCATTATTATTTGATAGAGATATTGGTAATTGGAATGTAGAAAATGTTAAAGATATGGGGGCTATGTTTAATAATTCAAAACTATCCACCACAAATTATGATGCATTATTAATAGGTTGGAGTAAATTGACCTTAGAGCCCAATGTAGGATTTGATGGAGGTAGAAGTAATTATTGTAAAGCAGAAGAAGCTAGAGCAGAAATAATTCGTAAATATAAATGGGGTATTACAGATGATGGTAAAGATCTTTTATGTGGTAAACAAATCATTGATGTGTATACATCAACAATTACAGCCCAACCAACAGAAGTAATAGCTGATGGTGTCTCTGTTTCAACAATAACTGTCCAGTTGTTAGATACAAATGGAGTTAAGGTTACAGAAGGAGGAGAGACAGTAACTATAAAAACTACTCTAGGAAATTTAAGTAATGTAACAGATAATTTAAACGGAACGTATACAGCTACCTTATCAAGTACTACATCAGGAAAAGCAGAAGTTTCTTTTTCTATTAAAGAGGAAGATAGTACAAATAAAGCCAATGTAAGTTTTGTAGAAGACACAGAGTCTTTTATAACAACTTGGCAAACTATAACAGACAATGAATCGATTACCATTCCTACAAGAGGAAGTGAGTATAATTACACAGTAGATTGGGGAGATGGTTTTACTGAGTCTGAACTCAGAGGAAATGCTACACATATATATGCAAAACCAGGAATCTATACTGTTAAAATAAAAGGCAGTTTTCCTCAGATATTTTTTAATAATCAAGGAGATAAAGATAAAATATTAACCATTGAGCAATGGGGAATTATTCAATGGAAAGCTATGAATAATGCATTTCACGGTTGTTCTAATTTAACATCAAATGCTTCAGATGCTCCAGATTTATCTTTAGTTACTACTACGTATGGAATGTTCAATCAAGCTACTTCATTTAATGCTGATTTAAATGATTGGGATGTGAGTAATGTTACTAATATGTCGTTAATGTTTGCATATGCATCTATTTTTAATGGAGATATAAGTAATTGGGATGTAAAGAGTAGTAAATATATGTCAGGAATGTTTTGGCACGCGTCAATGTTTAATCAAGACATAAGTAACTGGAATGTAAGTGGAGTTATAGATATGTCACTTATGTTTTATTTTGCTGTTAAATTCAATAAGGATTTAAGTAAATGGAATGAGAAAGTAAGTCAAGTTGAACTTATGGGTAATATGTTTGGAAATGCTATTTTGTTTGATGGAAACATTGGAGGTTGGAATGTTAATAACGTTACTCATATGTCTTCAATGTTTAACGGAGCAAAAGCATTTAATTCAGATATAAGTAACTGGAATGTAAGTAAAGTTGAAAACATGAATTTTATGTTTTCTGGAGCAATTTCATTTAATCGAGATTTGAGCAAATGGAATGTCTCTAAAGTTACTAATATGAGATGTATGTTTCAAGGGGCTAAAAAATTTAATGCAAACTTAAATGATTGGAACGTTAGTGAAGTAACAGATATGGATTGTATGTTTGCTAGTGCTTCTGAATTTAGTAGTGATTTGTATAAATGGAAAGATAAATTAGGAAAAGTAGAGAGGATGTCTCAAATGTTTTCTAATACTGAAGTATTCAATTCGGATATAAGTACTTGGGATGTTAGTAATGTAATTGATATGAATGCAATGTTTTTTAATGCTAAATCTTTTAATCAAGATATTAGTAATTGGAATGTTGGAAATGTTACTAATATGCATAGAATGTTTATGTCTGCTAGTTCTTTCGATCAAGATATAGGAGATTGGAATGTAAGTAATGTTATAGATATGTCTGAAATGTTTAAATCAGCAAAACTTTCTACAGAAAACTATGATGCCTCTTTGATAGGGTGGAGTAAACAAAAATTACAAGAAAATGTTCCTTTTGACGGAGGAAATAGCAATTACTGTGATGGAGAGAAAGCAAGGGAAGATATTATTTCTAAATTCAATTGGACGATTACAGATTCAGGAAGAGATATAGCTTGTGTTCAATTAGATTTAACTAAATCAACCATTACAGCACTTCCGCAAAATGTAAATATTAATAAGGGTAAATCCTCTTTGATAACTGTTCAGTTGAAAGACGAATTAGGAAATAGTTTTACAAGATCTACTGAGTTGGTAAGTATTGCTTCAACAAAAGGAGTTGTAAATACTATTCAAAATTTAGGAAATGGACTTTACCAAACGCAATTAAGAGACGATTCTGTAGGTACCGCAATCGTTTCTTATAAAGTCGGAGAAGAAAATGGAATCCAAAATGCTTTAGTAAGTTTTTATAAACCATTAGGATGCCAAATAGCTTTTAATATTAAGGCAGATCAAGATATAACAGGAGCAAAAGGTAGATACAGGTTAGTTTCTAATTCAGAAGCAAGAAGTGAAACCTCTTGGAATGTGTTTGATATACTTGATTTTAATAATTCGCTAACTCCTTTAATTAGAGAGGAAGGAGAGTATCAATTGGAGGTTATGATTAAAGGTTTGAATGGAGTTTGGACAGATTGGTATTCGCATTCATCGTTTATAATTAATGATTGCCAAGCGGTTGAAGGTGCTTCTGTAGAGGTTTATAAGGGGGATTGTAAGGCTGTAATTCGAGGTAAAATCAAACTCTTTTTTGAGAATAATGATGCTGGAATTAAGTTGTATAAAGATGCGAGTTTAAGAATTCCTTTTGACGGAAATGATGAGTCTTATGTGGTTCTTGATGAGGTTTCAGAATCAGATGCAAGTAGAGAGGTTGCTGTAGTTAAAACAGTTGTTTTTAATGTAAGTAATGAGGGGATTGTTTCTAATTTGCGTCCTTGTAGTTTAGGTGATGTTTCTGATAATGTTGAAGATGAATCTTAAGCAATAAATTAAATGATAATAAAAAAAGCTGTCTAAAATTTTTAGACAGCTTTTTGCTTTTGGTTATATATTTTCAATTAGTCCACTAAAGGTGGAATTCTTAATACTTGACCAGGATAAATTTTATCAGGGTGAGATAACATTGGTTTGTTAGCTTCAAAAATTACAGGATACTTCATCGCATCGCCATAAAATTCTTTAGCTATTTTACCTAAAGTATCTCCACTCATCACAGTATGGAATTGTGCCATTTCTTCAACAGCAACTTCTTCTACTTCAGCAACAGTCATGTTATCTTCAACAGTAGCAATACCTTCAGTATTACCAACCACTAAAACAACTTTTTCTTTAGTCGCTAAATCAGCAGCTTCTCCTGTAATAGTTGCTTTGTCATCATCAACACTAACATTTAAATCAGCTACTGATAATTCTAATGCATTTACAGCATCAACTAGTTTTCCAGCTTTTTCTGCAGCTTCTTCTTCAGTAGTTTTACCTATTCCGAAAACTTTAGCACCTGCATTTTTAATAAATGAAAATAAACCCATTCTTTTAATTTTTTGTTATTAATATTTGTTCTATTGTATAAGCAATATACAAATTTTATACCATAAAATTATTTTTTAATCTATTCAAAAGAGTTCCAACCTTGAGCTTTTAATTTAATTTGCTGATTAGCACGAGTTATTAAATTTTTACCAACGTTTTCTTCAGTAATATGACCAATGACAGTAAAATTTGGATTTCCTTTTAATTTGTCAAAATCATCCATAGAAATGGTAAAAAGTAACTCATAATCTTCACCACCACTTAAAGCTACCATAGTAGAATCTATTTCAAATTCCTCGCAGGTTGAAATCACTTGAGGATCTAAAGGAAGCTTGTCTTCGTAAATATTGCAACCAACTTTGCTTTGTGTACAAATGTGCATTATTTCTGAAGATAAACCATCAGAAATATCAATCATAGATGTTGGTTTAATATCTAGGTCTTTTAATAATTTTACCACATCTTTTCTAGCTTCAGGTTTTAGTTGACGTTCAACTAGGTATGAGTAAGCTTCTAAGTCTGGTTGACTTTGAGGGTTTACTTTAAAAACTTCTTTTTCTCTTTCTAAAACTTGTAATCCAAGATAAGCACCGCCAATATCACCTGTTACAACAATTAAATCATTAGGTTTTGCACCATCTCTATATACAATATCTTCTTTTTTAGCACTTCCCAATGCTGTAATAGAAATAAGTATTCCTTTGGTAGAAGAAGTAGTATCACCTCCAATTAAATCAACTTTATAAGTATCACAAGCTAATTGAATTCCTGTATATAATTCTTCTAAAGCCTCTAAAGGAAATCTATTAGAAACAGCTAAAGAAACAGTTATTTGTGTAGCTTCTGCATTCATAGCATATACATCTGATAAATTTACCATCACAGCTTTATATCCTAAATGTTTTAGAGGTACATAGCTAAGATCAAAATGTACGCCTTCAACTAAAAGATCAGTCGTAATTAAGGTTTCATTCGCATCAGAAATCACTGCACAATCATCACCAATTCCTTTTTTTGTTGTTTCCTGACCTACTTTAAAGTATTTTGTTAAATGATCTATCAAACCAAATTCTCCTAATTCAGCTAAAGATGTTGCCTTTTTATTTTTGTCTTCTAACATGTTGCAAAGATAAAATGTTAAATTTATTCATTAGTTGACTAATTGAATAAAAAATATTTATAACTTCGTAATGTAACTAATTTACAAACCCTTAAACCTTTCTTAACATGAAAAAAATAATTCTTCTATCGTTATTTGCTATTTTCATATTCTCATGCTCTTCAGATGATCCAACACCAAATAACCCGCCAGATATGGGAGATACTGGAGGTGATTCAGGTGGAGATGACGGCGGAGACGATAACACAGGAGGAGACGGAGATGATGGAAGTGGAGATTCAGGAGGTACAAGAACACTTTGTGTGAACGGTTTTGCAGGATCTTATCCTTGTAACGATTATGATTTAATGGCTGTAATCGATAATGCAACATTAGCTGGTTCTGCTAGTAGTTCAGGAAGTGATATTTGGGGATGGACAGATGCTACAACATCTAAAGAATATGCAATAATTTGTATGTCTAATACAACGGCTTTTGTAGATGTAACAGATCCAATTAATCCGGTATTTTTAGGTAGATTAAATTCAAGTGCAGGAAGTAATTCTTGGAGAGATGCTAAAGTTTATGGAAACTATGTTTACATTGTTGCGGATAATGTTGGATCTCATGGTATGCAGGTTTTTGATTTAACTAAGCTAAGAAATGTAACTTCACCAGTAAACTTTACTGCTGACACAGTTTATACTGGAGTAGGTAGTTGTCATAATATTGTAATAAACGAAAGTAAAGGCATGGCATACTTAGTTGGATGTAGAAGTGCCAATGGAGGAGGTCCTATTTTTATAGATATTTCTGATCCGTTAAATCCAACTTCATTAGGCAATTACAGTGGAGATGGATATTCTCACGATGCTCAGGTTGTTACTTATAATGGTCCAGATGCAGAGCATGCAGGTAAGGAAATTTATATTGGTAGTAATGAGAATGAAGTAGTGGTTTTAGATGTTACAGATAAAGCAAATGTGACTAAAATTTCTTCAATTAGCTATCCTCAAATAGGATATACACATCAAGGTTGGTTTACAGATAATCAAGAGTACTTTATTTTAGGAGATGAAACTGACGAACAAAGTTTCGGATTTAATACTCGTACCTTAATTTTTGATTTGAGAGATTTAGATAATCCTGTTTTATCTTCTACTTATACAGGAGAAACGCGCGCAATAGATCATAATGGATATGTAAAAGGAAACTTATATTATATGGCTAACTATAGGGCAGGAATACGTGTTTTAGATATTTCAAATATTTCAGCAGCTACAAACTCTATGGACGAAGTTGGTTTCTTTGATACGTATCCAAGCAATGACAATGCTTCATTTAATGGAGCATGGAGTGTGTATCCGTATTTTGCTAGTGGAAATATCATTATAAGTGATATTGAAAGAGGTTTATTTATAGTTAGAAAATCAGGAACTTAATTTTGAGAGGAATAACTATTCTAATACTTATCGTACTTTTTGGATGTTCTGAAGAGAAAATAGTACCCCAAAAAGAAGTTAAAATTGATTTTGTTAAAACGGTAGGAGGTTCCAGAAATGAAGTGGGAAGTTCTGTAGTAAGTACTCAAGATAATGGTTATATTATTTTGGGATATGCAGATAGTAATGATGGTGATTTAAACTTTAAAACTACTACAGATTCTGATTATTTTGTATTAAAATATAATGCAAATGACGAATTAGAATGGTCTAAAGTTTACGGAGGATCTAAAGATGATAGAGGGCTGCAAATAATTCAAACTTCCGACAACGGATTTGCAGTTTTTGGTTTTAGCGAGAGTGATGATAATGATGTTACTGTAAATAATGGTAATTCTGACTTTTGGATCACAAAATTGAATACTTCAGGAAACATAGTTTGGGAAAAATCGTTTGGCTTTTCTGGAAGAGATAATGGTAGTTCTTTAATAGCAACTTCAGATAATGGCTTTCTACTTGTAGGAGAATTAGATATAACTGCTTCTGGAGGAATGGGAAGATCTAGTTCAAACAACAATCGTCATGCAGGAGGAGATTATTGGGCAATAAAATTAAATTCTTCTGGAGATAAAGAATGGAGCAATTTTTATGGAGGTAATTTTACTGAAACTCCTCAAGACGTAGTTCAAACAACCGATGGATTCATTATTACAGGTTTTTCGGATAGTATTGATGTAGATATTTCTAATAATAAAGGAACTTATGACTTTTGGGTTGTAAAAATAGATAACCAAGGAAAATTAATTTGGGAAAAATCATTTGGAGGTACTCAAATTGATGAATCTTACGGTATAGAAAAAACAAATGATGGAAATTTTGTTATAGTTGGTAGTACTAGAAGTAGTGATACAGACGTTTCAAGTAATAGTGGAGGTGGAGAATTATGGTTGATAAAAATCTCTTCAGAAGGCAAACTTATTTGGGAGAAAACTTTTGGAGGTGCTAGTTTTGATGTTGGTAGAGCAATACATAAAACGAACAATGGAGATTTATTAATAGGAGGTAGCTCAAGAAGTACGAATGACGGATTTTCGAATAATGGAGAAAATGATGCTTGGGTTTTTAAAATTTCTTCTGAAGGTAATTTAATTTGGCAGAAATTTATAGGGGGCAGTAAGCTAGACTTCCTTTACGATATTACAGAGTTACAAGATGAATCTATTGTTGCAGTTGGGGAAAGTACCAGTAACGATTTAGATATACCAGAAAACAAAGGTTTTTCAGATTTATTAATCATCAAAATAAAATAAAAAATGATCAAAAAAGCGTCTATACTTTTAATGATAGTTATGCTGTTTTTAAGTTGTTCAAATAATGACGATTTAAAGTTAGAAAACAAAAAAGTTACATTAAATTTTATCCATTCTTGGGATGATACTTCGGTTACTAAAGCAGATTTTAATGATGTAAAGTTTACAAACGAAAATGGAGAGCAACTTAGCATTGAAAGATTAAGGTATCTTGTTTCTAAAATTAGTTTGATAGATCAAAATAGTAATGAAACTCAACTGAGTGATTATTTATTGGTTGATTTAGGCGAAGAAAATAATTTAAGCTTTTCTGCAAGTAAATTTTTATTAGAAGGAACTTATACTTTAAAGTTTAATTTTGGTTTTGACGATATAGATAATCAGAATAATTATACAGATTTAAATTCGGCTAGTTTTAATGTGCCAGATATGTTAGGTGGAGGTTACCATTATATGCAGTTTGATGGTAAATATACAAGTACTACAAATACCACTCCGTCAGCATTTAACTATCACGCAATAAAAGCGGTTGATGTAAAGTTTCCTGAAGATCCTGTTAGAGAATCAAAGGACACTTCTTTTGCCGTAAGTTTAAGTAATATTCAAGTAGGATCTAGCAATGATTTGGTAATCAATATTAATATGAACATTGCAGAGTGGTTTAAAAACCCTGAAACTTGGGATTTAAACATGTTAAATACAGTATTAATGCCAGATTATGATGCTCAAATATCGATGAATGCGAATGGTAAAACAGTATTTAGTTTAAAATAATGACATGTAGAATACTATACATTTTTATTCTCATAATAATTACTTCTTGTTCTTCAGGTAATGAAGAACAAGAAGTGTATACACCTGTGTCACTTAATTTACAAGTGCCAGAGTTATTTAAAAATCAATTAATAGCTCCTGTTGTACCAACAGACAATCCACTTACTCAAGAAGGTGTTTCTTTAGGTAAAAAACTTTTTTTCGATAAACTTCTTTCAAAAGATAATACAGTTTCTTGTGCATCTTGTCATAATCCAGCTAAGGCTTTTACTGATAATTCACAATTTAGTGAAGGAGTAAATGGTACTGTTGGAGTAAGAAATTCTATGCCTCTTTTCAATTTAGCTTGGAATTTTGATGAGCGATTTGCTTGGGACGGAAAAGAGTTTGGTTTAGAAAAACAAGCTTTAGAACCAGTAACAAATCATTTAGAAATGAATAGTGACTGGCAAGAAGTTGTAAATAAATTACAGCAAGATGCTGAATATCCAAAACTATTTCGTCAAGCTTTTGGAAATGTAGAGATTACTTCAGATTTAGTTACGAAAGCAATTGCTCAATTTGAAAGAACTTTAATTTCGAGTAATTCTAAGTTCGATCGTTTTTTAAGAGGAGAAGTTTCTTTAACTCCAGAAGAACAAAATGGTTTTAATGTGTTTATGGATGAAGCCAGAGGTGATTGTTTTCATTGCCACGGAAGTGATAAAAATCCACTTTGGACAGATAATAAGTTTCATAATAATGGCTTAGATGCTACTTTTTCAGATCTAGGATTGGGTGCTGTAACAGGTGATCCTAATGATAATGGAAAGTTCAGATCTCCTTCGTTAAGAAATTTAGCATTTACAGCTCCTTACATGCACGATGGACGTTTTGCTACTTTAGACGAAGTAATAAATCATTATTCAGAAGGATTAAAATTTTCTTCAACAATAGATCCTTTAATGAAACAAGTAGATAGAGGTGGAGTTCAGTTATCTGATACCGATAAAGCAGATTTGAAAGCCTTTTTATTATCTCTAACCGATAATGACTTCATTAATAATCCTTCATTTCAGGAATAAATTTTCAACTTTTTCTTTATTTATAGTTAAATTTTATATAGCTATAAAGGATATTCATTTTAAAAAATGACAAAAATCATATTTTGTGACTATCTTTGTTCCCCATTTTGGGTTTTAATCTATTTTAATTATGATAAAAGTTTCAGATACAGCAAAAAAGAAAGTCGTAGAATTAATGACAGATGATGGTTTTGATGCTACAACAGACTATGTTAGAGTTGGAGTAAAAAGCGGAGGTTGTTCAGGGTTATCATATGATTTAAGTTTTGATAAGGATACTCAAGAAAATGATAAGGTTTTTGAAGAGAATGACGTGAGAATTGTAGTTGATAAAAAAAGCTTTTTATACCTAGTAGGTACAACTTTAGAATACTCTGGAGGATTAAACGGAAAAGGATTTGTTTTTAACAATCCTAATGCAAATAGAACTTGTGGTTGTGGAGAAAGTTTTTCTTTATAGAAAAACTGATAACTGATAATTGATTACTGAAAAAAATGAGTAAGTACACAGAAGACGATTTAAGAGAAGAATTAAAAACCAAAGAATATGAATATGGTTTTTATACTGACATTGAAAGCGAAAAATTTCCTAATGGAATAAACGAAGACATTGTTCGCGCTATTTCTAAAAAGAAGGAAGAGCCAGAATGGATGACAGAATGGAGATTAGAGGCTTTTAAAGTTTGGAAACAAATGGAAGAGCCAGAGTGGGCTAATGTAAAATACAAAAAGCCAAGTTTTCAAGATATTTCTTATTATTCTGCTCCAAAAAAGAAACCTAAATTAAACAGTTTAGATGAAGTTGATCCAGAAATGCTGGCTACTTTTGAAAAATTAGGAATTTCTTTAGAAGAACAAAAACGTTTAGCTAATGTAGCTGTAGATATTGTAATGGATTCTGTATCTGTTGCAACTACTTTTAAAGAGACATTAGCTGAAAAAGGAATTATTTTTATGCCTATTTCTGAGGCGATTAAAGAGCATCCAGAATTAGTTAAAAAATACATTGGTTCAGTAGTACCAACTACAGATAATTTTTATGCAGCTTTAAATTCAGCAGTATTTTCTGATGGATCTTTCTGTTACATTCCAAAAGGAGTTCGTTGTCCTATGGAATTATCTACTTATTTCAGAATTAATGAAGGAGGTACAGGACAGTTTGAAAGAACTTTAGTAATTGCTGACGAAGGTAGTTATGTTTCTTACTTAGAAGGTTGTACTGCTCCGCAAAGAGATGAAAATCAATTACACGCCGCTGTAGTTGAGTTAATTGCATTAGACGATGCAGAGATAAAATATTCAACAGTACAAAACTGGTTCCCTGGAGATGCTGAAGGAAAAGGAGGAGTTTTTAATTTTGTAACTAAACGTGGTTTATGTGAAACAAATGCAAAAATTTCTTGGACTCAGGTTGAAACAGGTTCAGCTGTAACATGGAAATATCCAAGTTGTGTATTAAAAGGAAATAATTCAGTAGGAGAATTTTATTCAATAGCTGTAACTAATAATTTCCAACAAGCAGATACTGGTACTAAAATGATTCATTTAGGTAAAAACACTAAATCAACAATCATTTCAAAAGGTATTTCAGCAGGTAAATCACAAAATAGCTATAGAGGTTTAGTACAAATAGGATCAAGAGCAGAAAATGCACGTAATTTCTCTCAATGTGATAGTTTACTAATGGGGAATGAGTGTGGTGCACATACTTTTCCATATATAGAAGCTAAAAATAAAACAGCACAAATAGAGCACGAAGCAACAACAAGTAAAATTGGAGAAGATCAATTGTTCTATTGTAACCAAAGAGGTATTGATACTGAAAAAGCAATTGCACTTATTGTAAACGGATTCAGTAAAGAGGTATTAAATAAATTACCAATGGAGTTTGCTGTAGAAGCGCAAAAACTATTAGAAATCTCTTTAGAAGGTAGTGTAGGATAAAATGTTATTAAATAGATTTATATATATGAAAAGGATTTTTATTTTAGGTTTTTGCTTTGTTCAAGCATTGTTAAATGCTCAAGACATAAGCTTAGATACTAATTATGGAACAGATGGTTATACTACGTTTGATTCAAGATCAACTGATCATGCTACATTTTCTAAATTATTAAATGATGGCAGTTTATTAGTGTCTTCATCAAGATTCAATACAACGTCTAATAAGCAAGAATCTGTTTTAATTAAGTATTTGCTTGATGGAAGTATTGATGCTAGTTTTGCAGATAATGGAGTTTATATTATAGATCATGAGGATGATAATGGAGTAGAAGTTTTTACTGACGCATCAGAAAGTATCTACTTGTATGCTAACGTAATTAATCAGAAACTTTTTAAATTAACATCACAAGGAGCTTTAGATGTATCTTTTGGTGTTAATGGAGAGTTAGCAGTTAGTAATGATTCTGAAAATTTTTCACCAAATGATGTTACTTTAGTTAATGACGGTATAATTGTAGCATCTTCCGTTAATCTAAATACTGATTTCATAAGTAAAATTAAAAAGTTTGATTTAGATGGTAACTTAGATACTAGTTTCGGAACAAATGGAGAAGCAACATCAACAATTGATATTATACGTTATGTAAGTAGTGTTAGTAATAATGATTTCTTTATTTCGGGTAGAATGGCTGATGATACTCGTAAAATTATAAGATACAATAGTGATGGTTCTATTACTACTTCTTTTGCTAATAATGGAGAAATTTTAAACTCAAATACTACAATTGATAATGAATTGATAAAGCAGATTAATAATAATATTTACGTGCTACTTTTCTTTGAAGATCTTGATGGGGCTCCCTCTTCTAAATTATTTAAGTATGATTTAGATGGTAATATTGATACAACTTTTGGAGATAATGGATCAATAGTTTTTGTTAGTGATTATATTTCATCTATTATTAATTATAACAATAGTTTATATTTAAGTAGTATTAAAATTCCTGAATTTAGTACTAATATTTATTCATACGATTTTGATGGAGCTGTGAATACCGCTTTCGCTACAAATGGAGTGTATACTGAGGACTCTGGAACTTTTAGACGATTAGCTACGAATTTGATACAGAAAGATGATACTTTTTATCTTACAGGAAGTCATAGATATTCTGATGCAGATGTTAAACATTTTTCAGCAAAATATAATTTAACATTTGCTACAGCTTCAATAGAAGATACAAAAACACAAAATATTGCTTTTGAAAATCCAGTAAAAGATATTGTTGAAGTAAAAGCAACTTTATCTAAAATTAATAGATTAGATATTTTCGCTTTAAACGGAAAATTGATAAAGTCTTCTGAATCTAATACCATTAGAACAGATGAATTACCTAGCAATGTTTACATTTTAAATAGTTATTTAGATAATGGAAACGTTGTAAGTAATAAAATAATTAAAAAATAGCAGTTCAATTACAAAAAATGAAAAAATATATATTTTATTGTTTATTACTTAATTTAAGTCTAAATGTTTTTAGTCAATCGATAGATATTGATACTAATTATGGAGATAATGGCGTTACAGTTATTTCTTCTAAAACAACTAATGACCCTACTAGGTCTATTTTGTTAGCTGATGGTAGTTTATTAATGTCAGTATTAAAATACAACGAAACTACGAGTAGTCACGAATCGGTCTTAATCAAATATACAAGTCAAGGAGTAATTGATACGAGTTTTGGTGTTAATGGTATTTATACTTCTGATATTGATGATGACAATGGCTTAGATACATTTATTGATAGTAATGGAAATATTTTTCTTACAGGTCAAGACTTTAACTTGGATAAAAATTTTATAGTAAAAATTACTCCTAATGGTGTTAATGATACAAGTTTTGGTAATAATGGAAAAAAGGAGATAGATCCGAAATATATCAATCTTAGATATTTTTTTAGAGGTGATTATATATATGTTGGAGTCAATTATTCAGGATCATCTTCAAGTGACCAATATGGTATAAAAAGACTTGATCTAAATGGTGATTTTGATACTTCTTTTGGTTCTGGAGGTATTATTAGTATAGATAATTTTATTAATGAATTCTATGTAACAGAGTCTAATGAATTTATTGTTGTAGGATCTGATTCAAGTTTTTCTACTTTAACTATATCAAAGCACAATACTGATGGAACTTTAGATACAGATTTTGGGACAAATGGTGTTTTATTTACAGGAAGTGGTGACACATCTGGTAGATATTTTACTTTTAATGAAGCTGAGAATAACTTATTTATGACTATTGGGGTAATTGGATCGAGCACTTATTCTGAAATATATAAGTACGATTCAAGTGGGAAGTTAGATAATAATTTTGGGACATCAGGAATAAATACTGTAGATAATTATTACTTAACTAATTTAAAGTTTTTTAAAGAAAAATTATATGTTTTAGGTATTAAGTTTGATACTTTAGATACTCAAATTCTTTCATTTAACCCTGATGATGCTTCAGTAAACACAAATTTTGCTAATAATGGAGCGTTAATTGAAACAACTAGTTTTACTCAGTTTGCAATTAATTTACATGTAAAGGATGATTACTTTTTTATAACAGGAAAGAATCAGTATGCTAGTGATAATGTTGAGCATTATTCCTCAAAGTATGCTCTTACATTTGCAACAGCTTCAGTAGAAGATACAAAATCACAAAATATTGCTTTTGAAAATCCAGTAAAAGATATTGTTGAAGTAAAAGCAACTTTATCTAAAATTAATAGATTAGATATTTTCGCTTTAAACGGGAAATTGATAAAGTCTTCTGAATCTAATACCATTAGAACAGATGAATTACCTAGCAATGTTTACATTTTAAATAGTTATTTAGATAATGGAAATGTTGTGAGTAATAAAATAATTAAAAAATAGACATAGAATTAATAGCACAAGCATAGTTACAATGTTAAAAATAGAAAACTTACACGCAGAAGTAGAAGAAAAGTCAATCTTAAAAGGATTGAATTTAGAAGTTAAAGCAGGAGAAGTACACGCAATTATGGGACCTAATGGAGCTGGAAAAAGTACAATGGCTTCTGTTATTGCAGGTAAAGAAGAGTATGAAGTAACCTCTGGTTCTATTGAATTAAATGGTGAAGATATTAGTGAGTTAGCTCCAGAAGAGAGAGCACACGCAGGAGTGTTTTTATCGTTTCAATATCCAGTAGAAATACCTGGTGTAACGGTAACTAACTTTATTAAAACAGCTATCAACGAATCTCGTAAAGCACAAGGTTTAGAAGATATGCCAGCAAAAGAAATGTTACAAAAGATTCGTGAAAAATCTGAATTATTAGAAATAGATAGAAAATTCTTATCTCGTTCTTTAAACGAAGGTTTTTCTGGAGGTGAAAAGAAACGTAACGAGATATTTCAAATGGCAATGTTAGAGCCTAAATTAGCAATACTTGATGAAACAGATTCTGGTTTAGATATTGATGCTTTACGTATTGTTGCTAATGGTGTAAACAAGTTAAAATCTAAAGACAACGCAGTAGTTGTAATTACTCACTATCAACGTTTATTAGATTATATCGTTCCTGATTATGTACATGTTTTATTTGATGGTAAAATTGTAAAAACAGGAGATGCTTCTTTAGCTTTAGAGCTTGAAGAAAAAGGATACGACTGGATTAAGGAAGAGGTAAATAGTTAAAAGTCTAAAGCGTAAAGTCTAAGGAGAGAAGTTATTAAGAAGTGTTTTCTTTTGAACTTTCAACTTTCGACTTTCAACTAACAAAGAAGAATGGAATTAAAAGATAAATTAATATCATCGTATGTAGCCTTTGAAAATGGATTAAATGTTGATTCAGAGGTACACGAAATACGTTCAAATGCGCTTCAAAATTTTGAAAAGTTAGGTTTTCCTACTAAAAAATTAGAAGCTTGGAAATACACTTCTTTAAATTCAGTATTAAAAGAAGATTATAGTATTTTTCCTAAAGCTGAAACAGCAGTTGAGCTTGCTGATGTAAAGAAATATTTTATTCATGATATAGATACTTATAAAATTGTATTTATTGACGGAAAGTACAGCTCTTTTTTGTCTGATACCACTCATGATAATATGGATATTTGCTTATTATCATCTGCATTAGACAAACCAAAATATAAATTAGTAATTGAAAATTATTTCAACCGCATAGCAAAGCAAGATAACTTAACATCTTTAAACACTGCTTTCGCTAACGAAGGAGCTTATATTTATATTCCTAAAAATGTAGAGGTAGAAAAGCCTATTCAGATTATAAACTTTACAACAGGTGCTGAAAACGCTACAATGTTACAGCCTCGTAACTTGATTGTTGCAGAGCGTAACTCTCATGTACAAATTATAGAACGTCATCAAAGTTTAACTGACAATGCTGCTTTTACAAATTCTGTAACTGAAATTTTTGTTGATACTCATGCTTCTGTAGATTATTATAAAATTCAGAATGATAATGTAAATGCTTCTTTAGTTGATAATACTTACATAGAGCAGCAAAAAGAAAGTCTTTGTTCTGTACATACTTTTTCATTTGGAGGAAATATTACTAGAAATAATTTAAACTTTTTCCAAAAAGGAGAACGTATAGATTCTATTTTAAAGGGAATTACTATTACAGAAGGTAAACAACATGTAGATCACCATACATTGGTGCATCATATTGAACCTAATTGTGAGAGCCACCAAGATTATAAAGGGATTTATGGAGAGCGTTCTACAGGTGTATTCAATGGAAAGGTAGTAGTAGAGAAAGAAGCGCAAAAAACGAACGCTTATCAGCAAAATAATAACATTTTAGTAAGTGATAAGGCAACGATAAATGCAAAGCCACAATTAGAGATTTTTGCTGACGATGTAAAGTGTTCTCATGGTTGTACTATTGGACAATTAGATGAACAAGCTTTATTTTATATGCAACAAAGAGGTATTGCTAAAAAAGAAGCTAAGGCTCTTTTAATGTATGCCTTTGCTAACACTGTTTTAGAAAGTGTTAAAATACCAGAAGTTAAAAAACGTATTACTAATATTATTGCTAGTAAATTAGGAGTTAATATTGGTTTCGATTTATAGTTAATACTCTGGAAAGAGTAAAAATAAAAAGCTCCATTTAGATTTTTCTAAATGGAGTTTTTTATTATGCCGTTTTTTGTTTTTAGTTTCTTGTCCAGCCAGCTCCCCAGGTAATAAAGTCTGTACCAGTAGCATTGTTGTTTTCGGTTAAAAATTCTGATGTAGAAAAGTTTATACTAGTATCGTTTTTTACTTTCAATACTACATCAATAAACTTAATATTAGTAGCTTGTAATAGATTGTCAAGAACACCTTGTCCAGTAGGGTTGTTTACCGTATCTCCATCAATGTCAAAACCTTCATCATAATGACCAATAATAACCATATTATCAAAAAGAGCCTGAGTACCTGCTCTCAACCTTATAGCTTCTCTCACAAAATTACCACTTGTAGTTTCTGTACTTTCAATAGTAATATTAGATATAGTAGGAGATGAATAATATAAAGGATTTGAATTATTTCCTGTATCTGTATTATAGCCATCACATTCAAAAGCTTTGTCTCCATCAATATTATGACTAATGTGAATATCACTAAGATTACCAGTATAACCTTCAGTCCAATCTATAGCATCGTCATCTATATTTATTGTAGAAATAAAGCTAGCATTAACTGTTCCACCACGAAATTCAAAAGCATCATCCTTTGTTTCATATATTTGTAAATGATGAATAGTTGTACCATTTCCTACTCCGTACAGCGTAATAGCATTACTTTCAAGTAGGTTACTTGCTCTACCTCCAGTATACTCTATACGAACATAACTTAAAATTCCAGAATCATCTGCTTCTAAATCACCTCCATATTGAAAATCGTAAATATTCGAAGTTAAAGTTGTTAAACTAGTACCATCTACAGAATTAATTGGAGCTCTCCCTAAAAGAACTATACCTCCCCAATCACCAGCTTCAGGATTATTTGAATTAGATGTGAAAATTATAGGCTCTGAAGCAGTACCTTCTGCTTTAATTTTTGAGCATTGTTTCACTGCGATAAATATATGGTCTCCTTTATTAGCTTTAATTGTAGTACCAGCAGGAATGGTTAAAGTAGCACAATTATCAATTATTGTAGGACCTGTGATTACATATTTTTTAGTTACATCTAACTCTAAATCTGAAGTATAAACACCATTTAGTTCTATTACATCTTCATTTTGATTAGAAGAATCATTCACAACATCATCTCCTACAGGTTCACCTGTCTCGTTATTAATAACAGATAAAACACCATTATCAGAAATAGTTAATTTAAATTTAGTACCGTTTGGTGATGTAAGTATTACACCTTCACCTTGTTCCGCAATATGTAGGCTTCCTTGTTTTATTTCGATGTTACCAGTACTTAATGTTTTGTTATAATTTTTTAGAGAAATAGTATCCACTTTTTTTTCTTCCCAAAAAGAGTTTTTACTATTTTCTGCATATAAAGCGTATGGTACACTCATTAATTGACTAGTACCTACATCAACAAAATTAGTTCCGCCTTGTATATCTATTTCTAATTTTATAAACTTAATTTTATCTCCCCAATCTATTTGTTCAAAGTTTCCTAAAATACTACTTCCTTTACCTATAGCTAGGTTAAATAATCCTTGATCATTTGTTGTAGGAGAATGTGTTTCAGAGAATAATGTAGTACCTGTAGCTGTATTGTTAATGATACTTATTTTTACTGTAATAGATGTGTTTCTAACTGGTTCACCATTATTGTCAAAAGCGACAGCTTGATAACTAAACCCTTGAGGCGCCTGTCCAAATGCGATATAACATGTAAGCGCTGTAATAAATAGTAATATTCTTTTCATTTTTAATTAATTTTTTAAAATTTTTATGGGTGCTATTTTTGTGTTTGGAAATTTTATGAAGTATAAACCTGTAGATAAGTCAGAAATATCTATTTTATCATTGTTAATAAAATAACTTTTTAATTTTCTTCCTTTTAGGTCTAAAATTTCTACTCTATTAATTTTTTTATTAATAGAAATAGTAAGACTACGTTTAGTAGGATTAGGAAAAATTTTTGTTTCTAATGCATTAACAGGATTATCTATGTTATCAATGCTTAAGGTTATAAAGTTTATTTCACTGGCTATATTTATAATACCAGAACTAATCTTATTTGTATTACTTTCGGAAGCAATATAAATCTCTCCAATACTATGGATATAACTGTTTTGTACTATTGTACCTGTGTTAAAATTGCCAATAACACTTTGGCAGTAAATAAATAGTGTAGAAAAAAAGAATAGAATAGAAATAGTTTTTTTCATCATAACGTTTGTTTTTAAATCATAACTTAACGAAACAAAACTACTTTTTTTTATTGATCTTAAATTTATAAAAGCTTTAATTAATTGTAAAAAAAAAAGCCTTCTAGATTTCTAGAAGACTTTTTATAGAATTAAAATTTATTACCAATTTACTTTACAATAAATCGTTTGTTAGTTTTAGTAAACTTGTTTTCTAATTTTAAGATATATACACCAGAGTTAAGAACATTTGTGTTAATTTCTTTGTTTACTTCTGAAATTTTTCCAGCTTGTAATACTTGACCTAAAGTATTTATAACTGAGTAAGAAGTATTAGATAAACTGTTATTTGGACCAACTACTTTTAATTGGAATCCTCTGTTAACTGGGTTTGGAGCTAATTGAATAGAAGTAAAAATATCTTCATCTTCGTTTCCAAGAACATCTTCTCTAGGATCAAACATTTCTAATACGCTTACAGTTCCTTCACAAGAACCTTCGTAAATTCTAACATTTGAGAATGTAGAGTTGTTTCCAGAACCTCCATCATTATCGTTAATAAATACTAATCTATCCATGTTACCAGTATATGAACTACCTACAGGAATTGTATAAGTTTGAGTACCGCTTGTATAATTATCATAGTTTGTTACACCATAGTTTTGAGTACCATGAACTTTGAAATATCTACTAGAAGTAAGAGTATTATCATCTTCAAAACCAATACCGTGAATCTCTCCTTGAGAAGTACTACTAAATTGGAATTCAATTACTGTGTTAGCAGTTACAGTATAATTTAATGCAATATACTTCCAAGTATTATTTGTTAATGTTAATGAGCTAGCAGTATTAGAGAAGTTTCCTGCTGAATCTTGGTTTGAGAATCCAGTAATTGTGAAATCATTAAAATCAATAGCAGCACATGAAGGAGAAGGGTTTCCGCCACCACCGGATGTTAATGCGATATTATCAATTGCAATATCACTAGACCAGCTAGATCCAGTTGTACCAACAAATCTTAATCTTACTTCGTCTTGTCCTAAGTAAGAACTTAAGTTTACAGACTCATCATTCCATTGGTTTCCTTTGTTACCAGAATCACTCCATAAAGTAGTCCAAGTAGCACCGTCAGTAGAAGCTTGTAAAGCTAAAGAACCAACACTTGTACCATACATATGGTTACTAAATGTAAATGTAGCTGAAGATAATCCAGATAAATCAAAACAAGGACTTTGTAATACAGCAGTTGCGTTAGCTCCTATTTGTCCAGTACTTCCGTTAGTTGAAGCTTCTAAGAACATATAAAAATTACCTGCTGCACCAGAACTTGGTCCAGTACCAGAAGAAGGAGTTCCTCCGCTATCTCTTACCCAGTCACCGTCATCACCAGAAGCTTGAGTCCATCCTACACTTGATTCAAAACTTTGACTGTATGGGAAAGAACTTACTGAAGAAGTACAGTTTGTTGGATTTGGAGGGTTTCCACCGCCACCACTGTTGTCTACACCATTGTTTGGCATATCATTTCCAATAGCACTAATTAAATTGTCTGATTTACCATAAGAACCATTAGGACATCCGCCTGTATTGTGAATAGAGATTACTAAGTGAGAGTTGTAATCTAAAACAGGAGACCCAGAACTACCACCTTCTGTATCTGCATAATATCTTACTTGTTGACCACTACCATTAGAAACTTGAAAAACTCTAGAGAATCCACTTCCACTAGGATCAGCATCAGCATTTACAGAAATCTCTTTTCTTCTTCCTCCTGGATGCTGAGGAATATAAATTCTATCTCCAGCTGAAGGAGCAGCTGAACTTAAACTTAAGTATCCGTAAGTACCAGTTGGGTTAGAAGGTAATCTAACTAAAGTATAATCTAAAGAAGAACTCGTTTTAATAAACGTAGAAGAAGATGCTACAACATCAGAAGAAGCAGCGCTTGTACCAGCACAGTTTGTGTTTTGATAATTGAATACGAAGTCAGTATTTTGAGCTTCACTAGCATTACCAATACAGTGATTGTTAGTCATTAAGTGACCTTCGCTACCTAATAGCCATCCAGTACAACTAGAACTACCACCAATAATTAATCTACAAACAGCTTTTGCTTTTTCAAACATTTCAGTTCCTTCATAACAAGCTATTTGCTCTTTGTTATCAGCTGAACAGATTGATTTTTGAGGAGCTGTACCAGATTTTTTTAAGATAGTTTCTTTATCGTATCCGTAAGCAACTTTACTAATTTTAAAACCAGTTTTAGCTGATTTGTTACTAGATGAATAAAATTTAACTTCTACTTTATCGTCAAATAAAACTTGAGACCAGAAATCGCTGATCATTGTTAAGTTTTCATCTACAATTTTACCTTTACCAGCATAAACAATAGATTCACCATTGTTAAGTCCAGTAATTTCTACGTAATCTCCAGGAGCTAAATCGAAGTTTTCGAAATATAATTTAGTATAAAAAGAATTTTCGCTAGCAAAAACCTTTTTGTACACTAATTGTTTTCCGTTAACATCACTTAGATTGTAATTTTTGAAGCTTTTAGTGCTTATTTTCTCGCTGACTTGGAACTCGTCACCGATTTTAACTTTTTGTGCTTGTGAAGTACCAAAACACAAAAATACGGCAGCAAGAGCCACCTTGAAAAAAGATGATTTTTTCATTTTTTGAAAGGGTTTAATTGATTAATTATTGCGAAATTATTAATTAAGTTAACAAAACACAAGTCAAATGTTAAAAAAATGCTAATGTGTTATTTTCTTTTTTGTTTCAATTTTAACAAAACGTAAACAAACGTAACAATAAGAAAAACAGGCCATAAGTAAATTAATCCAATGATAACATATTTTATAAGTTCCCATCCAAATGAGAATCCATTATTAAGTTTTGATGTAAATGATTTTTTATAAGTAATAGGCTCTTCTTTGTAGTCAACAGTTTCATATAAATCAATTTGAATAGTACTAAAAGCAACTTTGTGATTCATGTATTTTAGTTTTCCTTTTGCAGCATCAATTTCCTCTTGAATTATTCGTAATTTACTTTCGGTTTTTAAAATTTCTTCAACAGTTTTAGCTTTGCTACGTAAAATGTTTTCATACCTAACTTTTACTTCTTCTTTAGTTTGTAATCGAGAGGTAATGTCTACATATTCCTCTGTAATATCTTTAGTAGTAATGTTTTCAAACTCTATAAATTCAGAATAACTACCAATAGAATCCATTAATTCATCAAATTTAGCTTCAGGTACTTTAATTGTGAATCTATTTTCTTTTTTGTATAAATTATTTTCAAATCGTAAATCAGATATATAGCCTCCATTTTTATGAACGATTCTTTTTATTTTATTGGTGACATTTTTTACATCTTTTACTTTGTACTTAGCATTGGCAGATTTGATTATTTTTAAATTATTGGGTTTTTGGGTTGGTGTTTGAGTACTTAAATCTTTCGTTTCTTCTTTTACAGATTGAAAACCTTCATCAATAGCTACTTTTTCCATTGAAACTCTTTCGTGATAAGGCTCTTTGTTACTACAATTAATAAATAAGATTAAAGAGGAAAAAAGAATTGCTTTGGTTTTTAATTGAATTACTTTCATAATTTTATATTTTTAAGAATTATGAGCAAACCTATTTTTCTACTCAGAAAAGTAGTTGTAAAACGTTTGTAAATGATTTGTAAAATAGTTTACAATAATTAATTAGTTGAAAAATAAAACTTTAAAAAATTGACAAAGGAGGATAATTTTTATTTTGGATTATTAAAAAAAGAGGTGAAAACTACTTTTTTAAAAAATAATTCAGCTCCTAATACTATAGAAAAATGGAAAGGCGATGAGATTATAGCTTTTCAAGAAGATTTATATGCTGCCTTAAAAACAAAAGTTAGTGAAAAGTGGTTTTACACTTATTTTAAAAATACTCCAGAGAAGTTACCGAGGGTAGATATGTTGAATCTTTTGTGTAAATATTCAGGTGTTAAAGACTGGAATACTTTTAAGAATTTACATGAAACAAAGTTTAAAAAGACTACCAAAAAAGGCTATGCATGGTATTTTTTGTTAGTAATTCCATTTTTAGCAATATTTTGGTTTTTTAAACCTGTAAAGCATCGTTTTGATTTTTGTTTTGTTGATAATTTAAAAAATGAACCAATTACTAAGGTTCCATTAGATATAAAGATTATACAAGAAAACGAATCTCCTGTCTATTTTAAAACAGACAGTTTGGGGTGTTTTACATATGTGTCTGCAAGCAAGCAGATAAAGTTTATTGTACAATCTCCTTACCATAAAACAGATACTATTGTAAGAAATATTGATTCAAACGTAAATCAAATTATACCAATCCTTACAGATGATTATTCGTTAATGCTAGATTATTACACAAACGCTAAGGTGAAAGATTGGCAAAAACATAAAAAAGAACTTGAAAAACTAATTGCAGACGATGCTAAAATATACCAATTGTTTGGTAATAATTTAGGAGTTGAAATTTATAGCAAAGATGACTTTATAAGGTTTGTAACTACACCTACTCAAACTTTAAAACAAGTACAAATTTTATACAAGAGGGTGAAAAAAGATAAGATTGTTAAACTAAAATTTATTGTAAAATGAAAAAAGTACTGTTGATACTTTCCATATTATTTTTTATTTCTTGTAGTAACAAAAGTCCTCAAAATAGAGAAGCTGATATTTTTTTATTTGATGTTAAAGAGGAAGAAAGCACAATTCGTACTTATGAAGATATTGCAGTACAGAAATTACAGAATTATGTAGATTTATTGAAGTTGAAAAATGAGCATCCTGAGTTTAAAAAAGAGGTAATATTACAACTAGAAAAAATATCAAAAAATAGAAAGTTTCAGGATAAATTCCACGACTTTTTATTAGTGAAAAATATTCACAAAGTAGGTGAAGAAATAACCTTAAACGATTCTGTGAAAAAGTTAAAATTAGCGTTTGAATTGGTGAAAAAATCAGGTGTGAAATATGATTCTGTCGATGTGAAAATTAAAATAAATACAATTATTTTGGAAGGAGAAAACTTTATAAATAATGAAGTTTTATTTTGATTTATAGTGTTTTGTGTGTGTTTTGTTTTTGGCGATCAGACAAAAAAAATAAATTTTGTTGTAATGAACATGAAGTCCTCACGTCCAAAATGGTATAGTGTTCCACAAAAACAATATTACAATGAAAAAACTATTTATCGCTTTAGTACTAATGTCAGCTTTTAATTTAAAAGCACAATCTCAAGATGAAGTTTTCAACGCTTTATTAGAAACTTATGTAACAGAAAAAGGAGCCTTAGATTATAAAGGTTTACGTAAAAATAAAGCTGTTTTAGATATTTATTTAAATCAGTTAGAAAACACAATTCCATTAAAAAAATGGTCTTCAAAAAAGGCAAAAGCTTTTTGGATGAATGCATATAATGCCTATACAATTAAACTAATTATTGATAGTTATCCGCTTAAGAAAATTACAGATATTAAGCGTCAAGGAAAAAATGCATGGAAAATTCCATTGGCAAAAGTTGGAAAGAAAACATATTCGTTAGATTACATAGAACATAAAATCTTAAGAAGATGGCATGATGATCCAAGAATTCATGTAGGAATTAATGCTGGATCAGTATCTGGACCAAGATTTCCTAATTATGCTTTTACAGAAAAAAATGTTGACCAGAAATTAGAAAGCTTAATGAAAGAATTCATTAACGATCCAACAAAAAATAAGATAAAATCTACACAAGTAGCAGTATCAAAAGTTTTTGAATGGTATCAAGAAGATTTTACATCAACTAACACTTTGGTTTATTACATTAATAAGTATTCAACTACTAAGGTAAATGATAATGCAACAGTTTCATATTTAGATTATAATTGGGACTTAAATGAAAAGTAAAAAAATATTCTCCTGATAGATTAAATTATCCCATTGTAAGAGGTTGCCGTTAATTTGGTAGCCTCTTTTTTTTGTGCTTTATCATCAGTTAAAATGTTGTACAAAATTTCAAAAATTGTTAAATATTTTTATGAATTATTAGTTTCATAATTTTCTTATCAACACGAAATCGATTTCGTTTTTGTTTATTAAATTTTAGGTAATAATTAATCTTTAAATTGTCGATAATGTATTTTTTTAACACTAAAAATACAGACTACTAAACCTTCATAATAATCACAAACAAATCGAATTTATGAAAACTTTTTTCTTAAAATTGAGTAGCATTTTACTGCTAGCCAGTATGCTGCTACCACAAATTATCAATGCACAAGTAGATTTTCGGGAAGAAACAATCTACTTTTTATTAACTAGCCGTTTTTTCGACGGTGATCCAAACAACAATGCTCCAACGGAGTGGTCTTCTTACAATCCAGATCCAACGATAAATCCTACAATAACTGATCCCAATGATGTTACATGGAGAGGTGACTTTAAAGGATTAATTCAGAAGTTAGATTATATTAAAGATATGGGATTTACAGCTATATGGATAACACCTATAGTACATAACCGAAGTCCGTTAGATTATCATGGATATCACGCATGGGATTTTACAAAAGTTGATCCTAGACTAGAGTCGCCAGGTGCCACTTTTCAAGACTTAATTAATGAAGTTCATGCTAGAGGGATGAAAATTGTATTGGACGTAGTAACGAATCACGCTGGTCGTTTTGGAATTAAAGATGTTGCTGAAATTAAATACAATACAGATCCAACAAAACCATGGGCAGCAGTAGACAATCCTAATTGGGAATATGATGGGATAACTCCAAATCCAGATGACGGATTAATTTGGAGTAGAGCGAACTTGGCAAAAATGCCAGCTCCTTACAATCAAAACTTAGCAGCATATAATTTTCCTGGAAAAGAAAGTTATGTTGATACTTCAGATCCAGAATGGTATCATCACTCAGGAAATGGTTTTGCTCAAGGATTTGATGATGTAGAAAATCTTCAAAATAGAGCTTTGGCAGGTGATACACCAGATTTGAACACAAGTAGCCAAAAAGTAAGAGATTATTTAGTAAATGCTTACAAAAGATATATAGAAATGGGTGTAGATGCTTTTCGTTGGGATACGGTAAAGCATATGAGTAGAGAAGATATTATCTACTTTTTTGATGAATTCAAAGCTATAAATCCTGATTTATTCATTTTTGGAGAAGTAGCTCAAAAGCGCCACGAACTACATCCTGTAGAAGAAACAAATCCTCATTATTATACATGGAGAGGTGCTGTTAACAATTCGCAACCATTAGATTTAGCAGTAATCGACTTTTTCGGGGAAGCAACTTTTCATGGAACATTTGAAGAAGGACAATCTTTTCCAACAGTAAAAGCTGCAGCTCGTTATGATCATTTATATAGCGATCCATCTACATTAGTAACTTGGTTAGATAATCATGATTTTGGTCCTAATAATGATTGGAATCGTCGTTATGGAGGAAGTGATGAAAACTTAGCAGCTTGTATGAATTTTATGTTTACTTGGAGAGGAATTCCAACGGTATATTATGGAACAGAAATGCGTTTTCAGGCAGGAGTATTTAATGATATTCATGATGCTTCTGGAATTCAAAAATCTATAGATGAAACTGGTAGAGCTTACTATGGAAATGTAATGGATCAAGCCCCTAATCATAAAATGTATCAACATTTTAAAAAGCTGAATGCAATGCGTAGAGCTGTACCTGCTTTACAAAAAGGAAGTTGGGAATGGAAAGAAGCTCCAGGAAATGCAGTTTCTTATAAAAGAGTTCACGGAAATAGTGAAGTAGTTGTAGGATTGGCAAAAGATGGTAGTGCTAGTTTTTCTATTTCAGGAGTTAGAGATGGGATATACCGAGATGCAGTAACAGGAAGAGAGGCTTTTGTACAAGGAGGTCGAATTAACTTTACTGTAACCTCTGGTTCGGCAGGTATTTATGTGTTAAATGGACCTGGTTTAATAGGACCTTGTGGAGGAGGTTTCTTTGAAAATTGTGTAAACGGGCCAAGTAAGCCTGTGGTTCAAATTAATCCTGAAAACACAAGATCTGAGAATCCAATTTTAGTAACTATGAATGCTTTTGGAGGTTCAGGAAATTCAGAGATTTTTTACACTACAAATAATTCTAATCCAAATAGATCAAGTAATAGGTACAATGGATCTTTTACTATAACAGACTCTACTGTAATTAAAGCAATTGCTTATGATAGTAACGGAGAGGCTTCAGATGTGGTTACTAAATCATATCAAATAGGACCAATTGAAGGTTTACATGTATATTTTAAAAAACCAGCGAATTGGTCGCAAGTAAATGTACATTATTGGAACGAATCGCCAGATGTGTTGCCAGTAAGTAATTGGCCTGGACCACAAATGAGTAGAATTGGGAATTCTGATTGGTATGAATATATTTTTGATGGAGTAACAAGTACTAATTTATTATTTAATGATAATGGAAATGCTAAAACTGATGATTTATCTAGAGATAGAGATGGCTGGTATGAAAATAATACATGGTTTGATACAGATCCTAGAGGAGGAGGTAGTGATAATCAAGCACCATCTTTAACAATGACTCCAAATGGAGGTTCTTTTACTTCAGGACAAACAGTTTCAGTATCATTAAATGCAACAGATGATAATCCTCAAGGATTAGAGATTTATTATACTTTAGATGGAAGTACTCCATCAAAATCATCTACTTTATATACTTCAACTATATCGATTTCTTCAGCAACTACTGTACAAGCAATTGCTTATGATAATCAAAATGTATCGTCAGCAATAATTAGTAATGATTTTTCTTTTTTAGGAGGAGGAGATACTTCTGATTCAATGACAATTTATTATAAAGGAGGAATCAACAATCCTAATATTTATTTTTGGAGTACAAGTCCAGGAACTTTAACTACTGCTTGGCCAGGAGAAAACATGACGGCTATTGGTAATGATTGGTATTCATTTACACTTAACGGAGTAAATTGTACAAATTTAATTTTCAGTAACAATGGAAGTAATCAAACAGATGATTTACAACGTTGCGGAACTGGTTGGTATTTAAATGGAACTTGGTATGATAGTAACCCAGATAACAATAGTGGAGGAGATCAAACAGGAGATGAAGATTTAACAGTTTATTTTAAGTCTGATTCATTTAGTAATCCTGAAGTTTATTTTTGGGCAGCTACTCCATCTGGAGTTACAACTTCTTGGCCGGGTGAAAGTATGACAGCTGTTGGGAATGGTTGGTATTCTTATACTTTATCAAATACAGATTGTTCTAATTTAATCTTTAGTAATAATGGGAATTCTCAAACTCCAGATTTAAATAGATGTTCGAATGGTTGGTATTATAACGGAGTATGGTATAATGATAATCCAGATACACTTCAAGCAAGGAATGCATCTTTTGAAATACAAAAAGTATTTGATTCAATATCTATTTATCCAAATGCAATTAATGACAATTCTGTAGTGAGAATTAGTAATTCTATAGATGCAAGTGATTTAAAAATAGAGTTAATATCTGTTTACGGTTCTTCTCAAACAATTGTAAACAAGAATATTGGTGTAGGTAATTATCAGTTTAAAATAAATGCTTCTCAAAAACAATTGGCAAGCGGAATTTATTTCTGTAAAATATCTATTAATGGCGAGTCAACTATTAAAAAGTTGATTAAAAAATAACACATTAACATTTACGAGTCACCCTAAAATAAACTTTTAAAACATATAACGATTTGTTTTTTAGTTATCGCTCTGCGATTAAACTGTGGGTGACTACATTTTAATTTTTTGAATCAAGAATTTAAACCAATGAAAAAAATATTAACAACTGTTTTATTACTATTTACACTTTTGGTAATAGGACAAAATGAAAATCGAGACAAACCTTTTACATGGGACAATGCCACTGTGTATTTTGTAATACAAGATCGTTTTGAAAATGGAAAAACAAGTAATGATCAATCATATGGAAGAGGTAAAGATGGTAACGGAAATGATTATGGTTTTGATCAAGTAGGAAGTTTTCATGGTGGAGACTTTGTAGGATTAACCAATAAAATAAAAGAAGGATATTTTGATGATTTAGGGGTAAATGCTATTTGGTTTTCGGCTCCTTATGAACAAATTCATGGATGGGTATCTGGTGGTTCAAATGGAGAGTTTAGGCATTATGCTTACCATGGATATTATGGATTGGATTGGACTGAAATGGATGCAAATTTTGGAACTGAAGATGAATTTAGAGCTTTTGTAGATGCAGCCCATGATCATGGAATTCGTTTGGTAATGGATGTGGTAATGAATCATGTGGGGTATAACACATTGCATGATATGCAAGAGTATAACTTTGGTTGTGTAAATGATAGTTGGAAAGGATGGAGACCTACCAACGGACAAAACTGGGCAAGTATTCATGATTTATTTATTGATTATTCAAACTGTAATAATTGGAGTAATTGGTGGTCTGGAGATTGGATTCGTGCAGGATTATCTGGGTATCCTTCTCCTGGAGGTGATGAGCTGACACAAACTTTGGCAGGTTTACCTGATATCATTACTGAGTCATCTAATCAAGTAGGATTACCTCCAATTTTACGAAACAAATGGTCATCAAGTAAATTGGCTCAAGAAGAAGCTGAGCTTAATGCCTTTTTTAATAGAACAGGATATCAAAGAACCGTAAGAAATCATTTTGTTAAGTGGTTAACAGATTGGGTAAGAGAATTTGGAATTGATGGTTTTAGAGTAGATACAGAGAAGCATGTAGAAGGTGAATCGTGGAGAATATTAAAGCAAGAAGCGTTAATAGCTTTACAAGATTGGAAAAATAATAATCCAACTAAAAAACTAGACGACTTACCGTTTTGGATGGTAGGTGAAAATTTTGGTTATGGTTATGGAAGATCTCAATATCATATAGATAATGGTTATGATGGATTGATTAATTTCGATTTTCAAGGACAGGCTGGTAATATCGGAAATTTAGAAAATGTATATTCTAATTATGCAAATACCATCAATAATGCTTTAGATTGGAATGCATTGAGCTATATTTCTTCACATGATACATCGTTATTTGATAGAGGTAATTTAATTAATGCAGGAACAAGTTTATTACTAGTACCAGGATCTGTTCAAATATTTTATGGAGATGAAACAGGAAGACCAGAAGGACCATTAGGTGGAGATCCACATCAAGGAACTAGATCTTACATGAACTGGAATAATATCAATACCAATATTCAAAGTCACTGGCAAAGATTAGGTCAGTTTAGAAGAAATCACCTAGCAGTAGGTGGAGGAAAACATCAACAATTATCGAGCAGTCCATATACGTTTTCTAGAACATTAGAAAATGATAATGTTGTGGTTGTAGTAGGGGCTTCTGGAAATACTTCAGTGAATGTTGCTTCCGTATTTCCAAATGGTACTGAGTTACGTGATTTTTATACTGAATCGGTTGCAACCGTAAGTAATGGTACAGTTACTTTTAATGCACATAGTAATGGTGTGATATTAATAGAAGAAACAAATCCTACAAATCGTCCTACATTAGTAGTAGATCCAGAAAGTAGTTATGATCCATCAGCAATTATAATGACAGCTTCTGCTACCGATAAAGATGATCCTAATCCAACAATTTATTATACTACTGATTTAAATATGAGCACAGATAATTTAAGTGCTTGGACTGTGTTTACCAATGATGTAACTTTTACAGAAACTGTAGATGTACAGATAGTAGCTCAAAATGCAAACGGAGAATTATCTTCAGTAGTTACTAGAAAATATTCTATTGGTGTAATTGATGGGTTTACCGTTTATGCTTATACAGAATGTTCAGAAACCCCTCGTTTATATTATTGGGAAGAAGAACCTAATGTATTGACAGATGTAGCATGGCCTGGTGTAGAAATGATACCAGTTGGCGGAGGATGTGATGGTTGGTATCAATATGAATTGCCAGGAATACTTAGTACTAATTATATTATCAGTCAGTGTGGAGGACAATCAGAAGATTTGTTTTTAGATAGTCAAATGCCAGCCCCATGTGTTGTTGGTAATCAGGCGCCTGAACTAACAGTCACTCCTGTAGGAGGTGAGTACACCGTTGGAGAAACAGTATTAGTAACACTATCTGCAACAGATGATAGTGATGCAAATCCTACAATTAGATATACGTTAGACGGTACAACACCTTCAGCTACATCAATGGTATATAACGGTTCATTATCTATAAATTCAAATACAACTGTTAATGCTATTGCTTATGATTCTGAAGGTTTAGGATCTAATCTTATTTCTGAGACTTATTCTTTTGTAGAACCATCAGATGGAATCACCATTTATTATAAAGGGAACCTTAACAATCCAAGTTTGTATTTTTGGAATACGAGTCCGGGTAGTTTAACTACTTCATGGCCAGGAGAAGGTATGACTGCTATTGACAACGGATGGTTTTCTTATACTTTAGATGATGTTGACTGTACCAATTTAATTTTTAGTGATAATGGAGCAAATCAAACAGCTGATTTACAACGTTGTGGAGATGGTTGGTATTTTAATGGAACATGGTATGATAATAATCCTGATGATGATCAAACAGGACAAAATTTAACGGTTTATTTTAAGTCAGATTCATTTAATGATCCAGAGATTTATTTTTGGGAAGCTACTCCATCAGGAGTAACTACATCATGGCCAGGTGAGCAAATGACAGATGCAGGTAATGGATGGTATTCATATACGTTTACAAATACTGAATGTTCTAATGTAATCTTTAGCAACAAAGGAAATTCACAAACACCAGATTTAAATAGATGTTCTAATGGCTGGTATTATAACGGAACTTGGTATGATAGTAATCCTGATAATTTACAATTTAGAAACTCAAATTTAGAGTTAAAGAAGGTATTCGATTCTATTTCTATTTATCCAAATGCTATTAATGAAAACTCTGTAGTTAGAATCAGTAATTCTATAGATGCAAGTGATTTAAAAATAGAGTTAATTTCAGTGTATGGTTCATCACAAACCATAGTTGATAAGAATATTGGTGTAGGTAGTTATCAGTTTAAATTGAATGCTGCCGAAAGGCAATTGGCAAGCGGAATTTATTTCTGTAAAATATCTATTAATGGTGAATCAACTATTAAAAAACTAATTAAAAAGTAATTTACTAAATAGATCATAATCTGTATTTATCACGCCTAATAACTATTATCTTATAGTTTTGGGCGTGTTTTTTTGTTATGTCTATGAGACAAAGAAAAAAGTTTTTAAAAATCGTGAAAGATTAATTACAACTTATTCTTTATCTTGGTTGTATAATGAAAATAAAAAAATGAAGTTATTAAAGATTTTAATGATCATCATAACTGTTTTATGTACTAATTGTAGTACAGGAGATTGCGGAGATGTAGAAAACAATTTTCCTGCAAAATTTAAAATTATATCGAGTAGTGGAGTTAATCAATTAACACTTCAAGAATTTGATAAATCATTATTGAAAATTCTTTCAGGAGAAAATAGCATAACAAACTTAGAATTTTCTATTAAAGAATTTAAAGGTGAATTAGTAATAGAAAGTCAAGTTATAAATACAGATGTTGTTGTTTTTCAGTATGATGGAGAAGATTTGTTTAAAGTTTTAATATCTGATTTGCAAACAGATATCAATGATTGTTTTTTAGAAGTACTTTCTTTTAAAGCTAGTACAGAGAATGAAGAGTTACTTTGTAATTGCGCTATAGATGATATAGTAACTGTAGAATTTGAAATTTAAATATGTTGATCTATCAAGATCATATTTCCATCAGGATCAAAGAAAGTAATACTTGCCGGACCAGATTCACTATCTCCAGTTTCTTTAGTTAATTGGAAGTTGTTGTCTTTTAAGTGTTGCTGAATTTTTCTTATGTCGTCAAAATCATCTAAAGTATTTGCATTTTCATCCCATCCAGGATTAAAAGTTAAAATGTTATTATCAAACATTCCTTGAAATAATCCAATTAATGAGTTTTTATTTTTCATGATGAGGTAATTTCGTTCTACATCACCAGCAAAAACTGAAAAACCTAAGGTTTCATAGAAGTCTTTTGATTTTTTAATGTCTTTAACAGCTAAACTAATAGAAAAAGTGCCTAATTTCATAGGTATGTATAATTTTGGTTGTTTTATAAAGATACTAAAGTTTTAATAAGACGCTTTTAAAATACTTTAAATTAGTTTGTTGGTTTTTTGAGAGAGAAGTGTTTAATGAGAACTTAAAATGTAAGACCATAAAAAAATCCTGTATTTCAAAATACAGGATTTTTTAAATTTATAATATTCTTTATAGATGAAGATTACATTTCTAATGCTTTGGTAGGATTGTTATCCATTAATAATTCTACAGGATTTTCTAAAGCTTCTTTAACAGCAACTAAGAAACCTACAGATTCTTTACCATCAATAATTCTGTGATCGTATGATAATGCAACATACATGATTGGTTGAATAACAACTTCTCCGTTAACAGCCATAGGACGATTCACAATGTTGTGCATTCCTAAAATAGCACTTTGTGGAGGGTTGATAATTGGAGTAGATAACATTGAACCAAATACACCACCATTTGTAATAGTAAATGTACCACCAGTCATTTCATCAACAGTAATTTGTCCTTCACGAGCTCTAATAGCTAAACGCTTTACTTCGCTTTCAACTCCTCTAAAAGTTAAGTTTTCTGCATTACGAATAACAGGTACCATTAATCCTTTTGGTCCAGAAACTGCAATTGAAATATCTTGGAAATCAAAAGAAACCATTTCCTTACCATCAATCATAGAGTTTACAGCTGGATACATTTGTAAAGCTCTAGTAACAGCTTTTGTAAAGAAACTCATAAATCCTAAACCTACTCCGTGTTTAGCTTTAAAATCTTCTTTGAATTGCTTACGTAAATCAAAAATAGGTTGCATGTTAACTTCATTAAAAGTAGTTAACATTGCAGTATCGTTTTTAACAGATACTAAACGCTCTGCAACTTTTCTACGTAACATAGAAAGTTTTTTACGTGAAGTACCACGAGATCCCATACCAGGAGTTCCCATTGAAGGAACAGCTTTAACAGCATCTTCTTTAGTAACTCTTCCGTCTTTTCCAGTTCCTTTTATGCTAGCTGCACTAATTCCTTTTTCAGCTAAAATTTTCTTAGCTGCAGGAGATGCAGCACCAGTTGCATATGTTTCTTTAGCTGGAGTTGCTTGTGGAGCTTCTTCTTTTTTCTCTTCTACTTTCGGAGCTTCTTTTTTCTCAGCTCCTTCTTCTGGTTTAGCAGCACTCATATCAATATGACATACTACAGCACCAACAGCTACTGCATCACCTTCCTCGGCTTTTAAAGTAATAATTCCACTTTCTTCGGCTGGTAACTCTAATGTAGCTTTATCAGAATCTACTTCTGCAATTGGCTGGTCTTTTTCAACATAATCTCCATCTTCAACTAACCAAGTTGCTATTTCTACCTCTGTAATTGATTCCCCCGGAGAAGGAACTTTCATTTCTAAAACCATCAGTATTAAATTTTATATATCTGAAATTTATTTTTATTCTAATTTTAATCGAAAACTTTATTTATAATTGCTTGATGACGTTCTTCTGAACGCTTTTTAGAACCTGCTGCAGGAGCTGCTCTATAAGCTTCAGATGCACATTCTAATCTAGCCAATTCAAAACGCTCTAACATATACCCCCAAGATCCCATGTTTTTAGGTTCTTCTTGTGCCCAAACATAACGTTCAACATTAGGGTATTTATCCATCACCTCTTTGATTTTATCGTTGTGTAATGGAAATAATTGCTCAATTCTAATTAAAGCAACATCATCTCTTTCTAACTTGTTACGTTCAGCTAGTAAATCGTAATAGAATTTACCAGTACAGAATACCATCTTTTTAACTTTAGAAGTTTCAATAGTATCGTCTATAACTTCTTGGAAAGTTCCTTCAGCTAATTCTTCAATAGAACTAACCGCTGCTGGTAAACGTAATAAACTCTTTGGAGTGAAAACAATTAAAGGCTTTCTGAATTCACGTTTCATTTGACGACGTAAAATATGGTATATGTTAGCTGGAGTAGAACAATTTGCAATAGTCCAGTTATCAATAGCAGACGATTGTAAGAAACGTTCTATTCTTGCAGATGAATGTTCAGGTCCTTGACCTTCATATCCATGAGGCAATAACATTACTAGTCCGTTTTGTAATTTCCACTTGTCTTCAGCAGAAGAAATGTATTGATCGAACATTATTTGCGCACCGTTGGCAAAGTCTCCAAACTGAGCTTCCCATATAGTTAATGTGTTAGGTGCAGCCATAGCATAACCATAGTCAAAACCTAATACACCGTATTCTGATAAGTGCGAATTATAAATGGTAAAGTTTCCTTTATTTTTTGGATTCGTATTTAGTAAGTTAACTCTTTCTAGAGTATTTTCATCTCTTAAAATAGCATGACGATGAGAGAATGTTCCTCTTTCAACATCTTCCCCAGAAATACGAATATCATATCCTTCTTCTAGCAAAGTTCCGTAAGCAAGGTTTTCGGCAGTACCCCAATCTAATTTGTTGTCTTCAAAAACCATACTGAAACGCTTTTTCAGAATGTTTTTCTCTGCTTTTCGAAGAAATTTGTGTCCTTCAGGAGTTGAAGAAATAACTTTAGCAATATCTTTTAATGCATCTATTGAATAAGTCGTGTCAACAGGAAGTAACATGTCTTCTAGTTGCTTTCTAACAAAACCATTCCATACATCAGGCATAAAATCCTGAATTTGAGATGTAGTTTTTTTCTTAGATTCAGCGAATTCAACCTCAAGATGAGACTTAAATTCCTCTGTAATTTGATTTACATACTCTTGAGTTATAGATCCATTTTCTAATAACTTCTCTACATATATCTTTTTAGCATTTTTATGCTTCTTAATTAGCTGATATAATTTAGGTTGAGTATACGTTGGTTCATCCCCTTCATTATGTCCATATTTACGATATCCTAATAAATCAATAAATACATCTTTTTTAAACTTAGCTCTGTATTCAACAGCAATTTGCATTGCATGACATACAGCCTCAACATCATCAGCATTTACATGTAAAACGGGTGATAAAGTTACTTTAGCAACATCTGTACAATATGTACTAGAACGAGCGTCTAAATAATTTGTAGTAAAACCAACTTGGTTGTTAACCACCACATGAATAGTTCCTCCTGTTTTATAACCGTTTAATTGTGCCATTTGCACAACTTCATATACAATACCTTGCCCAGCAATGGCAGCATCACCATGCACTAATATTGGAAGGATTTTGCTATTGTCACCATCATAATCTAAATCAACTTTAGCTCTAACAATACCTTCAGCAACAGCATCTACTGTTTCTAAGTGAGAAGGGTTAGGTACTAAGTTCATTTTCATTTCCTGACCACCACGGTATTCTTTACTTAAAGTTAAACCTAAGTGATATTTTACATCACCATCAATAGATTCATCTTCAAAATCTTTACCTTCAAACTCGCTAAATAAATCTCTAACAGGTTTTTTAAAGATATTTACCAATGTGTTTAAACGACCACGGTGAGCCATTCCTAAAACACATTCTTTAACACCATATATTTCTGCAGCATCTCTTAATGCAACACTGATACCCGGAATTAAAGTTTCACCACCTTCTACCGAGAAACGTTTTTGACCAACATATTTTGTTTGTAAAAAACTTTCAAAAGTTGAAGCTTGGTTTAATTTAGAAAGAATGTATTTCTTTTCATCTAAGCTGTAACTTGGATGATTATCATTTTTATTTAATCTGTCTTGCCACCATTTAATCTCTTCAGGGTTTCTCAAGTACATATATTCAACACCAATACTATCACAATAAATAGCTTTTAAGTGTTTGATAATGTCAGCTAAAGATTTTGGACCAATACCTAAAATTTGACCAGCATTGAATACTGTAGTTAAATCTTCAGAAGTAAGCCCGAAATTTTCTAACTCTAGAGTAGGTGTGTATTTTCTACGATCCCTAACCGGATTTGTTTTAGTGAATAAATGACCTCTAGTTCGATATCCATTAATTAGATCGATTACTAAAAATTCTTTACGAACTTCTTCAGGAATTTCAATTTCCTCCTCGTCTGTTAATGAGTAATTCTCATTAGCAAGGTCATATCCTTGAAAAAAACTTCTCCAACTTGGTTCTACTGCATCAGGGTTTCTTAGGTATTGTTCATATAACTCTCCTATAAAGCCTGCATGTGCTGCGTTTAAGAACGAAAACTTGTCCATATATACAATTGTACTTTTCTGTAAATAAGTATTACAAGACAAAAGTACAATTTTTAGTAGAATACTATTCTTTATTTTAAAAATTAAATCAATTTTGATGAAAAATTTAAAAATCTAAACATTTTTCTGTTTAAATGAGAAAATAAGTCTAAAAGAGATTTTAGATAGATTTTTTACTAATCAATAAAAAAATGAATAAAAGTATGTTTTTTTGAAGGTGTGTATCTCTTTGATTTTGAGTTGTTATTTCGTTTTGTGAAAGAGGTTTTATATAATTATTGAAATAAAAAATAAAAAAATACTTGTGGAATAAAAAAAAGGTGTTATATTTGCACTCGCAAAACACAAATTTTGTGTCGCAAACTCCTCCTTAGCTCAGTTGGTTAGAGCATCTGACTGTTAATCAGAGGGTCCTTGGTTCGAGCCCAAGAGGGGGAGCAAAAAAGAAACATCGCAAATAGCGATGTTTTTTGTTTTTATAAACCTTTCTAATTTCTTTAGTTAAAATATTTTTCAGTTAGTAGTTTTTTAATATCAATCTTAACTTGTTTAAATTCAAAAACTAACCTGTTCTAATATTTAGATAAATTCACATTTTGTAATTTTTTTTTGAAAAATAGTGTAAAGAAGAGGTTAAAAAGCTTGCAGAATAAAAAAACCGTGTTATATTTGCATTCGCTAAACACAAAATTTGTGTCGCAAATTCCTCCTTAGCTCAGTTGGTTAGAGCATCTGACTGTTAATCAGAGGGTCCTTGGTTCGAGCCCAAGAGGAGGAGCAGAAAAAACATCGCAATAGCGATGTTTTTTTATGTTTAAATGTATGATGTTTATACTGTTACTTCTATTTTGTGGTCTGAAAAAATAAGATAGTATTAATTCAATTGAGTTTTTATGTATGCTTTCGGACTTACACCAACTTTCTTTTTAAATAATCGAGTAAAGTATTGTGGGTATTCGAAACCTAACTTATAAGCTGTTTCAGAAATTGAAAAATTAGGGTTTAGTAATAAGGGATCATTCCTAAAAGTTGTGGTTAAGCAAAAATTTGTGTTAATCTGTATAGAAAGAATTCTACATTTCTCACTCCTCTAAATTGAGCTCTAAACGCTTTTATTTTAGCATTAAAAGATTC
>NZ_SJXJ01000040.1 GCF_004337695.1 Tenacibaculum sp. M341
CCATTGCGAACTGTTTTGTAAACTAATGACGAGCTTTTGTCTTGTTCTTTCTCCTTTTATTAAATCTCTAAATCTAAAACTTTAATAAAATTTATTCCTAATACAAACATAGGATGACATTCTCTTTTGAAGTAAGTTCAAGAAGATAAAGCTGAATACTTAAACACTGCATACTGCTAACTAACTATACATGCACAAATAAAAAAGGTCGAAAGTTTAAACTTTCGACCTTTTTGATATATTGAGTTATAATTTATTTACGAAAATAAGTTATCAATTTTCTCTTTTTCTTCAGCAGCTAAAGCAGCATCTACTAAAATACGTCCACTGTGCTCATCAATAGTAATCTTCTTTCTATTAGCAATTTCTAATTGAATTTGAGGTGGAATAGTAAAGAAAGATCCTCCAGCAGCACCACGCTCAATAGAAACAACAGCCAATCCATTTTTTACTTTATTACGAATTCTAGTATAAGCATTTAATAAATGTTTGTCAATAGACTCTGAATATTCTTCAGATTTTTGTTGTAATAATTTTTCTTCTTTCTCAGTTTCTTTTAAAATATCATTTAATTCTGATTTCTTAGCTTTTAAATGACCTTCTTGACGCTTTAATTTATCTTTAGTGCTATCAACAACTTGTTTCTTTTGAGAAATTTTAGCTTTAAATTCTTTAATTCTTTTTTCAGCTAATTGAATTTCTAATTCTTGATATTCAGTTTCTTTACTTAAAGAATCAAACTCACGATTGTTACGAACATTTTTTTGTTGTTCCTCGTACTTTTTTATTAAAGACTTAGATTCTTCAATAGAAAGCTTTTTATTGCTAATATCACTATTTAAGTTATCAATATCTTGCGCTAAATTCGAAAGTCTAGTATTTAATCCGGCAACTTCATCTTCTAAATCTTCTACTTCTAAAGGTAATTCACCACGAACATTTCTAATTTCATCAATTCTAGAATCGATTAACTGTAAATCGTATAAAGCTCTTAACTTTTGTTCTACCGTTACTTCTTTTTTTGCCATCTTTATTAAATATAATGTATTGGATTCGTATTTTCTTCGCTTAAAATAATTGCAAAATTAGTGAATTTTTTTGTAAGATACTCAACTAAAAGATTTTTTGTAAACTGTTCGCTTTCGTAATGACCAACATCAGCTAATAAAATACGTTCTTCAGCTTGATAAAACTCGTGATATTTAAAATCAGCACTAATGTAAGCGTCAGCTTTTTGCTGTAGAGCATTTTTAATAGCAAAACTTCCCGAGCCTCCTAAAACAGCTACTTTTTTAATAGATTTATTCAAGAGTTTTGAGTGTCTAACACATCCTGTTTTAAAGGTTTTTTTAATGTACTCTAAAAAAGCAACTTCCTCCATTGGTGTTTCAAACTCACCAATCATTCCCATTCCAATATGTTGGTTTTTATTCTCCAAAGTAATTACTTCATAAGCAACTTCTTCATAAGGATGCGCTTCAAATAAAGCCTTTAAAATTTTTCCTTCTAAATAGCTATTAAAGGTTACCGTTATACAAGTTTCTTCTTCAAACCATAATTCACCTTTTTGTCCAACAGTCGGATTTGAATTATTATTACCTCTAAAACTTCCTTTACCTTCCATGTTAAAAGAACAATGGTCGTAGTTTCCAATATTTCCTGCACCAGCATTAAACAAGGCTTGTCTTACATTTCCTGCTTCTTTAAAAGGGACATAAGTAGTCAGTTTTTTAATCGTGCTTTTTTTCGGAATTAATACAGATTTGTTTTCCAATCTAAGAACTTCACACATTTTAGCAGATACACCATTGTTTGAATTATCTAAAGCCGTATGCGTAGCATAAATAGCAATGTTGTTTTGAATGGCTTTTAAAACGGTTCTTTCTACATAATTGTTACCGTTTAATTTTTTTAAACCACTAAAAATAATAGGATGAAAACTAACAATTAAATTGCAGTTTTTCTGAATAGCTTCTTCAACAGTTGCTTCTAAAGTATCTAAGGTAACCAACACACCAGTAACTTCGGTGTTATAGTTACCAACTAACAATCCTACATTATCAAAACCCTCAGCATATGCTAGCGGAGCTAATTCTTCTATGTGATTGGTAATATCTCTTATTGTCATTTGTGTAAAATTCTGAAATGTTGTTTTAAATTAATAATATCATGATACTACTAATATCGCTTTTCCGAGTGAAATCATTGCGAAATTATAAAAATAAAAATTTACAAATCGTAAATGATAATTTGTAATTCGTAATTCAAAAATACTACTTTTGAGATATGAAATTGATACGGTTTTTATTATTTCCGATTGCTGTTGTTTATGATGTAGTAACAAGCATACGAAACCATTTTTTTGAGTCAGGATTTTTTTCATCTAAAACATATACCACTCCAACAATTGTTGTGGGAAATTTAAGTGTTGGCGGAACAGGAAAAAGTCCGCAAATAGAATATTTGATTCGATTATTAAAAGATCAATACAAAGTAGCAACCTTAAGTAGAGGATATAAAAGAAAAACTGAAGGATTTCAAATTGTAAATAATACTCACACCGCAGAAGATGTAGGAGATGAACCATTACAGTTTTTTTCTAAGTTTGATAACATAACCGTAGCGGTAGATGCAAACAGGAGAGAAGGGATAGAAAAGTTACAAGAAAAAAAGAATCCAGATGTTATTTTGTTAGACGATGCATTTCAGCATAGAAAAGTAAAAGCGGGATTTTATATTTTACTAACAAAATACAATGATTTGTATGTTAATGATTTTCTTTTACCTACAGGAAATTTAAGAGAATCTAAAAGAGGAGCAAAAAGAGCCGATGTTGTTGTTGTTACAAAATGTCCGCAATTAACGGATGCAGAAAAATTAAAAGTGAAGAAGAAATTACAACTTCAAATGCATCAGCAGTTATTTTTTAGTAGTATTGTTTACAATGAGTTTTTAAGAGGGGAGGAGGAAGTTTCTTTGGCATCTTTAAAAGAAAAAGAAATAGTTTTGGTAACAGGAATTGCAGCTCCAGCACCATTGTTAACTTTTTTAACTTCGGAAGGAATTCAGTTTACACACCTAAAATTTCCTGATCACCATAATTTTACAGACGCTGATATTTTAAAAATAACAAAAGTCTCTCAACAAAAAATGATTTTGACGACTGAAAAGGATTATGTAAGATTGAAAGGAAGGCTAAATAATTTATTTTACATAGGTATTGAAACAACATTTTTAGAGCATGAACAAAGTTTTAATGATTGTGTTTTAGATTATGTAAGTTTAAGAAATTAACTCTCAGTGTACAATTATCAGTAATCATTTATCAATTTTGACTAGTAGTAATTAAAACACTCTTGCACGTATTTAATTATTGAATTTGAAATTACGAATTACTAATTGTTTTTTGCTCAACCCTTAACCTAAATTGTCAGTTCGAGTGCTTTTGAGGTGCGAAAAATTGTATCGAGAACAAAATCCTTCCAGTTACTAACTTCCAACTCCTAGCTAGATCTAAAACAAACAAAATTAGTATATTGTGGCATTGTTTTTGCTCAAACAACAATAAATCAAAATAAAATGAATAGAATAGGACTTTTTGTAATTGTTATAGTTGCTTTTATATCAAATTCTTTTGCTCAAGAGACTGCAAATCATGTTATATGGGAACCTACTTTTAAGGAAGCCTTAGAAAAAGCAAAAAGCGAACAAAAACCTATTTTAATTTACTTCACAGGTTCAGATTGGTGCGGACCTTGCATTCAATTAGACAAAGAGCTATTTCATACCGAAAAGTTTGAAACTTTCGCCAAGGAAAAAATGGTTGTTTATATGGCTGATTTTCCTAGAAATAGAGATTTAATTACTTCAGATGCTCGTAAAATAAATAAAGAGCTTAGCAAAAAATACAAACAAACTTCTTTTCCTACTATGGTTATTATTGATGCTAAAGGGAATGTACTTGGTCAGAAAAATGGTAAATACATGGCTGAGTATTATTATCCATTTTTTGAGGAAGTGGTGAGGGCTTTTGAGTAAGAGGGCTTTGATATTACTTTCTTAAATCTTTATCGTCATAAATAGGTACTTTTTCAACATTATATATATATCTTGTTACAATTATAAGTTGATGATTGTTGTTTTTATCTATTGAATACTTGTATCACATGAATTTTGATGTTTGCAAAAAATTATCTTTTGCGGAAAGTCACTTCTCTAATTACGGTTTTCCGCATATCTGTATAGAATTAGATGTATAATTTAGTGTTTGAAATTATAATTTGTATAGGATTTGGTATATACGATATGTAAATAATGAAAAACATGAATGAAAATAAACCATTTAAAATACTCTCAATAGACGGAGGTGGTATAAAAGGGTTATATAGTGCTTCAATATTAGAAAAATTAGAGGAAAAATCAGGAAAAAGATCAGGGGATTGTTTTGATATGATATGCGGTACTTCAACAGGAGGACTTATAGCGTTGGGATTAGCATCAGGGAAAGAAGCAAGAGAATTGGTAGATTTATATAAAAATAAAGGAAGTGAGATATTTCCTACAGCTAATAATCGCTTCTGTCGTTTTTTTCAGAACATATGGAATGGAGTTAAGCAAGTGCTTTTATTTGGAAAGTTTTCAGGAAAACCACTCGAACGTATTCTAAAAGATTCTTTTGGTAATACCACTTTAGGAGAACTCAATAATTTGGTATGTATACCTAGTTTTAATCTTATCTCAGGTATGCCACGTATGTTCAAATATCCACACAAAGAGGGTGATTTTTATAGGGATAAAGATATACCATTGGTCGATGCAGCTTTAGCTACATCTGCAGCACCTACTTATCTACCTATACATAGCTACGATGATAACCTTTATGTAGATGGTGGAGTGTGGGCAAATAATCCTACACAGTGTGGTTTGCTCGAAGCTATAAACTATTTTGTTGGAGAAGGTAAAGCTTATACTCATGTAGAAATTCTATCCGTAGCAAGTGTTTCACAGGCAGGTGGTTGGGCTTCTGGTATTCGAAAACGTCGTTCGTTTATTGGTTGGAAATCTAAGCTAATTCAGACCTCAATGGATGGTCAAGCTTATTTTACTCATTTTTTTCTTTCAAAAGCATTACCGCAGATTTACACTCGTTCAAAATACATTAGACTAGAATCCCCAAAACTATCGTCTGAGCAAATGGCTGTACTTGAAATGGATAGAGCAGATAAAAAGGCGCTTAAAACTCTTAAAGCTTTAGGAGATCAAGATGGATATACATATACTAATAGAGATGATGTAATGGAATTTTATAAAACAAGTAAGACTTATATAACTAATTAATTATGTCAAATTGCCACAACCTTTTTCAAATATTCAATTCTAATTTAAATATTAGTAATTCTAAGAAGAAGAAACTGATGACATCGCGTGATAATCTTAGAGACCTTATCCGCAACTATTTTAAAGATAATCATTCAGAATACACACCTTACTTTGCAGGACAAGGTTCTTACTCTTTGGGAACAATGATACTTACCAAGGATAATACTTGTGATTTAGACAATGGTGTTTACTTCTTTCCTAAACCAACTGAGACAGGAACAACATTACAAAAATGGGTAAAAGAAGCTGTAAAGGATGCAACTTCTACTACACCAGAGCATCGCAAACGCTGTGTTCGTGTAAACTATGCAGCGGAATATCATATTGATCTTCCAGTTTATTATAAAGCAAGTAGAGATAATGATGTCGAGCATCCTCATTTAGCTGTTAAAAATGAAGAGTGGTCAGAAAGCGATCCTCGTGAATTTAATCGTTGGTTTAAAAATATTAAGGACGATAAAGGTCAGCTTATAAGAATTGTACGTTACCTTAAAGCTTGGGGAGATACTCGCTCTTTTAAAATGCCAAGTGGAATAACAATGACTGTGCTTGCTACAAATAACATATCTTCTAACGATAGAGATGATATTAGTTTAAAAGAAACCTTAGAAAACATTCAGACTAGCTTAAAAGCAAACTGGACTTGTGTAATGCCAACTACACCTGGCGATGATTTACTAACTAATTTCAAAGGTGACAAAGACAAATTTCTTGATGCTTTGGAAAAAATCATCGATGATGCTACAAAAGCCATAGATGAGAGCAATCAGCTACAAGCGAGTAAAAAATGGATAACACATTTAGGTTCTTACTTTCCTGAAGGAGAAGATAAAGACATAGATAAACTAATGAATCAGCTATTTTCAACGGCTTCAAGTGTGTTAACTGGAAACGCTAAGCTTAACAGTTCTGGTCATATACAAATGAACGAAGGAGTTGACCACAAGCCTCACAAAAATTACGGTGGATAATGGCATTTTACAAATCAAAAAAAATAAATCAACTAGCAATAATTGGAGCTGAAAAATCTTTATTAAATAAACATTATGAGTTTATTAACTGCAAAATAAAGAGCGGTGTGTTGTATTGTTACGGTTCATTTCAACCCACTACCGAATCAGATACGTATTCTTATAGGATTAAGTATAGACCTTTCAGCTCACCTGTTACCATAGTAACAAGTCACGATATAGATTATAATGATGATATTCATATGTTTCCAGATAATAATTCACTTTGCTTATATCACAAAAGCGATATGGTTTGGGATTCGACTTTACATCATCTTTATGATACGATTGTACCTTGGACTCATGAGTGGTTTGTTTTTTATGAATTATATAAAATATGTGGTATGTGGTTACATCCCGAAGTTAAACATAATAGCAGAAAAAAGAAAGAGGACTAACTATGTGGCCTATATTAGCAATAGCAGGAGTAGGATATACTTTGTATAAATTGTTTTCGTCCGACGAAGTAAAAGTCTCAGACAAGTCCAATTCTCACGAGCAATTTTTAGCTTTTAATCAAACTATATCTATTAGCTCTGAAAAAAAGAAAAATCTGAAAAGTGCTCACAACACTATCAGAACTAAACTTATTAATTACTTCGATGATAAATATCATATTCCTTATATCGACTTCTTTATTCAGGGTAGTTACAAAATGGGAACGATGGTTGAAAATATGGGGTCTTTTAGTGATATAGATTTAGGTGTCTATTTCAAAGAAAAACCTAGCATTGCGATTAGTACCATTCAGTATCATATAAAAGAAGCACTAACAGGGCATACTTCAAAAGGAGTCGAGATAAAAAAGATGTGTGTACGTCTTAACTATGTAAGAGACTTTCATATCGACTTACCTATCTACTACAAAGATTGGAATAATATTTATTTTGGTTGTAAACATAATGGCTGGCAAAAGTCAGATCCAAAAGATTTTATCAAATGGTTTAAATCTCAAACTAAAAATAAACCACAGTTAGTCCGGGTAATAAGATATCTAAAGGCTTGGTCAGATTATCGTAAATATCAAACTAATAAAAAATTCCCTAGTGGCTTGGTCTTAACCTTGTGGGTTATTGAACATTATTACGAAGATCAAAGAGATGATGTGGCATTTACGTTTACAAGTGATAAGATATTTCAATATCTTGACAAAAATTATCAATCAGATTGGGAAGCAAAAATGCCTGTTGCTCCATACGATGATACACTATGTAGATTATCAAATAATCAGAAAGAGTATTTCTATAATGATTTTAAAGAAATGATTGAGTATGCATCTGCTGTACTCGAATATGAAAATCAACATTCTGCTATTCTTGAATGGAAAATTATTTTTGGAAACCGATTTTAATAAAGATTTATTGAGAGTAAAGTTTAAAGATAAAATAAAAAAATATTTGATAACGACAGACAGAAGTACAGGTTACGCTGATTTTATTGATTTAGGAAAATTATCAGACTTTAGTGGAATTGAATTTAGTATTAATGAGGGGAAATCAATAGTTCTTGATAATGTTCATACGAATTTAATTAAAGTTAATTATTTTAAAGATAGTATTGTAAAAATTAGTTTTAGTAATAACCCTAAGGCTTATGAATAGACTAAATTACTCAGATATATTACACATGCGATAGTTCAGATTTGTAATCTGTACCGAGTAAGAGTAAGTCATTACAATATTCAAACATATACCCCATAGCATTTAAAAAAATGTTGCGGGGTTTTATTTTACGTAAAAACTAAAAAACACAAACCCAACTAATAGCCTTAATCGAAACATTTAAGCGATTAATCAAAAGAAAATATTAGTGTGTTGTTAGTTAGTTGATTATGGCTCGAATATTTCGTATTTTTAAGTAGTAAATAATTTAAGTCAAATCTTATGTCGAACAATAAAATTATCTTAAGCAATGCACTTTTAATTTTCGGAGGTATTGCAGGGTTCTTTTTTCTAACAAAAATTATAGGATTAGATGATGTTTCAGAATTACGTTTATTAAATTTTGTTTTTGTGCTTTGGGGAATAAACAGAGCTATAAAAACAAATATTAAAGTAAACCAAGAATCATCGTATATTAATAATTTTTCGATCGGAATTGGAACATCGGTATTGGCAGTCGGATTTACTATTGTAGGACTCATCTTTTACGTTGGTTTTATAGATAGTGGATTAATTGCAGTATTAGAAAACACATCCTTTTGGATACAAAACTTAAGCTTACCATTAATTGTTTTCGCTTTAGCAATTGAAGGGGTAGCATCATCAGTAATCTGTTCATTTATATTAATGCAGTATTACAAAAACTACAAAGTAACAGATGCTTCCATAGCATAAAAAATTAAAAATAAAGTCCCTATGTTGTGTAAATAGCATAGGGATTTTATTGTGAAGTCATCTTGACTTTTCAATTTTATGAAATTTCTTTAATCCGATTACAATAAATGCTAGGAAATTAAAGCCTTTCCAACTAGTAATTGTGGTGTCAAATCTATTCAATAAAGAACGAA
>NZ_SJXJ01000041.1 GCF_004337695.1 Tenacibaculum sp. M341
TATTTCTAATTCTATCATATCTTTGCTTAGTACTTGGTACATAGGGTTGTGTTTTTATGTTTCGCAACACAAATATCTACAACCCTTAATTTTTTCTCAAAAAAAGTCAAGATGACTTCATTAAAAATTAACATAATAAAGTGATATTATTTACAAAATAACTCATGTAAAAACATTTTGCTACTATTATTATTTTATAAATTTGAGTATATAAAAGAAATAGGTAACTAAACCCCCTATTCCTTTTAATATTAAAAACAAAACGTAAACTATATAACAGGGCTAAACACAATTGTTTATAGCCATACGTTAGGTGCAAGAAGAAAAAACTAAAATGGATTGGAATCAAAATTATATCGAAAAGCATACGAAACTTCAAGGTTGGAGTTTTAGATATGTTGTGAATTCTCGAATTTTACGGTTTAAATCCAATCCACCTCTAAAACATGACCATTTTTCAGAATTAGAATATCTAATATTGAACCATGATTACTCAAAGAGTTTATTAAAGAAGTATGAAAATATTTTATCAGAAAAATTCAAAACTGAATGGCTAGAAAAGAAATTACAACACGATCCAAAATTTTCAAATAAAAACTATCACATCTTTGATATATTATTGCCTTTTTATCTAATAAATCCTGAAACAAAAAACAAAGTAATTGATAAACATTTCTTAAATGACCAATTACTCATAATCCTAGGTTGTCTTGACCATAAATTCAGAAAGTATCGCTGGAGAGCAAATTATTTGTTTGAATTTCTAATTCCGAGTTTTTCAAAACTTCGACCAAGTTTTCGGATTAGATTAATTGAATTATTAACTCTTAAATCAACCAAAGAATCTATAAGAAATATCAATCAATTGATATTTCGAAATTCCGAAATAATAAACAAAAGATTAATAGACGATTTTGTCCGAGTACAATTAAGTAAGGGATTGGTAAGCCCCAAAATGGCGATAGGATATTTAAGACGATTCAGGAAATTGGATAACTCGAATTTTGAAGAATTAAAAAATCTGGTATCTAGAATTGATAACGGAGAAAAAATTTTAATAAAAATAAATCTAGTACCTAACAAAACTTAAACTGCATTTAAACGCAGTTTAGCCTAAACGTTGTGCGTAAGCCCAAAAAACTGTAAATGAATGACAAATAAGATAATTGACATAAATGAATCTACAATAAAAAACTGCATTGAATCGCTACGTCCTGAAAGTATCGAAATTCGAAAACAAATCGACATTGGATATTCTTATGACAGTAAAAATGTAATTTTATTTGAAATTCGCCCTGATTGGAGTAACTCAAAAGAAAAAAAACAAATAGAATTCGCTAAAATCAGATATTATAAATCTAGAAAAGAATGGAATTTATATTGGATGCGAGCAAGTGGGAAATGGGAGATTTATGAACCTTTCCCTGAATCTACATATTTAGAAAAAATAGTAGAAATTATTAAAGAAGACAAACACTCTTGTTTTTTTGGATAATCACAAGCAAAACATCATTACAATTCAAAAACAGATGAGATCATAACAATAACCCATTTTCAAAAGAAGACTTTAAATAAGCCTTTCAAGATGATTCAGAGAAAATAGAGAATAACAAAATAGATTTTATCAAATTCGAAGCCTTAGAAAATTTTGAGTCTTTTAAAATCAAGGAGCTTTTTGTTAAGTAATTACTTGATAAAAACCTCAAAGCAGAATTGGAATATATTTTGACTAGTAAAAGACCTTTTAAAAATTTCAAAGACAAAATTGGTTCGACTTTAAACAGAACGAACTAGAAAAAAAAGTAGAAATCGAGTTAAATAAAAAATAAGTCTACGCATAATCGAGTAGACGATCCTTCTCATAACTGAGAAGAGTGCGCCTCTCACACCACCGTATATTATTTTGACTGCTTTTTGTATTTAGTTTATAAACTTTACCTTTTTAACTTTTAAAAATTAATACAACAAAGTGATGTTATTGTATAAAAACTTAATATTAAAAACATTGTCTTACTATTATTATTTTATAATTTTAAACTCTCAAAAAGAAATAAGTGACTAAACCTCCTATTCCTTTTTATTATTAAAAACAAAACATTAACTATATAAAGGGAATAAACACAATTGTGTTTAGCCGTTCGTTGGCAGTAATTTGACAAAAAAATATGAAGCAACAAGAAATAATTTCAAAAAAAGAATTTATTGAATTTTATGAACCATTATTAAAAGCATATAGCGAGAATTTTAAAAAAGAAATTGCATCTCAAGATTTTATGTGTGATTTGTTATTTGCAGAAAATGATGAAATAAATATCTCAAAGATTCATAATATCATAGAAACTCATAAAGACGTTTACATTAAATCATTTTTATATCGACTTTTAGGTACTCGTGAAATAATATTCTGTAGAGAAAACGATTTACTATTTGAACTAAAAGAAGTTTGGAAATTGATTTCCAATTCAATCAGATTAATTCCTTCTACTTACATTATCTCATCAATTGGATCACAAGGTTTTCTATCAATACCTCTGTATAAGAAAGATGAAAAATTAGAAAATTTTGATTTCTTAAGGTTACATATATGGGATGATTCACTTGATGAATATATGGACTTAAAAAAAGTTGATGATTTTTCAATACATTCACATACATTTTTCGCTAAAAGTTGGGTTATAACTGGAAAAATTATTAACGATAGATTCGAGTATATAAAAGATTCGAAAAAGGCTAAGCATTCATTTTTCAAAGTTGTTTATAATGATTCCTTAAATGAAGTAAACCAACATACTTCAAAAGCAGTAAATAAAAAAATTGATGCAGAACTTATAAAAATTAGTGAAGAACTTCATCTTAAAAATGCAGTTTACGAAATCAAACCTAGTAAACTTCATAAGTCAGGTCATAAGAATTCACCTAAATGCTCTGCTACTTTTTTTTCCTTTACAGGTAAAGATGGACTAGGTGAATCATTTGTCATTGGACCAAAATCTATAAATGAATCTGAAGTAAATAGAAAAATGAACATCGCACCTCAATATCTTTTAGATAAAATCGACAGTCAATTATGAATAAAAAAGAACTTATGCTTTTAGACTGGATGAGAAAAGTCCATCAACTTGAGTATGCTCATTGCTTTCAATCTATATCTTTCAGTAAATTAGAACGTAGAACTGGAATTTGGGCATTTATCCTATCCACTATTGTTGCATTTACTTATCGCTTTCCTTTTATAGACAAAACTTGGATTAAAGATTATATTTTGCCACTAATTTTATTTATAGTAGCAATTTTAACAGGATATCAATCATTCATTAGACCTGGAGAAAAAGCGGAAAAACACAGAGAATTAGGGATAGAATATGAAAGAATTAGACACCAAATAGAAACGATTTTAACTACTCTTTTAGATAACCCAAAACTTGATGATCATATTAATTTGGTTAAAAATAGATGGGACTCAATGAAAACAATGTATGTAAAAGAAAGTCATTATAACGATGCCAAAAAGAAGGTGAAATCTTTCAACAAATATCCAAAAGAATTAGATTTTTTACCGGACAATAAATAAAAACTACTGCCAATCGAGTAGACGGCTCTTCCCATGATTGAGAAGAGTGCGCCTCTCACACCACCGTACGTACGGATCTCGTATACGGCGGTTCGTATTATCAGAATTTTACTTTATAAAAAGAAACATATGATAACAAAAGAATTTCTAGAAGACTATTCATTATTTCGAAAATATGATGTACAAGAGGAAGATAAATCTGAAAATGTTAGTCGTTGGTTTCATATTCCAATAAATATGAAATGTGAGGTTTGTGATTCTGTCCAAACATTCAATATGACTAATGAATTTTATTACGATGGATATAATGAACAAGATTTAGTCGCAAATGATAGAGTTTTTGATTTAAGGTATCAATGTCAATCTTGCAAAGATTTTGAAAGACGTTTTTTCATTTATGTTGATAACGATTTAAATTTCTTGTATAAAGTCGGACAGTATCCTGAATGGGAAATTAAGATGGATTCAAATCTTGAAAAAGTACTAAATAAGCACGCAAAAACATTCAGAAAAGGTTTAGTTTGCGAAGCTCAAGGTTATGGAATTGGAGCTTTTGCATACTACAGAAGAATAACGGAAGAGATAATTGATGAACTATTAGATTCAATTTTTGATTTAATAGATATTGAACATCAAGTAGAATATAAGAAGGCACTTAAAAAAACAAAAACAACTAGAGTTACTCAGGATAAAATTGATTTAGTAAAAGACTTACTTCCTAGCATTCTAAAACCAAATGGAACGAATCCATTGGGTGTATTACATAGCCAATTAAGTGAAGGACTTCACGCGGAATCCGACAAGGCTTGTCTTGAGAACGCTAATCACATAAAAATTATTTTAACTTATCTAATAAATCAAATTATTCAAAGCAAAGAATCAGCGAAAAATTTTACGAATAGTATGAAATCCTTGCTTGAAAAAAAAAGTAAAAAATAACTGTACACAACAATGTTAGCCGTTACACAACTCTAAAATTTCACAGAAAACAACTTTAAATAAGCCTTTTTAAGAGGCTTATTTTTTTTAAACAACCACTTCATCAAAATGTCCTTCATTATCTTCAGTTTCGATAATATTAAGATCAGAGTAATTTTCGTTTAGTTGCCCTAGGAATATATTAAAATGTAACTCATGTAAAGGTTTATCCTGGTATCTATTTTTATTAGCATAAACGTAGCTTTCTCGGTAGTCAAGATTTTTTCTACAAATAAAATTACGTCTCCGTCAAATTGACTCTCAGAGCCACCTCTCATTTTACCGTCACTTGTTAATTGAAAAATTATAACAAATAATTTACCATTATACTTTTTTTTTAATCCTCATCTAAATTAATTTTTTTGTCAATTTTTCTAAGTTTTGCAAAACTATCTATAAAAATAACATCGTTTTCACGTATTAGTTTATCCAATTACTATAAAGATTTAAGTTCAGGGTCAAGTACTTAAACTTGCTTACAATTCACTTGTAAATATCAGGTATAAAAAAAACAACTTCTAAAAAATACTTTATACAAAAAACTCAGTAAGCTTAAAAACTATTCATTAGATGAACAGTTTTCTTTTTATCTTGGTATTCAAGTAAATGAACATGTGAATAAGCAGGTTTTATTGACGAATAATTTACAATTACTGGCTTTCCTATACATTCAACCTTCTCAGAATCTGTAAACCTTTTTACTCCGACAGTTTCGAAATATAATTTCCCTTTTACTCTATATCTATATTCCAACCTTTTTTTAATTGCTGAATCGTCATAAGAAACAATTACACCTTTAACTTGTTTTTTATAATTATTAATTAAATAATCTTTCCTAAGCTCATAACCTATAATCCCAAATATCATAAGTAGAGCAAAAATCCCACCGAATACATCACTTAGTTTACTACTTTTCTTATTTTCTGTTTTCATAAAATATAAAAATCCAATTTTTTTTGACAAAAATATAATTTTAATTAATCAGATATTTTAATTTTATTAAAATTATACTCTAGATCAAAAACTAAAAACTTTGAATATAAAAGCATGCATTCTTTTCATCACAATCTCCTCAATAAGAAAAACATAAGTAGCACATAACTTTACCACCTCTTATAGACAATATATCTTTTATTTATAGCTTTTTTCCCCATATAAAGCCAATCTCTATCATATTTATAAAATACTTTTTATTTAATTATTTCTCTTTTTAAACTTTTTTAACACTTTATAATACTATTTTTCATATCTTTACAATATCTCTAAAGACGTTTAGAGACTTTTTCTTTTTCATAGCAATTTTCCCACTCAATTTTGAGTGGGTTTTTTTATTATTTTTACTACATGAAAAACAAAATAAAAGAAGTCGCAAAGACAAAAAAGATTACTATGACAGAGTTAGGTGGTTATTTTGGTATTACTAAAGAAAGCATGTATAGTAAAATAAGAGACCCTAAACTTAGTACAATTATAGAAATCGCTAAATTTCTAGATGTTGATCCTTTAGAACTTTTCGAACCTAGTAGCGAATATTCACATGTGTATTCAAATGGAGAATGGCTAGGCATCAAAAAAACTATTTAGAAAACTAAACTTTGTCTTACAAAACCAAATAATTATAATCAATCAATTTAGTTATTTGGTTTTACTATGTTACTCCCCCCTATTAATACCTTCTTATTTGTAATTTAACGACAGATTAATACATAACAAATAATTTTTTAATTTAAAACACTAAAACATTTGTAATTTTACAGTGAAGTCATCTTGACTTTTTTTGAGAAAAAATTAAGGGTTGTAGATATTTGTGTTGCGAAACATAAAAACACAACCCTATGTACCAAGTACTAAGCAAAGATATGATAGAATTAGAAAT
>NZ_SJXJ01000042.1 GCF_004337695.1 Tenacibaculum sp. M341
TCGTTCTTTATTGAATAGATTTGACACCACAATTACTAGTTGGAAAGGCTTTAATTTCCTAGCATTTATTGTAATCGGATTAAAGAAATTTCATAAAATTGAAAAGTCAAGATGACTTCACTTTTATAATTCTAAATCATACTATTTTATCGAGTTTAGTTTCTATAGCTTCAGTAAAATAAATATTATTGAAAGTTTTTTGAAGTTAATTTTACATTAAAAGAAAAAGTGTAAATTTTCACACAAAATAACATTGTGTTATATTCTTGAAAGCGTTTTTTTATCTTTTTTCATATCGATATTTTTGGACTTTAAAAGAAAATAAAATGGATAATAATTTACTATTAGATTTGGCTAAAAAATATGATAGCCCACTGTATGTATACGAAACAGATACAATTAAAAGTCAGTATAAACGTATTATAAAAGCATTTTCTAAAGTAAAAAAGGTAAAGATAAATTATGCTGTTAAAGCATTGTCTAATGTAAATATATTAAAAGTTTTTAATCAACTAGGCAGTGGTTTGGATACTGTATCAATTCAAGAAGTTAAACTAGGTTTATTAGCTGGTTTTGAACCAAGCAATATAATTTATACACCAAATGGAGTTTCTTTAAAAGAAATAGAAGATGTAGCTAAATTAGGAGTTAAGATTAATATTGATAATTTATCTATTCTAGAGCTTTTTGGTCAGAAGCACCCAAACATTCCTGTTTGTATTAGGATTAATCCTCATGTAATGGCGGGAGGAAATTCAAAAATATCAGTAGGTCATATCGACTCAAAATTTGGTATATCAATTCATCAAGTGCCACACATTAAAAGAGTGGTAGAGAACACCGGAATGCATATTAACGGAATTCATATGCATACAGGATCTGATATTTTAGATGTAGATACATTTTTAATGGCAACTGAAATTTTGTTTGATACTGCAAAACAATTTAAGAACATTGAATTTATTGACTTTGGAAGTGGGTTTAAAGTTCCTTACAAGCAAGGTGATATTTCTACAAATATTGAAGATTTAGGAAAACATTTATCGAAAAGATTTAATGATTTTTGTAAAGAGTATGGTAGAGATTTAACATTAATGTTTGAACCAGGGAAATTTTTGGTAAGTCAAGCAGGTTATTTTTTAGCAACTGTTAATGTTATTAAGCAAACTACGTCAACTGTTTTTGCAGGTATTGATAGTGGTTTGAATCATTTAATAAGACCAATGTTTTACAATTCTTACCATCATATAGAAAATATCTCTAATCCAAAGGGGAGAGAACGATTCTATAGTATTGTAGGGTATATCTGTGAAACAGATACTTTTGGTACAAATAGAAGAATTAATGAGATTAGAGAGGAAGATATTTTATGTTTCCATAATGCAGGAGCTTATTGTTTTTCTATGGCATCTAATTATAACTCAAGATACAGACCTGCAGAGGTTATGATTCATGAAGGTAAAGATTATTTAATTCGTAAAAGAGAAACTTTTGAAGATATTATAAAAAACCAAGAAGTAATTATATAAAAGAATAATAAAAGTAAGTTTATAAAAAGATAAGCTCTGATTGATATAGTTTTCAATCAGAGCTTTTTTTATATAATTAATAATCCCCTAAAATTATATAAAAAGTTATAAGTATGTACAACAAATATGTATCAAGTTTTTATATAATAGATAAGGAAAAACACCTTTTTTAAGATTTTTTACAATAAAAAAACACACTCAATTGAGTGTGTTTTTAATTCTTACAGTAAGAAGTGAGGTCTTATTTCTCAGCTACTACTTCAAAAACGATATCAGCAACAACAGTTCTGTGTAAACGTACAGAAGCATTATACTTCCCTAATCTTTTTACATTACCACCAGTTACTTTAATATATTTTTTGTCTATCTCAGTTCCTTGCTTAGCTAAAGCTACAGCAACATCAGCATTGTTTACAGAACCAAATAACTTATCTCCAGTACCAACTTTAGATGCTATTTTTAATTCGTATCCTTTAACAGTTTCTAATACTTTGTTAGCATCTTCAACTAATTTAGCTTCTTTAAATGCACGTTGCTTTAAATTTTCAGCTAAAACTTTTTTAGCTGAAGAAGTAGCTAAAACTGCATATCCTTGAGGTATTAGGTAATTACGTCCGTAACCATTCTTAACAGTTACTACATCGTCTTTAAAACCTAAATTTTCTACGTCTTGTTTTAATATCAATTCCATGATTCTCTACTTCTTTTTTATTTTAACATGTCTCCAACGTATGGCATTAAAGCTAAATGACGAGCTCTTTTAATAGCTTGTGCAACTTTACGTTGATATTTTAATGAAGTTCCTGTTAAACGTCTTGGTAAAATTTTACCTTGCTCGTTTACTAAATACATTAAGAAATCAGCATCTTTATAATCGATGTACTTAATACCGCTCTTTTTAAAACGACAGTATTTTGCTTCTTTTTTAGTTTCAATATCAAGCGGAGTTAAATAACGTACCTCTCCTTGCTTGTTACCTTTTGCTTGTTGTTCAATTGATGACATAATTGATTACTTTTTTGCAGATTTAACACGTTCTTTTCTCTTCTCAGCCCAAGCTGCTGCATGTTTATCTAACCTTACAGTTAAATAACGCATAACGCTATCGTCACGTCTAAACTCTAATTCAAACGGAGTAATAGCTTCACCAGATACCTTGTACTCTAATAAGTGATAAAAACCACTTTTTTTCTTTTGAATTGGGTAAGCTAATTTCTTTAAGCCCCAATCCTCTTTGTGGGTCATTTCTGCTCCTTTAGAAACCAAATAGTCCTCGAACTTTTTTACTGTTTCCTTTATCTGAGTCTCAGATAAAACGGGATTCAAAATGAAAACAGTTTCGTAATGATTCATAATAAAATTAATTTTAAGTTTGCAAATATACGTTTTTTATTGATACTCTAATCACTAATTATTAAATCATTTTACTTTTTAGTATCTTGTGCATAATTTATATATGTAAAATATGATTGTACCTGAAATTCCTAATTTAATTCATTACGCTATACCTGTTTTTGTTGTTACTATAATTATTGAAGCTGTTTTAACAGTTAAAGTAAAACTAGATGATTATGAGTTTAAAGATGCTTTAACTTCTATAACAATGGGATTAGGTAATGTTTTTATGGGATTATTGAATAAAGGGATTATGTTGGGAGCTTTTACATTTTTATATCAGTTTAAAGTTTTTACAATACCTTTTACTTGGTGGGCTTGGTTGTTGTTATTTTTTGCTGATGATTTTGCTTACTATTGGAATCATAGAATAGCACATGAAAGTAGATTATTTTGGGCAAGTCATGTTGTACACCATTCTTCTAAAAAGTATAATTTAAGTACAGCTTTAAGACAAACTTGGACAGGAGGTTTTTACACATTCATTTTTTGGTTACCATTAATCTTAATTGGTTTTCATCCAATAATGGTGTTAGTGCAACAAAGTATTAGTTTATTGTATCAATATTGGATACATACTGAATTAATTAAAAAAATGCCGAAATGGTTTGAGGCTATTTTTAATACTCCTAGTCATCATAGAGTACATCATGCCACCAATCCTCAATATTTAGATAGAAATCATGGTGGAATTTTAATTATTTGGGATAGAATATTCGGAACTTTTGAACCAGAAGTAGAAAAGCCAGTGTATGGACTAGTAAAGAATATTGAAACTTACAATCCTGTTAAAGTAGCTTTTAATGAATGGTTTTTTATGTTCAAAGACGCATTTAAATCAAAAGTATCTATAAAAAATAGATTCTTATATTTTTTTAAGCCACCAGGATGGAATCATGATGGATCAGGTGTTTTATCAAAAGATATGAGAAAAGCTTGGGAAGAAAACAAAAACAAAACCTTCTAGAATAAATGAATACTCAGAAGGTTTAGGATTACACATGTATGTAACAATTGGGGGACGAAATATCTTATATACTCAAATATACTTTTAATAAATAAATCTTGTAATAGGAAAAACACCTATAGTAAATAAAATTGTAAAAAACAACATTTTGTTTAATTTATTTTTGTTTTTTTTAAACAGTTAGTCAACAGTTTTTTAAATGCTTTCGCTAGAGAAGTTTTACAAGTTTAAATTTATTGCAAACAATCTATTATTTAAAGGTTGGTTATTAGCTATTGTTACTTTTTGTTGTAAGTTTGTCTTGCTTCAAAAGAATTAAAAAATGAATTATATTTTATTTGATGGTGATAACAGAAAATCTTTATTACCATTTACATATACAAGACCGGTAGCAGACATTAGAGTTGGAATTCTTACAATAAGAGAAAAGTGGGAAAAGTTTTTAGGTTCCACTACCACAACCATTACTGAAGGGTATTTAGAGGAAAAATACCCAATGGTTGAAATGGAAGAAAATGTAATGTTAAACGCGTCTTTTGTGCCAACTCCAAGTTTGGTTGAAAAGGTTAAAAACTTGTCTAAAAATGAAGCTATTTTTAAAGGAGAAGATGTAATAGCCTTTTATACAACAGAAGAACAAGAAGAAGTAAATTTTGAAGATTATGTTCAGATAGAATTTGAAGAAGATATTATTCAAATTAAAAATACATGGGATATATTTTCATACAATGCTCAAGCAATTCAATTAGATTTTGATTTAATAACAGAGGGAAGAGAGTCACAACCGATACCTGACACTATTCAATGTGTTGGAAAAGAGAATATTTTCATAGAAGAAGGAGCTAAATTAACCTTTGCTACATTAAATGCCACTAGCGGACCTATTTATATTGGAAAGAATGCTGAAATAATGGAAGGAGTTGTAGTAAGAGGAGCATTGGCTATGTGTGAAAATTCAGTGTTAAAGTTAGGAGCTAAAATATATGGAGCAACTACTTTAGGTCCTTTTAGTAAAGTAGGAGGAGAGGTAAATAATTCCGTATTATTTGGGTATTCTAACAAAGGACATGATGGCTTTTTAGGTAATTCTGTATTAGGAGAGTGGTGTAATTTAGGAGCCGATACTAATAATTCTAATCTTAAAAATAATTATGCTGAAGTAAAATTATGGAGTTACGAAACTGGTAGATTTGCTAAAACAGGTTTGCAATTTTGTGGATTGATAATGGGGGATCATTCTAAGTGTGGCATTAATACAATGTTCAATACAGGAACTGTAGTAGGTGTTTCTGCTAATATTTTCGGAAGTGGTTTTCCTCGTAATTTTGTCCCTTCATTTAGTTGGGGAGGGGCTTCTGGTTTTACAGAATATAAGATGAATAAAGTAAATGAAGTTGCAGAAGTGGTTATGAAACGAAGAAAATTAGTGTATGATGAAGTTGAACAAAAAATTTTACAAGCAGTTTTTGATCAATCTAAGCAGTTTAGGAATTATTAGATTTATATGATTTGATAGTGTTAAACAAATTATTATCGAAGAAGTCATCTTGACTTTTTTTGAGAAAAAATTAAGGGTTGTAGATATTTGTGTTGCGAAACATAAAAACACAACCCTATGTACCAAGTACTAAGCAAAGATATGATAGAATTAGAAATAG
>NZ_SJXJ01000043.1 GCF_004337695.1 Tenacibaculum sp. M341
TTCTAATTCTATCATATCTTTGCTTAGTACTTGGTACATAGGGTTGTGTTTTTATGTTTCGCAACACAAATATCTACAACCCTTAATTTTTTCTCAAAAAAAGTCAAGATGACTTCAATATCTATCACCAATTAGCTCAAAATTTTTGGTTACATTAAATACATTATAGGTAAGACATCATGGATTAAAGTAGGGTCATATATCTTAATCGTTTAACAGATGTGGTTGTGTAAACGGAGGTAGCACTAATCCTTTTGATAGCGAATGTGGTGACGAATATGCAGAAGCTGCTGATGATTATTTATTTGGAGTAATTAGAGGTTGTAGAGGATAAATCATATACAAATGTCAGTTAGTGCAGATTTAAAACGTTGTTTTTAGCAGTGCTCTAACTGACATTTTCAATGATCTGTTCATCAATAAACAATGATCATTTTTTTAAACTCTTTATGCTTTATATCAAAAGTACTATATTAAATATTCGAAGTATTTTTATTATTCTTTAAAATAATATTCCTTTGTCAATTCGAGCGCAGTCGAGAACCTTTAGTAATTAACCTACTTAAACAATTTCTCGAATTAATTCGTAAACTATCTTCGTTTAAAAGTTTTTAAACTCGATAATGCTCGAGGAGACACAACATTCTTAAATATTTTAATTTGGAAATAGCTTATTTAATCTTTCTTTATTAAAAATCAAGAATAAAATTAAAAGTAATAAGAATAAAGGATTGATAGTAATACCAAACATCGTTATTTCTACACTTTTATAAAAAATATCAATCACGTTAATCATTCCAATAGTAAGTGTTAACACAAATAAAAGTATATACATTTTCACATTTTTGAAAAACAACAATCCTGAAAAAAATACAAGTATACTTCCTAAAATATGTTTATAATCTATAATGTAGTTATAGATTACTGACATCAATATTGAAATTATAACTAAAGCTATAGAAATTAAAAGAGGAATCTCTTCTTTACCTATCTTATCTACTTTCAACTTTTACTTCTTTTTATTGATTAAAAGAAAGCTCTTCCGCCATATCTTGTTCAATAGCGTTTGCTAAATTTTCTAAATGCTGCTTACGCACTTTTAACTTCGTATTCTTGTGTGCTTCTTTGTTTAACTTACCAAATAACTGCGCTACTTTAATAGCTGTTGGTAATAAATGCTCTTGCGGTACCACTTTATCTAAAAAGCCTGCAGTTTGTGCATCTTTCGGACTATACATTTCGGCATTATTTACACTTCTTTCAAAAAATACAGGAGCCAATCTTCCTTTTGCTATTTCTATACCTGCCTGGTGCATGGTCATACCAATCATTACTTCATTTAAACCAATTTTAAAATCTCCCTCTACTCCTATTCTATAATCAGCAGATAATAATAAAAAGGCTCCTTTTGCTACAGCATGACCTCCACAAGCTACAATTACTGGTGTAGGGAAAGACAATAATCTATGTGATAATTTAGAACCTCTAGTTACTAACTCCTTTGCTGCATCTAAAGATTTTGTCATTACTTTTAAATCGTATCCACCAGATAAAATTCCATCTTGTCCTGTTAAAATAACTGCTCTTTCTTCGGCTTCAGCTTTATCTAAACAAGCATTTAAGGCATCAATAACTTCATGAGAAATTGCATTTACTTTACCATTTTCTATTTTAATAATGGCATAATTATCTGCGGTAGTATACTGTACTAAAGTGTTCATTTTTTATATATATTTTACTAAATAAATTCCTGCGAAAACAGCTAAAAAACCAATTACAAAACTTGCAATGGTATATAAGGCAAACGTAAAAAAGTCGCCCGATTTTAACAACAAATGATTTTCATAAGCAAACGTAGAAAAGGTGGTAAAACCACCACAAAAACCTGTTGCTAATAATAACGTGTGATTTTGAGTTAATGTTTCATTTTTAGCGGCTAAACCTAAAATAAAACCGATAATTAAACTTCCTAAAATATTGGCTAAAAAAGTTCCTACAGGAATACCTGCTTTCATTCCATTTAACGTTTTACCTAGCAAAAAACGCAAAACACTTCCAAAACCTCCACCAATAAATACTAAGATCATTTGTTTCATGAATCACGAAAATAATAAAACCAACTGGAATTTTAGTTTCAGTATACAGTATTTTAGTTGACAATACATGAATTACTTTTGTACTTCGTTAAGATCCTGTTGCTAAAAAAACATCAGAACCAACTCAATACTCAATACTCAATACTTAATACTTAATACTTAATACTTAATACTTAATACTTAATACAAAAGTACCTATTCAGCCAAATAATAAATATCCGTTTGAATGTCGTCAGGATTTTTAACCATTGGATCATTTACATATAACTCATATAAAGGATATTTCGTTGTACAATTATTAGCCAATAAATAATTACCTACAGCAGTATGCGCTTCATAATCTCCTTCTCCATAATTTCCGCATTTAGAAATCTTTGCATACTTTCCTCCAGTAACATTTACTTTCTCCATCCCTTCGTCTAGCGATACTTCTTTATTTACAACTAAACCAATATGAAACTTTGTTTCCCCTGTTTTCTCATCCCATTTATGATACAAAGCAGCCGGAATATATTCACCAATAGCTAAACCAGATTTTTTTACATATGCATCTGTTTTTACCATTGCCTTTTCAAATACTTTTTGCAATTCGTTAGGATCAATTTTCATTTCAAACGGATATCCAATAAACAATTTATCATTTGTTTCAACAGTAGTCACTTCGCTTAAAGTATAGGCAGCTGGTATTTTTTGAATTACCTCATCTAAATTATCCAATCCTTTTACTAACATAGGACCCAACATATTATCCCAACCTCCACTCATTGCAGAAAAAAACTTGAATATAAAAGGTGCTTTATCATCTCTCATAGTCCAAGTTACCTTGGTTCCTTCTTCAACTTTTTCAAAATCCCACAAAACCTCACTAGGTTCATTATCTCCAAAAGTCATTTCTTGTTGAATAGCACTATCTTTTGTTACAGCTATGGTTTTCATAGCACCTGGTCCATCTTTACTTGTCCAACTATCACTAGCACCTACTCCTACTGTTTTATCTCCGTACGATACAACAATCGTACTATCTTCATCATGCCATGGTCCCCAATCTTCCCAAGTTTTCAAATTATTTACAGTATTAAATACTTTAGAAATAGGTTGATTGATAATTTTTGATCTCGCTACATCATAGTCTGAAGGTTGCATAGTTACATACATAAGTCCTCCTAGCAATACTGCTAATAAAATCAGTAAAAAATATTTAAAAAATTTCATGGTAATTCATATTGGGTTACTATTTTATAAATGAAGTCATCTTGACTTTTTTTGAGAAAAAATTAAGGGTTGTAGATATTTGTGTTGCGAAACATAAAAACACAACCCTATGTACCAAGTACTAAGCAAAGATATGATAGAATTAGAAAT
>NZ_SJXJ01000044.1 GCF_004337695.1 Tenacibaculum sp. M341
AAAAAAAATATACGCTAAGATTTTTGGAGAATAGCTTAAATTGAAGTTTTTCTCGGCGAGAAATACGTAGTTAAGGCAGAGCGACAGAGAGGGCAAAAGAAAATAAAAGTAAGATTTTAGTTTGTAATGGGAGGGGGGGTTTAGTCATGGAGTACAAGTGTGAGGAAAAGTAGTTGGGAGGTACTTCATGCGAAAGCAGTTGAAGACAAGTTCGAAAAGAGTTTGGAAACGAATTCGAGTAGGCTTGTCGTTCGTTATGTTTTTGTAAATGGCCTCGTCAAACGGTGGAGAGAGTCGCTAGGTGATCGTCAGATCTGCCTAGTCTCTATACAGCGTGTTTAATTGACATGGGTTGATGCGTATTGAGAGATACAATTTGGGAAGAAATTCCCAGAGTGTGTTTCTTTTGCGTTTAACCTGAACAGTCTCATCGTGGGCATCTTGCGATTCCATTGGTGAGCAGCGAAGGATTTGGTGGATTACTAGCTAATAGCAATCTATTTCAAAGAATTCAAACTTGGGGGAATGCCTTGTTGAATAGCCGGTCGCAAGACTGTGATTCTTCAAGTGTAACCTCCTCTCAAATCAGCGATATCAAACGTACCATTCCGTGAAACACCGGGGTATCTGTTTGGTGGAACCTGATTAGAGGAAACTCAAAGAGTGCTATGGTATGGTGACGGAGTGCGCTGGTCAAGAGTGTAAAAGCTTTTTGAACAGAGAGCATTTCCGGCAGCAGAGAGACCTGAAAAAGCAATTTTTCTGGAATTTCAGCTGTTTCCAAACTCAATAAGTATCTTCTAGCAAGAGGGAATAGGTGGGAAAAAAAAAAAGAGATTTCGGTTTCTTTCTTTTTTACTGCTTGTTGCTTCTTCTTTTAAGATAGTTATCTGGTTGATCCTGCCAGTAGTCATATGCTTGTCTCAAAGATTAAGCCATGCATGTCTAAGTATAAGCAATTTATACAGTGAAACTGCGAATGGCTCATTAAATCAGTTATCGTTTATTTGATAGTTCCTTTACTACATGGTATAACTGTGGTAATTCTAGAGCTAATACATGCTTAAAATCTCGACCCTTTGGAAGAGATGTATTTATTAGATAAAAAATCAATGTCTTCGGACTCTTTGATGATTCATAATAACTTTTCGAATCGCATGGCCTTGTGCTGGCGATGGTTCATTCAAATTTCTGCCCTATCAACTTTCGATGGTAGGATAGTGGCCTACCATGGTTTCAACGGGTAACGGGGAATAAGGGTTCGATTCCGGAGAGGGAGCCTGAGAAACGGCTACCACATCCAAGGAAGGCAGCAGGCGCGCAAATTACCCAATCCTAATTCAGGGAGGTAGTGACAATAAATAACGATACAGGGCCCATTCGGGTCTTGTAATTGGAATGAGTACAATGTAAATACCTTAACGAGGAACAATTGGAGGGCAAGTCTGGTGCCAGCAGCCGCGGTAATTCCAGCTCCAATAGCGTATATTAAAGTTGTTGCAGTTAAAAAGCTCGTAGTTGAACTTTGGGCCCGGTTGGCCGGTCCGATTTTTTCGTGTACTGGATTTCCAACGGGGCCTTTCCTTCTGGCTAACCTTGAGTCCTTGTGGCTCTTGGCGAACCAGGACTTTTACTTTGAAAAAATTAGAGTGTTCAAAGCAGGCGTATTGCTCGAATATATTAGCATGGAATAATAGAATAGGACGTTTGGTTCTATTTTGTTGGTTTCTAGGACCATCGTAATGATTAATAGGGACGGTCGGGGGCATCAGTATTCAATTGTCAGAGGTGAAATTCTTGGATTTATTGAAGACTAACTACTGCGAAAGCATTTGCCAAGGACGTTTTCATTAATCAAGAACGAAAGTTAGGGGATCGAAGATGATCAGATACCGTCGTAGTCTTAACCATAAACTATGCCGACTAGGGATCGGGTGGTGTTTTTTTAATGACCCACTCGGCACCTTACGAGAAATCAAAGTCTTTGGGTTCTGGGGGGAGTATGGTCGCAAGGCTGAAACTTAAAGGAATTGACGGAAGGGCACCACCAGGAGTGGAGCCTGCGGCTTAATTTGACTCAACACGGGGAAACTCACCAGGTCCAGACACAATAAGGATTGACAGATTGAGAGCTCTTTCTTGATTTTGTGGGTGGTGGTGCATGGCCGTTCTTAGTTGGTGGAGTGATTTGTCTGCTTAATTGCGATAACGAACGAGACCTTAACCTACTAAATAGTGGTGCTAGCATTTGCTGGTTATCCACTTCTTAGAGGGACTATCGGTTTCAAGCCGATGGAAGTTTGAGGCAATAACAGGTCTGTGATGCCCTTAGACGTTCTGGGCCGCACGCGCGCTACACTGACGGAGCCAGCGAGTCTAACCTTGGCCGAGAGGTCTTGGTAATCTTGTGAAACTCCGTCGTGCTGGGGATAGAGCATTGTAATTATTGCTCTTCAACGAGGAATTCCTAGTAAGCGCAAGTCATCAGCTTGCGTTGATTACGTCCCTGCCCTTTGTACACACCGCCCGTCGCTAGTACCGATTGAATGGCTTAGTGAGGCCTCAGGATCTGCTTAGAGAAGGGGGCAACTCCATCTCAGAGCGGAGAATTTGGACAAACTTGGTCATTTAGAGGAACTAAAAGTCGTAACAAGGTTTCCGTAGGTGAACCTGCGGAAGGATCATTAAAGAAATTTAATAATTTTGAAAATGGATTTTTTTGTTTTGGCAAGAGCATGAGAGCTTTTACTGGGCAAGAAGACAAGAGATGGAGAGTCCAGCCGGGCCTGCGCTTAAGTGCGCGGTCTTGCTAGGCTTGTAAGTTTCTTTCTTGCTATTCCAAACGGTGAGAGATTTCTGTGCTTTTGTTATAGGACAATTAAAACCGTTTCAATACAACACACTGTGGAGTTTTCATATCTTTGCAACTTTTTCTTTGGGCATTCGAGCAATCGGGGCCCAGAGGTAACAAACACAAACAATTTTATCTATTCATTAAATTTTTGTCAAAAACAAGAATTTTCGTAACTGGAAATTTTAAAATATTAAAAACTTTCAACAACGGATCTCTTGGTTCTCGCATCGATGAAGAACGCAGCGAAATGCGATACGTAATGTGAATTGCAGAATTCCGTGAATCATCGAATCTTTGAACGCACATTGCGCCCCTTGGTATTCCAGGGGGCATGCCTGTTTGAGCGTCATTTCCTTCTCAAACATTCTGTTTGGTAGTGAGTGATACTCTTTGGAGTTAACTTGAAATTGCTGGCCTTTTCATTGGATGTTTTTTTTCCAAAGAGAGGTTTCTCTGCGTGCTTGAGGTATAATGCAAGTACGGTCGTTTTAGGTTTTACCAACTGCGGCTAATCTTTTTTTATACTGAGCG
>NZ_SJXJ01000045.1 GCF_004337695.1 Tenacibaculum sp. M341
TTTGGTCAGAGGTACTGTCTATTGAATCATCTGAATTGAGTGTTACACAAAGTTTCTTCCGTTTGGGAGGTCATTCATTAAAGGCAATAAGTTTAGTTAATAAGCTTAATAAAGAACTAGGATTAGTTTTAAACCTACGCGATATTTTTACTTATCAAGATATTCGTTCTTTATCACATTATATAGAAAATAACCAAGAAAGTAAGGGATCGTATGTAAGTATACCAAAAGCAGAAGTTAAAGCGTATTATAAGTTGTCATCAGCACAAAAGCGTATGTATTTTTTATATGAGTTTGATAAGGAGTCTACTAGTTATAATATGCCAGAGTTTTACGAAGTAAATTCTAATATAAATATTGATAAATTAACAACAGCATTTAATAAATTAGTGTCTCGCCATGCAAGTTTACGTACAAGGTTTATATTAACTGATGATGTTGTTAATCAACAAATAATGGAAGCTTCTGGATTTAGTGTAACACACTTAGACGGTAATCTACCAGTATCAGATTTGATTGCAGCTTTTGTACGTCCTTTTAATTTGAAAGAAGAATATCCTTTCAGGGTAGGAATTGTAAATTTATCAGAAGGAGGTTATATTTTGTTAATAGATATGCATCATATTGTAAGTGATGGCGTATCTCATGGAATATTGATGAACGACTTTATACGTTTATACCAGGGAGAGGACTTACCAGAATTATCGTTGCAGTATACCGATTATGCAGAATGGCAACAGAGTGAAAGTCATAATCAGAAGAAGGTTTCGGATAAGACTTATTGGGAAGAACGTTATACCGAACTTCCATTACCATTGAACTTACCGTATGATTATGAGCGACCAAAAATAAAAAATACAGATGGGGCTTCAGTTTCTTTGGAATTGAGTAGTGATCAGACAAAAAAATTACATTCTTTAAGTCTGGCGCAAGGAAGTACGACTTATATGATGATGCTATCCCTTTACAAGATATTGTTGAGTAAACTTAGTAATCAACATGATATTGTAGTAGGGACACCAACTTCGGGAAGAAGCCATGCTGATGTTGAGCGAATGGTAGGAATGTTTGTAAATACTTTGGCGCTCCGTAGTTATCCTGAAGGAGAGAAGTCATATATCAAATACCTTTCAGAGATTAAAGAGGTTGTCTTGCAAAGTTTTGAACATGAAGGTTATCAGTATGAAGACTTAATTGATAATTTATCAATAGATAGAGATACAAGTCGTAATCCATTATTCGATGTAATGTTCTCGTATATTACTTCTGAAGAGACGAATTTGGGTATGGAGCAAATGATTTGTCCTTACGGAAAAGGAAAAGAAAGAACAAGTTCAAAATTTGATATGACTCTGGTTGTTGCAGAACGACCAGAGCATACAAGTATTACATTAACCTATAACACTAGTTTATTTACAGAATCAAGTGTAACACGTTTCTTAGTATATTTTGAACGTTTAATAGATATAGTACTTGTCAATCCAGATGTTCTTATTGGAAACATAAGCTTATTGAGTAAAGAAGAAGAGCGTTTTCAAATTTCAACATTGAAAGGAGAGCATATTGACTATGATAGAGAAATGACCTTCTTAGATATGTTTCAAGAACAGGTGTCTAATACCCCTAACGGTATAGCCTTAGTAAGTGAAGGAGAATCTATAAGTTATTCAGAATTGGATAAGCTTTCTAATGTTTTGGCAGGTCATTTATTGGAAAACACAAATTTGTCAAAAGGAGATAGTGTAGGGGTATCACTTCCAAGAACAAATTGGCTTATTATAAGTTCATTAGCTATTTTAAAAGCAGGGTGTATTTATATCCCAATAGATCCATCGCTACCTGAACAACGTAAAAAGTATATTGCAGAAGACAGTGGTTATCACCTTCTAATTGATAAAAAATATATTGGAGAATATCTGAAAATTAGTCATTCGAAAAAGAAGGGGTTTAAATTCTTCAAAGGGACTTTAAAAGGTGAAGATTTAGCTTATGTTATTTATACTTCTGGATCAACAGGGAAACCTAAGGGAGTAAAAGTTAGTCATGGAAATTTAATGCATTTATGTATTTGGTACACTGGTTTTTATGGGGTGAATACTGCCAGTAAGAGTACATTGTTTTCAGGAATTGGATTTGATGCTTCAATTTTTGAGATGTTCCCACAACTTGCTAGTGGTTCAAGTATCTATCCTTTAAATTCAGATGCCATTCGTTTAGATGTAGATCGTTTATATGAGTATTTAAAAAGTAATAAAATTACTCATAGTTTTTTACCAACAGTAATGTGTCATGAGTTTGTAGAGAAAGAAAAAGAGTTAAGAGGTATAAAGATATTGACCGGAGGAGAAGCTTTAAACTTACAGAAAGAGGCAAGTTTTGAGTTATATAATAATTACGGACCTACAGAAGCAACCGTAGCAGCCACGAGTTATGTTTTACAAAAAGGAGATAAAGGAATTGTTCCAATAGGAAAAGGATTGTACAATACAGAGATTTACTTGTTGGATGCCTTTAAGAATATGGTTCCACAGGGAGTAACTGGAGAACTATATATTGGAGGTAATGGAGTATCACAGGGGTATCTAAATAATGAGGTACAAACAAAAGAGTTTTTCGTAGATAACCCATATAGAATGGGAGAAAAAATGTATCGTACGGGCGATTTAGCATGTATGACAAAGGAAGGTGTTATTGCGTTTAAAGGAAGAAGCGATGCTCAAATACAACTTCGCGGACATCGAATAGAGTTAGGAGAGATTATTACACAAGTAGAATCTCATCCAGAGATACATCAGAGTGTAGTAATTGTAAAAGGAAGTGGTAATGATCAGTATTTAGTTTGTTATTATACTAGTGCTTCTTCTTTAGTAGCATCTGAACTAGAGGAATATTTACAAGGTGTTTTACCGGA
>NZ_SJXJ01000046.1 GCF_004337695.1 Tenacibaculum sp. M341
ATTTTATCGTAATTTGCTTGAAAGTTGTGCATGTTAAATTATGGTGTGGTAACTACAAATTACTGCTTTATAGCAGAATGCTCAACTTTTTTCTTCTTATAATTCAAAATGCACAACGGGTAAACCATAATCTTACACAATACATATTTTCAAAAGTATATATACACAATAAAATAACCTTCATTGTAATTTAGACTATAAGTTTTTTTCAACGCTATCTAATAATTTTATAGAATAATATTAAAAAATTAACATTCAATATAAATAATTATGTGTTTAGAAACTAAATAAAATGCAGTAAGCTCTTTATCTATAATAGTTAAATTTAAATAATCCATTACAGAATCTAATACTTTTAAAACTTTGAGTATTTTATTATGATTTGTTTGAATATTGTATAATAAAAATCAAATCACCACACCAAAACCATTGGCATACAGCTATCTAAAGTTTTTTTTGTTAATATACAACGGGTTAAATATTAATATTAAAAAAATTAAATATATTTGCCCCTTCATTCAAGGCTTATTTAAGCCTTTGTGCCTTAAAAAAACGCTATTCATCTACAATATTAAAATAATAATTTAAACAACTTAACTTTAATAATTAAAAATAGATTATGAAAAACATCAAACTATTTATTCCAATCCTTTTAATTTCAGCATTCTTTTTACTTTTTGGATGTAGTGATGAAGAAGTAACTCCGACTCCTCCTCCTAATCCTTCAAGTATTACAATAACTTCTAAGAATATAACAGTTTCTGAGTTTACAATTGACTGGACTGCTTCTACTATAGAAGGTGATCAAGGTGTCGTGTATGACATTTACTTAGACGATAATAAAGTAACTTCAGACTTAGACGCATTAACTTATACTTTTTCAGACTTAGATGCTGAAACAACATACAGCGTAAAAGTTACATCAAAATCAAATGAATTTGAAACTACTTCTACTCAAATGATAGATGTTACAACATCAATTAAACCAACTCCTTCGAATATTACCATTACTTCTAAAGATATAACGATTTCTGGTTTTACGATTGATTGGACTGCTTCTACCATAGAAGGTGATCAAGGTGTAGTATATGACATTTATTTAGACGATAATCAAGTTGCTTCAGATTTAGATGCATTAACTTACTCTTTTTCAAATTTAGATGCTGAAACTACATACAATGTAAAAGTTACATCAAAATCAAATGAGTTTGGTACTACTTCTACTCAAATGATAGATGTTATTACATTAGCTAAACCCAATCCTTCGGATACTACTATTACTTCTAAAGATATAACAGTTTCTGGTTTTACGATTGATTGGACTGCCTCTACCATAGAAGGTAATCAAGGTGTAGCATATGATATTTACTTAGACGATAATCAGGTTGCTTCAGATTTAGATGCATTAACTTACTCTTTTTCAGATTTAGATGCTGAAACTACATACAATGTGAAAGTTACATCAAAATCAAATGAATTTGGAACTACTTCTACTCAAATGATAGATGTTACAACACTAAATGCACCTAAACCAAATGATTTCAACATCTCATTAAATAGTACTGGAACAACAAATGCTTCTATTTCTTGGTCATCATTAACTATAGATGGTCCTGGAGGTGTTCTAGCAGATATTTATATCAACAACAACGAAGAATCAACAGGGGTTACATCTTCTGGATGGGTATTTACTGGACTAACTCCAAATACAAACTATACTGTTAAAATAGTAGCAAGAAGTTCAGAATTTGGAACAACATTAGAGAAAGAAATTACTTTTGTTACTGAACCTTTACCTACTACTTTTGAAGTGACATCTGCCGAAATATATCCTAGAACAACAGGTACATTTGGAGGACCTGCTAGGGCTATTATTCGTTTTACGGATAGAGATTTATTAGATGAAATAATCTTAAACGGTAATACTTACTCTAGTTATGCTTTTGCTGGTGATGATGGTATAACTTTTTCTCTTTCTGATGAAGAATTTGAAACTCTAAAAAACGCTACTACAAAAGAAGGAACTGCCAATTTTACTGAAAACGGTACATCTTCTTCTAAAACATTCACATATTCTGTAAACTAATTTAAACTCATAAAAAAAGATAGTTTACTACAATGTAGTAAACTATCTTTTTTTATGAGTTTAAATTAATACTATTTGTGATACGAATAAACTATGCAAAAAGCTATAATTTGATGCAAACAACACTTTTTTAACATCCATAAGGTCATACAAAAAAACCGTTATAAATCTATTGGATTATTGTTATTGATGTTATTTTAGATAAGATTCAATTTTTAAAACCATCAAGAGATTTAGGGTAATTTTCACAAATTATAAATTCCTAAAAAAGTTAACAATGAAGTCATCTTGACTTTTCAATTTTATGAAATTTCTTTAATCCGATTACAATAAATGCTAGGAAATTAAAGCCTTTCCAACTAGTAATTGTGGTGTCAAATCTATTCAATAAAGAACG
>NZ_SJXJ01000047.1 GCF_004337695.1 Tenacibaculum sp. M341
TGTTTGTAAATACCTTGGCGCTTCGTAGTTATCCAGAAGGAGATAAAACGTATGCAGAATACCTTTCAGAAGTAAAGGAAATGGTCTTAACGAGTTTTGTACATGAGAGTTATCAATATGAGGATTTAATAGATAGTCTTTCTTTAGATAGAGGTACCAGTCGTAACCCGTTATTTGATGTTATGTTTTCATACTTTAAAGAAGAGGAAGTAGCAGAAAGGAATTCATTATCAGGCTTGATAAGTGCTTATGAAGATGAAGAACCTAGGTCTAGTTCAAAATTTGATATGACTATGGTTGTCGTAGAACAACCAGAACAGATAGCTATAACGCTGACCTATAGTACAAGTTTATTTGTCGAATCAAGTATAAAGCGCTTCTTAACTTATTTTGAGCAATTAGTAGATACCGTACTGTTAGATCCAAATTTGGTAATCGGAGATCTTGGTTTGTTGACTAAAGAAGAGCAATATTTACAAGTTTCTAAATATCAGAAAGATTATATTGAAAATACGACTTCAAATATTGTAACAGAAATATTTAAAGGTAAAGTAAAATCTTATGCTCAAGATACTGCTATTGTTAGTGATATAAATAATTTATCTTATAAAGAATTAGATGAATTATCAAACCAAATGGCACAGTATCTGATTGATTCAGGAGTGAAAAAGGGAGACTATGTTCCAATTGCGATGTCAAGAGGAGTAGAAATGATTATAGGAATATTTGGGGTTTTAAAAATGGGAGGTGTCTATGTACCAATTGATCCTAATTTCCCTGTAGAAAGAATCCTATATATTTTAAAAGATGTTACTGCCAGTGTTTTAATTTCTGATGTATCAGATATGGAATTTGAAGAGGTAGAGATACTGTCTGTAAACAAATACAAGGAGTATTCAAAACAGGAAGTTAATGAGTCTATTGAAGAAAAAGATTTAGCTTATATCATCTATACTTCGGGATCAACGGGAAAACCAAAAGGAGTAAAAATTCATCATGGAGCATTATCATCATTTTTATATGCAATGCATGATACATATCCTTTAGAAAAAGAAGATAGATTGATGTTTAAAACGGCATTTACATTTGATGTGTCGGTGCTTGAGTTGTTTGGATGGTTATTTAGCGGAGCAAGTTTATATATAGCATCTGATAAAATTCAATTATCACCATTGAAAATGCTATCAAGTATAAAAGATAATCGAGTAACACATTTAACACTTGTACCTTCTGTATTTGGAGTATTGTTGGACGCTTTAGAAAAGACAAATGATTTAAGTTTAAAATATATCTTTTTAGCAGGGGAAGCCTTACCAATAACTATGGTAAAGCGATACAGCAAGTTAAACTTAACAACGAAGCTGATCAATCTTTATGGTCCAACAGAAACCACTATTTATTGTAGTCACTTTGTAATAAATGACGAATCTGATTTAACAAAGAACATTCCAATTGGTCGTCCATTATGTAACAGTTGTATTTATATTGTAGACGCTTATGGAAATGTAGTTCCTGAAGGAGTTACAGGCGAGCTTTATATTGGAGGATCAGGAGTGTCTAGAGGTTATTTGAACAGACCAAAGTTAACAAAAAAATCTTTTGTAGATAACCCATACCGAAAAGGAGAGAAAATGTATGCTTCTGGGGATCTAGGGAGGTGGCTGTCAGATGGAACAATTGAGTTTATCGGAAGAAAAGATTCACAGGTTAAGATTCGAGGTTATCGTATAGAGTTAGGTGAAATCATTAATCAAGTAGAGAGTCATGCAGAAGTAGGTCAGAGTGTAGTTCGTGTACAGGGAAGTGGTAATGATAAATATTTAGTTTGTTACTATACAAGTACAACAGGTATAGAATCGTCTGAGCTGGAAAGTTATTTACAGGAGATTTTACCAGAGTATATGGTTCCTGGAGTCTATGTAGTTTTAGATAGTTTTC
>NZ_SJXJ01000048.1 GCF_004337695.1 Tenacibaculum sp. M341
TGTTTGTAAATACCTTGGCGCTTCGTAGTTATCCAGAAGGAGATAAAACGTATGCAGAATACCTTTCAGAAGTAAAGGAAATGGTCTTAACGAGTTTTGTACATGAGAGTTATCAATATGAAGATTTAATAGACAGTTTATCAATTACCCGAGATACAAGTCGTAACCCATTATTTGATGTGATGTTTTCTTACTTTAAGGAAGAGGAAGTATCAGAAAATTCATTAGCTGGTTTGATAAGTGCTTATGAAGGGTTGGATGCTCGTGTTGTTTCCAAGTTTGATATCAGTATGGTTGTGGTTGAAGGAAAGGAGCAGTTGCACATAAGTTTCAACTATAACAAACGATTGTTTAAAGAGATTACTATGTCTTTATTCATGGGGTATTTAAAGACTATTGTTAGTAGTGTTTTGTCTAATCCAGATCAGCTTATTTCAGAGATAACGATTTTAGATAAAGAAGAGAAGGAAGCTTTATTAAGTTTATCAACAGGAGTTATTTCAGATGTTATCCCTACAAATGTTACAGTTTTAGATTTATTTAAAGACCAGGTAAAACAAAGGGGAAATGAAATAGCTTTAGAGTTGGGAGAAGAGCGATTGTCTTATAAAGAGTTAGGTATAGCTTCTGATTGTTTAGCAGCTTATCTACAAGCTGAGGGAGTTGAAAAAGGGATGATGGTAGGTTTGTATATGGAGCGATCGATTGAGATGATTATCGGTATTTTAGGGATTCTGAAATCAGGAGGTAGTTATATGCCTATGAATCCAGAGCAGCCAGTTTTGCGAACAATACATATGTTGTCAGATAGTGGATCAAAACATATTTTAATTAATTGTTCTATAGCTTCAAATTTTTATAAAGATTATAAGATTACAGATCTTCGAGATAGCAGAATTTTCGAAGATTATAAGTCGGTTACTCCTGCTATTATAAAAACAGAGATAGCTTATACTATTTATACCTCAGGATCTACAGGATATCCTAAAGGTGTTTTAATCGGACATGATTCGTTGTTTAATTATATCCAAGGACAAAAGACTTATTTTGAAATAACAAGCAAGGATGCTATTTTACAATTTTCTCCGATATATTTTGATGCTTCGGTAGAACAGTTATGGTTATCGTTAACAAGTGGAGCAAGGTTAGTTTTGGTAGCAAAGGAAACTTTGTTAGACAGTAAATTGTTTGTTACGTATTTAGCAGAAAAATCAATAACACATTTACATAGTACTCCTTCTTTTTTAAGTATGTTGTCACTTCCTGAGAACTTATCTTTACGCAATATTGTTTCAGCAGGAGAGCGTTGTAGTAGTTCCTTAGCAAGTAAATATATTTCTTCTTATCGTTTTTATAACAAATACGGTCCAACCGAAACTACAATTTCAGCTTTAGAGCATGAGGTAACAGTTACAGATATAGAAAGAGGAGTCATTCCTATAGGTCGTCCTATAGCTAACACTCAAGTATATATTTTAGATGCTTATGGTACTGTATTACCAAAGGGATCAGTAGGAGAACTATATATTGGAGGCGCAGGAGTTTCAAGAGGGTATTTAAATAATGAAGGCTTAACTAGGGAATATTTTGTTGAAAACCCTTTTATAAAGGGAGAGATGATGTATCGTACTGGTGATTTAGGAAGATGGTTACCAGAAGGGACAATAGAGTTTATTGGAAGAAAAGATTCACAGGTTAAGATTCGTGGACATCGTATAGAGTTAGGTGAAATCATTAATCAGGTAGAGAGTCATGCAGAAGTAGGTCAGAGTGTGGTTGTTGTAAATGGCATAGGTAGTGACCAGTATTTAGTTTGTTACTATACAAGTACAACAGGTATAGAATCGTCTGAGCTGGAAAGTTATTTACAGGAGATTTTACCAGAGTATATGGTTCCTGGAGTCTATGTAGTTTTAGATAGTTTTC
>NZ_SJXJ01000049.1 GCF_004337695.1 Tenacibaculum sp. M341
TCATCTTTCAATTTAGCAAAGCCCTGTGTTTTTGATAAACAGTCGCCTGGATCTTTTCACTGCGGCCCATCCGAAAATGGGCGACCTTTCTCCCGAAGTTACAGGTCCATTTTGCCTAGTTCCTTAGCCATGAATCTCTCGAGCACCTTAGAATTCTCATCCCAACTACCTGTGTCGGTTTACGGTACGGGCTGCTTCTCTCGCTTTTCTTGGAACCTCTTACTTACTTTCGCTTCATCCGAAGATTAGGCTCAGCGTACATTTCCGTCAGTACGCAAGTATCTGGGAGATCCGTCACTTTTAATGAGAGCAGGTACAGGAATATTAACCTGTTGTCCATCGACTACCCCTTTCGGGTTCGCCTTAGGTCCCGACTAACCCTCAGCTGATTAGCATCGCTGAGGAAACCTTAGTCTTTCGGTGAGGGGGTTTCTCGCCCCCTTTATCGTTACTTATGCCTACATTTTCTTTTCTATGCGTTCCACAATGCCTCACAGCACTACTTCAACACACATAGAATGCTCCCCTACCACTTTAAAAGTCCATAGCTTCGGTAATATACTTATGCCCGATTATTATCCATGCAAAACCGCTCGACTAGTGAGCTGTTACGCACTCTTTAAATGAATGGCTGCTTCCAAGCCAACATCCTAGCTGTCTAAGCAGTTTCACCTCGTTTTTTCAACTTAGTATATATTTGGGGACCTTAGCTGATGGTCTGGGTTCTTTCCCTCTCGGACATGGACCTTAGCACCCATGCCCTCACTGCTGAGAAACATTTTATAGCATTCGGAGTTTGTCAGGAATTGGTAGGCGGTGAAGCCCCCGCATCCAATCAGTAGCTCTACCTCTATAAAACTTTTACTCAACGCTGCACCTAAATGCATTTCGGGGAGTACGAGCTATTTCCGAGTTTGATTGGCCTTTCACCCCTATCCACAGGTCATCCAAAGACTTTTCAACGTCAACTGGTTCGGTCCTCCACTATGTGTTACCACAGCTTCAACCTGCCCATGGATAGATCACTCGGTTTCGCGTCTACTACTACTAACTATACGCCCTATTCAGACTCGCTTTCGCTACGGCTCCACACCTTAAATGTTTAACCTTGCTAGAAACAGTAACTCGTAGGCTCATTATGCAAAAGGCACGCCGTCACACAGTAAATGTGCTCCGACCGCTTGTAGGCGTACGGTTTCAGGTTCTATTTCACTCCCTTACTTAGGGTTCTTTTCACCTTTCCCTCACGGTACTAGTTCACTATCGGTCTTTCAGGAGTATTTAGCCTTACCGGATGGTCCCGGTGGATTCATACAGGATTACACGTGTCCCGCACTACTCAGGGTACTGCTATATCCTCTTCGATTACCTATACGAGACTATCACTCTCTACGGTGTGTCTTTCCAAACACTTCTAGTTCTCTAAGATTCTAATGTCGCAGCCCTACAACCCCAATATTGCCGTAACAACATTGGTTTGGGCTAATCCGCGTTCGCTCGCCACTACTAACGGAATCACTATTGTTTTCTCTTCCTATGGTTACTTAGATGTTTCAGTTCACCACGTTTGCCCCTCTCGGTACTATGCCTTCAACATAGTGGGTTGCCCCATTCGGATATTTACGGATCATAAATTATGTGCATCTCCCCGTAACTTTTCGCAGCTTATCACGTCCTTCATCGCCTCTGAAAGCCTAGGCATCCGCCATACGCCCTTATTTAGCTTATTGTACTTTTTGCTGTAGA